>CAZTUB010000016.1:29381-156084 GCA_964615905.1 uncultured Clostridia bacterium
TCAGTTCATCCACGACCTCCTTGCCGAACGCTTTGCTGAGGAGGGTAAGGTTTCCGTAATAGCCCATCGCCCCGATTGAAACCTTGGGCAGGTCAATCGTAAGGCTGCCAGCGTACTCAAGACCGCTCCTCAAAAAACTACCTGAGATCATGACCGGGCCGATCTTGAACGAAAGATCGAGGCCGTCGAGACCGAATGAGATGCTGGAGGGGTCTTTCAGCGGAAAGATGAGCTTAGCGCCGATAAAGCCCATCTCGAATACAGGCCAGCGAAAACCTCCTGTAAGCGCAAGGGTCAGTTGCGCGCTATCGCTCAGCCCTTTCCCGTTGCCCAGTTCGACGTTTTCGACATCTTTCAGCCCGATGCCTATCTGCTTGAAGTAGACCGTGCCCAATTGACGATCAATGGGAATCCAGACCATCTTGCCCCGGTTGCCCTTCTTGTCATAAAGCTGTATGTCGAGCGTGCCGCCGCTGTTTACCGTGAGCGGCGAGAGGTAGCCGACAGAGATTGAGAACTTGTCTATCTTCTTCCCGCCCAGCCGTGTCTTCAGAGGCGCGTCATCTTCTTCCGGCTCCGGGTTCGCCTCGTCATCTTCGGCAAACAGCAGCTTAAGCGCGCCGAGGATGTCATCGTCCGATTCCTTCTCTTCACCGGCTTCTTTCGGGCCAAACGAAAGACGCAAATTCTTGAGCTTAACGCCGCCGCCAATTGCAACGCGGTCGGGAGACAAAAGAAGCGCGAGACGCACCTCGACCGCGCCCAGCCCGAAATATGCGAACGGCCCTTTCTTGGCGTTTAGAAACGTGAGCCCCTCTTTCGTAGTCCCTTTGATGTCAAAGCCGATGCTCAAGAGATCGCCGCGAAGCTCCAACGAATAAGAGGCCTGGTTTTTCCCGGTCTCCTGAACGCGTTTGATGGGTAAAAGACGTATGCCGGGCAGCGGAACCCGTCGCTTCCAGGCAGATTTTTCAGAGCCTTGAGCGGGCAGCAGGCGGCGAAACCAGTTGTCGTCGAGCGTCTCGCCGTCAAACCATTTACCGAGGTGCAGCCTCATCTCGGCCTTGTTTTCCGGTTGCCCTTCGTCATCGGAGCCGCCCTTGATCGGCGCGATCTTTATCGCGTCGTCGTCGTTGTCATCCGAGTTTTTGTCGGAAGACTCCTCGATAGGGATGTTGTATGCGAGGCCAGCCAGGCCCATGTATTGCTTCGTGGTATCCGTCTCGTCGATCTTCGATGCGAGCGTGAATGCCATGCGTGTTCCGTTATCGTCTTTAGGGTCCACGCCTTTTATATAAAGCGGAAAGCCGTCCAGCTCTGCGACCGCGCCATCAAGGACATCCCAAACAGTCAGGCGCGACAGGTCCTTCAAAGTGTATTTGTAATTGCCGGCCCCGGTCCCCTTGCCCTCAAGGATGCCCAGAGAATCGAGCAACCCGCCCAGCCTGCGCGTGCTGGAATTCGGGATGACCTGTTCGGGTTTCGGTCCTTTCTTTACCTCCCAGAGATTCTTGAGAAGATCGAGCGCCTGCTTAAGCTCTTCTTTTACTTCAGCCGATTCTTCTTTAATCTCGCCCCGTTTCTTCTTATTAAGAACGATGTCCTTGACGCCGCTACTGTCGGAGATCGTCTCAAGCAGGAGCGGGCCCACGGGAGCGTTCAAAAGCTCGCCGCCTTCGGCAGAGGCGCAGAAATTCTCGACGAACTTTTTCCAGTCTTTGAAATCCTTCCAGGCCGACTCCTTCTTCATTTCCCGTTTTTGTGCGTTGATTACGGGAGGATCAAAAGCGGTTACAAAGTCCTTCTCCTCGTCGCGGGTCTTTGGAGTGAATGGTATGCGGAAATTGAATCGCACAGCCGCAAGCTGATTCTCGTCCTTGTCTACTCCGACTGAGCCGCCGTTGGCCCGCGTGAGCGCGATGCCTGCGCAGATGGAGCGCGCGCCCGGAAAAGCGTCGTCCGATTTCTGGCCTTCGGCCGGGGCAACGTAAAAGGGGACGAAGAATTCAACGTCGGCCTGCAATGCCTGCCCCTCATCGCCGCGCCGCCAGATGCGCGTCCGCCGCCTCATGCCGACGCCGAGAAGGATCACTTCCTTACCATTGCTCGTCTGTTTGGAAAGGCCCGCCGACAAGGTGGTCAGAAAACTGCGATCATACTCACCCTTGGAGACAATCTGTTTGATCGCAGGGGAGGCATCTTGCATGCCAGGCTTGAACTCTTTCGCAAGCACGTCGAGCGAGACGAGCATGTTCTCAGAGATGGCGCTGAAATCTTGATTGTGGCCCGTGATATTGACCGCGATGTTTCCGAGCAGCCAGTCGCGGTAGCGGACGCCTTTCCAGGCAAGCGCGGGGTTCTTGATCCAGTTGTCATTCCACTCCGTATCGCGAAGCGAGCCATCCGCTTTGAGCCAGTACTTCTCAGCAGAGGTCTTATCGGAAGGAATCTCTTTGGGCCTGTTCAAACCTACCGCGAGCAGGAAGAGGTCTTTGGTCGATAACGGCTTGTCTTCCGCCATGTGTGCACCTCATCTTTAAAGAGCCCTTGTTTTTATACAGCCTGGAACGCTTGCCTAAAAGGTTCGAGAGTAAGACTATTGTGTGTTAGAAAAGTTGTTTAACCCTGTTTGAAAAACGGAGTGGCCATAGTTACTACGCAAAACTGATTCTGCCACGAACATGAAATTATGATCTGTTAAGAACCCAAGGGTGATACCAGGTACCTTTTATGTCGGCGGCATTATAGGAAATCTGGTAGCTATATTACAAGGGCTTGTTTTGCCCGGCGGGTGGAGAAAGAGACGAATGACAAAGCGCGATAACGGCGAGGGGCGCGAGGGCGGCGATCCGGGGTATCAGTTCGACCCCAAGGTCGCCGTCAGGCATCTTTCCAAGGTCGATCAAAGGCTATCGCTGCTGATAAAGAGGGCCGGTCCTTTCAGTATGGAGATTCGTGCAATTCGCAGCCCGTTCGAAGCTCTGGCAAGAAACATAATCTACCAGCAGCTAAACGGCGCTGCAGCCGCGACAATACACGCGCGCGTGCTCGCGCTGTTCGGCAGCCGGCGTCTCAGTCCAGCCGATATTCTTGCGGCGTCCGACGAAGAACTTCGCGGAGCGGGCCTGTCGCGCAATAAACTGGAGTCGCTCAGGGACCTCGCTGCCAGGACAGTCAACGGCACCGTCCCTACGCTTGCAAGGCTGAGGCGGATGAGCGATGAGGAGATAGTCGAGACTCTGACGCAGGTAAGGGGAATCGGGCGCTGGACCGTAGAGATGTTGCTGATGTTTGGGCTGGGCCGTCCAGACGTTCTGCCAGTCGGCGACTATGCCGTACGCAAAGGGTTCTCGCTCTTGTACGGATTGAAGGAGCTGCCCACACCCAAAGAACTGACTCGGCACGGCGAGCTGTGGCGACCTTACCGCTCGGTTGCAAGCTGGTACATGTGGCGCGTCCTCGACCTTCCTGAGAGCGCGCGTTTGCCTTAGCCATAAAATATGAAAATTCTTCTTGCATTGGCCGAACGGTCGTGCTATTTTGAGGTTGTTTATGAGTAAAGGCGAGATCACACGGCAGCAGATACTCGACCACGCGGTGGCGCTTGCCAGCAAGGTCGGGCTCGGCGGGATGACTATAGGGACGCTTGCCGACGACCTGAATCTCTCTAAGAGCGGCCTATATGCACACTTCCAGTCAAAGGAAGCGTTGCAGCTAAAAACGCTTGAAGCGGGGGCCGAGAAGTTCGTTGACGTGGTAATCAGACCTGCGCTCAAGGCGCGGCGCGGCGAGCCGCGTCTTAAGGCTCTGTTCGACCACTGGTGCGAATGGCCGGAGCAGTCTTCTCTTCAAGGGGGCTGCCTTTTCGTCCAGGTTGCGGCGGAATTCGATGATCTTTCCGGGCCTGTCAGGGATACGCTTGTCCGTCTTCAAAAGGACTGGCTCGACACGCTCGTAAATGCCGCGCAAGGCGCAGTGAGCGAAGGCCATCTCAGGCCCGATGTCGATGTTGAACAGTTTACTTACGAGCTGTACGGCATCATGCTTATGTACCACCACTCCGCGCGGCTGCTCGGCGACCCTAAAGCCAAGGCCAGAGCTAAAGTGGCTTTCGAGTCACTGCTAAATTCCAGACGCTCGACTTAATCACTCAATGCGAAATTAGAAACCAGGCGGGGATACCTGCCCTGATTTGAATAAGCACGACCGTTCGTTTTATGTGAGACAGTCAGGAGGCAATATGAAGATCGATAAGGCAGCGATGTTAATCCGTTTTCAGGTAGCGATGATACTGTCGGCTCTCTTATGGGCAAATGGTCAGGCACAGACGCCTGCTGCTGCGGAGCGGTATCTGAAGCAGGGTATGGCGCGTTACAACAGGGGCGATCTAGACGGGGCGATAGCCGATTTCAGCAGGGCGATTGAGGTCAATACTCGTCCCGCCGAAGCTCGCAAGGAGAATGTGATACACAACCTTGCAGGAGGCAGCGCCGGGCGCGCAGAATATGAGCAGGTCTATGTGGTCGATCCTTTAAACGCATTGGCCTATTACAACAGGGGCGTGGCATTGTCCGCGAAGCGAGAAGCAGGCCGGGCAATAAAGGACTTTGACAAAGCCATCAGGATCAACCCGCGTTATACGGATGCGTATGTGGGGCGAGGCAGAACCCGGCATTCGATTGGAGACCTGGACGGAGCTATTGCCGACTATAGCAGAGCCATCGCGCTCGACCCGCGTTCTGCTTTTGCCTACAACAACAGGGGCATTGCGCGGCGAGCCAAAGAAGATATGGATGGAGCTATCAGCGATTTTAGCCAGGCCATCTCGATCAACCCTCGTTTGGGTGAAGCCTATGCAAATCGCGGCGCTGCGCTCTGCGTAAAAGGGGAGCTGGCCGGGGCCGTTGCCGATCTCGACAAGGCTATAAAGATGAACCCGCGTAATGTCTTGGCCTATAATAATCGCGGGAAGGCTCTACAGCTAAAAGGGGAGCTCTCGGCGGCGGTCACAGACTTTAACCGTGCGATTCAACTTGATCCGGGTTATGCGCTTGCTTATGCAAACAGGGGGCTGACGCGGTTGCTGGCCGGAGAGACGGCGGCGGCAGAGAGCGACTTCAGCCGCTGCCTCGCAATTGAGCCGGAGCTTAAACAGAGTCTGGACCAGCTCATCGATGAGATAAAGGCTGCAAAGGTTACCAGGAAAGGGTCATGAATTTGATGCTGACAGGCAACAGGCGAGTGGGCTTGCCGATGAGTGGTCTTGATAGCTGGCCAGGATTGCTCAGGCTCAATGATCGGCGGCCCACACGATGACAAAAGCCGGCTCGACCAGCAACAAGCAGCCGACGCGTGTAGTGATCGTCGGAGGAGGGTTTGGCGGCCTCTATGCCGCGAAATCGTTGGCGGGAGCCCCTGTCGCGGTCACTCTTGTAGACCGTAAAAATCATCACACCTTTCAGCCATTGCTTTATCAGGTGGCAACGGCTGTGTTGTCGCCGGGCGAAATTGCTGCGCCGCTCCGCCGAATCCTACATCGCGCTCAGAACGTCGAAGTCATTCTTGGTGAGGTCACAGCCGTCGACCGGATCGCGCGGCTGGTGAAATTGAAGGACGGTGCGGAACTCGCTTACGACTACCTGATAATCTCAGCAGGGGCGCGTCACTCCTACTTCGGGAACGACGAATGGGAGCAGCATGCGCCCGGTCTCAAGACCATTGAAGACTCTGTTGAGATTCGCCGCCGCGTCTTGCTCGCATTTGAGCTTGCCGAGCGCGAAGCATACCTCTACGGTCGGCACGAACCCTTGCACTTTGCGGTCATCGGCGGCGGGCCAACGGGGGTCGAGATCGCAGGGGCTATTGCAGACATCGCGCGCCGCGCTATGGCGAAAGACTTCAAGGCGATTGACACAAGGGCCGCCCGCGTCACTGTCTACGAAGGCGCGGACCGTGTGCTGGGCGTCTACTCAAAAGAACTGTCGCTTAAAGCCAAGAGGCAGTTAGAAGAACTTGGCGTGGAGGTTCGGCTCAACAGCATGGTCAAGGCGGTTGAGTCGGGAAGAATTAAAGTCGGCGATGAGTGGGTTCCAACCAGCGTGACCGTCTGGGCGACAGGAGTCGCCGCGTCCCCGCTCGGCAAATCGCTTGGCGCGCCGACAGACAGAGCGGGGCGGGTCCTTGTCGAGCCCGATTTGACCATAAAAAACCACCCGGAGATCTTTGTGATCGGCGACATGGCATCACTAAAAGACGCAGAAGGCAAGGCTGTACCGGGGTTGGGCGCTGCCGCCATGCAGGAAGGGAAGGCCACGGCTGCAAACATACTCCGCGACTTGCGAGGGAAACCGCGCGTCCCGTTCACATATAAAGACAAAGGCAGCATGGCGACCATCGGCCGGAACCGCGCCGTGGCGGTGATAGGGCGATGGCAACTGTCGGGTTTTATCGCCTGGCTGATGTGGGCATTCGTGCACGTCTTTCTGCTGATCGGTTTTCGCAACCGGCTCATGGTCATGCGCGAGTGGACCTGGGCCTACTTCACGCGCGAACGCAGCGCGCGCCTCATAACAGGCGACACGGATGAGCTTGCCAAACATCAACGATGAAGCATCGCTACTGAAAAGAACTATCTCACCGTCGTCCACTTTGAAGCGATTGGGAACCTCCAGTTCTTTATAGGTGTGCTCAACGCCTTGTCCGGGTACTGCGACAGGTTGGCCACCGATTTGGTCAGGTCCGCGTATGCGGTCAGGAAGCAGAGCCGTTCGGTCGCAGTCGAAGGCCCGCCCGGCAGCACTCCTTCAAACCGCTGGCCTAGAAAGTAAGGCGGTATCGACTGGTATTGCAATGTCGCCGTTATGGTCACGGTCTTTGGATCGACGCCCGCTGGCAACGTGATTATGTACCGCACGACGCTTGTGCCGCTGCCGTCTGTGTAATACCTGTCCGTATCCGAGCAGAGGTGTTGCCCGGCTTTATCGACGAGCACAGGATGAGTCGCCTCAAGATACCTGCCTTTCAAACGCAGGTCGGCCCCGTCTTTCTTCCATCCCCTCGGCAGCAACCGCGTATCCTTAAACTCCTGGTCGCGGCGGATAAAGCTCGTCGTAAAATTGCCTGTCGCGTCTTTGACCAGCTCTTCATAAATCTGCACCTCGCCTTCGCTCGTTATAGGATTTGATTGCGGCCCCTTCGCGCATTTGGCATCGTGGCTCGCTCTCGCACCCCCCTCCGAGGTGTATGGCGCATAGAAGTGCGGCTGGTATGCCTTCGCCTTGCCGCCGGGCGCGTTCAAACCCACGCGCTCGGAAGGCAAGACATCTGTGCATTGCTCGATCTCTTCTTCGGTAAGGCGTTTCTTATTCAATGAATTCCTGCACGCGTTAAGGTCAACGATTGCGCCGATATTGTTGGTAAGACCGGACCCCCAGACGACATACTCTTTGCCGTCAGCGTCTTTCTGAGTCACCTTGAGTTCGATGAAGGCGCGGCGGAACCCCACGCCGCTCGGCAGCCGGTGGCCTGTCTTGTTAGTGACCTTAACATCGGCCACCAGTTTTTGAGGCTCGTTTGACGCCTGCATCGTCACGTCCACATCTGCGGTATCGTTCTTGGCTTGCTGGATGAAATTATCGACCGCCGCGGGGACATCGGAAAAGGGAAGGTTGAAGCCGCCGACCATCCAGTCATTCATGCGAATGCCGAGTATCGGGTTGGCCCACGCCGGTCCCGTGTCCGTGCCGTAATTTTTCGTCAAATTGCTGTTCGCAAACAGCGAGACCATGAAGAGGTTCATCCCTTGAAACTGGTGGCGCGCGAACCCTTCTTTCCTGAAACGCACGTTTATATCGTCATAGGGCGCACGGTGCTCTGATGCGGGATAGTTGTTGTCTTCGATGGTGGCCATCTGTGTGCGGTATGGAATCTTGACCACGGCTCCATTGGCCGCGAGCGTGTTGAAGGTCGTAGGCATGTGGCAGTCCTGGCAAGTCTGCCCTTTTGGGTTCTTGCCCGTAGCCGGGTACTCGGTCTGGAACTCGCTGTTGAGCCATTCGAGGTATGTCGCCTGCTCAATGCTAAAGCAATCCGTGTCGGACGCGCCGGGCTGGCCGCAATCGGGCTTATCGAGAATCGGCAGATCAATCGTGTGACAGCTCCCGCACAGGCGCGGGTTTTGGATGTAGCTGTCATACTTGGGCTTTATGCCGAGCGTCTGGTCCATCGGGCGGGTGATGATCTCGTCGTCTTTGAACGGGCCGATCAGCTCGTCCGCTTTGCCGGTTTTGAATTGCCCGGTGATGTTGTTCTTCAAAAAGTAATCGAGAGAAGTCTCAAGATTACCGCCCGGCTGCTTATCTTCGACGGTGTGGTGGCAGACGGTGCAACTGACGCCATCGCGCGCGAGCGCTCCATACTTGAACCCCTTGCTCGTCATGTCTGTGTTGTAAACGAAATCCAGTTTGAAGTCCGGCTCCTTCTTAGTCTTATCCGGGCTCGTCGGGTCATAGCCGTGGTCTGCGTCAAGCTGCCGCTTGCCCATCACGCCGTGACACCTGAAGCACAGGTTCGTGACCTGTGTTTTTAGCTGTTCTCTCTTGGCAGGGTCTTTTGTCGTTTCGAGAAAATTTATCTCGCTTTCAAGCTGGGCGAAAAAGATCGGGTCGCGACCGGCAAGCCCCATCGGCGACCACCGCCACTCGGCATAAGGCGAGATGTTCGCAGGAGTGGACTTATCACTGCCTGTCGTGAACATCGCTCCCAATGTGTTATTGCCTGTGTGACACCACCAGCACTGGTTCGACGTTAGAAACTCTTCCGCGCCTTTCGGCCCCGCGTAGATGTGATCATAGTTTTCACCCGGCAAGGTCTTTATACGGTTGAGCATTTCGGGGCTGCGCGCAAAGAACTTCTTGAAATTCGACATCGTCGCGGGCGGCACCGGCCACTCGGCGGGCGCAGCCGCTTTCGCCATGACCGCGCCGTCGCCCGGAGGGGCCGATTTCGGGTGATTGGCCGGTTGCTCCATCTCTGCCGGCACATCGTCTTCGTCGGGCCTCCACGAGTGGTCGATGAAAAAGGTCAGCGGCATGCCGGGAAACCCTTCGATATTTGCGAGCGAGGCGAAGGTGAATTCATTTTCGGCCGATGAGTGGCAACGAGCGCAGTATTGTCCGAACCCGCCGCTTAGAACGCGGAAAGGGGCTTCGTAGCTATCCTGCGGCATCCCTGTGTAAAGCTCCGACCAGAACCAGCCGTCTTTAGACGCGGCCGAATCTTTGATCATAATCGTCCAGTCCTTGAACTTATCCCACTTCTCTTTAATCTCCTTCTCGGTCATCTCCTGGTAGCGGACCGCGGGAGGCCCGCTGTTCGGGTCGCCGCTGATAGCGTTGTACTGCTCTTTGATTATCATAGCGCCGTCCGGCACAGCGCCTATGCGACCGCCAACCAGCCATTTCATCATCAACGGCGAGTAGTAGACCCTGACTGCCGGATGAGTGCCCTGGTACTTGGGGTTATTGAAAGGCCCGTCGTCTTGCGCCGCGTTAACAAACGGCCCGGTGTCGCGGACCCATTTGTCCTTGCACCATCCGAGCTCGACGTACTTGCCTTTGTCGAGAAAGTCCCAGAGCATCTTCTGAAATCTGGCTTGCTCTTCGGGCGTCCTAAAGCTGCTTGGCAGAGGCAACCCGCTCTCATTCGCATCCTGGCAAAGACTGTATTTGACGTCACCAGGCGCGGGCGGAACCGGCTGATTAGACCTGCCGTCTGCGAATACTCTTTGCAGCTCGACAAGTCGCGGCATCGCTAAAAAAGCAGTGGTGAGAATAAACCAGGCGAGTATCAACACCTTTGCCAGCTTTCGCATCTCGGATCTCCTTCCGCCAATGAGCCTATGAGATTGATATGGCCATGTCGATTACAACCCGAACCGTTGAGCGCAAGATACCATACCTTGTCCGCCAATACTACGAGATTTTCAGAAGCGTCTTGAGAAGGGTAAGACTCTAGCGGCGACGTATGGAGATGTGCCGCGCGCGGCAGAGGTTTGTATCCGCCAGAATCACGCGCGGCATAACGGTCACAGGCCAGCAGGAGTTGCCCGGCTAGGGCTGTTTTTGAAACTGCTCAAGGAAATCGAGCTGGTCTTTGAGTAGATGGTTGCGAAGCTCGACCGTGTCCCCAAACTCCATATAAGGTTCCTGCTCGCGATTATAGACCGCCCACTTCGGCAGCCCCTTGCCGTTCGGGTCGCCCGTAGCCGCAAAATTCACCCAGTAGCTGGACATAATATCGGCAAGCCTGGTGTCTGTTTCGGTGAGCAGTGTATTTTGACGGTTGAGATTGTTGAAGACGTATGCGATCTCTGCGGCGTGATACGCCCCCAGCGTTTTGCTGTTCGGGTTGGGCGGGACGTGGCTGAAGTAGTATAGGTAAGCTTTCGAGCGCCCTGTGGCAGTCATGCGCGCCCACGTCCTCATCGGCAGCGTAAACCTTATGTCGCGCTGGCTGGCTAGCAACGCAGCGGCTATGTCCGTATCGCTCTTGACGGGGTAGACCGCCTCAAACTCTTTACTCATCTCGCCGTACTGCGAGCCGACGCGCTTGCGGTAGGCTTCAAGCGATTTCGGCAGCAGAGCCGGGGGGATAAAGACCGACATCTCATTGGCATTCGAGCCGACGATTGTATGCACGTCATTCTGCTTGCCGCGCTCGAATATCTTGCGAATCTCGTCGGGCAACACCCAGCCGTCAACGTTCGGCGCGGTCCTGAACTCTTTGCCCGCCGGGTCGTTGTTAAAGAGATCGACTATCTTCTCTGCGGGGACCGCTCGCAAAGCCTTTAACGAATCTGCTCCCGCCGCCTTTGCAAAAGCAGTGCCGACTTTTTCGGCCGAGGCAAGCTTATTCCGGTCTTCCTTCAAAAAGGCCATAGGCCCAAATTGCGCACCGCTTTCGCCTATTGCCCGATGAAACAACCCCTTCGCGAGCGGTGACGCTACCAGCACGTTGCCGCTCCACGAGCCAGCCGACTCGCCGAAGATGGTCACGCGGTTGGGATCGCCGCCAAATGCCGCTATGTTCTGCTGCACCCATTTCAATGCCGCGATCTGATCGAGCACACCGTAATTTCCAGACGAGCCGTTTGCAGATTCGGCAGTCAGCTCGGGATGCGCAAGGTAACCGAGCGGGCCGAGTCGATAATTGATCGTTACAAGGACCACCCCTTTTTTAGCCAGGTTGGTCCCGTCATACGTGCGCGTTGCGCCCGACCCGCGCGTAAGCGCGCCGCCGTGAATCCAGACCATCACAGGTCGCCTGTCGCCCTGATTGGCCGAGGTCCAGACGTTGAGGTACAGGCAATCTTCGCTCTGCTTTCGGGGCGGAGAGTAATAGAGCGAGTTTTGAGGGTAGGACGCTTGCGGGCAATCCGGCCCGAAATCCTTGCACGCGAGAACACCTTCCCAGGCCGCGACAGGCTGCGGCGCTTTCCAGCGTAGCTCTCCTGTCGGCGGAGCGGCGAAAGGTACGCCCTTGAAACTGCGCACGCCGTCAGCGGTAACGCCAGAGATCAACCCTCCCGTCACCTTTACGCCGTTGTTTGTGGCAACTCTCTCCGCGCCTCCCGTAGCAAACCCGAGGCAGAAGAATGCGAAAAGAGATGCGACTGCAAAAAACGTCCGCTTAAAGAGCATACCGATCTCCTCCGAAACCTGGTTAAATTTTTACCGCGCATCTATTGACCGGTGGTAAATCTTAATGTCAGATCGTCAATCGATCAATCGAATCCGAGCCGTTTCGCGCGGCTACTGTAAACTTTCAAAGAACCCACTGTCTAACCAATCAACGAGCCAGCCTTCGCACAGATCAGTCGAGAGTCGGGTCATTCGAATCGCATCCCCCAATCGATTTTGCCCGTCGAGGGCTTTAAGAAAAACGTATTGTTCGGAAGAAAGCTCGCGCACGATTACACGGTAGTTCTGCCGCGTCATCGCCACAAAGCTCTCGGCAGGTTCAGGCAACTCTGCGGGCTCTCCCCGTCGAGCGGCGAGCATGTAAAGATGCACAGGATAGCGGAACCCAAAGAGTCGCAGGCAAGGGGCAGGCCTGGGGCGAGCCTTAATGAACGATTCTCTTCCAAGAATCCGAAGGTCTGTTAGTGAACATGGCTGCTGATCTTCGAGCCCCGGCCCGTCGAAGACTTTCAAGAAGGCCAGTTCGAGTGTCGCAAGGTCGATGATAAAGTCAGGCCATGGTTCTCGCTCACACGGCGGCGCGTCCGTATCAGGGCGTGTCTCTGCGAGGTGTTGTGGGAAAGCATCCGCCAACTGGTTCAACGAGTAGCTCACCGGCGGATGATGTGACAGGTAATCCCATACGAAACTGTTAAAGATGTCCTCGCCGAGAGCGTAGCCGAGAGCCGGGAACATCGCCTGAAAGCTTTGAAGAAGCCGAACGTGATAGGAACGGCTGTAAATCGCCAGTCGCTCGGTGGCCGAGAGCCCTGTCGAGCCGACCACTTCAAGAGAAGTCATCTGCGGTCTTATGCCCTCAGGGTGAGTGATAACCGTCTGCATCCAATGTTGGAGTTGGCACAGTCTTGAATCCAGGCGAAGGCCGTTGCTCATAATCGCTCCGGTTGGACCGCGAGCGGCGGATGCGCTCCGGCAAATGCTCCATTCGAGACGCGATTATCTCCGCAGGCTTCTACCTTCCGTGATCCATCAATGAGAGCAGGGCTGGCGATATGAGTACGCGCCTTCAAGACTTCGGCGTGAAGCGCAGGAAACTCAGGTAGATTGGAGTCCCATTCCAGAAGAGTCGAACATTCACCCGTTCGGCGATAAGCGAAGCGATAAAGCTCCCAGACTTGGTCCGTCACGTGATTGTCGTGTGTGTCTACGATGTGTGTACCGCAGTGCGCATGGCCCGCGAGGTGAATTTGGGCGATCTGCTCAGGCGGTATCGCGAGAATGTAATCGTGGGGGTCGAAGCCATGATTCACGCTCGATACGTACACGTTGTTGACGTCGAGCAGGAGCCCGCAGTCCGTCTCTTTGGCAAGCGCCGCCAGGAATTCACATTCCTGAAACGTATCTTCCGCAAAGCGCAGATAGGTGCTCGGATTTTCCAGTATCAGCGGCCGCTCTAAGAAGTCCTGGACCATGCGGACGCGCTCCGCCACGTGCCGAAGTGACTCTTCGTTGAGCGGCAGCGGCAGAAGGTCGTGCGTGTTTCGCCCAGCGACTCCCGTCCAGCACAGGTGATCGGAAACCCAGGCGGCCCCGGTCTCCTGTGCCAGACGTTTGAGCTTTGCAAGGTAGTCGAGATCGAGCGGCTCCGAGCTTCCTATCGACATGGAAACGCCGTGCATCACGACAGGGTATCGCTCCGCGATGCGGTCGACCACATATCGCGGCCAGCCCCGCGAGTCAATGAAGTTCTCGGTGATAATCTCGAACCATTCAACCGGGGGGGTGTGGTCCAGCACATGCTGAAAGTGCTGGCTACGCAGGCCGACCCCAAGACCGAGATTCGGCAGGTTCAGTCGATTCATAAGCGGTCCCTTCGGAAGCTATTACTACTTCAGGGCTTTGCGGAGGTCGTTTGGCTCAAGCGTACCCGCATAGACCTTCTTCTTCTGTGCCTTCATGTCCTGTATGAAGAGTTTTCGCGCGTAGGCCCATACGTCTCCCTTCGCAGGCTTGCCGTCCGCCCCCATGGCGCCGTCAGCAAAGACCTGCCCGACAGGGATCGGGGCGCCGCAGTTGCCGAGATTCTTACAACTGTTTTCGTTCGGGGATACGGCGAAATTCTTCGAGTCTTGATCGGAACGGGCGAAGCCACAGCCGCCCTGACCTGCGCACAGGTTCGACCCTGCGCAAGTGTGGACCCAGGCCGTAGCGCAGTCGCCGTTGCCGGCCATCGTCCCGCTGTTGTCAAGCCCCAGCCCCGCGCAAGTGTTGAGCCCCTGGCAGGCGTGCAAGCTGAGCTGGCGTTTCTTGTCTATGGCGTCGTCGGGGTTGAGCCATTTCAATTCGGGCACGCCGCCGTTTTGCCAAATCTGTAATATTCGATTGCCCAGCGTGCGCATAGACCATATATCGAGCGAAGCTTTTGAATCGTTGAATACCACCTCAAGGCTCGCGAGGAAAGACGAGAGGCTTTGGTTCAAGACGTTTTGCAAATCCCGAAGCAGCGGGGGATTCTGCGGAGCGCTGGTGCTGTAGACCTGCACTGTCCCTTCAAGCACTCTCTTCAGCGTCTGCGTGAACCGGTCCCAGTGGGTGAACTTGTCGAGGAATATTTCGATGGGCTCGCCCTGGGTCGGCTGGAACTCCTGCGGGATATCTTCGCCCGCGCCTGACCCTTCACCCTGCGCCTTAATGGCGGTCATCGCCGCTTGCGCCCGCTTGAGCGCGTCGGCAGGCGGGCCGTAAATCTTTATGCTGAACCCATAAACTCCTGACGAGTCGGTTTGCTGAAGCTCGTTTGTAAATCCGCTGACCGGCATGCTTGAAAGCGTCGAACCCCAATCATCCTTTTGAAACAACTCGTCCGCGGTCGGGTTTTTCTGGTCCTTGATCTTCTTGCCTGAGGGCGGGTAAAGCTCATCCCAGCAAACGGTCATGCCGTACATCAACGAAGTGTAAAAATCACCGATGGAAGTGTAAGTTTCACTGTAAGCCTCAGGGTCGCCCGGCGGGATAGGGTCTTCGTGTTCGATCCACTGGAAGAGGCGAGCTTGATTGAGATCAAGGGGACCGACTCTCAATTGAACGCCTTCAGGAAGCGGCGCGTTCGCGAGGCAGGCCGGCGGGCCGGAATAGTTTGGAGCCCAGTCGTCTGTGAACTTAACCCATGCACGGTTAAACAGGTTGTCGGCCGGACCGACCGCGTTGAGCAGGTTAGAGGCCAGCTCGACGTGGAGCATCTCTTGAATCGCGACCGAAAGAACGCTGTTGAACGCGAACTGGTTATAATTGGTCTGGCTGAAATGATCGAAGTCAGGGCTGCCGTCAGACTTCGTCGGGACTTTGCCGAACTCGGGGCGGCCCTGGCTCTTGACCGGCGGTAATTGAATGGAATAGGCCGCTGCCAGATAGAGAGGCACGGTCCACATTTCCAGGTACACCGCATTTTGCAGTTGTTGTCGCACGCGCGCCGGGGTCCAGTCTTTCTTGTCTACACTGCCCGCCTGTTTGCTCATCTCAATCTTCCTCCTGTAGTTTTTGTTCCTGAATGCTAGAGGTCATAGCATGACGCCCGACAGCCTTTGGCAACCGGCGCTGCCGAACTTGTTTAATGCTAACTGGTCAGGGTTATTTTGAAACGCAAGTCGAGCTATACCATCCTCGAATGAGTAAGTCAAACACGATAGACCCGCGCAATCGCCTGTCAGACGCGCGCGTCGCCATGTTAGCCTTTTAAGGAGGGATAGACGTGACTGTTAATAGCCCGCTTCGCCTGTCAATCCTTGATCTATCGCCGGTCCCTTCCGGCTCGTCGAACAGGGAAGCTTTGTTCAACACGCTTGACCTGGCTCGATTCGCAGACGAGCGTGGATACGATAGGTACTGGTTAGCCGAGCACCACAACACCCCGCTGATAGCTAGTTCCGCGCCCGAAATAATGATCGGTCACGTCGCCAGCGTGACGAAAAGGATTCGGGTCGGGTCGGGCGGCGTCATGCTGCCAAACTACGCGCCGCTCAAAGTGGCAGAGACTTTCAGAATGCTCGAAGCGCTCCACCCCGGCAGGATCGATCTGGGTTTAGGGCGCGCGCCGGGAACGGATCAGATGACCGCGCTCGCATTGAGGCGGTCGCGGGCGGCGCTGTCGGCGGAAGATTTCCCCGAACAGCTCGCGGAGTTGCTGGCATACTTCTCGGGGAAATTTCCCGACAACCACCCGTACCGGCACATTACGGCAATCCCATCCGGAGTCGATACGCCTGAGCTTTGGCTGCTCGGCTCAAGCGATTTCAGCGCGCGGCTTGCAGCCGAGCTGGGCCTCGGTTTCGCATTCGCGCACCACATAAACCCGTTGCCTGCGGTCGAGGCGCTGCGGCTTTACCGAGAGCATTTCCGCCCGTCCTCTTATTTTTCGGAGCCAAGGTCCATGCTGACCGTCTCGGTCGTCTGCGCCGAGACCGATGCGCAGGCGGAAAGGCTCGCAAGCTCGGCCGAATTGACCTTGCTGCGCTTCCAGACCGGAAATTTCAGGACCACGCTGCCAAGCGTTGACGAAGCGACAAGCTATCCATACACGGACTTCGAGCGAGAGATCATACGCGCAAACCGCTCGCGTCTGCTTGCGGGCTCGCTTGAAACCTTGCGGGCCGTCCTGGCCCGGTTTCGAGAGCAGACGGCGGTTGACGAGATCATGATAACGACGATGATACACGAGCATGGTTTGCGGCTGCGTTCTTATGAGCTGCTGGCCGATGCGTTAATTGAAAGGAGAACGGAATGAAAAAGAGAGAGCTGGGCAGGGGAGGTCTTAAAGTTTCAGCCATCGGCCTCGGCTGCATGGGCATGTCGGAATTCTATGCAGGTCGAGATGAGCAGGAATCTATCGCAACCATCCACAGGGCTTTGGAGCTGGGCGTCAACTTCCTCGACACGGCCGACATGTACGGGCCGTTTACGAACGAGGAGCTGGTCGGACGCGCCATCAAAGGTCGCCGCGACGAAGTGGTGCTCGCAACCAAATTTGGCAACGTGCGCGGTGAAGACGGCAGCTTCCTCGGCATCGACGGCAGCCCCGAATATGTGGCCTCGGCCTGTAACGCTTCCTTGCGCCGCCTGGGCGTAGAGACCATAGACCTTTATTACCAGCATCGTGTTGATACCAAGACGCCCATCGAGGAGACGGTTGGCGCTATGTCGCGTCTGGTCGAGCAGGGAAAGGTCAGGCACATTGGGCTGTCAGAAGCCAGCATTGAGACTATCAGGCGTGCGCATAAGGTCCACACGGTCACCGCGCTTCAAACAGAATACTCGCTGTGGAGCCGCGAGCCCGAAGACGGTATTCTCGATGTGTGCCGCGAGCTTGGAATCGGCTTTGTGGCATACAGCCCGCTCGGAAGAGGTTTTCTGACCGGCCAGATCAAGAGCTTTGATGAGCTGGCACCGGACGACTATCGCCGCAACAGCCCGCGCTTTCAGGGCGAGAACTTTGACAAGAACATCGAGCTTGTCAGGCGGATCGAAGAGATCGCGGCGGAAAAAGGGTGCACACCCGCGCAGCTTGCGCTCGCGTGGGTGATTGCGCAGGGCGAAGACATTGTGCCGATACCGGGAACCAAGCGGCGCAAGTACATGGAAGAGAACACGGCCGCGCTCGATGTCGAGATAACGCCGGAAGACCTGAAACGCATAGACGAGATTGCGCCGAAAGGCGCAGCCGCAGGCAGTCGATACCCTGAGGCCGCTATGTCTTCGGTCAACAGGTAAGCCGCGAGCCGGATTGAAGGATTGAAGAAAATCGAAGCAGACCTTAATATCCTTCAAAGCCATGAGGAATGAAAAAACGAAGAGCGAAAAACCGATAGCCGTATACTATGAGCACCCCGACTGGTTTCGCCCGCTTTTTGCGGAACTCGACCGGCGGGGTGTCTCTTATGCGCGGATTGACGCGAGCAGCCATAGCTACGACCCGACCATAATCGAGAATGAGCACTCGCTGTTTTTTAACCGCATGAGCGCGTCTGCCTACATGCGCGGTCACGGCAACGCGATATTTTTTACGCGGAACTACCTGGCCCACCTGGAGCGAACAGGCGTGCGAGTCATCAACGGGTCGGACGCTTTCGCCATTGAGACTTCAAAAGCTCTGCAACTGAGTTTACTTGGATCACTGGGGATCGCCTTCCCTAAGACGCGTGTTATAAACAACGCCGCTCAGGCCCCGGAGGCTGCGCGCGGCATGAGATTTCCCGTCGTGATGAAGCCCAACATCGGCGGAAGGGGCGCGGGCATAGTGCGCTACGATACGATTGATGCCCTGACAAACGCGGCGCAAGCTGGACAGGTTGAGTTAGGTATCGACAGCACCGCGCTCGTCCAGGAGTTCATCCCCGCGCGGGCCGGTCACATAACACGGGTCGAGACGCTGGGCGGGAAGTACCTTTATGCCATCAAGGTTTTCACCGAAGGCGAAAGCTTCAACCTTTGCCCGGCCGAGATTTGCCGCGTCGAAGACGGGGTCATGGCGGCCGGTGAAATCTGCCTTGTCGATGCGCCCAAGAGCGGGTTGAAGGTCGAAGCCTTCACGCCGCCCGCCGAGGTGATCGATACGGTCGAGCGAATCGCCGCCGCCGCTCATCTTGACCTCGGCGGGATCGAATACTTAATTGACGACCGCGACGGAGCGCTGGTCTACTACGACATCAACGCGCTCTCTAATTTCGTTGCGGACGCGCCGCGTATACTTGGATTCGACCCTCACGCGCGGCTTGTCGATTATTTGTTGGAGGAGGAGGAGAGATGCGCTACGGGTACTGGCTCCCAGTCTTCGGCGGCTGGCTGAGGAACATCGAAGACGAAGCGATGGAAGCGTCGTGGGATTACGTGAGCCGCCTCGCGCGGCGCAGCGAAGAGATTGGCTACGACCTCACGTTAATCGCCGAGCTGAACCTGAACGACATAAAAGGCGTAGACGCGCCGTCGCTCGATGCCTGGTCTACTGCCGCAGCGTTGGCCGCCGTTACACATCGGCTAGAGTTGATGGTGGCCGTTCGCCCCACTTTTCATAACCCCGCCCTGCTGGCCAAACAGGCGGCAAATATCGATCACATAGGCGGCGGCAATCGCCTCTCACTAAACGTGGTCTCATCCTGGTGGGCAGATGAAGCGAAAAAGTACGGCGTGAACTTCGAACAGCACGATGATCGCTACGCCCGCACAGCCGAATGGCTAGAAGTTATAGACCGCCTCTGGCGCGAGGACCATTTCTCCTACAAGGGAAACTATTACGGCGTCGAGGACGCAGTGATGCAGCCCAAGCCGCTGACAAAACCGCGCCCGGTCATCTATGCCGGGGGCGAATCTGAAGCAGCCAAGCAGATGATCTCATCGCTTTGCGACGCTTATGTCATGCACGGCGACGATCCTTCGCGGATAGGCGAGAAGGTTACCGACATGAAGGCCAGGCGCGAGCGGCTCGGCTTGCCGTCTATGCAGTACGGGGTCGCCGCTTACGTGATCGTCCGCGATACCGAAGAGGAAGCCCGCAAAGAGTTACAGCGCATCACAGACGTGCGGCAGTCAGCCGCCGGGTACAATAACTATCAACAGTGGCTCGCCAACACACAGCTGGAAAAGCGAGTCTCGCTCGAAGATTACTCCGTCTCTAACCGTGGGCTGAATTCCGGCCTTGTCGGCACTCCTGAGCAGATCGAGGAGCGCATAAAAGGTTTTGAAGACGCAGGCGTCGACCTGCTCTTGCTTCAATGCAGCCCGCAGCTCGAAGAGATGGAACGGTTCTCGGAGGCGGTAATAAAGCCCGGCTCAAAATATAAAACCGCAACCTGAACTCTGTAAAATCAGCGCCAGATTATTCTCCCCTTGACATTCTACCCAAGCGGATTTATTCTCCGGTAGATATTCTACCGGAGGGGTGTATGGTGAGGGAGAGAACAGACGAGTCGCCTTTAGTTTTGCTACAAGGCACGCTCGACATGCTTATCCTGCGCACGCTTCTGTTTGGGCCGAAGCACGGTCACTCTATTGTCAGGTCAATCGAGCATACTTCAAAAGAGTTGCTGCGTGTAGATCACGGTTCGCTCTATCCTGCGCTACAACGGCTTGAACGGCGTGGTTGGATAGACGCGGAATGGGGGACTTCGGAAAACAACAGGCGGGCGCGGTATTACAAATTGACTCCGTCGGGCCGCAAACAGCTGACGGCCGAGAAGACTCGATGGGAGCGGCTCGTCGAGGCAGTCTCGGGCGTGCTCAACCCGACAGAAGAGTCGTGAGGGGTAGCAAGCATGCGTCTGTGGAGAGAGTTAGCGTTCCTGGTAAAGCGGCTGGACAGGCGGCGAGCGGAGCGGGAGCTGGATGAGGAGATTCGCACTCACATCGAGATCGAGATCGAGCAGAATCTCGAAGACGGAATGCCGCCCGAAGAGGCTCGCCGCGCGGCGCTGGTAGCGTTCGGCAATGTCACCCTTGCGAAGGAGGATAGTCGCGCCATGTGGGGATTCATAAGGCTTGAGACTCTCTTTTCTGATCTGCAATTTGCTGCGCGTCTTTTGCTTAAGAGGCCGGTCTTCGCTTCTATCGCAATAATAACTCTCGCGCTTGGAATTGGAGCGACCAGCGCGATCTTCAGCGTGGTCAACGCAGTGATCTTGCGACCGCTGCCTTACCCTAACTCCGAGCGGGTTGTGACCATATCGGGAGGGCTGGCCGTCAAGGGGTTGGAAGATATTGGGGCATCTCCGCCGGAGTTCATCAATTACAGGGAACAGGCCCGCTCGTTCGAGCAGGTCGCGGCGTATGCGACAATCAGCACGACTCTTACGGGAGCGGGAGAGCCTGAGCGAATCACGGCCACGCTTGCGTCTGCGGCTCTGTTTCCGTTGCTCGGCGTCGAGCCGTCTGTAGGCCGGCCGTTTCTAGCCCACGAAGACCAGGACGGGAATGATAATGTCGCTGTCATCAGCCACAGGCAATGGGCGCGGCGTTTCAACAGTGATCCTGATGTAGCGGGGAAATCGCTAACGCTTAACGGTAAGAGCTACACGATTGTGGGAGTCATGCCGCAAGGTCTTGAATTCCCCGATCAAACCTCTGATGTATGGCTGCCTATGGCCTTGTCCTCGGACCAGAGCAGCGAGAAGGAGAGAGGTTCGCACTGGATGCAAGTCGTCGGCTTGCTTAAACCGGGAGTCACAATCGAACAGGCGCGTGCGGAGATGAGCACCATCGCTGCCGAGATGCAGCGACAGCACCGCGAGGTGTACCCGGAGGACAGCGGTTGGAGAGTCAACGTCATATTGATGCACGAAAGGGTAGTTGGGGACGTAAAGCCCGCCTTAATCTTAATGCTTTGCGCGGTCGGTTTCGTCTTGCTGATAGCCTGCGCAAACGTCGCAAACTTGCAGCTGGCCCGCACCGCTGCGCGGCAGAAGGAGCTTGCCGTCCGCGCTGCGCTCGGGGCCAGTCGCGGCCGTTTGATTCGCCAGATGCTTACGGAGAGCATGCTGCTTAGCTTGCTGGGAGGGGCGCTTGGCCTGCTCGTAGCAAACACTGGTAAGGATGCTCTCATCGCATTTGCCCCGCCCGACATGCCTCGCCTCACGGAAGTCTCTCTTGATGGGTCGGTGATAGCCTTTTCCTTAATCGTTTCGATCCTGTCGGGGGTGATGTTCGGCATCGCACCTGCTTTGCAGTCTTCAAAGACAGACCTTGCCGGATCGCTTAAAGAATCGGGGACGAGGTCTACAGAGTCACCGGGCCGACACAGGTTACGCGGCGGGCTGGTTGTCTCGGAAGTTGCGCTTGCGCTCATATTGCTGATCGGGGCAGGGTTGATGATAAAGAGCCTGATCCGATTGCAGAAAATTGACCCGGGATTCAACCCCGATAACGTAGTGACGATGCGTTTGTCGCTGCCACAGGCGAGATACCCTGAAGCCGGTAAACAACGCGCCTTTTATGGCCAGCTACTAGAAAGTATCAAGACCCTGCCCGGTGTACAGTCCGCCAGCGCCGTAAATTTTTTGCCGCTCAGCGCGACAGGGAACCAGCGGAATTTCTCGATAAAAGGCCAGGGTGCGATGCAGACAAACGTCGAGTTCCGAATGATTGACCCCGGCTACTTTCGCACCATGCAAATTCCTCTGCTGGCCGGGCGTGAACTAAATGAAAGGGACACTGCTGGCGAGCCGTATGTGGCCGTAGTGAATGAAACCTTTGCTCGCCTTTTTTTCGAGGACGAGAAAGCTTTAGGCAATGAGATAAAGCTTCATGGGTTGAACAGCCCTTTCCCGTGGCTCTCTGTTGTTGGTGTTGTCAGCGATGTCAAGCACGGGGGCCTTGATGTCGAAACCAGGCCGGAGATGTACGTCTCATACCTTCAGCCCCCGCTGCCGAATTTTGGCGTTCAGTCCATGTTCCTTGTCGCGCGCACCACAAATGATCCTTCCAGCATAGTCGATGGAATAAGGAAAGAGGTTTTGTCGCTCGACCATGAACTGCCGGTCTTTAGCATAGCGACAATGGAACAGCTACTGGCCAGATCGATTGCGCCCCGCCGGTTCAACATGTTCTTGTTCGAGTTATTCGCGGGCGTCGCGGTCGCGCTCGCCATGATCGGAATTTATGGGGTCCTTACTTATTCAGTATCGCAGCGCACACACGAAATAGGGATTCGCATGGCCGTAGGCGCGCAGGCGAAGGATATTCTAGGTCTTATACTTCATCAGGCATTTAAGCTTGTAGCGATAGGCATCGTTCTAGGCGGAGCGGGCGCATACATTTTGACAAGGTTCATGAAGGGCTTGCTTTTCGATGTCAGCGCAACCGACCCTCTAACATTTGTTGGCATATCGCTGCTACTGGCAGTCGTCGCCACGCTGGCCAGCTTTCTGCCAGCGCGCAGGGCTATGAAAGTAGACCCGTTGACAGCGCTGCGTTATGAGTGAGCCTATAAAGAAATGTCCCGGCAGCGCATTGAAAAAGTGCGCTGCCGGGACGTTTTGAATTTCAAGAAACGATCTCAGGTCTCCCGTTACTTCGCCGTGACGGTTCTTGTCGCGGAGCCGCCGAGGTTGCTGCGCACCCTTATGCTCTGCGGATTCGTAGGCCAGCTAAACTCACCACGGTAGCGGCCGCCTCCTTCGTGCTGCAATGTCCCTATCAATTGATTGGTCGATGAAACGAAGCATTGCAACACGGCATTCGAGTTTGTGCTCGTCGCCTCAACTCTTAGCCGCCCGCTGCTGTATTCTGCACGCTGTATCGATACAGTGTCGGTTGAAGGCGGCGGTGGCGGCGGCGGCGACGATTGCGGATTTACTGTCAGAGTCGCCGTTCTTGTGACGCCGCCGTAAGCGGCCGCGATTGTCACAATGGCTGACGAAGTAACAGAGCGAGTAGTCACCGTGAAGCTCGCGCCGGTCGTTCCCGCGGGCACTGTAATGCTTGCAGGGACCGTCGCGGCAGTGGTGTTACTGCTTGTTAATGTTACGACCGCGCCGCCTGAAGGCGCAGCCGCCGTCAGCGAGATAGTCCCTTGAGACGATGCGCCGCCTAAAACGCTTGTCGGGTTAAGCGTCAACGTCGAAAGCGCGGGAGAAGGCGGCGGCGGTGGCGGCGACGTGGTTCCTACAATGTCGAACAGGCGCACCGAAGACCATGCGCCGCTTGTTCCGGCCGAGTTGCGCCCGCGCACACGCCACCAGTAACGGCGCTGGCTTGTAAAGGTCCTAGCGAATTGTGTCTGCGTGAGCCCGGTTTGAGACGCGACAAAAGGCGAGCTGAACGTGCTCGAATCGTCAATCTGTATATCATAAGTCGCGGCGCCTGAAACGGGGTTCCATGTGAAAGCGACGCTCTGGTTGACAGGCAGTCGCGCATTGTTCGCCGGGCTGACCAGGACCGGCGCGGCAGGCGCGGGCGTTACCGGCGTAACCGTGAGTGTGGCGCTCCTGCTTACATTTCTATATGTGGCGGTGATCGTAACCGTTGTCGGAGCAGAAACGGTCCTGGTCGCCACCGTGAAGGTTCTTTGATGGTTGCCCTGAGCAATCGTCACGCTTGACGGCACAGTGGCGACCGATGTGTTGCTGCTTCGAAGCGAGACTACCGCGCCGCTTGACGGCGCAGGGGATGTTATCGACACAGTTCCCTGAGCGGAAGCGCCACCCTGCACGGTCGAGGGCGTGACGAAGATGGTCGATACGCCCGCCCCGGAGTTGAATGTTTGGACAGCCGACCACGCGCTCAAATTGCCTGAGCGGTCAGCCGCCTGCACGCGCCAGTAGTATGCTCCTTCAAACCTGACAGAGGCGACCCACTGAGAAGCGGGAACCCAGACCTCTTGCCAGTCGTTGCAGCATACGAAATC
This sequence comes from uncultured Clostridia bacterium, assembly GCA_964615905.1. Classification (GTDB taxonomy): domain Bacteria; phylum Acidobacteriota; class Blastocatellia; order UBA7656; family UBA7656; genus DATLMR01. Next base: position 53,466 of record CAZTUB010000016.1, read on the forward strand.
CGGCCTTTGATTTAGCTGTACGTGATAGCCGTCAAGGTCCGAAGGGTCTGTGACATCGCTCCAATCGAAAGTTATCGCCGTGTTGGTCGGGACAGAAGTGCCGCTTGAAGGGGCGAGCGGAACGGGTGTAGCCACCGAGTCATCGCCGTCACCGTCTGCGAGCAGCGTCAGCCTTGCGACGAATCCATCGAACGGCGTGCCCGTCGGTCCACCCGGCACACCGCCTTCGCCGTCATTGTTCAAGATCGGGTCGTGCGCGCCGGGGATCACAGGGAAGTCGCCCGACGTGGTCCATCCTGTGACCACAGCAGAACTCGCGCCTACGAGCGCAAGCTTGGTGTGGCCGTCGTCAAAACTGCCTCCGATGTATGTGCCATAAAGCAGCCGCGCTCCGTCAGAGCTTATCCGCGCTACGTATGCGTCGAAGAAGAGGACGCCGGTCGAGATGGCCACTGTCCTGTCATAAGCGCCCTGTGTTGTCGGGAGATCGAAAGAGCGCGACTCTCCCGCTATCACGATCTCGCCGGATGGGTTGACAGAGATGTCGGCTACTTCTTCATAGTCGAAACCGCCAAAGAGCGTAGACCAGACGAGACTGCCTCCGCCGCTTACCGGGAAGCGGAACCGCGAGACGAAGCCGTCGACGCTCGTCGAACTCGGCCTCAACGTGCCTGCGGTAGTCGGAAACCTGACAGTGCCGACGGTCGAGAAGGTGACGCCGCCTGCGATCACATCATTCGGGTTCAAAGGGTCTAGCGCGACCGCCAATCCCTGGTCGGTGTCTGTCCCGCCCAGAAAAGTTGAGTATTTAAGATCAGCAGCGCCGTTACCGTCGAGCTTCATGCGGGTCAAGAAGGCATCGGAGTTGGTCGAACTGCTGAGCGGATTGGGCTGCAACGCGCCGGGGGTGGTCGGCAGGCGCGGCTGCCCCGTGCCCGGCGGGGTGTACGTCAGACCTGTGAAGGTGACGAAACCTTGACCGTCGACGACTATATCTTTAGGCATCTCGTCGCCGTTTCCGCCGAAGTATGTCGAGTATTCCAGCGCGCTGCCGTTTGCGTTCAGCCTCGCGATAAACGCGTCTTTGACAGAGAAACTGCCCTGTCCAAACGGCGTGCAGCAGTTATAAGTTCTATCGTAAGCACCTGCGGTCGTCGGCCAGACAGGCGATGCAGTCTCGCCTGCAACTATGACCTGGCCTGACGGCGTAAGCGCCACCGTGTGTGCAATGTCGTATTCGTCCGTGCCTATGAAGGTCGAGAAGATTAACTGATCGCCCGCCGCGCTCAACCGGGTTACGAAAGCATCAGAACCAGGGCGCATATCCGGCCCGAACCCGTGTGACGTGTCGTATGCCCCTGGCGTTGTGGGGTAATCGCTCGACCAGCTTTCGCCGACGACGACCGGCTCGCCCTGACCGTTTACGGCAAGCCCGCGAACCCACTCGCGTTCCGAGCCGTTCAGGATTGTCTTGTAGACAAGCGCGCCGGTCCCGCTCATACGGACCACAAACCCGGCTACGGGGGTTGATCGGCCGCTGAAGTCCGGCGACAACGTAGCGCCGACAAGAATCACGTCCTCTGTGCCGTCACCTGCCGGTTTGATGTCGTGCACCTCGTCCCAGAAACCGCCGCCGAGGTAAGTCGCCCATTCGAGACCGGGATCGATAACAAGCGGCAGGTTTTCATCGGGCCGGTCGGCGTCAAAGCCATAGCTCTGCGCGTCAATCTTACGGAAGCGACATTCAACAGCTCTCCGTTCGCCGTTCGGCATCTCTTCCCACGTCACGGGCGGCGTCTGGCGAAGCGGGCCCGCCTCTGTCTGAAGAATTAGCGACCCGTCGCCTGCAATCTCAATGCTCGAAGCGCCCTCCGCGCGTATCACGACCGTATCAAGCTTTGCTCCGGCTGCAAGCACCAGGTCGTATTCGAGCCGGTCGGCCTGCTCTCTCACACGCATGTCGATGCCGCGATAAAGCCCGCGATAGAGTATGCTCTCGTATGCCTCGACGCGCGAACGCCATCTCGCGGGGTCGTCGCCGCTGAAGTAGTTATAGTAGCCTGCGCGCCTGCGCTCACCTGTGACCGATACCTCTCTAGAAGCGCCTGCGAACCTGAGATCGATAAAAGCCTGCCCGGCTTTTCCAAGCCTGAGCTTGATAGCGTCCGGCTCAAAGCGCGCGGAGATCGAGCCCTTGCTAGCGATAAATCTGGTTGGTGAATCCCACTGCCCACGGTTCTCGATAAAATCGAGCGGCAGCTTTGCCAATGTCGGTCTCTTGTCGATCCGGTTTGAAGTCGTGGATGTAATAGGTTGTGTGTAAGTGGCTACGGGCGGAAAAAATTGACCGACAAGAAACGAGGTAAGAAGCAGCATCAAACGCGCTGGTGTGCCAATCATCGCTAGCCTCCTTTGATTTGAAAGAACCCGCGACAGAGGGTTTACCGTTCAAGCTACCCATTAATAGAGTGTCGGTTGTACGAAAAAATACATTGGCTGTAAGAAAATCCGCGCCTTGGATCGTTTATTTCGCAAATTCAGGGTTGGTTAAGGTTACAGTCGGTTTTCAACTGCCTTTAAGCGGCCACGGAGGCGATTGTAACATAAAACGCCAACTTCAGTCATCTATCATCCATTGAGCTTCCGGCCCGAAAAATCCTTCGCGCATAACTTTCCACCGGCGAAGGTTGAGCATATAATGCTTGGCATTGCTAAGCACCGCTTAGCTGGGGTGGGATGAGGCAGAGCTGACCGAAGGGGTGTGTTCAATCCATCACACGACATGTTGGCCGGGGGATTTATGATCAAGAGTAAAACTGCGTTTGCGTTTTGCCTGGCAATCGCGACCATTCTGAACGCGGGAACGATGACTTCTAAGGCCCAAGACCCTGCCTTAGCGAAGACGGAGTATGAATACAGGCTGCTTGCGACCAATAAGACCTCAACGATGCAAAAAGAGATGAACCAGGCCTCGGATGCTGGTTATCGTTTCGCGGAGGTGATGGGCGGCGCTACCTCGTTTGGCGGCTCGGAGGTTGTAGTCATCATGACTAAAAACACCGACATCGAAGGAAAAGGGCGATACGAGTACAAGCTGCTGGCCACGAGCAAGACTTCGACCATGCAAAAAGAGATACAGCAAGCGGGCGACGCGGGCTTCGAGTACAGGGGGCAGAGCGTCTTCTCATCGACTTTCGGCGGCAAAGAGGTCGTGGTCATACTTGAACGCGACCGCACCGCGACACCTGTTTTGTACGAGTATAAACTGCTGGCAACGAAGCGAACTTCGACCATGCAAAAAGAGCTTTCGGAAGCGGGAAGGGAAGGTTTCGCCCTCGTCGGCCTGACGGTCGCAGAGACCGCTTTTGGCGGTAATGAAGTGGTCTGCATCACACGAAGGCCGAGAGCAAAGTAGACGGTTTTCTTAACTGCCGATGAGTCCATGATAGTCTAGACTGCGGACATTCAGGGTTATGTACTGCAAAAAGTCTCCCCTACCGCGAATCGTTCGAAGACGAGACTTCCTGCGCTATTACGTATCAGCCTTCACCGGGGCGACGCTGTTGTTGCCGCCGGAAATATCGAGGCAGCAAGGACCGGAGCATTCCAGAAACGGTGATTATTCTTCGGTGGTGGCGACCGTCAGGCAGATGCTGCCTCTTGCGATGGTGCGAAAAGAGATACCCGGCGCTTCCATCGCGCTGATCGACGGCGAAAGAACGATCTGGGCCGAAGGGTTTGGTTACACGGACCGCTCGAAGAAGTTGAAGATAACCCCTGACACACCATTTTTCGTCGGATCGATCAGCAAGAGCTTCACGACCCTTGGTGTCCTCAAGGCGGTCGAGAGTGGCCTGCTATCGCTTGACCAACCATTGAAGGAGTATCTGCCGTGGTTTATGGTCAACAGCCGGTTCGGGAAACCTGAGGCGGACAAAATTACCATTCGGCACCTGTTGAGTCATCATTCAGGGCTGGGCACATGGCCGCCGCTCGGCAATCCCTATGACAGCCAGTATCACGCCCGCGCGTTTGAAGAAGTCGTCAAGAGCACGCGCGACTCGTGGCTGAAGTTCCCGCCCGGCGAGAGATTCGAATATTGCAACCAGGGAATCGATCTTGCCGGTTATGCGTTACAGGTTGCCGCCGGGAAGTCTTTCGCAGAGTTCATGCGGGACGAAATCCTCGGGCCGCTCGGTATGACAGCGAGCACATTTGCTCAGAGAGATGTGACGGAGAAAGGTGTCTTTGCCTCGTCCTACCAGGGCACAAGACCGGTGGCGATTCAAAACGGAATAATCCACCCGATGCTTGCCGCTGGCGGGTTGATGTCGTCCGCACGGGATATGGCAAGATTCATCCTGTTTCATCTGCAAGACGGGAAGGTAAACGATAAGCGGTTAATTCAGCCGAATCTCTTGCGGGAGATGTACTCGCCTCAGTTCACAGCGCGAACTGAGCCAACCGGTTATGGGTTGGGCGTTTATAGAGCCTTCGAGCACGATACTGAGCGGTTCTCGCACGGCGGGTATGGTTACGGCGTTTCGACGCATTATCGCTGGTTGCCTGAACAGAAGATAGGTATTGTTCTGCTGACGAATCAAGGGGCCTCCCACAATGCGCCTGCATTCGCCGGTGAAATAATGAAGCTGATGCTCAAAGCTAAACTCGGTTCGGTCCCGGCAAACAGGCCTCTTGCTCGCGCAAATCGGCCTCGGGTCTCTACCGACGAATCTGCGTTGCGCCGCTTGGAAGGAACCTACCTGCTTTACGATGCCATCCTTTACCGGTTCAAGGTTGAGAATGGAAAACTCTTTCAACTGGCTGGCAAAGATAAAGTGCAATTAGAGGCGCATAGCCAAACTGAGTTTACACACGGCAGCCGAACGTACGAGTTCTTCCTTGACGAAAAAGGCAAAGCGAAAGGGGTGCGAATTACCGACCCTTACTACGATCCGTCCAGCGCAGAAAATAGCGTGACATACTTGCCGATCAACGATGCGCACGGCGAAGAAGAGGGGGCGAACAAGCGAGAGTGGAGGCAATTTGTCGGCAAGTATGCGGGATCATTTATCGGCGAGAGTACGGAGGCAACGGTTTCAATCAAGAACGGACACCTATACTTGAACAACGAGCTGAAGCTGACGCAACAAGACGCCAGTCTCTTCTTTACCGCCGATGGAGAAGCGGTAATCTTTGATAAGGGTGGTCTGGTCGCGGGCAGCAGGCCCTTCGTGAAGAAGCAAGGCTGACACGGATGAGAAAGTACGAGCAGAGGCGAAACAGCGAGAGTTTGAGTTTCACACGACGGGAAGTGCTCGCGGCTTTCCTGGGAGTCCCCGCTGCCCTCGCTGCCTGCCGATCTGCTCCGCCGCCCTTACCTTTGGGCGAGATTGTCGGCGCGTCCGATTCAATCGGGCACAGGTTGAGAGACGGCTTGAAGATTGCGCCCGGCGCTGACGGCTGGGAGCGGCGGCGCGTCGTGATTATCGGAGGCGGCGTCGCGGGATTAGCAGCCGCGCGGCGATTGCTTCAGGCAGGGGTTCACGACTTTGTGCTGATTGAGCTTGAGCGTGTGCCGGGCGGGACTGCGCGCAGCGGGTCATCGAGCCTCGTTTCATACCCGTGGGGCGCGCACTATCTTCCCGCGCCGATGAAAGAGAACCGCGAGCTTGTATTACTGCTCGACGAGATGGGTGTCCTCGAAGGCCGCACACCAGAAGGCGACCCTGTTGTTGCCGAACAGTTCCTGTGCCGCGACCCGGAGGAGAGGACGTTCTATCGCGGTCGCTGGTTTGAAGGTCTATACCTCCGCGCAGGCGCGACCTCAGATGATGCGGCCCAACTGGCGGCCTTTAACCGCGAAGTTGATCGCTGGGTTGAGTGGCGCGACACGAAGGGGCGGCGAGCTTTCACAATTCCAATCTCGGATTGCTCGGATGATGCGGAAGTGACCGCGCTCGACCGTATCACAATGGGCGAATGGCTCAACCAGCGCGGGTGGACCTCTTCGCGGCTGCGATGGGTGATCGACTACGGGTGCCGAGATGATTACGGGCTTACAATCGACCAGGCCAGCGCGTGGGCGGGCCTCTTCTATTTTGCATCGCGGGTTTCAAAACCTGGCCAGGAGTCGCAGCCACTTATCACCTGGCCCGAAGGCAACGGCAGGCTTGTGGCTCACCTCTACGAAAAGGCCAGACCGAACGTGAGACTTGGGCTTGCCGCCGCCGAGATCATCCCGATAGAAGAAGGCAACCGAAGCGGCGTCGATGTAATCGCGCTCGATGCGACCGAAGACCGCGCGGTCGGGTTCCACGCCGAAAAAGTGATCTTCGCCGCGCCGCATTTCCTTACCCGATACCTGATTAGGCCGTACAGGGAGATGACGCCCCCGCACGTTTCGGAATTCGGGTACGGCGCGTGGATGGTGGCCAACCTCTTCCTGAAGGACCGCCCGCAAGACAGGGGGTTCCCGCTCGCATGGGATAATGTCATCTACGACAGTCCCGGTCTTGGCTACGTCGTCGCGACTCACCAGCGCGGGCTCGATCACGGCCCGACCGTCTTTACTTACTACTACCCGCTTTGCGACGACGACCCGCGCAACGCCCGCGCGAGGCTGCTCGCCACGGATTGGCAGGGATGGGCGGATGTGACGCTTGCGGATTTGAACCGCGCTCACCCCGAGATAAGAACGCTCGTCGAGCGGTTAGACGTGATGCGATGGGGGCACGCGATGATAAGGCCGCGCCCCGGATTTATCTGGGGGCAGGCGCGTCAACAGGCGCGTCAACCTTTTCGGTCCATCCATTTCGCCCATTCCGACCTGAGCGGCATCGCGCTCTTTGAGGAGGCTTTTTATCACGGCATCCGTGCCGCCGACGAAACCATCGCATCGCTCAGGTCATAGTAGCGCGGCTAAAAAGTGGCAGGAAGCTGAGCCAGTCAGCTCCCGTTCGCCTTGTCCTGCTTCTCTTCCTGCTCAAGTTTGTAGAAATCGAGCATAACGTCTGTCTTGCCTCGGAAGTCGCGTTTCAGGCGGTTGAGCGCGACTCTAACAACGTCGCGATGATGAACGCGGCGGCGGCTGGGTATGCTGGTCACTTGAAGCCAGATGTCGTGGATCAGGTTCAAGTCCGCTTCGGTGAGGCTCGGCGCGTGGGCTCCGAGGTAGACGACGTGCTCGCGCCCGCCAGATTCTATAACCGTGAATTTCACCTTGCGGCGTGCTTTTTCGGGCAGCCGTTCCCAGGTGCGGCCTATCTGACGGGCCTGGTCCTGCGCGGTCATCTTCGACGACAGCCCCGCGACGATCTCGTTCGAATCGAGCCTCAAAGCCGTCTGGGCGACGGCATCAAAGATATTTGTTGAGGGAACAGTGACAAGGTCTACAGACTTGCCGTGACGTTCTGCCAGAGCGACAACTCTTGTGAACAGCCGTTGCTCATATTCCGTAAAGAGGTTCTCGTCAAATAGCTCCCGCTCACCGCCATCCGGTCCCGAGATCAGCCGCACGGTCACCACGACTATGTCCTGCTCGTCGGTTCTCGTCCGTTCCAAGACGTGGTCGAGATGCGCGAGCGTGTTATAGTCGCGCACCGCCACGAGCACGTTGCCGGGCCGCGCTCCGACTGCTTCCTGGTCAACCGTTTCGCTGTGTTGCAACTGGAACTGGTCCAAGGCCGACAGCGTTCGATCCAGTTTTCGCCTGTTGATGCGTTCAGACACCGTGAAAAGGATAAAGAAGACCGACGTGAACGCAACGCCAGAGATCGTCGCGACCTCTTTCGTTAGAAGGTTGGTCAAAGCGGTGGCGAGAAGCACGAGCGAGATCGTAATCAGGCCCATCGGTATCTCTGCCCGCCCGATTCGGATATTGCCAGGGACTTCCCACTCGCGCGCCTCCGGGCGTTTGAACCTCAGCACGAGGGTAGCGACAGCGTTGAAAGTGAAACTCCAGATGACGCCGAAGGCGTATGCTTCGCCCAGCACGAAGATGTTGCCGCGAGAGCCGATTATGGTAACGATCTGCAACGCGGCCACCATATTTATTATTCTATAAGATGTTCCGTACTTCTTATGAGGAGAGCGAAACCAGCCTGTCAACACCCCGTCCTCAGAGATGCGATTGAGCACGCCGTTCGAGCCGATGATCGAGGTGTTGACAGCGCCCGACAGCATCAGGAACCCGACGATTACCACGAACGCCTGAAAGATCAGCTTGAGGTAATCGGGGCCGACGAAACTCATCGCGAGACCTGAGATAAGATTATCCAGGTAACGCGGTCTTACATCATCTGGAATGATCGCGACCGCGAAAAAAGAGACGAGCGAAGTGAACAGGAGCGAATAGACGAAGATCACCATCCCCGCGCGCTTCAGATTCTTCAGCTTCGGGTACTCAAGCTCGCGGTTTACCTGTGCCAGCGTCTCTTCGCCGCTCATCGCGAGCACCGAATGTCCGAAGGCAATCATGATCCCGATTGCCCCGATAACGGCGGGGGCGCCTTCGGCTATGTGCGAGCGTCCGCCCTCGTGGTCGAACCACGGCAGCGATCTTAACCAGCCAAGCGCATGGTCGGAAAAGCTCAGGTTATCCGGGACCGGGAGGGGCGGCACCTGGCCGCCGCGCTCTATCAAAGTTATGAGACTCCACACGATCATTACCACTACCATCGCGGTCGTCACGTACATTATTTTCAGCGCGTCGGAACTTGATTCGTGGATGCCCTTGATATTGCGCCACCAGAAATAAATCGTTATCGCGACGGCGAAGACCATCGCTGTAGGCTCCGGCGGAAGGTGTACTGCAAGGCCAGATCGGGGAAGCAACTGGTTGGCAAGGCCCGCTAGATAGAGACCCGCCGAAACCCCTGAGATCGGGCCGGTCAGAATAAAGTCGAATATCAACGCCGAGACGCTGAGCTTGGCCGTGGTCCCGCCCATCGCTTCTTTCACGACGCGGTATACGCCGCCACGCGTGAACATAGTCGATGACTCGATGTAGAGCATTCGCACGGCGTAGCTAAAGAGCATGACCGCGAGGATGAACCAGGGGGCCGCCTTGCCGACTGCCTGCTCGGCTATGCCGCCTACATAGAAGGCGGACGAGCCAAGATCGTTGAGCACAATCGCAGCCGCGCGCCAGAACGATATGAACGAGAGCATGATGGTTGTGGCGACTACGACTTTGACCCGGCCCGTCTTCGATGCGGGTTGTACGGTGTGGGTGTCTGTTGACATAGGTCAGAGAGATCCGATCCGTTGCTTGCTCTCAAGTGAAGATCTTAGCCCCTGGCATCTAAAGACGGGATAAAACTTGTATAAAGAGTTTGTAAAGATGGCGGAGGGGTTAACTTGTTTGTTTCAAGCCGAGGGGTTAAAGCGGTATCCTATCCAGGGCTCTGTCAGGATGTATCGCGGCGTCGTGGGGTCTGGCTCGATCTTCTTCCTCAACTGGCCTATGAACACGCGAAGGTATTCGGTCTGCTCTGTAAAGTTGCCGCCCCATATCGCTGCCAGAAGCGTGCGATGGGTCAAAACTTTGCCCGGGTGGCGAATGAGATAGAGCAGCAGGTCATACTCTTTTGGCGTCAGGTGTACCAGGTTGTCTTGAACCGTCACGGCCCGCGCTTCCAGATCGACTCGGAACTCGCCTACCTCAAGAACGGTAGAATATGGGTCGCCGGGCTTCGCATCGGGCGAGCGGCGCAACGCCGCCCGTATACGCGCGAGCAACTCGTCGATGCCGAAGGGCTTCGTGACGTAATCGTCAGCGCCCGCGTCAAGCGCCTCCACCTTCGTCTGCTCTTCGCCCCGCACAGAGAGAACAATGATCGGAACGGTCGAGACGGCTCGCAGCCGCCGGCAGAGGTCGAGGCCGTTCATATTCGGCATCCCCAGATCGGTGATGACGAGATCGGGCGGCCAATCACCGAAGGTTTCAAGTGCCGTCTCACCGTCGGACGCGCTTCGCAAATCGTAACCGTGCGCGGACAGGCTACGTCTGAGCACGCGCATGATCTGCGGCTCGTCGTCTACGATCAAAATGCGTTGTCTCGCGCCCGTCATATACTCTGTCACTCGCCCTTGCCAGCGGGCAGCGTTAATGCGAGTCGCGCCCCACCTCCGCCGTCCTTCCCTTCGATCCAGATGCGACCGGCGTGAGCTTCGACTATTCCACGCGCTATGGCAAGCCCCATACCGATTCCCGTAGCCTGCGGCGAGGCGGTATCTCCGTCTCGCATCGCGCGAAAGAACTTGCCGAACACGCGCTCACGCAGCTCGGCGGGGACGCCCGATCCTTCGTCTTCGATGTTGACAAGAATCACCTCATCGCCAGCGCGGCTAGCGGTAACGCGGATGCGCGAGCCGGGAGGCGAGTATTTTGCGGCGTTATCCAGAAGTGTGTAGATGACCTGTGCGACCGCTTTGGCGTCTACGCGCACAAGCGGGAGCCCCTCATCAAGTGAGACTTCGACCTTGTGATTCCGCGTCAAGGGTTTCGCTCGCTCAAGCGCGGCCATGATAATCTCTTCAAGCAGACCCCATTGCCGCCTCAGGTTCATCTCTCCCGCCTCGATCCGCGCCATCTCGACCATGCCTTCGATAAACCTGTTCAACCGATCCGTCTCTTCGTCTATTATCTCTAACATCTCCTGACGGCCTTCTTGCCCCAGCGGAGCAGATACTTTTGATTCGCCGCGCAATTCGTTGAGCAAAGTTGTCACGGACGCCTTGATAGATGTTAGCGGGGTGCGAATGTCGTGCGTCACCGCGTCCAGCAACGCCGATTTCAAACGCTCGCTCCGCCGGAGCGCCTCTGCGTGGCTCGCGAGCTCGAAAGCGGATTGTAGCTCTTTGTATAACCTTTCGATCTCCTGACAACCGGCTTCAGCCTCTTCCGAGCGGCGCTTCGCGCGGGCGGAAAGCTGCCCGGCTGTGATGGCGGTCAGTAGAAAAGCTGTCAGCGCAACCCAATTATCCGTAGCGTCGATGGCGAATATGCCGACCGGCGGCAGGTAAAAGAGGTTGAGACACAACATGCCGAACAGCGCGGTAATGACAGCGGGACGTGAGCCCCACCTGCTTGCGGTGAACAGAACGATCATAAGAAATACGACCGCTACCGTGGTTGAGTTGATGTGGTTACCTAGCAAGTTCAACACGGCAGTCGCGCACGCTACCGCGAGCAGGCCCGCGATATAGCCGTAGCCGCCTTTGCCCATTATTTTCGAAGGCATGCGGTCATTATAGTATAATTCTCGGAGGTCGCGAGCCGTTGTTTTGCCCGAGTTGCCAGATCGCGCGCCGACAAGTCGATTCGACAAGTTGAATTGAAGAAAACTTGGCAGTAGACTCCATCTCACAGGAGGTATGCTATGTACTGCCCTAATTGTTCTTCACCGCTTTCGAATGATGTGAAGTTCTGCACACACTGCGGCGTCAACCTTACTTCCATGGCTGGCCTGCTCAACGCAAGGAGCGCGCAGGCGCAAAAGTCCGACGAGATTATTGAACTCATGGACAGATGCCAAGACGGGTACCTGTCGATTTTGGTCGGCCTTGGTCTGGTCATCACCTCATTACTTGTATTCTTAGCCGCCCTGGCATTCGACGTTCTACCGGCTGCGCTGGTCGGCCTTCTGTTTCTCGGATGGGCCATACCCGCGATAGCTCAAGGATTCGGCAAATGGCAATCCGCAAAGAGTGAGATGAGGTCGATTGTTGACGCGAGGAGATTTGTCGGCAGCGTGACCGAGCGAACCACGGCCGGGCTTAATCCTAACGCCTGAGCTTGGTCGGTCAACCCGCGAGAGAGGTCATATGAAATATTACACTGTGGCTGAATTCGAAATAAACGACTACCACTGGGTCAAGGCATACGTCCAGGAGGTTACAAAGCTTCTGGAACGTTTTGGCGGTCGCTATCTCGCCCGCACATCAAACTTTGAAAAGATTGAGGGTGAAAGGAAGCCGCCTCAGATCTTCCTGATAATCGAGTGGCCTTCAAAGGAGGCGGCAATCGAGTTCTACGAGAGCGACGAATACAGGCCTTACCTGCAAAGTCGGAAAGAAGGGGCGAGCACAGAGATGTTCCTCGTCGCGGGCGAAGACATCAACAAGGCTGCGCAAGGATTGAATTAATGACCAAAAGAGTTGGAAGGTGTAAACCCGTGAGGGACAAATTAGTCGCCGTGATGGTTTGCCTGACAGTTTCAAACGTGTGCGCGGCGCAGAGTGTCGAGCGTAAGCAGACCGATCAAGCGGTGCGCCCGGTGGCCAAGTCTCAGGGGTTGCCCGCCGACAAAGTTCAAAACATTGAAGCTGAGATTGCGGCCTGGATGGCGCGACATAAAGCGCCTGCCTTGTCAGTCGCAATCGTCACCGACAATCAGCTAAGCTGGTCGAAAGGATACGGCCGGGCCGATGTCGAGAACGATGTCCCTGCAAAACCGGAGACGGCTTACCGTCTCGCATCAATCGCCAAGTCTGTTACCGCTACCGCCGTGATGCAGCTTGTCGAACAGGGAAAACTGGATTTAGACGCACCTGTGCAAAAATATTGCGCGGCCTACCCTGAAAAACAGAAGCTGAAGGATACGCCGGAGAAACAGTTCTCGATAACTCCGCGCCAGTTGCTTGTGCATCTCGCCGGGGTGCGTCACAACCGGCTCGACGAGGTTCTCACAACCAAACACTATAACAGCGTCACCGAAGCCGTCGGCTCGTTCAAAGATGACCCGCTCGTGGTTGAACCTGAAACGAAATACTCTTATTCATCGCCCGGTTACACTTTGCTCGGCTGCGCCATCGAAGGCGCGTCGGGCATGAGCTACATGGATTATCTCCGCGAGAATATCTTCAAACCAGCGGGGATGACACGCACGCAGGCTGACGATGTGTACTCGATTATCCCGAACCGCGCCCGTGGCTACCGTAAGACGCAAGCGGGCGTGATCCAGAATGCGCCGCTGCACGATACGAGCATCAAGGTCCCGGCCGGCGGCATGGTCTCGACCGTCGAAGACCTCGCGCGTTTCGCGGCCGCTTTGAACACAGGCAAACTGGTTAAGCCTGAGACGCTGGAAAAGATGTGGGCGAAACCAAAAAACCGCGACGGGAAAGAGCAGAATTACGCACTTGGTTTCATAATCGACGATACAAACGGGCTGCTGCGAGTGTCCAATGACGGTGGTCAGGCGGGGACGCGAACTTACCTCTACCTCCTTCCAAAACAACGGTTCGCAATTGCGTTAATGACTAATTTGGAGAAAGCCTGGTGCGAAGAGCTCGTCCCAAAAATTATTGAAGCGCTCAGCGAGAAGCAAGCCACGCGATGAGAGTTTACGCAATCGACCATGTTCAATTAGCCATGCCTGCCAACCAGGAGCAACAGGCGCGGGCATTTTACTCTGAAATATTAGGGCTTGCGGAAACGCCCAAGCCGCCCAATCTGGCCAAACGCGGCGGGTTATGGTTTGAGCAAGGCGAGTTGAAGATACATCTCGGCATCGAGCAAGACTTCCGACCCGCAAAGAAGGCCCATCCGGCATTACTCGTCGAAGGGCTAAGCGAGCTGATCGAGCGATGCAAAGCGGGCGGGTATGAAGTAACCGGGGGCGAGCCGCTCGAAGGATACAATAGGGCCTACGTAGCCGACCCGTTCGGGAATCGGATTGAATTGATGGAACAGATTGAGCGTGCCCGGTAGTCTGCGGTTTTGTCGGGTTCCTGCTCGAATAGTTCGAAGAGCTTGCTTAGACCTTTCAAGGTGGTCTAATGTGAGTGACCGCGTTTATGGGTCTTGCAGCAGCAAAACTTAAAATAGAGAGCAAGGGGCAGGCAGCCGCGACAAGCGGGTTATGGCTCTTTTCCCCGGCTGTCGATTTGTGGGCCTTTCTGGGAAGCGCGGTCGTCTCGATAGTCGCGTTGTGGGTCGGCGCATCGGCCGGTGTGCTCGAAGGCGACACCCCGGATTGGGCATGGGTCCCGGCTGTGCTGTTGATAGATGTTGCGCACGTATACGCGACAGGGTTTCGCGTCTACTTCGATAAAGAAGAACTGAAGCGGCGGCCCTGGCTTTACGGTCTTGTTCCGGTCATTGGCTTCGGGTTTGGGGTCGCGCTCTACTCCGAAGGCGAGCTGGTCTTCTGGCGCTCGCTTGCATACCTCGCGGTATTCCATTTTGTTCGCCAGCAATACGGGTGGGTCAATCTCTACCGCTCAATCCGGGGCGAGCGCGGTCTGTTAGGCAAGTATATCGACTCGACCGCGATATATATGGCGACGATCTACCCGCTCATCTATTGGCACACGCATCTGCCGCGAAAATTCTGGTGGTTCTTGCCCGGCGATTTTGGGGCCTTGCCCGTGGCGGCTGAACAGGTCGCAGCGGTAGTCTACTGGCTTGCGCTCGCGGCTTACACGCTTCGTTCCATTTACAACTGGCTCTTTAAGGGCTTCGTCAATCCCGGCAAAGACATCGTCGTCATGACGACCGCCGTGTGCTGGTATGTAGGGATCGTCGGGTATAACTCGGACTACGCCTTTACCGTTACCAATGTGGTCATCCACGGCGTGCCGTACCTCGTGCTCATCTACTGGTACAGCCGCATGCGGTTGAGCCATGCGAGCGGCCGTGGGCCGTTCAGGCTCTTTCGACGCGGCCCCGCCTTCTACATATTCATACTCTGGGCACTCGCCTTTGCCGAAGAGTTGTTCTGGGATCGCGGCATCTGGCAAGAGCGGGACTGGCTGTTCGGTGAAGCCTGGGACATCTCCGCGTTGAAGCTCGTCGTCGTGCCGCTGCTCGCCCTGCCTCAACTCACGCACTATGTGCTCGACGGGTTTATTTGGAAGCGGAAAAACAACCCCGACTTTGCACTCGGCGTCACGCGTGTTTGACGACCCTCGGTCGCGCCCTGCGCCGCCATTTTGCCTGCCGCCCCAGCTTGCCAAGATCGGCTCGATCATCAATAATTTAAGTATCAACAAAGAGGGGATGAAAAATGAAGATTCTAACTACAATGGCCTTAGCCTTAGCCTTGGTAATGCCGCTTTCAATCATGGGACAGAATAAGATTTTCCCTTACAAGTACACACAAGATTTGCTGCCGAACGGGCTCAACGTGATAACCGTGCCGACAGATTACCCCGACATCGTGGCGCTCTACATCGTCGTGCGAACCGGCTCGCGCAACGAGGTCGAAGAGGGCAAGACGGGGTTTGCGCACCTGTTCGAGCACATCTTGTTCAGGGGGACCGAGAAGGTCCCGGCCGAAAAATATAACGAAGCGCTCAAGAGCGCGGGCGCGGACAGCAACGCCTACACGAGCGACGACCGCACCGTCTATCACACGGTCTTCTCGAAAGAGGATTTCGAGCAGATCCTCTCACTTGAGGCCGACAGGTTCCAGAACCTCAAGGTGCCAGAAGAGCTTTTTAAGACCGAGAC
This sequence comes from uncultured Clostridia bacterium, assembly GCA_964615905.1. Classification (GTDB taxonomy): domain Bacteria; phylum Acidobacteriota; class Blastocatellia; order UBA7656; family UBA7656; genus DATLMR01. The sequence continues at coordinate 68,926 of CAZTUB010000016.1, forward strand.
ACGCGCAGTGCTTGGCGAGTACAACAAGAATTCTGCAAACCCCGTGAGTAAGCTTCACGAGGTGTTACGCAACACGGCGTTCGACAAGCACACCTACAAGCACACGACCATGGGCTTTCTGCGCGATGTCGAGAACATGCCGAACACCTACGCTTATAGCCTGGAATTCTTCAAGCGGTATTATCGCCCTGAATACACGACGATCATCGTCGCGGGCGATGTAAAGCACGAGAACGTGCTTGCTCTGACGAAGAAGTACTGGGGCAACTGGAAGCGCGGGAACTACGTGCCGCAGATAGCCACCGAAGATGAACAGAAGGGCGAGCGGAAAGCCCACGTCGATTGGCCCACGCAGACACTGCCCTGGGTCGCCGTCGCTTACAAGGGGCCAGCTTTTTCAGACGACCAGAAGGACATGCCCTCGATGGATTTGATCTCGAACCTCGGCTTTTCGTCTAACTCCGAGCTATACCAGCGGCTTGTAATCAAAGAGCAGAAGGTCGACGCGCTCCTTTCGTCTTTCGAGGACCGGGTCGACCCATACCTGCTCACGGTCATGGCTCGCGTGAAAGACCCGAAAGACATCGAGTACGTGACAAACGAGATCATCAAGACTTTCGAGTCTTTCAAGGCGACCACGGTGGCAAGGCCAAAGCTCGAAGCGGTCAAGTCGAACCTAAAATACAGCTTCGCGCTGGCGCTAGATGACTCCCAGGCGATAGCCGAGCATCTCGCGCCTTACATCGCTTTGCGTGGCACGCCCGAAGCGATCAACAAGCTTTACACGGTCTATTCTTCGATCACCCCTGATGACATTCAGTCGATGGCGCGCAAATACTTTGTGGCCGAGAAGAGGACCATCGTGACGCTGGCGCATAAGGAGAAGCCTTAATATGAAGTTCAAAGGGTTCAGTATATTATTGGTCCTGGCTTTATTTGCCGAGGGGCTTGCATTTGCGCAGGCCGGAAAGGGTTCGCCCAAAGTGGCATCGGTACTCATCAACAATACGTCGCCGCTCGTTAGCTTCCGCATCCTGTTCAACGCGGGCGCGGCTGACGACCCGAAAGGGAAGGAGGGCGTCGCCGCTCTCACAGCATCATTGCTTTCCGACGGCGGCAGCCAGAAGATGACCTACGAGGAGATAGTCGAAGCCATGTACCCTATGGCCACACGGTTCGACTCGCAGGTCGATAAAGAGATGACCGTCTTTTACGGGACGACGCACCTGGACAACCTGCAAAAATATTACCAGATCGTCGCCGACAGGCTGCTCAACCCCGGCTGGCGCGCCGACGACTTCAACCGCGTCAAAGAAGACGCGATTAATTATCTCAAGGTGAATCTGCGGGGCAACAACGACGAGGAGCTTGGCAAGGAGGTCCTCTACAACGAGATTTACGCGGGCCACCCCTACGGCCATAACACTGTCGGCACGGTCGAATCGCTCCAGAAGCTGACCATAGACGATGTGAAGCAGTTCTACCAGAACCACTACACGAGAAACAATTTTGTGCTCGGCCTGGCGGGCGGGTACCCGGCGGACTTTGCGAAGAAGGTTGAATCTGAGTTTGCCGCGAGGCTGCCCGAAGGTAAGCAAACGGCCGAGGCGAAACTCTCAGAGCCTAAGAAGATCGAAGGTCTCGAACTGACAATCGTACAGAAGGAGACGCGCGGAACGGCCATTTCGTTCGGATTTCCAATCCCTGTCACGCGCGCGAGCGCAGACTTTCCCGCGTTGCTGCTCGTGCAGTCATACTTCGGGCAGCACCGCTCCAGCAACAGCTATCTCTACACGCGGATGCGACAGATTCGCGGGCTCAATTACGGCGATTACGCCTACATCGAGTACTTCCCACGCGGGATGTTCCAGTTCCAGCCTGACACGAATCTTGCACGCAACCAGCAGATCTTTCAGGTCTGGATACGCCCGGTCGAGCCACAAAACGGTATCTTTGCGCTCAGGATCGCGCTTTTCGAACTGCGCAGGCTCGTAGAAGAGGGCATGTCGAAAGAGAACTTTGAAGCGACGCGCCAGTTCTTGCTCAAGAACGTCTCGTCGCTCACAAAGACTCAAGATGCGCAGCTGGGCTACGCGCTCGACAGCCGCTTCTACGGAATCCCGACCTTTAATGATTACGTGCGGAGCGGGCTCGCGAAGCTGACGGTCGAAGAGGTCAATCGGGTTATCAAGAAATACCTCCAGCCCGATAACGTAAAGATAGTCGTGGTGACTCAGGATGCCGAAGGGTTCCGCAAGGCGGCGCTTGAAGGTAAGCCCTCGCCAATAACTTACACGGCTGAGATGCCCAAAGATATCCTTGAAGAGGACAAGAAGATCGAAAGCTACAAGCTGACCCTCAACCCGAAGGCAATCAAAATAGTGCCGGTCAGCGAGGTCTTTCAGAGATAAGACCTGCCGCCGCTTTTGAAAGGGTAAGACCGCTAGCGAGGCAGTCTCAACTGTCTCGCTGCGGTCTTTTTTCTACACACCCTCAGTCTGTGTGCGGTTCAGGACTTCGATGATGTGGCGGACGTTGCTGCTTTCGCGAGCGCGGATGATAAGCAGCCCGATGCTGAGAATCGGGTTTCCTGGGTCGGCTACTTTATTACCGAGCAAGGTTATCTTCCGGTCAAGCTCGTCCATCGGCGCTCTCCACTCGTCTTGAGGGATTGAAGCGAAGCTCACGGCGACCTTCCACGCCTGCGCCCGCGCGCGGTCCATGCTGAAGTTGATTATGCGGTCGTCAAGGCTGGGGTCGATGTGGTCGAGAAAGTTTATCCAGGGTGACACCTCGTTTATCTCGTCTTCAACCTGATTGACCAGTCCCGCGAGGATTTTGTTTATCTCATCGAAATCGTGTTTCAACGGCGGCAACTCGTCGCCTGGACAGGTCAGGGCGGCGGCTATTCCGAGGTCGAAGTTTATATGAGCGTTCATGCCGAGCAGCAAGTGCTGAAGCACAATCGGCCGCCAGCTTTTCGCCGCCTCAAACGATACAAGCCAGCAGGCCGAAGGCTTTTCGCCGCCCTGATATTTCTGAAGGGCTTCCAGATAGCGGTTCGCGAAATTTACATCGAGCCGCTCCATACGCGGGCCGTCTTGAAACCGGTTGGTTTCGATCCCTTCTTTGACCTTGAGCGTGACCTTTCGATAAAGGGCGGGGAAAAAGCCCAGGCGGCTCTCTTCGCGCATGGCCTCAGCGATGATCCGGTCAAGACGGTCGATCACCTCACCAATGGTTTTCGCCGGTCCTGTCTCGATTGGAGCTATGGCCGTAATAATGCCCTCCTTTTAGTAGTCGAAGATCGCCGCCGCCTCCTCGATGTTCTTTGTGATATGGCAGGGAGGCAGGCTCTTGATAAAGAGGGTGCCATAGCCTTTTGTGCGGATTCGCGGGTCGAGTATTGAAAGCACCCCACGGTCGGTCGCGGACCGGATCAGGCGGCCAAGCCCCTGTTTCAAAGTGATGATCGCTTCGGGAACAGAGTAGTCGTAAAACGAGTTGCCGCCCTGATCGTCTATGTATTTCTGCCGCGCTGCAACAACCGGGTCCGACGGGACCGCAAACGGGAGCTTGGCGATAATCACGCACGAAAGCGCCTCGCCCTGCACATCAACCCCTTGCCAGAAGGAGGCTGTGGCAAACAGAACCGCGCCGTCAGTATTGCGGAACCTGTCGAGCAGCCCTGCCTTTGCCCCCTGGCCCTGGATGAAAAGCGGAAAGTCGACCAGGTGGCGGACTCGCTCAAAAGTCTCTCGCATCGAAGCGGCGCTTGTGAACAGTACAAAGGCCCGCCCGTTTGTCACTTCGAGAATGCGGACGATCTCTTCGACCGAAGCGTCGAGAAATTCGCGCGCGCGCGGGTCGGGCATGCGCGCAGGCAGGTAGAGCACCGCCTGATTCTCATAATCGAAGTGCGATTCGATTATCAGCTCGCGGGCATTCGTGATGCCGAGCCGTCCCCTTATAAACTCAAAACTGTTGTTGGCAGTCATCGTCGCTGACGTGAGCACCGCGCTCTGTATGTTAGAGAAAAGCCGCTCTTCCAGAATGCCCGACACGTCAATCGGGGTGGCGTGGATGAATATCCCGCGCCCGCGCTTTTCGCACCAGTAAACAAAACCGGGGTCGTCGCCCGTGACGATAAACTCAAGCTCGAATTTCAGAAGCTCCGCACGGCGAAGGATGTTGTCGAGTTCGGGCGGCGGGTCTTGTACAAGCCCAAGCCCCGCGATAAGTCGGCCTATCGCGTTTGTAAGCCCGACATAAGCCTCTCCCGCCGTGGTCGTGTGAAACTCGCCGTCTTCATCCTCTCTTATGAAATGTGACGGCGCGATGATGAAGCGGGTGTCTGCCGACGCAGCCCCGCCCGGTCGCCTGTAGAACTTCGAAGAGCCTTCATCAAAGCCGTCGCCGCGAAACGACAGCCAGAAGGTGTCTGCACGTTGAGCGAGCCGGGCCAGCGCTTTCGTCACCTCGCTCGCCTGTTCGGGTTCGGTTATGGCTATCTTCTCTGCGTCCTGTATCAGATCAAGTACGCGGTAGTTCGACACGCTCGACCCGAAATATGAGGCCGCCACATCCTCAAGCTCGTGCGCTTCGTCGAATATGATCGTCGAGTAGTCCGGCAGCACCGCGCCGTAGTCGCCGCCGCGCAGCGCGAGGTCAGCGAAGAATAGGTGGTGGTTGACGATCACTACGTCAGATTCCATAGCCTCCTGTCGCATACGGGTGATAAAACAGGCGTCGAATTCCGGGCACTTCTGCCCGATGCAGGTCTCCGCGCGCGCGTCTATGTGGGGCCAGAATGAAATGTCTTCGGGTATGTCTACGAGCTCTGCGCGATCACCGGTTTCGGTGGCCCCTGCCCATCGCCTGACCTCGTCAAAATAGTCGACCTCTTCGAGCCCCTGAAGCACAGGGAGCTGGTCGGCCATCTTCAGCCTGTGAAGGCAGACGTAGTTTGACCGGCCCTTCATGCAGGTCGCGCGGAACTTGCGCGGGATCACTCCCTGAAGAAAAGGGATGTCTTTTTTGTATAGCTGCTCCTGGAGGTTTTTCGTAGCGGTCGAGACTATTACCCTGCGCCCCGCGGCAAGCGCCGGTATCAGGTAAGCGAGCGTCTTGCCGGTCCCTGTCCCGGCTTCGATCAGCGCAACGCGGCCGTTCTCTATAGCGTCGCGGACCGCCTCGGCCATCTCCACCTGGCCGGGGCGGTACTCGTATTTTGGATGGTGCCGGGCAATCAAACCGCCCGGCCCGAATACTTCATTCATCAGTTTTGTTGAGACTGGGCGCGGCTGCGCACAAGACGGTTTTCGTAAATCGGGAAACGCTCGCACATCTCTTGAATCCGCGCTCGGACGCCGTTTTGGATCGTTTCGTCATCGGGAGCGGCGACGACTTCGCTGATCCACCCGGCGATCTGCTTCATCTCGTCTTCCTTCATCCCCCGCGTCGTTAGCGCAGGGGTTCCGATCCTTATGCCGGACGCTTTCATGGGCGGCTGAGTGTCGAACGGTATTGCGTTCTTGTTGACCGTTATCGCCGCCCGCTCAAGCGCCTTCTCAGCCTGCGCGCCAGTCAGCCCTCGAACGAAGACGTCGACGAGCATCAAGTGATTGTCGGTCCCGCCGGAGACGATGCGGAAGCCCGCGCTTGCAAGCTCTGCCGCAAGGCCCTGGGCATTGGCGATCACCTGTCGCTGGTAATCTTTGAAATGATCTTCGAGCGCCTCTTTGAAGCTCACGGCCTTGGCCGCGATGACATGCATGAGCGGGCCGCCCTGGATCGTGGGAAAGACCGCGCGGTCGATCTCTTTTTGAAATTGCTCGCGGCACATGACCATACCGGCGCGCGGGCCTCTAAGAGTCTTGTGCGTTGTGGTGGTGACAAAGTCCATGTGAGGAACCGGGCTTGGGTGAAGCCCCGCCGCTACGAGCCCTGCGATATGGGCTATGTCGGCCATGGAATATGCGCCCACGTCGCGGGCTATCCGCCCGATGCGTTCAAAGTCTATGACGCGAGAATATGCGCTGGCTCCGCACAGTACGAGCTTCGGTTTATGCTCGTGCGCGAGCCGCTCCAGCTCGTCGTAGTCAATCTGTTCGGTTTCGCGCGTTACCCCGTAGGGGATTATGTTGTAGCTGCGACCTGAGAAGTTGAGCGGATGCCCGTGCGTCAGGTGGCCGCCGTGCGCGAGGTTCATACCGAGTATGGTGTCGCCGTAATTCAAGACGGCAAGGTAGACGGCCATATTCGCTTGCGAGCCGGAATGAGGCTGAACGTTTACGTGCTCGCAGCCGAACAACTGGCGCGCGCGCTCGCGGGCCAAATTCTCCACTACGTCGACGAACTCGCAGCCGCCGTAATACCGCTTGCCCGGATACCCTTCGGCGTACTTATTCGTCAGCACAGACCCCTGCGCTTCGAGCACCGCTTCGGAGACGAAGTTTTCCGACGCGATCATCTCAAGGTTATAGGCGAGTCGTCGCTCTTCTTCGGCAACAGTCGCTGCAATTTCGGGGTCTGCTTCGGCAAGCGTGCGGTTCATCGAAGTGGTCATCGAATTTGGCTCCTTTCAAGTTTAGGCGGAAGGCAGGCGAACAGTAACAAGTAAACAGTGACGAGTGACAGGAAAGAGCAGACGCGGCTGCGGGTTCTAATCCCTTTCTTGTCACTCGTCACTTGTCACTGTTTACTCTCTTCCTTCCCTTGGATACTACCTATTGAAAGAATGTTTGTAAATTGTCGCGGGAGATAAGGACTCGCGCGCCGAACTTGGAAACCTCGGGAGGGAAGCGGGCCTCGCGGTCATTTATCTTCAGTTTCAGCGGCAGCCGGTTGCCTATCGTCAGCCTGACCTGGTTCTGCGCGGCGGGGAGCGCGTGCGATTCGCCGGGTCTGAGCAAGATGGCCGTCGATTTTGGCGCGTCGTCAATCCAATACTGTATCGAGCTGTTCTCTGACGCATCGGCGGCCGACTCGATCTTTACGGTGAGGGGCTCGCCAGCGACGTCCGGCGGCGACGGCTCCTCGGTCGCGGGGGGCGGTGAAGTGTCTGCCTGCGCCGAGGGCTGGCCGGTGCTGGCCGGTGACGGTTGAGCGGCCGGAGCGGCTGCCTCCTGGGACGACTGCGAGCTCTGGTTCAGTTGTTTGACCAGCGCAAAGACGATAAGGACGATAAAGAGCAGGATACCGGCGGCAATGACCAGCGTTGACCAGTTAGTACGCGTCGGGCCGCTGTGGTATATGATCGGTTCGGATCGTCTGGGGCGGTCTTCTGTCGGGGTGGTCGACTCGGTTGACTGCGCAGTTGCTGGCGGGACGCCTATCTGTTGGTTGTAGATCGTTATTGCCTCATCCTCATCCATGCCTACCTGTTTGGCAAATGCGCGGATGAAGGATCGCGTGAATATCCCGCCCGGAAGGATCGAATAGTTATCTGCTTCGATGGCTTTTAAAAAGCGCGTGCCTATCCTTGTCGATTCAGATATGTCGCCGAGTGTGATGTCGCGCTCTTCCCGCCTGCGCTTCAGTTCTTCGCCCAATGTAGGCATATGAGCTGAGCGTCCTCTCTTTCCCCTGCGTCTGTGAGAATTGGTTTAGCCCAGCATCATCATAAAATTCGATGCGGGGGGTGTCAAGCAAACTGCCGCCCGCGAATGGCTCGAACCGTTGGAGTAAGGCTTGCATGAAATGGTGTGTGGAGTCACCAAAAGCGTTCCAAGACCGGAGCGTAAGATAAGGGAGGAAGTTTTACGATGATTGAGATCGGCTACGCGCTCTCAAGCGAAGAGCACGCACCAAACGACCTTGTTCACAATGCGCATCTTGCGGAGGAAGCGGGTTTTACATTCGCCTTGATCTCGGACCATTACCACCCGTGGATAGACCGCCAGGGCCACAGCCCCTTCGTCTGGAGCGTAATCGGCGGCATCGCTCAGGCGACCGAGCGCCTTCAGCTCGGAACGGGCGTCACCTGTCCCATGTTGCGCATACACCCTGCAATCATAGCCCAGGCGGCGGCCACTTCTGCCGCCATGATGCCGGGGCGCTTCTTTCTGGGGGTAGGCACGGGCGAGAATTTGAACGAGCACATTCTGGGCGACCGATGGCCCGCCCACGACATACGCCTTGAGATGCTCGAAGAAGCGGTCGAGGTCATAAGGCTTCTGTGGGAGGGCGGGCCGCAAAGCCATCGCGGAATGTATTACGAAGTGGAGAACGCAAGGATTTACACGTTGCCTGATGAGTTGCCGCCGATCATGGTCGCGGCGAGCGGGCCGAAAGCGGCCGAAGGCGCTGGCCGCATCGGGGACGGCTTCATCTCTACATCCCCCGATAAAGAGCTTGTCGATAAATTTGAAAAGGCCGGGGGGAAGGGCAAACCTTCCTACGGCCAGTATACGGTCTGCTGGGCCAGGGATGAGAAAGCAGCCCGCAAGACCGCATACGAATGGTGGCCCAACGCCGCGATAAAAGGCGAGCTGTCGCAAGAGCTGCCCATGCCCGCGCATTTCGAGCAGGCGGCAGAGATGGTCAGCGAAGATGACGTGGCCAAGGTGATATTGTGCGGCCCGGACCCGGAAGCGCATATCAAGAAGATAAGAGAATACAAGGAAGCGGGATTTACGCACGTCTATGTTCATCAGGTCGGCCCGGACCAGGAGGGGATGATAAATTTCTACAAGCGAGAAGTCCTGCCTAAAGTTCGATAGCCTCGCGCAGGGGCGGGGGCAGGCTCCTGCCCCTGTTTTGAAATGCGAGCGCCTCGCTTCTAAGGGCGGCTTGCTTGACTGCCCCGTACGGTTTTGTTAGTTTTGATTCTCTCTGTGAGCCATTGATTCTCGCCGGTGCTCGCGTAAAAAGCATAAGTTAAATTGAGGTAGATGGAGGTAGGGCTTAGATGAATATGGAAGCGCTTGGAATGATCGAGACAAAAGGGTTTGTCGGGGCCGTGGAAGCCGCCGACGCAATGGTCAAGGCAGCCAACGTGGTGCTTGTGGGGCGCGAGTATATCGGGGCGGGATATGTGACAGTGCTTGTGCGTGGAGACGTAGGAGCGGTCAAGGCCGCCACGGACGCCGGAGCGGCTGCCGCTCGTCGCGTCGGAGAGCTGATAAGCGTCCACGTCATACCCCGTCCTCACAGGGAGCTTGAGCAGGTGCTCGAATCACAAGGCCTGATCGAAAGCACCGCTCAACTCGGTGGCGGCAGCTCTCGCGGCCAGTTGACCGAAGGCTCGCAAGATGACGGCAAGCGCTCTGTGCAGAACTCCAACAAGGACCGCGCAAAGTAATTGCCTGAGTTAGAGGCGAAGCGTGTTGGACCCGGTTTACCGCATAAGCCATGAGCAGCGACAAAGACCAGCAATCCATTGAACAGGCTCGCGACCTGGCCGAGCGGGCCTTTGAAGCCCAAAAGATACTCGCGACCTTCTCGCAAGAGAAGATCGACGAAATACTTTCGGTAATGGCTCGCGTTGCGCTTGACGATGCCTTCCGGCTTGGCGAGATGGCGCACGTCGAAACAGGGTTTGGCGTCGCCGCAGACAAGGCTGTAAAAAACAGGTTCTCTGCCGAAAACGTCTACAACTTTATCAAGCCCATGCGAACGGTCGGCGTGGTGCGCCAGACCGATAGCGTGATCGAGGTCGCTTCGCCTCGCGGGGTCGTCGCGGCGATAATCCCCTCGACAAATCCCACATCGACGGCAATCTTCAAAATACTTATCGCAATAAAAGCGCGGGACTCTGTAGTTTTAAGCCCTCACCCTTCGGCCGCTAACTCGATAAACGAGACTGCGCGGATCATGCGCGCGGCGGGCGAGGCGGCCGGGCTGCCGCCGGGCGCGATAGGCTGCATGTCAATCGCCACCATCGAAGGCACTCAAGAGTTGATGAAGCACAAGCGCACGGCGCTGATCCTTGCGACAGGGGGCATCGGGCTTGTCCGCGCGGCATACTCTTCCGGTAAGCCCGCGTTTGGCGTCGGTCCCGGTAACGTGCCCGCGATGATTGAGCGTTCGGCCAATGTTTCAAAAGCGGTCCGCGACATACTTACCGGAACCTGTTTTGACAACGGCACGATCTGCTCGTCCGAACAGGCAGTCGTTGTCGAGCGGGCTATCGACGGGAACGTGCGCGAGCGGTTCACAGCCGAAGGCGGCTACTTCTTAAACAAAGAACAGCAGGACGCTTTGCAGAAGGTTGTCGCTACGGCGACCAACACTTTGAACCCGAAGATAGTCGGCAAGAGTCCCAAAGTGATCGCAGGGATGGCGGGCATCTCGATCCCCGACGACACGCGCGCTCTCTTGTTCGAGCTGAGCGGCGTAGGGCGCGACTACCCGCTGTCGATGGAAAAGCTGTCGCCGCTGCTTGCCTATTACGTCGTCGATAATCTGGAAGAAGGCTGCACGCGTTGCGCTCAGATTTTAAGATACGGCGGCATGGGACACACCGCGTCTATTCATACAGGAAACCGCGACGCCGCGCGCGAATACGGGGTGCGGATGCCCGTCTCTCGCGTGATCGTCAATAGCCCCTCGACTCACGGTGCAATCGGGTTCACGACAGACCTTGAGCCTTCGATGACGCTTGGCTGCGGTTCGTGGGGAGGCAATGTCACCTCTGACAATATCTCGCCGCGCCACCTGTTAGACATAAAGCGCATTGCCTTTGAGACGCGGCCGATCAACAAGGTGGCTGCTCCAGAGCGCGCCTCGGTGCAAGCCTCCGCAGCCACTGTCGACCGCGAGGCCATCACCGCGCTCGTCGACAAGTTCCTGGCCGAGCGCCACGTCCGCGCTCACCCCTCGCAACAGGTCGAGAGCGCCCCGAGGGCCGCAAACCCTGAGCCAGTAACCGCGCCGCCGCCCGCGCCACCTGCCGCGCCACCGCCGCCGCCTGCCGCTAAGACAAACGGGCGAGTTTACGATTTTGTATGCGAAGAGGACGTGAAGCGCGCCATAGCTTCGCGCGAGAAGATTTACGTGAACGGGCGTACGATCATCACCCCTTCGGCTCGCGAGCTTGGCGACGAGCACGAGGTCTTTGCTAAAAACTGACCCCGGTCACGCACAACTGTTCAAGCCTTCATGGAAAATTTGACCTTGCGAGCTTCTTCATCAAGCTCTGTGGTCGCCTCGCGGTGCATGTCGCCTGTAACCTCGTCCCAATCATAGCCGAGAAATCTTGAAAAGTGATAAAGCTGCTTCTCCCATTCCGCTCGGTGAAGCTGGTAGGTTCGCCACGCCTTCTCCGTATCGGGTTCGGTAGCGATACAGGCGTCGCTCAACTCGTGAATAGTCTCTTCGAATCTGCGCCGCCAGCGCAGCGACCCGTCGAAATCCTTCGCCTCTGATCTTTCCACGGCGCGTTCTAGCTCAAGCAGGGCTATAAATTTATTCAGCGTGTGCCGTGCGCTCGACCCAAGCGTGACGACATTCGGGTGGTTATAGAGTTCTGAATATTTCTCCTTATCAAGACACGAGCTGACGACCGCGACCGTCTCAAGGGCGAGGAACAAGACGCGCGGCAGACCTTTGTAGACCTCCGTTGGATGGAAGTAATGGATGATCGGGTGCTCGATATGAGATTCGAGGATCTCCTGCATATCGCGAGCGGCCGACCTTAAATTCGCCTGTATGCCTACGAACTTTCCATCTACAAAATGGTGCGAGATGAAACCGACAACGTCGGCCCCGCCTTCTGCCTGGTGATAGAACGAGAGGGCGAACGCGCGCTTTCGTTCCAGAGCGCGATAGACGGCGACAAGGTATGTGATGATCAAAGAGATGAGCGCAAACCCGGTCGCGGCCTCCACGAGCGCCACGCCGCGCATCGGGACGGTGCGCGGAGCCAGGTCGCCGTATCCGAGTGTCGTCAGCGTCGCGCCGCTAAAGTATAGCGACTCTATCCACGGCGGGCCGTGAGCGTTGTGCTGTAAATAAAAGTCCTGCGGCATCCTAGAAAGGTAGATAAGCGAGAACCCTATGATCTCAAGCGCAATCACCCCAACCATCACGCACGGCATCAACGCAGGGCCGATTCTGTTAAGCAGCTTGTGACGACGCCCACGCGGTAAATTGAAGGCGATGGCCCGCGAAACCTTCCAGGCCAGTTGCGTGAAGCCGTTCGTGAGAGGGCCTGACTTGCCGCGAGCATGGAGCGTGGTTACGTATACGTCATAACCGACAAGCACCAACAGGCCCGCTCCGAGAAGAATAAAGATCATAAGCAAATAACCCTATCCGGCAGAGTCATACTCGATCTTAACATTGCCTCGGCATGGGTTGCGAGCAGGTTCCTGCCGGGCTTCTTGACCTTGAAACAAGAGCGTGAGAATCTTTGACCGACAACCGACAGGTAAAGCGGAATGATAAAGACGATTGTTCTAAACAGAAAGACGAAGGAGTTCGAGCTCCTGACCGACCATAAGACGATAAGCGACTTCTGCACGAGCCCTGACCATATCATCTGGGTCGACGTGACGGACCCGACCGGCGAGGATTTTGAAGAGCTGGCAAGGGAGTTCGGCTTTCACCATCTGTCAATCGAAGACTGCCGCAAAGAGCATCAGCGGCCGAAGGTTGAAGAGTACCAGGGTTACTACTTCATCGTCCTGTACGAAGCCGAGCTTGTCGAGGGGCGTCGGCTTCAACTTCGCGAGGTGAACATATTCCTCGGCAAGAGCTACCTGGTCACTGTGCACTCTCAGCCGATCAGCGCGATACCGACGGCAGAGCGACTGTGGCGAGAGTGGACGGACCTGGCAGAGCGGGGAACGGGCCTTGTCGCTTACCTGCTTATAGACTCGATTGTCGATGATTACATGCCGCTGCTCGATACGCTATCGGAGAGGATGGATGACCTCGGAGACAGGATTTTCGGCGACTTTCAAACCGAGTCAATCGAAGAGATATTCAGGCTGAAGAAGGAGCTGCTCTTTTTGAGGCGCGCTATAACTCCGCTCAGAGACGTCTTCAACACTCTGCTCAGGCGCGAGCAGCCGATCTTCTCTCGGGAAACTCACGTCTATTTTCAAGACGTGTTCGATCACCTGATAAGGGTCGCGGAATCGATTGACACGATACGCGATATGCTCAGCTCGACAATGGACGCGTATCTGTCGGTGTCGGGCAACCGCATGAATGTGATCATGAAGCGGCTTACCTCCATCTCGACTATCTTGATGTCCGTGACGCTGATCGCGGGCATATACGGCATGAACTTCGAGCACATGCCGGAGCTGAAATGGAAGTACGGCTATGTCGGCGCGCTTATGGCTATGCTCTTGATTGGGCTTGCTATATATCTGTTCTTCCGTAGAATCAAATGGCTATGAGCGAACCGGAAAAAGGCATGCGGTTTCGGAGCCACGCCCGGCGGTCAAAGTTGAGGGCGGCGAAGAGAAGCGCGCAGGAGGGTGATAACAAAGAGCGCGAGATCGAGGACCCGCACGGGTTGATCCGCTTCAACACCGGGATTCTGCCCGCGGGTTTTGCTTCGCTTGAAGAGAAGCGCGCATCGCGGTGGCCGGGCCCCGTGGTGATCGTTATAGTCATTGTCGCGATCATCTTTATCGCGATAATCACCTGGTTCGTCGCACACGAGCCTCTGCCTGAAAACACACCTCAACAAAACGGAAGCGAAATAAGACGATAGGGTTGAACTGGCGAGTGATGCGGGGGCAGCTTCCTGCCCCCGCGCGATTACCTGTTTACCGTGTTCGGATGCTCATTTTCACGCGGAGACGTGTAGCCGTTGCGCGTGCGGGCTACGAGCTTGCGCGGGCCACCGTCGACCTGCACCCTCACTTGTCGGAATGTGCCGTCGCGTTTGGCGTTCGACGGGTAGTAGCCGATTGAATACTGCGCGCGCAGGTCCGAGGAAATCTGCTGCGCTATCGTATGAACCTCCGATAGCTCACGCGGGAAGAAGGCCCTCCCGCCAGTCTCCAACGCCAGCTTGTTGAGCAGTCCTTCAGCCTTCTCCTTCGGGCTCTTCGAAAACACCCAGCCGCCGCTCTTTTCCAGGTCATTCGTAAAGCCGATGAGGTAGACCTGCACGTCCAGCTCTTGAAGGTGCTCGATTACCTCCTTCATCTGGTACTGGCTATCTTTATCCTCGCCGTCGGTCACGACGATTACCGCCTTGCGGCGGTTCTTGCCTTCTTTGTGCCCGTATTCGGCTGCCAGGTATAGAGCGTCGAGCATAGCGGTCTGGCTTCGCGCCACCATCCCTTCGAGCGCGTAGATCGCGTCATTCACGTCTGTGGTGAACTCTTCAAGCAGGACAGGCTCTTCTTTGAACTCGATTATGGCGATCTCGTCGCCCTGCTTTGTCTCACGTATCAGGTTCGTCGAAGCCTTGATAACCGTTTCGAGCTTCGACCGCATCGACCCGGAAGTGTCTATGGCAAAGACGAGCGATACCGGGACCTGCTCTTTTGTGAAGAACTCGATCTTTTGCGGGACCTTGTCTTCGAAGACCTGAAACTTGTCCTGCGGCAGGTCCATTATCGGCTTGTTCGATTGATCGACTACCGTGACATCGAGTACGACAAGGTCTGTGCCTATCCGCAAAGGGGTGTCGTCTTGACCGGCGGGCGGGCGGTCCTGCTCCACCGGCGGGCGCGGCCTGGGCTGCTGTTGCTGGGTGGAATCGGCCCGGACGGGGCTCACAGGCGCGAAGTTGCTCGCGAGCAACACCAGACCAATCACGACGGCGAGTGCTACTTTTACTGGTACGGATTTCATAGAAAAAGTTTACTCCGCAAAGAAAGTTTTGAAAACCTGCCGCTCATCTTCGCAGAGAGCATGGTCCCCGGTGGGTGGGATGCGGCGATCAGGTCTTTCCGTTGCCGAAAGAACGGGCGGAGTTTGGTGGTTTGCACCTTTTTTGAGAGCAGGCTGCCTGCGCTTACAGCTTCTTGAACGATTGGTACCCGTCCTTAAACGAGAGCGACAGACGGCCAAGCCCCTTCGGCGGGTTTATCTTGACCTGGACCTTGTGCCATTTGGCCTCGCTTGTCAGATCGGTCGGGTAGAACCCTATGGAATACTGGTGGCGAAGCTCAAGCGCGATGCGAGTGCATATCTCGATAAGCTCCGCCTCGTTGAACGCGCTTGGGAAGAAGGAGCGCCCGCCCGTCATACGAGTAATCTCTTCGAGGTTAGAGCGCCCAAACCCCGCCAGTTGATCATTGCCCGGGTCGGTGATGCCTATGGCGTATATCTGAACGTCGGACTCTTTGACGCGGTTGCGAAGCTCTTTGTAGGTATAGCGGCTCTTGTTGTCCTGCCCGTCTGAGATGACGAGCAGCGCTTTCTTCGAGTGCCGCCCCTGTTGAATCTTCTCAACGGCGAGGTATGCGGCGTCGTAAAGGGCCGTGCTCCCTTTGGGAGCCACGAACATCAGGTGGCCGAGCACCTGATCGCCGGAGGTCGTGAAGTCCTGAACGAGCCTTGCCCGATCATTGAACCCGATGAGAAAGACATCGTCGTCGTCGTGCGACGTCTCGATGAACCGCCTCAGCGCCTTTAGCGACCGGCCTATGCGCTCTTTCATCGAGCCCGAAACATCATAAACGATGCCGAGCGACACCGGCGCGTCGTCGTCTGAAAAATGGGCGATCTGCTGTTTGACCTTGTCGTCGAATACTTCGAAGTGTTCTTTGCTGAGACCGGTCACGAACCTGCCATAGTTGTCCGTGACGCTGACGGTCACGTTTACAAGCCCCGTGCCGATCACGATCTTATCGTTGTGGGGGATCTTCGGCGTCCTTATGTCCTCTTTGAGCGTGGGCGTCTTCTTATCGTCTGTCGCGGCAGTCGCGTTCGGGGCGGGAGCGTTCGCTTCGGCAGCCCGCGCCTTTGCCGGATCGACAGGCGGGTTGTTCTGCGGAGGCGCAGCCGGGCCTTGTGTCTGTTGATAGCTGGGACTGCTCAACGGAGATAGTGATACTGCAAGGATGAATGCCAGGAGTGCGGAAGAAAAACTTTGAAACATGGCCTTTGCCCCCTGTTGACTCTGTGGACTCAAAGAGTAAGACCGATCTGGTTCGGTCCCGGATAATCACTCGACAGCTGCACGGGCTGCCCGTCAAACACTTAAAGCCAGTAGGTAATGTCTTTATTTGTTCGATGAATCGTGACTGTTGATGCTGCACTACATCTCGCCGCGCCCAACGGTTACATTCTAGCACAAAAAAAAATAGTCGCAACACAAGGTCTTGCGTGTTCGCCCGCTCGACCAAACTATTTGCGTGTCCTGGACGCTCCCTCTATTTGAGTTGCTCGGCCGTGATAGTGAACGAGACGGTGCTGAGCGTTTCGCCCCGCAGAAATTGCGTCCAGACCCTGTAAGCTCCGGGGCGCGGCAGCATCGCCTCGAACGTGACAACGGGGCCGCCTTTGAGCTTCGAGCCTTTCTCCGCATCAGCCACTAGCTCGACCGGGTGAGAGTGAACATAATCGGTCTGGTCTGCGCTCAGTATCAGCGTGTGCCCCCACGCGCCAAGATAAGGCAGGAGGTCGCGAACCGGCTCGCCTGTCTTCGCGTCCGTCAGCTCGTACTTGAGCGTCGCCGGTCTTCCCGCGATGATCTCGGCAGGGTCCAATCTCAAAACGACCTTCATGCCGTTTACGACTTTTTCAAATACCGAGTCGGGCTTTAACCGCACGGTCCCTGCCAGGAGGTCATTGCCGTAACCCGCTGTCGAGATATTCGCCTGCAAGACCTGCGGAATGCCTTCGGCAGGGTAGAAGTCCATGTAAAGCTTATATCTTCCAGGTTGCGGCAACAGAGTATCTATAACGAAGCTGCCGTCCGCTTCGAGCTCCGGGTGAATATGCTGAAACTCGCTCATGTCCTGGCTGACGATAAAAAGATGAAGCAGCTCCTCGTGCAGCACCGCAAATTTATTCACTTGCTGCCCGGTCTTTGGATTATAGATCGAGAACCGCAGCGAGACCTTCTCTTTCGCTTTAGGGGTTTTTGGAGTTGACACGACTCTTATCTCAAAGTCGTCGCCTAAAGCGGGCACCGCAGGGACTAGAGCCATCCCGCACAGAGGGCATTTGCCTTGAGCAGCCGAGCGCACTTCAAGGTGCATGGGACAGGTGAAGCTCTCTTCTGCGCCTTCGTTTGGCGCGCCGTCAGCGTCTCCAAGTTTTTGTACAGGCGCAGGCTCCCCGTTCTTCCTGCCAGATTTGGCGACAAGCTTCATCCCGCATTTCGGGCACTCACCCTGTTTTGAAGCCGTGACCTCCGGGTGCATGGGGCAAACAAATTCGGCTTGCTCCTGTGCCGATGCCGACAGAGGCGCGGACGAGAGCAAGGGAACGCATAACGACAAGAGCGTAATTAATACAAGCGTGCGCAAGCGAACAAGCTCCTTGGATAGATTAGCCTCTAAGATTATATGTCCATTTTGATGAGGGAGAAAGTGGCCGCACGCTCAAAGCTTGAGGACGAAGTTGTTAGTTTCGGTCCCGTTCGCGTTCGTTACTCGAACCGTATTATCGCCCGTCACCAGACCTAATTGATTGGCTTTGCCTTTTAGCTTGATCGAGCCGCTTGAAACCGATTTGATTCTTGAGCTGCGGTCCACGCCGTTTATAAAGACCTGCAAGCCGCTTGAGAACCCGCCCCCTGAAATGGTCATCTTCTTGCGACCGTCAAAGGTGACGTTGTTTATCAAGGCGCGCGTGGCCTCGCTCATTATCTCGAAAGCGCCTCGCCCGTATGTGGCGATCTGTATCAAGCCGCTATCCTGTGACGAGAACCCTGTGACGACAGCAGGCGGCATCCCCTCGTCTAGCGCCTCCCATTGATCGCCGCCTTTTGACGAGCGGAACACGCCGATGTCCGTGCCAATATAGATCGTGTTCGAGGCTATGGGGTCGATCAGAAAAGCGTTCGCGGGTATGTCAGGCAAATTACCCGAAAGATTCGTCCAGCTCGACCCGCGATCCGTTGTCTTGAAGACGTGGCCGGTTCCGAACCCTGAAAACGTTACATAAGCCGTATTCGGGTCTGACCTGTGGACTGCGAGACTGGTTATAGACCTGTCGGGCAGGCCCGCTGTAATGTCCGCCCAGGATAGCCCGCCGTCCGTGCTTACCATTGCGCGCCCCTGAGCCGAGCCAGTGTAGATTACGTTCGTGTCGGACTTGCCTACGGCGATGGATGTCAAAACGTCTCGCCCCTTCGACGTTGAGCCTTTGGTCAGGTCCGTATCAGGCGCGGGCGCAAACCAGGATTCGGCAAGCGTGGTGCTCTTAAACAAACGCCACGTTCCAAAGTAAAGCGTCGAGTCAACGCCGTTGCCTGTAAAGGGTGGGTAGAATGCTATTGCGGCCCCCGTGTCCGGCTCGCCAAAGGTGTCGTTCCAGCCAAACTGGCCGTCGAATCCTCGACCGTCGCTGTTAAACCGAAATATGTTGCCACGGACAAAAGTCGTAAAGACCATCGAAGGGTCGAGCGGGTTGATAACGCAATCGCCGCCGTCCCCGCTTATAAACTCTCGCCAGTTTTGAGTCCCGCTGACCCTGCGCTGGGTTCCGTTGTCCTGGGTCCCGCCGTAACTGATAAAAGGGTTGGTCGGGTGCGTTGCAATGCTCGTGAACTGTGTGAGCGTCAAGGTTGTGTTGAGCGACAGGAACGATTCGCCCGCGTCGGTCGATTTAGAGACGCCGCCGTCGTTGGATATAAAAATCTCGTTCGGGTTACCGGGCGAAAAGGCCAGCCCGTGCTGGTCTGGATGCGAGGTGGAGCCGCCCGGCTCATAAAGGATAATATCTTCCGGCCCGCGCACAAAATTGCGAGTCAGATTGGTCCAGCTGCTTCCCGCGTCTGTGCTCTTGTAAACATCGCGCGAACCGAGATAGACAGTCGACGCGTTTCGAGGATCGACAAACAGGTATGTGTTGTAACCGAATTGAGCTGTGTCGATATTCGACGAGCCCAGATTGGCCCACGTGGCCCCGCCGTCCCTGCTGATTACGACTCGGACATCAAAGCCGTTCGAGGTGAACCCGCCGGTATAGATGTAGATAGTTCGCGGGTCGGCTGGCGTCACCGCAACGCGAATATCACGCGTTCCCTGGTCGTAAGGCGAGGTAAAGATTCGCGTCCAGTCCTGGCCGCCGTTGGTCGAGCGGTAGAGGCCAGCCGAAGGAGAGCCGGGTTCATCGACCCTTGAGATGGCAAGATAGATTGTTTGTGAGTCGGCCTGATCGATTGCGATGTCGCGAGCCAATCCGGCCCTGCTTCTCGTCCAGCTTCTGCCGCCGTCGTTTGAAAAGTAGAAGCCGCTAGACAATATCTGGTCGGTCGCCAACCTGGAAAACTGCGCGAGATAGACGCGGTTCGGGTTCGCCGGGTCAACGGCGATCTTTGACACAGTGCACGGCGAAGGCAACGAGCCGTCGTTGATGCGAGTCCAGGTTCTTCCCCCGTTCGTCGATTTCAGGACGCCGCTTCCAAGATAGCCGTTCTTGGTATCGCCAAGCCCCGCGTATACCGTGGCGGGGTTGCTCTCGGAAAACGCGATTGAACCGACCGCAAGATCGACCTGATTATCGGCTACTGGAACAAATCCGAGGCCGCCGTTTGTCGAGCGCCATATCCCCCCGGTCGCGCTTCCGATCAGCACTACATTTGAATCATTAGGCGAGACGGCGACCGTGTTTACGCGCCCGCTTGTAAACCCCCAGTTGTTAAAAAATGCTGCCGTAGTCGGGCTTGGCCCTATCGCCGTCCACTCTCTTGTCGCCTGCGTCACCACGCCACGGGGTTGCGCGCGGCGCGGTCGTAGCTCGTAGGCCCTTTGTCTCGCATCGACCGGAAGGCGATCAAATGGGTAAGTCCTTTGGAAGATGAACCAGTCGCTTCTGGCATCGGGGTCCTCTTCAAGCTTTACCGCTTCACCGGCTTCCGACTCCTCGCTCAATTCCGACGGCAAAAGCACAGGGGTCGCGCGGCTCGTCGGGCGGTCGTTTCTTGAACAACCGCCTGTGACGATCAGGAGAACGGCCAGGACGAAGGCCAGGTGTTTGACGATTGACAGGTATTTAGCGGCGGGTTGTTTGGGTCCGTAACTCTTCATATCTACTTCCTCACTGATCTTCTTCCTGTTACTCATCACTCTTAACAGGTCACTGATTGGCCGCTTCGGCCTGCTTCGGCTCCGTGACGGTCGAGCCGGTTGCCGAGTCCCGCATCCAGCGTTCAAGCTTCTGCATATCCTTGGTCACGGTGCGCGAGCCCGCAAATAAGACGAGGGCTAAAAGCACTCCGAGGACCGGGATGACATACATGGCCGTATGAAGCCCCTGGCCCCGGAACGGCTCAAGCGCCTGCTGTGTGAATACGGTGACGCCTGCCTGGGCCGCCGCATTCTGTGTCGACTTGTCGCTGATCAACCCGATCCCGTAAGGCCCAAGCGACGCGCCAAGCACATACATCGCGAAGAAATATATCGCCATCGCCGTGCCGCGAAGCGACGGCTCGATGATGTCCTGGATTGTCGAATAGACTGTCGAGTAATAAGCATACATCACTGCGCAACCTAAACCCATAAGGGCCATAAACGCGGCAGCGCTCCCGGCGGGTTGTTCGAGCGCGAGAAAGACCAGCGGGATCGACGCCAGAATGAAGACAGCGCCTACGAGCAGGCGGCCGTTCGAACGCTTCTTCATAATCCTGTCGCCTATAACTCCGCCAAGCAGGAGGCCGGGGATGCCCGACAACCCGAACACGACCATCGAGACGAATCCCGCATCCTGGATCGTTAGGCCGTGATAACGCATCAAGTACGGCGAGAGGAAACCGCCAATCGCGTACATATTAAAGTTGTGCAGCGCGCCCGACGCTATAAGCCACCACATAGTCGGTATCGAAAGCACCAGCATGTAAGGCGAGCCCTCGCGCTTCATCCCGCCGATGTTGTGCGTTTCCGTAGCACCGCGCCGGGGCTCACGCATCATGAGAGCGCCGATTGCGCACAGCAGGCCCGGTATGCCTGCCACCCAGAACGCCGCGCGCCAGCCGTAGGCTCCTGCAATCGAGCCGCTCACCGCGTAACTGAGCGCGATGCCTACCGGCAAACCCATCATAAAGATCGACAGCGCCTTGGCCCGCATGGTGGCGGGGAAGAGGTCCCCTATGAGCGAAGTCGCCGCCGGGGCACAGGTCGCTTCGCCCACCCCTACGCCGAGACGTAAAATGAAAAGCTGGCGGAAGCTCTGCGCAAGCCCCTGAGCTACCGTAAGCAGGCTCCAGACGAAGACCCCCGCAGCAAGTATTCGCGTGCGCATAGTCTTGTCTGTCAGCCTTCCGAGCGGCACGCCGACAAATGCGTAGAGCAGCGTGAAGGCCGTGTTGAGCAGTCCCAGGTCGCTGTCGCTGAGCTGCCACTCGCGCCTGATCGGCTCGCCTATCGCGCCGAGTATCTGGCGGTCAAAAAAGTTCATCGTATTGATGGCAAACAGGACCACAAGCGCGAAAACAATCCTCGACTGGTTCGTCAATCTACACCCCTTTCGTCTATCTGGGCTGCTGTTTCAATATCGCCTTAAAGTCTTCGCCACGTTTAAGGATCGCCGGAATCTTTTTCAGACCGCCTTCCAGGTCCGCCGGGTGAACGATCTCGGCTATCTGTCGCTGTATGGCTTTTCGCTCTCTGTCTTCTGTTTCAGACATTGGCCGACGGAGGCCGAAATTGGCGCGCAGCGTGTCGTTTATGTCGTCTGAAAGCGCAAGCACGCGCTGGAACGTTTCGGGCAGCGGGGGCAAATATTCCAGCCCGTGACAGCCTGCGCAAAAGAGCGAGAAGCTGAACTCCCGCGCGGCCGATCCAACCGTATGCGCCCCGTGGCATTGGACGCAATCGAGACGCGGGATGCCTTTCTGCTCGGCGAAGTGGCGGCTTGCCCGAAACATCTCGGCTTCGGGTTTGTGACACGACCCGCACATGCCGACAATGGCGTTCGGGTCCGGCTTGCCGACGAAGCGCCCGCCGTGCGCCTCGGCCTTGTCGCTCGCCGAAGGCACGCCGCCGTGACACCTGCTGCACGAGATGCCTTGTTTGCCGTGGACGCTTGCGGCATAGAGTCCGACGATAGATTCACGATCATTCTTATGGCAGGCGACACAGTTATCGACCCTCGCATTTTGCTTCGCAAGTGAGCGCACGAACTTCACAAGCGAAGTGATCTCTTCGTCCGTGAGCTGCCCGTAATAAAAAGGCATCGGCTCGCGCCCCCACTTTATCGCCTTGAACAGATGATCGTCGGTCACGCTCGTCTGCCAGTCTGGATTTCTGAAGTCGGGTTGTTTGAGCATCTGCCCTCGCCCGTCAGCGCCGTGGCAATCCGCGCATAGATGCGCAAACGTCTCTGCGGCTGTGGCCCGGCCTTTATCGTCGTCCTGAGCCGCGCTCCTCCCGTTCAGGAAAGCCGCAGCGATAAAGGTTATGAATACCGCTCCCGCTATCCTCTTGATCGCCCTTTGTGCCCGCAACTGTTCACCTGCCCTGAAAAGTCGGTTTTCGCTTTTCACGAAATGCACTGACGCCCTCAACGAAATCCTCAGAGCGAAAACACGCGCCCTGGTTGACCGCCTCGAACTCAAGCGCAGATGCGAGGTCTGAAGTCTCCGCGTGATTCAATCCCGCCTTGATCTTCGCAAGCGCAATGGGCGCAGCCGACCTGAGCCGCGCGGCCATCTCGTCAACGGCCCTGTCGAGTTCTTCGACCGCGACGACGCGGTTGACTATCCCAAGCCGCAACGCCTCTTCCGCGCTTATGAGATCGCCTGTGGTCATAAGCTCGAACGCCTTCGCGTATCCGACTATGCGAGGCAGCGTGTAGGTCGAGCCGCCGTCCGGCATCAGACCAATCTTCACGAACACCTGCCCGAACTTTGCCTGGTCCGACGCGATCAGGATGTCCGAGGCCAGCGCGTAGTTGCACCCCACCCCGACCGCCGGGCCGTGGACGCGAGCGATTATCGGCTTCGGCAGGTTCCTCATCGCAAGGATCGTAGGGTTAGTGTGGCTCCTGAGCGCGTGCGTCACGTCGAGCTTCTTGATGTCCGAGGCGTTTGTGGCATGAAGATCGGCCCCGGCGCAAAAGGCGTCACCCGCGCCCGTCAGGATTACCACCTTGCTCTCATCTTCGGCTGCCCGCTGAAACGCTTCGAGCAGCAACTCCGTCGTTTCGGTATCGACAGAATTTCGACGCTCCGGCCGGTTGATAGTGATCCGCTTTATGCCCTCTTCGAGCGTCACGATAAGCTTATCGCTTGAGGCCATGAAGTATTCCTTTCGATCTGGATGTTCGAGATTGCAGGCGGCGGTATTCTCTCCCAAAGAGAAAACTTTTGCAATTCAAGACGCCGCGACTCAATCAAGGCGTAACGCAGCTTACGTCAAAGACTCTCTTATGGTAAGGTCAATCACGCAACAGCCACACCGGGGTTTCAATAGTTATCACCTTCATCGGTTCTCACAAGCCAGCGCACGAAAGAGAGGCTGGCTGCAAGCTAGATAAAGGAGGCGACATGGCTAGAAAGGCTGCAAAAAAATCCACAACGAAATCTGAGAGCAAGCCCGAACGGGAGCCGCAACGCTGGGTCCGCGACTACATCTTCGACATACTGCGCGACCTCGGCATACACCACATCTTCGGCGTGCCGGGGACGAATGAGATACCTATTATCGACGGCACGTCTTATCCTGAAAACGACGTGCGCTACATAGAGTGCCTGCACGAGAACATCGCTATCGGCGCGGCGATGGGCTCCGCTCGAATGACCGGAAAGCCCGGCGTGCTTGTCGTCCACGTCACGCCGGGAATCGCCCACAGCATCGGCAATCTCTTCAACGCCTGGCGCTCAAGTGTGCCGCTTGTGATCCTCTGTTGCCAGCAGCAAAACGAGCTTGTAACGCAAGAGCCGCTGCTCGCTTCAAACCTCGTCGATCTGGCCAAACAGTATACGAAATGGGCGCACGAGGTTCGCACCCCTGACGAGATGCCGCTCGTTTTGCAACGCGCCTTCAAAGAGGCGATGGCCCCGCCAAACGGGCCCGTCTTTCTCTCGATCCCGTGGGAGTTCACGATGCGCAAGATCGACAAGGCCGACCGCGTCAAAGGGGTCACGCACATATCGCCGCGCTTCACGGGCGACCCTGCGGCAATCGAACAGGCGGCGTCGTTGCTTGCTAAAGCGAGCAACCCGATCATCATCGCTGGCGACGCCGTGGGCTATGCCGACGCTTGGCCGCAGTTGCAAAAGCTTGCGGAGCTGATCGGCGCTCCTGTGCTGCTACAGACCTTCAGCAGCGTAGCGAATTTCCCAAACAACGATTACCACTGGCAAGGCGAGCTGCCCGGCTCACAAGCAGGCATGCGGGGGGTCTTCAATGGTCACGACCTGGCCTTCCTCTGCGGCTTCGGCGCGCAGGCTCAGGTGGCAGTCTTCAAGTACACGGACGGCCCGCTCATCCCGGAAGATGTCCCGCTGGTCTATCTGGCCAACAACACCTGGGACATCGGCAAGAACTACTTTGGAGAGTCGGCAGTGCTGGGTGACATCGCGGCGACACTACCTCTGATCAACAGGCGTATCGCAAAGAACCCGCCTGCTGGAGCGGCAAGCCGCAACGAAAACCTGCGCAAGCTCGACGCCAAGCGGCGCGCGGAGTGGAAGGAGTACCTTGCGGAGGCGATGACTCAGGATGAAATCTGGGCCGTAGTTATCGCGGATGCGTTGCGCGATAGTATAGAGGAGCTGGGCCTTGAAAAAGAGTTCGTCTATGTACACGAAGCGGTATCGGACCCGGCTCCGTTCCAGTACCTGCTGCCGTTTGGCACAAAGGGGGCCGCGCCGATCAGTTACTACTGCGTGGCGGGCGGCTCGCTCGGATGGTCTATGCCCGCGTCACTCGGCATCAAGCTCGAAAGCAGCGGCTGGCAGGGGATCAAGACCCGGCTTGTGGTAAACGCGGTCGGCGACGGGTCGTCGCTATTCTACCCGCAGACCTGGTGGACGGCAGCGCATCGTGAGATCGGCGTGCTTTACATTATCACGAACAATCAGGAATACCACACGTTGCAACTCGGGTTGCAGCAAGTCGTCGCCGCTTACGGGTCCGCGCCCGGCTACGAATGGCACCCCAAGACCATGACCCCGGAATATTTGACCATAGTCAGGCCGACGCTCGACTTCGTTGCGCTCGCCAAGGCGCTCGGCGGACAGCAAGGCGAAATTGTCCATCTTCCGGGCGAAGTCAAAGCGGCAGTGCGGCGCGGCGTCGATTACGTCTTGAAGACGGGGCAGTCCTACATCCTCGACACGCGAACGGCGAAGGCCACGCCTGCGACTCCGCCGCTTGAGGTGCCCCAGACGCAGATGACGGCTCGATACGCATTGCAGCCGCCGCTCGATTTCTATCATCGACAAAAATCGAAGGCGCTGCTTCGGGGGACAGGGTCTGTTCCCGTGAATGTTCCTGTGATTTTCTGATTACAAATAAAACATTGGAGGATTTCCAGATATGGCTGATGAAAACATCGACATTGCCATCGTCGGAGGCGGGGTATCGGGCGTATACAGCGCGTGGCGGCTGAAGCAAGCCTACCCCAGAAGAACAATCCAGGTCTTTGAATCGAGCGATCACATCGGCGGGCGGCTTCTCTCTGTGCGGCCTCCCGACATTCCAAACATGGTCGCGGAGCTTGGCGGCATGCGCATACTCCCGGCGGTGCAGCCAAAGATCAAACGGCTCATCGACGTGCTCAACCAGGAACTTCCTGCGGGCCAGAAGATCGAGCTATACGATTTCCCGGTTGATGAGCCGCAAAACATCGCTTACCTTCGCGGCATCTATCTGAGGCTCTCAGACTTCACAACAAAGCCGGACAAGGTTCCGTATCATCTCTCTTTCCTTGAGCGCGGCGGCACGGCCGGAAGCATCATCGTCAATGCCATCGAACAGATCGTGCCGGGGATAACGGACCCCAATCTCGACGAGTACCAGCGCCGCCAGATGGCGAAGAATGCCAGCTTCGCGGGCGAGCCGCTTTACAAACAGGGCTTCTGGAACGTGCTGATGCGCGTCATCAGCAACGAAGGCTATCAACTGGGTGTCGATGCGGGCGGCTACAACTCTACGCTCACAAACTGGAACGCTGCCGATGCCATCCCTTGGTATCTTTCGGACTTCGGAGTCGACCCGCAATACAAGGGTTTCAAAAAGGGATTTCAGCAGGTCCCGACTTCGCTTGCGGACCTGTTCAGCCCCGACGGTAACGACATCAAGCTCAAACACTCGCTTGAGCGGTTCGATTGGGTCAAGGGCGCGTTCGAGCTCCAGTTCAAACAGAACAAAAAGGTCCGCGCAAAGTCGTTGATCCTGGCTATGCCGCGCCGCTCGCTCGATCTGCTTGCGCCCGCAAGCCCGATGCTTCAAGAGATCAAAGAGCTGATCGCAAGCGTCACGCCGAGGCCGCTTTTCAAACTATTCACGACCTACACAAGCCCGTGGTGGCTCGCAGCAGGGTTCACAGACTCGGAAGGCACATACGTTCCGGTCGAGGCCGGGCGCACCGTCACGGACATGCCTGTAAGGCAGACATATTACTGGCCGAGGGACGACGGCAAACCCGCGACGGGCGGACCGGCAATGCTTATGGCCAGCTATGACGACGGGACGAATATCGGGTTCTGGGACGGTTTGCGGCCGCGCCGCCGAGAGGCATGGCTTGCGGGTAGGGAAGTCGCGGAGATTGCCAATCCATTCCTGGGCGACGATTGCAGCAAGCACCCTCACCTCGACTGGTGCCGCTACAGAGCGCCGGAACCGATGGTTGCAGAGGTGGCTAGGCAGCTGGCTGTAGTCCACGGTCTGACCTACACGCCCGAAGTCCGCAACGCAGCCTTCCGCGACTGGGGCGACGACCCGTTCGGCGGCGGCTGGAACAGCTGGAACATAGGCGTGAAGAGCTGGGAAGTGAAAAAGCAGATCATCAAGCCGTTTGATAAACGCTCGCTTTACATCTGCGGCGAAGCTTATTCGGACGCGCAGGGCTGGGTCGAAGGCGCGCTGCAAACGGCCGACATGATGTTGGAAAAGATGGGCATACCGTCTATGTAGCGATAACTTCCTTCTCAGGGCAGGGATCGCCTCTGCCCTGAGAAGGCCTTTCAACCCACCTGCCTGTAGACAATCTCAACCGTTTAACTTAATATCGCACCGCTTACCAGTGGCTGAACAACCGTGTCATTAAGAAAATTTTTAGAGGAGCCTTATCGTGAAAAGAGCATTGCTGATACTGCTTACAATCTCGCTCGTTTCGCCGCTTGCGTGGGACTCGTCTGCAAGAACTATCGCCGCAAACGAGGCGACGATCTACCGAGACGAGTTCGGCATCCCGCACGTCTTTGCGCCGAATCTCGAACTGGCCGCGTACGCGATTGGGTATGCCCAGGCCGAAGACCGTCTCGAAGAGTTGCTCAAGAACTATCGCCGCGCAACAGGGACGATGTCTGAAGTCTTCGGGCCCGATTTTTACCGCCACGACATTATCCAGCGCTCGTGGCGACATAGAGAAGTCAGCCGCGAGCGTTATAACCAGGTCAGCCCGAAGATGCGCGCCGTGATCGAGTCGTTTCAGGAGGGGATCAAGCAGTTTATGAAAGAGCATCCCGAACAGGTCCCCGCGTGGGCGCAGGAGATACAGCCGTGGGACGCAGTAGCTCTCTCTCGGTATATCATCTTCGGCTGGCCGCTCGGCGAAGCCGCGGGCGACCTGCAACGCGGGGGGATCGCCCCGGACCCGGTTGTTTATCGCGGCTCGAACCAGATGTTGATCGCGCCGAGCCGCACGACCATCGGCGCGCCCATCGCCGTCATCGACCCGCATCTGAGCTGGTACGGCGAATTTCGCTTCTATCAGGTGAGAATCTACGCGGGTGACTTCAACGTGGCGGGCGTGTCGATACTTGGGGTCCCGTTCCCAAGCCTCGGTCACAGCCGTTACGCCTCTGTGGCTATGACGACGGGCGGGCCGGATACTTCGGATGTTTATGAAGAAGAGATAAACCCCGCGAACCCGCGACAGTACCGCTATGACGGCAAGTGGCGCGATATGCAGGTGCGCAAAGAGAAGATCGGCGTAAAAGTCGGCGACAAAGTTGATTGGCGAGAGGTAGAGATCGAATACACGCATCACGGCCCTGTGGTCGCTCGCAAAGGGGGCAAGGCTTACGCCATGGCCGTCTCCTACGCGAACGAAGTCGGCCTGACAGACCAGGTCTATCAGATGATGACCTCGCGCAACCTCGCGGAGATGAAACGTGCGCTCGTCGGTAATCAGTTGATGGCGCAAAACATCATGGTCGGGACGGTTCAAGGTGACATCTTTTACCTCAGAACCGGCCGCGTCCCGATTAGAGCGAAAGGGGTTGACCCAAGCCGCCCCGTCGCCGGAAACACCTCTGCAACCGAGTGGCAGGGCATTCACCCTATGAGCGATCTGGTTCAGATCACGAACCCGCCGACCGGCTACATGCATAACAATAACGTCACGCCCTTTGCGATGATGAAGGATAGCCCGCTCACTCCTGAAAAGTATCAGGCCTACCCTTACGTCTATAACGCCACGCGCACGGCACCGCGTCACCAGCGCGGAGAGATGATGACGGAGCTTCTCGCCTCAATGAACAAGGTGACGGTCGAACAGGCTATCAACCTCGCCTTCGATACTCAGGTCTACAAGGCCGAAGCGTGGCAGGCGCGTCTGAAAGAGGCATGGGCCAGGGCGGGCGAGGATAAGAAGTCGGCCGACGCGACACAGGTTTATGAGTTGATTCAAGCCTGGAATCGAAGAAGCGACGGCGATTCCGAAGGCGCGATGGCTTACTACGCCTTCAAGAAAGGGCTTGGGCCTGACCTCGCGAAGCAATACAACGTGCCCGCCGAGATCACCGACGAGCAGTTGATAAGCGCAGTCGGAAAGGGAGCCGAATGGCTCAAATCGACCTTCGCATCGCTCCGCGTCCCATACGGAAAATACTTCCGCGTAGGTCGTCAGGGCGGCGACAAGACGTGGCCCGTAGCGGGCGGCTCGCTCAGCGGCGGGCAGAACAACGTCGGCATGGCGACTACTCGCGCGATAAGCTTTGCGCCCGCCGGCAAAGAGATGGTCGGGCAGGGTGGCCAGACTTCGACTCAAATCGTCGTGCTGACAAACCCGCCCGAATCCTACTCGATAGTCCCGCTCGGACATAGCGACCATAAATCGAGCGGTCACTGGGACGATCAGGCGGAGAAGCTTTTCAGCAAGGGTAAAGCCGCGCCGACGTACTTTATGAGGAAGGCGGAGCTTCTGAAGCGCGTCACGTCTCAGAAGAGTCTGAAGCGCGCAGCAGCCGCACAGGCAGGCAAGTAACCCTGCGGCCTGTGCGGGCGACCGGCTCCGCACAGGCCCTCTCTTGAGACGACCTGTTATAATCGAGCCGGGTAAGCGAGAATGGCCGATCTAAGAATTCTTGAGCCAATGTCTACGGGCGACGTAATCGACCGCGCCGTCCGGCTCTATCGCCGCAACTTCACGCCCCTAATCGCTATCGTATCGGTCTCAACGCTTTTCGGTTACATCGTCTCATTGATGTTCTGGTTCGCGATTGGCGAGCTTGGCGTTCAAGACCCCGACAGAATTCCGTCGCTTACATACGTGCTGTTGCCCCTGGGATTTATCGGTTACGTGGTCTGGTTCTTTCTGATGCTCGCGACAATCGCCGGTCTGGCGAGAGTCATCGGCGACCACGTTATGCTTGGCGAGCCGATCACCTTTCGCAGGTGGGTCTCGGTGATTCGCGGGAGGGTCGGCAATATCATCGTGATGGGACTCCTCTCCCTCGTCCTCATATTCATAACGTATGTACTTCTGGTCATAATCTTGATGGTGCTCTTTCTGGTTGTCGGCTTGCTGGCGGGGGCGGCGGCCTCTCTCAGCTTGCCGCCGTGGGCGGTCGGCGTAGCGGGCGGGCTCGCGGGTGTCGTAATAGTCGCGGTTGCTATCTACCTCGTGCTTTATATCGTGGCGCGGTTTATCTTCATGCCGCAGGTCATCATGATCGAAGGCCTGTCGGTAGGCGAAGCGCTAGGTCGCGCGATAAAGCTTGGCAGCGGGAACTGGCACAGGCTCGGCGCGATAATCCTCTTCGGATATTTTATCTCGTTATCGTTGCTAGCGGCATTATTGATGCCGGTCGGGGCTACGCTTTACGTGCTTGGCTTTTTGACAGAAGAGTTCTGGTCGAGCCCCGCCTGGAACGCGATCTATATGGGGTGCAATCAGATTTCGAACCTGCTTGTCCTGCCGATCTGGGTCGTCTCGCTCACGTTGCTCTATTTCGACAGCCGCGTTCGCAAGGAGGCTTACGATATAGAACTGCTCGCCAGAGAAGTTTCGCCGGGCTTCTACTGGCAGCCGGTTGCGCAGAACGCCGCTTTCGGTTACGACATGGCCCAGGGGCCGGGAGGCGCGCGGGCTTACACTCAAACGAGCCCGCTCGGTCTTGCGGGCTTCTCGCCGCCGCCCAGGCCGCCGGTTGAGTCTGTGGCAAGCGAGCCTTCGCCGCCCGCTATCGAAGACTCGAAAGAGAGCTTCTTGAGAAACTTTGAAGCGGCCGCGAGAGAATCTGCAATCCAGGGGGTTGAAGCGCGCACCTGTAAGCAATGCGGCGCGCGGGCTGAAGCCGGTGATATTTACTGTACGAATTGCGGCGCGGGTGTCTGATCTCATGAGAGCCGAACCTTTTTCAACAACTCGTCTTGCCGCCTGCTGCCTCCTTCTCTGCGGGCTCTTCATAACATCTGCGGACGGGGCAGAGAGCCTTACCGCTTACAAGATGAAGGTGGCGAGGGCAATAGAAGAGGCGCAGACCGTCATTGATTACAACAGCAGAGGGGTCGGATACCCTGAAGGGTTGGAAGAGATCAAGAGGCAGTTGCCCCAAAAGCTCGAAGTCGAGCAAGACGGCAGAGTTGTGACGGTCGATAATAGCTGGCTGCACGCCTCGGTCGCCTCGTTCGCTTCGCAAAAGGATGCGGTCGGGCGGCGCGTCGTCATGGAAGCGGCTCTCACAAGGCTGCTGGCGATTGCCGACCACCTCGACATGGCCGGTAACGACGCTCTGGGTGAGGCGGCTGACGCGAAGGCGAAGGCAAAAGAGATCGTCGCGAGGTCTGAGTACCTGCCGAGAGGCGATAACCCTGTCACTGCTTTTATAAAGGAACAATGGGGGCGAGTCGCAAAGTTTCTAAGCGAGCTTTACGTGACCATCATGACTGCGATCTTCGGCTCGGGGGGCGACGCGAGCCTCGTCTCGCGGATCATAATAGTCCTGCTGCTTGCGCTCGCGCTATTTGGGGCGGCGCGTATGGCGATGAAGATCAACTTCGACCGCGCGAAAAAGAAGAAGCAGACCGTTCTCGGCGAAGAGATCGAGGCCGGGGTCACGGCCGCCGACCTGGCCGAAGCGGCGATGGCGGCGGCGCGGTCGGGCGACTTCCGGCTGGCGATGCGCAAGCTTTATCTCTCGCTGCTTTACGAGCTTGTCGAGCGCGATTTGATCGAGCTTGAGCCCGACCTGACCAACCGCGAGTACCTGGAACGCGTCTCAAAATTCGCGCCGCTGGCCGAGCCCATGCGACAGATGACCGAGCGGTTCGATCAGGTCTGGTACGGGATGTTTCCGTTCTCGCAGACCGATTTTTCCGCGTATCTGGCCAATTACAGGGAGGCGAGCGGGCGTGCGAAGTCGCTCGTGGCAGGCTGATCGAGCGAGCAGCGCGAATACGGCTTTCTTCTCTATTTTCCGCAGTTTGGACGGGGTATCAGCCTTGACATCCTGGGAAAGCGGGTGCTAGAATTCTTGCGAGTTTGGGGGTGCCAGGTTTCGACGGGGGTACTCCGAGACGATAGATGCATAATCGCGGTCCAAGATCCGCGTTATCAAGCCTGGAAAACACAATCGCGAATAGCGAACTTGCTTTAGCAGCTTAAGACTGCTACGTCTCCCCTGAGATTGCCTGTGTTTCAGGTGTGGGGCGCAACTTAGCAGGCTGCCCCTTCCGGTCCGTGTTCAGGGGCCTGGAGGGTAAGACAATCTGAGCTAGCCTGCTGCGATGCTTCGTTGCTTCCACTGTCGCGGCGGGCGAAACAAAGAGGAAGCAACTATGTTATGTAGATTCTATCGTTGACGACCTTCGGACGAGAGTTCAATTCTCTCCACCTCCACTGATGACTGTGAAAAACTGAAACTGATACCTAATTGGGCGGACGCCGGGCTCGGCAACGGGCGAAGGCGTCCGCCCGTTCTGTTATCAGGGAAGAGATAAGAGATGGCTGATTTTGGGGTCACAGAGGCTGCCGCGATTCGATTGGCAGAGCTGTCGCGCGAGGTCGATGACCTTGAGACAGGGCGCACATCCTTGCTGAACCGGATCGACCGCTTGCGCGCCACGCTAGTGGCCTCCGGGCAGCGAACGGCGGCGATGAGAGCTTCAGTAGACCTGCTGTGCGAGCACATATCGAACATCGCGTCGGCGCTTGCAGAGCTTCGCGCGCTCGAAGAGGAAATGCGCGAGCTTGAGCAAGGTCTGGGCGGCAACGACAAGGAAGCGACCGGCCTCGTGTTTGAAGCAGACGGCCTTGAGGCCGCTCTCGATGAGGCTGAAGATGATCTCGAACGTGTCTCCGCAATTCTGATAGACGGCAAGACCAGATACAGCCGGGGGCACTGACTGGGGGTACGGGTTGGAACTTAGATATGAGTTATAAAAGGGCGAATGGTCGAGGCTATGACGAGTTGAGGCCCGTACGGATCACTCCAGGTTTTACAAAATATGCCGAAGGCTCTGTGTTGATCGAGATAGGCGAGACGCGCGTCATCTGCACCGCTTCGATTGACGAACGAGTGCCGATGTTTCTGCGGGGGCAGGGTAAAGGCTGGGTAACGGCCGAGTATTCCATGCTGCCGCGCGCGACCGAGACCCGCACACAGCGCGAGGCCGGGCGGAACCAGTTGTCCGGTCGAACGCAGGAGATACAAAGGCTCATAGGCCGCTCGCTCAGGGCTGTTGTCGAGCCTCATCGCCTTGGCGAGCGGACGATCTACCTCGACTGCGATGTCATTCAAGCCGATGGCGGCACTCGCACAGCTTCGATCACGGGGGCTTTCGTCTCGCTTGTGCTCGCGTTGCGCAAGCTCTACAACAACGGCAAGCTCGCCGCTCCCATCCCTGTGACAAGCTACCTTGCGGCGGTCTCCGTCGGCGTGATAAACGGCCAGCCCTTGCTTGACCTGGACTACGCGGAAGATTCGCGCGCCGAAGTCGATATGAACATCGTGCGAAACGGGTCGGGCCACTTTATCGAGATACAGGGGACGGCAGAGTCGAAGCCGTTTACGGCCGAGCAGATGACACAGATGACGCAGCTCGCCTCGGCGGGCATCGAACGGATCATCGAGCAGCAGCAGCTCGTGCTCGGCGACTTGCGCTAAGCAGACCGGTCGGCGCGCCATCAAGCGCGCCTTGCCAGCTGTGGTAGAATCCTTCCTGGAACTTTTGCCAATCCCGCGCATTGAAGTTAAGTAGTGGAGGTAGTATGAAACTCAAGGGGATTTTAGTATCTACAGCAATTGTAATCTTCGCCGCCGTCGCCGTAGCGCAAACCGGCGAGGAGTACGTGGACAAATCGGGTAAGTTCAAGCTCACGCTGGTCGGCGATTGGAAGGCGGTCAATTATGAAGACGCGGTCGGCCGCCGCAAGGCGGAGTTTGTTTATAGAGACCGCAGCGAGGGGCTTTTGAAGATCACAAGAGAGAGCCTCAACGGCGTTTCGCTTGCCGATCTGGTGCGGCAGGAAGAACAGAATATGAGGACTTATCGGTCAGGGTTCGAGAGCGCGGCGAGCGAGGCTTTCGGCGGCGGCGGTCTTCGCGGGATGAGGTTCGCCTTCTACAACACGGACGGCGGGCGCAAGGCCGCAGGGACCTATTATTTCCTCGAAGACGGCAACTCTGTCTGGGTCTTGAAGTTTACAGGGCGGCGCGGCTCGCTCGACACCATAAGAAATCTGACAGATCAGATTGCCCGCAGCTTCCGCCCGATGTAAGAAAACCAGGCGGTCGGCTCGCGCCGCTTGGCCGGGCCGACCGCTTCATACCGACAACCAGCCTTCCACTTGCGCCAAGACCACGCTCGGTATTACTCTCTCATGCCGGGTGAGGGCTCAAACAGTTGCCGCTTATACCCCTAAAGATTCAGGTTCACAGGTTTTGGAGAATCTCTCTCTCTTACCTCGCAGTCTTGTTGATGAAGCGTTTGGATTTTCCAGAACCGGCGGCTCACCCGCGCCGAGCTTTTTCGGCTTTGTAAACTATTTTCGAGCTGAAAGGAGACCGAACTAATGAAGGTCTACGAGACGAAGGAGATCAGAAACGTTGGCATTGTAGGCCACGGGCATGCGGGCAAGACTTCGCTGGTGGCGGCGATGCTGTTTGACGCGGGAGCGACCAACAGGTTGGGCCGCGTCGATGAAGGTTCGACCGTCACCGATTATGACGAGGACGAGATCGCCAGAAAGACTACGATATATACGTCGCTCGCCCATTGCGAGTGGAACGGGACGAAGATCAATATTATAGACACGCCCGGTTTTGCCGCCTTCATCATAGACGCGAAGGCCGCGTTGCGCGCCGCCGACGCGGCAATCGTGCTCGTAGACGCGGTCAACGGGGTCGAGGTGCAGACCGAAAAGGGCTGGAGCTACGCCGACGAGTTCGGCATTCCGCGCATAATCGTCATCAGCAAGATGGACCGCGAGCGCGCAAACTTCGATCAGACCGTCGCCAACATCAACGAAGTGTTCGGGCGCGAGGCCGTTCCTCTTCAAATCCCTATCGGAAGCGAGACAAACTTTAAAGGCGTTATAGACCTCATTCATATGAAAGCCTATACAATGGAAGGCGACGCGACCGGCAAGCCGACCGAAAGCGACATCCCACCCGAGCTGAAAGACGCGGCAGAGGCTGCTCGCGAGAAGATCATCGACGTGGTAGCAGAAAGCTCCGAAGAGCTTATGGAGAAATATTTCACCGAAGGAACGCTCGGCGACGAAGACCTTATACCCGGCCTGAAGGCCGCCGTCCGCGAGCGCAGGCTCTACCCCATCTTTGCCACATCGGCTCTGCAAAACGTCGGGATACAACCTCTGCTGACCGAGATCGTCGAGCTTGCTCCCGCGCCCGACGAGCTTGGATCAGCGACCGGGCGGCCCTCGCCCGAAAGCGATGAAACAATCGAGCGCGAAGTCAGCGATTCGGCACCGTTTTCGGCCTACGTCTTCAAAACTATAGCCGACCCGTTCGCCGGGCGCATAAACGTGCTAAAGATTTTATCCGGCGCGTTGAAGTCTGATGCGACCTGTTACAACGTCATCAAGAATGCGCAGGAGCGGCTCGGCCCGCTCCACGTCATACAGGGCAAAGGGCTTGAAAAGATCACCGAGGCGCATGCGGGCGATATAGTTGCGGTCACGAAGCTCAAAGAGACAACCACAGGCGATACCTTTTCGGATAAGGCCGCGCCCATCGTGTATGACCCTGTACGACTGCCGACCCCTGCCATCGCTTTTGCCATCGCGCCGAAATCGCGCAACGACGAAGACAAGCTGTCGCAGGCCATCCACAAGATGCTTGAAGAGGACCTTGCGTTGAAGTTTGACCGCGACCCGCAGACCAAGGAGTTCTTGCTGTCGGGGTCGGGCCAGACTCATATCGAAGTCGCCGTCAGCAAGCTCAAGAAACGTTACGGCGTCGAAGTAGAGCTTCACCCGCCGAAGGTTGCTTACTTCGAGACGTTCAGGGGTCGCGCAGAAGTAGTCGGCCGCCACAAGAAACAGACGGGCGGGCGCGGCCAGTTCGCTGAGGCCACCTGCGTGTTCGAAGGCCTGCCGCGAGGCGGCGGTTTTGAGTTCGTCGATAAGATATTCGGCGGCTCGATCCCGCAGAACTGGCGCCCGGCAGTCGAGAAGGGGATCAAGGACGCTGCGGTTAACGGCGCAATTGCCGGCCACCCGCTCATCGATTTCAAAGTCGAGCTGATAGACGGCAAGTTTCACCCCGTTGACTCGGACGATCTTTCGTTCCAGCTTGCGGGCAGAAAGGCGTTCCGCGCCGCGATTGAAAAGGTCAAGCCCGTGCTGCTTGAGCCCGTGATGAATGTCGAGATTACCGCGCCTCAAGAAGCTTCGGGCGATATTTTGGGAGACATAAACTCTCGACGCGGCCGCGTGCAGGGCATGGATACGAAGGGCAACCAGGCCGTGGTTAAGGCCCAGGTGCCGCTTTCGGAGATGCTCTCGTACCAATCGACTTTGAACTCGATCACGGGCGCTCGCGGCTCATACTCGATGGAGCTTGACCATTACGACGAGGTGCCCGCGCAGATAGCCCAGAAGATTATCCAGAAAGCGCAGGAAGAAGGGCGCGTGCGGACCCACGAAGAAGAGTAGCCCGCGCGCTTCACTGCAAAGTACGGGGTGCGCTCGTTTCGCGGAGCGCACCCCGTACTTGAAACTATGTCAGTCCTTCTAATCTTCATCGACGGCATCGGCATAGGCACGCGCGGCGCTCATAACCCGCTCGACGGCATCAACTCGGAGCTCTTCAGCATCTTTCAAGGCGAGACTCCCGACCTGCCTTTTGACGGGCGCATGGCTGTGACAGACGCCGGTCTCGGCGTCGAAGGGTTGCCGCAGAGCGCGACAGGGCAGACCGCGATCTTGACCGGAGTCAACGCCTCGTTGCTTATAAATCGCCACCTGAGCGGGTATCCTTCGCCGCGCTTGAAACAGGTTCTCGCCGAAAAATCTATCTACAAACAGCTACTGGCCGAGGGAAAGGCGGTCACATTCGCGAACGCATACACCTCGGCGTATTTCGAGAACCGCCCACGGTTTGTGTCAGCCACTACGGTGGCGGCAGAATCGGCCGGTCTGCGGTTTCGCTTGATCGAAGACCTTGTAGAAGGGAGGGCGGTATTTCACGATTTTACAAACTTCTTCTTGATCGGTATGGGGTACAGGGTTCGGAGCTGTACGCCTGAAGCGGCGGGCGAGAGATTGGCGCGGCTCGCTCAAAGCCACGACTTTACGCTCTACGAGCATTTCATCACAGACCGGCTTGGTCACTCGCAGAACCTTGAGTTGTCACGCCATCACGTATCATGCCTGACAAGGTTCGTCCGCGCAGTGCTTGACTCGTCCGACCTTGAAAGAGATACCGTAATCATCACGAGCGATCACGGAAATATCGAAGACGTTTCTACTCGCGGGCACACGCTGAACCCAGTGGCCACCCTTGTTTTTGGAGCAGCGCGTGAACCCGTATCCACAAGGGTAAGGAGCCTGGTAGATATTGCGCCCGCCATAGTTGAGGCGCTTTGCTGAAGAATTGAGCGGCCGGTTAAGGCGCTCCCATCGGCGGCGGGTTCCCCTGGTTCGGGACCATGTAGGGGTCATTTGCCCCCAGGGTAAGCGTTTCCCTATAGAATTTCATGGTCGCTTCTTCCGGGGCGAGAATCTCTATGTCGAACCGCCTTGTGACTCCATTATAATCGGCGCTCGAAAAGAGCGTGCTGTTCTCGTCCTTGATTACAAGCGACTGGTCGGGTCCAATCTCGTACTCGACTATTATGTCATGCGCGATCTTTCCCACGTGCTTCCGTTCTTTTTTTGTGTTCCCGGTCATCACATAGAAGTGGCGGTCCTTTGTTGCGGCGGGCCGAAACCATCCCGAGTTGAAATTAATAACGCAGTCACACGGGTCTGCTTTGAAATTCGGCTTGGTCGTGCTGTCCTTGTAAAGATTCCCCAGACGGAGCAGCTCTTTGTCGAGCTTGTCAGAGAACTCCACACGGCTCGCCGGGTCGCCGCCGATAAACCGTACTTCAATCCTCTTGCCGATCTTATCCTGCGGTATGGACTTCAGCACCTTCCCGTCGCCATAAATCTCGATATGAGGATCGAAATATCCCACATTGAGCGATGAGTAGGAGGTCTTTCGTTTGGGGTCCGAGAGAATACCACTATCAAGAATCACGGAAACCTGTACAGGCATAATCACTCCTTTGAGGTATTACCGGTTCGAGGCTGCATGGCCGGTAACAGGAAATCTCTAGAAGCTGGATAGCGCAAATCATCTGGCGGAACGTCTTCCAGAGGAGATCAACCCGCTTGTCAATTACTTAACCCTTCGCTTTGGAACCAGTGGGCCGGCGGCATATGCCCAGCTTTGTAGAAGTTATCAGGCATAAATTCCATATAACGGGATGTGAACAGTTCGATAAAATTGACCGACGCAAGTTTGCATTGAATCTTGCTCCGATGTCAATAACTTATTTCGGCCGACCGAAGGTTTCAGTCGGGGCTGCCGATAGTTATAAACGGGGCCCACCTGTAAGGGTGTTGATACGAGCCGCCAGATTCGATCATCCTCAACTGTGCGGCTCGAAGCGCGTCGCCCGCGCCCAGGCGGTTCCTTTTTCGCTCGTAATGAAAATCGGCCATCAGCCTTGCGGCCGATTCCGAATCGACCTTCCACAGGCTGACGACGACCGTTGGCACCTGCGCGGCTAGAAAAGGGCTTGCGAGGCTCACGATCCCTTCGCCCTTGTAGTATTGCCCGATTCCACTCTGGCAGGCCGACAAAATGACGAGCCGAGTTCTTGGTAACCCGAGGTTGTAAATCTCTTGAAGATAGAGCAGCCCGTCATTTGCGTTGCCGGCGGCAGCCTGGTTATAAACTGCGGCAAAGGCGCGCGGTGCAGCCCCCTGCTCAGAGCCCTCGGCGTCGCCTTTCTCAACCGCGAGCTGGTTCGGGGATGCGAGCACGAGAGCCGCAAGCCACGACGACCCCTCATCGACGAGTGAATGGAGCGCGAGGTGCGCGACATCGTAATTCCTCAATCTCGCCCGCACGTTTGCTTCAGTGGCCTCTGACTCTTTTAAGATCAGAGAGTCGGCGTTGTAAAACTTGATTGAGTTGGTCGATTCCACAACCGCTTCGGGCAGTCGTTCGAGGTCCGAGAATCGGCTTTGATCAAAGAAAGGGTTTGCAACCGCCAGCAGGCTTTCGGACTCGATGGGAGGTTTTTCGCGGCTTGTCTTGATGCAGCTAGCCAGCACCGAAGCAGACTGCGCATAGCTTATGCTGAAAGATTGAACCAAGAACCGCCCTTGCTTGTCGACGAGCGCGGCAAGCGGGAGGTAATGAATCGCCTTATCTGGAATTATGCAGATCTTCTGCCCCGGTTTGATCAAATCTGCGACCGGTGAGAATAGAAGCTGGTAAAGTTCACGCCCCTTTTGATTGACGATCTCAGTATCGGCCTGCCCTTTCAAGTCTGCGAGATAGTCTTTAACCATCTGGTCGAGATTTTCAGACGATAGCCGCACGGACCTCACTTCAAACTGGTCACGGCCGATGACGAATATATAGGTTCGCTCATCGGTCACGGCATACGAGATCAAGGTCTGGTTAGGTGAAAGCACCGCTTTTACTTCGGCGAGCGGGATTGGCTTTCTCGCTCTTAAGTCTTCGAGCAGCGAGCGAGCGCGCGATTGTTCGGAGGCCTCGAACGCAGCTTCATTGTTTGAGAACAAGCTCAACTCCAGCGAAATTCGCTCATCAAAGACCTCCTGGCTAGTATCGAAGAAGCTGCTTTTATCTTCCCTCGAAGCGATGTTAACTCGAAGGTCTTCGATCATCTTGATCGCCGACGCGAGATCGACCTTAGCTTCTTCGGGCTGCCTGGCCCTGGCGAGGGCCTTCGCACGGCCTCCGAGCGCTTTGATCTGCAAGTCCCTGTGGTCCTTGTTGGCCGACGTTATCCGTACAGCCTCCGTGAAACTTTCAAGCGCGGTGCCCATCTCGCCTTGCAACAACGCGACTTTGCCGCGTCTAAGAGCCAGCAGCGTCGACGGGAAGTTTGTTCGATTCGCTTGCAGTCCTGCCAGCACCTCTTTTGAAGCGTCAAAGCTCGCGCTGGCATCTTCGAACTTTTCGAAGTGGGCATACTGAAGCCCCATCAAGGATAACGCCTCACAGGCACTCTGGTTTGGGCCAATCGATTCGGCTGCGCTTACAGACTGCTTCGCATAAAGCAGCGCAAGGTGATGGTTGCCTTTCAAGCGATAGATGTCTGCCACATTCAGGTAATTATATGAAAGATCGCTGAGGTATTGTTGGAACCCGGCCGGGCCTGTCCCTGACCTGAGAAGCGTGTCCAGCGAGCGGTGAAAATATGTGAGCGATGTCGAGAGGTTCCCTACCTTCCAGTAAGCAACACCTGAGAACTGGAATGTTTTAGCCAAAAGGTCGGGCAAAGCGCTTACTACGGGTATCGCCCTTTCGGATGAGATCAGGGCTCTGGTGATATCTCCGCGAGTTGAATAAAGTACGCCACGAAGCGCAAGGCAGCGGCCGAGCTCATACCTCCAGCCTTTGCTCTCGGCAAGGCTGAGCAGCGGCTCTATCGCTTCAAGAGCGTCGTCGAATCTCCCGTTAGCGTAATAGAGGTTTAGCTTATTAAACCAGGCCGCCGCATAAAGCAACTCGCACCCGCGACGGCTAAATTCCGAAGCGATTCTCTCTAAAAATGAGAGAGCATCGTCGTACTTACCGGCTTGAATCTTTGATACTGCATCCGCGTAGCTCCGTATAAGGTCGAGCGTGGGGCCTCGCTCGTCCACCGGTAATGAGGCGAACGTATTGTAAAGATCGGATAGGGAAGGGTCTCCAAGAGTTTCGTTGGCGAGTTCGCCAATCAATTTGAGCTTGGATAGTTGCTGCTCCGCCCTTGCCTCGTCGCGGGAGGTTGCTGCAAGCAGGTATTCCTGGCTCAGCGTTAGCAGAGCATAAGCCCTGATCTTTTCAAACTGCTGCCCGACAATCTGTTTGACCGCCGCCTCGTCGCCACGGCTGTATGCAAGCTCAAACATCTCTTCAGGCTTGGCCGCGCTCGATTTCGCTACCAGTTCCGGCATCTCGTTGATGCGGGCGTCGATCTCTGTGCGCCATCCTCTGTTACTTTCATACTGTCTTGCGAGAGCGAAGTTCTTTCGCGCCTCGTCAAGCAAAAAGATCTCTCGGTAACATAAGGCGCGGTTGAAATAGGCTTCGGGCATCTGCTGGTCGAGTTCGATTGCGCGGTCGAATTGCTTGATAGCTTCTTCCATTTGATCGCTTACAAAGAGCGTCACGCCGAAATCGTTTTGAGCCTCCGCGCTATTGGGCCATCGGGCCGCGATGTCGCGCAAATATTTCTGGGTCTCGACGCCTCTCCCTGCTGCGACCTGCATCCGGCGGTATGCCAGCTGCGCAGGGTTATCGCCTTGCGCAGCCACTGCGTTAAGAATAAGCGTCTCTGCTTCCCTTAACCTCTTTGTATCTACGCCTGCGTCCCCGTCTTTATCCGGGTTGAACTCGGCGGCCTTAAACCCGCCAGTCAATCGCGGGGCAATCAAACGCCTGCTCTCATAGGCGGCGATCAGCGCGCGCATCCCCCTGTCAAGCTCGGAGCCGCGCCCGACTGCCCAGACTGTGATCGCAATCATCACGAACAGCACGATTGAGGCGGCAGCAACAAGCCCTGTCGGTGTTAAAAATAGACCTTTGCTGTCTAGTACGGGGACGACCAGGCTCTTTTTCGACATGGCCATATCAGAGGGACTCCTGACTTCGTGCGGAGTGTATATCACAGTTTCGGTTTCAAAAGAACAGGAATCTTTCCACCCTGACACATGCAGGCTCGGTCTGGCAGGAATACCGCGCCGTTTGAGCCAAAGGTTGACAGCCCGCTACCCGGTGAATTACGGTTTTGGAGATAATAACCGGGCGGCTTCTAATCATTATGATTAATTCGTGGCTTCTAAGGTTAACAATTTTATCACTATTGGTCTGGGATTTTTGACGCATTAGATCGATAAGGGAAGACGATGAATACTGGAAACACCGGCAGAGGTAGCTCGATAGGTCGCAGGACAGGCGGGTTAAATTTCGGCAGGCTAATTATTGCGGCGGGACTCGCGGGCTCGTTGATGGCGGTAGAAGCTTTTCCGCTAGCCCTCACCTATTCAGCTCTCGCTACCCAGACAAGACAGGGCAGAAGAGACCCGAAGCGCACCTCTACCGAGGCGAGCCAGCCTGCATCCCCACAGGACCTTCTGGCGCGCGCGCGCGCTGCGGCAACGCAGAGAGAGAAGATCGAGTTGCTTGAGCGTGTGCTGGTCGCGCAGTCGGCAGGACCAGCCGAGACCGAAGCGCGCGACCTGCTCATGCGCGAATACGCTTTGCGGGGCGAGCAGCACCTGCGCGAGGGAAGCCCTGAGCTGGCGATGAAAGATTTCAAGTCGGTTTTCCGAGTCGCTCCGGCAGATATAAGCGGAAGGGTATTCGAGCAATTTGTCTTTCCGCTGCCGATTGCGATGAACGCCTTCGGTTACCGCACCGAGTCGGTTGACCTGATGAAATCGTTCGAGCCGCGTTTTACAAACGACATCAACCGCCTTGTGCAGATAGGGTTCTTTTACGTTCAGATCGAAGCGCCGATTGAAGCGGTCCGCGTGCTTGAGAAGGCCGTCGCGCTCGCGCCCGACGATCATCGCGCGCACAACAGCCTCGGCACGGCTTACCTGATAAACCTTCGGCTTGACGA
This sequence comes from uncultured Clostridia bacterium, assembly GCA_964615905.1. Classification (GTDB taxonomy): domain Bacteria; phylum Acidobacteriota; class Blastocatellia; order UBA7656; family UBA7656; genus DATLMR01. Next base: position 111,732 of record CAZTUB010000016.1, read on the forward strand.
CGCGGCGACCGAATTTGAGCGGGCCTTGCAGATAAACCCTCGCGACGAGTTCGCTAACCTCAACCTCGCGAATATCGCCCGCGCCGTCGGCAATTACGACCGCGCCGTCAACTTTTACCGAAAGCAGATAGAGCTTAAATCCGACGACGCTGAAGCGCACGGCGGGCTAGCGATTGCGCTGCTCGCTCTCGGTCGTGATGAAGAGGCGGACCGCGAGATAAAGCGAGCGACCAAGCTTGCGCCCGGCGACCATCGCTTCATGACCCAACTGGCTTACTTTTACACGAGCCGGAAAAAGCCCGCGCTGGCGCGCCCGCTTATCGAGCGCGCCGCCGTGGTTGACCCACGATATGCGTGGGCGCACATTACAAAGGCGAACATTGACCTGCTCGAATCCCGTTATGGCGACGCGCTTGCGACGATGATCAACGCGCAAACCCTCGGCGCTTTTCCGACGCTCACTTTTGAAGTGGCAAAGATGTTGATGGCGCTCGACGGCTACGACCAGGCCATAGAGGTCATGAATCGCGCTATCACTGTGACAGAAGACGGCGAGTTCGAGACGCTGCTTGGCGGCGTGGCGCGAGGAAGGTCTGTGCGGCTCGACCTGTTGCTTGAGCGCGAGCGCAGGGCCGCGCTCTTCTTAAACGAGCACCCGACAACCTCGCTGCAATACCGGCTGGCCGAAGCGCTTGGGAGGATAGACCGCTTTCTCCAGACCGCTGTCGCTGCGCGCAAGCGGACGGCACCCCCCGCGCGCAGACGACCTTCGACAGCGCGGGCTGGCAGCGATGCGGCCGTTGACGACGATAGCTTGAAGACAGCAACGCGCCCCCGGCGAACATCCGCAGGGACGGCAGCGAGCGCGCCGCTATCGGCAGGCAAGGACGCCTCCTTGCCGGGAGTGGCCGACCTGATGAAGGCGATAGAGGTTTTCACAACGCTCGACGACGGGCGGCAGGCCTTCCGTATGGTCTGGGTTTCGCGAAAGCTAACCGACAGCGGGATCGCGCTCGACGCGGCTGAAGGGCTCGCGCGACGCGCGCTTGCCGTCGCAGATTCGGCCACGGGGCCTGAGGGCTCTATGCGCGACGCGCCGCTGCTTGATCGAGAAGGACGGCGAGCGGTCTTTCTCGGTCGAGCGCACGATGCGCTCGGCTGGGCGTTGTACAAAAAAGGCGATCTGCGCGGGGCTATCGATCACCTTTCCCAATCGGTTCAATTTTACCCGCCGAGCGCAGAACGCAAGACCGCCGTGTGGCATCTTGCGACCGTCACCGAAGAGGCTGGCGAGACCCGCCGCGCGCTTGACCTCTATATCGCAAGCTATGACGCGAGCAATCCTACCGCCGCCGTCCGGCGGTCACAGATCGAATCGCTTTACAAGAAGGTGAACGGTTCGCTAGCGGGTCTTGATGAGAAGCTGAAGAATCAATGAAGTGACTCACCGTAATGGAAGGCTCATTGATCGTCGATAAGCCCGAAGGTCTGACCTCGCACGACGTAGTCTCGCGCGTAAGGCGCGCGGCAGGTATGCGCAGGGTAGGCCACGCAGGGACGCTCGACCCGTTTGCTACGGGCGTGCTGATTGTATGCCTGGGGCGTGCGACGCGGCTTGTTCAATTCCTTGTCCACTTAGAAAAAGAGTACAGAGCGAAGGTTAGGCTTGGGTACGCGACCAACACGCAGGACCTGACCGGCGAACGCATCACGCCTACTAAATCATCACAGTTGAGCCTCGAACAAGTGCGAAGCGTCGTCGAGAGTTTCGCCGGTCCACAGCTTCAGCTGCCGCCCATGTTCTCTGCGAAGAAGGTGGCGGGCGAGCGGCTTTATAAAGCTGCGCGGGCGGGGAGAGAGGTCGAGCGACAGGCTGTTCCGATAACGATTCATTCGATTGAGATGGTCGAATCGGGCAGCGGGGCGCTCAGCAAGAATGAAGACGGCACGGTCGATTTTGATATGAGCGTGCGTTGTTCGTCCGGGACTTATATCAGAACGCTCGCGCACGACATCGGCTTACGACTCGGCACAGGCGCGCACCTGGCAGCCTTGCGGCGCACTCGCGTGGGCGAGGCCGTTATTGACAGGGCAATCGGGCTCGATGAGCTTGAATCGCTTGGAAGGGAATCAGGTCTTGAAAGCCGCTTGATAAGCCCCTCAGAAACGGTGGGCCATCTGCCGCAGGTCTTTCTTGAGCAGGACCAGCTCGGCTTGATTGCAAACGGGCGCGCGGTAGAGATAGGCGGCGCGGGCGGGCTAGATTTGAAAGCCGAAAGTCGGCCCGTAAGGATTTCCGACGCGAGCGGCAGGCTTGTTGCGATAGGCGAACTTGACCCTTCGGGCACGACGATAAGGCCCAGGATAGTGCTTGCGGCTGATGCATGAGCGCGCAATTTGAATAAGAAATCTACTGCTTGCGCTCTGTGCTATAATGCTGCCAGATGAGGTTGGGAAATTGATATTGAATGTGCGAGCTAGTTTGACAAGATGCTTCGCTTCACAGTGAGCGAGTTTTAGCGTGCATCCAGTCGAGCCAAGAGCAGCCGGATTTTACCTCCGACTGTGCGTCCGAAAGGGCGTAGACTGTGTGTCGTCCTAACTCTTTGAGGGAACGAGCGGCGAAGTCTTTTAGCTTATGCTCCCGGCAAGGGGCGGCTTCGTAACTATGTCCGCGGGACGGTGCAATCGGCCCGGACGGCTTGTCGTCAGGGTCAGGCTCCCTGCTCCGTGTCAGAGAACCGTGGGACTCGGAGGTAACAATGGGTGAGAACAAGTTTAATATCAGCGATATGCTCGAAACGCATCGCCGCGACCGCGAGCGGCTGGCCTGGGAAGGCACTTTCCGAGATTATTTCGAGCTAGTCCTTCAAAATCCTAATGTATCAAAGCTGTCGCACGCGCGCGTATGCGACATGATCTTGGCTCAGGGCGTAGAGAAGATCAACGAGGGCTCGCGAGACGAGATCACTCGCTATAACTTCTTCAGCGACGAACTGTTCGGCATAGAAGGGCCGATCTCTAAGATTGTCGAGTACTTCAAATCCGCTGGCCAGCGGCTTGAAGTTCGAAAGCGAATACTCCTTTTGATGGGGCCCGTGGGCGGCGGCAAATCGACCATCGTCACCCTGCTCAAGCGCGGGCTTGAGAAGTGGTCGCGCACGGATAACGGCGGGGTCTATGCGATAAAAGATTGCCCCATGCACGAGGAGCCGCTCCACTTGATCCCGCCTGAGCTGAGGCCGGAGATCGCACGCCACTACGGCATCTATATCGAAGGCGAGCTCTGCCCGCAATGCCGGTATAACCTTGAGCACGTCTACAGAGGACGCCACGAAGACGTGCTCGTCCACCGAATAATCTTCTCGGAAAAAGACCGCATAGGGATCGGGACGTTTGCGCCATCCGACCCGAAATCACAGGACATAACAGAGCTGACCGGCTCGATTGATCTTTCGACAATCGGCGAGGTAGGGGTCGAGAGCGATCCGCGAGCTTACCGATTTGACGGCGAGCTGAACATAGCCAATCGCGGCCTGATGGAGTTCGTCGAGATGTTGAAGGTTGACGAGAAGTTTCTCTACAGCCTGTTGACGCTCTCGCAGGAGCAGAACATAAAGACCGGCCGGTTTGCGATGATCTACGCGGACGAGGCGATTCTATCGCACACGAACGAGAACGAGTACAGCGCGTTTGTGGCGAACCGCAAGAGCGAGGCGCTTCAAGACCGCATAATCATGATCAAGGTGCCTTACAACCTGAAGGCCTCGCAGGAGGAGCGTATTTACGACAAGCTGCTCAAGCAGTCCGAGGCGCTCAGAAGCATCCACATCGCGCCGAACACTTTGAAGATAGCCGCGATGTTCGCCGTGATGACGAGGCTTGAAGAGCCCAAGCGGGCCAACATCGACATAGTCAAGAAGATGAAGCTCTATGACGGCGAGGATGTCGAAGGCTTCAAGTCCAAGGACGTCCGTGAGCTTCAAGAAGACACCGTGCGCGAGGGGATGGACGGCATCAGCCCGCGCTACATCATCAACCGGTTGTCGGGCGCTCTCGTCAAAGACAACATCACCTGCATAAACCCCATCGACGCGTTGCGCGCGATCAAAGACGGGTTCGAGCAGCACACTGGCATCTCGTCGGAGCAGCGCGAGCGCTACCTGAATCTGATCGCGTCGGCGCGGCGCGAGTATGACGACCTGGCAAAGAATGAAGTGCAGCGCGCCTTCGTCTACTCGTTCGAGGAGATGGCCAAGGGGATATGTGACAACTACCTCGATAACGTCGAGGCCTACTGCAACAAGGAGAAGCTCAAAGACCCGATCACGGAAGAAGAGCTTGAGGCCGACGAAAAACTCATGCGCTCTATCGAAGAGCAGATAGGGATCAGCGAGAACGCGAAGAACACGTTCCGGCAGGAGATACTGATAAGGATTTCAAGCTACGCCCGCAAGGGTAAGCCTTTCGAGTACCGTTCTCACGAACGGTTGAAAGAGGCCATCGAGAAGAAGATATTCTCGGACTTGAAGGACGTGGTAAAGATCACGACATCGGCAAAGACACCGGACGCGGACCAGTTGCGCAGGATCAACGAGGTGATCGACAGGCTTGTCACAGACCACGGCTACTGCACGGTCTGCGCCAACGAATTGTTGACATACGTGGGCACGCTGCTCTCCAGGTAGTCGGAGCGGGCGAGTCTAAACAATCGGGTTCAGATCGACGCCCGCACTCTCCGTCTGGATTGTGCGGGCATACTTTTAGGATCAACTATGTCAGTCCAACGAAACGACTGGTCGCTACAGCGCAAGGGCCAGATAGACCAGGAGCGGCACAAGGAGCGCGTCAAGGACGCTATAAAGAAGAACCTCGGCTCCATCGTGTCGAACGAGTCGATCATACTGTCCGACGGCAAGCGCGTCGTTAAGGTCCCGATTCGCTCGCTCGACGAGTATAAATTCCGCTTCGATTACCGAAAGAAGAAGCACGTCGGCACGGGCGACGGCAACACGAGCGTCGGAGACGTGATAGGTCGCGAGGGGCAGCCTGGCCAGGGCACAGGGCAGGGAGCAGGCGCGGGCGACCAGCCGGGGCAGGACTATTTCGAAGCCGACGTCGATATTGACGAGATCGCAAAGCTGATCTTTGAAGACCTGCACCTCCCCTACCTCGAAGACAAGGCAAAGCAGGCCGTCCAGTCGAAGACGACAAAGTTCACAGAGATACGGCGCGCAGGCGTGCTCGCGAATCTCGACAAGCGGCGCAGCATTCTTGAGAACATCAAGCGCCAGGCGCGGCAGTCCGGCACCGCAAAGATCGGCCCCTTCAAAAGGGAAGACTTGCGGTATAAGACCTGGGAAGAAGAGGTCAGGTACGAATCGAACGCGGTCGTCATCGCGATGATGGACGTGAGCGGCAGCATGGGCGAGTTCAAAAAGTACATCGCGCGCTCCTTCTATTTCTGGATGGTGCGGTTCCTAAAGACGAAGTACGACCAGGTGAAGATCGTCTTTATAAGCCACCACACAGAGGCTAAAGAGGTGACCGAAGAGCAGTTCTTCACGCAGGGAGAATCGGGCGGAACCGTCGTTTCGTCCGCTTACAAGCTCGCTCTGGATGTGATTGCGGAACGGTTTCCAAAGAGGGACTGGAACATCTACCCGTTCCATTTCTCTGACGGCGACAACTACTATTCGGACAATGACGAAGCGGTAAAGCTTGCTGACGAGCTGATAACTACCTGCAACCTTTTCGGGTACGGCGAGATCGGAGAAGAAGGCGCGTCGAGTTATCGCCGCTCGTCCGGCGCGCTGCTTTCGATCTTCAAGGACAGGCTGAAGAACCAGCAGCGTTTCGTCGGAGTTCGCATAGACGACAAAGAGGACGTCTATCCCGCGCTCAAGGATTTCTTCGGAAAGCGCGGCGAGAAGGCATAATGGTTGATCTGGGGGCTTATGGTCGATAAGGAAGTCAAAGAGCTGAATGAGGCAATCGAGAAGATATGGGACATCGCCACGAATAAGTTCGGGCTCGACCCTTTCCCTGTCCGTTTCGAGATAGTCCCGTCTTCGGTCATGTACGAAGTCGGCTCTTACGCCCTGCCAGGGAGGTACTCGCACTGGACTTTCGGGAAAGCCTATCACCGTATGAAGATGATGTACGACTTCGGGCTGTCGAAGATTTACGAGGTCGTCATCAACGCGAACCCTTCTTACGCGTTCCTGCTCGAAACCAATTCTCCCATCCAGAATAAGATGGTGATTGCGCACGTTTTAGGGCACGTCGATTTCTTTAAGAACAATGTCTACTTTTCGAAGACCAACCGGCGGATGGTCGACGAGGCCGCCATGCATGCGCGGCGCATGGCCGAGTACGAGTTCAAGTACGGGCGAAAAGTGGTTGAAGAGTTCCTGGATGCGGTCCTCTCTATCGAGGAGCACATCGATCCCAACTTTTTCATAAAGAAACAGGGGCGCGGGCTTGATAATGCAAACCCGCCGGAGCGGCGGAAGGTCGAGGGCCGATATGACGACCTGTTGAGCGAAGACGAGCGCGGGTTGAAAGAGGCCGGTTCAAACGATGCGGACGACGATCAAAAGAATAAGACCAGACAGGGGCTGCCGGAGAAAGACCTTGTCTATTACGTAATGAAGAATTCGCCCACGCTCGAAGACTGGCAGCGCGACGTCATGTCGATGCTTCATCAAGAGATGGAATATTTCGTGCCGCAGATGCAGACAAAGATCATGAACGAAGGCTGGGCGTCGATCTGGCACTCGCGCATCATGCGCGAGATGGATTTGCCGACCGTTGACCACCTTGAGTTCGCTGAGCTGCACGCAGGGGTCGTGTCGCCTCACAAGGGGCAACTCAACCCTTATTACCTGGGATTCAAAATCTTTGAAGACATCGAGAAGCGGTGGAACAATCCGACTGTCGAGGAGCGAGAGCGGCTCGGCCGCCAGCCGGACCATGGCCGCGAAAAGATGTTTGAAGTGCGCGAGCTTGATAACGACATCTCATTCTTGCGGAACTATCTGACAGAAGAACTGTGCGAAGAACTCGATCTATTCGTCTTCGAGCTGGTCGACGAGGAAGAGTGGACCATCACGGAGAAGAGGTGGGAGAAGGTCCGCGACCAGCTTGTCGCTAACATGACAAACTTCGGTTTCCCGTATATCGAGGTGGTTGACGGCGATTACAACGGCAACCGCGAGCTTTACCTCATGCACCGCTATGAGAAGGTCGAGCTTGATATGAAATATGCGCGCAAGACGCTTGAGTACATGCACAAGCTCTGGGGGCGGCAGGTCCACCTCGAAACGGTCGTGGATGACGAGCCGGTCGTGATGCATTACGACGGCAACGAGCACGACGAAGATTGACCCGGAAATCAATTCTCGGACTCTTTCGAAAAAAAACGGCAAGGACTTAAAACAGGGGCGTTCAATCTCTAGCGGAGGCGCTCAAGCCAGAGCACGGGCTGGAGCATTTAAAGTTTATCTTGAGCGCCTCCGACTTATTAATCTAGATAAAAATCTGGAGACCATCAGGATGTGCAAAAAGTTTTTGTGGGCTATTGCCCTGGCATTAGTGTGGGCGGGCTCCGCCTTTGGACAAGGCATCATCATCCCCCGCGATTGTCGTCGTTGTCCCGAACCACCTATCGACCGGCCTCATCCTCTACCGCGAGTTTTAAAAGTCAAATCGGTTCAACTGACGACCCGAATAGATTCTCAAGTCGCCACGACGAAAGTCGAGCAGGTTTTCGAGAACGACACGCCGTACAGGCTCGAAGGCTCGTATTTTTTCCCGATACCGGAAAGCGCGACCATTTCGGATTTCGCAATCTATGACGGCGACAGGCGCATGGCGGCGGAGGTCATGGAGCGCAACAAGGCCCGGCAGATTTATAACGAGATTGTACGCAAGATGATCGACCCCGGCCTGCTCGAATATGCGAGTAAAGACCTGTTTCAGGCCAACGTATTTCCGATAGAGCCGCGCAGCACGAGAAAGATCGAGCTGTCCTATACGCAAGTTTTAAAGGCCGAGGGCGGGACCGTCTCTTACCGTTATGAGCTCGGCGCGGGCCGCCGCATGCTGGCTCAACCCGTCCATCAGATAGCCGCGAGCGTTGATATAAACTCGCCCATCGCGTTAAAGAATCTCTTCTCGCCTTCACACAATATTTCTATAAAGAGGGATGGCGAGAAGCGCGCGCGATTGAGCTTCGAGGGGAGCGGGCAGGATGCTCAAAAAGATTTTCAACTCTACTACTCGCTCTCCGAAAAAGACTTTGGCCTATCGCTGCTGACGCACCGCGAGCCCGGAAAAGACGGTTACTTTTTAATGCTCATCTCGCCAAAGGTTGAGATGAGCGAACGCGAGCGGATCTCGAAAGATGTGATATTCGTTTTTGACACTTCCGGGTCGATGAGCGGCGAGAAGATCACCAAGGCGAAAGCGGCTTTGAGGTTTGGCGTCGAGTCGCTCGCGGCCGGCGACCGGTTCAATATCGTCTCTTTTTCAGGTGAAGAGCATTTGATGAAAGGCGGGCTTGTCGCGGCCACCGAAGAGGCAAAGGCGACGGGCCGGAGGTTTATCGAAAATATACGAGCCGAAGGCGGGACAAACATCAACGACGCATTGCTTGCCGCGCTCAAGCAGTTCGAGCCTTCGGACCGCGCAAGGATGGTCGTGTTTTTGACCGACGGGCTTCCGACCGTCGGCACAACAAACATTGAACAGATCATCAAGAATACAAAGGATGCGAACAGGGCAAACGTGAGGCTCTTTTCGTTCGGCGTCGGCTACGATGTGAACACGACCCTGCTCGACCGCCTGTCTGCGAACAACGGCGGTTCTAGCGACTATATAGAACCGAACGAGGACCTGGAGATCAAGGTGTCGAACTTCTTCGCCAAGGTCAATTACCCTGTCCTGAGCGATTTGAAACTCGACCTCGGCGGTATCGAAGCAGATTTGATCTATCCCCGGTCGCTGCCCGATCTGTTCAAGGGCTCGCAGATAACGGTTGCGGGCCGTTATAAAAAGTCGTTGAAAGATGCGACCATCCGGCTGACGGGAAACGTCAGCGGCCAGCCGCAAGTCTTCACTTTTGCGAACCATCAATTCGCCAGCGAATCTACGACCAACGGGTTCCTGCCCCGCCTCTGGGCCACGCGGCGGACGGGCTACCTGCTTGAACAGATCAGGCTCAACGGTGAAAACCGCGAGCTGGTGGATGAGATAGTCGGGCTCGGCACCCGCTTCGGAATCGTGACTCCTTACACATCATTCCTCGTCACTGATGATGTAAAAGACGCGTCGCTTAACCGCGTGCCCTTTTTCGATAGAACTCAGAGCCAGTCGATCAGGGGGAGTGGCGGCGGGAACCCACCCGCGGGCGCTCCTACCGGGCGTGAGGCGGTCGCGCGCAGCCGCGCTGAAAACGAGATGAAGCAGTCCGCGAGCAACTCGACCCTCGACCAGTATGTCGAATCCTTGCGAACCGTGGGCAATAAGACTTTCCTGCTCAAAGACGGCGTGTGGGTCGACACGGAATTCAAACCCGATTCTGCGCTTCCGGTCGTTAAGCTCAAGTTCGGAAGCGACGAGTTTTTCAGCTTGATCTTGGCCGAGCCACAGCTTTCAGAGTTCTTCGCTCTAGGTCAGAAGATCGTGCTCGTTTACAAGGGCAAGGTTTATCAAGTCGAATAACCTGCGGGCACGATGTGAAACTTGATATAGCCCTTCGGCCCGGCTAGACTTGTCGTTCGATGACGAGTCAAGCAACAGAGATCGCAGTTGTGGGCGCGGGCCCTGCGGGCGCGCATCTGGCATCGCGCATTGCCGCTCGCGGGCGCAAGGTTATATTATTCGACCCCAGAGGCGCGTGGGAAAAGCCGTGCGGCGGCGGCGTTCCGACTCGCGCGATTCGTGAGTTCTCCTTCCTTCTCGAAAACACTCATTACCCCAGGAAACTCGTGCGGGCGGTCACGATCATTTCACCTGTGGGCCGCCGCGTCTCGCTCAGCTTGGAACAGCCTTTCGCCATCTACTCGCGGCAAGTCTTGAACGGGCTTGTGCTCGACAGAGCAATTGAAGCGGGCGCGGAATTTGTTCGCTCGCGCGTCGCCGAGTTCAATTACGAGGACGGGGCCTGGTCGATCACCACGACCGACAATAGAAAATGGAGGGCAGAGTTCCTTGTGGGAGCCGACGGCGCGGCTAGCTTCCTGAGAAGGCGGCTTGTCGGAATCTTTCCGGTTCGCGATCTGGCTCTGGCGTTTGGTTATAACGTCGCAGAGGCAAAGCGCAAGAACCAGTCTGACAAATCACCGCCGGACGAAGTGGTTGTAAAATTCGCCAAGAACTTCACGGGATACCTGTGGGCGTTTCCGAGGCCGGGCGTGATGAATTTCGGGGTGGCGTCAAAGCTTGGCGAGCGGACATCGGAAGAGTTGCGCGCGTTGCTCGCAGATTTCGTTCGCAGTTATTACGGCGGCGTCATGCCGGATTCGGAGAGCACATCATTCTTTGGTGCAAAGATTCCCACCCTCGATATATCAAGCTGGAAGACTTTGAGAACTACAGGGAAGGGCTGGGCGCTCATCGGCGACGCGGCAGGGTTTGCCGACCCGATAACGGGCGAAGGGATATACTATGCCTTTAAATCGGCCGACCTGCTGGCTGACGCATTGCTGAAGAACCTGACTGAATCGTCCTTCGCCTTTGACCGGGCGACAGGTGCATACGAGTCGGGCTGGCGAGAGGCTTTTGGGCACGAATTGGAGCAGGCATCCTACAGGCTGCCGCAGTTTTATCACGGGACTTTTTTCGGCCATTTATTCAGCGATGCGGTTGTCCGGCTCGCGCGGCATCACAGAGGCGTCCGCACCGTGCTTGTGCGCGCGCTCATGGGCGAACAGAGCTACGTAACTCTGAAGCGCGATCTGTTCCGGCGCGTGTTGCAGATTTTTTAAGCCCGGTAAGGAATGTAGAGGAAGGAAGACTTAGCGTCCGATGGCAAAAAGCCGATCTCCCCTCGTCATCATCTTTATAACAGTCCTCATAGACCTTATCGGCTTTGGTATCGTCATCCCTGTCCTTCCGCTCTATGCCTTGAGGTTCGGCGCGTCAGAGACGGTCATCGGTTTGTTGCTCGGCGTCTTCTCGGCGATGCAGTTCATATTCGCGCCCATACTAGGCAGGCTTTCAGACCGTGTGGGTCGCAGGCCCGTTTTGCTTGTGAGCCTGATCGGGACTTCAATCGGCTTCGTCGTCATGGGGCTGGCGAACAGCCTGGCTATACTTTTCGCCGCGCGGATCATCGACGGCATAAGCGGCGGAAACATCTCGACAGCGCAGGCATATATCGCCGACGTGACCCCGCCGCACAAGCGTTCGCGGGGGATGGGGTTGATCGGCGCGGCCTTTGGGATAGGCTTTATCATAGGGCCGGCGATAGGCGGACTCCTGAGCCATATTTCGCTTGCTGCCCCTTTCTATTTCGCGGCCGCGCTTTCTGCGGGAAACGCTGTGGCGCTCTATTTTCTGTTGCCTGAGAGCCTGTCGCCGGAGCACCGCTCGCAGGCCGCTCGCCGCGTCTCGATCAAAGAGGTCTTTGCAAGATCGGGCAACCGGCAGTTCCTGGCCGTCGTAGCCACGTGGTTTTTTGCGACCGTTCCCTTCGCGATGCTGACATCGACTTTCGCACTCTTTGCAACCGAGCGATTTCGATTTGACGCGGCTGACATAGGCTTCATATTCGCTTACCTTGGCCTGTTAGGCGCGGTCATACAGGGCGGGCTGATCGGGCGACTCGTCAACCTGTTTGGCGACAAGACGCTTGTGATCATAGGCACCGCGCTCATGGCCGCAAGCATGACCCTGCTTCCAATCTCAGAGACTCTTGTCGTGTTGATGATCGCCTGCACGGGGATTGCGATAGGAAACAGCCTTTTAGTGCCGACACTGAACGGGCTTGCGTCAAAGAGCGTGGGAGCGGCGTGGCAGGGCAGGGCGCTAGGAGTGCTGCAATCGGCCGCGAGCCTCGCACGGATAATCGGGCCTGTGCTTGGCGGCATTCTGCTCAATCGTGACGCGCAGGCTGTTACGGCGCGGTATGGCCGCTCACCTTTTTGGGCAGGCGGCGCAATTATGCTCGTCGCCCTTGCCCTATCGCTGACTCTTCACGCGCCGGACGTAAGCGAACAGGGTACGGCTTTGGAATCGCAAACTCAGGAAGAAGTCTGAAACTTCGAGAGAGGGCTATGTACCAGATAAGCGTGTGGCTGCACATTTTGATGGCCGCTGTTTGGGTTGGCGGGCTCATCTACACGGCGGCAATCGTCGTTCCTTACGCGATCAGCCAGGGAGGCGAAGACCGACAGCGAATCCTTCGCGGTCTTGCGCGCAGGTTCAGGTGGATCGGCTGGGGCTCGCTGGGCGTGCTGCTCGTAACGGGGCTTGCAAACCTGTTGCTCCGGCTATCGCCCGTCCCGCTGACAGACCTGTTTAGCGGCGCGGCCTTCGACCCTTCGAAGACCGACAGGTTCATCGCCGTATGGCTCCCGTGGAAGCTGCTTCTGGTCGTGACGATGATTGCGCTCATGCTCTATCACGATGTAACCAGCATGAGAGCGGCGCGACAGCACCAGGGCGACCCCGGCTCGGCTCCTGGCAATCGCGGAGGGTCGAGGGCCGCCGCGATTGCTACGCTCCTGGCCATCGCAATCCTTTATGTCTCGGTTCGGATGGTTCGAGGCTGAGACCCGAACCCGGCGATTATGACTTCCCGGCCCTTTGCCGCGTGGCTTCAAACAGGACCACGCCAACCGAAACCGATACGTTCAGCGAATTGACGCGCCCGCGCATAGGTATAGACACCACCACGTCACACCTTTCGCGGACGAGCCTGTGCAGACCGTGGCCCTCGCCGCCAAAGACCAGGGCCACCGCGCCCCTGTAGTCATAACCGGTATAGCTCAACGAAGCGTCGGCCTCGACGCCAACGACCCAGACATTATGCTTCTTTAAGTCCTCGATAAAAGAGGCGAGATTGGTCACGCGGGCGACCGGTAGATACTCGATTGCTCCGGCGGATGTTTTGGCCACAACCTCGGTGACGTGCGCAGACCGCCGCTCAGGGATGATTACTGCGGTTGCCCCTGCGCATTCGGCTGTGCGGATTATTGCTCCGAGATTGTGCGGGTCTTCGACTCCGTCGAGCAGGACAAAGACCGTCTCAGGCGTGACCTTTGCGAGCAGATCAGACGCGTCGGCATAACTTGATACGGCCGCAACTGCTATCACCCCCTGGTGGTTTGCCCGCCCGCTCAGCCGGTCGAGCGCGGCTCGCGGCTCGCGGCGCACGGATATGCCTGCCTCTCTCGCGGCCTCGAAAATCTCGCGGAATCGCTCGTGCCGCACACCTTCGGCCACTACGATCCGTTCGATGCGCCTGCCGCCCGCGCGCAGCGCTTCAAGCACCGGCAAAAGACCGTAAATATTTGCCATGTATGAATTTTTAATCGAATATCAGGTCTTGTTCAAGCAGCCGGACGGCTCTTTAAGTCAGGCAGCGACCGGAAACTCGTCGCCTGTCGTGTGCGGAGGGGGCTCTATCTCTTCCAGCAGTCGCGCAAGCGCTCTGATCGCCTCAACCGCCGCTCGCTCCGCGGGCGTGTCGCCGTCCTTGCCATACATTGCCGCAAGCGCCGTGAGGTAGTCTATCTCTTTTGTAATTCTTTGCTTTACGGTTTTCATAATCAGTTTATTAGAAGGCTTTAACGCTCTTAAAGATGCTTCGCAATCTCGTGAGCCTTAACTATATTACCGGGTTGAAATTACAATTGCAACGGCGTTTCATCTGTGATACACTGACGGCGTTTGAGATTAAGCGAGAGGTAAGAAGAAGATGGCAAGCTTCAATAAGATTATGATAGTAGGGTACTTAGGTCGTGATCCTGAACTGAGGTACACGACGCAGGGAACCCCCGTTTGTGATTTCTCGATAGCGACGACGGAGCGACGCAAAGATAAGGCGGGCGACGTACAGGAATCGACGACCTGGTTTCGAGTTAGCCTGTTCGGGCGGCAAGCTGAAGTGGCCAGCCAGTATCTGACCAAAGGGCGGCAGGTCTACGTCGAAGGCCAGCTCTCGCAGCGCGAGTATACGGATAAAGACGGCGTTGCGCGGACAAGCCTTGAAGTCAGGGGCTCTGAGATTCAATTCCTGTCTCCGCTCTCTGATAGCGAGCCACAGCAGGCGGTTGCGGCGAAGGCGTCGGCCGGAGACGGCGGGAAACGGCAACCTTCCGCGCGGTCAAAGCCTGCGAGGATAGTAGAGGACGAGATACCCTTCTAGGAATATCGCGTTTTGAGCTTGCGATTTTGGATTGGTCGGAGAGAACGGGTTTCAATCCGCGATCCAAAATCGCATCCGTCACACAACGTTCCCTTCGCCTTCGATTCTGCTACTGGCAAACCGCTCGAAAGAGAAGGGCGAAAGGTCCGTACCGGTCGCCGCGCCTGACGAGATCAGGTCTGCCAGAATCCTGCCCGCTGCGGGCGAGTGCTGGAAGCCGTGCCCGCTAAACCCGTTTATCATGAAGAATCCTTTTGGGGCTGGAGCCTCGCCGATTATGGGCATCGCATCGGGCGTCATCTCGTAAAGCCCGGCCCAGGCGTGGGCGATGCCGAGGTCCGTGAGCGCGGGAAGCCGCCGCGCGGCCACCTCTGTTACCTGCTCAAGAAACTCCCAGCTTACGGACAGGTTATAGCTCGACGGCTCCTTCGGATCGGACATACCAAAGAGAACCCCTCCCCCTTCGCGGTGAAAATAGAAGCTGGTCGCAAAGTCTATGACCATAATTCTGTTCGTCGGGAAGGCCCCGACCTTTGATGTGGGCAAATGCTCCGAGATAAAGATATGGCGGCGGTAAGGGTAGACAGGGATGTCGAGGTCTACCATCAGCCCGATCTCACGCGCGTATGGCCCGGCAGCATTTACGACCGCCCCTGTTGATACAGGGCCGCGATCCGTTTGCACTTCGACCACGCGGCCTCCTTCTACTCGAATGGTAGTTGCCTCAGTCCCTCGCCATATCTCCACACCGCTCTTCTGCGCGGCCTTTGCGAACCCAACCGTCACTCCGTTTGGGTCTGCAATCCCGTCACGAGCGCAAAAGGTAGCGCCAGCGATCCCGTCTATCCCAAGCCCGGGGGCGAGCCGCGCCGCTTCAACTGGGCTCAAAATAGCTACGTCGACTCCGAGCGAGCGCTGCATCTCGACGTTACGCCGAAAGGCCATAAGGTCATCTTCGTTTGACAGTAGGAACAGGTACCCGTCCCTGTGAAAGTCGATCTTGTAGCCGACTTCATCTTCAAAGTTCTCCAGCATCCTTATCGACTCTAATGAAAGCAAGACGTTGGCTTCGCTTGAAAACTGGTGTCGCACGCCTCCGGCATTGCGGCCAGTCGAACCTGCTCCGAGCCTCTGCTCGCGCTCAAGGATAAGCACTCTGGTTATACCTTTGCGAGCGAGATGGAATGCAGTGCTCGCGCCCATACATCCACCGCCAATAATGACCACGTCAGCGGTCTTTTTCATAAAGCCCTCACCGTTATCACGCAGGAATCCAAACGACAGCGCACGCCCGTAGTATAAGGCGAATGACACAAAGGGAAGAAGCGGCACCAATGTGCCCGCGCTCTCCTATTCTCACTCAAACGAAAGGATAAAGATACAAATGCGAAGGTTACTATTAGTTCTAACGATAGCCGGGTCACTCGGACTTGCGTCCGCAGCAGCCGCCCCTGTCGCGGACAAAAACGAATCCAAGACGAAAGACAAGATGGGCGAGAAGAAGACCCTCTACGCGAGATTGGGCGGCAAGAAAGCAATCTCAGCGGTTGTGGATGAGTTTGTAAACATCGTCGCCGCGGACACACGCATCAACAAGTTTTTCGCCGATACGGCGGGCGACGCGAAGCGGCTCGCGATGTTCAAAGAGAAGCTCGTCGACCAGATATGCCAGGGGACGGGCGGCCCTTGCAAGTACAAGGGCAAAGACATGAAGAAGGCACATATGGGTATGGGTATAACCGAAGCCGATTTCGGCGCGCTGGTGGAAGACCTTGTTAAGGCGCTCGACAAGTTCAACGTCCCGGAGGCGGAAAAGAACGAGCTGCTTGGCGCTCTCGGTCCGATGAAGGGCGACATCGTAGAGCGATAGGTCTTTGGCGAAACCTCTGCGCCACAATTTCCAGTTAACGCTAAACGCGCCTGACACTGATCCGGTTCTTACAAGGCTAAAGAGATTGGGAAAAGCTCCCGCCTTATCCCCTTACCGGTCAGCGTCAGGCGCATCTATTTGCGTAAACCGTGAACCGTAAACCGTGACAAGTCAGAGGAAGGTAAACAGTGACAAGTGACAAGTGACAGGTGACAAGAAAGAGGAAACCGCTAGCCTGGCGACATCTCTTTCTTGTCACGGTTTACGGTTCACGGTTTACGCTTCTCAGTCTTATTTGACGACGATCTTTCCCGCCATGTCCTTACCGCCTGTGTCCCCATGAAAATGGCAGTGGTAAGCGAACGTGCCGGCCTTTGTAAATTGAAACTCGTACCGCCCGCCTTCTGCAAGAGTCGGCGACTCGAACGACCCGTCGTCCGCCATGATTGAGTGCCTGCCTTTTTCGTTGATCCATTCGACGGTAGTCCCGACCTTGACGGTGAGCACCTTTGGCTGAAATACAAAGTTGGATAGCTTTACCGTAGCTCTCGCCGCCGCAGGCGCGGACGAGACTGTCTTCGCGGGCGGCTCCGCCGTGGTCATAACGGTCGGAATCGCCATCGAAGCGCAAACTAAGAACAGACCTGTTGTTACCTTCTTCATAACTTTCTCCTTTTCTGATTGATCCAATGGTTTCTATTCGGTAGTGACAATGATGAGTCCGGCCATCTCCATGCCGCCTTTGTCGCCGTGGAATGTGCAGAAGTAAGGAAACCTGCCCGGATTGTCGAACCGGTGCTCGTATCGACCGCCAGCGGCCATCGTCTCTGACTTGAACGAGCCGTCGTCAGCCTCAACCGTATGGCGGCCTATCTCGTCAACCCATTCGACTATGGAGCCGGGAGCTACTTTCACCTCTTTCGGCTCGAATTGAAAGTTGGTTATCCTGACAATCGTACGGCCGGGTGAAGCGGGCACTGGCCGCGCGGCTTGAGCCACCTGAGCCGTGTCGGCAGGCTTTACGTACCAGAAATAATATGTGCCGACGCCGAGCAGGATTACTGACCACCAGAGGACAAGCTCTGTGCGCATCCACGGCTTGAACTTCTTAAACCTGAGTTTGGCAGGCAGAAGCCGGGTGGCGGCGACGAGGACTATATAAAGTCCGAGCAGTTGCGCGATTGTGCCAAGAACAGCATGGATTGTCGCGATTGCAAAGTAGGTGTCGTGTAGCTGATCCGGTATAGAAGGCTCCACCTGCCTGTGGAACGAAGGGGCCATTATCAGGAAGATCAACGGTAGATTTAGCAGTATCACAGTGGCCTGACAATACTTGTGCGCCTTGAACCGATTCGTTCGCGCGAGCCACATCCCTGTGAGCAGCGCAAGACCCATTGCAAGTTGAATTACTAAATTCAGGTCAGCTCTAAATGTCGCACCGGTTCCCAAGAATCCGCTCATCCAGGTTCTCCTGAGCAAAATGTTTATAATGCGGCGCGAAGCAAAGGCAGCGCTGCGCCCATGCTCGAAATACGTGTGAAGGGCGGCTTCTGGATTTGGCGTTGCAAAAAGCCTCTGGAAAGCCTAACCTGAGCAAACGACTCAACGGCCCGGTTCAAAAATGTTCCTGTCAGAGTTGCGGAGGAGAGTTTCGAGCATGACCTATGTAGAAGAGATGCTCCCGATGCCCGACGGCACAAAGCTTTATGCGCGCAGGCGACAGGCGACGGCTGTGCGCGCAGAAGTCTTGCTGGTGCATGGTCTCGGCGAGCATTGCGGGCGGTACGGGCCGCTCACGGATCACCTGGTCGGTCGCGGCTATTCCGTCACGGCATACGACCATCGAGGCCACGGACAGTCCGAAGGGCTGAAGGGTCACGTTAACAGGTTTACAGATTACGAGGACGATCTTGACCAGGTAGCCCGTCGTGTTCAATCACAGGGAGGCGGGCTGCCGCTGGTGCTTACAGCCCACAGCATGGGCGGATTGATCGCGCTACGCTATCTCGCCAGGAAATCGCCGAGGATCGCGGCGGCGGTCGTCTCTGCGCCTGCGATTCAAACGGTTGTGAAGACGCCAAAGCCGATGATTATGATTGCCCGCATCGGGAGCCGCATCTTTCCGCGATTGCGTGTAGACAACGGGCTAGACCCGTCGGTGTTAAGCCGTGACCAGGATGTGGGCCGCCGGTATTCAGCCGACCCGCTCGTCAACCGCCTTGTAAGCTTTCGATGGTTCACAGAGATGACCCGCGCTATGCGGGAAGTAAGAGAGATTGGGCCAGCCCTCACGCTGCCGCTCCTGGTCATGCACGGCACTGGCGATAAGATCGTCAGTTTTGACGCGTCAAAGAGACTGTTCGACCACATTGAATCGAAAGATAAAGAGTTCGTCGCTTATCCCGGCTACTACCACGAGCTTTTTAACGAGCCGGAGAAGGCCGAGATTTATTTGAAAGTAACCGAATGGATTGATGCGAGGATGCCGCGATCATGATAACCGCGAGCGGGCTTTAGTCCAGATACTTAACAAAGATCAATTCGTTGTGCTGCTCGTTATAGACAAGCTCGTCTATGACCTGAGAGGCGAGCAGGATTCCGAACCCGCCCGGCCTGAGCCCCTTCTCCTGTCGAACCTGCATATGGCGTGTAGGATTATCGATGGGGTTTGCCACCGCCGCGTGCTCTACGTTTGAAAAATCGAAGCCCTCGCCGGGGTCTTTTATCGAATAGAAGATTGCGCGTTTGAGACGAATGTATTTTACTTCGACGAGCTTCTCTATATCGCACTTGCCGCCATGCTCGATGGCGTTGTTTAGCAGCTCCCGAAAGACGGACCCGATAGCTTCTCTTGTCTGCCTGGGAAGCGTCCCTTCAAGCTCGGTCAGGAATTTTTGAATTGGCTCGACCGCGCTCAGGTCGCACGGGACGCGAATCTCTATCCAGTCCGGTTTTGACGATATGATCTCTATGTGGGATTGGCTGGTTCGCTCGATGGCCTGGCGCACGGCTGAGCGAAGCTCATCGAGTCCGAAAGGTTTTGAGAGGAAGTCACAAGCCTTGTTGCGAAATGCCCCGATCACAGCCTCCGGCGTGCTGTGCCCGCTCATGATGATCGCCCTGAAGTTCGGCTGTAGCGCGCGGGCGCGTTCAAGCAGCTCGATGCCGTCCATACCCGGCATCATCACGTCCGTAAGCAAAACATCGATAGGCTCGGTCTTGATTATGTCGAGCGCAGCCGTGCCGTCGCCAACGTCAAAGATGCGGTAACCCTCTTCGGCCAGCGCAGCTCGAAATATCCTTCTGCTATCGGCGTCGTCTTCGGCTATTAAAACCGTGCTTTCCATTCGTGCCTCTTCCGCAATTCTATTCGAGCGCGCGACTTACTATCTTACCAACCCAAGGGTCCGGGCCTTGATTGTTGCCGTTGGCCGAACATAACACGTTGAGACGCGAAGTTTCAACCGTGTAAGTAAAGGCGGAAAGGCGGGGCGATAAAATGGCTCGCGGTCTTCCTTGAATAATAAGCTCGTTCTGAATAATATCGGTCACCTGAAAATACGATCTCGCGGGCGGAATGTGTAAGCCGCGAATCGCACAAGGGGGAGGGGATTGGAGAAAGCCGAGCCGATAACGGACACCGCGCCGATTCGCGCGGGCGAAGAACTCGATTCTACCGCTCTGGAAAACTACCTGCGGTCACACCTGCCTGAAGCGGCGGAGGCGGCGGCAGGGCCGTTGATAGTTGAACAGTTTCCGGGCGGTCATTCGAATCTCACATACATGGTGCGAATGGGCGAGCGTGAGTTTGTGCTCCGACGGCCGCCCTTCGGACCGGTAGCGCCGACCGCCCACGACATGCCGCGCGAATACCGCTTGCTCAATGCGATAAACCCCCTGTTCGATCTGGCCCCGCGCCCTTACCTTTTGTGCGAAGACACTACGATCATCGGCGTCCCTTTCTACTTGATGGAGCGACGACGCGGAATTGTCATACGTCGCGAGCTTCCCCACGAGATAGGCGACAGCCTCGCGTTGCGCCGCCGTATAAGCGAAGCCATGACCGATACGCTCGCGGCATTGCACGCTGTAGACATATATTCGACGGGGCTCGTTAATCTCGGAAAGCCCGTCGGCTTCGTTCAAAGACAGGTGCGGGGCTGGGCTGAGAGATGGGAGAGATCAAAGACCGGTGAGGTCGAAGACGTTAACGAAGTCATCGCGTGGCTACGCGACAGACTTCCTCCCGACCCGGACCCGGAGGCGGGCCGCCCGGCAACGCTCGTCCACAACGACTTCAAGCTCGACAATGTGATGCTTGACCCGCGCGACCCGGCGCGGGTTGTGGCGGTGCTCGACTGGGAGATGTGCACGGTTGGTGATCCGCTTGTCGATCTTGGCATCTTTCTCTGTTACTGGGCGCAAAAGGATGACCCCGAGGCCCGGCGCGAATCTATCAGCCCTGTCACGACAGAAGCCGGGTGGATGACTCGCCGCGAGATCATCGAGCGTTATGCTGAAAAGACCGGCCGCGACCTTTCTTCAATCGCTTTTTACGAGGTCTTCGCCTTGTTCAAAGTCGCCGTTGTGCTCCAGCAAATCTATTTCAGGTTCGTGAAGGGGCAGACGCACGACGAGCGATTCAGAGATTTTGGTTTCCGAGTAGAAGGACTGGCCCGCGCGGCCAATCAGCTCGCAAGCAATTCCGGGATTTGATCGGGCGAAAAGGTTAAACTGTGGGATTCATCTATTTCATACGACACGCGCAGGCGGGGACGCGAACCAATTACGACGTTCTATCAGACGTGGGACAGGAGCAGGCTCGTCTGCTTGGCGCGCACCTGGCGGCGCAGGGTGTAGCCTTAAAGGCGATCTATGCGGGCAGCCTCAGGCGGCAGCAGCACACAGCCGAGATCGCGGGCCTTGAGCTTGCCCGCGCAGGCATCGGCGTGCCCGATCTCGAAATAGATACGCGATGGGACGAGTTCAGCCTCGCTTCGGTCTACACGTCGATAGCCCGCCGGTTGATGGAAGACAGCGCCGAGTTCGCTCGCGACGTCGAAGAGATGCAGGAAGCGTTGCGGACGGACCCCCGATCAACGCGCGGGGCAACGGGGCGCTGTGATCTCGCAGTTATCCGCGCCTGGATGGACAATCGCTACCCCGATTGTGAAGGGGAGAACTGGGCCGCGTTTCGGGATCGGGTGAGCGGGTGCCTGAAGGATTTGACCGCGAATCCCTCTGACGAGTCGATAGCGATCTTTACGTCCGCGACCCCTATTGCCATCATGACCGCTGCCGCTCTTGAGCTGAGCCAGGAGAAATTGATAAGCGTGCTCGGCGTAATCTATAACTCAAGCATCACCGCGATGCGCCCGCACACGGAAGGGCTACGGTTGTTCACTTTCAACGCAACCCCACACCTTCCAGAAGACCTGATGACGTTAAGATAGTGACAAGTAAACAGTGACAAGTGACAAGAAAGAGCTGTCGCCAGGCTAGCGGTTTCCTCTTTCTTGTCACTTGTCACTTGTCACTGTTTACTTTCCTTTAGCTTTGGCTTTTGCTTCAGCCTTCGCTTTTGCCTTCTCGCCCGGATTGTACGCTATCTTCGTGTTAGCCTTGACCTCATCGAGTGTGAACCAGGCGGGCTTGAACTTCTGTGTGGCATAAAGCTGAGCCTGGTCAAAGTAATGTTTCGATTTCGCATCGGCGCTCTGGCCAAAGGCTAGAACAGAGTGCGACCGGACCGAGGGGCCAAACTCCGTCACGGCTACAAACGAATGGCCTGCCACGCCGTAACGCCGCTTCTGTCCTTTTTGCGGGCTGGCGTAGAAGTTGAAGACCACGCCAAGCGGCCCCGGCGCTCCTGCGACCGGAATACTTTGCCGTTCGTCGCTGAATGGCTCGGTCCCGCTTGTGTGATTGCGCTGCAAGCGGTTTATCTCGCCCCACGCTACGGCCCACGTTCCAAACCCTTGCTCAAGCCCCTCTTTTGCCTGCTCAAGCGCGCGGATGCGAAGCAAGGGTTCCTTATCTCTGGTAGCAAGCATCCTCTGCGCGCGCTCGAACCACAGCGCAAACAGCGTCATCCCCTTCGAGTCGATTGTGCTGACATGATTCCAGGCCTTCAACTCTGCGATCATACCGCTCAGCTTTTCGGCTCGCGCAGCGTCCTGCTGTTTCAGTTTCTCCCACTCGTCGACGATCTGCGGGATGTATGTGGCCGCCTCATAGATCGATGTGTCGAACGCGGCGGTTGCCCACTCATCAAATGTAAACTTCTCCTTGCCGGCGAGTATTCGACGGGAAATTTTCGCTCGCGCGTTGTCGTTCTCGCGGACCATGTACTCGGGGAACTTCGCCTTTTCAGGGTTGCCGTCCGAAGTAGTAGTGAACGGAGTCTGGTTGCAGTTTTGAAGCCACCCCGTCTTGGGGTTGGTCAATTGCGGCAGCTCGTCCATCGTGTGATAGCCCTGCCACTCTGTTTCAGGATTGGTGCCATCAACCGGCTTCTTCCAGTCGAACTTTGTCGAGCGGCGAGGAACCGCGCCGTTATAGACATAGAAGATATTGCCCTGCCGGTCAGCATACATCGTGTTGAACATCGGGATCGAAAGCCTCGACAGCGCGGCTTTGAATTCGGCTATCGATTTCGCTTTGCCCATCGCGTACCACTCTTCCATCATGCCGCCTTCTTCGAATCGCGCCATCTTGAGCGAGAGCGGTTTCCCGTCGCGCACCGCGACAACCGGGCCGTGGTGAGTCTTTCGGAATTTATAGGTCTTGGCCATGACGCCGCCGGCCGATTTGACCCTTATCGTGTCGGTCCATTCGGTGGCTTTCTTGTGCCCGTTGCCGTATCGGTAAGAGAGCGGGTCTCCTGAATCATCGAACTTCTCTTCGTAGACATCAGCGATGTCCGGGTCGTTTACCGTGTGGCTCCATCCGAGGTAGTCATTGTGCGCAATCGTCAAGAGGCCGGAGCCGAAAAAAGATGTCCCGGAAAGGTTCCACCCTTCGTTGCTGTGCAGGTGGCCTTCGTAAAACTGCTGTGGCCCAAATAGCGGCTGGTGCGGGTTTGTGAAAAGCATCGCGTGCCCGCTAGCGCTCTTTGACGGGCTGATTGCCCACATATTTGAACCGACAATCGGCTCAAGCCCGTCTTCAAGGTCTGGCTCTGTGGAGGCCGCAGAGATAGAGTTGGCCCCGCCCGCCGCCGCGTCCGTTTCGGCGTCACGCACCGCTGTGCGAATCTCGTCCATCTTTAAACCGGTCTTCTTGAAGATAAAGAGCATGTAAAGCGAGTAGCGCGTGTTTGCGAAGATGTGCCAGGGCTCGAACCTTGTGATGAGGCGCGGCTTTATGTCCGGGTTCGTCGCAAGGTAGTAGTTGAGCCCGTCGGCGACGGCTTCGGCAAGAGCGCGTGTGCGCGGGCTTGATCGCTCGTACTCTGCCTTTGAAAGACGAGGGACCTCAAGGGCTCGGTTCAACAGGTCATTGGCCAGCGGCGTGCCTCCATAAAGAAATGCGGTCGCATCATCAACCTTGTCGCCTTCGCCGTAAACTTCGGACGCACGCCCGATTGAGCGAATATATGTATCCTCGATCTGCCAGAAATTGTCCTCGGCCTGCGCGTAAATGTAGCCGAAGACTGCGCTCGCATCCGTAGGCGCGTAGACGTGAGGCACGCCGTAAACGTCGCGGTAGATCGTGACCGACCTGGCAATCTTCTGGGCCTTCGCGTTTACGCTTCGTGCCGCCGTCGCAGGCAGGCTCGCTGACATGAAAGCCGCGAGCAGGACCGCCACCGCCACCAGGCGCACGTTGGTCCTTAAACTGATCGAAGCGACTCTTGAAACAGACGGTTTGTGATGCGGTGCAACATTCTTAGCCATTGCAGATCCTCCCGGAGATTCCACTGACCGGCTTCCTTTGATTTTCTTTCAGGGTGACTGGCCGCATTGTACATTCGTCGAGCACCGCGCGCAAGCAGCGGTCCGTAGTCGGTCGCTGGTTAACAGGCTGCCTGGGAAAATCCTTCCTCGCTTTAAGGTCTGACCACTGACCACTGCTTGCGTTAGTGGCTCGATTGAGCATAGACTTTCCTCGCTCTGCGACGCAGGCTTGCCCCCATGAGTGAGGCTTTGGTAGTGGACCGGGAAGCAGAGTCATCATCATCATTTGTTCAAATTTCCGATTGAGGAAGAAGCATGCCGCGCGAAATGATCGAGAGGTATCTTCAAGACCCATGGGCGCTCGGAATTGCCGCAGCGGTCGCCGTCATCTTGCTTATCAGCATAGTCTGGCTGGTCTTGCGCTCGCGCAAGGGCAAGAGCGAGAAGGAATCGCGCATCCGCGAGAAACTGGTGGCGATGGAGCGCGAGACGCAGTTCGCTTCCGCCGCCGAGCAGACGAAGTTTCAAGACGAACCCCAAAGCGTAGCCCGCGAGATCGCCAGAGCGTTTGGCGATTATCTGGCTTTACCTGTGCTCGCGATCTATGCCGGTCGGGAGGGCGACGACACACTAAGGAATATCCTACCTTCGGACGACGCAGCACAGGACGAAGGGCCAGGCCGTGCGCAAGTTTCAACTCTCCCGGCAGAAGTACCACGGGCTATAACTCAACAATATTCCCGGCCTCAGCTCGCTCGCACCAGTGCTTTTCTGCCAGCCGCGTCTTCGCAAGCGCCGGGCGCTTTAGAGCAATCTCGGCCGGAAACGGGGCCGGAAGAAGCGCAGGCCGCAAGTGAGATAACGAAACCAGACCGGACCACGTCGCCGCTCGACTCAGACCAGAGCCTCGCGGTGCTGCCCTGGTCCGGCCCCTTCGGTTGGAACGGCGTGATTGCTGCCAGGTCGGACGAGACGATCAGCTCTGAGTCGCTTTCGAAATACCGAGAGCCACTCGCGAGGCTCTCTAACAGGCTGGCGGTCGCGCTTGAGCTGGACAAAAAGAGGGAAGCGCTCGACGAGCGCGACGAGCGCGAAGCGCAGGCAACAGGCTTTTTCCGCTCGCTGATCTCAAGCCTTGACTCACCTACGCCGTTCGCGGCAGTGACGCGCGACCTCGCAGGGCTTGTCGACGCCGACAGCGCGGCCCTGTGGCGTGTCGAGCCCGGCACCTCGATGATTAGGATGATAGCGTCTTACGGGTTGAAATCGGCTGAGTTTCTTCCGCTCCCGATTGGAGAAGGGTTGGCCGGGACGGTTGCGAAAACAGGAGAGCCCATAGACTTAGAAGACGCGCCTTCGGACCCGCGATGTCTATTCCCGCGCGAAGCTCGCGAAAGCGGGATGGTAGGCTACCTGGCCGTGCCTCTGTCGGATGACGCGTCGAGTGGCGTCGTCGAAGTCCATTCGTCAAGACCGCGCCGGTGGACCGACGACGAGCGCAAGACTTTAGAAAGAGTGGCGTCGGTCATCGGCGATGTGATTAAGGGGAGCGATTCGCGCGGCAACCGCCTGCGCGTCGAAAGCTCTTATCTTGGGTTATCCGAAGCGATGCAGCGGCTGCGGTCGCCTGACGAAGTGAAAGAAGCGGCGGCCGAAGTGCTCGGCCACGCGCTCGGCGTATCGCGCGCAGTCTTTGTCGATTTCGGCGACGGCGGCCAGCCAGAGCCGATCAAATATGAATACCTTGTCGCAAACGTCCATACGGCGGTTGGAGCATCATTGCCCGCTGATCTGCCGGGGCGGGTTGGTGAAAGAAGCGAAGGCGGTGAGCCTGTAGCTATCAACGATTCCCGAAGCGATTCTCTGATGGGGACAGATGCGGCTGCTTCACTTCAAGTCCTGTCGGAGATGGCCATCCCCGTTAAGATCGACGGGAAGCTGCGAGGCGCTGTCTACCTTCACCAGTGTGACCGCGTCAGGGATTGGCAGCGCGAAGAGGTCGATTTTGCCGACAGGGTTGGCCGCCAGCTTTCGCTCACTCTTTCGAACTTGACCGGGCTCGACTCGGCCACCAAATCCAGGGATGCCGCGCGAGATGAGGCACGCCGCGCGTCCGAAGCGGCCGGCAGGGCGCAGGCGCTTATCAGCGCCCTGCCTGAATCCGTTATTGGGCTTGATAAGGAAGGCCGTGTCACCTTTTTCAATGCCGCTGCGCGAGAGTTTCTCGGCCTTAGAAACGAAGACCTTGGCCACATGGCCGAGATGACCGAAGCGCTCTCGCTGTCGGATGACGCGATCTGGGCCGGTATAAACGACGCGCAACAGGTAAGCAGGTTCGAGGCGCAACTGAGCCGAACTGACCCCGTGCCTGTGAGCATCGCCGTCGCGCCCGTGCGCAACAAAGGCGAGATCGCGGGCAAGGTTGTCGTCGTGAGCAACCTGAGCCATATAGAGTCGAAGGGCGAGAGCGCCTCGGCGCGAATAAGCGAGCTTGAAAGCCGTGCCTCCGATCTTCAACAGGCGCTCGATCAAGCGCGAGCGGCTGAGGCCGATGCTCGCGCGACGGCCGCAAGGAACGTCGGGTCGGGGAACACAGACGATCTGCGCCAGCAGCTCGAACGGTTGAGACAGGACGAAGACAGGTTGCGCCGCTCTGCTCAGCAATTGCTTGAGATAAACCGACTCAAGAGCGAGTTCATAGTAAACGCAGGCCACGAGCTTGAATCGAGCGTGCAGTCGGTTATGGGTTTTGCCGAATTGCTCGAACAGGGGTCATATGGCCCGCTGACCGCCGAGCAGGCGGAAGCCGTCAAAGGCATATACGCATGGTCGCGCAGGATGAAAAGCGACATCGACTGGCTGATCGAATACGGCTCGACGCGGTCGCGACGGCTCGACGCAGGCGAGAAGGCCGAGAACACAAAGCCGCTTTTCTAAGTTCGTAAAACCGGGAGCGAACCGATGAGAGATAATCGAAGATTACAGCCCGATCCTGTCCCTTTGCCAAGGCCAGAGGACCCTATCCCCGACCCCGACGAGCCGGTGCCGAACCCGGAAGACCCTGTGCCGGGACCGGTGTGACCTGATCTTCAGCACTAACTTATGTCGATGCTCTGCCCAATATGCGCCGGAGAATTTCAGCCTCGGCTCACCTCCTGTCCTTCGTGTGAGTGCGGCCTCGTACCCGCGAGCCTGCGCGACGACGCGCTGAAGGCGGCGAAGGCCGAGCGGGGGCGTTACGTCGAGTTTGCAGAGTTGTGCAGACCCGTCGCATACCCCGTGGCGATGTTGCTAAAGCAGATGCTTGAACAGAACGGCGTTTCGGCGATTGTGCAGGGCGGTCACTCGCTCTCTGTCTTGCCCCAACTGGTTTTTGGCGGTGAGTTGAGGGTGATGGTGGACCGCAGCCAGATGGAGTTTGCGCAGGCTCTTTACCGCGCATATTTTGAAGGGAACGGGGAGACGGATTACTTGCCTGAAGAATAAGACCCGTCTCCACCCTGTCGAATCATCTTTTATTACCTGCCGGTCCTGCCCATAGGGAGTGCGGGTGGCAGCTGCGAATCGCGTTGATCCTGCCGCTTCTCACTGCCGCCTGTGACTTCTGAAAAGACTTCTTTAAACGAGCCGAGCGAAGAGAGCAGCGCGCTCGTCTCAACGGGCATGTAGATGACTTTCGCGTTCGGGCTCCCCGCCATATTCGTGAGCGACTCGATATAACGCTGCATCAGCAGGTACTGTGCAGGGTTGCCCTGGCCGTCGCTGATCGAGTCGGCGATCTGCCTGATCGCCTGCGCCTCTGCTTCGGCAGACCTGAGCCGCGCCTGTGCTTGACCCTCTGCGCGGAGTATCGAAGACTCCTTTTCGCCTTCCGCCTGCGCGATTGCCGCTTGCTTCTGGCCTTCAGCGCGAGCGATTGCTGCTTGCTTCTCGCCGTCCGCCTGGAGTATGAGCGCGCGGCGATTTCGCTCGGCGGTCATCTGCTTCTCCATCGTAACGCGAATGTCTTCGGGCGGGTGTATGTTCCTTATCTCGACGCGCGTCACCTTCACGCCCCAGCGGTCGGTTGCTTCGTCGAGCACCGCCCGCAGCTTGTTGTTTATCAAATCGCGCGATGTGAAGGTGTGGTCGAGATCGAGATCGCCTATGATCGACCGCATGGCAGTGATCGTAAGCTGCATGATCGAGCCCGTCAGGTCCGCCACTTCGTAGATGGATTTGATAGGGTCGGTGATCTGGTAGTAGAGCACCGAGTCGATTCCGACCGTGACGTTGTCCCTTGTGATGACCGGCTGCGGCGGGAAATCGAGCAGTTGCTCGCGCAGGTCGAGCGAGTTCAGGCCGGGCCTTACGCCGCTCCAGTAGACAGGGCGGGGTTTATCCAGAAAAGGGAGGATGATGTTTAGCCCGCTCGTCGCCATCTTGTGGAATTTGCCGAGCCGCTCGATGATCATCACGGAAGCCTGCCCGACTACGCGAAACGATTTGAAGGTCACGATCAAGACCATAAGCGCGAGCACTAGAAGAAATATTATCCCAAAATCCATCGCTTTCACTCCTTAAAGCTTCGCGGGTTGTTGCCGTCGCCGCCCCGCCTGACTATTCAGCTAACCGGTTTGCGCTTCGCCAGGACGGTTCCGAATCAAGATGTCTGACGTATACTGACGTGCCTTCGACTCTTTGAATCTCGACCTGCTGGCCCTCGCGCAGCGGCTCCTCGCCCGCGACGGGGATGGCCCGCCATGTCGAGCCAAAGACCCTGACCGTTCCTTCGCGGGTCACCCCCGAAGACCCGTCAACCACGATGCCGACCTGACCGGGCAGGCTCTCTATTCCTGTCTTCAACTCGCGGCCCGGCGAGCTTCGCATGAAGACCTGCTCAAAGATCGTCCGCGAGGCTATCGTAAGCCCGACCGAGACTATCAGAAAGACAAGGACTTGAAGCGGCAGGCTGACAACCCCTGTCAGCGCGAGCAGCGCCGCAGCAAGCGCCCCTACGCCGAACCACAGAAGCACAAAGCCGCTTGTGAAGACCTCTGCCAGTATGAACAGCGCGCCGAGTATTAACCAGATGTACCAGAGTTCAGACATAATGCTCAGTCCAATGACGCGTGAGCCTGGACCCTCCTGACCGAGTGATTACACTTAACTAGAGCCTTTGCCGCATTATCTTGGATGAGGGTGGAAAAAAGCAAGAGGAAGGGAATTGAACGCCCGACCGACAGGGATTTACCTGCATATAAAGCTAGTCGCCGCCCTTGAGCTTCGCGCCCGTCGTGGACACGCCGAAGCCTATGCCGATCAAGACCGCCACGACGATCTCAAACGCCCCGACGAAGACTGTGATCTCTTCGCGCAAGGGGATTCGCCTGACGACCTCCGCCAGCAGGATCAGCCCTGCGCTCAAGACCAGAAGCCGTTTCTGGGTTGTCGATAGACCTGAGTTTCTCATAATAAAACCGGCTGACTATTCGGCAGCCGGTCTAATATCCTGAGTTAGATCGAGCGGTTCTCGTCCGTTCTTAGCTGTTCTTCTCTGTCCCTACCTGGGCGCGATCAAAGCGGGCGAAGTTGAATCCGCTTCCACTGTGCGCTCAGATACGCGCGGCGCTGAGTTCGGCACGTAGCGAACAGGCGCGGGGCCTCCAAAGAACGTGATGAGCTTCTTAATCGTCTCGTCCTGCACATTTCGGAAAGTGGCAGGAGAGCCGCCGTGGTTGTATATCACAAAAAGGAGCGGCCCTTTTGTCCGTGTATAGGCCACGCCCGCAAGCGCGCTAACGCTGCGCAAGGTCCCCGTCTTGCCGACCACAGACCCTCTGTATGAATCGGTGAACCTTCTTTGCAGCGTCCCGGCATCGACCCCCGCGACCGGCAAAATCTCTTCAATCGTCAGCCCGCCTTTTCGCAGGTAGTTGTTCAGTTTTCTCAAGATTTGAATCGTTCCGCGCGGCGAGATGTAGTTCGTCCCCAGGCCCGAAGATGTGACGATGTTCAGCTCTTCCTGCTTCAAGCCGACTTCGGTTCTCAGGAAAGCGTGGACGGCGTAAGGCCCGCCGACGAGGTTCCCGATGACGCTTGCCATCCAGTTGTTCGAGAAGTCGTTGAGCCCCTTGAGCACACGGACCAGCGGAAGCGAAGTGTGGACTGCAAGAAGCTTGAGGTTTGTCGTATCGACCACCTGCTCGGTTATCGTCTCACCGGTAATCTTGAGCGAAGGCGGCGCGGAAGGGATTGACGAGACGCGCGCGAGCCCGTTCGATACCTGCTCAGTCGAGGACGCGGGCGCTCTCATCGCCTGGAAACGCTGGAAGGCAGCCCTCGTCCCGTTGCTCCAGGAATCCGGTGTGAGCGTGTTGCGGAAGGACTTTGCGGAAGCCTCGCGCGATGCCGACAGGTTGAAATAGAACTGGCCGAGCACGTAGAGGTTTCCTGTGACCTCTCGAATGCCGCTGCGGTTTAGCTGGTCGGCAATCAGCATGGCGTTCTCGTAAAAGAAAGCCGGGTCGCCACTCCCGATCAGATAGATTGAGCCATGAAGCGTCCCTGTCGCGGGGTCGAGCGCGCCGTCAGTGTAAAGCGATGTGCGGAACCGGAAATCGGGTCCGAGCTTTGAGATGGCGACAAGCGAGGTTGCGACCTTGACGACCGAGGCGGGGTTGAACGGCCTGTCGGCATTATGCTCCGCGAGGATTTCGCCGTCCAACGTCTCGACGATAAATCCCTGGTTGCCTGCGTCGAACCCGCGAGCAGAGAGGCTGTTGGCGTAAGCCAGCACAAGCGGGTTTAACGAAAGCGGGTCTTGAAGCGTCTCTGCGGCCGTCTTTGACTGGAACTGTACAGCGTCAACAGGCGCTCCACTTGAGCCGTACGCTGGAGATGAGGCCTTACGCTGTACGTACCCCGACTCGGTCTGCTCAGGGATGACGACCGTCTGCGCCGGTTCTGCCTGAGGCTGTGGCGCGTTTTTGGCGCTGACCCAGGACTGCGTCAGGAAATTATGTATGCCCGTCGGGTGGTAAGAAGGTCGGCTGGTCGCCACGCGCCCGCGCCAGCGCGACCGCGAGTTGCGATTGCGAGCGTTCAGGGTCCGGCTCTTCGACGCGCGCCCCTTCCGTCTTGAATCGCGGGCGTTAACCCTTTTAGATTTGCCAGCGCGACTTTTAGCGGCGGCCGAGCGAGTGCGGGCCACTTTCTTTGTCACCTTTTTCGCGCTGCGGGCAGCCGTCTTGCGCGATTTTGATTTTTTTGAAACCGGCTCGGCGAGGCCAAGCGAACAGGTTAGCGTAAATATTATCAGTGCTGAAATGAAATTTCTGGTGAAATTTCTGGCGCGGAGCCTTGCAAAGACCATAACAATCCCCGTCCTCTCTATTCTGTTCGAACAATTTGCCCCTGCCGGAACTGGTCGAGCCCGTTCACCCGGCTATTCCGACTATTCATCTCTCAGGTCTTCGGTCTGAAACCGGACCTTGCCTTACTATGTCGCGTCGCTCGAAGAATCTTTTGGCGGGGGCTCCGAATAAGTATTCCATCTGCTTATCGATGCAACGATAACACAGGTTGTTTCTACAATCTATACCTTAATAAAGTTACAACAATTAATTTCTAACGGGCTACGCGGTAGAATCGTTTTGCATCTGAGTAAAAGATTTGGATTGAAATAGGAAAGGTTGATTTATATACTACGCCTCGAATGGCAAAGCGAGGCAGCCCCGGTTGGCCCCGACTCCACGCTTTGCCCCAGCAGGCCCTTATACCAGAGGTTATGTCCAAGCAGTACGGCTGGTAATCCGGCCCTCTAATTGTCTCTCAAGCAGGACATTTAGTGAAAGGGACGCCCGTCGGGCGTTTATGCGAATGCTATGAGAAGAGTTTATCTATTCGGCGAAGTGTGCAACGAGCGGGCAGAGAAGTTCATAACTCATTTGCACGAATTGTTTGAAGAGAGCCAGGACCCTGTAACGGTCTTTGTAAACTCCTGCGGCGGCAGCGTAACCGACGCGCTGGCAATCTACGACGTCTTGCAAAACGCGCCCTGCGACATACATACGGTCGGGCTTGGCAAGGTCCACTCGGCGGCCGTCACCGTGATGCTCGCTGCTCCTGCCGAAAACCGCTCGGCATACCCCAACACTGAATTCATGTCTCACGACATAAGCTGGAAAAGCGACGGCCCGCGCGCATTCCTGCGCGACCGCGTCGACCAGCTTGAGCGGACGGTCGATCAACTCGTACGCGTCTACACCCGCGACACTTTCCTTTCGGATGACGAGGCCCGGCGGTTGTTCTTTACGGACACGGCCGACCACTATTTCACAGCCGACGAGGCCCGTGCAATGGGCTTTATCTCGAACGTAATCAACAACGAAAGCGAGCGCCCGCGCGGTGCCGTCCACGCAGGGCTCTCTGCTCAAGAGTCGATCACCCCATCGGCCATCGCCGAAGACGCGACAGTAGTTAACTCGTCGAATAAAGATTAGGCAATTCAGGTCAGTGCGGCTTTATGCCCGTGAGCGGCAGCAAGACTGTGAATTGTGAGCCTTTGTCTCTGCCTTCCGAGTGGGCGCTGATCGTGCCTCCGTGTAATTCGACCAGGCTGCGCACGATTGCGAGGCCAAGCCCAAGCCCGCCCAGTTGTCTCGTAGACTCTTCGTCTGCCTGCCGAAACCTCTCGAAAACCGCGAGCAATAGATCCGGGTTTATTCCAATCCCGTTGTCTGTCACATGGACT
Organism: uncultured Clostridia bacterium; assembly: GCA_964615905.1. Classification (GTDB taxonomy): domain Bacteria; phylum Acidobacteriota; class Blastocatellia; order UBA7656; family UBA7656; genus DATLMR01. Next base: position 144,611 of record CAZTUB010000016.1, read on the forward strand.
TCCGCGTTGTTGCCCACACGCCTCGCGCTTACTGAAACGCGCCCGCCGTCGGGGGTGAATTTGATCGCGTTCGACAGTAGATTCCAGAATATCTGCTGCAGCCTGTTAGCGTCGCCAACGACGTGCGGGAGAGACTCTTCGATGCTCGTTTCCAGGTTTATACTCCGGGCTTCGGCCGAGAAGCGCACGGTCTCTATGGAGCTTTTTACAATCTCGGCCAGATTGACGTTTTGAAGTTCAAGCCGCATCTTTCCGGTGATGATTCTCGACATATCGAGAAGGTCTTCGACAAGCCCAATCTGCGCTTTCGCGTTGCGGATTATTACAGGCAGCGCCTGGCTCATGAGATGCGTATCGTCAGGGTTGCGCTCAAGGATTCGCGCCCAGCCGATTATAGGCGAAAGCGGCGTCCTTAGCTCGTGAGAGAGATTGGCCAGAAACTCGTCCTTAAGCTTGTTCGCCTGTTCTGCATCTGCGAGCGCGCGACTTATCTGTTCTTCAAGCCTTTTGCGCTCCGTTATGTCGCTCGTTACCGTCAGCAGACACCGCTCGCCTTCCAACTCGATATACTCGACCGACAAAAGACCCCAGCGCGTCTCGCCGCGCTTAGTCTTAAACGAAACCTCTTTGTTGTGGATTAACTCACCCCTCCTGAGCAGGCCTGCAATCTCTGACAGGTCACCTCTTTGTGCCGCCAGGTTCAGCTCCTGAACCCTGTGTCCGACCACCTCTTCACGCGAAAAACCCGAGATTTCGAGAAAGCTATTGTTTACGTCTATGTAGCGACCGTCGATCATCGACTGAATGCTCATCGGGTCAGGGTTGGCTTTGAAGGCTTTCGAGAACCTTTCTTCCGAGGCGCGCAGGATGTTCTCGGTCCTTTTGCGCTCGGTCAGATCGACTATAAAAGCTATGCAGGTCTCTTGTTCGCCCTCGTCGAGCAGCGCCGAGCCGATCAGAACAGGCACTCGCGAGCCGTCTTTTCGAAAGTATTCTTTCTCGCACGGGGCGGCGACTCCACGCTCTCGCATCTCGTCGATTGCGCGCCTGTCTATCTCCTCATACTCAGAAGGAGTCATATCCTTCCAGCGCATTTCGCCCGACTTCAGCTCTTTGCGGGTGTACCCGGTCATCTTCAAGAAGGCATCGTTGCCGTCAAGAAAGTTCCCCGCGAGATCGAAGAGCGCGACGCCTACGATATTCGAGTCGACCAGTCTGCGCAGCCGTGCCTCGCTCAAACGGAGAGCGGCGACCGCTGCCTTCAACTCTTTTCGAGCGAGCCTCTCTTTTTCAAGCAACTCGCTGCGGTGCCGGAGCGCTTCTTCGCGGGCGACCACGGCCTCCTGCGCCTCGCGGTAAAGCCGCGCGTTATCGACCGCCATCGCCGCGCGTTTCGCGAGGTCTTCGGCCAGGGCGAGATCGCTCTTACTGTATCGCCTCCCCGATTCGGCAAAGACGAAAGTGATCGCGCCAAGCACGCGGTCGCGCGCCACGAGCGGGACGATAATGACGGACTTTATCCCGACCTGCCGCAACACTTCGAGGTGTTGCTTGTCGCGGGCCGAAGCGACGAGGATCGAATCCGGTATCTCAGGGTAGAACTCAGCCCGCCCCGTTCTCAAGACATTCGGAACGCCTTGCGACTCATTTGGGTTTGGCGGGTACTGCTCGCGCAAGCGGCGAGCCCAGGCGACCTTCTCAGGATCGACGTGAGCTAATGCCAGTTGCCGAACCTCGCCGTCTTCTTCGACTACATCGACAGAGCACCAGTCGGCAAGGTGCGGAACCGCCAGCCTCGCGACCGCCGCGAGCGTAGTCTCGTAATCGAGCGACCTTGAAAGCAACGCCCCTGCCTGCGCCAGAAAACGTTGTATATGCTCGACTCGCATGTGGTCGGAAATCTCTTGAAAGATATTGACCACGAGCTTCACCTCGCGATTCTCGTCGAGCATCGGCGTCGATTTAACGACCGCCCACTTCTCTTCGCCCGTCGCGATAACCCTGAACCGCAGCGTCGCCGTCTCGGTCACCTTGCTTTGAAATGCCCGCCGCCCCGGCAGCGAACCGAGCGGCAACGCGCGGCCGTGCTCGTCGAGTATCTCGAACTTTGAAAGCACCTCTTCGCCGGGAGCCGTCAATAGCGCATGCGCCGTTGCGTACCCGCTGAGCCGCGCCGCCGCGTCATTGGCGTAGACAAGCCGCCCCGTCGGGTCTTGCGCTGTGATCCCGTCAGGGATACCGTCGAGTATAAGCGAAGGCGGAAACGGTTGATCTGTCGGTTCGTCTGGCATCAGGCAAAGTCTCGTCTACGCCATTTCATCAAGAACTTGGCCCGGCTGACAAGGCCGAACGCGAACTGCCGCCGATTGCTGGCAAAGTGGGGCGGCGAGAATTAGAATGAGCCTGGACGCTCTGGATAAAGGAGTTAATATGGCTGATAGAAAAGTTTCGATTTACGGCAAGGAAGGCTGACCATATACAGAGGCCGCCCGTGAGGATTACGGCAAGAGAGGCTACTCGGTCCAGTACCACAACGTGAAGGCAGATTCCTCCCGCTTGGATGAAATGCTTGGCCATTCGAACGGCAAGCGCAAAGTCCCCGTCATAGTTGAAGCAGGTAAAGTCGTCATCGGCTTCGGTGGCACCTGAGGCGTGTAATTGTGTGGCCGCGTGTCGGTCACGATCATTACCGGAGCGTAAAGTAGGTGCGGAGTGCGGCCACATGGTCGCACTCCGCAATTGCTACCACCCGCCCGCGAAGGCAAGCTGGTCGTTTGTGAAAAAAGCGACGATCTGGCCGAACCGGCTTACAGGCTCGCAGTGGCCGTCAAAGACAAAGTTGGCCTCATCGCGCGTCTCGACGAACCTGACCCCAGCGTTTCGGAAAGTTGCTTCGAGATGCTCTTTGTATTTCGGGTGAACGCCCTCGTCGTTTATGTAAACACGGATGTTGCTGCCGCCCAGCTCCTCGATCTTCTCTTCAAGCACTGCCTTGTACTGTTCTCCCATAGCCTCAATCCTCCCGGTATTCAAGCCCGCCTGGCTTGTTGAAATTGCTCTTAAACTCTAACCCGCCCATTGAAAAAGTCAAGCCGGACAAGACCCCTGCAAGGCGGCCGGGCGGGAAACTTTTTACCAGTTTTTACAAATGCCTCGCGACCACATCTCACATAATTAAGGCCGCAACCGCGCAGGTCTTGCGGGCAGGGTGATTGCGTGAATTATTGCGCGCATGATAATGTAGCGGCCGGCCTGATCCTCAAGCATTATTTGCAAATGTATTTCGCCAATCAGTGGAGCGGTCGGCGTTGCTTTTGACAGGCTATCAGCCCCGGCAAGGGAATTATTCTGACCAACTTTAAAAAGACCCGGATGCGCCCCGCTAAAGCAAGCCTGCTTGTCGCCTTGCTTTGCCTGGCGGTAAGCCCCTGTTTCGCCGGGGAAGTGGTGCTTCGCGGGCGGGCCTTCTGCGTTGACAGCAAGGGGCGGCAGCTAGACGCCGCCGAAAAATGCGATTCGGAGAATTCCCGGTTTTCGTTCAAGACTTCGAGCGGCAAGGCTTATAGTTTCTTGCCGTCGGATCTTTCAACCGCAATCTTTACAGACTCGCGGGTCCGAGCCCGCGATCTACAATTGACCGCCAACCTTTACCCGGAGGGCCAGCTGGAGATCATCAAGGTCCAATCGGTGAAGGAAGGAAAGCTATACGACCTTTACTATTTCTGCGAGGTTTGCAACATAACGGCATACGCGCCCGGACCCTGCACTTGCTGCCGCGAAGAAATGGAATTTCGAGAAACGCCCGCGCGGGACCAGTAGCCCGGCGAGCTTTATTGTGGAGGCTACCGATGCACGACGACGATAAGCCTAAAGAGAAGGGCACGGACCTGAACCGTCGAAACTTTTTGAAGGTGTCGGGTATATCGCTTTCAGTGCCGCTCGTCATGGGCCACAAGGTTATCAAAGTTGCCGGGGCTGAAGTCAAAGTCCTCGGTCCAGGCAAATTTCCTATCACGCTGACAATCAACGGAAAGAAGCAGACCGCCGAGGTCGAGCCGCGCATAACGCTGCTTGAGGCGCTGCGCAACGACCTGGACATTACAGGGGCAAAGCCGGTCTGTGACCGCGCCACCTGCGGAGCGTGTACGGTGATTATGGATGGCAAGACGGTCTACTCCTGCACTGTGCTCGCCGTCGAAGCGCAGGGAAAAGCAATCACCACCGTCGAGGGTCTATCGACAGGCGACAAGCTGCATCCGGTTCAACAGGCCTTCATTGATAACGACGGCATGCAGTGCGGGTTCTGTACGCCCGGCTTCGTCGTGGCTTGCAAAGCGTTTCTCGACAAGAACCCGAACCCTACCCCCGAAGAGGTAGACAAGGGGTTGGGCGGCAACCTGTGCCGGTGCGGAACCTATGTCGGAGTGCGCGCGGCCGTCCTTCAGGCCGCGAAGAGACAGAGAGGGGGGCGACGAAATGGCTGAATACAAGTGGCCCGAAGCAGACAAGCGTTCGCTCATCGGCAAGCGAATATCGCGCATAGACGGCGCTGAAAAGGTGTCAGGACGCGCAAAGTACACATATGACCTGAACCGCCCCGGGATGCTTTTCGGCAAGATAGTCCGTTCGCCCTTCGCCCATGCGAAGATCGTCAGCATCGACACGAGCGAGGCCGAGCGCATGCCCGGCGTCAAAGCCGTTAAAGTGATCCAGGGGCCAGGGACTGAGATTCGCTGGGCCGGAGACGAGATAGTCGGTATCGCCGCGGTCGATGAATCGACGGCTGAAGACGCCGCTCGCGCGGTCAAAATTCAGTACGAGCGGTTGCCGCACCTCGTCTTGGACAACGACCCGAAAGGCGCGGGCGCGAATGCGAGGCCGAGCGCGGCGCAGACATCGGGCGAGCCGGATAAGGGGTTCGCTGAGGCCGAGGTCGTGATCGAAGGCGATTACGCGATGCCCGTCATCACGCACTGCTGTCTCGAAACCCACGGCGCGATATCGGAATGGACGGACGATCAAAACCTGCTCGTTCACATCTCCACACAGAACGTATCGGGCATCGCAGGCGAGATGGCCCGCCCGCTCAACATCCCAGCGGGCAACGTCCGCGTCAAGATGGACCACATCGGCGGCGGGTTCGGCAGCAAGTTCGCTCCTGATCGCTGGGGCGTCGAGAGCGCGCACCTCTCAAAACTGGCCGCCGGGAAGCCCGTGAAGATGATGCTTGAGCGCGACGCGGAGTTGATGGTAGCCGGGTCGCGGCCTTCCGCTTACGCGCATGTTAAGATAGGCGCAAAGAAAGACGGTACGCTTACCGCCTGGCAGTCGGAGTCGTGGGGGTCAGGCGGAGTCGGCGGCGGCGGCTCGCCACCGATCCCTTACGTCTTCCAGATACCGAACCAGCGCAAGCAGCACACGGCCATCTCGACGAACGTCGGGAGCGCGAGGGCGTGGCGAGCGCCTAACCATCCCCAGGCCTGCTACATAACTATGGGCGCGCTCGAAGACCTCGCGGCCGCGCTCAACATGGACCCGCTCGACCTCTTCTTGAAGAACCTCGATCTTACGGGCCAGCGCGCAGAAATCTACCGTGAAGAGTTCAAGATCGCGGCCGATCTCATCGGCTGGAAAAAGAACTGGCACCCGCGCGGCGATAAGAGTTCGGGGCCGGTCAAACGCGGCCTCGGCCTTTCGCTTCACACCTGGGGCGGCGGCGGTCACGCGAGCGACTGCGACCTTACGATCCACCCGGACGGCTCTGTCGAGTTGAAGATGGGGACGCAGGACCTTGGAACAGGTACGCGCACAACCTTGATGATAGTCGCGGCCGACACGCTCGGCCTTCCGCTCGAAGCGATCAAGGTCCACATCGGCGATAACCGGTTCCCGGTTTCGGGCGGCTCTGGCGGCAGCACGACAATCGGCGGCGTCAGCGCTTCGACACGGCGCGCATCGCTTGACGCGCTTGACGCGCTCTTTGCGAAAGTAGCGCCTGCGCTCGACGCGCAGCCCGCCGATCTTGAAGCGGTGGCCGGAACGATTCGAGTCAAGAGCAACCCTGCTCGCAAATTGACATGGAAACAGGCCTGCCAGAAGATCGGCGCTATGCCCATCACGGTTCGAGGCAAGAACCCCGGCCCCGGCAGCCTGACGAGCCAGGGCGTCGGCGGCGTGCAGATGGCCGATGTATCCGTCGATATTGAAACCGGCGTGGTCAAGATGAATAAGCTTGTCGCGGTTCAGGACTGTGGTTTGATTATCGATATGAAGACCGCAGAGAGCCAGGTGTACGGCGCGCTGATTATGGGCGTCTGCTCGGCGCTTTATGAAGAGAAGATCATGGACCAGGCCACGGGTCGCATGCTCAACCCGAACATGGAGTTCTACAAGCTCGCGGGGCTTGGCGACATTGGCGAGTTTGTCGTCCACATGATGACAGGCAAGGGCTATGACGAGCGCGGCGTGATCGGGCTGGGCGAGCCGCCCGTGGTCTCGCCTACGGCAGTGATCGCAAACGCAGTTGCGAACGCCATCGGCGTTCGGGTTCCGAGCCTGCCGCTCACGCCTGATCGCGTGCTTGCCGCGCTCGAAAAGAAGGGAGGCAACAATGCGCGCATTTGAATACGCTAGCCCTACAAGCAAAGAACAAGCTGTCGCCTTGCTGGGCAACTCCTGGGGCGAAGCCGAAGTCCTTGCGGGAGGCACAGACCTGCTCTCGCTTATGAAGGACGATGTGGCAAGACCTAAACGGCTTGTGAACATAAAAGAGATCAAGGAGCTGCGTGGGATTAGCTACTCGCCGAATACAGGGCTGAGGCTTGGGGCGCTTGCGACCATCCAGGACCTGCTCGATAACGCGGTTGTGGGCCGAAGCTACCGAGCAATCTCTGAGGCCGCAGGTGGAATACACAGCCCCCAGATCAGAAATATGGGGACTGTAGCCGGGGAGCTTTGCCAGCGCCCCCGTTGCTGGTACTACCGCGCGGGCTATGGTCTGCTTGCGAAAGACGAGAGCGGCCAGTCGCTTGTCCCGAACGGCGACAACCGCTACCACGCTATCCTCGACAACACCGGCCCGGCCTATTTTGTGAACCCGTCGAGCCTTGCACCAGCGCTCATCGCGCTCGGCGCGAGGGCGCGCGTTTACGGCCCGCAAGGAGCGCGAGAGGTCCCTCTTGAAAGGTTTTATATCGTGCCTAAATCGAATGACGAGCGCGAGTACGATTTGAAACCGAACGAGATCATCACAGAGATTGTCGTCCCGCCGGTTCAAGGCGCGCGGACTGCGACATACGAAGTTCGCCAGCGCGAGGCGCTCGATTGGCCGCTCGCAACCGCTTCGGTCGTCGTTAGCCTGACGGCCAATCAGGTGAAATCGGCGCGTGTGGTTCTGGGGCACGTCGCTCCGAGGCCGTGGCGTTCTACCGAAGCAGAGCAATCGCTCGTGGGCAAACCTATAACCGAGGAGACTGCTGAGGCTGCAGGCAACATGGCCGTTCGCCGCGCACAGAGTCTCGGTCGCAACAACTACAAGATTCAGCTTGCGCGAGTTGCGGTCAAGCGCGCGCTTCTCGAAGCAGCGCGAGGAGGTTCGAGATGAGGACAGAGGCCGAACGCTTCAGCACACACAGCCCCGACCTTTGCCACTGTTTGAGGTGGAAAGGCCAGTTTATCCTTGCCGAAAAAGACCCGACCGTGCCGCCGACGAACGACGGTCTTTTCTGGTGTGTCTTCACTCAATCTTGTATCGGGCCTGACGGGCGGCTGGCCGAGCCGGGCGAATGCTCGACGGGCGACCGCAGGTGTTACGGCACGGGGCAGGCTTGACTTGCTTGACGGGCGAGAATCAGGGCTATAGCATTCAATGAAAGACTTTTCGTAACTTTTGGCCGTAGTTGGCAGTATTAGTAGTATTGGGCAGTATAGGAGAATTAGAACATGCGTAGAGTATCACTTATGGCGGCGGTCGCGCTGACCATGCTCGTTGCGGCGTCTTCAATCCAGGCGCAGCAAATTTCCGGCGATTACGTTGAGACGCGCAGCGCGGACGTATACACAGGTCCGTGCGTAGCAAACGGCGAAGTTGGTCTGGTTGGCGATCTGGCCATCCTCGGCTGGCGCGTCAAAAAAGGTTCCTGGAGCGGCGTCAACCTCGCCGGGCTGAGCGTCGTCGGCGTCGTCAAAGCGGGAGCAACGCTTGGCGACACCTACAGCAACCCGTACCCCGCGAAAGCGGTGATGATCGTTGACGAGCGCGCTAACGAAAACCAGCGCGCGGCTTTGCTCAGTTTCGCCCGCTTGATGGGCGGTGATCTGCTGAAAGACGTTGTGCGCGTCGAGATTGCTCCGATCAAGCTCGATGTCAATCACTCAAGCGGCCACTACGGAACCGTTGTGCTGAAGGCTGGCGACATCGCAGGCGTCGAGACGCGCATGATCGGAGACAAAGACCACCTTTGCGGAAACGAAGTCGCCTTCTATCCGCCGTTGACAGAGACGACGCACTCTATGCCCGCCGTGGCCGAGCTCGATAAGTACACGGGGCCGGGCCTTGGCGTCTCGTGGACTTCGCATGGTCGGCGCAGCGCGTTTGTCGGCTCATTCGCGCGCTAGATTCTTATTCCAATCGACGGCACAAAATCGACGGGAGAGTTGCGAAAGCTTCCGGCGGCTTTGTGCCTTTCTTTTGAGGATAGATTGAGGGTGAAACGGGAGACTTGTTGATGGCTCGCAGAATTCTTGTTCTTGCAATCGCCTTGCTGGCTTTTTCGTTTAGCGTGCTTGCCGACGGCGGCAAGCTTGAGACAACTGGCCCGCTCTCGGACGCCGCCGCGTCGGCTGCGCTCAAAGATTCGCTCGAACCAAAAGGGCATCGCGTGACGCTCACAAACGGTGAGGTCTTATGCGAAATCTGGTTAAAGAAATCGGTCAAGCCAAAAGCGAAGGATGACGTATCGGGGGCTATCTACACAGAGCTTGGCGAGTCGACGCTTATCGGCGTCATCTCGTTTCCCAAGGCGACCAAAGATTACAGAGGGCAGGGGATCAAGCCGGGCGCATACACGCTCAGGTACGCCTTGCACCCTGCGGACGGCAACCATCTTGGCATTTCGACCTACAGGGATTTTCTTGTTATGTCGCCCGTGGCGAGCGACACCGACCCCGAAGCCAGGTACAAATTCGAGGAGCTAGTAAAGTTGAGCGCGAAGACGCTGGGCGGAAATCACCCTTCGCCCGTCAGCCTCGTCTCTGCGCAAGGGGGCGCTACCCTCCCCGCGCTTTACAAAGACTCGAACGGGCATCTCGTATTTGAAGCTAAATTGAAGACGCAGCCCGGCGCGGAGCTTCCCATCGCTTTCGTAGTCGAAGGCGAAGCGGCACAGTAATCATCCTTTCCAACCGGACAATCCGAATGGCAGCGCGAAAGCTCAAACTCCAAACCGTATCAATATTCGCTCTGCTGCTTGCCCTGCTCATCGTAACGCGCGGGCCTGTCTCAGGCTCGGACGGCCCTGGGTTCAACGTGCCCCTCGGCATTCCAGCCGAAGCGTGGGCCTATTTCGTCCCAAAGGACAACCCCATAACGACCGCCAAGATAGAGCTTGGCAGGGAGTTGTTTTTTGACGCGAGGCTATCTGCCGATGGGAAGATAAGCTGTGCGAGCTGTCACGACCCGAAGCTTGCATTCACCGACGGGAAGAAGGTTTCGGAAGGGATAAACGGGAGACGCGGCCTGCGCAACTCGCCGACTATTCTGAACGCGATGTTTAATTCGGGTCAGTTCTGGGACGGTCGGGCCGCTTCGCTCGAAGCGCAGGCGCTCTTGCCGCTCGTCGATCCAGATGAGATGGGCAACCCCTCGCTTGACGAAGTTGTAGCACGAATCAATGGCCTGCCCGAATATCGCCAGAAGTTTCAAGAGGTCTTCAACGGCCCTGTGACCACGGAGTCATTAGCTAAAGCGATAGCCGCTTTTGAAAGAACGCTCGTGTCGGGTAATTCGCCGTTCGACAGATTCTTCGCGGGTGACCGTACAGCGATCAGTGAAGCCGCGCAGCGAGGCTTCTTCCTATTTCGCGGCAAGGGGCGCTGCACTATCTGCCACACATTCAATCAATCCTTTCCTTTCTTCTCGGACCAGAACTTTAGAAACACAGGCGCGTCGGTCAACCACCCGGCCTATATTCAGCTTTCTCGGAGGGCGCTTGAGATTGTTCGCAACCCCGAAGCGTCGAAGCTCGTCGAGGCGTTAAAAAAACAAGACGGAGCTAAAGAGCTGGGGCGGTTCCTGGTCACGGGCAATTCGCAAGACATCGGCGCATTTAGAACGCCGTCGCTCAGGGATGTGGAGTTGACCGCGCCCTACTTCCACGACGGGAGCGCGGCGACGCTTTTCGATGTTCTGCGGTTCTACGTCAAGGGCGGGAACGATAACCCCGGCCGTGACTGGCAGCTCGAACCGGTTGACCTGAACGAATCTGAGATGGCCGACCTCGTCGAGTTCCTTAAATCCCTGACAAGCGACGACTCCAGAGGGAGGGTGACAGGTGACAAGTGACAAGTGACAAGAAAGAGGCAAGGGCCAAATTCCGCTCCGGTCTTTCTTGTCACTTGTCACTGTTTACTTGTCACTCAACAAGCGGCGAATTCGCGGCTCAAGCGCGTCGCGCAGTTCCGCGTCAGAGAGCGCGTATTCCATCAAGGTCTTCAGGTAATTGACAGGGTCTCCGATTGTCAGCCATTCGCCGTCGACAACCGGCTGGGTGACGACTCGCCCGCCTCTGCGAACATATTCGCGAACTGAATCTGTGAGCCATAACTCGTTCGATTTGCCGAGCGGTATCTCCGAGAGCACCTGTATCAGCTCTGTCGAGAGTAAAAAGCGGCCGAACATCGCAAGGTTCGAGCGGGCCTCTTCGCGGGAAGGTTTCTCCACCACGTCTTCCATCTCGCCAATTGTGTCCCCCTCTTTCAATTGCGCGATGCCGTATCGGACGACATCTTCCCACGGCACTTCCTGGGTGCCGACGACAAGCGCGTCTGTGCTGTTGTGCTTGTCGATCAGTTGGCGCGCGAAAGGCACAGCGGTCTTCAAGATGTCGTCACCGTAGGAATAGATAAACCCCTCGCCATCCGGGATGTGGCGGCGCGCAACAAGCAGAGGCGTGCCGTTCCCGTAAGGGCCTTCCTGCGGCTCGAAGATGACCTCTATCCCATTGAGCTTCTCGACAAACTCATCAAGCGGTTTGTGCTTGCCTGCGGGCGGCAGGTTCGACAGGTCATATTGGCGGTATAACGGCTCAGGGTTCGCGCCCGTTACGACGATGATCTTCTTTATCCCCGAATCTATGTACTCTTCGATAATAAGATGTATGGCTGGCTTATTGATTACAGGCAGCAGTTCTTTAGGATAAGCAAGCGTTACCGGCAGCATTCGCGTGCCCGACCCGGCAGCCGCAATTACACCCGTT
>CAZTUB010000017.1:0-145669 GCA_964615905.1 uncultured Clostridia bacterium
GCTGCGCATAAAAGAACGTGACATAGGTCGTGCCGCCCGTCGATCTGAAAAGCAGCCGGTTCAGATTCGATACTAACGAAACCAGCGAGCCTGTGGCTTCGGGCAGGCCGTCCTGAATCATCGCCTGGCTGCGAAGCGACGCCTGAACGCTCGACATCAAGAGCGCCGCCGATATCCCCTTACCTGCAACGTCGGCAACGGCGATGCCGATTCGCCCGTGGTCAAGGCTCAGGAAATCATAGTAGTCGCCACCGACCCCGCGCGCGGGTTGGCAGAAGCCCGACATCTCTGCGCCTGTCGAGACTGGTGGGTGAGTGGGAAAGAGCCGCTGCTGGACTTGAGTGGCCAGAACAAGCTCGCGCCGCAATCGCTCCTCGGCAACCATGCGCTCGGCAAGCCTTGAGTTTTCGATCACAAAGGCCATCTCGCCCGCAACCGACACGAGCATGTCTTTATCCGCCTGCGAGTATTTATGCGGCGCGCGCCTCGGCCCAAGCGAGAGTATGCCGATCAGCTGATCCTTGATCCTGATCTGTATCATCAGGTAGGCCTTGACGCGCAGGAGCAACTCGCGCTCGCGCAGCCGCGAATCGCGCAGAGCGGCGGGCGCAAGGCTCAGCGCCTGGCCCCATATTTCCAACTCTTCCGGCTCGACGATCAGCGGTGAGGCCAGATGTCTAAGCCGTCTCACCACAAAAAAGTTGCGCGACAAAGCCAGCGGCTCAGTCTCGGCCGGGCCCGGCGCGGGTTCAGGCCACGAGGCTCGACAGAAAAAATCGCCCGTCGCCTCATCGCGGACAAAGACCGAGACGTTTGAGGATTGCAGGGCGGCGGCGATCTTGAAGACTATCGAGCTATAAAGCTCATCAATGTTGGTTGCCGCGCGGGCCTCCTGGCCGAGATCGAACAGGATGCGCCGCTCGTCGTAAGGTGGGGGGGCGAAGCGGCGCTCGATGACTGATCGCAACCTGCGCGCCAATGCGATGTGCAGCAGGACAAAGATTGCCGCCGCCAAAACCAGCGTGGCAAGCAGAGGGTTTTCTTTGACCCATTCGGCAAACTCCCCGCGTCGATAAAGGAGCGCGGCCAGCGCGATTGCAAAAGCCAGGCACTCAAGGATCATCAACGCGCGCCCGACCAGCAGGTCGCGCCTCAATTTCCTGAGCCTCCGCGCAAACGCGCGGGCTTTTGGAACTCGTATCAGCGGAAAGACTCTCATATCCCCGTCCTGCTAGTGACTTTGTTGCCGCCTACTCATATCTGAGCGCAACCATCGGGTCTACTCTGGTCGCTCGCCGAGCGGGGATAAAGCACGCCAGGACTGCTACGACTATCAACAATAACGACACCGCCGCGAACGTCAGCGGGTCGGTCGCGGTCACTCCGAACAGCAGGCTTGCCATCAGGTGTGTGAGCGCGAAAGAGGCCGCGAGCCCTACGCCTACGCCGATCAATGTAAGCATAAGCCCCTGCCCTACGATCAGCTTGAGCACGTCCATCTGCTGCGCGCCTAACGCCATGCGCAGCCCGATCTCACGCGTGTTCTGAGTCACCGTGTACGACATCACGCTATAGATGCCTATAACTGCCAGCAGCAGCGCCACCCCCGCAAAGATGCTGAGCAGCATCGTATTCAGCCGCTGGTAAGAGAACGAGTCGGCGATGACCTGCTCCATCGTCTTTACGTTATAGACGGGCTGCGCGGGGTCCACGCCGAGCACCTCACTGCGAATGGCATTTGTGAGAAGCGTCGGGTCGGACGTGGCCCGAACAACAAGCGTCATGTCTCGCATCCAGTCTGCGCTCAGCCCCTGAGCGTAGGGCAGGTATAGCTCAGGCCTGGCCGCGCCGGTCAGACCCGATTGCTTAACGTCGCCGACCATACCGATAACAGTCCAGCTCGTTCCGCTTACGCGAATGCGCTTGCCAATCGGGTCTTCCCCTTCCATAAACTGGCGAGCAAGGGCCTGGTTGATGACGAGCACGGGCTCAGTATTAGCCTGATCCTGAGCGGTATAAAATCGCCCGGCCACCAGCGGGATTCTGAACGTGGTGAAATAATCAGGGCTCGTTACCCTGAACTCTGCAAGCGGCGCTTGCCCCGGAGGGTATGGCCCCTGCCCTTCGATATTGATACTGCCGTTAGTGCCGTATTGCTGCACGGGCAACAGCGTAATTACGCCCGCCGAGACGACCCCCGGCAAACCCGACACCCTCGGCAAGAGCTGGTCGTAGAAGCCGGATACCGCCTGCTGCGTGTTGTACTTGGAGGAAGGCAGTGTGAGTCTCATGGTCAGAGTGTTTTCCGGTCGCAGCCCCGAATCTACGCGTTGCAGTTGCAGAAAGCTTTTGATCAACAGGCCCGCGCCGACCAGCAGGACAAGCGCCGAAGCCGTCTGGCCCACGACAAGCAGGCTGCGGACGATATTTCTGTGCGGGCTATCACCCGACCTGCCGCCTTCTTTTAGAGACTCCTGCAAATTTGTCTTAGATACTTGAACCGCAGGGGCAAGCCCGGCGAGTATGCCCGTGAGCACAGAGATTGTCAGCGTAAAAATTATGACCCTCGAATCGAGGCTCACCTCCTGCGAGCGCGGCAGGTAGCCTGTGGCCAGCGCCACAAGGCCGTCGGTCCCCCAGCGGCCCAGGAGCAGGCCAAGAGCGCCGCCTGTGACCGAAAGCAGCACGCTTTCCGTCAGCAGTTGCCGAATCAAACGGCCGCGCCCCGCTCCGAGCGCGGTGCGTATGGCTATCTCTTTGCGACGGCCCGTCGCGCGCGCAAGTAGCAGGTTCGCTACGTTCGTGCAGGCGATCAACAGCACAAAGCCGACAGCGCCGAGCAGCATCAAAAGCGACTGGCGCATGTAGCCGACCACCTCTTCTTGAAGGTCTACGAGCAGGACGCTCCGCCCGCTCTGGTTGTCCGGGTACTGCTGTTCAAGGCGGCCCGCAATCGTGACCATCTGCTCTTGCGCCTGGGCAAAGGTCACACCAGGCTTGAGCCGCGCGATGGCAAAGTATGAGTGGCTCCCTCGATTGGCTTGCTCCTCGGGCGTGAAGACGAGCGGGACCCAGAGATCGGTCAATTGACTTGGGAACCTGAAGCTTGACGGCATCACCCCAATGACGGTGAAGTTCTCGCCTCCGAGCGTTATCTCCTTGCCGATTATACCGGGGTCAGATCCGAAATTCCGTTGCCACAGGCGGGTGCTTATCACCACCAGCCGCGTGCTGCCCGCCTGCGTCTCTCCCTCTTGAAAGAGACGGCCCAGCGCGGGCTGAACCCCCATCACGTCAAAGAAGTCCGGGGTGACGGTTACACCGGGAATGCGCTCGGGGTGCTCGCGCCCCTGAAGGCTGTAGTTGCCAAAGGTGTAAGCGGCGATATGCTCAAATACGTCGTTCTGCTCGCGCCAGTCTTTCAAGTTGGCGACAGACACCGTCCCCTGCCCCTTCGGATGAAAAGTCTCCCAGATCTTTACGATCTTTTCGGGCTCTTTGAAGGGTAATGGGCGGAGCAGGACCGAATTGACGACGCTGAAGATCGCGGTGTTTGCCCCGATGCCGATTGCAAGAGTCAGTATCGCGATCAAGGTAAAACCCGGATGCTTGAGCAACATCCTTGTGCCATAACGCAAGTCCTGTAAGAGTGCCCCCATACTCGCCTCCAGATATTAATTAACGCTGCCGGTCTCAAAGCAATACGCTTAACCATACCTGTTCGAATGCAAGCTTATAGACGCGCTCGATCACCGGTCTGTTAACAGTAACCGGCGCTGTCCTCATACCACTACTTCTCGAATGCGGCTCGATTCGTTCCAGGAAGTTGTCTGTTCAAACAGCGGAAATCCGTAGCAGTCGCGAGGCGTAGAAGTGTGCGTTCACCGCCTCGCGACTGCGGCAGAAAAGTCTAGCCGGACCGGAGTCGTGGTGTTAGTGATATCTAGTTGACGGAAGTTTCATATTGGCCGACGATTTCGCCCGCCTCGTTGATGGCTCTTATGCGGTAGGCTCCCGGCGGCAGGACCAGCGCGGGCGCGCCCTTCGCGCTTGAGATTACGACCTGATCGACCGGCAGGGCGTCCGCGCCCTCTTTGGCGGCGAAAGCCTGCACAAGGATGACCGGCGAAGCGGTTGAAAGAATTTGCTTTGCGCCCTTGAGCTTCTTCAAATCGATCTCTTCAGCTTTTCGCAACCCTCCCATGCGAAGCCAGACCGGGCGACCTTTCTCGAATCGCGTTCTCGGATGGAAAAGTTGAAGGTCGAACCCGTACCCCTTCCAGAACTCGCCTTTGGCGGATTGAAAGACGACTGGCTCATTGATCTGACGCTTGCCCATAACATAGCGGTAAAGCCGGCGCTCGGCCTGAGGGCTGCTGCGCTCGCTCATAAACATCTGATCTATCGTGAACGGGTCGATGCCTGTGATCTGTTTGAAATGTGCGGCCATCATCGACACCTTCTCTCCCTTTATCTCCTGGTTGTGTCCTCGGCCGACATGCACAAGGACTTTGGCATCGGGGTTATCGCGAAAGATGCGGTCGTAAAGATTCTGCGCTTGCCCGCGCTCGCGCTCATCCTGACACGAAGACGGGTTATCGGGCTTCGGCGTGCACCTGGTCGCCCATTTGTGCTCGTATGCTACGGCCTTGTAGCCAAGCCTTATCGCAGTGCGGATCATATCGCCATAAACAGGGTCAGCGGTGTAGAACCCTGTCTTGTGGGTGGGGTAGCCGCGCTCGTTCAAATCCTTGTCGGTTTCCATCAAAGTTTCGGCGGCGAGATAGCGGAAGCCTTTTGCGTAGAGCAGCGGAAGCAGGCGCGTGGTGAAAGCCCTGTGCATGGGATCGTCGTGTTCTTCGTTTATCATGATGACGTTGTGCTTGTCGGCCATAGCCGCGATTGCCTCTACAGCGCTTCTGGCTTGATAGCTGTCGAGCGGCGAGCTTTCAAGCGGCTTTTCCGCTTTTATATCCTCATGGAGAATCTGGTCGTAGTACGCGTGGGCTTCCTGATAATTGCCTACGTATGAGTGTAGGTACGACATCATATACCGAAAGATGAACCGCTGCTCTTCCGATGCCGACGCCGCATACCGCGCTTCATTACGCTTTAGCTCGACAAGCGGCGTCAGGTAGTTGTTCTCCTTCACCCCCGTATACATAACCATGTACGGGTCGGGAAGGCTGTCGGCTTTCGCGGGGCTATCCTTTTTAGCGGGACTGTCTGCCTTAGGTTCCTGTTGCGCAACCGCAGGCGGCTTTGCGTTGATTAGCAACAAGGCGACAAAAAAGAGCGACAAGAGAATATTCATCGTAACACCCCATTCAAAAATTAGATAAAGTTAGCCGGGACGTTTCAGCTTCCGGCGGCGGCGCTCAAGAGGGCCGGTCACCGGGACACACCTCTAGCGATCAGCCACACATCACTCAAGCCAGGCGCGTGCGGACGCGGTCAGAATTTATTCATAGCGTAGAGCTATTATGGGATTAACACCGACAGCCTTGCGCGCAGGTATCGCGCTTGCGAACAGGGCCACCCCGACCAGCACAAACGAGATCGCTAGAAAAATAATCGGGTCGGTCGCGCTCACTCCATACAGCAACCCTTCGATCACTCGCGTAAGCGCGAATGCGCCTATGATACCGAGCGCCACGCCTAAAAAGACAAGGAGCATCGCCTGGCGGATAACCAGATTTATCACGTCAAAGGTCCTGGCTCCGAGCGCCATCCTTATCCCTATTTCGTGCGTGCGCTGACTGACCGCATAAGAGAGCATGCCGTAGACTCCTACCGCCGCGAGCGCGAGCGCGACGGCTGCGAATGTCGTAAGCAATATTAGAGTAAAACGTCTCTGAGCCACGGAAGCCGACAGCCGATCCTCCATAGTCCTGACTTCGTAAATCGGCAGTTCTTTGTCGAGCGATTGCACCTCGCCGCGCACCGCGCCGACAAGGGCCAGCGGGTTGGAGCCTGTGCGAATGGCGACCGTCGTCAATTCATAAAAGGACTGGGTCGCGGGGAAATATCCTTCCATGATTGTGTCCGATTCCAGCCCGTACCGCTTGGTATCGCCTACTACTCCGACGATCTCTCGCGGGCTCTTCTCATAGCGCAGGGTCAGCCGCTTGCCAATGGGGCTTTCACCCGGCCAGTATCGTTCAGCCATCTTCTTGCTTATGAGAGCTACCTTCGGCCCCGTAGACTTATCCTGATCGTCAAAATGTCGCCCCTCTAACAGCGGCACGCCAATCGTTTGCAGATAGCCGGGGCTGATGACGGAAGTGGCGAGAATCGAGCCTATTCCGGGCGGCGGGGGCGGCATCCCTTCAATCGTATACGGAGGGGCAAAGATCGTGCTTCGGCTGAGCGGCAAATTATCGACCGCGCCTACGGACTGCACGTCGGGCAAGGTCTTGAGCCTTTCTATCAGCCGTTCAAAGAAGACATACTTTTCCTGCGAGGTCTTATACTTGGAAGTGGGCAGAGCAACGGTGGCCGTCAAGACGTTCTCCGGGTTGAAACCGGGTTCAACCTCCATAAGACGCGCGAAGCTCTTAATCAAAAGACCCGCGCCCGCCAGCAGCACAATGGCCAGCGCGACTTCGGCGACCACAAGCAGGTTGCCGACCTTGCGGCGGCCGGGGCCAGTGCTGGTTTTCGGGCTCGCTTCTTTTAGCGATTCGTTCAAGTTTACGTTTGAAGCTTTCAGCGCAGGCACAAGCCCGAAGAGCACGCCCGTAACCAGCGAGATAAGGACCGTGAATCCCAGCACGCGAGCATCGATACCAATATCGTTTATTCGCGGCAGGTCTTCGGGGCTGAGAGCGACGAGAATATCTATGCCCCATAAGGCCAGCAGAACACCGAGGCAGCCGCCGACTATCGATAGTAAAAGGCTTTCGACAAGTAGCTGTCGGATCAACCGCATTCGCCCCGCGCCGAGCGCGGCCCGTATGGCCAGCTCTTTTTGCCGCGCAGTGGCGCGCGCAAGCAACAGGTTGCCGACATTCGCACAAGCTATGAGCAGAACAAAGGCCACCGCTCCAAAAAGTATGACGATGACAAGCCGCACCCTCTTAACCATGTGTTCGAGCAAAGGAGTGATCTGTATCTCCATTTCGGATTTGTCGAGGCCCTCTGGAATATCCTGGTGGATGCGCTCCGAAAAAGCCTTCGCTTCAACGCGCGCCTCCTCGATGGTTAATCCGGGTTTTAGCCGCCCGATCACTTCAGGCATGATGGCGTGGCCGAGAATGCGGTCCGACCCAAACGCTATGGGTATCCACAGCTCGATATTGCCGGGATAATCAAAACCGGGAGGCGCGATGCCTATGACATCAAAGCTATTGCCGTTAAGCGAGATGGTCTTTCCGATCAGGTCCGCATCACCGCCAAAAGCCCGCTGCCACAGACCATAACCGAGCACCGCGACATGGTTTTTGCCGGGCGGCGCTTCGTCTGCATAAAAGGTGCGCCCCAGATGAGCCATCACGCCCAGGGTGTCGAAGAAGTTTGTGGTCACTTCTCTGGCAGCGACACGTTCGGGCTCGGCGTCTGTCGTGAGATTCACGCCGTTTTTATCAGCGTTGACGGCCGCGATCTGCTCGAACGAATTGAGCTGGTCTCGCCAGTCTAAGAAGGTGGCGTGAGTGCTGGGGGCTTTAAGATCGGATTGAAACGGCGCGCGATCCAGAGTCACAAGCCTGTCGGGCTCTTCAAACGGCAATGGGCGCAGCAAGACAGAATCTACGACGCTGAAGATCGCGGTGTTTGCCCCTATGCCTATCGCAAGCGTAACCACCGCAACCGCCGTGAAGACGCGGTTCTTCAAAAGCACGCGCACTCCGTAACGCAAGTCCTTGGCCATCTCCTCAAGAAAAGCAAAAAGCCAGATGTCTCTTGACTGTTCCTGCAAGATTGTCCTGTTGCCAAACCGTCTGAGCGCGTCATAGCGAGCTTCGTCGGGCGTCATCCCCCGGTCGATGTTTTCAGCGATCTTCATGTCTAAATGAAATCGCATCTCCTCTTCCAGCTCGCGGTCGAACCGGTCCCGCCGAAAAAGGAACAGGGCGCGTCTCAAGGCTTCAATAATTCTGTTCATGATTACCCGTTGAGTCTCTGTCAGGCCGTCTGTAGTACGCGGCGGATCGCTGCCAGCATCCTGTCAAACTCCACGACCTCTTGCTGTAGCTGCCGCTTTCCGGCAGGCGTCAAACGATAATAGCGGGCGCGGCGGTTATTGGCCGAGTGCCCCCACTCGGAGTCTATCCACCCCTTTAGCTGCATGCGCTGGAGCGCCGGATAAAGCGACCCCTCTTCTACCTTCAATACATCTTCCGATATTGTCTGTATGTGCTGAGCGATGCCGTACCCGTGGACGACGCCGCCCCGCTCAAGCGTTTTGAGGATCAGCATATCGAGCGTTCCCGGCAAAAGCTCGCTCTTCTTTTTATCTTTATCTTTTCCCATTCGACCCTCTCTCCCTAGATGATCTAGGTGAACAGATTGCCCCAGTTTGTTCTGCCTGTCAAGCAAATTATTTAGGCGTAACTATAAAAAAAGGGCGGTTTCGGGCTACTTCTTTACCGATTCTTTTCGAGACGATAAACGCGGCCGCATTGTTTAGAAGACCGTTTGACCTCATTCCCCCTGACAATCTATGTATGCTGTCGGGCTACTGCGCAACTCCGTAGACGCGAGAACAAGGCGATTGGAGTGGCCCGCAGACGCGACCGAATAAAATATCAAACTGCTGTTTATACTTTTATGTAAATTTTCATACTTTTCTCTTGACTCGGTTTTATGCTCGTGATATTGATTACCCTGCTTTTTGGAATCATGGATTCAGCCGAAAGAAATAATCGACTCAGGTAGTGGGCTGAGCACACCCTCACCAGAAACTAAATCTAGTAAAAGGCCCGTTACAGGACCAGGGAGTAGTCTGTTCAGACTATCAAAATAATCGGTCAACGCCTCGCCGATTGCAATTTTTAGGCTTGTAAAATTTGGTTGGAAATACCGACACCATAGCAGTGCACAGTTTCCATCAAGCGGCTCTCTAATGACGCCATGATCTGCTCATAAGACTGGCCGTAGGATTCATCACATCGGGGTAACGCAGAAGGTAATAGCAACACAGTGGAATATTTTTCACCAGCCTCCCCATTGAGGGATTAAAGGAGATTTTATGCCCAAAAAAGAGGTCAAAGAAAAGAAGGATCCTGAGCATCACGAGGACTTCAAGTCTAAGTCTAAGATAAGCCGCAGGAAAGTGCTCAAAATAGGGGCGGCAGCCGGGGCTGTAACTATTATGGGCCCTGGTATTCTAACATCAAAGAAATCGAGCGTCTTCGCGCAGACCCCGGTTACGGAACCGGCACTATGCCCGGCCACCCCGATACCGGTCAGTCCGGCGACCACGCCGTTTGCTGACAACCTTCCGGTTCCACCCATCGCGATACCGCAATTCCTTAGCCCTGCGCCGACCGAGGCCGCAAACACAGGCGGTGGCGAAGCCGCGCGCGACGACCATCAGCGGTGGGCGGAATTTACTCCTGCCATCACATACCAGCTTGAGGCCAAGGCCGGGACGCATCAGTTCCACAGTGACCTGCTACCTTCCTACATCTGGGGGTTCAACGGCAGATACCCGGCACCGACGGTGCTGAATATCTACGGCTTGCCGTCACTCGTGAGATTCAAAAACAGCTTGCCGTTGACTACCACGAGCTTCGGCACGAACAAGACCACTGTCCACCTGCACAACGGGCACACCCCGTCTGAAAGCGATGGTTTCGCAGGTGATTTCTTCGACACGGGGTTCTTCAAAGACAATCACTACCCCAACGCTTACGCAGGCATCGACGACTTTGGCGGATTTCCCAAAGGCGACCCGCGCGAAGCCATGCATACGTTCTGGTTTCACGATCACCTGCAGCAAGAGACTGCCAACAACAACTATCTAGGCATGAATGGGATGTATATCGCCTATGATAAGAAGGACCCCGGGCACGAGTTCAACACTTCAGGCTCTCTTCGGTTGCCGGGCTATTATGGCATAACCGATTTCCCGCTGATACTTGGCGAGAAGAGGTTCTGCCCCGCCGCCAACGGGCGCAATGAGTTGTTCCAGGTGATAGGGAACGCGGCCCCGGCCGGAGACAAATGGGTCGTCAACGGCAAGATTCAGCCAAAGCTTGCCGTCACGAGGCGTAAATACCGCTTCCGCATACTGAACACAGGTCCGGTGAAGGGACCGACGGGAACCTTCAGCCTCAGCCTGATCGGGCCTGACGGATTGCAAAAACCGATGACGGTAGTCGCGGTTGACGCCAACCTCCTGCGCGAGCCCGCAGTGGTAAGCGCCACCACGACCCCGAACACCCTGGATGTCTATGTCTCCTCGCGTTTTGACGTAGTCATCGACTTCAGCCAATTCTCAGTTGGCCAGAAGGTATACTTGAAGGAAGCGCAGGCACAGAATGTCACAGGCGGCGGCCCCGCCTTGCCGGACCCGGCACCCGGTCTGCCGATGGTGAACGTGCTTATGCGGTTCGACGTGGTTTCAAATGCTGTTATTCCCAACACCCCGGCGATACCGTCTATACTGACAGACCTGCCGCCGATCCCAGCCCCGCAGCCGGGCGGCCCGTTTGTGTGGGCGTTCCAACTCGTTGGCGGCACGAACCCGTTCCGCATTAACGGTCTGCCGTTCGACGCAGGCACACCGCACCATGTGGTGTTGAAGGGGACAACCGAAGAATGGCTCCTGAGGAATGACACTCTGGCGGGCAACTGGGTTCACCCCGTGCACATTCACTTTGAAGAAGGTCGGATTATAGAGCGCACGCGGAGAATCAATGTTGGGCTTCCTACGGAGACGACCATTAATGTCCCGCTGCTTCCGTGGGAGGACGCCAACAACTCGCGAAGGGATGTCTACTCGCTGCCCGGCCAGGAATCGCTGAGAATCAGGCTGGCTTTCAGAGATTTCGTGGGACGATACCTGATCCACTGCCACAACATGAATCATGAGGATGCCTTCATGATGCTGCGGTGGGATATAGTCGAGACAGTGGCTGAACTGCGCGAGCGGAAGCGAGAGATCGCCAACTATCGCGAGAAGATGGGCGTCTACCCGATTTACACTAAAGAGGAGCTAGCGTGATGAACAGAAGAGGCTTGTTCACCAAATTTGCAAGCGACAAGCCGCCCGCCGAGCCGCATATAGCGTCACCCGGGCCGGCAATATTCACCAACGCCTTGCTCCGCACCCATGAGGACAAACAGGTACGCTTCTACGATGACATGATCAAGGGCAAGCAGGTGATGATCAACTTGATGTACGCCACCTGCGAGGGTGCTTGTCCGTTGATCACGGCCAGGCTCATCAATGTCTACGAGGCGCTGAAAGACCGGATGGGTAAGGACCTGTTCATGTATTCGATGACCATAAAACCGGAGGAAGACGACCCGGCGGCGTTGAGGCACTTTGCAGAGATGCACGGGGCGCTGCTTCCGGGCTGGACCTTCCTGACCGGCGATCCTTACGACCTCGAAACCATCCGTTTCAGGCTCTTCCGCATGGACCACATTGCGCTTGACCTGAACCCGTATTCGCATACGTCGTCGCTGCGTATCATCAACGATTCAACAAACCGCTGGGTTGAAGCTAACCCGATGGCAAGCTTGAATACCGTGCTGAAAGTTGTCTCTTTTGCTGACCCGCCCAAGTCTTTTCAACAGAAGATCGAAGAGAACAAGGCGCTTCAGGAGAAGATTAACAAGGAGAATAAACTGTACGGATACCGCCGCACAGTTTAAGCATCAGGGTTAAAGCTACAGAGTTTCAAAGTGCCAAAACCCGCAATCGCCATTGCGTTACGAGTCTAAGAATAGGAGTTGCCGAGAGGCAGCTTCTATTCTTAGCCATTTGATTCAGGGAGGGTGATATGAAACGATCTGCCATCTTCTTTTCCTTAATTATTATCTGCCTCGGAACAGCCGCCGCCGCATTCGGCCAGAAAGCTTGCGAGCTAAACTTGATTGGAACATGGAAAGCCACAGGCCCGGACGGCGCTGACATATTTTATCGCTTCGGGCCGGATGCCAGGGTCACAGCGCTCGCCAGCGCCGGGGAAAATGCTAGAGAGATCGCCAGCGCAGTTTACCATGTGGAAGATGCCAAAGGAACAAGGGTCATCTTGTTTAAAGCGGACAAGACAGGCGGAGGCTTCACCGCAGGCATCGGAGCTATGGAGATAATCGAGTTCGATGAAACGTCGTTTACTTTTATGGGGGTTGACTCTAAACCGACGCGCTGGGTCAAAGTAGATTCCAACCAGTACTTCATAGTTCTAGCGGGGCGTCGCGGAACTTTCTATGACAGTAGCGGTCCAACCTTTCCGATGTTGATCAAGAGGGTCGGACAGCAGACACACATTGACGCCGTCGGCATCTACTCTGCCAGCGGCACTCGAAGCTTTGGCCCGGTCCCTGCGGACACTTATAACCAGTTTATGAAAGAGCCTCGCAGCGACTCGGACGTGATGCTGAGGCTCGAAATCACAGAGGCACAATATGAAAGGGGTCTGAAGATATTTCGGACCTGGGAGCGCCGGGTTCGGGAAGGCACGCTCCTTTACCCCGACCCTTTTCTTGATAACATCCTGCTGGTGAAGCAAGTCGTCGAGAGTCTCAATCAATGCAGCGAAAGGTTCAAATTGTATAAGCTGGACTGGCTGCGCGACGATCACATCTCGGATAAAAACCTGCCGTCGCAGTCTACATTCGTATTCTTCAAGGAGATGAGGCGATTGAACGAATCGCTTCACATACGAGACGAGCAGTTTTACGAGCGAGCCCCTGCGATGCAAAAACCGGCGGGGCTTTGAGAAGGGGAGTTTTAGATGAAACCAGCGGCATTTATCTACTCTCTTTTATTTATTTGCCTGTCAGCCGGTGGCCTGTCTTTCGGTCAATCGGGCAGCAAACCGGATGAAAAGAAGGTTTGCCCTTTCAATATTGTGGGCCTCTGGAGATCGGATGCTACGACACAGACGAGCCCAATCTTTTTCAACTTTTCGCCGGAGGGGCATGTCTGGCTGGTGGCTCACTCTGATGAGGCTCTGCCACAGGATTTTGAGGTGATAGTATCTGTGGACTATAAGCTCGACAAGCCTGCCGAGCCCAAACGCATCGAGTTCACGGCGTGGCGCGGGAACGACGTTTTTCTCCAGGGCATAACCTCGTGGAAGATAACCGAGTATAGTGACAATAGCTTCACCACTCTCGACCCAGTAACGGAGCAAAAAACATTATGGGTCAGGGAGCAGACACATCGCTATTTCCTCACCCTCGCCGCTCGCAGCGGGCCGCCCGCACACGGCGGCCCGGCCTTCGCCATGTGGACTATGATGGATGGCCGACAGACCAAAATCGACGCGCTCGGCATTCAATTGATCAAAGACGAGGCAGATAAGACTGTCCCGCTCTTCGGGCCAATTCCGGCCGAAGTATACGATCTGGTCAGAGAGGAAAGCGAAGAAGAGAAGAAGCGCAACAAAGAGGAGAACGTGATTATGCGCTTCGAGATGTCCCAGAAAGAGTTCAAAACAAGCCACGAGATATATGAGGTCTGGGAGAAGTACGTGACAACGCAAAAGCTCCCGCACGGCGACCCTTATATGAATGTGATCGAGTTTTTGAGCAAAGCGGTCGAAGGGATCGATCAGTGTGGTGAAAAGATCAAACTGAACAAGCTAACCCGGACCGAACGCGACGAGATCGTCGCCAGGATTAAACCCCCTCAGCAATCACTTGAGTACATAAGAATGATGAGGAAGAAGAACAACGAGATGCACGTCAGCGACCTGGTATTTCCGTGGCAATGGCGACCGGCGATTCAAATGCCCGCGCATTAGATCGGGCTTCACACTAAATCAGTGGTGTAGGCATATAACTTCTAACCTAAAGGAGAAACTGGTATGAAAGAAACTGGCGAATTCAGAACTAGCTCAATCACAATATCCGCAAGTGGTAAGACAGGCGGGACCTGTCAAAAGTCTGGCCCGTATAGATGTAGCGGGACCACACCCGTCGTCGTGTTTATCACCGCCGGGGAAAAATTCCCTACCGATCCGACAGGACGCAGTGTTAGCTGGTCGACTCTGGCCCCGACAACGGCCACCGCGACGGATGCCTCGGTCTAAGCTAAATCATCACGGCAGGGGATTGAGGGTCACGCCTCTATCCCCTGATTTTTTTCGAGTTATTCGACCGTCACCGATTTGGCGAGGTTGCGCGGCTGATCCACGTCGCAACCGCGTCTCACCCCGATGTGATATGCAAGCAGTTGAAGCGGAACAATCGCGAGTATAGGCGAGATCAAATCGCTCTCTCTTGGGATCGCGATGTGATGATCGGCCACATTGCTCGCCTCCGTATCGCCTTCAGTCACGATTGCTATAACCTTACCGTCGCGCGATTTCACTTCGACCATATTTGAAAGCGTCTTTTCGTACCGGAGCCGCGAGCTTTCGCTTTCGCCGTCGCGAGTGGCGATCACGACCACGGGCAGCGCTTCGTCGATCAAAGCGTTAGGCCCGTGCTTCATCTCGCCCGCAGGGTAGCCTTCTGCGTGTATGTAAGAGATCTCCTTCAGCTTTAACGCGCCTTCAAGCGCTATGGGGAAATTGATGCCGCGCCCCAGGTAGAGAAAATCCTGCGCGCGATGATACTCGCGCGCGAGCCGCTCGATCTGGTCGTCGCATCCGAGCAGCGTCTCCATCTTCACCGGCAGCGCATTCAATGCGCGAACGTGAGCGAGCGACTGTTCATCCGAAAGCAGGCCGCGCAGCTGCGCCATGTAAAGCGCGAAGAGATAAAAGACGGTCATCTGGCTTGTGAACGCCTTCGTTGAAGCCACGCCGATCTCAGGCCCCGCGTGCGTGAGGATGGTGCCGTGCGATTCGCGTGTCAGCATCGACCCCTGGACGTTACAGATCGATAAAATCTTCGCGCCCTTCTCTTTCGACTCGCGCACCGCAGCTATCGTGTCGGCGGTCTCGCCCGATTGCGAGATGGCGATGACGAGCGTCTTATCGTCAAGTATCGGGTCGCGGTATCTGAACTCAGACGCGTAATCGATTTCGACAGGGATGCGAACAAGCTCTTCGAGCATGTACTTGCCCGCCATGGCGGCGTGCAGACTCGTGCCGCAAGCGACCGCTTTGATCGATGTGAACTGTCGGAACTCGGCTTCGCTGATCTCCATCTCGTCGAGATAGACGCGGCCCGTTGTCTGCGAGACGCGCCCCATGGTCGTGTCTCGGACCGCGCGCGGCTGCTCGTAAATCTCTTTGAGCATGTAGTGCTTGAAGCCACTCTTTTCCGCCGCTATCGGGTCCCAGGTTATCCGCTGCACGTTCGGCGTAACGGTGTTGGCTTCAAAATCGGTTACCGAAACGCCCTCGCGCGTGAGCACGGCCATCTCGCCGTCTCCCAAAAAGAACACATCCCTCGTGTGGTAGAGCACGGGCGGCACGTCGGACGCCACAAAGTATTCGTCCTGCCCAAGCCCGATTACAATCGGAGGCCCCTGGCGGACCGCGACTATCTTCTCCGGCTCCTCGGAAGACATGATGGCGAGCGCGTAGATGCCGCGCAGGTCTGTGACGGCGCGGCGCACGGCCGCCTCAAGCGTAGGCTCGCCTTCGGCCGAGTACTTTTCGATCAAGTGCGCTATAACTTCGGTGTCGGTCTCCGTGACAAAGATGTGGTCCTCGGCCTGGAGCTTCTTCTTGAGCGGCATGAAGTTCTCGATAATCCCGTTATGGACGACCACGACGCGGCCAGAGCAGTCGCGATGAGGATGCGCGTTCTCTTCAGTCGGGCGGCCGTGCGTGGCCCAGCGCGTGTGGCCGACTCCGTATGTGCCGTCGAGCGGTTTGAGCCTCACGGCTTCTTCGAGATTCCGCAGCTTCCCTTCCGCGCGGCGAATCGTGAGCCGCCCCTGGTCATCGACTACAGCGATGCCCGCCGAGTCATACCCGCGATATTCGAGTTTCTTGAGACCATCAAGAATTACACCCACAACCTGCTTATCGCCAACGTAACCCACTATTCCGCACATCGGTATTTTCCTTCCGCTTTTCGTAGTCTGGTATTTACTTAACCTTCTTCTTAACGACCGCCGGGACCCCGACCGCAAGCGAGTCCGGGGGGATGTCCTTTATCACGACCGCTCCTGCGCCGGTCATAGAGCCGCGCCCGACCCTCACGGGGGCGACCAGCATGGTATCGCTTCCGATCTTCACACCGTCTTCGATGACGGTTTCGTGTTTGCGCTCGCCGTCGTAGTTGCAGGTGATCGTGCCCGCGCCGATGTTCACCTTATCGCCGAGCGTCGCGTCGCCCAGGTATGTTAGATGCGAAGCTTTCGTTCCGCGACCAATCCGAGATTTTTTTACCTCGACAAAGTTTCCGATTGCCGCGCGCTCTCCGATCTCGGCGTTCATACGCAGCCGGGCGAACGGGCCGACGCTCGCGTGGTCGTGCACAGCGGAGTCTTCGATCACTGTAGAGTTCTTGATCGTGACGTTATCCCCTACGCGGACGTTTTTCAGGCGGGTCCAGGATTGAATCGTGCAATTGCTCCCGATACGGCTCGCGCCCTCGATAATCACCTGCGGGTATATGATAGAGTCCTGCCCGATCTCGACCTGCGGGTGTATGTAAACGGAGGCCGGGTCGATTATAGTCACGCCCGCAAGCATCAGCTCGCGCAGCTTCTTTTCGCGGACGCGGCGCTCCAGCTCCGCAAGCTCTACGCGAGTATTTATTCCAAGGACTTCGTCCGCGTCCGTGTGAAGCGCAAGCCCGACCCTCTTATCCTGCGCGAGCAATATCGCCGGAACGTCTGTCAGGTAATATTCGCCCTGCGCGTTATCCGTCGTAAGGTGATCGAGGGCGTCGACGAGAGCGGGTATCTCAAAGCAGTATATGCTCACGTTCACTTCGCGGACCGCCTGCTCGTCGGGCGTGGCGTCCTTCTGCTCGACCGAGCGGAGGAACCTGTCGTTGTCATCGCGAATGATTCGCCCGTACCCTGTCGGGTCGTCCATCTCGACCGTGAGCAGGGTCGCGTCATTCTTTTCGGATCTGTGCTTTTCAACCAGGTTGCGGAGGGTTTCGCCTTTAATCATGGGGCCGTCGCCGGCGATTATAACGAGCGGGCCGCTACGCGCTTCGAGTTCCGCGCGCGCGACAAGCACGGCGTGGCCCGTCCCGCGCTGCTCTTTTTGAAGGACGAAACGGAGGTCCGGCCGGGCCGTATCTTCGCGCTCGGACAACTGTCGAGCCTCGTCGCGCACCGCTTGCTCGACTAGCTCCGCCTGATGGCCGACGACCGTAAAGACGCTCTCAGGCGCAAGATCGAAAGCGGCGCGAAGCACGTGGGCCACAAGCGGCGTGCCTGCTACCTCGTGCAGCACCTTCGCGCGGCTGGACTTCATGCGTGTGCCCAGCCCGGCAGCCATAATCAAAACATCTGTCATAATCTGCTCTGCTCCATTCAAGGCTATTGCTTGCCCGCTCAGATTTTACTATCCCTGTGGCCGGGACGCGAGACTAATTGACGAGAACGCAGGTTACATCATTGCGGGTTGAAGCTCGCTGTTCATCCGGTAGATTTCGAGCAAGAGGCTTGCGAGTTTATGAGGGTCGTGGCGAATTACGTTGTTCTCATTGAGCAGATCGCCTTTGATAAGGTGGACGCTGGAATCTTCCGCCCGGTCAATGGCAATCAATCGCTTAAAGCTTTCGTCTTCTTCGATGCTCGACTCGGCTTTGAACTCGACCGGTATTGCGCCGTCGGCAAGGTAGCGCTCGCGCACAGCGCCCATGATCGGCGCAGAGTTGACGACTACATAATCGAGCTGAAGCCTGGGGCTATATTCGAAAAGGACTCGCAGGTGGTCTTCGACGCTGAATCCTTCTGTCTCGCCGGGCTGCGTCATGATGTTGCAGATATAGATTTTCAGCGCCGAGGATTCCTGCATCGTCTCGACAATAGGCTCGACCAGGAGGTTCGGGATGATCGACGTGTAAAGCGAGCCCGGACCTATCGTGATTATGTCCGCCTGTTTGATCGCTTCGAGAGTTTCGGGCAGCGGGCGGCAACAATTGTGAGAGAGCCTCAGCCGTTTCAGCCGCGAGCGCGATTCGACTATCTTGGTCTCGCCCCTCACTGTGCGCCCGTCCTCAAGCTCTGCGACAAGCGTGACGTCTTCGATTGTGGACGGAAAGATACGCCCCTTTATTGCCAGAACCTCGCTCGTCATCTTGATGGCCTCAAGAAAGTCGCCCGTTACGCCCGTGAGCGCGGCCAGAAAGAGGTTCCCGAAACTGTGGCCTGAAAGATCACCGTCGGATTCGAACCTGTACTGCAAGAGGCGCGTCAGCAGGTTCTCGTCTTCCGCGAGCGCGACAAGGCAGTTGCGTATGTCGCCCGGCGGCAATATCTGAAACTCTTCGCGCAGCCGGCCGGAGCTGCCCCCGTCATCGGTGACTGTCACGACAGCCGTGAGAGTTTCGACCCACAGCGGGCGCGATTTATCGATCAACGCACCGTCTCGCCCTACGTAATGCTTCAGCCCCGAAAGCAGTGTCGATAGACCCGTACCTCCGCCAATAGAGACAATACTCAATCCTGCTCTCGTTTCCATAACCATACCAAACCCGCTTGTGAATCAGGATCAGTCTTCGTTGAAGTCGTACCCGTACCCTGTTAGCTGTTGGAACTCTTCGTTGTTACGGAGGCTGGTAAAATCGAGGTCACGTCGGGCATGCGAGCGGTAAACTGGGCGAAAAGAGATGGCGCGGCGCAACGCATCAAGCGACCTGGCAGAGTTGTTCAATCTGGCGTGGGCGGCGGCAAGCGAGTAGTGAATATGATCGGCGCGCGGCTCGGCCTTGAGCGCGCGTTCGAACAACTCGATTGCCCCGCGAATATTGTTCCTGTTCAGCTCAAAGACGCCCTGATCGTAAAGAGCGTCGGGGCTGCGAGGCGGCGCTGGCGTGCGCGCGAGCCTTTGATCGCAGATCGACAGGTAAGTGCGCGCGCGCGCGACTACGTCGGCTTCGTCAGGGTATTTTTCCAGCACGCTGTCAAAAGCGGCCTTTGCGCCCGTGTAGTCGTGGCGGTTGAAAGTCTTTAACGCCTGCTCGAACGCCTTCACGGCTACGATGGTGCCGGGAGCGGGCGACTTTTTAGGCGGAGGCGGCGCGGCCTGTGCGCCACGCGCAAGTGCGCGCCTCGCCGCTTGCCGTCTGGCGGCAGGTTGCGCCTTTGTGCTCTTCTTAGGTAGAGCCTTCGCGCCTCCAGCCTTTGCACTATCGGCTTTGCGAGCGACGGCTTTCGCCCGAACATCTTTTGAGGCGACAGCCTTAGCGCCTCGCTTTGCAGACGACGCGGCGACCCTGGCCGTCTTAGCAGCGGCCGGCTTCTTTGCGGCGGCGACAGATTTCTTAACCGGGGCGGCTGACTTTTTGGACTTCGGCGCGGCAGCCTTCTTCGATTTAGAAGCAGATGACTTGGAGGCGGCCGATTTAGGCGCTGCCGTGATCTTGCCCGGCCGGTTCGGTTTCGTTGCCGAGGCTTTCTTCCCCTTTTTGGCCTGGCCTTTCGCGGCGTGCACTTTCTGAGATGCGGAGGAGCGGCTCTTGTTGGCTTTAGTAATAAGGCTGCTCATCGTCTCCTCAAAGGCTGAGAATGAACTAGCTGCATCAATAAGACTGTATGTCTGCCAGTTGAACTTTTTATACCAAATAGTCTGGTCTTAAGTCAAGAAAATAGCTTGTTTTACAAAGACATAGGGCCACTGGAGGGCTGACCCCGCGCGCGGCGACCGCGCGAGTGAAAGTCCACTTAATTATGCCAACTGCACCGGTTATTAGCCTTCTTCGCCCGATAATCTCGGACGGCGGCACGTTTCAACGGCAAGTCCTATTGATTTAACAACTTACCGGGTTAACCGGTCTGACCGGGTTGCGGGTTGACGCGCATAACCATATAATTTTCCATCAGTTAGCCTCGCACACGATTCCGGCGAGGAGGGAGCGCGATTGTTAAAGCGTCGGGAGCCAGATTTACCCGGTCAGAAAGCCGAAGGCAGTCCCCAGCCGGGGGCGCTCAAAGGCCGAACCGTGCTTGTCACGCGCCCGCCCGCCGATTCACAGGAGATGGCTGCTATGCTCCGGCGTTTAGGCGCGAAGGTGATATTTTGCCCTACAATCGAGATCACCGGGCCTGACGACTGGGAGGAGGTCGACCGCGCTATTGACCGGCTCGAAAGCTTTGACTGGATTATATTTACAAGCGCGAACGGGGTCGGCTATTTCTTCCGGCGGCTACAGCAGAGGCGCGGCAATCGGGCTGGCTCGCTATCAAAGGCTCCCATACCAAAAGCGCCTATCTGCGCAATCGGTCCTCGAACGGAAAAGGCGTTGGAGGCAGCAGGCGCGCCTCCAAGTTTAGTCGCCGCAGACTCGCGCGCGGAGGGGGTCATGGAAGCATTGATCGAACACCTCGGCGGCGCGGATAAGCTTCGTGGGCTGAGCATCCTGATCCCGCGATCAAGAATCGCCCGCGATCACCTGCCGGTTGAGCTTTCAAAGCTCGGCGCTCGCGTCACGGCTGTCGAGGCATACAAGACCGTGAGACCTGAAACGTCGGACAGCGCCGCCTCGGAGATTAAGAAGCTCTTTAAAAACGGCGAGATTGATGCAATCACCCTCACCAGCTCTTCGACCGTAGCCAATCTGGCCGCGCTGGTCGGCCCAGACGAGCTGGCCGCTTTGATAGGCAACGCGACTGCCGCTTGCATAGGCCCGGTCACGGCTGCAACCGCAAGAGAATACGGGATTGTAAAGATCGTGCAGCCTGAGACATACACCGCCGAGGCAATGATCGACGCGCTCGCCCGCGCTATCGGAGATGAACCGGCGTGACCTGCAAAAGCGCCGGTGGCCGCACGTTCACTGAGTGGAGATTTTCTGCGAGCCAATTATGAGTAACAACACCCTGAGAACGTTTTTCATTTTAACTATCTCTCTCCTCTTATTGACACAGGCGAACCGCCACATCGCGCCGGCTCAAGAGAAAAAGCCGGCCGAAGATCAAGACGCCGTGCGGCTCGACGCCACGCTTGTCCAGGTTCCCGCTGTGATCTTAGACCGCAAGGGGAAGTTCGTCACAGACCTGACCAGGGAAGAGTTCGCGCTCTTTGATGAAGGCAAACGGCAGGAGATATCTCTCTTCTCCGCGATCAAGCAGAATTTCAATGCCGTGTTAGTGCTCGATACGTCAAACAGCGCCGAAGACCGGCTCAAGGTCATTCAAAACACCGCCTTGAGCTTTGCGCGACAGGTCACGGCCAACGACCCGATGATGGTCGTATCGTTTGATAACGAGATCAGGCAGCTGACAGATTTTACGACCGACCAGGCAGAGATTGAACAGGCGATCAAATCTACAGAGTCGGGATTCGGCAAGCTGCTACACGAAGCGATAGCGCGCGGGCTTGAGCAGTTGAGGGATAAAGAAGGCCGCCGCGCGCTTATAATCTTTAGCGACGGCATCGACCTGGGAAGCGTCGGCGTGACGGCCGAC
This sequence comes from uncultured Clostridia bacterium, assembly GCA_964615905.1. Classification (GTDB taxonomy): domain Bacteria; phylum Acidobacteriota; class Blastocatellia; order UBA7656; family UBA7656; genus DATLMR01. The sequence goes on from CAZTUB010000017.1 coordinate 21,674, forward strand.
TCCAACATTCGCCTTGCCGAAGAGATAGGCGCGGTCATCTATGCGGTCAAATTCGACACGCGCTGGTTTATCGAAGCCGAGGCCCGCCGCAATAAAGCGGAATCGAAACAATCGACATTGCCTTTCGAGATCGACGGCCGAATACCGCTCCCGCCCGACTTCGGTGGGACCGACCCTGATGCGAAGAAGCAAAAGACAGGGCCGCGAATAGAGATAGGCCCGCCGCCGCCGCCGCTTATAACCGTAACAGACGCTGTGACCGGCAGGACCGAAAGCAACCGCAAGGTCGTCGTCGACCCGATCACCACACACCTCGACAAGATGTACGGCGAAGCGGATAACTACCTGAACACGCTCACGCAGCGCACGGGCGGCGCGGTGTTTTCAGCCGCCAATCTCGACAACACGCTCGCGGCCTTCGCGCTTATCGCCGACGAGTTGCGTAACCAGTACATGATTGGCTTCTACCCTTCGAGCGAGCGACGGGACGGCAAGTTTCGCAAGATCAAGCTTGAGGTCAAGCGCAAAGACATACAGGTCCGCGCCCGCCAGGGCTACCGGTTGCTGAACGTAAACCGTGAACCGTGAACCGTGACAAGCCGGAGGAGAGTGACAAGTGACAAGTGACAAGTGACAAGTCAGAGGGAACGGCCAAACTCCGCTTCAGTCTTTCTTGTCACTTGTCACTTGTCACTGTTTACGCCTCTTGCGGTGCAGTCATTACACCAATTAGTGTAGCTGTTTGCGCGCAAGCCACCTGGCTTTAATTCCTGGATTCAGCCTCGCCGCCACAAATCCCTTTAAACCTGTGCAGTTCCGCAGTTTTAAGATAAGCCGTCCCGGACGGACGGCTTAGGCATATCCGTTGCACTGTAGGCCGTCGCCAGAAGAAAGCAGAAATAGACAAGAGGTTGGTCTTATGAAACTCGCTCTCTTTAAAACCCTCACGCTCTGTTTGTTGATCTCACTTGGTGTGATCCCTGTAGAGACAATCGCCCAGACAATCGAGCCCGACCGCGAAGAGTACGAGCAGCCGGAAGACGACTCGCCACAGCCGCGCGCCGCGCGTCTCAGTTATATTCAGGGCAACGTGTCGTTTCTAAGAGCGCAGGTTACTGAGTGGGCCGATGCGGTTGAAAACCTGCCCTTGCTCGCGGGCGACCAGATTTACGCGGGAGCGGGCGCGCGCGCAGAGATACAGCTGGGGCGCGGCAACTACGTACGGCTGCTTGAGAATACAGCGATCACTATCACAGACCTTTCGGATGCCGCCGCTCAGTTTGAAGTCACCGAAGGCATAGCCATTATTCGAGCCGAACGGCTTGGGGCGGCCTTCTCCCGATTCGAGGTCGATACACCGAACTCCGCGCTCGTGCTTGAGCAGGACGGTCTGTACCGCGTCAATGTTCGCGGCGACGACGAGAGCGAGGTCATAGTCCGTCGCGGCTCGGCCGATGTGACGACAGCCGACGGCAGCTTCAAGGTGCGCGAAGGCCACAGGCTTGTTGTCGATACATCGGCAGACGGCAGGCTTGAGATCGTCGCCGACACGGGTGTGGACGACTGGGACCGTTGGAGCTATGACCGTGATGCGACGATAGACCAGATCGCTTCGTCTCCATCGCCGGATTATGTGGAGAGCTACGAGACGAATTACAACAGCTTTTATGGAGCGAGCGAGCTGTCGAGCTACGGCACGTGGACGAGCGTAGCATCCTACGGCGACTGCTGGGTTCCGCGTGTCAGCGCGGGCTGGGCTCCATACCGCGCGGGCCAGTGGCTATGGATACCAGCGGCCGGATGGACCTGGGTAGCGGACGAGCCGTGGGGCTGGGCCCCTTATCACTACGGGCGATGGGTCTTTATCAACGGTCTGGGATGGGCGTGGGCGCCGGGGTTCCGTTCGCACTACAGCTACAATCGCTCTTACTATCATTGGCGACCGGCGCTCGTCTACTTCTTCAACTGCCCGACCTCGCGCGGCCACTACGTAGGCTGGTACCCGTTAGCGCCGGGGCAGCGATGGCGGCGTCACTATGACAGGGGGCGTGACCATATCTCGCATCCGTCTGTTCGCGGCGGCTCAGCAAGGCCCGGAGATAGTACGCGAGCGTGGCGGCGACCCGACCGTTCTGACGGAATCACGCTTCAGCCTATAGCCGGTTTTCAAAGACCTGACCAGTCGCGGACGCGGCCTGAGCCCGCCGGTCGAGACATTGAGCAGTGGCTCAACAGGGGCGCGCGACCGGGGCTGCCGGAGATATCGCCGACCAGCGGGGCCGCCGCTCCGACGTGGCGGCGCGGGGAAGATTTGCGAGGCGCGAGGCGAACCGCCGTGCCGCCTCCCGATGTGATAAACCGGCCTGTGGTAACTAGAAACAAGCCGCTCAACCCTGTTGTAAGTTCGGGCGCGCCACGCGAGCGGCGTGTGCTGACTCCAAAAAGATTGGACCGCTTCACCGAGGTTCACGCGCCGGTAAGAAGAGGTGCGGGCCGAACGGAAAGCGGCGGCGAGAGCGCTTCGCCCAGCCGCGCTCGCACAGAGCGCAGGCCGCCTTCGGGCGAGCAGGCTCACCCCGTCGAGCGAAAAACCGATGGCGCGGGCAACGCTGACGGCGATGCGTCAAACCGACAGAAGCCGTCGGATCAGGCGGGTGGCGGCAACCGCATTCGAGAAAAAGATTCTTCACGCCCGCGTTTCATACCGATGCCTGAAGGCGACAGCTCGGCTCCGTCTAAAAAGAGCAACGAGCAGCCGCGCGAAGATCGAGCGCGTGAAGAGCGCAGGCGCGAAGAGAAACAACAACACGAGAAGCAGCGCGAAGAGCAACCTCGCCAGCACCGCCCGCGCGAAGAACGACCGGCGGCGGCTGAGCGACCTCGTTCAGAAGAAAAACAACGGCCTCCTGCCGCTGAGCAGCCAAAACCCCGTAACGATGAGGGCTCGGCTCCGCAACGCAAGAAGAACAAGGGTTGACGGGTCAATCCTGAAGAAGGTGGCACGGACTTGGCGGATGGGCAGCGAACTTTAGATTGAACACCCCATCTGCTTCATCCTCCTTCGACTGTTTCATCCGCCTGGTCGGTGCCATCTTTTTCGGGATTCCGGCTTAACACATCTTTCTTACCTGGAGCGTATGATGAGGCCTATCTTCAGACCTGTAATTACCCACATCGTTTCTCTCACATTGATCTTCGCCAGCGTCACACCAGGCCGGATTCACGCGCAGCAGAATGCGGGGAAAGAGGATGTCCGGCTGAGCGCCGACCTTGTGCAGATAGACGCTGTCGTCATCGACAAGAACCACCGCCCCGTGACCGACCTCGCGCGCGAGGACTTTATTCTGACCGAAGACGGCAAGCCGCAGCAGATCACCTTCTCTTCTCTTGTGCAGACGGCACGAAATCCGGCAGAGATCAACGCCCGACACGACGGGGGCATAAAACCACAAGCGCCCTACGCCGATGAGCAGGCGGGCCGCCAGGTCTTTCTTATCATTGACCCGTACTTCATAAGCTTCGAAAGCAACCTGCGGCTCAAACGCGCGCTCCAGCGCTTCGTCGATGAAAGCCTGAGCCAGCAAGACCAGCTCGCGGTCGTCAACCTCGGCGGCGGGATGGCCGTCTTCCAGCACGCGATACGCAATCGAGAGATCATCAAGCTTGCAATCGACCGGATGCTCGACGACGGGATGAAGCTGAGCGAGCAAGGGCTCGCCGGGCGCGGCCTGTCGGAGAAGGATGCGCGCGTCTCTCAGGATTACCGCCTTCGCAACACCTTGCGCTCGCTTGCCAGTCTTGCCGAACGGCTCAAAGAGACGCCGGGGCGCAAGATCGCCATCTTCGTTTCAGAGCTTCTCCCGCTTTGGAGAGACGAGGTCGAATGCCATAAAGGGCTTTGCGGGTTGACGCGAACATTAAACTACGCAAGCGAGCTGCGCGAGATCATCGGCGCTTCGCGCCGTGGCGGGCTGGTCTTCTACACCGTTGACCCTCAGGGGCTCACCGCCCCCGTAGCCGCTCGCCAGGCCGCGCAATCGGCTCCACGGACGAGCGGCAACCGCAGAGAAGCGCCTGAAGAGAATGCCGCAAGGCTCAACAGCCCGATTGATTCGCGGCGCGGGCTCAGACAGCTCGCGGAAGCGACGGGCGGGTTTGCCGTCTTCGACACAAACGATCCGAACGCGGCGCTCGGCCTTGCCATGACGGGAAACGAAACCTACTACACGCTCGGGTATTATCCTTCAGAGCCCGCTTTGGACGGCCGCTTTCGCATCGTCAAAGTTCAGGTCCGCAACCGGCCCGATCTGGAAGTGCGCGCGAGGATCGGCTACCTGGCGCGCAGCCAGAAAGTCGAGTCAACATCCTTTCAAGGCGAGAGCGGGATGAATCGAGCAGTCGCGTCGCTGGTCCCGCTGCGCAGTGTTCTTGTCGGGTTGACCGTCGACGGGCCTTCACTCGACCGCTCCGCTCCAAAAGCGACGCTGCACATACGCCCACGGCCGGAGTTCTTCCAAAGCTCCGGCGACAAACACATGGGCACATTCGAGATAAAGGGATACGTCTTTGACCTGAAGAACAAACTTATAGACGGGTTCAGCCAGACTCTGAATCTCGCCCTCACTCCGACCAACTACGCTCGCGCAACGGGTTCCGGCATTGACTTGCCCGTAGAGCTGCCGATCAAGAATGCGGGGCTCTACAACATTCGCGTTGCCGTACGCGAGCGGGGGGGCGAAGTGGGCACGGCATCGGAGTGGGCTCAAATCAAATGACGCGGTCCCGGTCGTCAGAAACGGCCGGGATCGAGGAGGCGCATATGAGATGGATAACCATAGGTCTTGTATCGATGCTTCTATCGCTCGGCTTGCCTGTCTGCGCGCAGGAGGCGCAGCCCTCTCCGCGCAAGGATGAGAACTTAAAGCTCCAGGTCGATCTGGTGATGATGGACGCGCAGGTCCTTGAGCAAAAGACTGCGCGGGTGGTCGGCAACCTCAAGAAAGAGGATTTCATTCTCTACGAAGACGGACTCAAGCAGGAGATAACCCATTTCAGCCAGAACACGCTGCCGCTGTCGGTCATTCTCCTTGTTGATCGCGGCGGCTGCCTCGACCCTTTCAACGAAGAGGTACACAAGGCGACTATGGAAGCGGTCAACCGGCTCAAGCCGGAAGACGAAGTGGCGGTGATGACCTTCGGGCACTCGGTCGAGCTTGTGCAAAGCTTTCGCACGTACAAGCGGTCGATTGCCGAAGCGCTCAACCGCGTGCCCGCTCACGAAGAAGAAGCGCCGCACTGTTTCAACATCGCCTTTCACGAAGCGGCGCGGTACATGCGGCGAGCCTCAAACCCCGACGGCCGCCGTGTGATAATCATGATTACCGCGCTCACGCGGAGCTTCGATTGCCCCGGACCGTCGAGCGAGGAGGTTCGCAACGCGGTCTTTGAATCGGGCAGCGTCGTCTGCGGGCTAATCCCTACGAGCGCGGGCCAGCGAATCGAAAACGGCGTTCTCGGCGGGCTGGCCAGCATAGCCGGGGCCTTCAAGGCCCGCACGTCGAGCCTCAAGTCGCTGGCCGAAGAGACGGGCGGCGAAGTCATCAGCGCAAAATCGAAGGACATCGACCTTGCCTTTCGCGATCTGGTAGATCACCTCCGCACACGCTACAATATCGGGTTTGTCGCTTCGGACCAGAAACGGGACGGGCGGTTTCACAAATTGAAACTTGAGATTGCCCCCGCAACTCTAAAAAGGGACGGCAAGCTGGTCGTCAAGACCCGGCGCGGTTATATCGCCGGTCGCGGCGTGGCCGACGCGGTCGAGAGCCAGCGCCCGCCTCAGAAATGAACGGGACAATTTTTGTGATTATGATTGAGAGAAGAGACCTTTTTCTGGCGCTTTCGATAACGGGGCTGCTTTTTGCTTTATCCGCCGCTCCACTCTATGGCGTGCGCGGGCAATCGGCTACAGGCGGCGTCGATTTGAGAGAGAAGATCGCGCAGCTCTCCTCGCCCGACGCGGTGACGCGCGCCGCCGCGGCTTGCGCCATCGGGAGCCAGGGCGCGAGCGCGGCAGAGGCGATACCCGCGCTTATCGAGCTTCTTGACGACGGCACGCAGATCGAGCCCGGTCAGTCTTGCGGCAATGCGCCGCCGTTTGAAGACGAAGCGTGGGAGCCGAGTTTTTACCAGATGAAAGAGCCTTCGCCGGGTGAGGCCGCCACGCTTGCCCTTGTCAGCATAAGCGGGCCTGCCGTCAAACAGCTTGCCCAGGTGCTCACGAAAGCCGAGCACTGGCGGGCGAGAAAGAACGCGGCCTGGGCGCTCGCGCACACGGCGGACGACGAGGCCGTGAAAGCTTTGATCCAGGCGTTGAAAGATCAGGCGTGGCAGGTGCGAGCCGAAGCCGCGTACGCCTTGTCGCAAAGAGGCGGCGACCTGGCAGAGGAGATGCTTACTACGGCGTTGCTTTCAGACCTTGCCTGGCAGGTGCGCGCGATGGCCGCGCTTGCGCTCGGACAGAAGGGGAGCCGCCGCGCCGTCGATCATCTCTTCTCTGCTCTCAACGATGACAACTCTCGCGTCCGCGATCACGTAAAACTAGCACTCACCATGAAAGGGTATTCCGCGCCCTACAAAAACACGAGGACCAGGTGAGTAGCGGTCAGCGGCCGGTGTGCGGTTAAAAGGAAGAGTGATAGACCAAACCGGTTTCTCTTCCAGCCGCAGATCACCGGTCGCTTACCGTCGGTTCTTGACAGTGCCCGCCCCGGCTTATAGAGTCCGGTCGATATGAGCGATCCTGCGGCCCTCGCCCGCAAAATTTTCTTTAACAGCGAAGAGGAGTTGCGCTCTGGATGGCGCGTGCTCGTCTTCATATTCTTATTCGGGTTCCTGCTTTTGATACTAGGGAGCACCGTCGCCACCATCATCTCGCTTTTCCCGAATCTGAGCTGGCTCTTAAACGAGCCCGATCCTACGGAATCGGCAAACGAATATGCGCTGCTGCCGCTTGGCATCAACTCGACTGTGGCGCTTCTGGCCGCGCTCTCTGCGTCGTTTATTTGCGCTCGCCTGCTTGAACGCCGCAGCTTTGGCTCAACGGGCTTCAAGCTGCACGCAGGCTGGCTCCGGGATTTCGGTTTGGGGCTGCTGCTTGGGACCGCCACGCTCGCGCTCGCCGTCGCCGTCACAGCAGTTGCGGGAGCGTTGGAGTTCGGCTTTCAAACGACGGACGCAGGTCTGCTGGCCACACGGTTCTTTATGGTAGGGGCTATCATTTTTGTGGCGGCGGCTTACGAAGAGGTTCTGTTTCGCGGCTATATATTCCAGGCGCTGCTTCATAACCTCGGAGCGGCTCCGGCCGTCGCGATCACGTCGATAGCGTTTGCGGTCTTACACCTCAACAATCCGTCCATCTCTGTTTTTTCCGCTCTGAACATCGCGCTGGCGGGCGTTTGGCTTGGCGTCGCATACTTGAAGACCCGCAGCCTGTGGCTTGCGACCGCGCTCCACTTTAGCTGGAACTTTGCGATGGTCTTTATCTTTGGGCTCCCCGTGAGCGGCGTCTCTGTGTTCGACAGGCTCTCGTGGCTCGACGGTCAACCGGGCTCTCCGGTCTGGCTTTCCGGCGGCGACTTTGGCCCCGAAGGAGGCGCGGCGGCAACGCTGGCAGTATTAATCTCGACGCTCGTCTTATGGAAGAACAATCTGCTCATTCCTTCGCCTGAGATGGTGGCCGAAACCGGCCACGGCAAGAAAGAAGCTGACCCTGCCCGCCCAATCGAACAGTCATAGCGAAAGCCCTGCCGGGCGGCTATAAGTTGCAGCCGCCGGACAGGGCTTCTAATCACTCAGACAGCCTTCGGTTTAAGAGTTCTTTTCAGCTATATCGCCGAGCACAGGGATCTTCCACATCTGGCCCTGGTAGGCTTTGACCGCGCCGATGATGTAGAGCACGAGGAAGACTATCCCGACGACTAAGCTCAATATCTGGAATATTCCGAAGCTCGCGTCTCTCGCCGATTCCATGGGGTTAAAGGCCATGCCGACTCCGAGAATCGCCATGATAATTCTGACGACGATGCCGAGCCCGAAAAGCAACAGCGACTGTAGCGCGTGAAAGCGCACAAAGCGATTCTCTTTCGGCTCCGTGGCAAGCCACAGTATCGAAACGACAAGGTTCAAGCAGCAACAGAATGCCAGCAGGTAACAGAGCATGGCTGCCACGTTATAGTTGATACCGAGCACCTTCGTTTTCCCCTCGGTTCCGCCCGGCGGTGGGTAGCCTCCTCCCTGATAGCCTCCTCCATAACCTCCCCCTCCCGGCGGCGGATAACCTCCTCCGGGCGGCGGGTAGCCTCCCCCTCCTCCTCCTCCTCCTTGCGGCGGGTAACCATACGGCGGCTGGTTGCTCATTACTATTCCTCCATCGATTAATCAAAGTTCAAATCACGAGCCTGACTTGCGCGCTATACTACTAAAGGCTGTGAAAAGTGACAAGAGAAGATCTGTCAGGGGCGGTCAGTATTTGGCATCCGGCATCAAACAAAGGCCGCGCGCACCGGGTCAGTCGCTTTGGCTGCGACTGAGGATCGGCCGTTACTATCGGGGGCCGGGCGTGCGTACTTCGACTCGCTCTTTTGCTACCTCGATCAGGTTGCCGGCTGCATTCTCTATGTAGTAGACAGGGACGCGACCGGGCTGAGACGACCGGCCTTCGCCTTTGATCACGCCGTAATAGACGCCCTGCTGGTACTTATCGTATGCGAGCTTGCCCGCGTCGGGGCTCTGTTTTTCGCCGCCGCGCCCAAGCAAGCTATCGAAGGGCGTGCCGCCGTATTGGGTGTATGTATAGAGGCTCACGGCGAGCGAGCCGATAATGACAACCAGAACCGCGCCGATTATGATCGTCCTTATTCGCCGCCAGGTTAAAGACCGCCCGCTCTCTTCCGAATCCCGCTGGTTGAACATCGAACCGGACCGTCACATCTTGACGTACTTAATCACAAGCGTAGCCATGCCAAGATAGAAGAAGAAGGTTATTACATCCGTGAACGCCACGACGAATACCGAAGAGGCGAGCGCCGGGTCTACTCTGAATCGTTTGAGCGCGACTGGGATCAACGTGCCGAGCACGCCCGCGACGACAAGGCTAAGGATCATCGTGATTCCAAGCAGCACGCCAAGCTGCCAGCCGAACCACGCAGAGATGGTCGCGCATACGACCAACCCTACAAGCAGGCCGTTTATCAGCCCGACCAGCGCCTCTTTCAAGATCACGCGGCGGCTCTTCTCCCAGCTCACCTCTCCAAGCCCGATGCCCCGCACAACGACCGTCATCGTTTGCGTTGCGGCATTGCCTCCCATCGCCGCGACGACAGGGATCAAGACCGCAAGCGTGATATATCGCTCGACAACGTCGAGGTAGAGTTGAACAATCGCCACCGCAACCAGCGCCGACGCGAGCGAGAGCATGAGCCAGGGCAAGCGGCGGCGGGCGGAGTTCAGAGGCGACCCCGTGGCGCGGTCGTCCGCCTCGACCCCTGCCAGCGCATATATGTCCTCTGTGGCCTCCTCGCGCATCACGTCTATGATGTCGTCAACCGTGATGATGCCCGCGAGCTTGTTCTCTTCGTCGATAACAGGGACGGCGAGCAGGTTATATGTGGCGACTATGCGGGCGACCTCTTCCTGATCCGTGTCGGCAGTGACCTTGATAACGTCGCTTATCATGATCTTTCTGAGCGGCGTCGAAGGGTGAGTCAGAAGCAGCTGCCTGAGGCTCACCACGCCGAGCAGGTGGTTGCGCGAATCGACGACGTAAAGGTAAAAGGCCATCTCGAACTCTTCGGACCTGCGCTGGAGCATCGCGATGGCCTCGGAAACGGTCGTGTCTTCGTCGAGCGCGAAGTAATCGGGCGTCATTATGCGCCCGGCGGTCTCGTCTGCGAACCCCAACAGCTCCTGCACGTCCGTCGACAGCTCTATCTTCATAGCGTCGAGCAGGTCTTCGCGCATCTCTTCAGGCAGCGCGGCGACAAGCAGCGCCGCGTCGTCTGAGGGCAGGTCTTGCACAAGGCGCGACACTTCGTCGCGGTCGAGCGTGGTCAACAATGCGACCGCGCGGTCCGTCTCCATCTCGCTCAGCGCCTCGGCGGCCTTCGTCAGGTCGTGCCGCACCATGGCGTGAAAAAGGGCTTCGCGCTCATACTGTTGTAGTTGTTGGAGGACGTGCGATATGTCAACGGGTCGGAGCTTGGTCAGCAGGTTCAGCGCGTTCGACATAGCGCCGCGCCGCACCAGTCGCGCAACAGAATCCAGCATCAGATTGAGCCGTTGTGCCTGCATCTCGTCCGTCTCCGCCGGTCAACATACGCATTTGGTCTTTGAAAAGGAATTGGAACCAGGGTTTTATAACATAGCCTTGCGAGTCGTAGCCAGCACAAAGCATGAAACGTGCGGCGAAGACCGAGAAGTTAAAGCGAGGGCTGGCAACCGCCTCGCTTTGACGGCCTTCGCCGCGCGTTTTCCGCCTTACCCGGCCGCCTGTCTTGCGGCGTTCAAAGCGGCTTCATAATCCGGCTCGGAGGTGATGTCGCTGACGTACTCGACGTGCGCGATCTTGCCGTCGCGCCCGACGACGAAGACCGCGCGGGCATTGACTCCCGCAAGAGGGCCGTCTTCGATCCTTACGCCGTAGCTTTCGCCAAATGAACGCTCACGAAAATCGGAAGCGACCTTGACCTTATCTATGCCTGCGGCGGCGCACCATCGCTTCTGCGCAAACGGCAGGTCCATGCTGATAGTCCATATCTCGACATTATCGAGGTTGGCGGCCTCCTGATTAAACCTGCGCGTCTCCGTATCGCAAACAGGCGTGTCTACTGAGGGCACGGAACTGAGAACCAGGACTTTACCCCTGGCATCGCTCAAGCGAACTGGCTGGAGTGATGTATCTACCGCCGTGAAATCCGGGGCGTCCTGCCCGACGGTGACTTCCGGCCCGCCAAGCGTGACGGGATTGCCTTTAAACTTTACTGCTCCGCTTCTTCCTTCGGCCATTTGTTCTCCTTCACTGGTTGGTTATCAACTACGGGTCGTGCCCACAAGCAGGCCCGACCGTTATTAAAGCAACCGTTCATTGTAACGGCTCGGCCTGCTTTTGCAAAACTGGTTGACGGTGGCGCATCGTATCTTCGATCTGTACAATCGTTGCTTTGAAAACCGGAGCGATATGGCGTACCTCGACTCGAAATTCTTCGCGGGCGATACGGTTCAAGTGGCGCGCGACCTTATCGGCACGACCCTCGTAGCAGGGCGGTGTCAGGGCCGCATAGTGGAGACGGAGGCATACACAGACGACGCGGCATCGCACGCAGTGACGCGGAGCAAACAGGCGGCGATCATGCGCGAGACTCACGGCTACGTTTACGTCTACCTGATCTATGGAATGTACTACTGCCTGAACTTCACGACAGAGCGGTTCGGCGTGGGCGCTGTGCTTATCCGCGCGGTCGAGCCGGTGGCCGGGATAGAGTTGATGATCGAAAGGCGCGGGACCGGTGATTTGAGAAAGCTCGCGAGCGGGCCGGGGCGATTATGCAAGGCATTCGGCATAGACGCTTCGTTTAACGGAAAGCCGGTCGGGCGCGAGGTCAGGCTGAAGCCGCGAGCCGCCGAGCCTGAGATAGTCGCGGGGCCCAGGATCGGCATAACGCGGGCCGTCGAGCTTGAGTGGCGCTTTTACGAGCGTGGAAGCAAGTTTGCGAGCCGGTCGTGACAGGGTTTAAGCAGTCGTCTGGGAGCGGCGATTTTGCTCAAACTTGAGTCACTACATTCGTGTTGTTACAATCCCCTCGAAAGCCAGAGAACTTATGAAAGAAACGACGCTAAAGAATGACCTGCTGATCCGAGCCGCAAGGGGCCAGTCAGTAGAGAGAACCCCTGTCTGGATGATGCGGCAGGCGGGCCGCTACTTGCCCGAATACCGCGCAATCCGCGCCGAGACCGATTTCCTGACGCTGTGCAAGACGCCCGACCTCGCGGTCGAAGTCTCTTTGCAGCCGCTCGACATTCTCGATGTCGATGCGGTGATCATGTTCAGCGACATATTGATCCCGGTTGAAGCTATGGGGCAGGAAGTAAGGCTCACGGAGCAGAAAGGGCCTGAGCTTCCAGACCCCATTCGCACCCGCGAGCAGGTTGATCGCCTCGTGGTCCCGGACCCCGTAGAGAAGACGGGCTTCGTCATGGAGATCTTGCGAAAGCTAAGGCGTGAGATCGACGGGCGAGTGCCGCTGCTCGGATTTGCGGGAGCGCCGTGGACGCTCGCGGCTTATATGATCGAAGGCGGCGGCTCTAAAAACTACGCACAGGTAAAACGGATGATGTACGCCGAGCCGAAGACCTTCCACCTGCTGCTCGATAAGATCGCCGACACAATCATCCTCTATCTCAATGCGCAGATCGAAGCGGGGGCGCAGGCCATACAGTTGTTCGACTCGTGGGCGGGCGAGCTTTCACCCGACGATTATGCGGAGTTTGCCCTGCCCTACGAGCAGAAGATTTTTCAGTCTATCGACCGCGACGACGCGCCCGCTATCATGTACATCAACGGTAGCGGGACGTTTCTTGAACAGATGGCAACCTGCGGCGCGGACGTGCTGAGCCTCGACTGGCGCGTAAGCTTGCAGACGGCTCGCTCGCGCGTCGGTGATAAATTCACGCTCCAGGGAAACCTTGACCCTTGCGTGCTGCTCTCGACGCCGGAGATCATCACAGCCAAGGCGCGCGAACTGATAAGGGCGGGCGGCGGGCACAAACACATTCTCAACCTCGGCCACGGGATCCTGCCGATGACGCCGGTCGAAAACGCCCGCGCGTTTATAAACGCGGCAAAGAGCGCCAGCGAGTAGTATGAGCACTGCCGAAACAAGCGACGAGCGGACGGGGGTTGTGCTGTTCAACCTGGGCGGTCCGGAGACGCTCGACGACGTGCGCCCCTTTCTCTTCAACCTCTTTTCCGACCCCGACATAATAAGGCTGCCGGTTCGCGCTTTGCAGCGCCCGCTCGCGTGGCTCATCTCAACGCAGCGCTACAAGAAGTCGCGCTCGTATTACGAGCAGATCGGCGGGGGCTCGCCGCTCAGGCGGATAACAGACGAGCAGGCCCGCGCGCTCGAAAGCGAGCTGGCGCGGCGCGGCGTAGACGCGACCGTTTATGTCGCGATGCGCTACTGGCGGCCTTTCACCGAAGAGGCTTTCGAGCAGATTCGCCGCGACCGCATAACACGCCTGGTCGCGCTGCCGCTCTACCCGCAGTATTCGATCTCGACCACCGGGTCGAGCATCAATCGTATGAACGAGATCGTCAAACAAGACGGCGACTCTTCGCTACGCATCACGACTGTTTGCAGCTATCAGGATGACCCGCGCTACGTCGATGCGCTGGCCGCTTCGGTCGGCGAAGAGCTTGCGCAGTTTTCTGACCGCGCGCCTTCAAGCACGCACATACTCTTCAGCGCGCACAGCGTCCCCGTAAGCTATATTAAAGAAGGCGACCCGTACCTCGACCAGACGCGACAGACCGTGAAGCTCGTCATGGAGCGAGTAGGCGCAGACCGCCCGCACAGCCTGTCGTTTCAAAGCAAGGTGGGCCCGGTCGAATGGCTTCGCCCTTCAACCGACGAAACTGTAAGAGAGCTTGCCTCAAAGGGCGTGAGACAGGTCTTGCTTGTCCCCGTAAGCTTCGTCTCAGAGCACATCGAGACGCTCTACGAGCTGGATATTCTCTACCGCGACGTGGCCCGCGAGGTCGGGCTAAAAGAGTATCGCCGCGTGGCCGCGCTGAACTGCCGCCCGGATTTCATCTCCGCGCTCGCCGGTCTTGTCGAGGAGAATCTTTAGTGATGGCAAGTGAAGTGAGAGAGGCCATCGTTATAGGCGCGGGCATATCGGGCCTCGTGTGCGCTTACAGGCTTAAAAGCCTCGGCGCGGATGTGCTGCTGCTTGAAAGCTCCGACCGCGTGGGCGGAGTGATCCAAAGCGAGCGCGTTGACGGATTTCTGATCGAGCGCGGGCCTAACAGCTCGCAAGGCTCCGAAGAGCTTCTCGCGCTTGTCGATGAGCTTCAGATAACGGACGAGCTTGTTGAAGGCGACCCAAAGGCCCCGGCTTATATATATTTCAACCGCCAGCTTCACGCCATGCCCGCAGGCGCAGGCCCCTTTATCAAGAGTAAGCTCTTGTCCGCGAAGGGCAAGCTGCGAATATTCGGAGAACTGTTTGTACCGGCTCGCCGCTCGGATGAAGAAGAGACGGTCGCTTCATTTGTCCGGCGGCGCATAGGCCGTGAAGCCGCAGAGCGCATGATCGCCCCGTTCGTGTCAGGGATATACGCGGGCGATTCGGAACGGCTGAGCGTCCAGGCAGCCTTCCCGCGCCTGGCAAACCTTGAGAAAAATTACGGCGGGTTGATTCGCGGTTCGATAGCCAAAGCGCGCGAGGCGCGGCGAGAAAGAAAAGCGGCTTCGAGTGTGATCGACAAAGCAGCGCCCACGCGCAAGCGGCTCGTCTCGTTTAAGAAAGGGATGGGATTTCTTCCTCAAACGCTCGCCTCGCGCCTAGGCGAGGATCTAAAAACCGGGTGCGGTAATCTGGCGATCTCACGAACCTCAGAGTCGAAAGGGGTCGGCCAGTTTCTTGTGAGCTACGACCGGGCCGGTCGAGCCGAGCAGGTCGCTTCAAGCCGTGTGATTATGGCCGTCCCTGCGGGCGCGGCTTCAAGGTTGCTCGCGCCGCTTTCAGATGAGCTTGCCGGTCTGCTTGAGCAGATAGAGTACCCTCCGCTTTCAATCGTATACCTCGCTTATGACGAGTCGAAGATAAAGACGAAGCTCGACGGGTTTGGCTTTCTCGCAGCGCCCGCCGAAGGGCTGAACATACTCGGATGCGTCTGGAACTCCAGTCTGTTTGAGAACAGAGCGCCGAAAGGAAAGGCGTTGCTTACGACTTTCATGGGGGGAGTGCGACGGCCCGAAGCGGCGCGGCTCACGGACGCAGAGCTTGTTGCGACCGCGCA
Source organism: uncultured Clostridia bacterium (assembly GCA_964615905.1). GTDB lineage: Bacteria > Acidobacteriota > Blastocatellia > UBA7656 > UBA7656 > DATLMR01. The sequence goes on from CAZTUB010000017.1 coordinate 36,756, forward strand.
CAGCGAGCTTCAACAGGTGCTTGGGATAGAGAGCGACCCGCAGGTCGTAGCCATCACGCGATGGGACCGCGCCATCCCTCAATACAACCTCGGCCACGCGCGCCGCGTCCGGCAGATCGAAGCGCTGGTTAAGGTGATAGGCGGCCTTACGCTCGCGGGCAACTATCTTCATGGAGTGTCAACAGGCGATTGCGTAAAGGAAGCCGACCGCGCGGCAAGAGAGATGAGACTCTGATGAGTGCCGACCTGTCCGACTTGATCGAAATTCTGCGCCTCGCATACTCAGGCGAGAAGGCGGCGGCTTACGCTTACCGTGGCCACTGGCGCTCGGTAAAAGACGAGGCAACACGCGCGAGAATCCGCGAGATCGAAGAAGAAGAATGGCATCACCGCCGCCTTGTGGGCGAGATGCTTGAGACAATCGGCGCGCGGCCGAGCCGCCTTAAAGAGCTTCGCGCCGCCCTGGTCGGGCGCACGCTTGGGCTGATGTGTCATTTTTCAGGATGGCTCGCGCCCATGTACGGGGCCGGGAAACTTGAGAGCCGAAACATTCGAGAGTATGAAGCGGCGGCGCGGCTGGCCGCTCACTCCGGCCAGCAAAATTTTGTCGACTGCCTGCTGACGATGGCCGAAGTCGAGTGGGAGCACGAGCGGTACTTCCGCCGGTGCGTAGAGAGCCACCCGCTGGCTTCAAGGATCCGCATCTGGCCCTCGCCACCGCCGAAACAGTCTATTCGAGAGACGTTTTATGACTATACACGCTAACAAAGAGCTGTGCGCGCGGCTTGAAACGGTCGAGGCGCTGAATCAGGTAGAGTCCGCCGTCACATTCAACAGGCTAGCGAGAGAGTTTCAGGCCGATTACAAAAAGATCGGCACCGGGTACGCTGTCTTCGCGGGCGTCGATTCGCCTCTGACACAGGCGTTCGCGCTGGGACTTGACGGCGAGGTCAGCGAAAAAGAGATTCTTGAGCTGGAAAATTTTTATAAGGAGAGAGAGGCGGCGGTCAACGTAGAAGTCTGCACGCTCTCCGATATTAGCCTCGCGCAGTTGCTCGTCGAGCGCGGGTTTCGGATCACAGAGTATTCGCACCTGCTCGTGAAATCTCTGGCAGACGATGAGTCGTTTCAATCTGACGGCGAAATCGTTATCCGCGAGGTCAGACCGGGTGAAGTAGACAAATTTGCCGCGACCGTCGCAAGAGCCTTCGCCGAGGGCAGCGAGCCGTCGGATTCGATCACAGATGTTTTCAAGGTCTGGTTCGAGCAGGGCAACTGTACGTGGTTCGGAGCGTTTGTCGATGGAGAGCCTGCGGGGGGCGGCGCGGTTTTCATGAATCAAGGGGTGGCCGAGCTCGGCGGCGCGAGCACTTTGCCTGAGCACAGGGGCAGAGGGATACAGACCGGGCTGCTAAAAGCGCGGCTCGCTTATGCCGGAAAGAACGGGTGCGATACGGCGATGGTGACGACATTGCCGGCCACTATCTCTCAGCGCAACGTCGAAAAGCAAGGGTTTCAAATCGCCTACGCCCGCACGAAATTTAGTAAACAGTGACAAGTGACAAGAGGAACGTAAACCGTGAACCGTAAACCGTGACAAGAGGGAGAGAGCGATCAAGCTCCACTCCGGTCTTTCTTGTCACTTGTCACTTGTCACTTGTCACTGTTTACGATTTACGTCTCATAGCCTTGAGCTTTACTTCGCCGAGCGGCTGGTCGCCTGTCTCTAGCTTAAAGCTCTCTTTCATCTCGCGCCCGAAATTCTTATCGTATGCGCTATTGACCAGCGCCGTGATTACCATCGCCACGAGCGCGCCTGTCCCGGCAAGACCCATGTCCTTCTGCGCGTCCCAGATGTCGCCCTGGCTGCCCAGGAAAGCGAGCCCCGCCTCCGGGCTCACGTTGATCGCCGCAAGCCATTCGATCAGCTCGTAAACAGCCGAAAACGAAAGCGTCACGTCGAGCGGCAGATAATAACCCCAGAAACCTTTGACTTTCGTCACGCGCAAAAAGAGCTCGCGTATAGGGTAGGCCAACAGCAGCCCGAATGAGAAATGGACCATACGGTCATACATATTGCGGCTCGCGCCGAGCCAGGATTGGAGCGTGTAACCGAACGGCACTTCGGCGTATGTGTAGTGCGAGCCGATGACGTGCAGGACCATGAAGACTGTGATGAGCGAATAAGACAGGTCCGATAGCCTGAAGTATCTGCCGGTCAGGATTATTATCGGCACGAAGACCAGCACGAGCACATTCTCAAGAAGCCAGTCGTCCTGGTGTTTGGGGTTTATCGCAGCCCAGACCCAGAAACCCAGAAAGACCACAACCAGAATCTTCTGATACTTTGTCATATTCGGTTCTCCAGACGTTTTTTGAATGAAGGGGGCCACGAAAACTTACTGGGCGCGATAAACCTCGCGCCCGCCGACATATGTCGCTACTACAATACCATCAAGCTCCCATCCGGCAAACGGCGTGTTGCGGCTCTTGGATTTGAACTGCCGGGGGTCGACCTGCCATCTCCGTTTTGGATCAAAGATCGTTATGTCGGCCGCAGAGCCTTCGGCAAGCGTGCCGCAGGGCAAAGAGAATGCGCGGGCCGGTCCTACGGTGAGCATCTCTATGATCCGCGTGAGGGTGACTTCGCCCGTGTGATAAAGCCTTGTGAGCGCGACGCCGAGCGCGGTCTCAAGGCCGATGACACCGAAAGGCGCGCGGTCATATTCGAGCATCTTTTCATCTTGATGATGAGGCGCGTGGTCCGTGGCTATCGCGTCGATGGTCCCGTCGGCCATGCCCCGCACTAGAGCCTGGCGGTCTTGCTCGCTCCTGAGCGGGGGGTTCATCTTGGTGTTCGTGTCAAAACCGAGGACCGCTTCATCTGTCAGCGCGAAATGGTGCGGCGTGACTTCGCAGGTTACGTCGACGCCGCGCCGCCGGGCCTGGCGAACCATCTCGACCGCGCCCGCAGTCGAAATGTGGGCGATGTGGACGCGAGCGCCGGTCAACTCAGCAAGCAATATGTCGCGTGAGACGTGGCTCTCTTCGGCAGCGCGGCTCATGCCTTTTAAGCCGAGCAGCGTCGAGTAACGGCCTTCGTTCATCGCGCCGCCCGCCGACAGGTTCAGGTCCTGGCAGTGATCGACCACAACAAGCCCGTGATCGCGCGCGTACTCCATAGCGTGGCGCATGACCTGACTGTTCATGACGGGTCTGCCGTCGTCCGAGACGGCGACTATTCCAACTTCTTTCATCTCGGCCATCTCGGCCAGCTCCACGCCTTCAGACCCGCAGGTGATCGCGCCCACCGGAAAGACTCTCGCAAGCCCAGCCTCGCGGGCCTTGTCGATTATATAGCGAGTGACCGATGCTTTATCGTTTACAGGCTTTGTGTTCGGCATGGCGCAGACGGCTGTGAACCCGCCCGCGACTGCCGCGTGAGCGCCTGACCGCAGCGTCTCTTTGTACTCTTCGCCGGGCTCGCGCAGGTGGACGTGCAGGTCGACAAATCCGGGGCTTACGACCAGACCGGAAGCGTCAAAGACCTCCGCCCCGTCTGAAGCTATGCGGCTCCCGATTGACTTAACAAGCCCGTCTTCTACAAGCAGGTCCGCCGTCTCGTCCCTTTTTTCAGAGGGGTCGATTATCCTCCCGCCTTTGATAAGGAGCTTCACTGAACGTCCCTCCCCGCGACTAAAAAGAGAATTGCCATCCTCACCGCCACCCCGTTCGTCACCTGATCGAGTATCAACGACCGCGCGCTGTCGACCACCTCCGAGCTTATCTCGACGCCGCGATTGACAGGCCCCGGATGCATCACTATGCAGTCATTCGCGGCGAGATCGAGCCGCTTGAGCGTCAGCCCGTAGTAGTTCGAGTATTCCTTTAGCGACGGGAAGAAGGCCGCGCTCATCCGCTCGCGCTGTATGCGAAGCATCATCACAACGTCGGCCCCGGCGAGCGCGTCTTCAATCCGGTCCTCGACGACGAGCGAGCCTTCCGACTCCCCGACAAGCTTTTCGTAATCGGGCGGGATCAGCGTGCGAGGCCCGGCCACTCGGACGTGCGCCCCTAGCTTTGTCAACAGGTGAGTGTTCGAGCGCGCGACCCGCGAGTGCATTATGTCGCCGATGATGGCGACTTGAAGCCCTGCGATCCGCCCCTTATGACCTCGGATCGTGAAGGCGTCGAGCAGGGCCTGCGTCGGGTGCTCGTGCGCGCCGTCGCCGCCGTTGATGATCGCCGCCGAGACCATACGCGATAACTGGTGCGGCACGCCCGCCGACGGGTGGCGTATGACTATGCAGTCGGGCGACATGGCTTCGAGGTTCTGCGCGGTGTCAACAAGGCTTTCGCCCTTGGTCACAGACGAGGTCGAAGCCGATATGTTGACCGCGTCGGCCGACAGCCGCTTGGCCGCGATCTCGAATGAAGTGCGCGTGCGCGTGGAAGCTTCAAAAAAGAGGTTGATGACGGTCTTGCCGCGAAGAGTGGGGACCTTCTTGATCGAGCGCGCGGAGACTTCTTTGAAAGATTCGGCCGTGTCGAGGATGGTCTCGATCTCCTCGACTGAGAGCTCTCTTATGCCCAGAAGGTCTTTCCGATTAAATGCCAATGCAGTCTATTCTTGATGGTGTTCTACGATGATAACCTGTTCTTCTTCGTCGTACTCTTTGAGCATAACCTTGACTATCTCTGCGTCGGTGGTGTGCAAGCTCTTGCCCACATAATCGGCCTGGATGGGCAGCTCGCGGTGCCCCCGGTCAATCAGCACGGCTAGCTCAACCTTGCGCGGGCGGCCAAAGTCCACAAGCTCGTCGAGCGCGGCCCTCACAGTGCGCCCCGTGTAGAGCACGTCGTCGACGAGCACTATTGTGCTGTCGGTCACGTCAACAGGGATGTCGGTCTTGTTGACCACAGGGCTCGGCCCGACGGTCGAGAGGTCGTCGCGGTAGAGCGTTATGTCGAGCTGGCCTGTGGGCGGGCGCACGCCTTCAAGCTGTTCGATCTTGTCGGCGATTCGTTCGGCGAGCGGCACGCCGCGCCGCCTTATCCCGACCAGCAACAGGCTCTCTGTGCCCTTGTTCTTCTCGACTATCTGAGAGGCCAGCCGCGATAAAGCGCGGTTCATCGCAGCCGCGTTCATGACGTGGGCTTTCAGCTCAAAGTCCATCAGTAGCTCTCCTCGTTAGCGAGTCGCGGACGAATATAGCACGCTGGTCAGGCTTATACCAAGATCAAGCCGCCCGACCTTTAATCCGGCTGTACCGAACGATAGCCGCATGAAAGGCGCGGGTAATGCTAAATACTATTCTATTGACTCTGAAGCACCATTTTCATATATTGGTCCAACCCAGGCTTTTACCCCCGATTTGATCTCAATCATCTAAGCCAGAACCATCCTCTTGCCCAGATGTTTCTAGGGAGGCTGACAATGGATTTTCGAAAGATCATCGCTACGGTATCGCTCGCTTTTTTCGTGGCAGCGACGCTAACTGGGATTCCCCTTGCCGCTTCGGCTCAAGAAAGACCCGAAGACAGTTTTGCAAAGAGATACCCGCAACTCCTGGAAGCCGTAGACAGCGGCAAATTCCCAAAATCACTCTTTGACAGCGCCGCGCGGTTTGAGGCGCAGTACCCCCGGCTAGTCAAGGCGTTCGAGCGCGAAAGGATCGATTACAAGCTATTCCGCACAGCCTTTCGCGGAGTGCAGAGGAAAGACAGCGGCATAACTAAGCTGGTCCAGGCCCTACAGGCGGGCTCGATCAAGATTGACGAGTTCCGCGACGAGTTATCCATGTATCAGGCCGATCTTTACCCGCAGTCAGCCGGGTGCAGCGAGGGTCCGTGCGACGACAGGGCGACCGTCTACTACCTTGGCTGTAAACGAGGCGGGGGGGATTTGCTATTGTGTTTCCTGTTGGCCGAGCAGTATATGTGCATTTGCATGAACGGCCTGTGCGGACACAGGAACGACTGCGGCGTGATTGATATATAACGCGATCTCTTTGTACGCTCTGGCCAAAGCTATAGCCCCAGCTTCGGCCAGAGCTGATCTACGCGGCGGCGGACCTCTTCGCTCATCCTCAGCTCTTTAGGCCACGGACGGTCGAAGCCTTCCGATTTCCACTTGCGCGTGCCGTCTATCCCCATCTTCGACCCGAAGTTCGGGAGCCTCGACGAGTGATCCAGTTGATCTACCGGGCCGAGCATGAACTGTATGTCGCGCTCCGGGTCTATGTTGTTGAGCACGCGCCAGGCGACGGCGTTCAGATCGCGCACGTCCGTGTCGTCGTCGACTACGACCACGCACTTTGTAAACATCGCCTGCGGCAGCGACCATATGGCGTTCATCATCTTTCGAGCGTGGCCGGGATAGTTCTTTTTTATCGAGACGATCATAAGGTTGTGGAACACCCCCGCAAACGGCATGTGATAATCGACCACTTCGGGAAATTGGCGCTGCATCAACGGCAAAAATATGCGCTCGATTGCCTCGCCCATCCAGCAGTCTTCCATCGGCGGCTTGCCCACCACCGTCGTCTGGTAGACGGGCTTGCGGCGATGAGTCACGCAGGTGACGTGGAAGACCGGAAACTCGTCTTCGAGCGAGTAAAATCCCGTGTGGTCGCCGAAAGGCCCTTCGGTCCTCTGCTCGCTCGTCTCTACGTATCCTTCGAGCACGATCTCGGCGTTGGCGGGCACTTCGACATCGACCGTCTCGCAACGGACCATCTCGACGGGCTTCTCGCGCAGGAAGCCCGCGATCATCATCTCGTCGAGGTCTTCGGGCAACGGCAGGATGGCCGAAAAGACCGTCGCCGGGTCCGCGCCTATCGCCACCCCTACTTCGAGCCGGGTGCCGCCGCCGCGCTTCAGGTTGCGGAAGTGCTGCGCGCTGTTCTTGTGAATCTGCCAGTGCATCCCTGTGGTCGTCTCGTCGTAAATTTGCAGGCGATACATGCCGCAATTGCGCTTTCCGGTTTCCGGGTTCTTTGTAAAGACCAGCGGCATGGTTATGTAGCGGCCGCCGTCTTCGGGCCAGCACTTTAGCGCGGGCAGGTCATAAAGCGAGAACTTGCCTTCTCTCAGAACCTTCTCTTTGCAGGGGCCGTCGCGCACCACCTTTGGAAACATTCGCCCGACTTCGGCAAGCCTGGGGACCATCTTGATCTTTTCGATCAGCCCCTGCGGCGATTTCACGTCGGTCAGCTCGGTTATTCGCTCGGTTATATCGGCGTAATCTTTTATGCCGAGGGCGAGCTTCATCCGCTCGCGGCTTCCGAATGCGTTTATAAGAACAGGCATACTTGAGTCCCGCACATTTTCGAACAGGAGCGCGGGGCCAAGCGATTTGGAAACGCGGTCGGTGATCTCCGTGATCTCAAGCTCCGGGTCCACCTCCTGGCGGATGCGCTTGAGCTGGCCAGCCCGTTCAAGCCCACGGATAAAGTCCCTCAAATCCTCAAACGCCATAGTCAGCCTTTCTCCTAATAAGTCAGAATTGAGAGCGTAACACGCGAGGTGAGCGATGACAAATTTGACCTCGGCGGCTGGCCTCGCCAGCCCCTTGATGGTAGCCTTTCCCGGCCTATGAAGAACAACCCGCTTCCGAGGCTCGACCAGTCGCCTGAGGTAAGACGGCAGGCGCTCGCCTATTGCCGCCTGAAGCCGGGGGCCGTCTGGCAAGACCCGGCCGGTCGTCACACTGTCGCATGCCTTGATGCTACGGACACTCAAGCGATCAAGCGCGCGGTCGGGCGCGACAAAGCCACGCTCGCGGTTCAAGACCCGCCTTACAACATGATCGCTTTTCAAGAAGCGGAGATTTCGAGCTTTATAGAGTGGTCGCGACGCTGGGTTGCCGCTTCGATAGAGGTGATGGCTACGGACAGCTCTTTTTATGTCTGGCTTGGAGCCGACCAGACGCGCGGCTTCCAGCCTCTGCCCGATTTTATGATTATGATGCGCGATACGGCGTTTAGGCCGCGCAGCTTTATTACTATGAGAAACCAGCGCGGGTACGGCACTCAAAAGAACTGGATGGCCGTGCGGCAGGAGCTTCTCTACTACGTTCGCGGCAAGCCGCCGTTTAACGCCTCGGCCGACTACACGGACATTCCTAAGATACTTCGCGGCTACTACAAGAGCGTTGCCGGGCGGAAGCAAGAGAACTTTGAGCGCGGAAAGTCTGCAAACATTCGCGCGGGAAATGTGTGGGTCGATGTGCAGCAGGTCTTTTACAGGATGGAGGAGAACGTCTCCGGGTGCTACGCGCAGAAACCGCTAAAGGCCATCGAGCGGATCGTTCGCGCAAGCTCAAACGAGGGCGATATGGTCATCGATCTTTTCGCGCATTCGGGGACGACGCTGCTTGCCGCCGAGCGGTTGAGCCGCAGGTGCTTCACCTCGGACATCGACCCGCTCTTTTGCGAGATCACGATCCGCAGGCTTGAAAATTACAGGGCCACCGGCAGGCTGGGGTGGCAAAACGGCCACCCCTTCGAGCGAGATTTCTAAACCCGTCTATTTCGCCGTCTGTTTCGCCGTCTATTTCGCCGTCTATTTCGTAGCCAGGCTCTTGCGAATGCGGTCGCGGTACTCCACGGCCTTTGCCCGCACCGCGGCCTCGTTTATCGTGAGCACGCGGCGATTATCCATCACGACGCGACCGTGTATCATCACCGTCTCTACGTCCGATGCTTTTGTGGTATAGGCCAGGTGCGAGTAGACATTGTAGAGCGGGGTTTGATGCGCGCCGCTCATACTCACAATCAACAGGTCGGCCAGCTTGCCCGGCTCAAGCGAGCCGATTTCGCGGTCCTTGTCGATAGCCTTCGCGCCTCGAATCGTCGCCATCTCGATGGCCGTCCGGGCGTCAAGCGTCGTCGGGTCTTTTGTAATTAGCTTGTGCAGCTTTGCCGCCGTGTCCATCTCTTCCCACATACTCAGGTCGTTGTTAGACGCGGCTCCGTCTGTGCCAAGCCCTACCGCCACGCCAGCCGCGAGCATTTTTGGCACGGGCGATGCGCCCGCCGCGATCTTCATGTTCGATTGCGGGCAATGCGCAACGCCTACGGAGCGGCTTGCCAGCGTCTTTATATCGTCGTCGGTCGGCCAGACCATGTGCGCGGCGATCACGCGGCTGTCGAGCAAGCCTATGCGGTCGAGATACGAGACAGAGCTTGAGTTATAACGCTCCTGGATAGTTTTGACTTCGGCGTAATCTTCGGCCACGTGGATGACTAGCGGAACGCCGTGTCGCTCGGAAAAAGCGTGCGCCTGCTTCAGGTGTTCCGTGCTCACCGTGTAAGGCGCGTGCGGCGCGATGGCGGGCGTGATGAGCGGGTGCTGCTTCCATTTCTGCACAAACCTCTCTGTGTAAGCTACGCCCGCGTCCCACGTCTTATTGTCCGGCGCGGGAAAGTCGAGTATCGTCTCGCCAAGCACGCCGCGCACCCCTGCGCGCGCGGTCTCGTCGGCTATGGCGTCCTCGAAGTAGTACATATCGACGTATGTCGTGGTGCCTCCGCGAATCATCTCAAGCAAGCCGAGCTGAGTGCCCCAGCGGACGAACTGCTCGTCCACGTTTTTTGCCTCGGCCGGGAAGATGTACTTCTGGAGCCATTCCATCAAGACCAGATCATCCGCGATTCCGCGAAACAAGACCATCGGCACGTGTGTATGAGTGTTTATCAAACCGGGCATGACGACTTTGCCCGCAGCGTCGATGACGCGAGCGCCACGGAAACGAGCCGCTATCTCGCTCGACGGGCCGACGCCGATTATTGTCGAGCCGCGCACCGCAACCGCCCCGTCTTCGATTATCCGAGACGAGCTATCCATCGTGACAACCGTCGCGCCGCGAATGATTATGTCGGCTCGCTCCTGCGCAGCGGCCCCGGACGCGCCTGCGCAAAAAGGCATCACGGTGACGATCATTGCCAGAATCAGCAGGATGATTATAAAGGTCTTCTTCAACAGTTCTTCTCCGCGCGGACGTTTCAGAGCGCCGCCAGGTTGTTTACAAGCTTTCAGGGTCTGGAATCAGCCAACGCTTTCGAGAAACGACGAGTCAAAGGCATTAGGGAAGATCTCTTTTATCTCAAACCTCTGCACGTCGCCCGTAAGGTTTGCCAGTATCACGACCGTTTCGTCGGCTGAAAACTCCCAGATCATCTGGCGGCAGCAGCCGCACGGCGGCGTGAGGTTGAGGTGATCGGCCACTATGGCGACTTTGACAAACTCGCGCGCCCCTTCGCTCACGGCCTTAAAGATAGCCACGCGCTCGGCGCACATGGTGAGCCCGTATGTTGAGTTCTCGATATTGCAGCCGGTGAAGATGCGCCCGTCGGAGGCGAGCAAAGCCGCCCCCACCTCGAAATTCGAGTAAGGCGCGTGCGCAGACTCGCGCGCCACGCGAGCCCTTTCTATCAACTCTTCATCAGTCACTACGGAAGCGACGCTTCTCTTCCCCATCCTTGTCTCCCAAAGCGGCGCGGGCCGGTTGTTACGGCTGACCCGCTCGCTCAACTCCTGATGCCGAAAGCATCTCTTGCTGCTCGATTGAGTTTTTCAGTATCGACTCTATCTTCCCCGTTATCAGGTCAATCCCGACGTTGTTATGACCGCCTTCGGGAATGATTATATCAGCGTAGCGTTTCGATGGCTCTACAAACTGAAGATGCATGGGGCGCACGGTGGTCGTGTACTGCTCGATGATCGACTCGACGCTCCGGCCCCGCTCGTGAACGTCGCGGTCCAGACGCCTTATAAAACGGATGTCGGCGTCGGTGTCCACGAATATCTTCATATCCATCAACCCGCGCAGCTTTGAATTGCCAAAGACGAGTATGCCTTCGACGATAATCACGGGTCGCGCCTCGACGCGCACCTTCTCTGCCTTGCGCGAATGCGTTGCGTAATCATAAGCGGGCTGGTCTATGCCTTCGCCCGCGCGCAATGCTTCGACATGATTTACCAGCAGCTCGGTGTCGAATGCGTCCGGGTGGTCGTAGTTGACCCTGTGCCTCAGATCGAGCGGCATATCGCCAAGGTCGCGGTAGTAGGAATCGTGCTGGAGGTAGACAACGTTGTGCGCGCCGACCGAGTTTATGATCTTCTGCGCGACGGTCGTTTTACCGGAACCCGTCCCGCCGCAGATGCCGATTATCATAGGGTAGATTCTACCACTGGCAGGGGCCAGTGGTCAGGGTTCATATGAAATTTGCTTCCCGGCTCAATCCTCGATTGTCACAAGCCTGGGAAGTAGTTTCAGGATCAGCTCGGAAAGCCTTTCGCCCGCCTCTTTGCCGACCTCCATCACCTCGGCGTGGTTGATCTCCTGGCCCGCGAGTCCGGCCGCCGTGTTGGTGATGCAGGATAATCCAAGCACCTGCAATCCTGAATGACGGGCGACTATCGCTTCGGGCACAGTCGACATACCGAGCGCGTCGGCTCCAAGCGCGCGGAGCATGCGAACTTCGGCGGGCGTCTCATACGACGGGCCGCGAAGAGCGATGTACACGCCTTCTGCCAGGGCTATACCCGTCTCTCGCGCGACCGCGCGGGCCGAGGCGATGTAGTCCTTCGAGTAGACTTCGGTCATGTCTGGAAAGCGAGGGCCGAAGCGATTATCGTTCGGGCCGATCAAGGGGTTGTCGCCCATCAGGTTTATGTGATCTGTGATTATCATCAGCGAGCCGGGCCCGAAATCGGGGTTGGCCCCGCCGGCGGCGTTCGTGAGGATCAGCGTCCGCACCTCCATCAGCGAAAATACACGGACCGGCAGCGTGACCTGCTCCATCGTGTAGCCTTCGTAAAAATGGAAGCGGCCCTTCATCGCCACTACCTCGACGCCGTTTATCGAGCCCACGATCAGCTTTCCGTCGTGACCTTCGACGGTCGAAACAGGAAAATGGGGTATCTCGGAGTAAGGTATCTCTACGCGGTCTTCGATGGCGCTTGCGACGCCGCCGAGGCCCGACCCAAGCACGATGGCAGCGCGCGGGGTCTTGCCCTGAGCCTTTGCAGTTATGAATCGCGCCGCTTCTGTCGCTCTTTCGTAAACCGGAATAGTCATCTCTTGTCGCTATCTGTTTTCCTTGATGTAGGGAACCCCGATTGAGCGCGGCGGCGTGGCGCGGCCTATGAAGCCCGCCAGCACGACCAGCGTCAAGACATAAGGGATAATTTGAATCATCTGAACGGGGATATTCACGACGCCCTGCATTCGTATGGCCACGGCGTCGGCAAGCCCGAACAAAAGACACGCAAGCATCGCCCCCACGGGGTGCCACTTGCCAAAGATCAAAGCCGCGAGCGCAATGAAGCCGCGCCCAGCGGTCATGTTTCTTGTGAAGAGCGAGTTCTGGCCTATTGAAAGGTAAGCGCCGCCCACGCCTGCGAGTAATCCGCTCAACATCACTCCCGCGTAGCGGATTCGGGCGACGCTGACGCCCGCCGTGTCTGCGGCTTCGGGGTTTTCACCAACCGCGCGCAGCCTGAGCCCGAACCGCGTGCGAAACAAGACATAGTAGCTGATCGGGACCATAGCAAACGCGAGATAGACGAGCGGTTTGTGGCCAGAGAAAAGCTGGCTGAGCACAGGAACCTGACCGACGACGGGCACGTTCCAATCCGGCAGCGTCTGCTCGCGCGGCAATTGCGGAGTCGAGCCGGTCGACTCGAACAGCGCGCCCGACACGAGGGCGGGCACGCCCAAGAACATGATGTTGATGGCAGTCCCGACGACCACCTGATCCGCCTTGAACTCTATTGCGGCGACCGCAAGTATAAGCGAGACGGCCAGCCCGGCAATCGCAGCCGAAGCAAGCCCGACCCACGGGTTGCCTACGCGCACGGTCACGGCCGCGGCCGTGAACGCGCCCGCCAGCATGATGCCTTCGAGAGCTATGTTGATGACGCCGCCGCGCTCTGAATACATCCCGCCGAGTGCGGCAAGTATCAGAGGCGTCGACAGCCTTATCATCGAAGCCAGCAACGAGAGATTGATGATGTCTTCTATCATAAAAACTCTAAATCGCTTTTCGGAAGATGCGCCGCGCGCCGCCGCGAAAGAGCGCTTCGCAGGCCACAAACAGGATGATGATGGCCTGAAGGATTACCACCCAGTCCTTCGACACGTAGTCGGTGAATATGTCTATGAAAAGCCCCGCCCGGATGAGCGAGCCGAAAAGGATGGCCGCAAACAGCACCCCCACCGGGTGCGCGCGACCGAGCAGCGCGACCGCTATACCCGTAAACCCGTAGCCCGGCGAAAACGCGTCGTAGTACCGGTAGCGGTATCCGAGCACTTCGTTTATGCCGACCATCCCTGCAAGCATCCCCGAAATGAACATCGCAAGCACGATGTTGCGCGGTATAGATACGCCGCCGTATTCGGCTGCTCCCGGACTCGCGCCGACCGCCCTCAGCTCATATCCCCACTTGGTCTTCCATAAAAAGACGTAAACAACCGCGCACGCCGCGAGCGCGAAGAGGAAGGCGAGATTCAGCGGCAGCCGTTCCGGGAAATCTATCCCGAGTGGCGCAAGCATGTCATGGATTCGCGGGATGTGCGGCCCGACCAGCACGCCTTCGTGCGGCTCTGCTATCGGGCGCGTCTGCAATATCGGGTCGCCCTGCTCGCGGTAGAATCGCTGCGTCAGGTAGCTGACTATGCCGACCGCGATGAAGTTCATCATGATGGTTGTTATGACTTCGTGCGCGCCGAACCGCGCCTTGAGCACCCCCGGCACGCTGGCCCACAAGCCGCCTGTCAGGACCGCCGCGATCATCGCGAGCAGCACCACGACCAGCACCGGCCACCCTGGCAGAACAAGGCCTACCCAGGCCGTCGCAAACGCAGCGGTTATGAGCTGGCCCTCCGCTCCGATATTGAGCAGCCCGCATTTGAATGCGACCGAAACCGCGAGCCCTGTGAAGATGAGCGGCGTCGCGTAAAAGAGCGTGTAGCCGATCCCGTCTATCGAGCCGAACGCGCTCGTCACAAAAAGCTCGTAGACGAGCAGCGGGTCGTCGCCGATAAACCAGACGATTATGCCGCCGACAATAAAAGCCGCGACGACGGCGATTGACGAGAATAGAAGTTCGGTCAACAGGGTTTTCATAAACTGTCGTGAGGGCCGGTGCGGCGAGAATCATTCTGCCCGGAATTATCCTGACGAGCGCGCGGCTGGCCGCCCGTCATCATCAAGCCGATCTCTTCTTCGCTTACCGTCTTGGGGTCAACTTCGCCGACTATCCGCCCCTCGTATATCACGATCACGCGGTCGCTCAAGCTCAACACCTCGTCGAGCTCCGCCGACACGAGCAAGACCGCCGTGCCGGAGTCGCGCAGCTCGACGAGCTTGCGGTGGATAAACTCCGTCGCGCCGATGTCGACTCCGCGCGTCGGCTGAGCGACAAGGATGAGGCGGGGGTTGATGTCGAACTCGCGCGCGACTATGAGCTTTTGCTGGTTGCCGCCCGAAAGCAACCGCGCGGGCAGGGCTATGTTGGGGGGCCGCACATCGTACTCTTTGACCAGGCGGCGAGCGCGGTCTTCTATCACGCGCTGATTTAGCAAGACAGGCCCCGCGATTGGCGGGTCGTCGTGGACACCGAGAATCGAATTGCCCGCGAGGTCGAAGATCATGACGAGCCCGCGCCGGTGACGGTCTTCAGGAATATGCGCGACCTTGCGCCGCTTGATCTCGCGCGGGTTCAGCCCCTTGATAGACTGGCCGTCGAGTGTTATCTCGCCGCCCGACGGGGCGCGCAACCCCGCGAGTATCTCGATCAGTTCGGTCTGGCCGTTACCTTCGACCCCGGCTATTCCGAGCGTCTCTCCGGCGCGGACCTCGAACGATACGCCGTCGAGCACAGGCGCTCCGCTCGCGCTCTGCAATTTAAGATCGCGGACCGCCAGAACCTGCGCGCCGGGCTCGGCCTCTTTCTTTTCTACCCTCAACAGCACTTCGCGCCCGACCATCATTCGCGCCAGCGCTTCGGCGGTCGCATCCTTTGTGGCCAGATTGCCTACGACTCGACCGTCGCGCATAACCGTTATGTCGTCTGAAAGTGCGAGGACCTCGTTGAGCTTGTGCGTGATGATGATGATGGTCTTGCCCTGCTCGCGCAGTTCTCTGAGGATAGTAAATAGCTCTGACACTTCCTGAGGAGTGAGAACGGCGGTCGGCTCGTCCAGTATCAGGATGCGCGCTCCGCGATAGAGCGTCTTTAATATCTCGACTCGCTGTTGCTGCCCGACAGATAGGCTGCCCGCGCGCGCGTCGGGGTCTATTTTGAGCCCGTACTGCTCGGAGATTTCGCGGACGCGCGCGCGGGCCTTCTTGTAATCGACCGCGAGGCCCGCGATGGGCTCGGCTCCGAGCACTATGTTTTCGGTCACGCTGAGCGGCTCGACAAGCATGAAATGCTGGTGGACCATCCCTAATCCGAGCGCGATTGCGTCCCTGGGCGAGTGTATCTGGCGCGGCGCGCCGTCGATTAAAATCTCCCCCTCGTCGGCTGTGTAAAAGCCGTAGAGGATATTCATGGCGGTAGATTTTCCCGCGCCGTTTTCGCCGATGATTGCGTGGATAGATCGGGCGGGGACAGAGAGATTCACTCGGTCATTGGCCACAACTTCGCCGAACCGCTTGGTCACGTTGCGCATCTCGACTGAGTATATATTCTCTTTGCTCATAGAAAGCTTGCCGCCGCGACTCCCCTGTTAAATGCCCTGAGAGCGGCGCGCGTTGATGAGGCGGCGTAATAATAAATGATCGGCGCGGTTATGAAAAGTAAAGAAGTGGGTTGCGAACGGCGGGCAGACAGGCGGCCCGCGCGGAGGCCGGGCCGCCTGTCGATTGTAGCGGCTTAACGCATGATCTTCGCCGATAAGACGATAATCAATCCCTTGTCTCCCATCGTGGTCGTGCCCACGATCACCTTCTCGCCTTCGCGAAGCGTGACAGGGGTATCGAACCCGACTCGCTCATACTGTATCGACGTGCCCAGGTTGAGCGGTATACGCATGTCGAATTCGAACCTGCCGACGCGCAGCGACGCCGGGCCTGATACGGCCGGGTCAAGGGCGATAGACCTGATGCCGTAGTTATAAAAGATCGGGTTCCCCTGCGGAGTGCCGACGTCGAAAAGCTTCGATTCGGCAACGCCTTTGTTGCTGATCCCCGAAGGGCCTTCCTGAGTCCGGTGAATCGAAGAGGTCATCAGCCCGTAGTTCTTATATTTGAGCGTTCCCTGCAAGGACTTTATTACGTCGCCAAGCTCTGCGGGGAACTCTGTGGGCGTGCCTGCGGCGTTCGAGGCGATCAAGACGTGTATGCGAAATTCTATGCTCGGACGCGCGGCTTCCGGCGTGTCGAGCCGTTTGATGGCCTCTTCCATCACCGCGA
Organism: uncultured Clostridia bacterium; assembly: GCA_964615905.1. GTDB lineage: Bacteria > Acidobacteriota > Blastocatellia > UBA7656 > UBA7656 > DATLMR01. Next base: position 53,183 of record CAZTUB010000017.1, read on the forward strand.
TATTTTCGGGAAAGTCGCGCACAGTCAACGTGCGAAACTGGTCATTGGCCGATATCATCGCGCCCTTAAAGCCGCTGCCCAGCGTCCGAATCACGGTGTAAAGACTCTCCGGGTCGCGGTATTTCAGCTCGAAGATTCGGCTCTTAAAGCCTTTCTCCTCGACGTAATCCACCGCAGACTTTGCCGCAGGGGCAGGCTGCGGCGTTGCCTGCTGCGCGTGCGCGTGCGATGCGCCGGTAAGAGTCAGCGCGATCAAGATAAATGTCTTCCAAACGGTTAGTGACATGATGCCTCCTGGGTTGTCTCTGTTTGTGGTACTGATGATAACGGCTGGTCCGACTTGGAGCTGAACCAGATTATTCGAACATTCGGGTCGCTCGTTTGAATCTCGATCCTGAGCTTCTCTTCATCCTTCGGCCCGGTCCTGCGCTCAACATCGGCGACGACCGGCAGCGTCTCGCGCCTAACAGGTCGCGGCTTGTTGGCCCTGCGCCTGACCCTCGCCTTACGGGGCGCGGGCTCAGGCGGGCTTTCATTATGGTTAGCCACCTTGCCGTTACCGTGTGGCTCCTCGGCCTCAGAGTCAGGCTGCCCGGTTGCGACCTGCTGTTGCGGGATTGCTGCTCCACGGCTCAAGTAGAGGTAAGAGACGGTCGCGGCAAATAACAGAACGAGCATCGCGGCGGCAAGCGCAAGATTCCAGTTAAGCCGCGCCGCAAGCATCTCGATAAATCCCGGTTGCCGTCTCTGCTTATCAATCTCGCGCAAGACGCCCGCTCTCAACTCGTCAAAAAAGACCGGGCTGAAATCGGGCGGCGCGTAGCCTTTCAGCATTTGCTGGCTGGCGCGATACTCGCTCGCCACGCCCGCGCACCTCTGACAATCGACGAGGTGAGCCGCGACGGTCCTCGCCTTGCCGGCTGCCAGGTCGCCTTCGACATAAAGTGGGATAGATTCTTCAATGCGCCTGCAATTCATAATGTCATCCTCGCTTGTCGTCCCGCCTGTAACCGCGACTTAGAAGTCTGTCGCGATACTTTTTGATCTTCGCCCGGCCATAGCTTATGTGAGAGCGGACCGTCGAATGGCTTGAGCCGAGCACGCGCGCCACTTCCTCTGTAGAGAGCCCCTCAAGGTCTCTCAGCACAACCGCCGCTCGTTCTTTCTCCGTGAGCGTGTCGAGCGCATCGGCAATGATGGCCCTCTGCTGCGAAAGTATTGCCGAAGACTCGGCATCCGGCCCGCCCGAAAGATGCTCCAGCTTGCTTTCCACCTCGTCATCGTCAATCGAAGAGACCTGGCAGGTCTGTTTACGTTTACGCCTTATGTCGTTACAGACATTGACGGTAATCCTGTAGAGCCAGCCCGCAAAGTCTTCCCCCGGCTTGAATCGAGCAAGGTATTTGTAGACCCTCAAAAAGACTTCCTGCGCCGCGTCGCGCGCATCTTCCCTGTTGCCAAGCAGTCGCCACGCCGTCGAGATCACCGTGCGCTGGTAGCGGATCATGATCTGGTCGAAGGCTGCCGCGTCGCCCTCCCTGGCCCTCTCGATAAGCAGGGTCAGCTCACTGTTTCCCGTGGTCAAGCCCAGGTCGGCCATCAAAGTGATCTCAGCAACCTCTCCGCTCATTATCTCTCATCCTCGCTCATACACTTATTACTACCTGCCGCAGCCGAAAATCGTTGAGATAAAAAAATATGCCTGCTTACGGAGTGATTAAACGCGGATTGGAAGGGCCGGTTCTTTTCTGAGTGATGAGGACCGGGGATTGTGTGAAGCAGCACCGGTATTAAAGCTAATCTTGAAACCGAAGACTAAAGAATGGCGCAGCCACTCGGCCCTCAGCCCTCGTCACTAGGATTTGAGGTATTCCTGCTCGATGGCGGTTATCTTCGCCACGCGGCGGCGGTGGCGGTCTTCGGTCAGGTCTGTCGAGAGCCAGGCGCGAACTATCTCTCTCATGCGGTCGGTGGAGATCATCTTGCCGCCCAGCGTGAGGACGTTTGCGCCGTTGTGCTCGCGGCTGTTGCGAGCCGAGGCCTCGTCGTAACACATGGCGGCGCGTATGCCGGGCACTTTGTTTGCGACCATGCACGAGCCTATTCCGGCCCCGTCGATGATTATGCCGAGCGTACAGGTCCCGCGAGCAACCGCCCGCGAAACCAGGTGCGCGTAATCGGGATAATCTACCGCGTCGGTCGAGTTCGTGCCGAAGTCCTGGTAATCGTGGCCGAGATCAGAGAGCGTACGCTTTAACTCCTCTTTCATCTCGAACCCGCCGTGGTCTGCGCCGACTGCGACACGCTGTTTGCGCGCGGCGGCCCGCTTGCGCGCGCGCTCGACCTGGATGCCGCGCTCTTTTATCAAGTCTGCCGCGAGCGGCGTGATGATCGCCGTCTCGTCGATTCGGAGCGTGTCGCCCGACGCGCCCTGCCGCGCTTCGTGCTCGGTGATTACACGCTTCCCTCGCTCATCAATCACACTCATACAGGCTCCCGTCAGTGCGGAAAAGTTAAGCATACAATCTTAGCCAAAAAATCAGAAACTCAAAACGTCGTCGCAAAATCCCCGGCGTTGACAGTCTGGCGGCCGGTTCCGTATAGTCCCCACTCAATCTTCGAACCATTTAGCAGAAGGAGCAGGCAATGAGCGCGAACGATCCCGCTTCATTCATCAACCACCCCAACCTGAAGGTGCTGATTGACGCCGAACGCATACAGGCGCGCGTGCGCGAGATGGGCGCCGAGATCACGCGCGATTACCAGGGCAAAAACCTTCACCTGCTTGGCGTGCTTAAGGGCGCGTGCGTCTTTCTATCCGACCTGATGCAGAACATCGACCTGCCGTTGACAATCGACTTCATCGGCATATCGAGCTACGGGGCATCCACGAAATCGTCAGGCGAGGTGAGGATCACGAAGGACCTCGACAAGAGCCTCGCCGGCAAAGACGTTCTCGTCGTCGAAGACATCATCGACACGGGTCTGACGCTGAACTATCTGGTTAACATCTTTCGCTCGCGCGAGGTCAACTCGGTAAACATCGCCGCGCTGCTCGATAAGCCCGAACGGCACGAGATCGCTGTAGATGCCGATTACATCGGGTTTACGATCCCAAACCACTTTGTGGTCGGCTACGGGCTGGATTTCGCAGAGCTATACCGCAACCTCCCTTACATCGCGGTCCCGGAAGACCCGGAAAGGCTGCTCAAAAACGGCGCTTGATCCGACCGGGCCGTGAACCCGTTTCACATAGCTCTTTGCTTCATGTAAACTGAAAATCTGAGACTGAAGGCAGCCGCAGCCGCAAGAGGATCGTTGCCGCATCGGAGAGATTATGCAGCCACTGGTCGGCGTCATAATGGGGTCGAAGTCGGACTGGGAGACGATGTCTCACGCCACCGACACGCTCGAAGCCTTGAAGATCCCGTTCGAAGTTCGCGTAGTTTCCGCGCACCGCACCCCGGACCTGCTCTTCGAGTACGCCGAATCTGCCGAGCGGCGCGGGCTTGAAGTCATCATCGCGGGCGCGGGCGGCGCGGCGCACCTGCCGGGCATGACCTCGGCAAAGACGACGCTCCCTGTGCTCGGCGTTCCCGTCCAGTCGCGCGCGCTCAAAGGGATAGACTCGCTGCTTTCAATCGTGCAGATGCCCGCAGGCATCCCCGTAGGCACGCTCGCAATCGGGCAAGCGGGCGCGGTGAACGCGGCCTTGCTCGCCGCCGCGATACTCGCAAACAAGCACCCGCGAGTTCGCGAGGCGTTGAAGGATTACCGCGCTCGTCAGACACAATCTGTGCTCGATAACCCGAACCCGGCGGAGCAGGCATGAAGATAGGGGTGCTCGGCGGCGGGCAGCTTGGTCGCATGCTCGCGCTCGCAGGCTACCCGCTCGGATTCCGGTTTCGCGTGCTCGATCACTCAAGTGAAGCCCCCGCGGGCCAGGTCGCAGAGCTTGTCGTGGCAGAGTTTACAGATGAAGCGGCGCTGCTCGACTTCGCTTCGGGCCTCGACATTCTCACATATGAATTTGAGAACGTGCCGGTTCGCACGGCTCGCTTTCTGAGCCGCATGGCCCAGGTCTATCCGCCGCCCGAAGCGCTTGAAGCTGCGCAGGACCGCTTGACCGAGAAGCGGTTTTTTGAGCGGCTCGGCGTCCCTGTCCCCACATTCTTCAAGGTAGACAGTTTCGCGGAGCTTGAAGCCGGGATCGCGCTCGCAGGCTTGCCCGCCGTCTTAAAGACGCGCCGTTTCGGGTACGACGGAAAGGGCCAGGTGATCTTGCGCGAGGCGGGTGACGCGCGGCAGGCGTGGGATTCGTTCAAGGGTGCGCCGCTGCTGCTTGAGAGCTTTGTTAAATTCGACCGCGAGGTTTCGATAATCGCGGTTCGCAGCTCCAAGGCGGAGACGGCCTTTTACCCGCTGGTTGAAAACCATCACGAGGGCGGGATGCTGAGAATTTCGATTGCCCCGGCCCGCACGCTCGACGGCCCGCTACAGGCGCTGGCCGAGCGCTATGCAACGCTCGCGCTTGAGGCGTTGAATTACGTGGGCGTGCTTGCAATCGAGTTCTTTCAGATCGGCGGCGACCTTTTTGTAAATGAGATGGCCCCGCGCGTTCATAATTCCGGCCACTGGACGATTGAAGGGGCCGAGACTTCGCAGTTTGAAAATCACCTTCGCGCCATCGCGGGGCTGCCGCTCGGCTCGACCGCAACGCGCGGCGTCTCTGCCATGTTGAACCTGATCGGCGCTCTGCCCGACGCGGCCAGCGTGCTCGAAGTCGCGGGCGCGCACCTGCATCTTTACGGCAAAGCCGCGCGGCCAAACCGCAAGCTCGGACACGTGACCGTCATTAGCGAAGATGGGAAGTCGTTAAAAAAGAAGGTCGAGCGGCTTTATCAGGTTGTGAGCGAGTGATAAGCCCGTTACTTGTTCGGCTCGACCATCTCTGACCGCAGGAACTGGTCGAGAAGCTCGGCGTATTTTGTGCTGCGGTCGGCCACTTCGGTTTCGGTATCTCTCAGCTCTTTGCGCGCTTGAAACAGCTCGTCTGCGACTTGAAGCGCGGCCAGGATCGCAACTCTCAGCGAATCGACGGTCATCGTAGCGCGCGCAATCTCGTTCATGCGCCGGTCTACGTGCTCGGCCAGCTCCTGTATGTAATCAGGGTCGTGGCTGCTGCGAAGGCTGTAGGTCTGATTGTAGATCACGACCTTATGCGATTGGCTGGGATTGTTGTCCATGCTTACTTCTTGGCCGTCTCGGCAGGCTCAGGCTCAAGGACGGCGATGGCGTCAAGCATCGCCTCGACCTTGAGCTTTATAGTATCGCGCTCGTTGAGCAGGCGTTCGACCTGCAGGTCGAGCCGTTCCTTCTCGTCGCTGAGCTGGCTCAACTCGCGACGCAGGCTCAGCACCTCGCGCTCAAGCGACTCGCGCTCCTGTCGCTCCCGCTTGAACTGCTCTATCGTGCGATAGATCTTGTCCTCAAGGTGCGAGAACTTTTCGAGACCGTAGATTCCGCTCACCGACTCCCCCTTTTGCAGTGGCCACCGCTAACGAAGTTGCGCGCCGAACCGGCGCTGTAAAGTTTCTCTGACCTGCTCGTGGTGACGCGCGACCTCTTCGTCCGTCAGGGTCACGCCGTCGCCCCGGTAAGTCACGCGGAAAGCAAGCGACCGGAAGCCTTCCGGCACGCCCTTTCCTTTGTACATATCAAATATCTGAACAGAGACTATCTCAGGGATGCCCAACTCGCGCACGGCCCGCTCGATCTCGCCCCACATGGCCTGCTCAGGCACGAGCGCCGAAACGTCGCGCGTCGAGACAGGCAGGCGCGGCAACGCGCTGTAACGAACCGCGTCCGGCGCTACTTCGAGCAGTCTCCCGAACTCTATCTCGCCTACGAACACGGGCTGGCGAAACTTGTACTGAGAGGCTACTCGCGGATGAAGGCGTCCGAACCGCGCAAACTCTTGGCCCTCGCGGCTAAACACTGCCGACTGCCCTGGATGGAGGTATTCTACACGCGCTCGCTCAATTGTAAAGCCTGATATATTCATGGCCGCAAAGGTATTCTCGACCGCGCCCTTCAAATCGTAAAAGTCTACGGGTCGATTCCCTCGCCAGCTTTCGGGCGCCAGGTCGCCGCTCAGGACAAGCCCCATCATCTCGCGCTCGCCGGGCCGCTCGCCTTCTCCTTGAGACTCGAAGACGCGCCCGAACTCAAAGAGCTTTACGTCGCGGTTGCCGTGGTTGAAGTTTCGCTGCAACGCGTCGAGCAACCCCGTCACGAGCGACACGCGCATCTCGCTTTCGTTTACGTCAATCGGGTTCGACAGCCCGACGGCCTCGACCGCCTGGGGGCGGAACAACCGGTCGCGCTCTTTGTTGACGAAGCTGAACGATACGGCCTCGTCAAAACCTTGCCCTGTGAGCACAGTTTGCACGCGGCGGCGGCGAGCTTCGCCCGGCAAAAAGTTGCCAAGCCCGCTCCACGCCGGTAGCGTCGTTTCGATCAACTCGTAGCCCGCGTGGCGCGCGACTTCCTCGACCAGGTCTTCCTCGCGCGCTATGTCTACGCGAAACGAGGGAGCGGTGGCGAGCAGTTCTTCCTTATCTCGCAAAAGCTCTACTTCAAACCCGAGGCCGCGAAGGATCTCGGCAGATTTGTCAATCTCGACCTTCAACCCCGTAAGCCGTTCGACGCGCGACTGGCGAAGCCGCACAGGGTCGCGGCTGATCTTTCGAGGGTGCTCGTCTATCACGCCGCGCGCTACCTTGCCGCCTGCAATCTCCGCCACAAGCTCCGCGACGCGGTCGGCGGCTCGCGCCTGCGCTTCATAGTCCGCGCCGCGCTCAAACCTGTACGAAGCCTCGGTGCTGAGCCCTAGTGCGCGAGCGGTCTGGCGGACCGAAAGAGGGTGGAAGTAAGCGCTCTCGATCAGCACGTCCGTAGTCGCGGAATTGATCTCTGTATCCTCGCCGCCCATCACGCCCGCGACCGCGACGGCGCGGCCCGGGTCTGCGATGACGAGCATGTTCCGATTGAGCTCGCGCTCCACACCGTCGAGGGTAGTGAGCCGCTCGCCTTCAAGGGCGCGGCGGACGATGATACGGCGGTCGCGCAGCAGGTTGAGGTCGAAGGCGTGCGTGGGCTGTCCCATCTCGAACATCACATAGTTTGTGATGTCGGCGATGTTGTTGACGGGCCGCTGGCCTATGCTGTCGAGCCTCTGGACGAGCCACGCGGGCGAAGGCCCTACGCGCACACCGCGCACGATTCGCGCGGCGTAACGCGGGCAAAGGTCGGCATCGGCGATCTCAATGGAAGCGAGCTCCGAAGCCTGTTCGTCGCTTTCCGAGAGCCTGACATCACGCGGCTTGAGAGCCGTGCCGCACACTACGGCCGCTTCGCGGGCCACGCCGAGGTGCGAGAGCGCGTCGGGGCGGTTTGAAGTCAGGTCGATGTCGAACAGGAAGTCATCGCCCACAGGCTCAACGGATTCGACCGCGAGGCCGACCATCGTGAGCTTTTCGCCAAGCTCTTTAGGTTTGAGCGAAAGCTCGACAAGCTCGCCCAGCCAGTTGTAGCTGATCTTCATTTGATCCTGTAACCTTCTTCTTCGTTATTAAAAATCCAGCCGACCACCTCGCCTATTCGAATCTCTTCGCTGCGGTAGGCTTCCATGGTGATCGCAGCCGACCCTTGCCTGTGAATTGCTTGAGCCGAGCGGAGCATGCTCTTGAACCGCTCTTGCCATCGGACCACATTCGACGGCCTCAAATCTATCCACCCGCGTTCGGCCCACTCGTCGACGAGGGCGGGGGCGACTGCCAGGGTCGACTGCCCCGCATACTCCGGCACGCTCACGCGCGGGCCGCGAAGCAACCGGTCGCCTTCGGGCGGGAGGACCGGGACGCCTATCGATATGATCGTATTGCGCAGCTTCTTATGTCGCTGCAAGTAGCCCCACAGCGCGGCGGAAACCCCGGCAGAGTCTTCTTCGATGACCGCTTGCAGCGTGCGGTATTTCATCTTGAGCAGGTGCGCTTCGTAAAGCAGCTTCGTGAGCTTCGGCGGGCCAAGCTCGCCGGTCGCTATCGAGTGCGACCCGGTTTCGTGCTCAAGACGGCGCAACGCTTCGATGGCCGAGCCCCTCAGGTAACCGGCGCGATAGCTCGGCGTCATGATGGCCCCGTCGATTGCCGCGATAACGTCGACGCCCGTGTTGCTCCCTTTGATCTCAAGCACGACGTTGCGCGCTATCTCTTCGGGGGTCACGAACTCCATCTGGTTGATTGAGGTGACGGCCTCGAATTCGCCGCGCGCAAAAAAGCCGTTCTCGCCCGTGTCGACGCCGACCATCTCAAGCTCGCCCAGCCGCTTGAAATCCGACGCCGCAAGCGAAAGCTCAAGCTCGCCGTCGAGCGGCTCGGACCGCGACTCGTATATGTAAAGCGGCGTGTTGTCTCTGCGGTTCACGAGCGGCTGGTATGTCACCTTCTTGTAGCCGATCATCGCGCCGGGCTTTATCTCTTTGACGATAGGCCCGCCGGGCGTGCGGGCCATCAGGAACATCAGCCCCGTGTGAGCAAACGCGACAGCCGTTTTTGACATGAGCTTGGCCGACGGCTTGTCTTCGCCGTGCGTGTAGGGGATGTTGAGCCCCATGCCGCCCGTCCCCGTCGTCCCGACCTTGACGTAGACGCGCGTGCCCACCTCGACCATCGCCCTGTAGAGCAGCTGCGTGTGGCGTATCAACTGCGGGATCGATTGCGACACCAGCAGCATCTCGATTGTGCGCTCGAACGATTTGCGATTCTCCCAGATGGGCTTCAGGTCGCGCTGCTCTATCCGCTCGTCGAAGAAATCGAGCGTCTTTCGCACCTCAATCGAGTTGGTGTAGACGTCCTGGTAGCTGATCCCGGATGCCGTGTTGATGCAATCGATCAAGACGTTCGGGCGATGCTTGCGCACGGCCGCCGCAAGCCCCGACCGCTCGTAGGCTTTGTCGAGCGGGCCGAACAGGTCTTCGTACAGTGCGCGGCGGCGAGCCTCGCTCGATACAAGATCGGCACGGTCCTCTTTCGCAAGCTCCGAGCGCACAAAGATGTTGCCCCATAACTCGACAAATTTTACCGAGGGGAACTCTTTTCCGAGCTCGCTCACGAGCTCGCGCACCTCTTTATGAAAGAGCGACGCGACGACGATCTTTTTCGGGCGAAGCTCACGCGCAATCTGGCGGGCGATCTGCGTGCCGACCAGCCCCGCTCCGCCAAGTATCAAGATCGTCTTGTCTAAGGATTGGCTCGCGCTGTTGGGCATCTATTCAACCGCTCTTATGAACGCTCCCGGTTATGCGAACTGTCTGAGGAACCTGACATCGTTTTCAAACAACAGACGTATGTCGTCGATCCCGTACATTCGCGCGGCCATGCGGTCTATCCCTAAACCGAAGGCGAACCCTGAATACTCTTCCGGGTCGATGCCGACCGCGCTCAGCACGTTCGGGTGGACCATGCCCGACCCCCCAAGCTCTATCCAGCCCGACCCTTTGCAGACGCGGCAGCCCCCCCCGCCGCAGACGTAGCACATGAAATCGACCTCGGCCGAAGGCTCCGTAAACGGGAAATAGGACGGGCGGAATCTCGTCGTCAGGTTCGCGCCGAACATCATCTCGACGAACTTCTGCAAGGTTCCCTTCAAATCCGCGAGCGTGATATTGCGGTCCACGTTGAGCCCTTCGAGCTGAAAGAACATCGGGTTATGCGTCGGGTCGGGCGTATCGCGGCGAAACACGCGGCCGGGCGAGATGACCCTGAGCGGCGGCCGCTGCTGCTGCATGGCGTGTATCTGCACGGTCGAGGTCTGGCTGCGGAGCGCGAGGTTCTCCGACACATAAAACGTGTCGGCGGAGTCACGCGCCGGGTGGCTCGCCGGGATGTTGAGCGCGTCAAAGTTATAAAAGCTTGTTTCGATCTCAGGCCCGTCTTTAACGGTGTAACCCATCGAGACGAAGACATCTTCGATACGCTGGCGCAAGAGCGTGATCGGGTGCAGGTGCCCACGGCCAAGGGTCGCGCCCGCGAGCGTGATGTCTATCTTTTCGCGCTCAAGCGCGGCCGTTTCCGCGTCGGCGGCAAACCGCTCCGCGAGCCGCGTGATCTGTGACTCGACTTCCGCGCTCAGCTCGTTTACGTCCCGGCCAAACTCTGCGCGGGCCTCCGAGGCGAGCGAGCCGACGCGCTTCTTTTCAGAAGCTATGAGGCCGGACTTGCGCCCCAGGTACTTATCGCGCAAGGCCGTCAGATCATCATTGTTTGAGACTGAGTTGAGGTCTTCGAGAAACTGTGCGCGGAGCTTGTTCAGGTTTTCGTCCATGCCGGATGAGCTTTCGGGTTTCAACAATCAGCGATCAACTGCCAGCACGGCTGAGCGACTAGAGGCTGCTCAGGTTGAAAGATTGCTGGCGGCTGATCGCTGATTGGCCGATAGGTTTATTCAGGTTTGCGACTAAGCGGCAGGGGCCGCCTCGCGATTCGAGTCAATAGCCTGCTTGACTCTCGCAGACAGCTCCGTAAACGACGCCGGCTCGTTGACCGCGAGGTCGGCCAGGACCTTGCGGTCGAGGTTGATCTCGGCCAGTTTCAGCCCGTGCATAAACTGGCTGTAGCTCAGACCGTTGGCGCGGGCGGCTGCGCCTATGCGCACGATCCACAGCGAGCGGAAGTCGCGCTTCTTCAGCTTGCGCCCGGTAAAGGCGAAGTTCAGCGAGCGCTCGACCTGCTCTTTAGCGTGACGATAGAGCTTGCTCTTTGTCCCGCGATAACCACGGGCAAGTTTTAAGATTCCTTTTCGTTTGTGCAGTCTTTTGTTTCCACGTTTAGCGCGCGGCATAAGTCCTCCGTGTATAGATTGAAACTCGCGAAGGTTTCAAAGTTTAAGGTCCCTCGATCAGTCGCGACCATAAGGGAGCATGCGTTTGACCAGCTTTTCGTCGGCTGGCGCTACCATTACGTCAATATCGAGGTGGCGCTTACGCTTGGCCGTCTTCTTGGTCAAGATATGCCGCGCATGCGAGTGCCCGCGCTTAACCTTGCCTGTGGCAGTCAGTCGGAACCGCTTGGCGGCTCCTTTGTGAGTCTTCAGTTTTGGCATTCATACCCTCCTACATACGAATAAGATTATTTCTTTTTGGGCGACAGCATAATAAACATGTTCATGCCTTCGAGCTTCGGCCGCACTTCGACGACGCTTTCGTCTGCGAGGTCCTGCTCAAGCCGCTGGAGCAATTGTATGCCCAGCTCTTTATGCGTGATCTCGCGCCCGCGAAAATGCACCGTGGCCTTGACCTTGTCACCTTCCTGAAGAATCCGCGCGGCGTGATTCTTCTTGAAGTTGTAATCGTGCTCGTCGGTGCCGGGGCGGAACTTTATCTCCTTGACGGTGATAAAAGTCTGCTTGGCCTTCGACTCCTTGATCTTCTTCTTCTGCTCGTATTGAAACTTGCCGTAGTTAATTATGCGACAGACGGGCGGCTGTGCCTGCGGGGCGATCTCAACGAGATCGAGCCCTTTGCCGCGAGCTATTTCGAGCGCCTGCTGCGGCGACATGATGCCGAGCTGCTCGCCTTCCTCGTCTATGACCCTGATCTCGCGCACTCGAATGCGCTCGTTGATGCGATTAGATGGCCCACGGTCGCGCCTGTCTCTAAAGCCACGTCGTCCCTGAAAGCTGCTAATAGTTTATCCTCCTGAACCGGCACAGCCGGATTGTGAGTTAATAACTCGACGAAAACGGCGGCCGCCGGGGCATGAAAGCCACCGGCGGCTCGTTGTCCGATTCCGTCGCGCGAGCTATCGCTGATCCTTAACTTCTACGGTCAGATCTTACGCCAGCGCCTTCGGCATTTCTAAGCAGCTTGCTCTAAGAAGCAACGGCGGCTTGAAACTCGCGCATGAAACTCATGCACTGAAACTACTCGGCCTCAGGTCTTCTGGAGCTGACGTAAAATAACGATGACAGGTCGGTACAGAATCGCTCTGCACGTCCCCACCATAAAAACTCGAACGAAAATCGTACCAGATAGGTCCGAGCGTGCGCAAGTGCGAAAAACGCGGCCAAAACCGGCCTGCAACCGGGTCTCGTCATATACTTTGCCGCTCTTTGTTGATATGATTCGCAATCTGGTTTCAGTCAAAATCAAATGATACGAGCGGGCCGAAAATCAAAGCGAGACCATGCGACCAGCCTGGCGCTTGTATGCGCGCTCGCCTCTCTCTTTTTATCGACCGCCGCCGGGTTCGCCAGCCCGCCGTGGGTGGCAGGCCCGGTAACTTCAGAGCACAAGTACCTGTTACAATCGGCCTCTCGGACGAACCTGGTCGCCGGCCGGCAATCCAGGCAACCGCGCGCCAAAAGCGCGAGCCAGCGCCGCCAGGTAGTTTCAACCCAGGCCGCCTGCGGGACCGAGCCGTTCTTTTTTGACTTCAGTGGTCAATCGGTTTACGTAACGTGCGCAGAGCCATTTAACCCTTTTGCCGCTCTCTTACAACCAGCTGGCCGTGATCCACCGTCGGCAACCGTGTAGCCTGATCTCCCCTGTTACGAACCGTTAATACGGCACGGTTCAAGGTCACCTTTATATCTGAGCCTCGGCTTGATCGGGCGTGAAGCCCGAAGACCCCGGCGACGGCGACGGATCACAAGGAGAGTGAGATGAATCCAATCTGGTCACAGATGATCTATAATGCGGTCAAGGACGTGCTGAAAAGCTGCACGCACTGCAAGAAGGTGTCGGCTTATCAACTCAAACGGGTCGGGCAATATTACAAATGTCATCATTGCGGTCACAAATTCAAGGAAAAAGGGAAATAATTCATGCCGCACGACGCTACTCTGCTACAAGACCTGCTGATTTTGTTGCTCGCGTCAGTCCCCATAGCCTTTATCTGTAACCGGCTGCGGCTGCCTGTGATCATAGGCTTTATGGTGACGGGCGTGCTGATAGGGCCGTTCGGGTTGAGGCTGATTCACGACGCGGCGGCCGTCGAGGCGCTTGCCGAAATCGGCGTCGTCCTCTTGCTGTTCACGATAGGTCTGGAATTTTCGCTGCGCAGGATCGTCGAGATGAAACGCCTGGTCGTATGGGGCGGCGGGCTTCAAGTCGTGCTCACAGTGCTGCTGACGGCGGCGGTCACTTATCTCGCGGGGCGACCGGTAAACCAGGCGATCTTCTTCGGGTTCCTGCTCGCGCTTTCAAGCACGGCCATCGTGCTCAAGACATACATGGACAGGGCCGAGATCGACACGCCGCACGGAAGGCCGGCGGTCGGCATACTGCTGTTTCAAGACCTGTGCATAGTCCCGATGATGCTGCTGGTCCCGATACTGAGCGGCAAGGAAGGCTCATCCGTATTCAACATCATTCTGACGCTCGGCTCTGCGCTCCTGGCGGTTGCCGCGATAATCTTTGCCGCGCGAATCGTTGTGCCGCGCGCGCTCTATCACATAGTTCGGCTGCGCAGCCCGGAGATATTTATTATCTTTATCGTGCTCGTCAGCCTCGGCACGTCCTGGCTGACCGCGCGATTCGGGCTGTCGCTTGCGCTCGGGGCGTTTATAGCAGGGCTCGTGCTGTCGGAATCCGAGTACAGCCACCAGATCGTGGCCGACATACTTCCGTTTAGAGATGTCTTCAACAGCATATTCTTCATCTCGATAGGGATGCTCCTTTCGGCGGGGTTCGTCGCGGCAAATCTCTTGACGGTGCTCTTATGGGTCACCGCGCTGATCGTGGGCAAGGCGCTCGTGGCGCTTCTCGCAGTGAGGCTGCTCGGCCATTCGCTCCGCGTCTCGACGATGACCGCCGTTGGGATAGCGCAGGCCGGAGAGTTCTCTTTCATCCTCGCAAAGGTCGGGATTACGCAAGCGCTGCTCTCCGACACCGACTACCAGAAGTTTCTCGCGGCTTCGATCCTTTCGATGATCGCCACGCCGTTTCTGATAAAAGCCGCGCCCCGTCTTGGGTACGCGGTCCAGGCCATGATGTCGCGGGATTCGTTGCTTGAGCCGACAATGCCCGGCTTTGCGCTGGAAGAGAAGATGAGTGGCCACGTCGTCATCGTCGGGTTCGGGCTCAACGGTCGCAACGTCTCAAAGGTGCTTCGCAAGACAAAGATTCCGCATCTGGTGCTTGAGCTAAACGCCGAAGCGGTGCGCGAAGCCAGCGCAAAGGGCGAGGCGGTGCAATACGGCGATTCCACTCGCCGCGAGGTCCTGCATAGCGCGCGGCTTGAATACGCGCGGATACTTGTCATCGCGATCTCGGACCCGATAGCCACGCGCCGCACCGTCGCGCTTGCACGCGAGATGAACCCCGATATTCACATCATCGTGCGCACGCGCTACATGACGGAGCTGACCGACCTCTACAAGCTTGGGGCCAATCAGGTCATCCCCGAAGAGTTCGAAACGAGCATAGAGATATTCTCGCGCGTGCTCAGGGAGTACGGCATCGCGCGCAAACGCATACAGCGAGAGGTCGAAGCTATAAGGCACGAGGGTTACGAGATACTGCGCCTGCCGATGCAGCCGCATATCGAGATGGGCGACATAGCCGAGGCGCTTGGGACGGCTTCGACCGAGACTCTTTTCATAGATCCCAACTCGCCCGCGGTCGGGAAGACGCTTGGGGAATTGGACCTGAGAAAAAAGACCAACGCCACGGTGATCGCGGCGATTCGAGACGGCGATACTCAGATAAACCCCGGCCCGAATTTCAGGTTTGCGTCTGAAGATATAATCGTTTTGCTCGGAAGCCCGCAGGAGATCGAGAGCGCCGTAGACCACATATCGTCATTTCAGCAGGCGGAATCTGATTTGGTTGAGGGCTGAGCGGTGCAACTACCGCTCAGCCATTTTTGTATTACTCCGGTCTTATCTATTTTGTCCCGCGTCGTTGAGGCTGGCTCCGGCCACCGAGAACAGGAGCGTCGCCGCCTCTGCAAGGATGGCTTGCCCCAGCACGTTCAACTGTTGCTGAAGACTCACGCTATTGAGCGCCGCCGTACTCAGGCCTCGATCTACGGTTTGGCAGAAGGTGTCTGCGCCCGACGGATGAATCTGCTCGCCTTCAACGTCAGCCCCGGTCGTCCGGCTTATCTTATCAGCGGTGCTCTTTATCTGGCTGGCAAGGTCTGTAAGCTCCTTGTTGCTTCGCTCAGATGCACTCCCCGCACTTGCCTTCGACGAATACAATGAATTGGCTACTTCGGCGGCGGCGACCGCGAGATTTAGCAAGCCCCTCATTTGCTGCTCGGCAACCGCGTTAAGATCGACGAGGGTAGTACAGAAAAGCTTCGCGCACAGTGCCGCCTCTTTAAGCTGCGCCGAACCGTCTTCAAACTGCTGGCCGGACGCTTCTCTCCCGGAAATGGTCATTCACAATACCTCCTGATGGGTTAGTGACTTGAATGGTCCGGCACTTTTCTATCACAGATAGATTCCGCTTTGCCAACCTGGTCAGGGGCTTGAGTATTTGGCACGCCTGTTGCAACGGTAAGAAATCTTACGCACGTGGCCGCTCGCGAGTTCGGAGGCTCTCAGCCTGTAGGCTTCAGTAATCAGGAAAGTTAAGTTGCGGTTTGTTTGTTCGTTACGGTCTTCACATCCGGCAGACGCGTCTAAGAAGTGAACCGAAAGAAAACAAGCTAACCTAGCAGGCGACCTGAAAGGAGGATTGCGAGGTGGTAAAATTTACAGACTCAGACAGCGCGATCACTGAAAAGCGGGGCCACGTTGCCGTAACCGTTGGGCGTGTCATAGCGATGACGATCCTGGTTTCAGCCGTCATCTGTGTGGCCCTTCAAGGCCCGGCGCACGTAGGAGCACAGTCTCAACCCCTTTACGGAATCGCCTCTTACAGCGCGGGATCAAGCCCTTCAGCGGCAAAGATAGGAGACCTCGACCAGGACGGGCTGAACGACATCGCGGTCGCAGGTCTTCAAGGGAGCCTGCAACTATTCTTCAACAACGGTCGGGGCTCCTTCGACCGTGTCTCATTAAACTCGCTGTGGCCTGCTGGCTCAAGCGCGCTCGGCCTCGATATCGGCGATCTGAACGGCGACGCGCGAAACGATATAGCTGTAGCCTACTCGACGCAACGAGGGGCCGTAGCGGTCCTTCTTAACCAAGGCAACCGTACGTTTGCCTCTCCTGTCAGTTACGATGTTTGCAACTCCTCAAGAGGGGTCGCCATAGGCGATCTCGACCAGGACGGCGATAACGACATTGCCGACATAAGCCAGTGTTTCAGGTCGGGCATCTTGCTCAACAACGGGCATAGCGGCTTCACATTTAACGGCACATACGGCAACGGCAACGATTCCAGGTCGATAGCGCTGGCAGATTTTAACCGGGACGGGTTTAAAGACGTTGCCTATCTCAACAAGGGGCTAGGCAATGTCACGGTGATGTTGAATAACAGGAACGCCACCTTCGCCCCTCTGGTGTGGCACTACGCGGGCGACCTGCCCGACGACCTTACGGTCGGCGATTTTGACGGCGACGGAAATACAGACGTAGCGATTGCTAACTCATATTTCTCGTCGGTAATCCTGCTGCTCAACGACAGCCAGGGGAGTTTCCCCGGCTACTCGGAACTGGGCGCTGGCGACACACCGACCAGCATAGTTTCGGCCGACCTCAACGGTGACCGCCTTTTAGACATTGCCGTCACAAGCCAGGGAACCAACTCTCTTTCCACGATCCTGAATCTCGGCGGTTACAATTTTTCAAGCCCTAAGACGATCAGCGTCGGGCAGTCACCTGTCGATATAGCCGCAGGGAATCTCGACGGCGACTCGTTGCCCGATCTGGTCGCCGTCAATCAAAGCAGCGGAAGCATAACCGTGCTTTCTACCGCAGCAGGCGCGCAGCCTCCGCCACCGCCGCCGCCTGCCCCGCAAATAAAGCTTACGGTTTCAACTCGTTCAACAAGCAAGGCAAGATTGGCCGATCTGCGTTGGAGCGGGGCGACAAGCTCAAGAATCGACATCTACCGCAACGGCTCGCGTATAGCCAGCGTTTCGAACACAGGGGGCTACACGGACCAGCTTGCCAGACGCACTACGGGAACTTTCAGATATAAGGTCTGCGGCGCGGGCACTCAACAGTGCTCAAACGAAGCCTCTGTCAGCTTCTGATTACCGCAAGCGGGAAGCGCGAGCTTTAAGCCGCGCTTCCCGCCCGCCTTCCTCATCAAAAAAATTTATCGAGATAAATGGAAACTTCTTTACGCCCGACGCGCTTAATGTGTTATTAAGCTGGACAGACGGGGAGTCCCACTATAACTCAGAAGGGGAATCAGTATGACCAGACGGTCGTTTAGTGTTTCCATATTGATCTTATTGTTTGCTTCGATGTCGGCGGCGCAGGAGCCTGCCTCAAGTACACAGGCTTCAACTCAAACACTTGTATTCAACGTAGAAGTTCTCGAATTCAGCGCAGACCTCGCTAAAGACCTCGAAAGGCTCGCGCAGGACAGGGCGCGCATCGAGCGGCTGATAGCGGAGGGAAAGCTCCGCCCGGTTGCCGACCTTGTCATTCGCACGCGGTCCGGTGAAAGCGCAACGGTGCGCGTAGGCCAGCGCATCCCTGTTCACACATCATCACTGCCAAGCACGCCGCAGGTGCATTATGAAAACACCGGCTTGAGTGTCGTCCTCACCCCGACACTTACGCCCAACAATCAGATTCTGGCCGCGCTGAATCTGGAGTTGACCGCCGTAGACAGAAGCACGGGAAACCTCACCCCGGCCTTTATCAGCCGGAGCTTTCAAGACCGAATCCGCATGAAGCTCAACGAGCGGATAATACTGGTGAGCGTCGTTCAACAAGGTTCGCTTATGGCGGGCAACCCCGATTCTCAATCGAGCGGCTCTGCGGGCGGCAATTTTGTTGTCTTGTTATCGGCTAGGATGCTGGATTAAGATGATCGTAGAAGACGGGGACAATTAATCGCATCAGGAGTCGGTATGCGAAGTTCCCTGACGATCCCCTCTCAAAATTCCGGGCAAGCGGTCAAACGCCTACGCTCGATTCTAACGGCCCTGGTCTGCTCACTACTCCTTGCCAGCTCTGTGGTTCAGGTTCAAGCTCAGGGCTTCGGGTTCAAAAAGAATAAGACTGTGATCCGCTACAGGTGGCCCGCAACCATCTACTTTCCGGCCGCCACGTTCACCGTCAATCTGACATCACAAGATCGATTAAGCCCCCGCCTGCTCGGACACTTGAAAGAGACGCTTGAAAAGATGATTCAGGCAAGGCTGCCGGGGTCGACCCCGACCCCGGACCGCCCGGAGACCGTGATCAACTTGAATATTATCGAGCTCGCAGCCGCCTCTTCGTTGGCGCCGCGAACACGAAGCGAATATCAAGCTACCGGCACGCGCACCATCACCAACCCTGATACAAACATGAGCGAGACTGTGACCGATTTTGGTTACGTCGATATTCCCTACACAGCGGTGATTGAGCAAGGGGTGATGAGTGTCGACTACGGAATCGAGGACGCGGATAGCGGGCTTGTGTTCGACCGGGACAGGCTCTCTTCAAACTACCTGCAAGAGTTTCAAGAAGGATACGCGCCCGGCCTTAACGCTGTAGAGTTAGAACTGGCCTACCAGATAATTCGGGAGGTTATCTATCGCATAGCTCCGAGAAACGAGACGGTCGAAGTCGTCTTGCCAAAAGGGAGCCTCAGCCAGACAAGTCGGCTTCAAAAGAGCGGTTTGTGGAGCCAGGCCGTCGCCAAGCTTGAAGCTATGCCCGCGTTCAAGAGTCCGAAGGACGAGGCTTATCGTCTCTACAGTCTCGCGCTTTCGCGCGAAGCGATGGTCTTTACGACCGACGACCTTGTGACGATAAGAGAGCGGCTTGAGCGGGTGGTCGAGATCTATAGAAACGCAACCGGTCTCTACCCGAAGGAGGACTACTTCTGGCAGAACAGGAACCGCGCGGAATGGGCCCTGTACCTATATGAGCTAAAGATGCTTCAAGCGCGCAAGTTCGAAGAATGTACCGGGAAGCAATCGGGCCAGAGCTGTTTGTCGCTGCTTGAAGAAGTAAAAAGAGTTTCGAAGCCGCTTCCGGTCCTGACTAACGACAAGGTCATCGAGATGGTAAGACAGGGGCTGTCGGAAGAGTACATAATCGCCAGCATCGAGCACGCAAGGTCAAGAAGCTTCGACCTCTCGCAGGCGGGGCGAGCGAGCCTCGCACGGTCAGGGGTAAACAAGCGCATGATCCGCGAGATGCAGCGACCCCAACCGCAGCGAAGCCAGATGCAGCGAAGAAGCGTTTCGCTGGCCCGGACCATATTCATTATCGCGGCTATCGCCTGGCCGTTTGCGCTGAAGCTGTTTTAGGAATCTCTAACGCAGGTTGTACTTGACCCATTCGTTTGCGGACCAGGCTCTCATCTCGTTATGCACGCGTCGGTCTACTTTCTCTTGCGCGTTGCGTATCGCGGCACTGATTAAAGTGTGCGATATGTATGTCTCTTCCTCGTGGCCCAATCGCTCAAGCAGGCCCTGAAGCTTCTCTCCCCCAAAGTGAGTTAGCAGCGCGTCGGTCAACGCGACGTGAAAGACTATGCGGGCACGGCAAGGCAAGCCGGACAGCGATTCAAGCAGCGCGCGGTCTTTCGACGCCATAGGGTGATGCTCCGCGACAAGTACCGCGAGCGGCGCGTCTGCCGGTTTATCGAGGGTCGCGGAATTGTGCGCCTGGAAGTATGAGGCTAAAGCGAGCCAGACTTTCCGAGAACCGGCCGAGCACAAGGCCGGGTAATCATTTGAGAAGAAGCTATGATAGGTTGTGGACCGCGCGCGCAGTTTCGTCTCGACCGCCGCCAGTGTGCTTTCAAAGTGGGCTATGATTAAGACGTTTTCATCATCGTTTTGAGCCAGTCTCAGCCCGTCGCAGATCCCCTCAAGTTTTCGCCCATCATCCACCCACACCCTGTCTTCATAATCGAGCTTCGTCATGGCAGCAAGTTTATTAGAAACCTATCCGCATATCACGTTGCGCGTTGCCCTGGGGTCAGTTCTTGGGATGCTCGTGTTTCTTCTTCTTTTCGAGCTCTTCTTTCGACAAGGGCCTGGTCTTGAAATCGAAACGCAGGATCTCCACCGGCGCGCGGCCGACGTTTTCAAGCTGCTCCTGTTGATTGATCGCCAGCCACTTCTCTTGCCCTGGTCCTAGCTTCGATTTCCTGGCCTTGCCCGCGCCGCCGCTTACTTTGAGATCGGCCGGGGATAAGGCTATAAGCAGACTCGGTTCGGTTGCTTTTGCAGATACATCTATCTTCCGACCTGCGGCGCAAACAAGACGGGTTATGCGTATCTGTTCATTTTCAAACTGAACCTTTTGAAAGTTCTCTCCCGCCGGGTAGCTTTCTCGAAAGAACTTGCCTCTTAAACTCTTCTCATTCACCGGCTCGGTCTTGAACTCAACGCGTAAGAACTCGCTCGGCAGCTCGGACTTATTCTCGACTTCATGAAGCTCGTCGATCCCGCGATAGACCCGGAAGCTGCCCGCTTTAGTCGCAGGCCTTGTTACAGGCCCGTAATCTTTGTCTATGTGGTTAAAGACGACCGGCCCGCTGTCATTCAAGTAGACGTACGCCGATGCGGTCGGCGTGTGCTCATGCGCGGCAATCTTCTCGTGTGGCGCATACCGGACGCGTGTTACCCGCACCCACTCGTTCTCAAACTGAAGCTTGTAGGCGTGCGGAGCAACTTTGAACACATCTTGAGCAGCCGCGGTGGCGGCGAGAAGAGATACGATTATGGCTACACGAGAGATTTTCATACTATTACCTCGTCTTTATTATGTCGGGCCCGATGTCTGACTGAAGGGTTGAGTTATTGCTGTAACCCCGTCAGGTCGGGAGTATATCCTTTTGGAAACACCACATCAAATCACCTGCTGCGCGGCGCGGCGTCAACGGCTTTTATGCAAAGCCGTTGCCATCTGCCGGGTCATCGAATTGACCGAAACATCTTGCTTAAACGTCGGCCCGTGAATAAGATGCTTGCTTTATAAAATCCCTGGGGTTAAACCTCGTCTTGCTCTGGCAAAGTAATTCGACTTTACGCCTAATGTTAACCATCGCCGCCATTTTAAAGGCACATACGCTGATTGAAAGATCAGCATTAAGAGAGAAAAATGAAAATCAAATTACTTCTGCTGGCCGCGCTCTTTCTATCGTTTGGCTCAACCGGGTTTACGCGATCAGAAGCAATGAACGCATTCGCGCCCGACTTGCCTGGCGCAGCCGTCGCTTCTCAGTCGGGAGCGGATTCGGTAAGTTACAAGGGCAAATTGCAGGTCGGGAAGACCGAGTCGGTAATCTTGTATGTCGGTGAGGAGAGCGGCGATTATGCGGCGTTTTGCTTCACAAACAACTCACCGGTCGGTCGCGCCATTTTGGCCGCGTGCAAAGATGGCGAGCAATGCCAGTTCACAGGGGAAATTGCTGACGGCAATTGTAAAGTACCCGGGCTTGAAGCGGACCTTTCCGCCAGCGGCAAGATAGTATCTATCAAATCGGTCAAAAGCCTCGCCCCAAAAACCCGTGCTGCGGTGAAGACCCCGGCGGCTTCAACCAGGGCCCTCTCGCCCGCTGCGCTTATCAAGTCTCTGTATTCGGCTCAGGAAGCCGGTTCCGGCCCTTTTTTTCAATTCAAGGACCGCGCCCTCGTCAACAGATATTTTACAGCTGAACTTGGGGACTTGATCTGGAAAGACGCAACCGCCGCCAAAGGCGAGGTAGGCGCTTTGGATTTCGACCCGCTCTATTACTC
Source organism: uncultured Clostridia bacterium (assembly GCA_964615905.1). GTDB lineage: Bacteria > Acidobacteriota > Blastocatellia > UBA7656 > UBA7656 > DATLMR01. The sequence continues at coordinate 75,058 of CAZTUB010000017.1, forward strand.
GCAGGACCAGCAGATCACCGACTTTGTAATAGGAAATCCGAGAGACGACGGCGGCCCCGACACCGCGTTTGTTCTGGTCACTTTCAAGAACTCTGGCAAAGCCGAAAAGATCGAGTTCGAGCTTTTACGTGACGCGAAGAAAGCCTGGAAGATCAACGACATCATCTACGGCGACGGCGAGAACCTGAGCGCCCTATTGCTCTACGCGCTAGACCCTGCGGTCCAGGCGGAATATGAGAGCGCTCACAGCTTTAAAGGCGATTACCTTGTCGGCAAGGTCGTATGCAATGTGACACCGACCAAAGGCGGAATGTTCTACAGGGTAAAATGCGCCGACCAGGAAGATTTCCGGTTGTATGCTGTGGAAGGGTCCGAGACACAGATGGACTATATCCACATGGACGAGAAGGGTGCCGAGAAGGGGAAATTCAGTTTTAAGACCGGCGAATCCGCCGGGAAGTTTATCGACGCCACCGGCAAAGTAGTTACAGTCACGCGCCGGGCTCAGTAGCAAGAATCATATTGTTGTGATCGCTTAAGGATGCGTGCCATGACAATGAAACCTGTCCTGCACAGTTTTGTCTATTGCCTCGATTTCATGTCCGAACAGGTCGCGGACATCGCTGCGGCTGATATGGTCGCGCAGCCTGTGGGGATCATGAATCACCCGGCCTGGGTCATCGGTCACCTTACGTATACCTGTCAATTGTTGGGCGGTGCAATCGGACTCCCCGAATGGTTGCCGGATAACTGGGCTAGGCGTTTCGGTCCTGGCAGTGCGCCGGTCGGTGATGCCAGCCTTTATGAAACAAAAGAGAACGCGCTGGCAATTCTCCGCGATGCCCAATCGCGAATCACTCAGGGAGTCGATCAGTTGGATGATTCTCAGCTGGACGAACCGTTTCCCGATGAATCGTATCGCGGCGTCTTTCCGACGATTCGCCACGCAATAACGCAAGTCTTTGTAGGCCATACGGCGTACCATATTGGACAACTTGCGATCTGGCGCAGAGCAATGGGCCTGCCGCCGATGGGGCGGTCGTTTGAGTGAGAGCACGACTCAGAATAATGCGGTGAACCGAGGTGGCCAGGGGACGTGCGATGAAGAGTCGTCGCCCGCCGCAGAGAGTTTTTTCTCCCCAAAAATTAAACCTTCGAAATAGCGGGCAGAATTCAGGAGCCCTTTGACTAAGCCAATCTGTCGCAGCCAAAAGGCAGGCTGTCATAAATCAATTTTATACAAAAGGCGTGCGGCAGTCTTATCCTGCCGCACGCTCGAAAGCTGCATCACCTGAGTGAGATTCAGGCTGGCAACTGGCTAATTCTTTAAGTGGCCCCTGGCCGCGATAATCTTCACAAGAGCAAGACCGGCATAATGTCCAGCGAGCTGGTTGTTTGGGGTCGCTGCTATCCGGGCGTAGGCCTCTGCGGGAGTCAGGTTGGTCATTGCGCCATGTTGCGAGCTTAGTATTACGGCAAGTACATCAATCGCATCACGGATCTCGGCCTCCGCCAATTTCATAAGCTCTCTAAAGACGGGGTGATTGGTGGTCGACATCGATCTGGCACGGTTGATAAGGTCTTCGGCCTGCCGGATGTTTTCCAGCGCGTTGATGACGCGAAGGAATGCCCCGATCTGGGCATTCTGGGTCGCGTTCAGGTTGATCGGGATGACAGCGCCGAACCCCGGCGCGGTGTTGAACTCAGGCCCTGAGTAGAAGGCCACCGCTTCTTCAATCGTATTCACCGAGTTATTGTGGAAGAACGGAGGCGTGTCGGCTGCCTCCACCAGCGGAGGCGTGTTGAAGCTCCCGTTTCCAAAACCGCCGAGTTGCGCGTTCGCCGCAGTGCCAAAGCCCGCGTCTATCGGGCGGGAAGGGCCGCCTGGCGGGTGCGACGCCGGAAGGCTCTCGACGTTCGTGTTGAAGTTGGCGTTCTTCAGGTTGAGTACAAGATCACCCGCCCCCGCGTTGTTGTGGCAGAGGTTGCATCTGGCTACGTTGTCGTTGACAAACAGCGCCTGACCCGCTGCGGCGCTAGGGACTTTAAGACTCAAAGCGCCCGGCCCTGTTAGAACAAGGTCTGCCCGGCGGCCAGTTGACCTCTGAAAAGCTTCCATGGCGTCTAGCTCGAATGGCGTCGGCAGAACAAAGTCTACATTCGGCGTGCGATTCAGCGTTTTTGTGAAATGCTGAGTCACCGCGCCTATGGCAAACTCTCTGAGCGTCCCGGTCCCTGGCGCACCGTCGCCGCCCCAGCCTGTTCTCTCGTTAGGCGGTATGGTCGTGCCGTCGCCCGTAGCAGGCTCCAACGAGGTAGGAATCAACGCGAGGGTGTGGGGCACGCCTCTCATGACGCCCGGCCTGTTGAAGCCGTCAACGTTTTCGAGAATCAGCCCGAACTGGTGCATCAGTAGAGGTTCTTCAAACCCTGAAGACAGGGCAGGGTTGAATTCAGCGACGAACAGCGGGTCGCTGGGTGGCAGCGTCGCTATAAATGCGGGGTCTATCGTTAGATTGTTTATTTCCTCGTGGCAGGTTGAGCAGGTCCGTCCGTTGCCGCTGAACGTGGCGTTGTTGAACAGGTCGCGGCCCTGCGTAATGAGGATCTGCATCGGGGTCGTAGGGTTCGGGATCGGGCCGACCTGGGCTTCGGCGGTCGGGCTGACTTTATCAACCAACCGCTCAAACCAGTTTCGGTCATCGGTTGATGGGGTCACTTCACGATCCGCTAGAACTCCAAACTCGCCGCGCTGTTGGCTGCGATAGAGCCTGTGGAACATCGTCGTCGTGCCCACAAGCAGCCTGTCTTCAACAGGCGTCTTGCCCGCTCGCGTGACGATCATCAGATCAGGGTCGAAGCTCGCAAACGCTTCGCTTCCGAGGTTGGCTTCAAGCCTTGCGACCTTGCCTTCGTGCTTGAGGCTGCCGACGAGCAGAAAGTCGTCGTCCGACTCAGGCAGGATGCTGTTTCCGGCGCTGCTGTCAACCAGCCAGAAATCATACGTTTGATCTTTGGAAAGACCGTTGGCTTCGACAGAGACTATGCCGTCAATCAAGTTGAGCTTGATCATCCCATTGGCATAGGTGTGCTCGGTAGACAGACCTTTGAACCAGCCCATCGCTGAGACGACGTTACGGTCGCCGCCTTCTTTGACATACCGTGTCTCCCATTCTTTATAGTTTGCTTCCAGGTTCTCGACCGTGCCGAGTCCTGTGTTGGAGAGTTCTGAGGTGAAATCCGAAGACGTTCTGCCGCTCAGTAGAAGCACCGCGAGCGTGCACGTCAGCAGGATAGTCATTGCAGCTAGCTTCAGAGTTTTGACTCTCATTCCTTCCTCCTTAAGGGGTCGTAAAAGGGGATCTAAGCAAATGTTCACGGGTAAATACTTAAGGCTAGAAGACGCAATCTGCGTTACACCCTAACCCAATGTACGGAAATGTTGGTTGTTTCGCTAGCGGGGCACATTCCGTCCGGGCCGTAGAGATAGATGGTAATCTCCAGCGGTGTGCCTATGTTCGATTTGAAGACCCATTAAAATTCTGGAAGGCCCGCAATTCTTGCACAAGCCCCTGTGTAAGCCCTGCTACGAAACAAATGCGGGTAGTTAATACTACATTGCGAGATTAAATTCAATGATAATCTACGGCTCTTCGAAAATTTTGTATTTTGTGTCGATCTGAATGCTCAATGCGGAAAAGAAGCGGCCCGTCTTCACAAAAGAGAGAACCCGGCAGTTCCTCAGGTCTACCATCGGTATTATGGCGAGGTATAGAATCCGATCTGAATAGAAAGGGCTAGTGCCAGAACACAAAGGGATATGGTGCAGGAACGGATGCGAGCGCATAATCAGCGGTATGTTCACACCCTCCTCAGACTCTTCATCTTTGTTCAAGTGGCTGGGGCGCGTTGGGCCGTTGAAGAAAGTTTCGAAACGGCTAAAGGCGAGGTCGGGCTGGATCACTACGAAGTGAGGAGTTGGGTGGGCTGGTATCGGCATATCACCTTAGCGATGCTGGCACACGCCTACCTGACTGTGATGCGGGCCAGGGCAACAGATGAAGAGACCGGAGCACAAAAAAGCGAGGGCTGCGAAGCCAAGCGCTGAAGAGTTAATATCGCTGACGGTGCCGGAAGTGAGGCGGTTGCTGTGATGGCTGGTATGGGGGAGGCTGCTGCGTGAGCAGGAAGTCTTGGATTACTCAAAGTGGCGGAGGAGACACCAAGCGACTGCAAAGCGCTATCACTACAAGCGTCGGGCGGCGCAAATGGCGCATCTACAACCGTAGTATTAGAAGCTATCTCAAAAATAGTCGTGCTAAATTTTCATCATGGTACGACGCGAAGAATTAACCGACGAACAATGGGCATTGATCGAACCGTTATTTGACATACCGGCTTCAACGCAGACTCGTGGCAGACCGCGCCGCCCGGACCGCGAAGTCTTCAACGGAGTGCTGTGGATTCTCCGCTCAGGCGCTCGCTGGTGCGATCTGCCCGACAGGTTTCCGCCGTACCGGACTTGCCACAGCCGCTTCCAGCAGTGGGTCAAAGATGGACGGCTCAAACGGGTCTTAGAGACTTTGGCCGAAGACCTCCGCATAAGAATCCATCTGAGGTGTTCGTGTCAAGAAAATCTATTCCGGATTACTCGCCGCGTACTTCAACAGCGGCATACTCCCACCCCTGCGAGCATTCTCTTATGCCCGCATACCAACATTTGTAACAGAGGGCTAGATATTGATACTACTTTAGGAGATTATCTTTGGCGGATTGATAAGGTAATCGCTTTACACAATCATATAGGGAACACATATTAGGCATCAGAGAAATAGCGCCTTCATAGTTTTTCTTAGCTAGGCGCGAAAGGATGAAGAGAAGTTGAGAATTTGCGCAGTCAGTCCTTCTTGAATTTTCCTTTGGCTTGCAAGTATTGGTCATAGGACCACTAGGTTTCGCTGCTAACCGAACAGGAGGCTTGTGATGAATCAATATCTACGTTTCGGGAACCTTATTTCCATAGAAGCGCCGGACGAAGCATATCACGGACATGAGGCTGAGGTAGAAAACAGCTGGTGTGTAAGCATGATAGAAAAAAACGGTAGTAGCTTCGTCGGTGTGGCGCCTTACTCGGGCGCGTCTGAAGACTGGGTTGTGCTCAGCCCAAATGGTTCGAGCGGGCGCGTAAAATTCGGAAGCACAATCGCGCTATACTCGAGGTCCTCACGAGGGTACGTATCGTCCGGGCAAGGTTCAAGGTTGGGGCCACTAAGCGTGAAAACGACGGACATAGAACCGAATCTAGGAGAGTGGCAGCAATGTGAAATCTTAAAGCATGGGGATCCAGCGTCGAAAGACGAGGTGCGTTGTGGAGATAGCATTACGCTGAGATTTAAGGACGGCTTTTGCTTGTCCTGGCATTTATCGGCAGCCCTTGGGGATGTCCGTCTTGTTCAGCGAATGTCCGCGGAGGAGAAGTGGGTGCTCGCTGCTCCCACACTGACGCCTAAACAGGTGGACGATTTTCAGGCCGCCATGAGGTCACCTGACAATTATGGCAGAATTTTGCTCACCCAGGGTCTTAGCACTCAGCAGATTGTCACCAAACTTGTCGGTGGTATTCCGAAGGTGGGTGGCGCAATATCTGCTCTGCTCGGGATTGTCATGCCCCCCGAGGACAACGACATCTGGGAGAAGATTAAGGGTCAAGTTACAACTCTGGTTAAAGACCTGATTCTTGAAAACAATCTGGATGATTTCCGGGATCAGCTACGCGGCGTCAAAGAGAACTTCGGCGAGTATCTGGAGGCCGACGAGTATAGCGAGAAAGCAGGTTGGCTCGTAAATGTGTTGGCAGACCTGAACGTTTTCAAACAGAAATTCTACAAAAACGAAAGACCTGAACGAACTCTGCCCTACCTGCTCGCGACTGGAACCCTACACATCGCAGCACTGCAGGAGCAGTATAATTTTAGCGAGAAGTTGTTTCCTGTCAAAGATGCTCAACCACAGAAGCAGAAGACACGGCACTTAAAGGAACTGGAAGAGAAGATTACGTTTTACACGGGGGCGGTGAAGAAGGCCAAGGAGAACATTCTCAAGTTGCGAGAAAGCCAAATCACTCTGACCAAGCGTCAAAAAAGCCAAAGGGAGGGCTACGAGTCCAGGACCAGTCAATGGTGGGACTTTGAGGACAAATATACGGGAGAAACAAAAAAATGGGACATACAGTACGAATCTAATTACTCAGAGATAGAGCGTAAGGATAGGGCGATAGAGAAGGAGGTCTCTGAATACAAGAGCGGCGTACTAACCAAGCTCGACCATGAACTGGAGAGCTTTATTGAGCCGATGTACGCTTGGCGCTACATGAACCCTGAAGTCAACGAATTGCCCGTACAGACAACCAGACCTCTTGTTTTCGGGCCGTTCGGAGGCGGCGGCGGAACCAGCTTTTATGACAATCCGGCGGGCGAACCCATAACTGGCATCGCCATGCGTTGCGGTAAATACGTTGATGGAGTCGAGTTGACTTACGGGCCTCGCACCGTCGGAGTGGAATGGCATGGCGGCAGCGGCGGCGGCCTGATGATTGAAAGGCTCAACCCTGGCGAGAGAATTGTCAGGGTGTCGGGCAGGGCCGGACAATATGTTGATGCTTTGTACTTCCACACAAATCAAGGCAGACAAATTGGCGGTGGCGGTGGTGGCGGGGGTGAATTCTCGATCACATTGCCGGAAGCAGGGAATCCGGTACTGGTCAGGCTCACCGGGCGCGCGGGCAAGTATGTGGATGCTATTGGTTTCGAGTGGAAATATACCCGATTCGAATAGACGCCGGGGGCCAAGATGGTCGTTACCGACCATATGCTTGACCAAATAAGAAAAGCCACCGCGCGGGTGGCTGTAACTTATTGAAAATGAAATAGGCGCGTAGGGATTTGAACCCTAGACCCCTACCGTGTCAAAGCTCGAATCCGAATGATAGCGTGTGCTATCGAGTGTTGGCAAGTCCTTTGTAGTTGTTTGACTATAAAGGACTTGTCGCACTAATGAAGTGATCCTTGTATTATTCTGTATCGTTGTGTATTACCCTGTTTTTTAGTGTTTCTGAGGATAGTTATGTGACAAGCATGTGACAATCTAAGCTGCTTACAAAGTGCCACCCTAACCAGATAGGCAACGGCTATATGCAGACAATTCTAATCATTATAGAAAAGCTCGACGGTTCTTATTATGCTTATTCACCCAACTTGCCCGGTTGCGCTGCTAAAGGACAAACGCGCGAAGAAGTTGAGAGAAAGATGATCGCTACCATTGAAAGACGGCTTGAGTTACTGAGGGCGCAGGCACAAAAAGGGCTTGAACAAAATCTGCTCATGCAAGGTTCTCTTGAAGAAAGTATTCAATGTATGGGTAAAATGCTTTCAGGTGAGCAGTGCCGTCTTAAAGCTAAAAAGGACGGTCTGTGTACCCGTCACTGGCGCGTACTTTATAGTCATAAGATGAATGCTGACAGTGCAGCATCTAAGAGGTTCTGCCTAATATGTGGGTATAAAGAGGGGCGAAATGAGATGGTAGGCTCGCTCGATTCCTGCCCCGGAAGAAGTCACACAATGTCGGCGGTCAAAATCTGAATATGTAGATTACTAAGAAACTACTATTACCTTCGTGGACTCTTCACCAAATTGGCTAATCACTCTAACCGCGATCTTTTGGCCTGAAGTTTTCAGTTTTATTGGATGTGAAACAAATCCGTAGATTCGTTCAAACGCTTCATCGTCAATTTCAATTTTGAGAGTTTTTTCGGCTCTGATTTTGGTAGTTTGTTTTGCCAAATCGGAAAGCCCTTTTTTCCATTTGTCAAATTCATCTTTATCACCGCCACAGAAAAAGACTTGTTCAACGACGAAATTGCTGCCGTCATAATTGTCATCAACCATCCAATAAGCGATGTCATGTAAATCTCGTGGTTTCACTTCGTCTTTTATTGGGTCATAGATGTCTAAGCCTTGAATCTCAATCGTTATAATATCTCCTTTGCGGTGGGCGATAATGTCCGGTTCGCCAATGGTAACGAATGATGCAGCAGATTTTGCAGGCTTCTTTTTTAACCCTTCCTGCAACAAATCGTCATGTATTCTCGCCTTTGTAACCTCAAAACTTCCCAAACTAGTTGTCTGCTGGCTGCCTTGAATATCGCTTTCAAAGCTGAAGCCTAGAATTATCAACCAATCGGCGTTGCCGCGAGCTTGGCATTCTTTCACAGCATGATTAACTGCTGTTTTGCTGACCGTGCCAAACTTTGGCCCTATGTGAAAATAGGCTCTGCTTTCTCCGCGTTGCGTTTGATAAAAGCCTTCAGCGTGTAAATACTCGTGCGAGAGAAGCTCGACGCGACTGAAAACAACCTGTTCGTCTTTGCGCCCATTTTTCACACCTGTGCCGAGCAGATGTTGTTTGACGACTTCTTCAAACACTCCTTCCTGTTCATTTGTTCGTGTTTCGTCATCCAATTCTTCGGGCGAAATAGGTTCGAAGTTTTGTAGAGTGTCAACGGTGAAAGCGCCGCAGACGCGGAGTTTTTTGTTATCAATTTCGGGTTTATCGTAAAGCGTTTCGGTTATAGGCGGCTCATCGTTTGCCAGCGACTTCAGCGTAATGTGCGGAAGGGTCTTATAAATGAACCCTTGCCGGATGTCGCCTTTTTCTTGGTCATAAAGCTTATAGTAAGGAAACGTCGCCGTCATCAAACGAGTTTTGGCAATATTCAAGGCGATACGGCTCGTATCTATAGTTATCCATCGTCTGCCAAATTGTTCGGCAACAAAAGCTGTCGTTCCGCTTCCGCAGGTTGGGTCTAAGACCAAATCAGCCGGATCAGTCGTCATTAGCATACAACGCTGGATAAGCTTAGGATGTGTCTGTACTACATATTTTTTAGTTTCACCGTAACCTGCCACCGTATCCGACCAACTATTCAGAAGACTCTGATATGGGAAATCACTATAGTAGAGCTTGTAATAAAGTTTGCTTCCTAACACAAAAAGTCTTTTCAAGTCTTTTAGTGCTTTCATCCCGTTTTCATTTGTTCTCCAACTTTTGCCGCCGCGCGGACTGAAGGTTTTTCTGCCAAATTCAAATGGGAAAGTACAACTTTTGGTAAAGCCTGACGATTCAAGAACAGACCTCTTAAAGATTTTGTTTTTTTGAGGATGGTTTTCAATATCAGCCTTCTCATCCTCAGTTAACTCTCGATAATCGCCGTCTTCAGTTTCTATGAATTTGAACTCTGTATTTCCAGCGAGTCTTTTTGGAGCATATAGGTTCCGGTACTTTATATTATCTTTATCTTTAGCATACCAAATTATGTAATCAAAAACGTTCTCAATGCGGCCTGATTCAAGCGGTGTCATTGACTGGAAGTTGATTTGGCTAACGAAGTTTTCACTTCCGAAAACTTCATCCATTACATTTCTGACGAGATGCACATTTTCATCCGAAATCTGCATAAAGCAACTGCCGCTTTCGGTAAGCAATTCTCTAGCAATCAATAAACGGTCTCGGATATATGAAAGATAAGAATGAATGCCGAGTTCCCAAGTGTCGCGGAAGGCTTTAATAACTTCGGGTTCGCCTGTAAGGGCTTCGTCGCTGCCGTCTTTCACATCTCGATTATTGAGTTTTATCTGCCAATTACTGCCATATTTGATACCATAAGGCGGATCAATATAAATCATCTGCACTTGCCCCGCCATTCCTTCGCGTTCTAGCAGGCTCGCCATGACAAGATGGCTATCACCCTGAATCAAACGGTTTGTCCAGCCATCATGATACTCGTAGTATTCGGAGACCTTTTCGAGTTCGTCTTTGTCGAGCACATTGCCGAATAATTCGTTGACAGCGAAAAGATCAGGCTGCGTGTTTTCTTCTTCCATTAAGCGGTATAGATTTTTGATAAGGCGTTCAGGCGCGATATGTTCGTTACGATAGAGCGAGCGAATGTCCACCTTGAGAAGTTCTTCGCGGTCGTCATTCTCGTATTTGTACATCCAAAAAAGTTCGGGGTCTTGCCCGCGCGAAATGACGGGGTTTTTAGGTAGCTCAAGTGCTTTCTTGCCGCTCTGGACTTTTAGGTTGGCCTCTTCATAGCCTGCCTCTTCTTTGGAAGGAATGCGAATGCGAGTGTCTTCTTTGTATTTGAGGCTGTCTATTTTGTTACTCATAACTTAAATCATGGAGATTCTATCAGTTAGCTCATTTTTAATATTACGAATGTCACCAGCAATTTCAATGAATTGCCATTCTGCATAATCATATTTTTCGCGAACGGAATTGACTGCTGGAAGCCAGCGATTTTCAACATACCATTTCTTTTCGATTTTATCTTTGTTCATCCCGGTAATTTCAACAATTAGATTTTTTATACTGCCGTCCTTACTTCGGCATCTCGTAATAAAATCGGGGAAATACTCCCTATCTTTGCCGTTCTTAACATAAGGGATTTTGAAATCGAGAAACTGATTCTTCACATAGCTGACGACTTCAGGTAGTTCTTCCAAAGATTTTGCCGCAATGCCTTCCCAACCACTATCTTCGACCACATAATTGATATGGCTTTTCTTTGTCTTATAAACATCTTTGATCGTTAATCCACTCGCGAATTTTGTGCTTCCGAATTGGTTGTAATAGTTGAACACAGGTCGTATGTGTTCGGTCGTGTTTAGCTGCGGATTTATGCCACGAGCAATATGGTCAGCTACACTTTTCAAGTCATGAAAAAAAAGTAGTTTTTTGAATTGATCGCCGCGAAGACCAATTAAAACAACTTTTAGTCGATACCATTCTTCAACAATCTGTTTTAAACGGTTAAACAGTTGAAAATTCGGGTTCTTATCGTCATCAGAAAAATGATATTTAATGAGTTCTTTTGTTAAAAGAAATATCAACTCATTATCCCGTCTTTCCAAAACAGATTTAACTTCGAGTCTTTCTTCGTTTGGTGAAATCGCACTGGCTAAAATTGTTTCAGTAGGAAAATGCGAGCCGTCAATTTCGTAATTATCCAAAGTTGAAAAATCGTACCGAATTTCGCCATCCGTGTTTTGTACCCGATAGCCAATGACATTTGGAAAAGTGATTTCAAATAGTTTTTGCTGTTCGGGAATCGGTGCAATTTGTATTGGTCGAGTTGACGGCGGCATTGGTGCTACAGTCCCGCCTTTGAACATTTTGAATGGCACTCCGATTATATGCGCATATTCCGGTGGGAATTTTTCCACTACAATTCTACGTTTATCTGTCGTCGGATTACCCGCTTTGTCGTAGCCCTGTAAAAAGTAATTCATTCGTCTCAAAGCGCGTCCAGCAACTTGCTCGCACAAAAGCTGCGAACCAAAGGCGCGAATGCCCATTATGTGCGTCACGGTGTTTGCATCCCACCCTTCGGTAAGCATTGAAACCGAAACCACACAGCGAACGTGCGAGCCAAGTTTACCCTGCTGGCCGACAGTATTGACGACCTCACGTAAGATTTCGGCATCTGTAATTCGCTCCAAGCTCCCTTGACCATGAAGGCGCACGTAATCTTTTTTAAACTCTTCGATTTCAGCGGCAAATATTTTCTTAAATTCAGCATTTATCTGGTCGCTGTTTTCCAAAGCATCGCTGTCAATCAACAACGTCGGCGGACGTTTTAGCGGTTTTTGTGTGACAGGATCATAGTTACTAAATAAATCCTTTGCGCCCGTGACAACTATCTTTTCTCCCTGTCCATCTTCAAACTCGTAGCCCGCAATATACTTATAAACTTCTTTGGAGACCGATGTATTGTTACAAACAATTATGAAAACTGGTGGTGGGGTAAATAAGTTCTTTCCTTGTTCGAGCCGTTGGCGATGACCTTTATAGTAATCAAGGTAATGATTGTAGAACATATCTAATGCGCCGAGCACAAGAGAGGGTAGGCGGGGCGGTTGTTCTTTTACCTTTTTCCCTTCTTGCTTTGCATCGGACTTGGCTTTTCTTTGTCCTTTTTTGGGTAATTCGCCCTTAATATGCTCGTACAAGTTGCGAAGAACCGGCATTGATAATTGTTGTGTATTGTCGGTTTCAGGTAAAAATGGGATTTTTACTAAACCTGACTCTATAGCTTCAATTAAACCGAAGTCAGAAACAACCCACTGGAATAAGCTATAAGGTTCATAACCTGAACCACTCAAATAATAAGGCGTTGCTGAAAGATCGTAAATGCTTTGAACTTTATAGCGTTTGGAGAGTTCTCGAAGTCCAGTAAACCAAACCGCAGCACGCTCGTTTTCATCTGATTCCTCATTATCAGTTGTTCTGCCTTCCGACTTTGGCAAATAGCAGTGATGTGCTTCATCGTTTAAAACGAGTAGTCGGCTACCCGTCTTGAAATTTCCCATTGTCCTTTTAATAACAAGCGAAAAATCTTCTTTATTTCCGGTGTCAATTTTGTTTCCTTGCAAATCAACTTTACCATCGAATGGACTTCTTTTGTTTCCCTGCAAACTGCGCGGTTCAAATGAGTGATAGTTCGTGATAACCAATCGTTGGTTCAGGTTTCCCAAATTGTGTTCGAGATTTTTAGGAGTCAGGTCACGTATGCGATAATAATCCCGAATCTCGTGCGGAATTTTATTCTTCGTATCAACGAATAAAACTCCTAAACGGTCTTTAATCGTAATCCCCGGAGCTATGACTAAAAAATAATCAGCAAAACGTATGTCGTTTCTATATTCTTGGCGGTTGAAATAATGGTAAAGAATCAGACACGCCATTACGACAGTTTTGCCTGTTCCGGTTGCCATTTTGAAAGCAATTCGTGGCAGTTGATTATCTTTTTCGGCACTGACGGTTTGTCGCCCTTTGTTAAGCAAATTTAAAATATGCTGTCCGGCATTGGATTTTTCTGCTACCTCATTCAACCAAATGGCGGTTTCTACAGCTTCTTGTTGAGCAAAGAATAGTTTTTTAACAGCAACCCGTTCTGGATTGTCGAACCAAAACGTCAGCAATTCTTTCGTAACTCGTGTGGTATTCGGATATTTTTCGATACGCCATTTACCAACTTCTTTTCGGCAAAGGTTTATTAGGTATCGTTCGCTTACTTTATCATTTTCTAAAGGGAATGTGATCGTTCTCTGAGCACTAGGGCGAGTTGGAACTGCTTGTTGTTCAGCGTCAAACGGTCGCCTGCCTTTGTTTATTATCGAATAATCGAGTGAGCCATCAAAGGCTGTGGCATAATGCAAACGCGGTTCATTATAGGGGCTATTAAGGATTGGGTTGTCTGTCATTTCGATAACTATATGTAAAAATTAAGTAGCAAACCTAAAAATCGAACTGTTCTTATTACATTGTCTCGACCCTTCCCGTAAAGCCTTTTTGGTAAATCCTTTTTCCCTTTCGCCGGTAGTGTATCATCAGTGTCTAATCCTGCTCTGATAGTTGACCGGCTCGCACGCTGTATATCCTTCGTTTTGTTTGAGATTATTGAACTGAAATGCGGCGAACTGGTTAAGGCTCTAGGTGCGTTGTGGTCAATATTTCTGACTTGTGAGTTCCATGTTTGCGAGAATAGTTTATGGGAGCCAAGTTCTGTCAAAGCATAGCCCCCTTTCAAGGTAGCGCGCGACAGTATGGCAAGAATAATAGGTAAGCTAGATGGCGAGTTAAAAGTTATTCATGGCTCATTAATATCGGGAATATCATATATGTCAACGATAAGCTGGCTGCCACCGATAAGCTGAAAGATTATGTGGGTCGCTTCCTTGCCGAGCTTGCTTTCGATCTCATTTCTTTGTTCGTCAGTCAGTTTAATGATGACTTTTTTTCGTGATGACATAGCTGCTTTCCTTCGAGAGATATATAAGGCTGATGCTGCGGTTGTCTTGGTACTGCTGAGGACGAAACCGCGCCGGTCGGATTATAGAGAGGGGGCATAGTACGCAAGTCAGTCCATGATAAGAAATTCTACAGCTTCAAGCGCCGCGCCCATCGTGCAGGTCTTCTCAATACAATGCCACTCTGCTTCCGTCGATGCCTTCAGCCAAATCCCTGAAGCTGAGTCAATGCCGACGCTGCGCTGTCCGCGCTCGAAAACAAGCCATCGTTCTTCGCCCCTCACTTTGACGATTCTCGATGGAATAGCCTGTCCTCTATCGACTAGGGCCGATCTGATGTAACTCGCTGCCTCTAGCTGTCCGATCTTTTTCGGCATACTCAATAGCCCTTTAACTACAACTCGCTCAACTCTTGTAGCGCCCTCTTATCGAGTAAGGTTATCTTCATCCGGCCTATCTCTACGATTCCATCCAACTTCATAGCGTCGAGTGCAACCGTCACGGTCTCCCGGTACATCCCTAGCCTGTCGCCTATCATCTCGTGGCTCATCCCTTCTACGGTTGCCCCTTCGCCCGCAAGCTCCAAAAGAAAAGCTGCTACTCTCGAATCAGTCAGTTGAAAGCTCGACCTGTACTGTTCGGCCTCAATCGTTGCGAGCCGAGTGCCTATCCGCTCAAGTATTTCGATTGGATTGGACCAGACCCAATCTCTGGCGACATCTGAACTCATAAACGAAACCAACGCGCCTTCGGCCCCGGCCACAGCATTGGTCATTAGCATCGTCTGACCGAGTAAGGGCATGTCACCGAACAAAGCGCCGGGCGTTAGCTCCTTCACCAAGTAATCATGGTGCGAGTGCCTGATTTGAACCACGCCACCACTCACTAGATACAATCCGTCTTCAATCCGTATGACTCGCTTCGGATCAAAATGTTTTGTCGGCAAGGTGGCGAAGATACTTGAGCCATGAAACTCTTCGACCCGCAAGTAGCCTATCTTTCTCGAAAGAGCGGCGGCGGCGAGAGCTATCATCCTGTCGGTGAGGATGTGTTTTCTGCGCTTAGGTGTTTTGGCTCTCTTACGCATTATTAACCCCGTGTTTAGTGACTATCCACTCGAACAAAAATAGAGAGGGGACGCATCGCATTGTGACCTATCGCCTGTGACCACGTTGCTTCGCGCACCCTCTCAAGCCAACCGTTTAGGAGAAACATCTGCCCGAAACTAAGCTACCCTACGCGAACATCTGAATGACCCCGACAACCTGTGAGCTAACCAGCACCCTGCTTCACGCTTCGATAAAATCTCCTTCCCCGTTGAGCCGCACCGCCCGTTGTGATACATAAGGACAGCCGTAGAAAAAAGAACACGCGCAACCGAGTATGTGCCGCCAGAAACTCGTGAGATGGTTAGCGTTGAACTACTGAGCAAGCTGCGTACAGCTTCTAACGTCCTTATCAGGGATGGATAAGGAACACTCAGCCGGTCGCGCGTGTGGCCCTTAAATAGTTGGGATACCTCAATCGGCAGGCGAGCCTCTGGCAGTACATTAAATTGTTGTATTGTTCGCCTCATAAGCGTGGGCCATATTACTTTAAGCTAGAAGCGGCGTCAAGGATATAATAACGCATTATTGATTTTATAACGCAAATTATGAAAGAGACACTAAGCCAGTACGTTCAAAGAGTGATGAAGCAGAAGGGCTTGGGTGTGCGTGATGTCGAACGTAATTCAGGCAAGAAGATCACCAATAGCCACATCAGCAAGATTCTTAATGATAAGGCTACCAATCTCACGGCTGATAAGGTCGTGGCTCTGGCGGAAGGGTTACAGGTCAGCCCGCATGAAGTCTTCTCGGTGATCTCAGGCCACCCGGTCACGGAAGGCGAAGGTTTCGGCAATGTAGCGGCGTTCGCAGACCTGATGCAGAAGGTGGCCGTTAATCCGGTCCTTTCTGAGATCGTGCAGGAGCTACTGCAAATGCCGGTGAAACATCAAAGGGTGATGCTTGAAGGTTTGAAATTTGCCAACGGGCAAAGGCAAAAAGAGAGTAAGAAACGACCCCGGCGCTAATCTTCGTTCGGCTCTTTGGTGATCTTACGGACGGCTTCCAATATCTTCCAGAGCTTCTTACTGGTCATGTCCTCTTGTGAGGAGAGGCGCATAATCTCCATAAAGACATCTCTGGCATCCATCTCTTCATCCTTTTTGTTGTCGCCGTTCGGTTCTTTGACCATTTTTTCTTCTTTCCATCTTAGGTAGTCGAGTACGCGGGCAGGCTGACCCGCATTTTCGAGACGGGCTTCAGCCAAGCCACTGTTGAAGCTCGGCGCAGGTAAGTGTAGAACTTTCTCCCCTTTTAAGGCCCCTTGAGCAAAAGACACGAAAGACCGTGATGCACGGCGTCCCCTTAGCGCAATATCATCGCTCGTCGCGCGGTACTCAGGATATACATCGGCAAAGGGTGATGCAACGGTGACCCGGCAAACTCGCTCTGCTTCTTCGAGTCGGTCTGATTCCGCCAGTTCAACGGCAAGACTATTAAGATAGGTGTAGTAGATTGGCGGGTACGCTGAGCCAATGCTGCGAATAAGAGGGGACATTCTTTCCAAATCTGCGAGAGCGCCGCGATTGTCTCCTTCTATGCTTCTTAATACGGCCATCATGTGCTGAGTATAAAAGGCTGCTAATGGATCGAACGCTTGAGCGCAGGCTGCGGCGCGGTTGCCCTCAGCATATAAGGGTAATACAGACTGGAAGTCACCGCTATCGAAGGCGGCTGAACCGAGAGCTATCATGGCTCTAGCTCTATATTTGATCGGTGCTGCTTCCGCCACTCGCTCAAACAATGCTCGCGCTCGATCAAGTTCGCCTTTTCGCTTTACACATAAGCCCTGATAGTACCGGGCTATGTTTCTAAACTCGCAGGCCAGTGGAAGGCTCAGCAAGATTTGACTTATCTGCTCAACGGCATTCATTTGTCGAAGCGTGTAAGCGTGGTCAGCTAGTTTCACTAGACGGCTCGCAGTTTCAATGAAGACTTCTTTTGTATGAATACCTTTAACAAGGTCTGAGGCTAATTGCTGGTAAAATTCGCCGGGGTTGTGTAACTCAGCCCACCGTTTGAAGGAGAAAACATCTATGAGGATACGTTTCAGATTAGGAGTGTTAGCGGCTGCGTTCATGTTAGTTTTTCCAGCATGGTTCTCACCTTCTTCGGATGAGAATGTAATGAACTCGGCCCCGTTCGCCACAGTTGCAATAGCTGGACATGTAACCCCCTCTGGCCGCTATTGCCCCTGTGATGGAGAGTGCGGCAACCTGAACATAACTTCTTCGGATCAGCAAACGTCGGAGCAAGAGGACAACCAAAACAACACAGACTCGACGGCTGACGATCTCAGTTCAGGTGCGGTGATACTGTTCTTTCTAGCAATGTACTTCGGAATGCGAGCGTAAGCGCCCTATTCCGAGTTCAGGTTAACCGATACAACTTAACAACTACCTTGCGGCGGGTGGTGTAGGACAAGTGTTTCCGCAAGGCGAGCGAATTGTACTACAAGTTACTGTGGATACAAACATAGAAAGGTATACTGTTCGGCTGGAAATATATTACTTCTACCGATCTTTTATTCTAAGGCTGGTGTGTAGGCTAATTGCAGTGCGAGACCGGCAGGCTTTCTACCAAGATCATTTGTGCGCGTTGGTGAGGCAGAAATTCGCGCCCCTGCCTTTTACCATTGCTTTAGTCCCGCAAGTAAGATCAGGCTAGGTCCGCAGAGACATTCATTGGGACTGTCCCTGACCCGCACCGCGCCCGGTCTTTTCCTGCAACTCGTCAATCCGCTTAGACGCTTCTGCTTTCGTCAGGTCTTCGTCGAAGTCTTCCTTCGCTTCTTCAGAAAGCGTCTTCAGGTATGACTTTTGAGCGCCGGTCATCGGCTCGTCGCCTGTCGTCCAATCGTCTGGATTCTTGATCGTGTTGCTCTCGTCGGCCTGTTGTTGTATCTGTTTGTCCGTCACTGTAGCCATCTCCTTCCTTGTAATTCATTCAGATTTGCACCGAATCGTTAAGGTTCCAGTTAAATGTAAGGCAGACGGCGTGCCATACCTTTCACTCAACTATTTCACAAATTAACCGAAAAGAGCTTGACAGTTTTTGATTATTTTCGATCATGGTAGATAGATTTTCGTACAGGAGCGAAAACCATGTCGATCTCTCCACGCCAGCGCGAAGTATTTGATTACCTGAGCCGCTTCGTCGGTAAGTACGGTCATGCGCCGACCATAGCCGAGATTCAGGCTCACTTAGGGCTGAGTTCACCTTCTACCGTTCACAGCCTGCTTTCAGCCTTAGAACGAGCGGGGTTGATTCGCCGCATCCCGAATATAAGTCGCGGCATTGAAATCATCGGTGACGATCCAACCAGCAACGAGTGCGAGATACCTCTGCTTGGCGTCATAGCTGCCGGTCGTCCGATTGAAGCCATACTCAGTCAGGAGTCGATCTGCATCCCGCGTGATATGCTCGGAAAAGGCAGAACCTTCGCCCTGCGCGTCAAAGGTGATTCGATGACCGGAGAAGGCATACTCGACGGCGATTCAATAATCGTAGAAGCTCGCCAGACAGCCGAGAATGGTCAAACCGTCGTGGCTCTCGTAGACGGCAGCGATGCTACCGTAAAGCGGTTCTACAAGGAGCGCGGGCAGGTCCGATTGGAAGCCGCCAACCCGCGTTACAAGCCGATCATTATCAAGCCGAGTGACCGCGTTGACATTCAGGGCGTGGTCATAGGCGTGCTACGCAGGTACAAGAATTGACCGGAGACCGAGCTGATGTTTGCAAAGACACTGCCAATCAGCATGGCCCCGTCAGTCGCATTCGGGTCACTCACCCCGGCGCGGAAAGTGATGCTGTGCGGTGAGGACGCTTATGGCCTTGCTCACTATGTCACCGCTCGCGTTGCTTGTGAAAGACGACAGGTAAGATTCATCTGCGGCGATAACAGGTTCGACCCTTACACCATCTCACGCTTCGCAAGGTCGAGAAAGGTAAGGCCGGAAGCCGCATTGCGCTCGATATTGATCGCTCGCGCTTTTACCGCTTATCAGCTATCGGAGCTTGTAAACCGGCTTGATCCTTCAATCAGCGATCTGGTCATAATTTCGGGGCCATGCTCCACCTATTTCGATGAGGACGTTTCGATCATAGACGCGGCACGCCTGTTCTATCGTGCGCTCTGGCGTATTGTGGAGCTTGCAAGTGGCGGGATGACGTTATTGCTCGTTCAGAGTGAAATGCCTGCCAGCACACGCCGCACCCACTTTCTGACAGACCTCTGCCGCGCAAGTGACGTAGTGCTGCGTTTGGGCGGTCAGCATACATTCGCGCTTGAGAATCGCCAACGCTTCGCTCTGCCATATCTAGCAGAAGATCGAACCACAGGGGAGTGACATGGGTAGAACTGTGCTTCCGTTTAGCCAAGTGCTTGTCGAGCAGCAGCAGCAACTGAGCAAGTTCCGCCGCGCTTTGCGAAAGGAAGATCAACAGGCGCTCGACGCCCTTTTCGAGCAGGCGCGGCTTCACATACAGGCGGCTGTCTATTACGCAAATCCCGACCCTGCCGAAGCGTTCTTTATCTCAGTGTTGATAGAAGGCTGGAAGTCGATTGATAAGCTGGAAGCGACTGTAAGCGAGCTTGAAGCAAGAGTAAGGGAGCTTGAGGCAAAGCTAGGGGCAAGCAATGGTGAGACGGCGGCTTGAAGGCTGGCTATTCGACATAGACGAGCTAGGCCCGCAGGTCGCTCTGTGGGTCTATACGAATAGCGGTCTGGTCAGGCTGACTCAGGAGTTCCACCCGCCCGTATACGTTCAAGGCGAGCGGACGCTGTTGCGGCAGCTTGCTTACGAGCTTCAAAGGCGCGGCGTAATATCGCGCGTTAAATGGATAGAGCGGCATGAGTTTTGGAGTGGCGAGCTAATCACGGTCCTTGAGCTTCATGTTGCAGATTCGTCACTGATGCCGAAACTCCGAAAGATAGCCGGGTCGCGCGACCGCGAGCTTACATTTTTCAACGCAGACATTCCGACCGCGCAATATTATCTCTACCTCAAAGGGCTGTTCCCAATGTGTCATCTTGCATGTGAAGTCGATGAAACTGGCAAAGTGCTTGAGATAGCCGCGACAGATTCGGCGTGGAAATGGGATTATAAGCCTTTAGAAGTAAGAGTATTAACCATGCGCGATCAGCGAATGCGCCCGGCCAACCGAGACAGCCGCGTAACACTCGAATCGGGTAGCGACAGTGTAACTCTCAGACTCGAAAACGGGGCGCAGACCGTTAGCAGGTTCAACAACTTTATCCATCGCCATGACCCTGACGTGATCCTTAGCGAGCGCGGCGACACGATCCTTTTTCCGGCCCTGCTGAGGGTTGCCAAGCGAGAGAGGCTGAATTTGCGGCTCGACCGTGACCGGGTAGTAACAAGACGAAAGATCGTGACCGAAGGGCGCACCTATTTCAGCTACGGGCGGATCATCTACAAAGGCCCAAATTATCCTCTGTTCGGTCGCTGGCACATAGATTCAAAGAACTCATTCATCCACCGTGAGGCAGAACTGGACGGTCTGATCGAACTGGCAAGGCTCTCAAAAATTCCTGTGCAGCGAATGGCCCGAACCACACCCGGCTCGGCCATGTCTTCGATGCAAATGGATCGTGCGACAAAAGAAGGCATCCTCATCCCGATGACCAAGAGCGAGCCTGAAGCCTATAAGACGGCTCTTGAGCTACTAACCATAGATAAAGGTGGGTTGACGTTCCAGCCGCCGGTCGGGGCTTTCGAGCAGGTTGCGGAGATAGACTTCGCGTCACAATATCCGGCAATAATGGTCCGCCATAACATATCACCCGAAACGGTTCTTTGCTCGTGCTGCTCGAACAAAGCTGTGCCTGAAGCGAATTACAATGTATGTCAGCGTCGGCGTGGATTGATACCGATGACGCTTGAGCCTCTGCTCGAACGCAGGAAGCAGTACAAGAAGTCTATGCGTGAGAGCAAGGACGAAAAAGAGCGTAACAGGTTCGAGTCGCGGGCATCAGCCATCAAGTGGATGCTAGTAAGCTGCTTCGGGTATCTCGGCTATAAGAACGCGCGGTTCGGGCGGATAGAAGCTCATGAAGCTACTACGGCTTATGGGCGAGAGAAGCTATTGCGAGCTAAAGAGATCGCAGAGGCGGCAGGATTCAAGGTTTTACATGCTCTAACAGACAGCCTCTGGATTGAGCGTGACAAGATCAGTGAGGCCGGTGTGTTGGCGCTATGCGAAAAGATCACGCGAGCGACAGGGATAGAGATGAGCCTTGAAGGGATTTACGACTGGATAGTATTCCTGCCGTCGAAGGCGAATGCCGATAGGCCCGTTGCCGTGCGCTATTACGGGGTATTCGGAGATGGCAGGCTGAAGCTGCGGGGGTTGGCCTGCCGCCGCTCGGATACGCCAGAGTTCATCAAAGAAGTTCAGTGGGAATTGCTCACCCTTATAGCCAGAGCAAAGACACTCGAAGGCCGCTCAAAGCTCATTAGAGAAGCCGAGTCCCTACTACGGCGACGTATCAAAGAGCTTGAACAGGGGAAGGTGGACCCTAGAAAGCTGATGATGAAGCGGACGCTGACTAAGAAGGTCGATGATTATAAGGCCGATACACGAACGGCGCTGGCCGGGCGGCAACTGAGAAGCGCAGGGGTCAAAGTACACCCCGGCGAAAGCGTCAGCTATTTAATTACAGATGCTCGCTCCAAAGATAAATCGCGGCGGGTCATGGTTGAAGAACTAGAGAACGTATCAGGGTATGACGTTGGTGAGTACATCAAGCTATTGAAGTCTGCTGCTGCCGAAATAATGTATGGTGCGTTTTAAGGTAGCCGCACCCCTACCCCGTGACTTAACCGCGCATCGCGCGGCTTATCGCGCCTAACATTTGCGCGATGAGCCACAATATAATGAGAATTACCAGTAGACTCATATCTATTCTCCTTTCAATTCCCTACCTGCCCGCAGGATTCGATCAGCAGCACCGAAGACTTTTTGTGCTGACTTCTCAGGGATGACATCCCCTTTGAGCCAGTTTTGTATGTACCCTCTGCAATACTCCGCGCCGCGCAATTCGAGCGATTCACAAACGATCATCGCTACTGCTTCGGCTTCAACTTCCCTGAGATTTCTTGGAGTAGATTCCGAGTCCGTAAAGTCATTTTCTACGGTATGTCCTAACTCGATATGTGCCAGTTCATGGAAAAGTGTTTTGTGAGGCAAAGCGGCCAATGGTGATATTGCCACCTCTCTTTTCTGAGCGAACCCCTGCACGTTTCCGTTTGTTTCTGTGAAAGGTATCTCTTGAATACCTAGAACTGCCAATGCTCTCTCCTTGTCCCATGTAGGTATCTCAGGCATTGGTACTGGCTGACCATCCGTCTGGCTCAAAGTAAACCAGTTAGGCTTCCACACGAATGTTGTAATCACGTTTTCATCTTCGTTGGTGTCGTTCTTTGTTTTGCGAGTGAGCGGCATACAAAGCCAGATCGCCTTTTCACCTTTCTTGACTTGCCTGTTTAACTTTTTCCAGCCGGGGTAAGTGTTGATAGGTCCGGGTTGGATGCCGCGCATGGTACATTGAAGCAATGCGGCAAGCTGATTGCCCAAGCTATAGCCGTGAAAACTTGTATAGGCTTTCAAAAGTAACCCCGGTTGCCTGACAGCCTGAGTAAGCATTTCTGACCATTTCTCTTTCTGAGTGTCCATGTTGTAGATTCTCTTTCTCCGCGTTAATCAATTCGGATGCGCGGCCCCCGAAATTGATTAAGCCTTCGCGTAAAAGAGGCGATAGTATTCGCGGTTTATTTCATGGGTTGGATCGTTCTTGACGTTCTTGAGATAGAATGCCCAATGTCGATCTACAGCCGAGAGCCGACCCCATGCGGCGAAATCGCCGTTAGATTTATGGTGGTTACGGTGACACCTTTCGTGGACTTCTACTACTGCCTCACCGCCATGACTTCGTAGGGTTGGCGTATGGTGTAGGTTGGTTTTATCGTTCTTGCGAATCCTGCCAGTGCAGAGCGCACATTGTTTATTGCTTGTAACTCGAATTGATTTTGTAGACATTGCCTGTCGCCTTTCTTGGGTTTGTTTTCGTACTTCTCACCCATGACAAAAGCGACGTGATTTGAACGGGAGCATGTGTCTCAGGAGAGACAGCTAAGACCTTTACTTGCAATACTTCTAATGTGGAAGATTGCCCTAAGCCTTCACCCAACTCTCTACCCCCGACTAAAAATTTCTATTTTTTCTGAAGTATTAGATATGGAAATTCTAGATGGCTAATTCAATACCGGAGCGAGATTTGATGAAAAGCAAAAGTGTTATCCGTCAACTACTCTGTGGCGTGATCCGCAGAGAACAAAACGAAACTTAGCCATGACGACCGATAGCAATAATAGAGTCTAGAGTGAAGAATCTAATGGCAAAAGTAACAGCGTGATTAGCGCAGGTATCTAAGCAACAAAGGGGCTGCTTGGATAATCGGCCTATAGCCTCATTTACTACTAGCAAGCATTACAGAGGCAGAACTAAATTAGTTTTTGCGCGAAGTCACATATTGTATGGGATTAATACATAGAGCCTGTAGGATCGAGAGCCGCCTAGTGGGGATCAGGTAGGTCAATTCAAGTTCGGACATACTACGTGCGCCGTCGTCTGATGTACGTGCGCTGTCATCGGATGACAGATTTGGGACAGATTTGGGACAGCCTTTCAGGGGTTATAAGCTTGTAAATTACTGATTTTACTAGGGGACGACATAGTAAAAGGCCGCCCCCGAAGACAACCAATCACCGGGATTTTCATGAAACTGGCTTAGCCTTATTCGACCGCTCTTTGAACTGCTCTAACAAGTGCGGCATTCTTTCCCCGATGATCTGCTCTACATCGACACGGCGGAAACGTATTCCACCCTTCATTCGGAAGCCCTGTAGGTGGCCGCGATAATGCCACTTCCTCACGGTCTCTCTTTTCACACCGTAAGTCTTTTCAACTTCTATAGGCTTCAGCAAAATATGAACAGGCAAGTAATCATTGAAGATGGTTTCCATCTCGCGCCTGATACTATCTTTCATGTTAGTCAACTGCATCTGTTCAACTCCATTTTGAATCTTTGTTCTGTTTCTGTAATTAACTTATCAAAGCTCATTCCTAACAGCCTTAGCCGCTCGGTCGGCGGTAGCAAGTGCATATCCTTTGCCGCCATCCCGCGCCTTCTGGCTGACTTCAAGAAGCCGATCAGCTATCTCCTCTACCTCAAAGCCCCAAGAAGAAGCGAGCATGCACCAGTTCCAATCGGCTTGGGAACGATCAGGTGAGTCGTCAGCCTTGCGGGCAGCCTTTTCAAGCGATTTGTTATAGTCGGGCCAGTGTCCCTGCCTGTTTCTACTTGGCTGAGTAATGCTATTAGCGGTTCGGGGCGCTTTTGGTGGCTTCTCTTCTTTAACAAGCAGCCCCTCTTGCTCAAGCTCGGCGATACTTATTGTGCGACCGGGCGCTGTGAATACAATCTCGACTTGTGGAAAGTCAGGTCCGTACTCTGGCTTGAGGTTGAGCGACCCCGGCAGCCGCGCCGACCCCGACGCATTCTTATCGACCGGAAATGCTAATGTCTGCTTAATTCGGCGTGCGACCTGTGAATTTCCATTCTCGATACATAACCACGCTTGATAACAACGTTGCTTCAAACGTTCGGCGCTGCTGCGCCAAGCTATGAAAGAGTAAGGCGTCAGTTGTTCAAGCTGCTCACTTGTAAGGTCGTCAAGCTGGACATAGTAGTAACCTTCGATTGATTGTGGCCGAAAGGTAACGCTCAGTCTTTCTCGAAGATGACGAGCCAGTATACTAACTAGATGCCTCTTGAAAGTCCTAAAGGGTTCGGGTGGATCAAAGCCCACACATTGCTCGCCTTTGGGCCGTGTATCATCAAGCCAACTCGCGGCGATAGTGCTAAGATGAGTCTTCTCGAAGACCTCTATGGCTTGGCTCGCTATATGGACAGATTGCTCTAGTTCAGCTACTGATTCAGTCTCGATAAAATCGAGTCGCTCACTGGCTAACGTAGTGCCTTCGGCGTCTGATTCAATTATAAGGCTTTCTGTTTCCTGCGAGTCACGAAGTTCGTGACTCAAAGACTCATCGGGTAATGGGTCCGGTTGAATCTCATATACATCCCCGCCGCCGCCCGCCGCACCATGATACATGGTTAGGTTGTTATCTTGTGCCGTACTAGAATCGAACTTACCGAACTGTTGCATGACTTTAAGCTCCACTACCAACTGCTCGGTTTGGTATAACAAATGAGCCAAGCCTCTGGCATCCATATCGTCCTGTAGTTTGATAGCCTTATTCCTTAATCGCCCGATGACTGACTTTATCTGGTTACCAACGGGATACTGGCTCTTTGATTCCTCTAACATGGGTCTTTTGGGTAGCTGTGAAAACATTTCGTCAACCGTAGCGTCAATCGTCTTGTTCATTCCCCGCCAGTTGCTTTTATTTTCATAAATCGAATAGGCATGCTCTACGGCGCACCGTGCGAAGTCAAATAGCGACAGGTAGAACTCAGATGTTACGTTCTTCCCTGTCTCTTCATCCTTATGGCCCGGCGTGTATTCGAAAAGATACCCGTAGCCACGAACACCATAAGCCTTCAGCGTCGAGCGTACTTGGCGACTCATGAACTCTACAGCCCTGTGTCGGGATCGCTTATCTGTCTCGACATCAGGTGGTATCCGATTCTTATCGAAATGACCAAGTAACCCTAGCAGGGATGATTTGACCAACGGACGACCGTTTGACAGCCCGTAGAGTATGATTGTCAATTTGAAGGCGTTCCCCGGCAGGCTCAGGTGCGCCGCAAACCGAGTTAAAGCCCGGATCATGTGAGAGGACGCTGGCCCTGCTGCTTCGAGTTGCGATTTCAACTTGTTAGTTGTCTCAAGTTGTTCTTGCATGTAGCTGTCGATCTCTGTCTTGCTTCTAACCTGTAATGCTGTTGACATATAAATCCTTTCTGACGATACAAAGGGCTTTGGATGACGCAGGCATGAGCGTTGCCTTTAACATACTCAGAGCGGTTCGGGACAAAGGCAGATTACTCAACCACTGCTCGCAGTCAGTGTTCGTTCACCATAGTTAAACTCCCCGACAGTATCTGCCCTTATGCGGCATCAGAAGTCTGTTCAGCAAGTTTGCGCTCGATGTACTCTTGCAATGCCGCTACAGGGACTCGAATGTTGCGTCCAAAACGGATTGACCGAATCTCACCCGACGCAAGCATTGCGTATCCTTTTGAGCGGCTGATGCTCATCATCTCGAACGCTTCACTTGGTTTCACTACGAGCTTTTCAATCTTGTTCTCCATACCCTTAGCCCTCTTGATCGTTCAGAAATGAATATAAATCTGTCATAGACTTTTTTGCAATTTTGGAGTATTACATGTGTATGTCAGATTTTAGTTTCTTTTCAGAGATGAGGAACTTGGATCAACCGGAGCTTTCTCCGCTCGTTGGAGCTTGGTTTGCGCCAAAAATAGTGGAAATTGATGGAGCGAATCTTATTTGGTTTGGTCAGATCAAATTCAAGAAGATAAGCGAAACCCGACATGTGAATATAGCCCATGAATCAAACCATTTAGTTATCCCTGATCCAAAGAAGCCTTTTGAGACGCTACGAGATTTCATTGGTCTCGATCAGGACCAGACAGGTGACAGGATATTACGCTATGCACGCCGATGGGGAGTTCTCAGCATCTGCGAACATGGTCTACCATCTTCACACTCGTTGCGTCAGCCGGTAATGGAAAAAGAGAACGGCGAGTATATGTATCCGACTAAAGTCTTTCCTAACGCTTATGTGTCCTGTAGACCGTTAGAGCGAGCCGATGGAATGTTCTATGAGCCATTAGAGCTTTGGCGGTTACTCGCGCAACAGGTAAAAGCCATTCTGCATCTTGGAAAGCAACTACATACAGGCAACCCTATACGACAAGAGGACTGGCAGGCGCTGAGAGATTGGTTTCATATTCTCAAAGGGTCCGAACAAGAAGATCAAGCTAAGTTTGTTCTTTCTCATGTTGTTAACCATTGGCTTGATATGACAGGAGTACGGCCACAGTTCTTTTGGTCAAAATCAAGAACACACTTTGTCCTATCGAATCCAAATGTATTTCAAGGCTCACGGCTACTTGCTGCATTAGCAGTGCAAATGACGTTGATGCTCAACCGATCATCAGGCTATGCCCTATGCGCGAGTTGTGGTAAGCCCTTCCCGTTAAGGAAAGGACAATCCATAAGGCGAGACGTTTACTGTAGCTCAGTTGACTGTGGAACTAAAGCAGCACGCCGAGAAGCGACAAAGAGATACCGGCAACGAGTCCGTACCATCCCCACACAAAACAAGAAGGTTGGAACGTTGTCAAAGGAAGCTATTAAATCCATACGCAGTAAATTAGAAAAGGCTGAAAGGCCCCGTTCTAAAATAGTAAAAGAGCTTGCTAAAAAGCATGGTGTTTCCGAGTCCACAATCTATAAGATTGAGCAGCGTATCTTGTGGCCTGATATTGAGTAAAAGGAATCATAGTTTGCGAAATTACGAAAGGAGAACAAATTATGCAGCTTAGGAAGCGCGGCAGCATCTACTGGATAGATGCTGTAGTTGATGGCATTAGGATTCAACGCAGCCTACACACTAAAGACAAACGCGATGCTACTACCAAAGCCCATGACATCGTTTCAGAAGCAAAGCAGGGTAAGATTACTACCAACAGCATCAGCTTTGCCAAACTTCCCTTTGGTGAGGCGGTTGATAAATTCATTGAAGGTAAGCGCCTTGAGGTCAAACAATCTACGCTGGTCAAGAATAAACAACTCCTGAAAAAGCCGCGAGAGTTCTTCAAATCACTGCGGCTTAATCAGATCACCAGCGAGCATGTTCTTAACTATCGTGAATGGCGCTCAAGTCAAGGTGTCGGGCCGACTATCATCAATATGGAAGTGGGGCTGCTACAGCAGATTTTGAAGCGGGCAAAACGCTGGCAGTTTATCGCGGACGACATTAAACGACTGAAAGAGCCGCCAACCATTGGCCGTGCAATGTCACCGGAGCAGAAATTACAACTACTCCATACGGCTTCACAAAAACCCGAATGGCAGACCGCTTATTGGGCCGCTATTCTCGCGTTGAACACAACTATGCGAGCGGTCGAGATCAAAAGCTTGCGATGGCTCGATATTGACCTTTTCGAGCGCAGCCTGCAAGTGCCTGTGAGCAAGACAGAGGCGGGTTTAAGAACGATTCCGCTAACGGATGCTGCCTATAATACATTGCTCGAAATCCGCAAACGTAATGAGATGTTCGGCGCGGTTGAGTCGCACCATTATGTTTTTGCAAGTTTCAAAATAGTAGCTCAATTCAACGGTAACAAAATCGTTGAATCTCGATGCGATTCATTCAACCCTGAACAACCTATGACTACGTGGCGACGAGCTTGGCGGAGTCTTACCAAAAAGGCCGGACTAAAGGGGCTAAGGTTCCACGATCTTCGACACCATGCGATTACTGAAATGTTGGAGAGCGGTGTTCCTGAGCAGATGGTTATGGAGATCGCTGGACACGTATCGCTGAGAATGCTCAAACGCTACAGTCACATAAGAATGACCGCAAAGCGTAGTGCTGTCGATTTCCTCAATACGAGCAGCATCACGAAACCCGCCGCACAAAAGAGCTATCGAGATAGTTACGTGACAAACGATGTGACAAACGGGGATGAAGTAGAGGTTTATTCAGACCTAAGTTCTTTGCCTGCCGAAAATAATGAAATAGGCGCGTAGGGATTTGAACCCTAGACCCCTACCGTGTCAAGGTAGTGCTCTACCCCTGAGCTACGCGCCTATAAAATCAAGATTCAAAATTAGCAGAGCATCTCAAGAAGTGTCAACACAGACCTTGCCGCGCGTCAGGTCAATGACGGCGCGGGGTGTAGAATCGCACGGCGTTCGAGGTAGAGCCCGAAGCCTGCGGCTGGTCTGACAAGATCGCTGTGGCAAGGCCGAGCAGGGCGCGCGCGCGGGTTTCGGGACGCTGAAACTTGTCGGCCCCCGCCCGCGCTCGCACAAAATCGACCCTTGCCAGAGCCGACAAGATACCGATGGTCTGGTCGATAAGCGACGTTATCATGGTCGTCCCGCCCGGCTGCATCTCGCCGTTTCTGAAGTATTCAATGGGCTGAAACCCGCTGAGCACCTCGGCAGCGGCAACGAGCATATTTAGCCGGTCAATCGCCAGCTCCGCTATCTCGAAGCTCTTTCCGGGCTCAAGCGACGCGTAAGCCAGGGCAAGATGCAGCCTCGCGCTAAGCTGTATGTGATTTTCCGCCTGCGCGCTTAATAGAGAGCCGGCTTCTTCCAAAAGCTGCAATGCGATCTTCTTCTCCCTCTTACCGGCTGCCCCGGTCGCAAGCTTTATCAAGACCTGCGCGCGCTCCTCATCCGAATCAAGCGCAGAGAGTTTCTGCCGCGCCAAGTCTATCTGGCCTTCGACGGCAGCCTTCTCCAGGAGGCTTGCATCTATCATCTTGAACATGTTTTTACGATAAGTGGGGTCTCCGCCTGTGTGATTTAACAGCTCGCGTGCGCGGTCATACTCGCCCATCCGAATCAGCTTCGCTGCCACTTCCATCTGCAAGCCTTCGCGCATCTGTTCGGGCGCTTTATCTAAGAGCTTCAATATCATCTCCGGGTCGTCAGACTCCAACGACGATTGAAACTCAATATAAAACTTTGGCCCGGTCTCTAAGGGAGAGGTCAGTTCGTTCAGCTTCTTGTGCAGCGCGGGCGCGCGGTCGGGCGCGTATTTTTCAATCTCGCCCATGACCGGTTGGAGCATCATCATACGCTCGAATTCAATCCCGCCCCCTGTCTCTGCGCTCTTGCCGTCCGACGCTATGCTGAGCGCCGCATCTGCAATCATCCCGGTCAACAATTTCAGCGACTTTTCATCCCCGGCCAGCAACGGTCTTCTGCCGGAGGAAGCGTCACGGGCGGAGTCGGCTTGATGTTCTTCCGCGCGAGTCATGAAACGGACCATCGTCACGGCAAACCCCAGTGACGCATTGTCATCCGCAACACTCCCGGATTGGAGTTTTTTTAGGATCGCGTCAAGCAGCCTGTCGGCCGATTCGGGGTCTTTCGCCTGAAGCCTGGCCAGAATGTGGTGAAGCCCTTCGGAGAGCCCCTTGCTCAAACTCGCCTCGGCGATCTGTAAAGCCTGTTTCGGGTCTGTCGCCGCGATCTGTGCCGCGAGCTCAAGCTCAAATGCGGTTTCAACTTCGGGGGTCGCCAGGTAGTCCTCGCGTCGAGAACGGCCGTGATAACTCGACGGGCGAGTGGCGGCCATAAAATCCCGCGCTGTCTTCGCGTCCTTGCTCGCCAGTATCTGCATGACTTCCTGGCGCAGTTGAAAGGCAATTGAACGCTTCGGTGAATACCCCGGAACGCCGTCAACCGGGCTGTTGAAAAGCTCGTTGATGTCGGCCGCCACTTGCGCGAGCAAGCTTCGTGCGAGCTTCGGGTCGCGTTTTATCAACAGGGCTGCTGCCTTTGCCATAATTCCCACGCGGTTTTCCGGCAGCCTTAGCAGTTGCGCTTCTTTAACCGCTTCGTTAAGCAAACCGTAGGCTTTCTGTTCGAGCGATTCCTCCTCGGCCTGCTTGGTATCTTCTTTTGACCTGTTCACGGGCGCTTGCGCCACAACTACGGTTGAGAAAAAAGTCGATAGCAGAATGAGCGAAAGAAACTTCTTCAAAATCATATGACCCTTCTTCGCTGTAACCTGAATGCGGCCCGAAGTCGATACTGCGCTTTATCAGGCAACGACTCAATCGAGCACGCAACCACGCCGCCCGTCTATGTTAGGATACCGAGCAGTCAGCATAACACGACAGAGCGGGAGGATAGGTTGAATAAGATCGAACGAGTCTTGGATTCATTAAAAGGCCGAGAGGTTGACCGCCCCCCGTTCAGCTTCTGGTATCACTTTGGCCTTCAGCACCTGCCCGGCGCGAAACACGCCGAAGCCGAGATAGAGTTCTACCGCGCTTACGATCTCGATTTCCTAAAGGTCATGAACGACTACCCCTATCCAATGCCGGACGGGCTTGAGGCGATTGAGACCGAGGCGGATTGGAAGCGGCTGGAGCCGCTCGACTCTTCAGACTCATGCTGGCAGGAGCAGTTGTCGGCGCTCTCGATCATCAACGATGCTATCGGCAAGGAAGCCCTGTTCATAGAGACGATCTTCAGCCCCTGGACGACCGCGCGCAAGCTCGCCGGAAAGGGCCGGTTTGTCGAAGCCCGCCAGAAGCACCCGGAAGCGGTACTCGCAGGCCTGGACCATATCGCAACCTCGCTAGCCGACTATGCCACAAAAGCCCTGACGCGCGGCGCTGCCGGTATCTTCCTGTCGCTCGGCGCGGCCACCCACGATTGTTTGTCGATTGAAGAGTATGAAGTGTGGGGCCGCCCCTTTGATATGAAGATTCTCGACGCGGTGCGCGATGCTCCTTTTAACGTGCTTCACATACACGGCAACCGCATACATTTCGACTCTCTGATAGATTATCCCGCAAGCGCGTTCAACTGGTCGCACTTCGCAACAGAACCGTCGCTTGAGCAGGGACGGGCCAGATCGGGCAAGGCGGTTATGGGAGGGATTGACGAAGCCACCGCGTATTATCTAACGCCGCCTGAGATGAGAAAGCAGGTCGCCGCATCTATCAAGCAGGCCGGGACGCGCAGCTTGATAGTTTCGCCGGGCTGTTCTGTCCCGACAGATACGCCTGCCGAAACTTTGCGAGCCATCAAGACCGCTGTCGAAACCGCGAGCATGAAAGACTCCTAAAAAGAGAAAGGCCGCACGCGGCGGCCCTTTGAAAACTGGTTGGAGATTTCGAGATTAAGAAGCAATAGCGGTCCCGTCAAGAAACGCTCGCAACCTGCGCGACCGCGACGGATGACGCAGCTTGGCAAGCGCCTTCGCTTCGATCTGGCGTATGCGCTCGCGCGTGACGTTGAAGTGCTTGCCCACCTCCTCAAGCGTACGCTCTTCGCCGGACTGGTCGAGCCCGAACCGCATCTTGATAATCTCTTTTTCGCGCGGCGTCAGCGTAGACAACACGTCCTCTGTCAGCTCGCGCAGATTGTTCGTTATCGCAGTCTCGGCAGGGTTGGCCGAGCGGCGGTCTTCGATAAAGCTCGCTATGGTCGTCTCGCCGTCGTCGCCGATGGGCGTTTCGAGCGAGATCGGCTGTTGAGCAATCTTCAATGCTTTGCGAACCTTCCACGCGGGCATATCGACACGCCGCGCAAGTTCTTCGTGCGTAGGCTCGCGTCCTAGCTCCTGCACCATCAATCGCTGCGTGCGCAGAATCTTGTTGATGACCTCGACCATGTGAACAGGCACGCGGATCGTGCGCCCCTGATCGGCGATTGCGCGCGTAACAGCCTGGCGAATCCACCACGTGGCGTATGTCGAGAACTTGTACCCGCGCCGCCAGTCGAACTTCTCGACCGCGCGCATAAGACCGATATTGCCTTCCTGAATCAGGTCGAGGAAGTGCAATCCGCGATTGATATAGTTTTTGGCGATAGATATGACGAGCCTCAAGTTGGCTTCGATCATCTCGCGCTTGGCCTGCTCGACCTCCGCCTCGGCCGCCACCATAGTCTGGAAAGTCCGCTTGATGTCGACGGCGGACGCCGCATAGTGCCGCTCGATCTCGCGAATGTGCTTGCGGACCGCGCGTTGCTGCTTTTTAAGCTCGTCTATATCTTTGCGGCGCTTCGATTCGAGGGCGCGCTCGATCTTGGCAAGCTCCTGCTCGCTTTCGCGCACCTCCTTGACTACAGACTCGATGGCTTCCGTAAACCGCCGCCGCGCTTCCGCTCCGAACGTAAACGAGCGAATGCGTTTTGTCACCTCGATGAGCTGGCGAGCATACTGGCGGCGCAGCTTTTTGAGCTTCTTCGAAGACTTGGGCTCGGCCTCGATCTTGGCCATAAGCTTGAGAAGCTTGGCGTGTGACTTGGTTATCTCCTCAAACTCGGCCATGACGCGCAGGCGAATCTCTTCGCGCTGCTCCTCAAGCGCCTCTTCGGCTTCGGGGTCAGTCGCTATATCGACTATGTCCTGAGGGTTTATCTCGCCAGCCTGAAGCTTTTCTGCGAGCCTCTGTATCTCTTCGATAGTGATAAAGGAACGTGATAAAGCCTTGTAAATACGGAGGTTGCCGCGCTCGATGCGCTTGGCTATACGAATCTCGTCCTCGCGAGTCAGAAGCGGCACAGAACTCATCTCGCGAAGATAAAGCCGCATAGGATCGAGCGATTCATCTTTTCCGGGCTCAAGGTCAACGTCGACATCATCGACCGCCTCGTCGACAACTTCCGGCGTCTCTTCTTCCTCTACGGCTACGCTGTCCCAGAGAGACTCGCTCTGATCCTCGTCTATTTCGGCTACGATACGCTCAATACCCACCGCAGGGCCGAAGTCCTCCTGGCCCTCGTCGTGGTTGTCTAAAAGAAGGTCCTTGTCCATTCTACCTGTCATTTCACCTTTCGTAGCGCGCCCATGTTATATAGAACTAAAAAGCGCCCCTATCTCCAGCGGCGCCTACATTTGATGTCCACTATGAATGCAACACTGCTACACAACTATCCTTCTGCAGGTAACGCACCATAATACAATATATTCAACGAACTATCTAGATGCAAATATAGATAAAGAGGATGTCCGGCGAAAAAAAGATAAATTTTGATAAATAAACCTCTTAGGGCCATATTTAAGCTAACTGCGCGCGCGCCTGTGCTTCAATCACCGGCTACACTGGTGTACCGCTTCCAGACAGGTATTTGGAGCCGGGAGAAAGGGGCCGAGACGGGCGCTTGCCCGGCGGCATCAGATCATGGCACACTCGCTCGGCTCTGGTAGCGTCCCTGGGATAGGAGGATTTCAACACGGTTTGCGAATTTACGAGATCAACACACGGCTGCGCGGGAACTTCGATCAGATCACGGGTTCGGAATTAAAAGGGCTAGCCGCTCTCGGTTTCGATTGGGTATGGCCGATGGGCGTGTGGCAGATCAGCGAAGGGGCGCGGAAAATATCCAGGATCCTCTCGGTTGATTTCGAGGGCTCGCCTTACGCGGTCGGGTCTTATGAGATCAGCCAGCCGCTTGGCGGTCAGGCCGGATTCGAAGCGCTTGTCAACAGGGCTCACGATGCGGGGCTCAAGGTCATGGTCGATTTCGTCTCGAATCACACGGCGCTCGACTCGCCCTGGATAGACGAAGACGCTACCCAATTCATTCGCAGCAACGCGGCTGTGCGAAACCAATCTACGAGCGAATACTTCCTCCACACGTCGGGCGAGGTGATAGCTTACGGGCGCGACCCGTACTTCCCGCCCTGGCACGACACCGCGCAACTCGATTACTCGAACCCGTTGCTGAGAGAGCGCATGATCGAGGTATTGAAACGAATAAGCCGCATGGCCGACGGAGTAAGGTGCGATATGGCTATGCTCGTGCTGAGAGACTATGTCCGCGACCACTGGTACGCGCGCGCAGACCGCGACTGGTTCGACGCGAGGATGCCGGGAGAGTTCTGGGATGAGGCAATCGACCGTGTGAAGGCAGGCAGACCCGACTTTCTCTTTGTCGCCGAAGCCTACTGGGATAAAGAGCAGCAGCTACTTGATCTCGGCTTCGATCTGGCCTACGAGAAGAAGCTCTACGACGGCCTTGCCACCGCCAACTCGCACGCAGTGATCGAGCGGCTTAAAAGACCTGCGGATGCTCTGGCCAAATCCGTATGCTTTATCGAAAACCACGACGAGCCGCGAGCGGCATCTGTTTTCACCCGCGCTGGCAACCTCGCGGCGGCTGCGCTTATTCTCTCATTGCCGTGTGCGGCACTCGTACACGAAGGCCAGATCGAAGGAAAACGCGAGAAGCTGCCTGTTCAAATCCTGAAACCGAGGCTTGATGAGCCGGTCGATTTGCAGCTGAGCGCCGACTACAGGCAGTTGCTTCAGATAACGTCGCGGGACGTTTTCAAACGAGGCTCATTCGAGCTTTTTGAAAAGGGTATGTACGGCGTAGTCTCGTTCATAAGGCGAGACGACAACACAGCCATCGCCTATCTCGGACAGGTTTCGGACGCGTGGCACAGATTCAACTCTGTTCAGCTCGACCTCCAGGCTCTCGCGAAATCGGCGGCGGCGTCGCGTTACGTGAGAGTCACCAACCTGCTCGCGTCGCGCTCGCTCACGATTGATATGGGAGTTGATAGGGGCGGGGGCGTGATCTATTTGTCGCTTGAAGAACTGGGGGTGGGAGACGACGCGCTATTTTGCATACTCGAAGCGTCGCCCGCATGAGTTCAGTTGACTAAGACTATGCTCGATTGCGAGGCGGCCTGCGCCGTCTCAAAAAATTTCTTCACCGAAGAGTATTGAGCAGCGGGCATCAACTGTTGCTTTATCGCGAGCCTTCTGCGCACGACAAGGCTCTGCCCGCTCACTTGATAAGTAAGATCGAACTCGCCGAAGTCCGTCCTGACGCGCGTGTCGGTGGGGAGCTCATCGAGCCTGAACCCTTCAGGCAGGATTATCCGCGTCAGGTCTTCCCGCACAGACTGTATATCAAAAAGTATCGGGTAGTTACGCTCCTGCGTCGTGAATACGGGATAGTTCTGTGCGCGCAGCAGCAAGGGCTTTATGACCAGCAGCTTGCCCAGGCGGCTGCCGTAGCTGTCGGCCTTGATCGTGTATTCGACAATAAGCGGATCGAACGGCTCGGCATCGGTGTTTATCTTGAGCCCACCGAGCAACGCTCCGGGGATTTCGCGAGCTACGCGCGCGGCAAGCTCTCGCTCGTAGCTCCCCAGGCTCGACTGCGCAAGGCCGCGCCGGGCTACGGAGGCGAGCTGGCCTGTGAACACCTCTTTGACAGTCGCCTGCACCTCGCCCGTATCTTTCACTTGAACGTCGATCTCGCGCTTCAAGTTGTTGACAGACTCCGCGTATGTCGGGAGCTTTATCAGCTCGCCCGCGCTTCCCTTCACCACCAAGCCGTAACTTCCCTGGAGATAAAACGGGAAATCGCCAAGCGGCGTGACCGAATCGGTCGGGTCGAAAAAGAGCAGCCGCCCAAGTTTCGGGTGCGTCATCGCCGCAGGAGAATCAGCGCCTACTTCGACCGCGACCACCGCATGGTTGAACTGAAGCGGCGACGGAAACTCCGGGCGCACTCTGGTCGGGTCACCCGAAAATACCAGCACGCTGTGTGACTGAAGCCCTATCGCCTGGAGCATGCTCTGCATAAGCGCGCTCTTGTCCTTGCAATCGCCGTAACCCTTTTTTAAGACCACGTCGGCCGGGTTCGGCTTGTAGCCGCTTATCACGCCAAGCTGGATCGAGACGTACCGAATGTTCTTCTGGACCCAGTGAGCGATTGCGCGCACGCGGTCAAAGTCCGTCTTAGAATCGGCGACGAGTTCCTTCGCTTTTCTCTCGATAACGGCTTCGTCTCCGGACTTCGTATCCATCATCTCTTCGGCCCAGCACGAAACGTCCTGCCAGGAAGAGAACGCCAGCTTTGACCTGTCGCCTGTCGATTGATAGTAAGAGACCGCGAGGTATGGAGAGAGCCCCGTCACATCCGGCATCCACAGCTCTTCCTTGATCGCCGGCAGGTTCTGGACTTCCCAGGTATAGCTGTTGCCCCTGACAAGCGGCTTGAGTGAGCCGTAGTTGAACACGTGCGCCTCGACCTTCCAGTTTGCCGGAAGGTTCAACTGGTAGCGCGATGAGATGACAGGCGCGCGGGTCTGGAAAAAATGGTAGTCCTGGTTTACAAACTGCTTCTCTTTTTGCACCCACTCGAAGGCCACGACGGAGCCTATGTCGACCTCGCCGAACCGCATGACTTTTGAGCGGATGTTGCTGTAGAGGTCGTCCGCGAAAGCCTCCTCGACCATCCGTTCGCTTTCGAGCTCGAAGACCTTGTTGTCTGCGCGGATGTGCCAGGCCTGGAGATCGCTTATCTTCATCTGGCTGTCGTATTGAATCTCGCGGCGGGCGGCGGCGCGGCCTTCCTGCGTCAGCACTCGCGTGACGTAACGCGAACGCGTTTCGGCCTTGCCGTTCTCCCGGACAGTCGTCACGCGCTCGTCGAGCAGCACCACGTATGAGACGTTTTTCTCGTAGTTGTAAACAGGGCTTTGAAGCGCGGCTTTGACCCAGTCGGGCGTCGAATCGGCCCTGGCCGTAGTCGCCAGAAGCCCGACAGATGCAAGCGAGACTAAAAGCAGGAGTGATTTGCCCATGCCAGACATCAATAGGTATTACGGAACTGTTTTGCGTCTCAGGTGCAGTCGATCTTCGTTTGGACCAGCGGTCTCGTGGTCCTGACACCGCGAGCCGTAAGCTGAGCGTTCCGGCTCGCAAGAGACTATAGCAGATTACGCTGAATAGCTAAAGTTGGCTTTCTTGACAACCCCATTAGCCGGGTTTATAGTCGGCTTTTATGCCTAAGAAGCGAATTCACACAGAGACGCGACCCCGCGTGCGATCAACGACAGTGCTCGCGGTCCGCAGGGGCAGCAAGGTAGCGGTGGCAGCCGACGGGCAGGTGACTTTCGACAAGACCGTCATGAAATCGGGCGCGAGAAAGGTCCGCCGCCTGTTCAGCGACAAGATCATCGCCGGTTTCGCGGGCTCGACCGCCGATGCTTTCACCCTCTTTTCAAGGTTCGAATCGAAGCTCGAACAATACCACGGCCAGTTGCAGCGGGCCGCCGTCGAGATGGGCAAGGAGTGGCGCACGGACAAGTACCTTCGCCACCTCGAAGCTCTGCTGATTGTGGCCGACGAGAATCATTCGCTTGTAATTTCTGGCGGCGGCGACGTGATAGAGCCTGACGACGGCATAGTGGCAATCGGAAGCGGGGGCGCGTTCGCTACCGCGGCCGCGCGCGCGCTGCTGCGCCATACGGAGCTATCGGCCAGGGAGATAGCGGTCGAAGCCATGAAGATCGCAAGCGAGATTTGCATATACACCAACTCGAACATAATCATCGAAGAGATTTGAGACGTGCGCGCGGTTAACCTTGCTAAAGGACTTTCAACCCGGATTGCACAATTAACCACTTGACAACCTCGCAGGCTGTGGCTAACTATCTCAGTCGCAAAACGCACCACCCCATTACTCGAGCTTCTAAGGAGCCAGATGAATAGAAAAACTACTGTGATAATGTTCCTGCTCATTGCCTTCGCCGCAGGCGCGGCATGCGAGGTCAGTTACTCATCGGCCAGCATCGCCGAAGCCACGCTGGCGAGGGACGTGAGCGCAGACAAAGAGCCCGTCGGGCCAACGAATACGTTTGCCACCGATGTTCCCGTAATACATTGCGTGGTCAAACTTGCCAACGCGCCCGAAGATACAAAGGTAAGAGCGGTGTGGGGCATCGTCAATGTTGAGGGCGAGCAGCCGCGAAAAATCGTCGAATCGGATGTCGACAACGCGGGGAGCGGAAAGAACATTATCGATTTCACTTTCACGCCGAGCCAGGGTATGCCGCCCGGGGAATACAAAGTCGATCTTTACTTGAACCCCAAGGCCGATAAGACCGATCCGCCGACAAAGACATTGACCTTCACCATAAAGGAATAGCCGCCGCCTGATCGCCTGATACCGGCCTCGGTTCGAGCGGCGCGAATTTGAGGCCGGTCATTGGGCCCCAAACCGGCGCTCATCCCTTCATCCGCCGAATTCTGAACGCGCCTTTAAGAGGCTCCTTCTGGTCGATTCGCCAGCCCTCACTTTCTGTTTTCGTGTGTTCGAGGGACAGCCGAAAAACTTGATTGTCTTAGCGGTGCAATTTTGCATATACTTCTTTTCTTTGAGCAATAGCGCGAAAAACCGGTCTGATTACCGGCCAGTTAAAAGCCTGTTTGCGGTAAGCGGTTGATTGTTATGGTTATCTATTTATCAGGTGAAGTAAAAGACCAGCCCCGGCTAGACGAGATGACGCCGCGCCAGATCGTCGAGGAGCTGGACAAGTATGTCGTCGGCCAGCACGCGGCCAAACGCGCGGTCGCCATCGCGCTCCGAAACCGCATACGCAGGCAAAAACTGCCCGCCGATCTCGCGCAGGATGTCATACCGAAAAATATCATCATGATAGGCTCGACCGGGATTGGTAAGACGGAGATTGCCCGCCGCCTTGCGCGGCTTTCCAACTCGCCTTTCCTGAAGGTCGAAGCGTCGAAATTTACAGAGGTCGGCTATGTCGGGCGCGATGTCGAATCGATCATCCGCGACCTTGTCGAGATAGGCATAGACCTTGTCCGCGAGGAGAAGATAGCCGAGATAGCCGACAAGGCCGAGCAGAACGCCGAGGAAAGGGTGCTCGACCTGCTTTTGCCCACAAACCGGCAGACCGATGATGAAGGAGACGGCGAATCTTCAATCGACAAGTTCGAGCGCACGCGCGAGAAGATGCGCCAGCAGCTGCGCGAAGGCCGCTTTAACAGCCGCATAGTCGAGCTTGAAGTGCAGGAGCGAAACAACCCCGGCCACTTCGAGATTTACACCCCTCAGGGGATCGAAGAGATGGACATAAACCTGCGCGACATGTTCCCGAACATGTTCGGAGGCCGCCCTAAGCTCAGAAAGATGCGCGTCGATGAAGCCATAGAGTATTTGATACAGGAAGAGGAGCAAAAGCTTATCGACCTCGACCAGGTCGCGCGCATTGCCATAGAGCGCGTCGAGTCTACGGGCATAGTCTTTCTCGACGAGATAGACAAGATCGCCGGTCGCGAGGGCGGCCAGGGGCCGGACGTTTCGCGTGAAGGCGTGCAGCGCGACATCCTGCCTATCATCGAAGGCACAACGGTAAACACACGGTACGGCATGGTCCGAACCGACCATATACTGTTCGTCGCGGCGGGAGCTTTTCACGTCTCGAAGCCGTCGGATTTGATCCCTGAGCTTCAGGGCCGGTTCCCGATCCGTGTGGAGCTGCAGCCGCTCACGGTCGATGACTTCAAGCGGATATTGACCGAGCCGAAGAACTCGCTCGTTCGCCAGTACAGCGCGCTGCTCGGCACGGAAGAGATAGACCTCACCTTTACGGATGAAGCGATAGATTCGATAGCCCGCTTCGCCTTCTCTGTAAACGAGCAGACCGAAGACATAGGCGCGCGGCGTCTCCACACCATTATGGAGACGCTGCTCGATGAATACTCTTTTGCAGGGCCGGACCTTGAGGACAAGACCGTGCGTATTGACGCCGACTACGTGCAGAAGCAGCTGGCCGCGATAGTCAAAAACGAAGACCTCAGCCGGTACATACTGTGATCTCCAGATTGCGAGCGACAGCGCTCGCTCCTGTTTCCAACTCCGCCGCTTTCAATCGTGCGCGCCTGCTCGCGTGTGCCTCGCTTCTGTCGCTGGCAGGTCTGTCGTGCGGCAAGGTCGGCGCGCCCATACCGCCCGCGCGACTGACCGAGCGAACAGCGCAGCTTACGGCAGTACAGCGGGGAGCAAAGGTGCTGCTCTCGTGGCCCGTCCCGCCTCTTGTAAAAGAGAGTTCGAGCACTTCCTACATTGAGCGCGTCGACATATACCGCCTGACGGAAGAGCGCGATGCGGAGCCCGTGCTCGACGCGGAGGATTATGAAGAGTCGGCAGAGATCATAGGCTTTCTCGACCGCGCGACCATCGAAGCCCTGGCTAACAACTTTGGCCGTCTCCAATACGAGGACGCGGTTGACCTGGCGGCCGGGGCGCGGCTGGCAAACACGAGGCTGAGGTACGCCATCCGTTACGCTAACAAGCGCGGCCAGACCGCCGCTTTCTCTAACACCGTGGCGCTTGAGCCCTCGCCCGGCATCGCGCTCCCGCCGACAGGTCTGCGCGTAACCGTAGAAGCGCAGGACGCGATAACGATTGCCTGGAACCTGCCCGAAGCGAACGTCACAGGAGAGCGGCCCGCTTCGGTGGTCGGTTACAACATCTACCGCCGCGCCGCCAAGCGTCGCCAGCCGGGCGCGCCGCTCAACGACGAGCCTTTGACCGACCCCGTCTACACAGACAAAAAATTCCAGTACGAAGCCGATTATATCTACACCGTCAGGGCGCTGTCGCAAGGCGCGGATGGATTGATCGAGAGCGCCGATAGCGAGCCGCTTGAGATCACACCCGAAGACGATTACCCGCCGACCGTGCCCGATCCCGTTTCAATCGCGTCGGCAAACGCCGTCATAAGCCTGTTCTGGCCGTCAAGCCCTGAGCGCGATGTGGCGGGCTATAACATATACCGCGCCGACCGCGCCGACGCCCCCGAAAGCGAATGGACGCGGCTGAACTCGTCGCCGCACACCGCTGTCACGTTTAGAGATGACCGGGTAACAATCGGGCAGAGGTATTTTTACAGAGTGACCGCGATTGATCGATTCGACAACGAAAGCGAACCCTCATCGGTCGTAAGCGAGACGGCCAACCCGTAGGAGAGGCTTGTCAGCTCTTCCAGTCGCCCAGCAGCTTTCGCGCCTGCACGATCTGGGCAAGGTGGTATGAGTTGTGGTCTGCGACCAGCAAGACCTGTCGCAGGTAGGTGCGCCCTTCGCCGTGTGGTATCTCCGAGGTCAGGTCGATCTCGCTATTCTCGACAAGCTTGATCACTTCATCGAGGTCGGCAAAGAATCGGGCCACCGACTCCGCCCACATCTCGTCGGTCACGGCGGACTCTTTCGCCGGCCAGTATCCCGAGGGCCATTCGGGCGACTTCCAGGCAGGGTCGAGCGTGTAGCGAACTATGTCTTCTTGAGCGATCCGCATATGCTCAAGCTCCTCCCAGGCCGAGGGTACTTCCGCAGACGGGCGGCGGCTCCGCGCACCGGCTCCGACATTGGCAAGCACAAGGTCGGCAGAAGCATGGGCGTGGCCGCCTTGCAGCAACTCGACAAGAGTCTTTCTGAGTACGTTATCGTTCACGGGCTTTCCTTTACTGATCGCCTACGAGCGTTTTCGGTGTTATCAGCCAGAGAAGCTTGCCCTGGTCGTCTTCGACATCTTCCCATCTATCGACTTGAAAAGTTATGCATGCAAGCGCCGCTGTCGGCATGCGCTCGTGTTGGCCTGTGAGTCGCGCAAGCGTGTTTTCAAAGCCGGGGTTGTGGCCGACAAGCATGGCGCAGCCGCTCTGGTCGGGAAGCTTGCGAATGATCTGCATAAGCTCGCCGGGCGAAGCTTCGTAGATACCTCCTTCGAACCGGGGCTCAAGTTCTAACCCGGCGGCCTCGACGACGGCGGCGGCCGTAGTCCGCGCGCGGTTTGCGGGAGAGCTTACGACCAGGTCAGGCAGGACACCGCGCTCGGCAAGCGCTCGCCCGATCCGAGGCGCGTCGCGCTCGCCCCGCTGTGAAAGCGGGCGGTCGAAATCGCGGAGCGTTTCGTCTCCCCAATCGGATTTCGCATGGCGCAGCAAAAGCAGAGTCTTCATTCCTTCTCCCTTCCCTTCGCGCCCGCAAGCGCGTGGACGATCTTGTAATGTAGCCTCGTTCCCTTGCGCACGGTTTCGGCCGAGATGCGCTCGTTGTTGCCGTGCACGCCCGACGCGTCTTCGCCGGGTATCAGGAAAGGCGAAAAGCCGTAGCAGGTAATCCCGAGGTCGCGAAAGAAATGGCTGTCGGTAAAACCCGCGAGGACCGTCGGCACGAACTGCGCCTTGCGATCCTCTGCGAGGATAGTGTCGGAGATGGCCCTGTACAGCTCTGTTTCGAGCGGGGATTCTGTGGCGGCAAACGCGAGCACGGTTTCGACTTGAATCGACGGGTCGTTGATTACCCGTTTTATCTCGGCCACAAAATCCTGGGGCCGCTGGCCGGGCAGGAGGCGACAATCGAGCTCCGCTACGGCAATCGGGTCGATCACGTTCGTCTTGCTCCCGATCTGGACGACGGTCGGCTGAATAGTATTCCTTAAAAGCGCGGCGTTGTAGGGATTCGCAAGCACCATCTCTCGCAGTCTCGGATCCGACACGGCCGACTTTATGTCTGAGTAAGCCCGCCTGCTGTCCGCGCCGTTTTGAAACTGCGCAATCGAGCGAAAGTATCGGGCCACGGCCTCTGTTATTACCAGCTGCGTTTCGTACGCCTCGATCTTTCCGAGCGCGCGCAGCATGCGCGAAGGCGCGGAATCCTCCTTGGGAACGCTGCCGTGTCCCGGCGTCCCTTTCGCGGTCAGCCGGAGCCAGCAAGGTGTCTTTTCCGTCGTCCCGATGCCGTAAAAGATGACATCTCTTCCCACGACCGCGTTGCTGCTGCCTTCTGTAAGCAAAAACTCCGCGTCTTTGACCAGCTCAGGGTGGTTGCGAACAAACCAGCCTGCTCCTTCTCGCCCGCCCGCCTCTTCGTCAGCCGTGGCCAGAAAGATCACGTCCCTGTCCAACACGACGCCTGCTCTTTTCAAAAGGACGAGCGTCATAAACTGGACCGCGCCGAGGCTCTTCATGTCGAGAGCGCCGCGCCCGTATAGATAACCGTCGACAAGCGCGCCGCTCAACGGATCGGCCGACCAGAACCGCTTATCGGCGGGGACCACGTCCGTGTGGTTTAGAAGTATGACAGCTCGCTTGCGCCCGTTGCCCTTTATACGGGCGTACAGGTTGGCGCGGCCCGGCGCAGAGACAAAGACCCTGTGCTCGATTCGCTCTCGCTCAAGAATTTTTGCAAAGAATTCCGTGGCCCGCGCTTCATTGCCCGGCGGGTTTGTCGTGTCCACTCTCAAATACCTTGCGAGCAGCTCGACAGCTTCGTCGCCCGCCTTCTGCCAATCGATCTCGTTTGGTTGTCGCTGGGCGGCCTCGACAGGTGACAGTAAAGACAGAATCAGAAAGGCGAGCAAAGCTCTCTTCATCTCGATAATTCCCCCTAATAAATTACTGGAATCTAGCACGCCGCCGCCCCGCGCGCAATCAACCGCCCTCGACTCCGCTCGACAAACGGTTGTAGGATCGAGTATGGATTTAAGATGGATTTAACCGGGAACACATACGTCGAAGGCCCCGCAGGAAAGCTCGAAGCGATACTGAAAGAACCGAAGGGGCCGGTTACTCGCGCAGCCGTCTGTTGCCATCCTCACCCGCTGTTTGGCGGGACCATGCACAACAAAGTCGTCTACCGGATCGCGAAAGCTTTTCAGGAATCGGGCTTCGCGGTCTTGAGATTCAACTTTCGAGGGACGGGGCGAAGTCAGGGCGTGCACGACGAAGGGCGAGGCGAACAAGACGACCTGCGCGCGGCGCTGCGTTATGTCGAGCAGAGATACCCCGAAGCAGAGATATGGCTGGCAGGCTTTTCATTCGGCTCTGTCGTCTCGGTTCGCGTCGGCTGCGCGGACGACCGCGTGCGCGCGCTCGTCGCGGCAGGCTTCCCCGTTTCGAAGTACAATCTGGAGGCGGCCCTATCGTGCGACAAACCGAAGCTGTTTGTGCAGGGTTCGCTCGATGAGTTTGGCACTGCGGCGGA
The DNA here is from genome assembly GCA_964615905.1 of uncultured Clostridia bacterium. GTDB lineage: Bacteria > Acidobacteriota > Blastocatellia > UBA7656 > UBA7656 > DATLMR01. The sequence continues at coordinate 119,626 of CAZTUB010000017.1, forward strand.
CCTTCAAAAGTTCTTCGAGGGCCTGAGCGGTCCCAAAAGCTTGAAGATCGTCGAAGGCGGCGACCACTTTTTTGAAGGACACCTGGACGAGCTTTCGCGCGCGGTCTCGGACTTTATCGCCTCAGTCGAAAGCAAGCAGTGATCGCGGCCGCAAAATGGTCAAGGGCCTTTGCATCCTCTGGAAGGGAATAAGAGCGAAGATGCGAAGGCCCCTGAATCCTTTACTCGTAGGTGAGCATCAACTCCATCTCGGCCGGGTTCGTTGCGGCGAGCTTTGCCGCTTCAAAAGAGACGCGGCTTGATTTCATAAGCTCGACGAGGTGCTGGTCGAAAGTCTGCATGCCTATCTCTCTGCCGCGCTGAATGTGGTGGTGTATCTCGGACGTCTTCTCGGCGTTTCGTATGCACTCTTCGATGCTGCGCGTCACAAGCATCACTTCGACCGCGGGCAGCCGCCCGCTCCCGTCACAGCTCGGTATAAGGCGCTGGCTTATTACTGCCATCAGGTTCTGCGCGATCCTTATGCGAACCGTCGGGTGCTCTTCGACCGGAAAGAAGCTTATCAAACGACCGACCGTGCGTTGCGCGTCAGGCGTGTGGATGGTCGAGATTACAAGGTGCCCGGTCTCGGCAGCCTTGAGCGCAATATCGACCGTCTCGTGGTCGCGCATCTCTCCGAGCAGTATCACATCCGGGTCCTGCCTGAGCGCGGCGTGCATCGCCGCTGCAAAGCTCGACGTGTCCGTCCCGATCTCGCGTTGAGAGATCACGGCGGTCTTGTTCTTAAAAAGGAACTCGATTGGCTCCTCGATTGTAACTATGTGCGCCTTTCGCGTCAGGTTTATGTGCTCGATGATCGAGGCGGTCGTGGTTGATTTGCCGTTGCCGGTGGCCCCGGAAACCAGCACGAGCCCGCGCCTGAGATTGGCTATGCGTTCGAGCACCGTCGGAAGGTGCAGGTCCTCGAAGGCCTTGATCTGAAGCGGGACGACCCGCAGCACCGCCGCGTAATACCCGCGCTGTTTGAAGACATTTGCGCGAAAGCGGCAGACGCCGTTTATCTCGTAGGAAACGTCGAACTCGCTCTTGTCTTGAAACTGAGTTTCAAACCTGTCCTCGCCCGCCAGCGTCTTGATGATCGAGATCATCTCGCCCGCGGTCAGCGGGTGGTACTTGACCTGGGCGAGCTGCCCGTTTATGCGGAATAAGGGGTGCTCTCCGACTTGAAGGTGAATGTCGGAGGCCTTGTTTTGCACGGCCACGGATAGAAACTGGTTCAGCGTCTCTCGCTTCATCAAAAGCCTCAAAAAAAGAGAACCCGCCGTGGCTTGAAACCACGGCGGGGGCGTAAATCCAATCTGGCCGAAGACTACTATAGAAACTCGGCCCCTTCAATACTATTTTTTGCCGGAAGCCGCGCCTTGCACATTGGTAGTGGATCAATTAGATTTTTAGGGCAGTTTTATTCAAAGCGAATCTATAAGATGCAAAAAGACGAATTAGTAAGACGCACAAAGCTTGCCGCTATCTTGTTGGTTGCGGCGCTGATGGGTTCCTTCCTGCCTGCGCAAAAGACGGTCGCAAACGTGGCCGCAGGCGCGCAGGAGCAGACCCCCGAATCGCCGGAGATACCTCCTAATAGGTTTAACATTTTTGGTTTCGGCATACCGCTCGCCGAGCGCGTAGGCAACGACGACGGGGCGGCGTTTGTCATACACTTCTCAGGCGACATACACGGCAGCCTTGAGCCCTGTGGCTGAAAAGGCCCCCGCGTAGGGGGACTGGCACGGCGTGTCAGATACGAAAACGCATTTAAGGAGAAGTTGTCCGACATCCCGACCATTATGGTCGACACGGGCTATTTTTTGGCCGACGAGCGCAACACCCACGGCTGGCTGCGCACGGACGCGGTTATAAGAAGTCACTGGGTTTTAAAAGCCCAGGACCAGTTCCCTGTTGACGTAGCCAACATCAGCGCGCACGATCTCACGTTTCTGTCACGGGCGATGAATAAAGCCGGGCGCGCGGCCGCCACGCCCGAATACCCTGTCGTCAACCGCATGGTCTCTGCAAATATAACGAGCGCAACGCCCGGCAACAACGCGCCGCAGCCGTTCTTAATCAAAGAGATCAAGGAGCGAACGCGCGCGCCTCGGAAGCCCACGCGTATCGCCTTCGTAGGCATTACCGACCCGCAAGCGCGGCAAGCGCCCGAAGGGTTTAAGATCGGCGACCCGTTTGAGGCTGCGCGGCGCACAGTGCCTACGGCAAATCGCGATTCGGATATAGTCGTCGTGCTGGCGCACGTCAAACAGGACCTCGCGTTGCGTATCGCGCGCGAAGTCCCCGGCATCGACGTGATCATAAACGGCTACAGCAACCCGTTCGCCCCACCCGTCAAGGTAGGCGAAACGGTAATCTTCTCGACGCCTTACGAGACGCGATTGCTCGGCGAGCTTAGATTTCATCGCGACGCGGGCGGCAAGCTCTCTATCACAGACCGCTATATACTTCTCAACCAGGAGATAGGCGACGACCCCGCAGCCACAGAGATGCTCACCGCCGCCAAGGAGGCACAGGATACTGCTCGCAAGGAAGCGAAAGAACTGCTTACAGGCTGGCTCGCAAGGACCAGGAGAGCGATGAGAAGCAGCAGGCGCGGTCAGGAGGCGACAACTGAAGCCATGTACGTTTCGTCGTCCGCCTGTGTATCGTGCCACGAGCCGCAATACATCCAGTGGAACAACAGCGCGCACGCGCACGCCACGGACAAGCTTGTCAGGAAGCAGTTCGAGTTTGAGAGAGGTTGTTTCGCCTGTCATACGACGGGGCTCAACCCGGTCAACCCTGTCAGCGCCTCGGATGTACCGGCGATGCATCAGGTGCAGTGCGAGCAATGCCACGGGCCGGGCGCGGACCATATAGCAAAACCCGCGAAAGGGTACGGCAAGATTATCGATATGAAAGCGGCCTGCACGAACTGCCACACTCCGCAGATAAATCCGAACTTCGACGTTCGCGCCGCCTGGGAAAAGATCAAACATTGAGAGTGACAAGTGACTTGAGGAAAGTGACAAGTGACGAGTGACAAGTGACAAGAAGGAGGGAACCGATGAAGCTTCATTCCGATCTTTCTTGTCACTTGTCACTTGTCACTCGTCACTTGTCACTGTTTCCCATGCGTTTCGCGGAGCTTGAACTTCTGCACCTTGCCCGAAGCGGTCATGGGGAATTCCTCGACGAAGCGAAAGTGGCGCGGGACTTTGAATTTCGCGATACGGCTTTCGCAGTACCCTCGCAGCTCCTCGGCGGAGGCCGTCTCGCCCGGTTTTAGCCTGACCGCCGCCGCGACCTCTTCCCCGTATTTCTCATCGGGTATGCCGTAGACGTAGCAGTCCGACACCTTCGGGTGATTTCTGAGCAGGTCTTCGATCTCCTTGGGCGCGATGTTTTCGCCGCCGCGAATGATGATCTCTTTTATACGACCGGTTATCCTCACATACCCGTCTCGATCAACCGTCGCCTGGTCGCCCGTGCGCAGCCAGCCCGCCGCGTCGATAGCTTCGGCGGTCGCGCGCGGGTTGTTGTAGTAGCCTTTCATCACGTTGTAGCCGCGACAGCACAACTCGCCCGCCACGCCCGGCTCGCACTCATCTCCAGTTGCGGGATCGACTATCCTTATTTCGATCTCCGGCATTACGCGCCCGACCGTCTGCGTGCGAAGCTCTATGCTGTCGTGGCGCGGCGTGTGGGTTATTCCAGGCGAGGCTTCCGTCAGCCCGTAGGCAATCGTCATCTCTGTCAGATTCATCCGCTCCATCACTCTCCGCATGAGCGATTCGGGACAAAGGCTCCCGGCCATTATGCCTGTCCTCAAGCTAGCGAGATCGAAGTCGTGATAATCGAGCAGTTCGAGTTCCGCCAGAAACATCGTAGGGACGCCGTAGACGGCTGTGCAGCGCTCGCGCTCGACGTGCTGGAGCACCTTGAGCGGGTCGAACCATTCGAGCGGGACAAGCGCGGATGCGTGTGTGAAAGCGCCGAGTACCCCTATAACACAACCGAAACAGTGAAAAAGCGGCACCGGCAGGCAGAGCTTGTCTTTCGGTGTGAGCCCTATGCCTTCTCCAAGCCAGTAGGCGTTGTTGACGATGTTGCGATGCGTGAGCATCACGCCTTTTGGAAACCCTGTGGTGCCGGACGTGTACTGCATGTTTATGCAGTCGTCGAGGTCCTGGCATTCAGAGTGCGCGTCAAGCTGCGCGTCGGGGACCGCTTCTGACCGCGCGAGCAGCGAATCATAACTGATCATGCCGCCGGGGTGATCGTCGCCTATGTATATACAATTGCGAAGAAACGGAAACTCGACCGAATGAAGCTCGCCTTCCTGTGACCGCCTGAGTTCAGGGATGATCTGGTAGAGGGTCTCGATATAATCGAGGTCACGAAACCCCGCGACAGTGATAAGCGTGCTGACCTCCGATTGTTTTAAGAGGTACTCGATCTCGGCCGCGCGCAGGTTTGTGTTTACCGTGACCAGGATCGCCCCGATCTTTGCGAGCGCAAACTGCAACACGATCCATTCAGGGATATTGGGAGCCCACAACGCTACGCGGTCGCCGCGCGCGACGTTCAAGCTCAGCAGCCCTTTGGCTACCTGACGCGCGAGCCACTCAAGCTGGCTGAAGTCGTAACGGAGCCCCCGGTCGGGATAGATCAGAGCCTCGTTTTGCGGATAGTCGCGCGCAAGAAGCGCGAGAAGCTCGCCTACCCTGACATCACGGTAAGCGCCCGGTCTTTCGAAAGCCACGTCGCCTGATATCCCTGACATCTCATCCCTCCCTGAGCTTTACGCACACGCCCCGTCACCCGCTGCCGCGCCCGCTCAACAAGCCGCGTCGGGCAGCTAGATTCTAGCCCTATTGCGACCCGATTTAAAGCGCAGAGCCTATCTCCAAAAAGAAGAGGCGCACCTGAGTGCGCCCCGTCCATCTTATAGCGTGAGTGTTTCAGTATCAGGGTTTGCCCGACTTGTGCCCGCCAGAGCTGTTCATTCTATTTTCCAGGCGGTTTTCCAGGGCTTCTATCCGCTGCTGTTGCCGCTCGTACTCTTTAAAGTTCTTCCAGTATTCCAGCATGCCGCCGCCGTATTGACCGTAAGGGTTGCCGTTGGGCGCGCGGACATAGAAGATGGAGCAGAGCGTATAAAGCCCCTCTTGCGGGCTGAATACCCAGAGCGCGGGCGACGACGGCGAAAGGTTTTGCTGAAGCACCTGCGCGGGCAGATTCTTGCTCAGCCCCACGAGCGTCTCTGTACGATCTTTGCTCCAGTTATCGAGAGAGTCACGCTCGCGCCTCTTGAAAGAGGCGACAACCGGAGACGCGCCCGCGAGCGTCGCCTTTTTACCTTCACCGACTTTGCGGCCAGCGATCTTTACGCTGCCGATATGGACCGCGATCTCAGACTTATCTTCCGAGACGTTGAGCCTGTACAGGCCCGCGCGGTCAATAAAGATCTCCGACTGTGGTGTGGCAAAGGTAATCGTGCCCATAAGCAACGAAGCTTCGATAACGGCTGAGCCGCTTGCGAGTGAGAGCCGCAGGCGTCTCTCTTTCGATTCCGAGAACGCGAACTGTGAATTCTCTCCCAGGCGAAGATAGGAGCCGGGATTCAACAGAATCTCGGCGCGGCTCGATGGCCCTGTCTTGATGACATCATCAGGGGCAAGCTCGGCCCCTGCGCCTGCCGACTGCTTGCCTTCGTCGCGCAAGAAGACCACTTCCCCTTCGGCATGATTTACCAGGCCGGGTTTCATGGTGACGGGGTACTTCTTAATCTCTTCCGGCGAGAGTTTTTTCTTTTCCAGCCCGGTGGCGGCCCCCGCCAGCACTAGAAGAGCGATTGTTATGGCTAAGCTTTTGCGTTTCATACAGCCTCCTCAGTGAAAGCCTAAAGGCTCGATTCGCTCCCGGCTTCACTCTTAATACGGATCAGCCTCGTCTGAGGCCCGGATGGTATGTGGTCGCGGATTCGCACCCCGTCTACCCGGCTATTGTACACCCGATCCGTCGGCGCGCGAAACAAAAAGATTGCTTGCGCCAGCCTTTCTCTTGCCATAGCAGGGAGTAACATCTAGCATGAGGGCTTTGCGTAACTACGCGGGGGCGGACGATTGAAGGCAGCTATGGCTCTTAATGAAAAAAGCTTGGAGACTCTTATCAACTCCGTCCGAAAGGTCAGCGGCTCGCTCGATCTCGACGAGGTTATCGAGACAATCTTCAACGCGGTTAAAGAGTTAATAGATTACTCTGCTGCGGTGATCTGCCTTGTTGATCCAAAAACAGGCATCGTTCAGGAAGTGAAAGCGTGGGGCTACCCGCCCGACGCGCTTGGCGAGGCTTTTCTAGCATCCGGCAGCGGAATACTCGGATGGGTGATACGTCACGCGGCCGGGCAGATCGTAAACGACGTGAAACGCGATGCGCGCTACGTCAAGGCGCGGCCTGAGACTCGGTCCGAGATGGCCGCGCCGATCATACGGGCGGACGGCCAGGTGATGGGGGTGATAAATCTCGAATCCGACCGGACCAACGGTTACGATGAGCGCGACCTTGAGCTTCTGACGATGTTCGCCTCGCTTGCCGCGACCGCGATAAACCACACATTGCTTTACCGCCAGGTCATGCGCCAGCGCCGCGCAGAAAGCGAGCTTGAGCTTGCGCGGAAAGTGGTCGAAAGCCTGCTGCCGCGATCCTTCCCTCTCGTCAAAGGGTTCGACATATACGGCACGACCATACCGGTCCGCGAAGTCGGAGGGGACTATATAGACTTTATCGACTCTATAACCGACAGGCTTGGGATGGTTGTCGGAGACGTGTCGGGCAAAGGGCTCGCCGCTGCGCTGATCATGGTGACGTTCCGCGCTTACCTCCACGCGACACTGATAAACGAGCTGGCGATGAGGGTCGTCATGGCGCGCGTAAACAAGCTCGTACACGAGACGACGGACGGCGACAGGTTTATCACAACCTTCTACGGGTTGATCGACTCAGAGAACAAACGGATGCTCTATATCAACGCGGGGCATAATCCGCCGCTGCTGCTGCACGCCGACGGCACAAGCGAGCTTCTGACGCACAGCGGCCTGCCGCTCGGCGTCTTTGAAGACTCGCGGTACTCGGAATCGGTGGTCGATTTCACGCCGGGCGACATACTTGTGCTTTACACGGACGGCGTGACCGAAGCGTGGAACGCCGAGGACGAGGCTTTCGGGCTTGAGCGATTGGAGCGAGTGGTCAGGGCGGCGCAGGGCGAGCGTGCGTACACAATAGTCCGCGCGGTGACCGATGCCGTAAACGTCTACAGCGCAGAGGTGGGCGGCCCCGACGACGATCTTACGATCTCGATTATAAAAGTTAAGTAGCCGTGTTACATCACGCGGTACTGGCTGAGGTCGCCTGTCTTGAAGCCTTCGCCTTCCGCGAGCAGGGCCTTTCGCCTGGCCTTGTCCGCATACATAGAGCGGTCTGCCGCGAGCAATAACTCGTCAAGCGTTTCGCCGTCCCGGCCAAAGCAGGCCCAGCCGATGCTTATTCCGAGATTTGTGGCCGAGCCTCCAAGCCCGAAATCGTGCCTCTCGATGGCCCGCTGTATCCGCTGGACCATCTCGTGCGCCTCATCGGGCCGGGCCTGACAGACCGCTACAAACTCATCGCCCGCGTAGCGCGCAACGAAATCCGACGACCGCACGAGCGTCAAAAGCAGCCGCGAGAGTTGTTGCAGCAGGTGGTCGCCCGCCTGGTGGCCGAGCCTGTCGTTTACAGCTTTGAAGCCGTCAAGGTCCATCATCACGATTGAAAAACTGTCTTTGTGGCGGCGAGCGCGGTCGGCCTCTTCGTCAAAGCGATAGCGGAGCGCGCGCGCGTTGGGGAGCGAGGTCAAGATGTCTGTCAGCGCGCTCGTCTCCGTCTTCTCGTGATGCACGGCGTTGGCTATGGCATCCGAAGCGAGTTTGGCGACGGCTTCGACAAGCCTCAGGTGATCTGCGTCATACGATTTCAGGTCCGCCGAGTAGAGCGCCAAAGCGCCAAGCACGTCGCCGTCTTTCATCAGAGGGACGACCGTTGCGACGTTGTACTGTTCGGGGAGGCTCACCCTGAGGGCGTCCAGGTCGAGTCGCGGGTCGCAGTTGTGCAGGGGGTGCGCATTCGCGACGACCCAACCGGTAACGCCTGCCCCGGCAGAGAGCCTGCGCCCCTTGAACCGCTCCGCGTGCCGACCGTTTACGTGCGTCACCTCTACGTCTGTCGAATCGGTGCGTTGAAGGTAGAGCACGCAGGTCGTATAGCTAACGATGTCTTGCAGCCGCGAAGAGAAGACCGCGAATGTGTCTCTGAGGTCGAGGCTTGTCCCGATAGTTTCGGCTATGCCGTAAAGCGTAACCACTTCCCTGTGCGCGCTTCTTATGCGTTCGTACACGCCCGGCCCTACGTCTGTGTTGACAGCCCTTGTCACCCCTTTATCAAGCTGGAAATCTGTCACCTGCGGTTCGATCTGTTGCTCTCTTATCTCTGTCTCAAAGTCGTCGAGGTGGTCGAGAAAGATGCTGACCACAGTCGGGTCAAAGACCGTCCCGCTGCCTTCGCGCAATAGGCTTATGGCCTCTTCGCGCGTCATCGCCTTGCGGTACTGGCGGTCTTCGCGCACCGCGTCAAAACAGTCCGCCACCGTCAGTATCCTCGCGGTTATGGGAATCTCGTCGCCGCGCAGCCCGTCCGGGTAACCGCGCCCGTCCCACCGCTCGTGATGGTGGCGCACGACAGGCACAACCGGGTACGGGAACCCGACGCGCTCAAGAATCTCTGCGCCTACAATCGTGTGGACCTTCATCTTCTCGAACTCGGCAGGCGTGAGCTTGCCCGGCTTGTTCAAGATGTAGTCGGGGACGGCCAGCTTGCCTATGTCGTGAAGCAGCGCGCCCGCTTTCAAGGCTTCTATTTCGGCCTCGGCCAGCCCGAACAGCCGCGCAAGCCCCGTCGAGTAAATCTGCACGCGGCGGACGTGGTCGTGCGTCACTTCGTCTTTCGCGTCAATCGCGATTGCCAGCGCCTCGATTGTTCTCAGGTGCAGCGCGGCCATCTCTTCGGCGTGACGGTTCGACGCTTCCACTTTGTCAAGATAGACCTTGTAGACGAAATATGTGATCGTCAGGATCGGCAGGGCGATGATGAAGGCGTAAAACGAAACTACCGTGATGAGCTTGACTATAAGGCAGGCCGCCGCCGCTCCCGTGAAGTATAGCAGCGCGGTCCAGAAGAAGGTTTCTCGCCAGGTCTCTATGACGCTGCGGCGGTGACGCAGTGCGCCGAGCGCGCTAATGAGCCCGGCGTTCAGGATAAAATGCAACAGCGCCAGCACGCCTGCCGCCATGGCCAGATGAATAAGGTCTGATTGTCTTGAGTCCAGGTCTTCAAACAGTAGCCTGACAATCGTGCTCGATATGAAGATCGACAGGCTCATCACCGCCGTGTTCATCAAGATGACCGTTCGCCTGCCCTTGCTCGAAAGCGAGCAGACGCACGCGTCGACGCCCGCAAGCACTACCGACGGGTACGTGCCGAACATCAGGACAGAGATGAACAGGAAGGTGTCCGACAGCGTCATGCTGGACGACGTTTTCGGGATGCCAACGTCCACGCGCGACACGACGACGACCGTAACGAGGCTCAACAATAGCCACTCGGTCTCGACGTTTGTGGTGGCAAGCGTGTAGACGGAATAGAGAAATGCCGCAAGGCCGGCGGCCGACACCACCCCGGAGAATATCCGTATGCCAGGCTCATCTTTTACAGCGCGGCTTTGTCTCATGCGTCGGCTCCTCGGAACATTCCGGATCAGTCGGCCAAGATAATCCGCATTACTTACGCGAGAATCATTCCACCCCTACCGCAACAGACTAAGTCCGCGCCACACAATAAGATAATGATTCGCGGCCGCTCGCTCGACGCTTTTCGCCAGGGTGATTTAGGGCAAAATGACTGAAACGCGTCAGTCAAATTGCCATGGTCGCGATCCTGACAGCGTTTCGGCGCGGGTGACGGCGCGGACGGGCCGAACTTTACGTCCTCTCACGGTTAGGTTATAAATATAGTGCGTGTTGGCCTCAGCTTGCAGTCAAGGAAAGTTTATCTGAAGTGGTTTTAAGAAGGTCTTTCACCGTAGCAATTCTCGCCGTAATCCTGTCAGTTGTGATAGCCGCAACCTGGATAGCCAGCGCCAGGTCCAGGGCGACCCGCGAGCGGCTGCTTCGCTCGGCGGCGGCCGCCGAAGAGAGGCCGCTAAAGGATTCGAGCGCAGAGGTGCAGGTAAGCCTGCCGCTGTTTCACAGGCTGGACGAAAACTACACGCGAGGCTCTGAGCCAGCGAGCGGAGGCGTCAAGGCGCTTCGCCGGCTCGGCGTCAAAGCGGTAGTCGATCTGCGCTCAGTCTACGACCACACGGACGAAGTGGCACGCGCCGCCGAGGTCGAGGGGCTCCGGTACTACTGGATGCCGATGAGCGTGTGGAACGCTCCCACTGATAAAGAGGCCGGGGATTTTGTCGCGCTCGTCACTGATAAATCGAAGGGGCCGTTTTATGTCTTCTGCGCGGACGGCGTCAATCGCACAGGCGAGATGAGCGCGCTCTACCGGCTGGCGAACGACAACTGGACGATTCAGCAGACGCTCAAAGAGATGACCGATCTCGGATTCAACCCCTACTACACGACGCTCAGGGAGTACGTCTGGACCTACGCGCGAAAGTACAAACCCAACTCGTTGCCGGAAACGGCGCGGCGGTTGAGCCCTTTCGAGGTCACGGGCGAAAAGAACCGGGCGCAGAAGGGCGAAGGGGGCAGGTAAACCGCCCTCCAGCCGCACGGGCCTCTCACCTCATCAATCCTTAGCAAGAACCGACCGGCGGGCGCGGCTGCTTTGTAGGCCGCCCGCGCGGTGGTATCATTGCACGGTTCTCAGCATACCTTTGCTTCCGAGGGAGCCGTATGACACAGGACTATATTCTCGCGCTCGATCAGGGGACGACCAGCTCGCGCGCAATCCTCTTCGATCAAGAAGGCCAGCCCGCCGGCATAGCTCAACAGGAGTTCGAGCAGCTCTACCCGCAGCCCGGATGGGTCGAGCATCGCCCGGACGATATATGGTTCTCACAGCTAAACGCCGCGCACCGTGTGATGAAAGAGAACGGGGTGAGGGCAGACCAGATAGTCGCGCTCGGCATCACAAACCAGCGCGAGACGGTGATTATGTGGGACCGCGAGACGGGCGAGGCCATACATAACGCCATCGTGTGGCAATGCCGCCGCACGGCGGAAGATTGCGACCGCTTGCGCCGTGACGGGCTCGCAGAGTTCTTTCAAGAACGCACAGGTCTTGTCATCGACGCGTACTTTTCAGGTACCAAAGCGCGATGGCTGCTCGATCACGTTCCCGGAGCCCGCGATCTGGCGCGAAAGGGTCGGCTCGCTTTTGGCACTGTCGATTCATGGCTGATATGGAAGCTGACGGGCGGGCGCATCCACTCGACCGACCCGTCGAACGCCAGTCGCACGTTGCTGTTTAACATCAAGACGGGCGATTGGGACGACGAGTTGTTAAAAGAACTCGGGGTGCCGCGCGAGACGCTGCCTCACGTCGCTTCGTCGAGCGAGGTGATAGGCGAAACGGACGCGCAATTATTCGGCCGCGCGATACCGATAGCAGGCAACGCGGGCGACCAGCAGGCCGCGCTTTTCGGCCAGGTCTGCACGAGCCCCGGCATGTCGAAAAACACATACGGCACGGGATGCTTTATGCTTTTGAATACGGGCACCAAGCCCGTCTGGTCAGCCAACAACCTGCTGACGACCGTAGCGTGGAAGATAGGAGATTCGCCCCTTGAGTACGCGCTCGAAGGGAGCGTCTTTATCGCGGGCGCGGCCATACAGTGGCTCCGCGACGGGTTGAGGATGATTACGACCGCCGCCGAGACCGAGGCGATGGCGACAAGCGTCAACGATAACGGCGGCGTCTACTTCGTCCCGGCCTTTGTCGGGCTCGGCGCTCCCTACTGGGACCAGTACGCGCGCGGGGCTATGCTTGGGCTCACTCGCGGGTCTACGCGCGAGCACATAGCGCGGGCGGCGCTCGAATCAATCGCGTACCAGACGCGTGACGTGCTTGTGAGAATGCGCGAAGACTCTCGAATAGAGCTTAGCGAGCTCAGAGTCGACGGCGGCGCGGCACGCAACGATTTCCTGATGCAGTTTCAAGCCGACATCTTAAACATCCCCGTAGTCCGGCCAGCCAATACCGAAACCACCTCGGCGGGGGCCGCGTACCTGGCAGGGCTTGCGACGGGGTTCTGGTCGGGCACAGAGGAGCTGAGCGAGCTGTGGCGGCCCGATCATACGTTCGAGCCAGGGATGGACCAGGACGAGCGCGAGCGGCTGCTCGCAGGCTGGTCGCGGGCAATCGAGCGTGCAAGCAAATGGGAAGTGATGAGGACTGAAGAGGCGTAAACCGTGAACCGTAAACCGTGACAAGAGAGAGCAGGCGAGCGGTTCGGGTCCCTCCCTCTTGTTACGGTTTACGGTTCACGGTTTACGATCCCTGAAGTAACGGCTGGCCATATAAGCGGGCGATTGCTAAAATTTTTCTAACTATGGAAGAGTCATCGGTCGTATCGGTAATCTTAAAGCTTGCCATAGTAGTCCTGCTCGTTGTCGCGAACGGATATTTCGTAGCCGCCGAGTTTGCGATGGTCAGTGTGCGGCGGTCCCGCATCGAAGGGCTTGCGGCCGAAGGCAATAAGAGCGCGAAGATCGTTCTGCGCATAATGGGCGACCTGACATCGTTCATCTCCGCGTGCCAGTTCGGCATCACCGTCGCAAGCCTTCTGCTCGGCTGGTTGGGCGAAGAGACGCTGGCCCACCTGCTTGCGCCCGCGCTTGAAAAGGTAATGCCCGGCTCCGTCTCCGCTTTTATCGCCGCTCATACGATAGCGACCGCGACGGCGCTGGCCGTTGTGACTTATCTTCATCTTCTGGTCGGTGAATTTGTCCCCAAGGCGCTCGCGCTGGAACGCGCCGAACGCGTCGCGCTTTCGGTCGCGCGCCCCATGGCTACTTTCTACAAGATATTCAAAGTTCCCATATCGCTTATCAACCAATCCGGCGTGCTGACGCTCAAGTGGATGGGGCTGCACGCGGCCGACGAGCATTCTAAAGCTTACAGCGAAGAAGAGTTGCGCCACCTGGTCGCGCTGAGCCACAAGAGCGGCCACCTGATCGAAGACGAGCGGCAATTGATAAACAACGTCTTCGATTTCACGGAGTCTACTGTCGAAAGCGTGATGGTCCCGCGAACGGAGATCGAAGCCCTGGACGCGAGTCTTTCGGCTGCCGAGATGCTCGACATATTCGAGCATCTGCGTTACTCGCGCATGCCTGTTTACCGCGATTCGCTCGACAACGCCATCGGCATCCTGCTTCACAAGGACCTGAGCCAGCTTGTCCGGCACGGCCGCGAGCTGAACATCGAAAAGGTTATTAGGCCGCCGGTCTTTTTGCCGACCTCTGTGACACTCAACGAGGCTCTCCGCACTCTGCGCAGGTCGAGCGCGCACATGGCTATGGTGGTCGATGAGCACGGCGGCGTTGAAGGCATGGTCACACTCGAAGACATACTCGAAGAGATCGTCGGCGATATCCGCGACGAGCACGACGAGGCGGCCGTCCTACAGATCACAGAGCAGGGGGCAGGCGTCTACACCGTCAACGCGAGGCTTTCGATAAGGGACGCCAATCGGGTGATGGAACTGGGGCTGCCTGAGTCGGATAGCTACCACACCATCGCAGGGTTTATGATCGCCCGCGCCGGACGGCTTCTGAGCAAGGGCGAGAGCATCGAGTATAACGGCCTCCGTTTGACGGTCGAATCGACAGCCCGCAACCGCATCGTCGAAGCAAAGATCGAGCGGTTTGAAGATCAAAGCGTCTCCGCGCCCTCGGTCGCCAGATGAAATCACGCTCGCCTCGCCGGTGCGTATTCAGCCGCAGGCTCGAAGCCCGTGATTGACTGCCCCGCCTGAGACCACTAATATCACCTGCCGTTGAAGCCTATACTTTTCATAATCAATCCCCGGTCGGGTCACGGAAAGACTTTAAAGACGTGGGCGGAAGCGCGGTCGCATCTTGCGAGCCGCCGTATAGAGTTCGTCGAGCGCGTCACCACACGTGCGGGCGAGGCGACCGCAATCGCACGCGAGGCCGTGTCGTCCGGCATCGAGCGCGTGGTCGCGGTTGGCGGCGACGGCACGTTGAACGAGGTCTTGAACGGATACCTGACGAGTTCCGGGGAGCCTGTAAACCGGTCGGCGGCGATTGGGCTGATTCCGAGCGGCACAGGCTCTGACTTTCGCAAGACAATAGGGCTGAGGGATTGGCGAGACGCGCTCGCCGCTTGCGTTGCCGACCGCCACCGGTCGATAGATGCCGCCTGCGTCCGGTTCAAAGACGGGCAAGGCGAGAGCGCCTCGCGGTTCTTTATCAACCTCGCATCGTTCGGGCTTGGCGGCGACGTGGCGGAGCTTGTCAACCGTTGGCGCGACCGCTGGCCTTTGTGGCTGGGCGGCCACGCGAGGTTTGCGGCGGCGGCCATCGGCGCGCTCAACCGTTACAAAAATGTCGCGGTCAAGGTCACGCTGGACGGCGAAAGCCGGTACGAGATCGAAACAAATCTCTTGATAGTCGCCAACGGCCGCTTCGCGGGCGGCGGGATGATGCTTGCCCCACATGCCGAACTCGACGACGGGCTGCTCGACGTTGTGCTTACAGACGGGGCGACGAGGCTCGACGTAATTCGAGAGCTGCCGCGCATACAACGCGGCGGCTATCTGAAAAATCCGAAGGTGACAGAGTTGCGCGCGCGCGACGTGTCTATTGATACCGCAGAGCCTGTCAGGATCGACCTCGACGGCGACATGATAGGGTCGACCCCGGCGGTAATTGTCGCATTGCCTCGCAAGGTCAGGTTTCTCGTTTGACCGGCCTACTTTGCCATGGCGTCTGTGACGACGATGCGCCCGGCAATTATCTCTCGTTTCGCGCTTTCGACTTTATCGAGCACCGACTGAGGTATCAGGCTGCGGTTGTAATCGTCGAGCGCGTAGCCTACGCCTTCATTCTCAAGCCCGAAGACGTGCATGCCGCCTGTGAAGCGGCCTTCCACCATCTCTTTCACGACGTTGTAGACCGAAACATCGACGCGCTTGATCATGCTCGTAAGTATGATTCCCGGCTTGACCCAGTTCTGGTTCGCATCAACGCCAATGGCAAGGCGGCCTGTCTCTTCGGCCGCGTCGAAAACGCCGAGGCCGGAGTTGCCTGCCGCCTGAAATACCACGTCGGCCCCGCGCTCTATCTGAGCTTTCGCAAGTTCCTTGCCCTTGCTCGGATCGTTCCACGCGGCGTCGTTAGTGCCAATGAAGTTTACAAAGACCTGCGCACGCGGGTTGGCATACTTTGCGCCTTCTTCGTAGCCTTTGGCGAAACGGTGTATAAGCGGAATGTCCATCCCGCCGACGAAGCCGAGTTTCTCTGTCTTGGAGATATTGGCCGCGATCATGCCTACTAAAAACGAGCCTTCGTGTTCTTTGAAGATGAGCGACGCGACGTTCGGCATGTCGATCACGCCGTCGATGATGGCGAATTTCAGATTGGGATAATCCTTAGCCACGCGCTGCATGATGGGCATCTGCGCGAACCCCACGCCTATGATAAGGTCATAGCCGCGCTCGGCAAAGGCGCGCATCGAGGGCTCGATTGAAGTCGGGTCGCCCGGCTCGACATCGCGCAGCGCTATGGGAAAGTCTTTCGCCGCGCGCTTGACGCCCTCCCAGGCCGCCGCGTTGAATGACTTGTCGTCCTTGCCGCCGATGTCAAAGACTATGCCTACGCGCATCTTGTTGCCTGCTGCGTCGCTCCGTGTCTGCAAGCGATTGCAGCCGGGCGCGAGCAGCGCGGCTAGGACGAGTATAACCAGAGCGATTTTTTTCATAAGCTTTTATATGCCGATTCTGGAATCCAATTCTGGAAAAAGTTTAGACCATCAGCCCCCGCGCGTACAACCATCTATGCACATGCGCTCAGCCGATGACCTTTTTGATAAGCTCAGGCTCGCCGACCGCGTCAGGGCCGATTGTAAACGCGCGCTCGACCATAATTTTTGCCTCATCCGCGAGCTGTTCGTCGTTATAAAGCAAGGTGGCAAGCCGCGAGCCTGCGCTCACCTTATCGCCGATGCGGGCCTCAATTATTAGCCCCACGCTCAAATCAATCTCCGTATCGAGCCGCGCGCGGCCCGCGCCCAGCACCATCGAGGCGTGGCCAATGGCTTCCGTGTCGATCTTTTGAACAAACCCCGCGTCGCTGGCTTGCACCGGTCGACTGTGTGAAGCTTGCGGCAGCAGGCCGTAATCGTCGACGACTCGCGGGTCGCCGTGTTGAGCCTTTATGATCTCGCGCATCTTTTCAAGCGCCGCGCCGGTTTCGATCAACTCGTCGTAGCGGGCGCGGGCCGTGTCAAGGTCCAGGGCCGCGCCGCCCATCAAGATCATGTGGGCCGATAGCTCGCGGCATAGCGTTATGAAATCTTGCGGACCGCGCCCGCGAAGCGCGTCAAACGCTTCGATCACTTCAATCGAGTTGCCGACCGCGCGGCCGAGCGGCTGGTTCATGTCTGTCACAAGTGCGACCGCATCTTTCTGCATGCTGCGCGCTATGTCGATCATGGTCGTTGCCAGCGCCTCCGCCTCTTCTTCGGTCTTCAGGAATGCGCCCGACCCGACCTTCACATCGAGCACGAGCCCTGATATGCCCTCGGCCATCTTCTTACTCATGATCGAAGCGGCCATAAGCGGCCTGCACGCAACGGTCGCGGTGACATCGCGGAGCGCGTAAAGTTTCTTATCGGCCGGAGCGATCTCGGATGTCTGGCCGATGAGCGCGGCCCCTGTCTTGGCCAGCACCTTGCGAAAATCATCAAGCGACAGGTCCGTCTTGAAGCCGGGTATGGATTCGAGCTTGTCGAGCGTGCCGCCGGAATGCGCGAGCGCGCGGCCCGAAATCATCGGGACAAGCACTCCCGCCGCCGCGACGACCGGCGCTACGCATAGCGAAGTCTTGTCGCCCACGCCGCCCGTAGAGTGCTTATCGACGCGCGGCCGATTGAGATCGGAAAAGTCGACGACTGCGCCTGAATGGAGCATCTCTCTTGTAAGAGCGGTGGTCTCGGCTGCGGTCATCCCGCGCAAAAAGACCGCCATCAGCAGCGCGGACATCTGGTAATCGGCAACTTCTCCGGTCGTATATCGCTGGATAAAAAAACCGATCTCCTCACGCGTAAGCTCTCCGCCGTCGCGCTTTTTCGCAATTATGTCGACTGCTCGCATGAAACCTCTTGGAAAGTGACGAGTGACGAGTGACAAGTGACAAGTGACAAGTGACAAGTGACAAGTCAGATACGCATTCTCTCTTGTCACTTGTCACTTGTCACTGTTTACTCTCTTTAAAAGTGCCACTGCCTGAGCGGCCATCGCTTCGCCGCGCCCGATTGAGTCAAGCCCCTCGCCTGTCTTTGCCTTTACGCTAACCGAGTCGACCTCGACGCCGAGTGACGCGGCAAGGCGCTCGCGCATCGCTTGAATGTAAGGCGCAAGCTTCGGCCGCTCGGCCATTATTGTCGCGTCGATGTTCTCAACCGCGTAGCCGCGCTCAGCGATAAGAGCAAGGACGTGCGCGAGCAAATCCATACTTGATGCGCCTTTGAACCGGGGGTTTGTGTCGGGGAAATGAGAGCCTATGTCGCCAAGCGCGGCCGCGCCGAGCAAGGCATCACATACGGCGTGAGTCAGGACATCGGAATCCGAATGGCCAAGCAGGCCCAGTTTGAAAGGTATCTCAACCCCGCCGAGCACGAGCCGCCGCCCTTCGACAAGACGGTGAATGTCAAACCCTGTTCCTACTCGATAAGAACCAGCCATCAATAACTCTTGGGGCGTGAACCGTGAACCGTAAACCGTGACAAGAAAGAGGGACCCGAACATTTCGCCTGATCCCTCTTGTCACGGTTTACGGTTCACGCCTTGAAATATTCGTCATAGATCGCCTCGGCCACCCGCAAATCGAAAGGGCGCGTGATCTTGATATTGGTTGGCGACCCTTCGACGACGGAGACGTGGCGGCCCGTGCGCTCGACCAGTTGCGCATCGTCTGTGCCCATAAAGCCGTCACGGTATGCGCTGTCATAAGCCTCTTTGATAATAGCATAGCGGAAGGCTTGCGGCGTCTGGGCGTGGTAGATCCGGCGGCGGTCGAGCGTGCGCTGGACGCGGGCGGTCTTAACCTGTTTGATCGTGTCCGTGGCAGGCATGGCAAGGATGGCAGCGCCTTTGGCTTCGGCTCGCTCGATGACCGCGCGAATCTCTTCCGGGCGCACGAACGGGCGAGCGGCGTCGTGCACGGCGACAACCCCGGCTTCCACTTCGTTGATAACCTGAAGCCCGCGATAGATGGAGTCCTGCCGCTCCGCACCTCCGGCGACGACGCGCGAGATCTTTGTCAGCTTATAACGGGAGATCAGCGTAAGCACTTCCGAAGTCAGGCTCGGTTGCAGCACCAGTATGCAGTGGTGTATAGAGTCACAATCCTCGAACCTTTTCAGGGTATGGACGAGCAGAGGCGTACCGGCGAGCTCAAGCATCTGCTTGGCTCGGTCTGCGTGCATGCGCGAGCCAAGCCCTGCGGCGGCGATTATGGCTATGTTGCGCTTACGCTCGGTCACTGCGCGGCCGTAGATTGTCGCGGCGTGGAAGCCGGTCGCCCGTCCTCGCTGAAGCGGCCAAAGATCATCTTCCCGGCTGTCGTCTGCAAGACGCTGGTCACGGACACGTCAACGTTTTTGCCTATCATGCGCCGCGCGTTGTCGATGACAACCATGGTGCCGTCGTCAAGATAAGCCACGCCCTGGTTGTACTCTTTCCCCTCTTTGAGCACGAAGACGCGCATGATCTCGCCGGGCAATACCACGGGCTTCAAAGCGTTGGCAAGCTCGTTGATATTCAAGACAGAGACGCCACGAAGCTGCGCGACTTTGTTGAGGTTGAAATCGTTTGTGACGATCTTGCCTTCGAGCTGGCGGCCCAGCTCTATGAGCTTGTGATCGACCTCGCGCACGTCCGGGAAGTCGGCTTCGCTTATTACTATCTCGTAGCTCCCTTTCTTTTTCTGGAGCCGCTGCAAGATGTCGAGCCCGCGCCGGCCTCGGTTTCGCTTGATCGAGTCGGCGCTGTCGGCTATCTGCTGAAGCTCGCGGAGAACGAACTGCGGGATGACCAGCGTGCCTGCAAGAAAACCCGTCTCGGCGATGTCGGCCACGCGGCCGTCGATGATCACCGATGTATCGAGAATCAGCGGGTGAGATTTGCTGGCCCCCTTCTCTACGAATATTCCGCCAAGCGCAGTCAGGTCGAGGTAGTCGCCTTTGACTGCTCCCACTATCAACCCCGTGTACCCCATAAACAACGTCAGCGTGAGTGTGAGGAAGGATTTGAATTCAGACGATATCAACTCTGTGTTCTGTGCCGATATGATCCAGCTTATGAGAGTAGCGCCTGCAATCCCCAGAACCGACCCGACCGCCCCGCCAATAAGAGTCTTCAGTGTAGCCTTACGAATGCGAGTCTCAAAGAAGATGATCGAAGCCGCAACAAAGCCTCCGATAATCGCAGACAGTCCGGGCCTACCGTAGAAAGGCTTTAGGTAATAACCAGCACCCACGAGCGCCGCGATGAAGACGATACGAATCAAAGTAACGTCGAATCTCATATGACCTCCGTACGTCTTACTTTTCGCTTGAGCCGTTCCCTGCATTACGACACTGCGAATAGTTAAGCTAATTGTGAAAGATCTTGCACGCGGCGCTTGAGTCCGCGCGGCGAGACCGGCGGCCGGAAACTTTATAAACCTAGTGTGCCAGCCCGAACGCGGATAAAAGGTGATGATTTGCTACGAGCTGCCGGAGGCGCAGGCAATATGAAACCTGTATAACCTGGCGCGAGCCCCGCGATTCCGGTCACGGCTGCCAGTCGCTGTCTGAGCGGATTCATTATAGCCGAACTCGTCAGATTTGCTATCAAAAACCGGCGCGCGCGCTAAGCTTATAGAAAACCCTATTAACGAGGCCGGACAGTTCCGCGATTTGTCAGACGGGGGTTGACAAGTTTTGTTACCCGAAAAGGGTAGAGCCGCGCGCCGCCCAATAAAACAGAAGAGTTAGAGCTACCCACGCGGGCCACCGGGCGTGGCACGGGCATTGCCAAAGCTAATAGCGTAGCTTTGAAAAAGTAAAGTGGCGGTTGAGGGAACGGGGGCTCCGTCGGCCGCCACAATAACTGAGAGAAGCGACAGACAGCAAAATAAGACTGAAGGGGATGAGGCAACGGGGGCTGCGTCATTCCCTTCAGTTTTTTATGCGCGCTCTAAAAGATCGCCTCAAGCGCGTCCGACACGTGGCGCACGCCTATCACCTCAATCCCATCGTCATATTCGAGCCCGACGAGGTTCCCGTGAGGGATGACGCAGCGGCGAAACCCCATCGCGTAGGCTTCGCGCACGCGCGTGCTTGCTTGAGAGGTCGCGCGCACTTCCCCGGCAAGCCCTACTTCCCCGAAGACCGCCGCCCGCTCGTCAATCGAGATGTTTCGAAAGCTCGAAGCGATGGCGGCGACGATGCCGAGATCGGCTGCGGGTTCGTCTATGGTCATACCGCCCGCTACGTTTACAAATACGTCGTCGCCAAGCACGGCCATGCCGAGCCGCTTTTCGAGCATGGCCATCAAGAGCGCGACGCGGTTCTGATCGACCCCCTGCGTCATGCGGCGGCCCGTGCCGTACTTGTTTGAAGTGACAAGCGCCTGAAGCTCTACGAGCAGCGGCCGCGTGCCTTCCATGCAAGCGGTGACGACCGAGCCTGACACGCCCAGTGGGCGCTCGGATAAGAACAGGCCCGACGGGTTGAGCACGGGGACGAGCCCCGCGCCGGTCATCTCGAATATGCCAAGCTCGTTTGCCGCGCCGAAGCGGTTTTTGACCGCGCGGATGATGCGATGATTATGGTGGCGCTCTCCTTCGAAATAGAGCACCGTATCGACTATGTGCTCAAGCGCCTTCGGACCCGCAATCGTTCCCTCCTTCGTGACGTGGCCAATCAGAAAGACAGGGATCGTGCGATTCTTCGCGAGCATCAAGAATTGCCCTGCGACCTCGCGCACCTGCGAGACGGAGCCCGGAGCCGACTCCATCTTCATGGAAAAGACCGTCTGCACGGAGTCGACGATTATGGCCTGCGGCTCAAGACGGTCTATCTCTTCAAAGATGCGTTCGAGACAGGTTTCGGCGAGCAGGTACAGCCCGCGAGGGTTTATATCCAGCCGCTCGCCGCGCAGCTTTATCTGCCGCTCGCTCTCCTCGCCCGAAATGTATAGCACCTTGCCGTAGGCAGAGGTCAGCTTATCCGACACCTGCAAGAGCATGGTCGATTTGCCTATGCCGGGCTCGCCCCCTATCAGCACGAGCGAGCCTGGAACGATGCCGCCGCCGAGCACGCGGTCGAACTCTTCTATGCCGGAAGACTGGCGGGCGTCGTCCTGGCTCTCGATCTCGTGGTAATCGAGCGGCGCTACTTCGCGCATGCGGAACAGCCCGCCGCGAGGGCTTGATTCGGGGCGCGAGGCCACGGGCCTGTCTTCGACAAGCGAGTTCCACTCGCCGCATTCGGGGCATTTGCCCATCCAGCGCGGCTGCTGCGCCCCGCACTGCTGGCAGACATACACAATCTTCGGACCCTTAGCTTTAGCCATGATATAGGCTCAAGTATGAGCTATCGAGAGCCGCGCAGGCAAGCAGACCGCCGCCCCGTCAGAGCAACCTGACCGTGTTGTCGGGGAGTCAAACTCTGAGACGGTCGACGCGTATTCCATCGCAAGAATCATGACCGCTGGCATTCGTCTAAAGGGGCGATAAAGGCGTGAACCGTGAACCGTAAACCGTGACAAGAAGGAGGGACCGGCCAAGCTCCGTTCTCTCTTTCTTGTCACTTGTCACTTGTCACTTGTCACTCTCTTCTGACTTGTCACGGTTTACGGTTCACGGTTCACGATTCGGGCTACTGGCAAGCCTAATCTTTACGATGTTATAATTCATGTTCGAATACTCGCATCAGTGTATTGAGATAAAAGGAAAGAAAACAGAATGGTAGCAAGACTAATCAAGAGAGCATACTTGTCGGCGCTCGTCCTGGCGCTGGCGGTGTCACTGGTCCCCGCCGCCTCGGGTCAAGCCGAGGCGGGCGCGACGATTGACATAACACGGTACAAGATCAACGCGGAGTTGCTGCCCGCCTCGCACATTCTAAAGGGGCAGGCGATAGTCTCCTTCAAGACGCTAAAACAGACGCAGTCGGCTGTGCTTGAGATGAACGGTTCGCTTGCGATCTCTTCGGTCAAAGGCCCGGACGGAAAGACCGCTTTGCAGTTTATACAGGACCGCGTAAACGAGATGAACGTAAAGATCAACCTTGGCCAGCTCTATCAGGCGGGGGCCGAGATCACCCTGACGTTCGATTACGAAGGCCCGCTCGCCACGCCCGAAGGCGGCCCGATTCCCGATCTCCGGCTCGCCTATGTGGGCCAGGAAGGCTCCTATCTCTTCTACGCGTCGAGGTGGTTCCCTTTCCACGGCTATGCCGCAGACCGCGCGGTGTCTGAGATCAGCCTGACCGTGCCCGGCACGTGGACAGTGGCCGGGCATAGCGCGAGCCCCGTCACACCTGTTACGACAAAAGACGGGCGCAAGACTTTCACCTTTGTGGAGACGACGCCGGTGCTGCCGGGGTCTTTCGCGGCGGGGCAGTTCATCACCCGCACGATCAATTCAGGCGGTATCCAGATCGACCTGCACGTGCTTCCGGGGTCGGAGGCGCGCATCGAGGAGTACGGTCAGGAGGTCGCGCAGATTCTCCAATTTTACAGCACGCGGTTTGGCCCATACCCGTTCGGGAACCGCTTTGTGATTGCCGAAGTCGATGACGAGACGCTCGACGCGTACACGGGCGCGGGGATCGCTTTTCTGCCGCACAGGACGTTAGTGTCTGAGCGGGAGCTTCCGGTAAACGATCTTGCGCGCGAAGTCGCTTATCAGTGGTGGGGGCAGGCCGTCGGGCTCAAGAGCTTCGACGACGCGTGGCTTTCGCAAGGGCTCGCTCAATATTCCGCCGTGCTTTACCGCGAGTCGCAGCAGAGCCAGGCTGAGTTTCAGGCGACGCTTTCGGAAGTCATCGAGCTTGCGCTTGCATTCGAGCAGGATGCCTCAATCGCTCGCGCGCCCGCGCAATTGAACGACCAGTCGCCCGCGTATCGCTCGGTGGTCTTTTATAAAGGCGCTTACGTCTTTCACATGCTTCGCGCGACAATCGGGGAAGAAAAGTTTAACAACCTGCTCAAGAGCTACTACTCGACATATAGAGGGCAGAATGCAAGCATAGACAATTTTGAAGCGCTGGCCGACAAGGTGTCCGGCTCTCAGCTCCGAGGCTTTTTCGGGCTGTGGGTCGATTCGACGGGCGTGCCGGAGTTCAAGGTAGATTACGCGATCATCCGAACCAAAGAGGGCAAGTTTAAGGTGCGCGGGACCGTGCGCCAGAACATAGACTCTTTCCAGGGGCCTGTCGAGCTGGCGCTGGAATCCGAAGGCGGGCGCGAGAATCGAACGACGGTCGACCTTAGAGGCACGTCGGCAGATTTCGACATCTCGTCGGACGGGCTGCCGCTCGAAGTCGTCGTCGACCCGGCTAACCGATACCTGCGAATCTCGGACGCGATCCGCACATCTGTGGTCGCGCGCCGTGGCATACAGCATTTCCAGCGCGAAGAGTATGCCGAGGCCGAAGAACAGTTCCTGGCGGCGTTAAAGCTGAACCCCCGCTCGTCGTGGGCGTGGTACAACAGAGGGCTGCTCGCAATGGAGCAGCGCAACTGGCAAAACGCCAGGACATACTTCACCGAGGCGCTCAACGGCGACCTTGAGCCGTCGTGGTTGGAAGTCTGGTCATACATCTATCGCGGGAACGCCTATGACGCGGACGGCAACCGCGAGCGAGCCGTGGCCGAATATAACAAGGCGAGGGAGAACGGCAGCGATTATAACGGCGCTCAGAAGGCTGTCGAGAGATACCTCGGCCAGCCTTACAAGAAAGAACGCTCGCCTGCTCAAAGCAGCTAGCCTCCGAACTAATCGAGCCGCGCGCCGGTCCTCGTAAAGCCTGCGCGTGGCTTTTGTCCTCATCGTTGGGCTATACTCAATCGGTGGCCGCTTGCACCTTTACCTGGTGAAATCAAAAGGAGCAACCCGGCATGCAAGGAAAAAAAAAGACCGTGGCGCTGGTCGAGTCCGCGGCAGGAAATGTCGACGCATCGTTTCAAAGAACCGTCCTTACTCGCTACGCCCAGAAATACAACCTCACGGTTGACTGGATGATAGGCGATAGAGCGCCGCTGGCAGGGACGGCAGACGACACAGAGCACCGAAACCTTATAAACGAGATCAAAAACGGCGGCGTGGAACGGTTGCTGATACTGGCCGATGTTCGCCACGAAGTCCCGGAAACGGTCATTGCGGCGGCTCGTGAGCACGACATAGCAGTAGATTTTGTCGACGTGCAGCAGGAGCGAGGCCTGGCTCAACCGTAAAAAGAATAATGTTGTTGACGGTCTAAAAGTGCGTTTGCTACTATTGACTCTTCGCAAACAGCAGTTTGCATGGGGCTATAGCTCAGCTGGGAGAGCGCTTGAATGGCATTCAAGAGGTCAGCGGTTCGATCCCGCTTAGCTCCACTTTATGATTCAATAAATTAGGGCCACCATTACGGTGGCCTGAATCGTTTTTGCCTGTTTGACAGCAACCCTGACAGCAACCGGAAACAAAGTCTTAGTTTTGGGCCGTAAGAATGCGATCCATCAGGTCCATAGCCTCTCTTCGCATTGAGGGTAGCACATGGGTGTATAGGTCTGCCGTGATGCTGATTCGGGTATGGCCTAGTAGGTCGGAGACTACTTTCAACGGGACTCCTTGCGCGAGCAACAACGACGCACAGAAATGGCGCAGGTCGTTTAAGGGGCCCGTAAGCCGCCGGTCTAACAAAGTGTTGCAACGGAGCGCGGCAAGCGAGCCTCTTACGGTAACTTCATTGCTGCGTGCCGCGCCCGCTGAACACTACGTTAGATGGCAACATGCATCATGTGCACACAAAGATCCGGCATAACGATGATACAAGACTTCGCCGACGACGCGGCACGTTCGTTGACGTGATGGACTTGGTTCGCGCCGCACCGCGGGGGGCCGGAGCTCAACCTTCGTCCCTCAATGCCTCCGTCGGCTGAATGCGAAGCGCCCGTCGCATCGGGACGATGCATGCGAGTGCACAGCACAGGATCGTCGACAGCGCGAAGACCGCCGTCATGCCGAAATCATCGAGATGCACCTCCGACAGCTCGTCGTTAGCGATACCGAGCCCCAGGATTGCACCAACGCCAATGCCCAGCGCAATCTGAACGAGTGGGCGCTTGAAGACGGTAGTCAGGACGTGCCGCGGCTGCGCGCCGAGCGCGACGCGCACGCCGATCTCCCGCGTCCGCCTGGCGACGGCGAAGGCCGTCACCGCATAGACACCGGCGAGCGACAACATCAGCGTCACGAGCGTCAGGCTGACCATGAGCTCGAACCCGTACGACAATCCTGCGGAACCGGGATCCTCCAGAAGGGACAGCGGTTTCGGATCGATCACGCGGAGCGCGGGATCGGTCGCCTGCGCGAGCTCGCGGAGACGCACCGCAAAACGCTGCGGATCGCCGCGAACGTGAATGGCGACGCGAAGCGGCCCCGTCTCACGCGGC
>CAZTUB010000018.1:0-136954 GCA_964615905.1 uncultured Clostridia bacterium
CTATCATCAGGTCCTTAATCGCGCTCGCTGGAATGCTTTTGACCTGAGTCGGCGCTTGCTTCACCTCCTGATGCACACCTTCCAGGCCTGTGGCGGCACACTCATTTTTGTCATTGATGAAACTTTGGAGCGGCGCTGGGGCCGCCGCATTAAAAGGCGCGGTCATTACCACGACCCTCTGGCTTCCAGTAAAAAGCGGAGTGTTGCCAGCCCAGGACTTCGTTGGATTGTGCTGACTCTGATAGTCACCCCACCCTGGACCAGCCGTAGCTGGGCATTGCCAGTTATGAGTGTTCAAGCTCCTACTCCCGGAGTAAGCAAGCGTCTGGGCTTGCGCCATAAAACTGTGCCGGAGCGCGCCCGGCAGATGATCCTTTTGGTGCGGAGATGGCTACCTGATGCTGAAATCACTGTAGTCGGCGATCAAACTTATAGCTCGGTAGAACTGGCTCACGGATGTGTGCGAGCGCGAGTCCGCCTGATTGCCCCGTTGCGGATGGATGCGAGGTTGTATGAGCCTGCCCCGGTGCGTCTGCCCGGCACAAACGGCAGGCCCAGAGTCAAAGGCGCACGCCTGCCCAAACTTGATGCCGTACTGGCTGACGAGCAGACCAACTGGCAGACAGTGCGCTTGCGTTGGTACGACCAGACGCGCCGTAATCTTGAGGTAGCAACAGGCACAGCACACTGGTACAGGCTCGGTCAGAAGGTGCTGCCGATCCGCTGGGTGATCGTGCGTGACCCTAAAGGTAGTCTCAGGCCGAGGGCATACTTTTCTACTCAGCAGGCTGACACGGCGCGGGAGATAGTGGCTGAGTTTATCAAGAGGTGGTCGATAGAAGCGACGTTTGAAGAGAGTCGGGCACATCTAGGTATAGAGACACAGAGGCAGTGGAGTGATCTGGCGATAGAGCGGAGCACGCCCTGCTTGTTCGGGTTGTACTCTTTGGTGGCGGTGATGGCCAGAGCGCTGTATCCGACAGGAGACGTGCCGGTGAGGACGAGCGCGTGGTACAGCAAGAGCGAAGCAACATTTTCTGATGTATTGGCAGCCGTGCGACATCATTTATGGAGCACAATCAGTTTAGAAAAGTCTGCTGATGAGGTGGACGTGATAAAAATAGCGAGATGCGAGTACAATCGCCTGATACAGGCGGTTTGTTACTCTCATTAAATGTACAAAGTCGAGCTTAGTCACATTCAACTCTTTGGCAATCTCTACCGTGTACTTGTTCTGCGCCCTGAGCTTGATAATCTCCGACCTAAAGTCATTGCTTTCCCGGTGAGTCCTTTGGTGTCCGCCTCGGTCAGCCACCTTGAAGATACCCCTCTTTACCTTATCTATTACACAAGAGGGTTCCAGTTGCCTGAAAATACTCTCATATGAGTATTTATCGGAATGATGTTGCTGTCGCGGCCTTTACTCGGGGTCGGGGGAGGTACTGATTTACCGTATTTCAAACTCGTGCACGTTGAGGCTCCGGCCCTCGTGTTTCTAACTTTTGACATACTCAATAACTCTTTCAACGTCCCGAACCTTGTCATTTGTGGTAAAGGACTTTTTCCTACATCTCATCCACAGCCGAAAAATTCGAATTGCCCTAGACTGGGATTGTGTCTATACATTTTGAGTACTTCAAATCACTTAAAAGAGTCGAAGTGCTAACTTATTAGCAGTGGGTTGGCATGCTCTTACCATCCGGGAACCCGAGTGCCACCAGGCTCGCTTACGGGGTGCCATTTGTTCTCTGCGTATCCGCAAGCGCTCGCAGATAGATCCCTCATGAGGATGGTCTTCATCGATATGACCGAGGCCTTTCATTGGAGCGCCCCTCATCGAGGGCATCCCCTAAATATCAGATCGGCTTGATGTAAGCGCTGTGCTTTTTCGCCGCCGATTGGAACAGCCCGCCGCAGTCGTTTCGTAGCGAACATCGCTCACACGGGTCAAGGTACAGATTCTTCCAATCCGAAATAGACTTGCGAGCAAATGGCCAAAGCGACCGGTCAATCACGCACAATTGGTGGTTATAGATCGAGGCGTTCATGCCGGAAAGGAAAAGTATCTCGGTCGCTTCTTTTAACTCCACCTGATAGTCGTGCGGGTCTATCCACAAATCACCCAGGTTCGCTTTGACGAAGCCAAACATCTCCATTCCCATCAGTGCCACGTGAGCAGCGAAAGGGAAATTGCGGGCAATGTACTCGGCGAGTCGCGGCAGCCGGCGGTAGCTCTGAAGGTGTATTACTACTCTTATTTCAACCGGAACATTGTACCGCGCGAGGTTCTGAAGCCCGAGCACGGTCTCTTCAAAAGCCCCCTTCGCCTGCACGATGTAGTCGTGCTCTGAATCGACGTCAGAGTAAAGAGGTATGCCGAGCATTAAATCCGTATGCCCAATATCTCCGAGTCTCTTCGCGAATTCGCGATAATAGAATAGCCTGCCGTTTGTCAGCACGTGCAACGCGGTGTTCGGAAGCTTCTCTTTGCAGTATTCGATCAGCCTGAGGAAGTCATCTTTGAACAGAGTGGGCTCGCCCCCGGTCAGGCCCAGCTCCCTCGTTTCAGGATCGATCAGGTCTATCAGTCTGATGTGCTCGGATATGCGGTCGAAGTCATTTACCTGCTTCGGCGGCTGCGAGCACATCAGGCAGTAGCTATTACACTGGTCGGTTACGAGTATGAAATTGTGAGGAGAGTGTTTCCTGAAAAGTGTTCTCACGAACCCCTTCTGATTTACATAGATCACGTCTCCATCGGCCAGATAATCGAGATCCGATACGGAGTGTACGAGCGGCGAGTCGGTGTGCCATTCTGGGCTTTTTTGCGGGGTTATCACTGCCAAATACCCGGATGAATCTGATGGCGCGTACTCCCGATCCCAGAAGAGCGCCGCGTCTTTGCGCGGATCTCCAGGCGGAAGTTCACCAGTTGTGATCTTTGCGATCACGGGCTGCTGGAGGTCAACTCTGTGGCCGAGCGAGTAGAGTTTCATGCCGGGGCCTCATTCAGGCACGCGGCACCGCTCATTGCATCAGTTACGGAAGGGGTTTCCAGTAATTCATTCACATGGCGGTTATGGACCCACGCCCAGAATATCCTTCGTATCGTCGGGTCTGAATAGTAAAGCGTCAGAAGGTGCTTGATTATGAATAGGTTCTTCTTGTGGAATTCGCTGGTCGGACGATGGCCTACCATATCGCCCTGAGTGGCGTAATTGAAGATCGGGTCTGCCCCGCAGAAAGTCTGGAAAGCGCAGTCAGCGCAGCCCGGCATCGACTCGACGCAGGAAGACGCCACAATTGCCCGTAGCAGCTCGCCGCCGAATATCTGCTCGTACGAGTCGGTGTGGACGTTTCCAAGCTTGAACTGCTTGTCACCCATCTCCGCAAGCATCCGCGACTCATCCGACGCATACACGTCCCCGTCGTAGTTATAAACCGCGACGCCTATGCCTGCTCCCGCCGGCGACTGAAGGTCGACATACCCGGTGGAGAAGGGGGTCAGAATCCGTGTGAGTATTATCTGTGCGTATATCTCTACGAAGTTGATACCTTTACGGTTGATCTCTATGATGTAATCCAACGCATCCGTATAAAACGTGAGAAACTCGTCTATCGAATAACCCGTGGACCTGATCGTCTTCAACGCAAATCCGTAAGGGCTGAGGTTCCGCAGGAAGATCGATTGAAACCCGTTGTTGACGTACTCGTCAATTATCGCGCGCGGGTGTCGCAGGCTCAGACGAGTAGCGGTCATGATGGCGCCCACTTTGTCGAACCCCAGGACCTCGCGCGCCCGTGTCAGGTTCACAATCGTTAGCTGATGGCTGTTATTCCCAGGTCGGGGGCGGTTGGCATTGTGGATGAACTCAGACCCGTCCAAAGAGGTCGAGATCAAGACGTTATGATCCCGAAAGTATTCGAGCATCCCGCCGGTGACGAGGGCCAGGTTTGTGGTCACAACGAATTCGACGGTCTTTCCTGCCGCCGGGGCCCTCTTTTCAGCATCTTCAATGATCTGCACTATCCGGTTAAAGTTCAGTAGAGGCTCGCCGCCTTGAAACTCGATCTTGATATCGTCGGCGGGTGAGCGGAACACGAGGTCGAGCGCCCTGAGGGCCGTCTCCTCGCTCATGTCGTAGCGGGCCTGGTTCGTGCTCACTCTCGACACCTGGCAATAATGACAAGAATGCTCGCACCTGAGCGACACCACAAAAATATGTAGCTTGGTAAAACCGGCGAGGTGGGCTTTCTTCGTGCGGTACTTGGTCGCAAGCAACTCCAACGGAGCCGAAGAATCCGAATCGAAGAGGAAATGCTTCCCTTTAAGGTCAAAGTAAGTATCCGAAGATTGATCGAGCCGGTGTGTCACGAACGTGTCGAAGTCCTCGTTACTCAAAAAGAGGTGTTCGCCTACCTCGTTCACGACGATCTTATTACCGGCATCAAACTGTAGAAATTGGAAAGGCAACAGGTGATACGGCTTGCCGGGTCTGTAATAGTCTCGTTTTTCGAAGCGTGTTTGCCCCATGACTTCCTATTTTATGGTTTTACAATTCCAGGCAGTCTGGAGTTCGCGCCGCGTTAAGATGACTTTCTACTGATACGTCCAGTAAGTAATTCAAGAACTCGTGCGTCAGCTCGCCTTCATCGATCGTCGAGCCTTCAAGCGCGCTTATTTCGATAAGGCGCTCTTTTGATGTCATGTCGCATACCCATACAGAGCAAAGATTCAAATAGGCTGAAACCGCCTGGTCAACGCATTCACCCGGATAGATCCTGGTCGAGAGTAAAACCCGTATGCTCATTTAGAGATGCCCCTCGGATCCTCATGGTAATCTGCACCTGAATGCGACCTGTCGGCCAGATCAGCTTCCGTAAATGCCTGGGTCACGATCATCTCGCGGATCGGTCTGGTCTCAGCCGCGATGTCTAGCCTTACTTTCTGATTTATGAGTTCGTTTGAGAACTCTCCGGCTATAGTATAAAGGTCACAATCAGCAGCCTTCTTTGCAAACCGTACCCTGACCGTATTGGTCGTTGTGGCCATCTGTTCCGAGGGGCGCTCATCTTCACTCAGGAAGAGATAGCATCTATCTGTAAATAAGTAGCAGACGCGGAACAGGGCATCGAGTGGATAGATATCAAGATTAACGCGAATGGCAAGGTGTTCATCAGAGACATTTTGAACCCAGGAAAGATGAGTGGAAGGCATAAATGTATACCCTTGCCTATGTTGAATAGATTTTTTTCAGATTGTATTAAGCCTGATACAGTGACCTGTCACCTTTAGAAGAGTCATTGTTCAAGCTGACATCATTACTGTTTGAGCACGATCTGAAAGTTAGCAAATACGGCCGAGCCGGGGGAGGTCACCACCTGATTAGTGCCGGCGTTCAGTTCGACGTAAACGGCTGTTATTGGGATCTGCGGCGTCACCGCGTGTCGGACCTTCCATTGCACTCCGTTAGGGCTTGTTTCCCAAAGCATAAGCCCGTTAGCGGGGTCATGCCTGAACCGCCAGAATTTATGCTCGGCCCGGTTGTACGAGGTTTTTGCCGATGACAGTACGCCGCCCACCTTGTTCTCGAAGTAGAGGATCCCGCTTTCGACCGAGAAGCGATACCAGTTCCCGCTGTCGACTACCAGGGCAAAGATAGTCGTGGCGGCATCGGTCGTCGTCTGCACAACTTCGACGCTGGTATTCCCGTTCGTTAAGTCCCAGGCGGATTCGGTTGAGTAGCCGTTGTAGTGATTTCCGGTAACGCCTGAAAGCGGTGTGATTTTCAACCTGTCGTCTTGCTCGACTATCTCTACCTGATCGTCCATCTCGAAAGCTCTGTGACTGCGCACGCCCAGGCTCCACCTCGCGCCCGTGCGCCTGTTGTTGACCAGATAATTTCCGAAACTGATCTTCGGCTTGGACCGCGCCGCCCTTGATTTCGGAGCCGGAGTTGTGGCGGGCGGCTTAGGTGCCGGCGTCGAGGGGCCGCTCGACGAGTAGTGTGACGGAGAGGTGCTGGAGTAATGCGAGCTGTGCGAGCGGTGTGAGCTATGAGACCTGTGCGAGCTGTGCGACCTGTGTTGGGCGAAGCTACTGGTCAGGCTGACCCTGCCCGCCGACTTCAATAAGAATTTCGAGGCGTATTTCGTGATCTCTCGTTTAGGAAGATCGAACTGCGAGACGGGGGCCTTGGTCTGCGCGTCCGCCTGGGTAGGCGATAAAGCCATCAGCCCCGCGCCGAGCAGCACATTTCTGGAAGCGCCTATTACGCGCTCGGCTGAAGAAAGAAGCGAGGTCAGTCTCTTTTTCCACTTCGGGAACTCCATAGCATGCGCCTCCTGGGTTGGCGTCGGCTTGATGGGGCAGGAATATATGTTACTTCACCTGTAGAGTCAATAGCGGTTTATTGGCCTTCACTTGCGAAGGGCTTTGACACGAGTAATTCTAAATAATAGTGCGGATGTATTATTCACTTGAAGGCCGGCTCGAAGGGTGGAAAACATGGAAGCGTAGCGGGATGTTAATACATCAAGTTACGGGCAGATCGGAGCCGCTGCGACGCGCCCGGCCCACAAAGATTATTACTCCCACAACGCACAAAGATATGATTATTACCAGTTGGCTATTGGCCCAAAAGAGCGTCACCTTATAAAATATCTGATAACTCAATCAGTGTGGCATCTTTGAGTTGGGGATTATCGTGGCGGGTAATAACTTTATGCGACGTAATAGAATCGGGAGAAATGATGTTTGCTGGTGCCGGTCAGGTGAAAAATTTAAGAAATGTCACGAAGGACGCGCCGAATCCAGTCGCATAACTTTACAAGAAAAATTGGATAAGACTAGGGAAAGCTATAGTAAGGAATACTGCCTTCATCCCGAAGCCGGAGCACAGACCTGCAGTGGGAAAATTGTCCGCGCGCACACAATTCAAAGAAGTCGCGGTTTGAAGCTTTTAGCCCGAAATGGCTATGTATACGGGCTGGCCGCTGATTACGCCACGCTGAACAAGACTAAAGGTTATCCAAGCGTGCGGCAAATAGGTATCGGTTCAGCCTCTACCTTCACAGGTTTTTGTGGCTCTCACGACAACAAGACGTTTGAGCCTGTTGAAAAGCATCCGTTTCAGGCCAATCAGGAACACGCTTTTCTACTCGGCTACAGGGCAATATGTAAAGAACTCTTCCAGAAAATGGCAGAAAAAGACTTGCTCCCATTCAAACGTACGATGGACAGCGGGAAAAGCCTTGAGGCCCAAGTCTTCTATCAGGACTATGTTAATGCTTTCGCAGATGGGCTGGCCTCTGGCCTTAGCGACATACAATTCTACAAGTCAAGCTATGACAAAGTTCTATTATCAGCAGACTATTCTGAAATGCAGTACTACGTCGTCGGGTTAGGCCGTACTCCTGAATTGCTATGCTCGGGGGCGGCGTATCCGGAGTATGATTTTGAAGGTAACAACCTTCAGAAGTTAGTCAGCCGAGACACCTTGCTGGAGCTTATGACGTTTTCGGTCATAGCTGCCGGTACGGGTGGCGCGGTGGTATTCGGCTGGCTCGGCGAAAGCGCTGTTAACACAAGATTCATTAGGTCTCTCGATTCATTGGCGGATGATCAACTGCCTCACGCGATTCTGAGGTTTACTTTCGAGCACTTTGAAAACGTGTTCATGTCCCCCGACTGGTGGGACGGGCTGGGTGATTCTGTAAAAAACAGTCTGTTGAGAAGATCCTTATCAGAGGCCCACCCTTTAATGCCGCGAACTAATAGATGTCTCGTCGACGACCGTATAAGGGCCGTCAACTGGCCCATTGCCTCGCGCGATACTAATGTCAGA
Organism: uncultured Clostridia bacterium; assembly: GCA_964615905.1. Lineage (GTDB taxonomy): Bacteria > Acidobacteriota > Blastocatellia > UBA7656 > UBA7656 > DATLMR01. The sequence goes on from CAZTUB010000018.1 coordinate 7,848, forward strand.
CGGTGAAGTGAAAAGACGAATTAAACATGTGAGGTATTACCACAGGGGTTACTGGTAAGATTAAGATGTCCGCTCAGGCAGGCATTAACAAACGCAAATTGAGCAAGTGTTGGGAAAACATCAGGCGCTCCTGACTTTATAAAGTCTGCCGGGCGCATCTAGCTATATAATGCCAGGGAGATCCTGAGACCCTCAAGCCTTTGCCTATTAGGTAACAAAGCGCTTGTAAGCTATAATTAAATAAACGATGTAGCCCTGCTTACGTAAGGTGAATGCCGGTTGGAAGAGAAGCTTTCCTCCGTGAAGCGGAAGCGCTCAGCGTAAAGTGGAAGATACAAGCATAGAGTTGTAAGGAAAAATAGTGAGCGTCAGTCTTAACACAGACCTGAAAGATGGGCGCTCAGAGGTGACGATGGTTACTTCAGACACCGCTTTCCTGGCCCTGGTTGGGCCAACCTGTATAGGTAAGACCAGGTACGCTCATGACCTGATCGAGGAGTTCCCGCTGGAACTGATAAATCTGGATTCTTTCCAGGTACATAGTTTCTTTCGTGTCGGCACGGGCCTGGCTGATTTACAGGCGGGCCGCGCGCACCTCTACGGCTTTAGGGATCCTCACGACATACTTTCCCCTCGGCAATACCTGTCTCTTGTCGACGGAGTGCTCAAGGGCATATCAGCGAACAATCACTATCCACTCTTTGAGGGCGGTTCGATCAGCTACATCAAGGCCCTCCTCGAGCGCTACGCGCTCAAGCTGATAGGCCTGAGGCCTGCGGACACCGCTCACGCAGTGGACTTAATAGAGCGGAGGATGGGATCGAGATCTGAGGCGCTCCTAATTTCCGAAATAACCGAAGGGTTGAGAAGAGGCTTTCGCGACACCGTTATAATGCGCGATGATGTAGTGTATCTCCCGTATGTTGAATACCTGGCGGGATCCATTTCGCTGCCGGACGCGCGAGGGCGGGTTGTAAAAAATCTCCTCAGGCGATACCAGACCCAGATGGAAGAATATAGCGCCCTGCCCGTCGAATGGTTTATACCGTCAGACGCCTCGCTGTCTGAAATACGTGATCTTATAAGAGGCTTTTTAGAGCAGAAAGCTTTTTAGAGTAAGAGGCTTTTTGAGGCTCAATCACGCGGAGGCGTTTGACCCGATCCATCTTCTTCGCGCGTAGCCGAACAGAATCAGGCCCAGCGAAAATAAGAGGCACGAGACAGGCCACCAGTCGCCATACCTCGCATAAATAGTTCTCCCCCCCCTCGCGTCCCAAATGACCTCGGGAAAGAACGCTCCGGCCACATCGATAGACGACTTACTCTCAGGGTCCAGCAAGATGTCGTAAACTCGCCCGTTGGGGTCGATGGCTGCGGATATGCCATTGTTGGCGGCGCGAATGACGGACACGCGCCCTTCAACGGCGCGAAGTTGGCAGAAAGCCAAGGTTTGAGCGTGTACCGAACTGCCGAGAAGAATCTCATTGACTTGATTTACCAGGAAGAAACGTTGCAGCTCGTCCTCGCCGAGCGCCGCGTACCAGCGGTTTACCAGGCGGGGGCTCAGGATCTCGTAGCAGATCGGCGCTCCGAATATGACCGGTTGGCCGCGCCGCGCGGAATACCGAAATACAGGCATCGGGTCTTTCTCCTCGACGCGGGTAGCCGTAAAATCCGGGTTGCGCGATTTAAGGAATGTCAAATACCCGTCCGCCATCGCGGAATTAAAGGAGCGCAATGTTTCCTCGAAAGGGGCGTACTCAGACCACGGCACTAAGAGTTGTTTTTCATACGTGTAGAGAGTCCCATCAGGCAGCACGAGCGCTGACCGGTGCCGTTCCGAAAGACTCTGCACGTCGAAAGGACCATCGAACAGTATCGGCACGCCGGTGCTGCGTGCGAGCGCGGTCACGCGGCCCACAGGGTAGTCCGCTGAGGAAGCGTTGTCGAGCTCGGACAGTATGACCGAGTTCTCAGGCCAGATAATCAGGTCCGCGTTAAGCAGGGGTCCACTTGATACCGTCAGATCGATCGCCCGCTGAAGCTTAAAGCGAGATGCGTCTTCCTCTCGCCAGCCGGGCATGTTGGTTTGTATGACCCCTACCCGAGGCCCCGCCGCGAACGTGTCGGTACGGTCATTCAGATGACCGTACCAGATGGAGAGAGTAAAGACTGTCACTAAGACACAGAGGCTCAGGCCGACCGTCAAGAGCTTTCGGGGTCGTACTGTGGAGGGGAGATACAGGGCTACATCTGCCAGGAAACCGGCGGAGACCGCCGCGATGGTAGACAAGGCGCTCGCCCCACTGACGTCTACAACTTGAATCAATTTCGAAAAAGGGACGAGGGAGGCGCCGAGCTGGCAGAAGGGGACCTCTCCGGGAGCCGCCCATATCCTGAGCCATTCGGTGCCGGTGAGGCTCAACCCCCAAATAACCGACAGCGGCAGAGCCGGCCAGGCGGCCCTCAAACCGCGGGTTATATAAAACGTGGGCAGGAAGAGCGGGAGATAAAAAAGCGGGGATATTAGCCATCCGACCACGTTGAAACTGCCGAGCCAGTTTATGCTAAGAAGCCCTATCAAATAGACCAGGATTAAGAACCAGACCGGCGACCGCTTCCTGCTTTTGAGGTCGGGCGAAAGGATGACCGCAAGCCACGGGACGGTTGCGACGAAAGTGAGGAAAGCGAGCCGGGGTCGGAGTATCGGCGCCGCGTATAACACCGCGCCGGCGACGATGATGCCCGCGAGCAGAGCGCCTTGTCTAAATCCGAATCTTGTCATGGCGTATGTTCTGACAAACACAAAGGCCCAGCACCGACACGGCTTGCTCGTAACTGGCTGCTCAGACTGTTCGAGGGACGAAATGTTGACGCACTGCGGCGACCTCTTATTTATCACCGTCCGGGTCAGCACATGCGTTTCGCTCTATTAACGACGCCGGCCAAATTGTCGTCTCGCGTGACGTATGCTACCATAGCGCTGCCCGATGCGACAAAGTCTCACCTTCTTTATCGCGGGAACTATTCAGGGGTCACGCCCGGGGACGGATGGCGTCGACCAGGGCTATCGGTCCGCTTTGCGGGAGGTGATTTTGAGGTCGTATCCTGATTCGATCATCTGTTGCCCGTTAGAAATTCTTAGAAAACGCTTCGCAGAAAATCAGGATCAGGCCCTGTCGGCCTACATGCAGGAGACTGCGGCAGCGACGCTCGACTGCGAAAGCTTTAGCCCACTCGTTTCTGAGATCAGATCTGCCTTCGTCGACCTCGTTCGCCTTGCTTCGCGGGCGGACGTTTTGGTGGCATACTTACCCGATCACGACGCGAGCATGGGTACTGCGATGGAGATGTGGGGCGCTTATTCTTGTGACAAAGTTATTATAACTATCTCCTCGATGACCCGGAACCTGGCAATAGTGGCGACGTCGACCCTTGTGTTGCCCTCTATAGAGCAATTCGACGGTTTTCTGACAAGCGCCTGCCTTGAGGCTCTGATTAAAAAGAGACGTGGGCCGAAGTGACGAGACCTTTCTGTCTGTGTGAGGGTGGCGTGGTCTTTGATTCAAGACGAGAAATGATGCTTCGCTCGCAGGCAAGGTCGGGGTTTAATTAAGACGCGCGGGTAACGACAACGCTTAAATGATAACACGGCGCTTAAAAATCATTGTATTCCTTTCCGTGATACTGATGATACTCCACGGGATCGAAGAGATCTACCAGGGCTTCTACGAAACGTACGCGTTGTTTGAGACCGTGGGGCGCATGTTCAGCACCAAGGAAGAGGCGCTATTCATCGGGTTTCAGGTTACATGGTGGATCGTCTTAATCCTGTTCTTTGTTCTGCTCCTTGGCGAGAAGTGGCGTTTTCGCGTTTTATTATTGTATGGACTCGTATTGCTGTATGAAACGCAACACGTCTATAGCGCTATCATCAAGCGCGAATACTACCCGGGCGTAATAACCGCTTTGCTTATTCTTCCGTTAGGCGTAGCTTTCTGGCGGGAGGTTTATCTTAACTATCGTTCGCGAGTAAGAATAATCAGACCGGCTGATGAATCCTGACTGTTCGCTTATGGGTTGACTCGCCGGAAGGTGACAATGTGGACACATTGAGGTCCTTGTATTCAAACTCAATCTACCCCCGTTTGATGGATCTGGTCTTAAAACGTCATGGAAACCTGCGTGGTGCCGCGCTGGGCAGAGTCTATGGTGACGTTCTGGAGGTCGGGTTCGGCACGGGATTGAATCTACCACACTACCCGGCGGCCGTCCGAAAACTACATGCTCTAGACGTTGCCGACCCGTTGCCGGACCGGGTCGAGGGACGAATCCGACGAGTTAGCTTCCCGGTAGAACGAATAACCGTCGTTCCGGACGAGCCTTTCCCTCTGAATGACCGGCTATTCAACTGCGTGGTCACGACCTGGACGCTCTGCTCGATCGTTGACGCGTCCCGGTTCTTGTCTGAAATCCGCCGGGTACTAAGGCCCGATGGCATCTATGTCTTTCTGGAGCATGGGAGGGCGCAAAACCCTCGCACGGCCAGGGTGCAGAGCAGGTTGAGCAAAATCTCCGAAGTGCTTGCGAACGGTTGCCGTATGGACGTGCCCATAGGAGCGGTCATCGAACGGGCGGGCTACAAAATTATAGAGATGGAAAGGTTCACAAGCGACGGAGCTTTCAGCCTGGCGGCCCACATGTACCGGGGGGTTGCAACACCTTTCCCTCACAGGTGAAAGGCTCGCGCCGCCCTACCGGCTTATGCCGCTCTGCTAGCTTACTGGGCACACAGGACTGGGGGTTGATCCCACACCAGCGAGAAACCGAAACGATTTAATCAACTGAACCGATCTGATCAAAGGAATTCTTTAACAACCTGACTGATCGAATGTGTACCTCGCTTATCGTTTCGACATAACTGGTCCGGTCCAACCCCCGCTACATATCCGGCCGCTTAGTCGGCCCAGAAGGGCGACATCTCGGCCATAAAAGGCGGAGCCGGTATGGCGCGGGCCGCCTCCACTAGCAGCCGCTCTTGGGCAGGCACCTGCTCGTAGGAATACCCCAGCTCCTCTATGGAAAGCACCTGCCGGATCGTCCGCTTCCAGGGTCTTAATTCGTCGCCGAGGTTGTGCCCCGCCGGGCCTCCTTCTTCCGGCGCGTAGTGGGGGCTCGCCTGGGGGTTCCGCTCTCGCTGCACGGCCTGCCAGTCGGCCCAAACCTTGTCTATGAAACAATGATGAAGGAAGAATACGGGGTCGTTGGGCGAAGTCATCGGCTCCATGGATCCGCCGACCCAGAGGTGTACCCTGTTGTGTAGTTGCGACCCGGGCGTCTTCACGCGGCTGTCTCCCCGTTGTGTCACCCACCCTTCGAGACGATTTCGGAAGCCGACGGTGAACGGGCCGCTGTTAAAATTAGGCGTGTCGTAAAAGCTCTCTCTCATGGCGAGGGTCAGATCCTCTGCCGTCGGAAGCGTGGGCAGCGTCCCGCCGAAGCGCCGCCTGAGCGCCGGCCCGTCGTGATGCTCGGGGATAGGCCAGTTGCCCTTACTATATGCGAACGGGCCGGTGGCGACGCGCCAGTTGTCGGATTCGACTCCGTTGCCCCCCATAAGGTCTTCGCCCCACACGGGCGCTGATGTCGGGTCGTCCAGGGCGGCATCCGCCGTCCAATCCCAGTACGGGATAGAGATCGAGGAGTCGACGGTCCTCAGGTCTGCCTCGACCTGCATCAAGAACTCCCTGTGCCAGGGCAGGAAGGCGGGACCTCGGTGCGCCCCGTTGCGGTAATTGGCGTCCTTAGGCTCGTAGGGGAAGGTCGTCGGTATCATCACGGCATGGTGGTAGTGGACGTACTCGTCGTACCGCCCTTCCTTCTTCAAGCGCAGGAGCGCTTCGACGAATAGTTTCTTCTCTTCCACTTCTAAAGAATTGACGTTTTTTCTAACGTTCATAAAGCCTCCCGAGGTGTTTTCGCTTGGCGCAGTTGAGAGGTTGCAGTACCTCGCCTATCGGACAAGCATAGCTCTACTCTTTATTTGGCCTGTGGGAAAAGTGAGCTCATAAATAGAGAGAGCTCGTAAATAGTCGGACTGAATTCTGAAACCTGTCCCTTTACGAAACAGCGGGAGGCATATTACAACCGGCTGGCCGGCCCCGCAAGTCGATAATTGAAGAATGTGGGCTGAGACCCAACGCCTGGCTTCAGCTAAATCAAGTATATACCCGAATTAAGCTGCGTGTAGATGCACAATACTTTAGGTATATATACCTAAAGTATTGTGGCTTGCCCATTGACCCTTTACATGGTATATATACCATGTAAAGGGTCTGGCTACGAAACTCCAACGTCAAAAAGAAAGAATCACGGCTTTCTTTGAAGCCTCAAGCAAGAAAGCGTTTAATCGGCTAGAGCTTGCTCAAATACTCAGTGAGCGCCGGCGCGAGTGGCGCCTCCCGGCGGGGCTCACTTTTACGAAATTCTTAGAATTCCTCCTTTCGGAGACGAAGCTTCGAGAGGTTATCCTCGAATCAGAAAATTATTCCGATGAAAAGAGACTGGCCTGGGGAGAACCTTCGATTTATTCAATGGCCCTGGCTTTAAGAAAGAACTCCTATCTCACTCACGGGAGCGCGGTCTTTCTTCATGGCCTGACCGATCAGATCCCGAAGACGGTCTATGTCAATTACGAGCAGAGCCCGAAGCCCCAGTCGGGGGTACTGACGCAAGAGGGGATTAACAGGGCATTCGCGAACGCGCAGAGACAATCGAACCTCGCGTTCAAACATGGAGAATATGAGATTGTCATTATCAACGGGAAATTCACTGACAGGTTAGAGGTCAGCACTTTTTCAGGGTCTAATTCCGAATCGCTCGAGGTTACGAAACTCGAGCGAACATTAATTGATATTGCGGTGCGGCCCGCGTACGCCGCCGGCGTTTTCCAGGTGCTTGAAGCCTACGAGAGGGCGAAAGATCAGGTGTCGACCAGCACGCTTGTAGCCACTCTTAAAAACCTGAATTACCTCTACCCGTATCACCAGGCGATCGGGTTTTATATGGAGAGGGCGGGCTATCCGAAAAGCAAATGGTCAAAGCTTCTAAAGCCCGGAGCGTCGTTTGACTTCTACCTGGCTCACAAGCTCCCCGAAGGTAAAAAGTACGACCCGAAATGGCGGTTATATTACCCCGGCGGATTTTAGTTTCTCTACGAGAGACAGAACGAAATCAAAGTAAAAATCGAACCCCTTTAGCTCTCCGGACACGGACTGCCTCACCGCATCCCAATCGGCGGCGTGAAAGCTCCGTTGCGTCTCAACATTTAAAAGAAGCGCCAAAGGCACCTCTTTCGCCGCAAATATGTTGCGTAGAAGCTCGACGTTTTCAGGGGAAGAAATATCGATGTCGGTCGAGGTGAAGATCACATAAATGTCATAAAAGTCGCGCGCGCGGGCTTGAGTAAGGCCGGAGCGGGTAATCAGGCATTTGCTGGCAGATGGCGCGGAGTTTTTCGATAGCCATCATCGGCAGGGTGTAAACGTAGATCGTGTAATTATTGAGCTCTACTTCTTGTTTCACCTCGCAGAATTCGTGCTTCGATATGTCCACCTTGAAGGTGCGTTTCCGCTCGGGCCCTACGAGGGCCGAGTTTCTTCTGAGGGCGTCCGGGTCGTCGCCGTATTTTTCAACCGTCTCTTTGGTCGCTATCTTGAACTCGACCAGGTAGCCGCCCCACAGTGGGCTCTGTCCGCCCTTAGCCTTTGAAGGCCTGGGCTGAAACTTTTCGTCGAAAACAACATACCCGGCCGAATCGAACCGGTCTCGAAGAGCCCTGAAGATCCGCCCTCTGGCATCTTCAACATCCGTGAAGTCATCCGGCATCGACACGTCAATATCAGCGGAGGTACGGAACCCGAGTTTATGGATCAAGTCTAGGGCGTTGCCCCCCTTCAGAACGAACTTCTCCATGAGTTCGTCATCGGAAAACAGAGCAATTATCACGAGGCGGCGTATATCTCTCAGGTCCATCGTATATCTCTCAGGTCCATCGCAGGGGATTAAAGCATAACCGCCAGCCGTTAGATAGACAGTGGCGGGTGTAGATAATTAGCCGAGGTGGACAAAAGAGCAATGCCGGCGGGTAAAGACGATAAGGCCAAAATGACAGAGTTGCGCTCACCCGACGTTGCAAAGGCAGGCGCAAAATCCGGTGATTTCCTGAAACAGATAACTGTGATCCTGGCGAGCACGACCTGAGGATCCCGCGCTCGAGCTTCGGGCTGGATTTCACGCTCAGCCTCAATCTGCGAACAATTACCGCAGGTCGCGCGACCTGCGGTAGGATTTATTGAGAATATCAACCGCGCGGATTGGTTCGCGGGGGACGTCACCGTAACCGCTCCAGACGCGTCGGCGGTGAAGGTAAAGGTGAAGCCACAGGCGACGTTTACAGTCGGGACAAGTGCGAGGTTTAAGATGAAGATCAAAGCCGGCGCCAGCCGGGGCGCACCAGTTAGTCTTTATGGGAAGGGATGAGACCGGGCGTGAACAAACGGCCATGCTCGCGCTCGTCACCCGGTAATGAATAACCGCAAGCGGGTCATCCGCGTCATTAATAATTATTCAATCCCGGTCAGCGAGGCCGGATACTTTGTTTACGGATAATCTAAACAAGGTATACAGTAACATCCCTTACTGTATACAGTAATTTCATTTCCTACCGTCACAACTATCATTTATCGCCAGACGCCATAAGAGTTACGCATGACGCCGAATACGAAATCGTTCATCCAGCCGATGGCACGTCACATGCTGGTCTACCTGCAAGCATTACGAACCGTGCTGATTGTCTTGAGCTTTGATAAGAGCTTAAACTTCGTTCGGCTATTGTCCTCAACTAAACCACCCCAACGAAGAGACAATGAACCCATTGCCATGCGTACGAACACTTCCGTCCGGTTGAAAGGGTTTCGCTTCGAGAAGTTCTCAACTTAACGTGAAAGTATTCACTTCTGTTGAGAGCTTCTCGGTTCAATTTAGCACCGTTGCTTAACAAGGAGGTTAGCGGATAACCGCACAGAGTCAACGCGCATTATCTGGACGCATTCTGCGTTACCTCTGGTCAAGTGATTCTAATCCGATCTCGGCCCGTTCACTTGCTAATGCCGATAGCCGCTTGGGCTAGAGCGTATTTTTCAAACCTGTCTATCTGTCATCTTCGCCACCAACAGCAGTCGTGCCTTTGATGGTCTGGAGGACGTTTTACCGGATAGACCCGGCCCGGAGGTTTTGCCTCCGGGCGCTCCGCTAAAGGTGTGTCTTGAGTCTGCTGGCCAAATACTTGATGCGACTGCCGCCTGACCTTCTATTGCGTCGAAAGGAGTAGCGCCATGAAGACGAGGAAAGCCCCCATAATTACGGTTTTAACAATATCTATGCTTGCGGTGTCTATACCGCTCACAAGCCTCGAAGCGCGGGTCAGCGGTCCTTCGCGTTTCCACGGACCGCTTCTCGAGATAGCCAGAACTAACTCGACTCAGGCTAATGTTACCATAGCTAACGCCACAGCCCTGTCTGAGCCGGTTACAAAGATTACGCCCGACGCGATTGCCGAAGCTCAATCTTCGGCCGGGAAGGTGAACCCTGATTTCATAAAGAGGCTCGGCCTGAGCCGCTCGCCTAAAGGCGTAGACGTCAGCGCCAGCATCGCTGAGTTCATCAAGAATCGCGACCGCAAGAAGCAAAGCAAAGGCGGGGGCGACTCGATGGTCCGGCCCCAGGCGGCGGGGCAGCCCGACGTGCTAAACACTAGAAGCCCCTTGTCGGCCGCTCTAATCACAGCCGTCGGCGGGCGCGACAATCAGGTTTCAGAAGTGGGGCTATTAGGCGATTGGGATGGGCGAGAAGACTGCACTGCCGATCATGGGGCCAAGGCCGATGATTTTTCAGGGATCGAGCCGGACATAGATTTCACAATCACCAGGACCGCAATTTCAGAACACACCGTGGCAAACGGGTTCGATGAAAATGTATATTACTACGGCGACTCTGTTTCCAACTTCTGGGTTGGTACGGACATAAACCCTGGAGTGGGGACCAGACCGGCAGGCTCTGTTGATACATTGCTGCAGATAAATATCCGCGAGCTCGTGAATACTGGAGTATCGAACGGGGTGACGCTTCTGAACCTGCTCGCAGGTGACTGCGCGGACGAGCCGTCCGTGACCGGTATCGCGGTGAACCCTGTCGCGGACCTCGCCGACTTCGGCCAGTGCGACCTTGTAGGTGAAGTGGTTTACGTGTCGGTCGTGGACACGCCGAGCTGCGCCAGCTTCATGGGAATACCGATCCGGACGAGAATATTCGCCTTCGGCTTCGCAGACGGTCCGGGAGGGGTCGTGTCGGTGGGGGCGCGACAGATCTTGCGAAATTCACTATCGAACTTGGCGGGCGTGGCGGTAGATGATGACGGCAGCCTCTATTTCCAGCTGATCAATGAAATCAACGTTGAGTTCGGCGGGGCAATCTTCAAGGCGACGGAACTGCCGCGTTTAATCTGCGGCACTCCCGGGCGCGTCAACCGCGTTATACCTGAAATCCCGAACGGGTTGTTGACGGCGACAAGCCTCGCCACCTTCGGGTTGACGACGCCTACGCCGATCACTGGGAGCGGGGCGCGCCTCACCAACTATTCAGGGACATCGACTTTCTTTGGCAATATCGTTGCTCTCGATACGGCCGCCTGTAACGTGCTTTACGCGGCGGTGGCCCGCTCTTTTGTCGCCACGGACCCTCTTGAGGTTCAACTGACGGAAGGATTGTTCCCGGCGCCCTTCGCTTTAAACCCTTCCGGCACGCCTTCTATGATCATCAGCTTCGCCGATTGCATGGGGGCCTTCGATACCTGCACGGTACCCACAGTCGGCGGCGTGCCAGTAGCCGGGCAGGCCGGAGTCCTGCCGGTGGCAGACGGTTTTGCCGACGTATCGCGGCCCGGGGTTTCGATCACACCCGGGGTGAACAACTTCGAGTTTTTCGTGCTTGGGGACGGTCCTGCACCCCTTCCGCCGCTGTTTCTACCGAAGGTACAGATGCAGATAGACTACACTCTTCACGCAGGCATAGCGGTTAATGAAGCGGGAACGGTATTCATCATATCGGGCGGAACGCCCGGCGCTATTGGGACCTCGCCCTCCCCCCGGCTCGGAGAGATACTTTGCTTTGAAGATATGTGCCCGATGGATCGCATGGCGGACCTTGTAGATTTCAGGGGAAATTCTAATCCTGAGCCTCCGAACAACGGCGGCAACATGGGTGACGGGGATTCAGATAGATTCGATCACATCTTTTATCAATCGCCTATGGATACGGTCACTCACACCCCTGTCGGATTGGCAGGGTTGGCGACAGGTTTTCTTCGCTATACGAACCGGGTCGCGCCTAACCCTATCAGCCCCGGTGTGACACTTGGAATGAGTGGCGGGGAGCCAGTTCAACCTGATGATTCCACATCCGGGCCGATTATCTTTGAAGGTCTCGACCCCGGTCATCAGGCGGCGGGTGGAGACGATCAGAACCCCAACGGCAACATGGCTCCTGCCAGCTCTTTCACCGGTGATGATAATGATGGAGATGGCAGCCCTGTGCTCGCGAACTTGTTGGAAGGCGGATTTGAATTCCTATTCAAGTCGGAATCCGACCCGGCCGAATGCGTTTGGAACGGCTTCTTCTTGAACTCTAACGGCAATATCACCTTTGGGGAAGGCGACGAGAGCGGCTCGCCGAATCTCGCCGGTTTTCGTGCAGGGCCTCCAAGAATCGCCCCGGCCTGGGCTGACTTCAACCCTGAATCTCGCGAGACTAGTGTGGGGACTTTCCCTGTGCAGGCTCTGGGGTTTGCGCACATAAATGCTTTTAAGATTCTTTGGATCAACGTCCCCGAATTTACAATGGAAGCCTGCACCTCCCGAGGCGCGAGCGGCGCGAGCAATACTTTCTCTGTGACGCTTTTTGACGATGGGACAGGGCCGGATGAAAACAACCTACAGATGCTCGACGATCAAAACCCGATAGGCGACAATATAGCGCCGTTCGATCAACAGGAAGGGCCGACGGACCTGCGGTTTAAAGATGTCCTGGGCTCGCTGGTGGGCTCTCCGCCCAGGGGGGACGGGACGGGCCAGTTCTGCTTCGAGTACGGTCGTATGGATTTGCTGGGCACTGCAGAAAGACCTGTCATTGTCGGTTTTTCAACCGGGGGGAGATCGCCGCTGAACCCGCCGGGTTTGTGCGAATCAAACCTTGGCGAACTGGCTCTCGCGGCGAGCACCGGCTCCTTCGGAGTGATAGATGGGCAGGTCTCCAGCATCGAGGACTGTCTTATAGGGGAATGCACGGAGCCGGAGATTTTCGAGGTGTTCAACGAGGGGAGGGACGCGTTTGTTAATACAGACGGGAACGTCTTCTTTGCGATGCCGGACTTTGACCTGAGGTGCGAAGGAAATGATCCGTTATTGTGTAAACCGAAAGACCAGGTGGATCAGAATCGAGGAAAGGTCTGCTTTATAGGGACTCCCTGCGAGCCCTGTTGCAAGGGCGACTGCCAGGAGATCGTGCCGTTTCCTTTCACAACAACGCCCGGCTCGACAGGGTTAATCAACGCCCTCTGTAGCGTGAGACTTAACGTGTTCGGAACCGGGTTCTGCCCGAATGAAATCACCACCTGCTGTCCAGCCTTCGTGTCTGAGACGGGTGTGGCGCTCCAGCGACCCTGCAAAACGGTTACGACGTTCGCCGCGCTGTCGTGCGATTCGAACGGCGATGGCGTGCCTGATTCAACCATAGCGCTCACCGACGTGACGCCGGTCAGCAGCAATCTGATTACGGCGACCCTGCCGGTCCTGCCTGACTTTCCGGGCACCGCTTTCCCTCCTGGTTGTTGCGGCGGGATCGGTTCATTGGTCGTGACAACATCTTTTTCCTCGGGAGACAACAACGTATTCGGGCCGTTTACCAGAACTACGATATGCGCCATAGATTTAGGCACTCGCGCCCCAGTAGTGTTTTCGGCGACGCCGACGACGCCCGACTGCTCAGTTCTGCAAGACTTGATCATAAGCGGATCGTGTTTCATAACCGGTGACACGGTGAACGTCACGTCCGTATTCGCGGTCGAGCGTGGGAACCCAGGTAACGTCATTCAGGCGCAACGATTCGTTGTCCTAGGCCCGGGTATGATAGACGCCTTCTTCGATTTCACTTCGGCAAATGCGGGAAAGACATTCTTGATCTTCGCGAGCGGGCCGAATGGGACGAGCAGGAACCTGACGAACTTACTACCGGGGGCGCCGGCGGGTTGTCCGCTCGGCAACGAGCAGGGTATCCAGGTTACAGTAACCTGCGATGGCCCTTCAGTGTTGCCGGCCGAGCCGCCGGTCATTAACGGCTGCAGGGTTGACCGAGACCCTTCAGGAGTACTGCGGCTGGTCGTTACGGGGAGGAACTTCCGGCAAGGGGCAACGGTAAGAGTTGGCGGTTTTCTGCCCAAGAAAGTAAAGTTCAAAGACTTGAAGGCGGGGCCCGGCATTTTCGGAAGCCTGATCCTCAAAGGCAAGTTTTGCAAAGGGCTGCCAGGGCCGATAGTGGTGACGAATCCGAGGCAGAACGCCAGCTCGTCCCAGCCATTCAACTGCCTTGAAAGCTGTTCGCCCAGGTGAGGGTTTTGGACTCAGGTCAGAGGCTGACTACCCATTCACATGGAGGCAAAGGCATCTCCCTAACAGCGCGATTCAGGCTGGTAGCCTATCACGACGGGAGGTGCCTGCGCCCGGCGCGAAGCAGGCCCCTGGCAAGTGTTAAGACAAGGACCCCGCTACAGAAGAAGAGTCAGTGTTTGTAAAGGACCTCTATTTGTAAAGTGAGTCTGACGGGTGTCATCGAGCCCGGCCCCAGGCCGGGACTATCCACGCCCTCAGTGGATTGGCAGCGAAACCGCCATATTTTGATCTGCCCGCGCCGGCATCTCGGGGCTGACCGAAGAGTCCTCTGGCGTCCGGCGGCGGTTGAGTAAGGTGATGAGAGCATTGATTTTGACAAAGGCTATTGCCATCACGAAGCAGCCCCCGACCCATGATTTAGCAGGATTTGCAGGTTGGCAGTCACGCGACCCGGGAGAAGTATGAGCACAGATTAACCGCTGTCGGCTGTCGTCGCGCCTGGCGAAGGTCCATTGGCGAGATTCGATGCGAGACTCGCAAAGAGATTCAGCGAGAAGTCAGTATCTGACGACACGCGCAGCGCCTATCAAAGAGTTGTGCGCGAGTTCTTTTCACGCGCCGGAGATCTCCACCCCTCGCAGGTCACCCCTGAGCAGGTGCTCAGCTTTAGAGATCGAGAGCGAAGCAAGCCCAAGCGGCCGGCTGCCGTAGCCTTCAAACTTGCGGTCATTCGCTCGTTCTTCGAGTGTTTATGGGCCGCCGGGCTAATTAGCTTGAATCCGGCATCGAGAAAGCTTGTGTCGCCACCCGAAGTTGTATCGCCACCCGAAGTGGAAAGCGACGGCGCGGGCCGCTCGCTTACTTCAAAAGAGGTGAGTCATCTTCTGGCTGGACCAGATCGAAGAACTGCGGAAGGAGCGCGCGACTACGCCATCATGATCGTCATGCTAAGGACTTCAATGCATGTCAGCGAAGTCTGCTCGCTCAAGGCTTCATCTATGAAATGGATCCCCGGCCGCTGGTTTATGAGACTGAAGGTCAAAGGGGAAAGGGAACGGACCTTGCCGCTCCCGCCTGAGGTGAAGAAAGCGATAGGCGAATACTTGAAGCTGCCTGAGCAGAGACGAAAGATTTTACTGAGCGATGGAGACGAGAGCTTCCTGTTTCAGCCACATACAAACTATCGACGTTGCAATTCGAAAAGCCGCTTTCGCCCCGCAGGTATGGAACATAGTATCGCGGTGGGCAGATTATGGAGTGGTTCGGAAACTCTCCCCACTCGACCTGCGACGGATCGCCCTCACCAGAGCGCCGGACCAGGGGCTCAGTTACCGCCAGGTGCAAATGATGAGCGGCCATAAGGACCCAAAGACTTTCATACGATAGGATAACGGTCGTGAAAATCTGGATATGAATGCTGTTAATCTCCTTACCCATGAAGAATCTTGATTGCGCTTCTCGCAGGAGAAAAGAGATACCTGTTCGATGCGCCGACTAAGCGCGCCTGGTTAGTAGTACCTTCTTCATGTGTCTTGTCACCAGCTTTTCATATTCTGCTTCAGGGCACCTCGATTTAAACCCTCCCGAATGGCTTTCAATCAAGGACTCAACTTCCTGGCGCAACGCAGTACGATCCTGGTCCGATAGTAAGAGGAGATCTGCTTCAGCAGAGAGCAGTGCAGCTTCTTCGACTCTTAAGGCTTCTTCTTCCTCCTCGAGATCAAATGCGGGAGGGGCCACAAGCGCTTGATCCTGGGGCTGGCGGTATGCCTGCCTTGCGTGTGCTTTGATCGCCTCATCGAGGTATACAACATGCCCGCCGAATGTCTTTACAGGAAAACTCGTTTCTATAGCTCGGCGGGCGGCGAAATTAACGATGAATGTGGCCTTCTCCAGGCCGTGTTGTGTGATCAGTCGAGCGGCTTGATCGACTTCAGTCTTCCTTGGAGTATGATCGCCCATTCTGCGGGCAATAAGATGGAATTCCTTAACCAGATTAGTTGCGTCATGGCGTATCGAATTCGAATCTGCGGTGATCATCTCCCGCTCCTGTTGGTCGAACAAAGTTGGCCGGGATCGTCTTGAATTGAAAAAGGTATAGTGTAACCTCGCCAATGCGCCGACCTCGTAAAGAACCTCAAAGTCAGGTGGACCATCGCCAGCTATCGGCCTGAGTTTCGCACTCTTAATATACCCTGATGCGATAAGCGGCTCGTGGGCCTGGTGAAGATGGGCTCTTACGTTCTTGATGTCGTTGGGCCGTTTTCGCGCAGAGAATAAACAGATGTCCGAGTATCTAACCTTGGCGTGGGGCAGGTTATAACGGACAGCGGCAAACATAGAGTAGCTGATAATCTCATAAAGCCTTTGAGCCTGAGGCGGCAACTCTTTAAGATAGTCATAATCAAGAGGCCTGACGGGTGCCCTATTCAGGACCTGTAAGAATGGGTCATTCAGTGATATGTATACTGCGTCGGCCGTTTCCCCGGAAGGCAGGTGCTCGCCGGTTGTATATACGGAATACCTGGTAAAATTCGCTTCGAGGTAATGTTCCTTTCCGTCGGTGTCTTTGTAAGTAAGTTTGGCGGTTATGAAGACTCCGGCATTTTGTTGGAATGCTCTTTTCAAATTTGCAGTATTCGTTCCGCTCACCTGTATGCCGAGTTCGGCGCAAATAGATGAAAGGCTCCCGACGCGGATCAGCTTGGGCAGGGGGCGTCCCAGCTCGTCAATTCGTCGGTTGATAATCAAAGTATCGACCTTATAGGCGAGCTGCCGGGGGGGACCATGCTTCTTGCTATAAGATACGTCCCAGAGTAATTCAACTACACCGTGAGAAGTTCGTTCTTCGATCCTGATGTCTGTTTCACCGCTCTTGGTCAGCTGGTGTATGGGCATCCGCGAAAGAACTGTTTCGGTTCTGATAATATTTTGCGGAAGGCGGGGAAGGTCTTTTGATACGATTGCTTCTTTTGACATCTGACTCGACTCCTTGCGTTCAACAAGCAAATGAGAAAGTGAAACACACCTGCCGTCTCACTGTCTGATCCGTCACCGCTTATCCTGCCCGTGTGTCTAAATACTCTTAACCGGCCGTCTAATACAGTCTATGGGGCCGGAAGTCCTGAAATGATTCGGATTGAGGCCATTAATGGAAATAAAACCATCATGGGGGGGCAGGCCAAGGTGCAGGCGCGAATAATCGTAAGTTCAGAGGCGATAAGCCAAAAATGCAGGCGGTATAATCGAAGCATCAGGGGTTCCCGCCAGACCCCGAATAAGAGCACATGAGAAACAGTCACGGGCAAAAAAAGCCATTTATGATTGATATAATCAAAAGTACACCCCCGGAGTCCGCCCATGAAGAAGTAAAAGGTAATCAAAACATCAGCCCCCCGAGCCCTATTGACACAGCATGATGGCGGCGATATATTGCGGATCAACAGTTTAGATGCAGACACAAAAACACCTTGCTGCCGCGGCCCACTACGAATGAGCCGCTAAATCAGAAGTTAACCCATGTTATGGGCTAGGCGGACGGGAAACCGAACTGGCCCATCAGCTTTTTACAGCTTCAGCAAAGATGCGGTAATGCTGCTACGGAGCAACCCCGACCTATGCTCCGGCCTTGCCGTTCACTCATACATGTTCCTCAGCGTCTGCAATCAACCGCCACCGATCGCCATGAACTTAGAGCGGTAGCGACTGCTCACAGGCATAGATAAGATACCTCGGGAATATTATTAATGTCTGAGTAGATAATAAGGGGATCCGCCAGCCCATAGATAAATCGTGATACCCGCGCTGCAAAATTATGATTTTGATTTCTGTTCAGCTAAAGCCGGCATCCTCATTCGGGGGAGAAGATATGATGTCAAGATGACATCAGGCGGCAATATACCATGCGGGATAAAGCGACCGCAACGGGAGAAAGAGCCTTTGGTGCTGTGAGTCGAGGGAAGGGAAGTCTTCTCATAGGGAAGGGAAGGCTCCTCATAGGGAAGAAATCGATCCTCATAGGGAAACTCCCGCCAAGGAGGCCAAAAAAATAAAGAGAGGTGAGATAAGAGAGATGAAATGAGGAAGGCCGAAAGAGCAGCGTAGTACGGTGTGTACTAGTGTCTTTCGGCCGGAACTGCGGGAGCTTGGTCCCGATCAGCTCGTTGTGTGAACCGGCGCAGGTAAGCGAGCCGGCGCCAGTCTTACTTCGGCCATGCCCGGTCCGACTTCATCAAAAGCAGGCAGCAAAGCTCAGAAGCACAAGAGGAGTTATCACGAGGTACAGGAAGGCTAAAGCCATCGTGCACGACCCCAATAAGCCCAGACGTTCTCTGAAGAAAACTTTGCCGCAGTGGAAGAGCAGGTAAGAGCCGCCGAGAGACATCTCCACGAAAAAAGCCCCCCAACCCCAATCCGCAACTTGATAGCTGGTGGACATTGCGGTTGAGAGTAATCCGTGAGTGGCAAGCGAGCCAACGTCCACTCCCTGATGGTCATCAGCAACCATTGCCGAAATCGTGGCCGCGAGAGCCGCGATCCATAACAGGGCGAAGAAAATGCTTCGGACTGTGGGAATGTGATTCTCCACAAGTGTTAGCCTCGTCATGTTTGCCTCCTGACTCTACTGCCGGGACGGGGGCAGGCCGTTGCTGCCCACGTCCGAGCGACGCTTCCAGGTTATCGTTCCGCCGTTGAACTCAAGCGCAGTGATGCGAGCTTCCGCCCGCAACCCATCACGTTGAGTGTCACGGTAAGAGAATTCCTGAGTGAGCTGCGCGCGGGTTCCGGGTGCCAACCGTTTCTCGAAAACGAGGATGAATTTATCCACCTGCGTTCCGCGAATGTCGATCAGTTTGAACTCGACGGTCAAGTTGGTCAGGGTATCCTCGCTGGTATTTTCGACCACCACCGTGCAGGAGGCCTTTTGAGCCGCCCGCTCGGAAGCTCGGTCAGCTTCACGCTTCGCATCGCCCCGGATAATTCGCGGGAGTCTGGAGAAGAGTGAACCCGACGGTCGTCGTACTGCGGAGGGGCCGTCCCATCTCGCTTCGGTCAAGATAACTTCGAGAGCGTCACGTTCCGACTTGAAGACTGATTGAGCATCTACCGAGGTAGAAAGGGCGCAGATCGAGAGCATCAGCGCGAGCATGGTCCATCTGGTGTTTGTTTTCATTAGCGTTCTCCTAGTAGCGTTTTCCTTTTTGAGATCGCGCAAAGCGCAGGCATGACAAGTGCAACGCAGGTGCCAGCGGAATTGGTCTGTTACAGGAGCGAGTGCGCCGTTTTCGGCGCAAGAACCGAGGAACGGGAAGCCTGGGCTCGTGTGGGCGCCCCGTTCGTGGAGTCAACAGATGATCAAAAGAAGACTGCAAGCCAGGGGCCAGACATCCTGAGCGTAGCCGATCTGTAGGCTCATTGTGATGGGCGGTGGTTATCAGCACGAAACCAGGAAGACGATCAGAACTGAGGATCGTCGCCTATATCTTCGAGCAGTTGGCAGAGGCGAAGCCTGAACAGGATCGCGCAAAAGATTGCGGCCACCACGCCTTCAGGCATGGAGTTGAGGAAGGCGATATTTTGCCAGATGTCGGGACGCACAACGGAAAGTATCTTTAACGCCACACCGCTGCCTTTACCGATCACACCGGCGAGTGCCTAAAGATGAGACCGCTTCTCATTACACGCGCAGTTGCAGAAGACGGCCGCTCCGTTAAGGTGCGCGTCCATCGAGTATAAACACGAACAATCCGGCAGGGTGTTACTTCCGAGGCATCGCCCCATGTCTTTTGATGCGAGGAGGAAGGCTCCAAGTATTTGACGCTGGTTTCAAGATAACCCCAGCGCGGGGAATCTACGCGCGGCGCGGGGACGATAACGTTAACGACAGTGTTGATCTCACGCTCATCGATTGTAAGATGACCTTCGTAATTATGGGCGGCGGAGGTTTCGATCACAAAGCAAGTCTATGCAGACGGTGTGCCGAGACAGGCAGAACAGAACCAATGGAGTTGAATGAGATATCGAACAAAGGCATCTCGAAGATGGCAGAATATCAACGTGAGAATTACTTGAAGTTCATAGAAAGTGGTAGCTTGAATTAGAATCATGGAAAGCTCGGTTTTTGGAGAAGGGACGCGGTGCCCTATCTGCTTGTCCCCGCAGTTGGCACCGCTCGACCTTGAAGGCGGGAGCATAATTGAATTGTCCCGCCCTGCGGATTGTCCCCGGTAAGATTCAGCAACGTGTATGCCAGCATGATTATCTATTACGACAAGACACGAGAGCAGAGATCAGTTGGAGAGCGGCGGGCTGCCGCCATTTGCTCCCGCCCCGTCTCTACATCTGATTACCCCGGTGTTGTCGATGAAATAAGATTGAAGCTGGGTGGGGTCTTCTTCCGAGGTGGCGACACAACTCCATGTCTTCTGGTCGGGCGAGAGCGTCAGCACGAAGCTATAACCGCTCTTACTCCCCGAACTCAGGTGGGCATCAAGCGTCCCTTCGGGCGCCAGATCGGCGAGCGCCGCATAAACGCCTGACCTCATGAAGTAAAGGTGCTGCGCTGTGTATATGGTGCGAAGCGACTGGACGGCGGAAGATTGATTAGCGGTCTTGCGCGCGCGAAGCAGGCCCGGCACGGCGGCGGTGAGTAAGACGATCAGCACCGAGACCACCACCAACAGCTCGATGATCGAAAATCCCTTCTCGTGTTTTTTCTTTGGCATTAGAAGCACCTCTTCGGAAAAGTTGATCGGGCCGCGCTGGCCCCACTCCCGAAAGAGGTTTAGCAAATGGAGTGCCGAGGAGGTGCGGGCTGTAGATGTCGCGGGCGAAGCGCGGAAGGAGGGTTCAAAGCATACCCGGTCCGGGGAGGTAGTTCTAGGCGATAGGCGGGCCGTGGCGCGCCCGCCTATCCGGAGACATCAGTGTTGGGTGTCGCAGCCCTGTTGCGACCCGCCACCCTGTTGCGCCAGGGCGGCATCGTGCGGAAGATAGTCCCGGTGAAGGCTGCCAATGAATGAGGCAATCGCGCCCTTGTCGATCACTCTCTCAGGATGAACAGTCGCTTCAACGCCCCCCCTGAGGCGTTCCCATACATCAGGATCGATTGAGAGAAAGGCATCGACTATCAGAGGATCGAAATGGGTGCCGGAGTGGGCAATGATCTCTTCGCGCGCGGCCGCGTATGGCCGGCCCCGTCTATACGGACGATCACTCATGATGGCGTCGAGCGCGTCGGCCACCGCAAACACCCGCGCGTGAATGTGAATGTCATCTGCCTTGAGCCCGTTGGGATACCCGCTTCCATCATACTTCTCGTGATGGCCCCCTACAACGTGCGCCGCGTCTCGTAGAAAGGGGATACCCTCGATAATGCTGAGCCCGTGCTGGACGTGCAATCGCATCTGAGCCGTCTCTTCGTCTGTGAGAGCCGCCGGCTTTAGTAATATAGAATCGGGGATTGCAATCTTCCCGATGTCATGCAGCAGCGCCCCTTGTTCGAGCCCTATCAGGCTTGTCTGTTCGAGCCCGATCGCGCGCGCGATCTCCAGGCAATAGGCGGCGACCCGCTCCGAGTGGCCGCCCGTTTCTATGTCACGGGCTTCCAGGGTCCGAGCCAGCGCGCGCAGGGTCGCCCTGTAATTGAGGCAGAGAACATCGACCGTCCCCGATATGGTGAGGGTGGCCGCCTCCAACTCACTGGTTCGGGCAGAGAGTGTTTGCGCGAGCGTGCTCTGGAATTCATGTCTTTCTTTAAGCAGCCCGTGATGGCTTATCGCCCGCTCGACGACCGCTATTGTCGGAAGGATGTCGAAGGGTTTTACTATGTAGTCGAAGGCGCCTCTGCGGATGGCTTCGACGGCATACTGTATATCGTTGGCCCCCGACATAAGGACGACGACGACATTCGGGTATTTCTGCCCGATGTGGGCGCACAGTTCCAGACCAGAGCTGCCGTGCATTTGGATGTCAGTAAGCACGACAGTAAACGACATCTCCTGAAGTCGTGCGATTGCCTCCTCGGCCGAAGAGGCGACCTCACACCTGTAATGGAAGCCGAGACACTCTACAAAGATTTCTCTTATCGACGCTTCATCATCGACGATCAGTATGGACACATCTGGGTTAACCACAAAGCCTCCACGCTTGTGCGGTGTAATCATCGACCGCTAAGGGGATTTACACCTGAATAGACCGGGTGCAGAAAAAGCAAGCCGGTTTGTAACTAGGGCCACAATGCTCGGTCGATACTGTTTTTATAGCAACCTTCATGCCACGTTGGGCGGCATGAGGCCGGGAGCGGGCCAACCTGAAGCAATGATTCCTGACTCATTTATCACAGCCCTTCGTTTATCACAGACCGTCGTCCTCGCCCGCGAGCTTGCTCCGTATCGGCACGCGTGAAAAATATCTATGCTCGAATTGCTCGGCTTGCCGCCGGGTAGCATCGATCAGGGCCCTGACGCGTGACAGGAGCGCCTCGTCGTCTTCCTCAACGAGGTCATTATGAGCCGCAAGCGGTATTATGCCGCCCGGACCCTCGTATGTCCGCAGGCTCCCGTCAGGCCAGGTTGTAAGAAACAACAGGAAGGTGTCGCCCGGAGTATAATCGGGGGCGCTCGCGGACGTCGTAAAGTGGCCTTCGGCTTCGCCTCCCGTTTCTTTAACTGTAAGAGTGTCAGGGGGTATATCTCCCTTCAGGATTGAGATTATCTCGACCTCGATGAAGGTGTAGACGGTCTGTGACGCACGGTGTAGCCGTGCTCTGGTTGACGAAACACGCCCCGTGACGATGACGCGAGCGCCGATAACGGAATCTGCAGCGCTCGCGCCCGCCTGGGAAGAAAGTCGGCCTGCGCTCGCAAGGTTGGTCACGGCGAGCAGGCACAGGAGAGAACGGCAAATGTTGCAGAAGATCGTCATATAGTTTATCTCACTTCGTGTCTTCACTGACTTTGTTCGTTGATATCACTTTGTTTGTGACCTCATTTTGTTTGTGATCTCACTTTGTCCGGCCCACAGTCACGATGAACGGATCGGATGACGCGTCAGGAGGGTTCACGATGCGGACCTCGTTTCGGCCGTTGACCAGGGTCACTTTCTTCGTCACGATCTGGGTCGGGCTGATGCTTGTGGCGGGAATCTGAGCCCCGTTAATCATCACGATCGCGCGGGGAGCGAAATCTTGACCGATGATGATGACTTTCTTCCCGCCACCCATCACCTTCACTTTTTTGATCTTTGGCGCGTGCTTGACGCTGCCGGCGATGGTGATGGTGACCTGTTTCGTCGCTGTCAGGTTGGCGTTATCTGTCACCTTGATAGTAAAGGCGCTTGTGCCGTTGACCGCCGGCGTGCCTGAGATAACGCCCGTCGTGGCGTTGAGGGCGAGCCCGGGCGGAAGGGTCCCTGCCGAAAGGGACCACCTGTAAGGGGCCGCCCCGCCCGCTGCCGTGTACGCGGATGTAAAGAACGAGTCGCGCCTGGCCTGGTGAGACGCGCTGCCGGCTATGGTGATCGTCCCGCCGCCGCCCCCTCGTGGCGTTCCTACGGCGATCGCTATGTTCGGCGAGGGCTCGCCGAAGTAGCCGTTGCCGTCGCGTATGAGCTGCCATTGAAAGTTGTAGGTGCCGGCCGCCGTGGGCGCGCGTAGAGTGAACCTGAGCGAGAGTTGCTGGCCCGGCGCGATGCGCATGCTGGTAGGCATGATGATGCGGTCGCCGCCCCACCTGGTCGTCCCGGCCGGGTTTTGAGAGGCGATCCTCACGCGCGCGGCCTCGCTCCAGGTCTCTGTGCCGGTGTTGGTCCACGTCATGCGGACCTCGAACTGCGCGCCGGGCTGAAGCTGGGCTGGCACCTCCTGGGACACGAACCGCGAGGCCCAGGGAGTAAGACCGCCGCCGCCTGACACAACAAGTGTGAGAGCTTTCGTCGCCGCGCGGTTCAGAAAATCGGTCACCTTCACGGTGAAGCTGGAAGCGCCCGCTGCGGACGGAGTGCCTCTGATAAAGCCGGTTGACGATAGGGTGAGCCCTGCGGGAAGGGAACCCGACGCGATGGTCCACGCGTAGGGAGAGGTGCCTCCCGTGGCCTCCAACTGCTGAGAATACGCTGTGTTGAGGTTTGCGTTAGGCAGTGTTGAGGTCGTGACCTGAAGGTTACCGTCGCCGCCGGAATCA
Source organism: uncultured Clostridia bacterium (assembly GCA_964615905.1). Classification (GTDB taxonomy): domain Bacteria; phylum Acidobacteriota; class Blastocatellia; order UBA7656; family UBA7656; genus DATLMR01. The sequence continues at coordinate 31,750 of CAZTUB010000018.1, forward strand.
GTTATCAGGACTGAAAATTCCTTGAGTGAGCTGGCGGAGCGGGCATCTGTTACCCGTATCGCGAAGTCGAAGCCGCTCGCAAGAGAAGGTGTGCCTGTAAGCTGTCCGGACTCGGACAGCGTCAGGCCGATGGGGAGCTGTCGGTGCGAGACGGTGAACCTGTACGGGGCAGCCCCGCCCGTCGCCGACAGGCGCGCCGAGTAAGCAACCCCGACCTGGCCCGACGGTAGCGAAGAGGTTGTGATCTCCGGACCGCCACTGCCTTGATTCACGACAAGTGATAACTGTTTTTGGGCTGACCTGCTTTCAGCATCCGTGACCTTAACCGTGAAGGTGAATGAGCCTGCGGTTGAAGGCGTGCCTGATATGGCGCCGGCGCTGGTTAGTGTAATGCCAGTCGGGGTAGTTCCCGACACAAGGACCCATCTGTACGGGGTCCTGCCGCCTTCGGCGGAGAGAAATTGCGAATAAAAAGTCCCGGTGGTCGCGTCTTCGAGCGCCGTCGTCGTGATGGTGACGCGGCCTCCGCCCCCGGAGGGGCTTACGGAGATAGAGAAGGCCGAAGTGTCAGAGCGCGCGGCCGCATCCTGGACGCGGGCATTGAAGGTAAAGCTTCCCGACTCGGTTGGAGTGCCGGTTATATTCCCATGCGCACTCAAGCTCAGGCCGGGAGGGAGCTGGCCGGAGATGCGTGTCCAGGTGTAGGGCGGCCGGCCGCCTATCGCTTCGAGCCTCTGCGAATACGTCGTGTTGATCGTTCCAGCCGGCAGCGCTGGCGGCGTGGTGATCGCGGGCGCCTCGCCCCCGCCTCCCGTCGCCGGATATGTGAACGAGGCGCCCGCAACCTCGTCCGCGCGAATGGACGCACAGCGCCCGTCGCCGTGGATTGTGGGCGCCATAGTCGCGTCATTGTCGGAAGAGTGCCCAAACCCGACCGCGTGGCCGATCTCATGGCTGCCGATTTCCTGAACCTTGCAGGTGTCTGTAAAGTGACAAGAGGCAAATGGGTTGAACGAGACGAAGCCGAGGGTGATCTGCCTGAAGGTGGTACCGTTAACGGTCTTCGTGGCCCTTGAGAGCCCGTTCAGGCCGCCCCAGGCGAGGATACCTGAACACCGCGGGCTCGGCGCATTACGACCATCACAATTGTCGAAGACGATGCCGATATTGCCTTCGACACACTCGCTCATGAGGCCGCCGCTCGAAAGTCGGAGGGCAGATCCCGCAACATTAGACCAGGCCGCCATCGAGCCTTCCATAGCAGACAGTACTGACGGGATGGGGGAATTATCCGGCTTAACAGTGACCGTTACAGGCTGCCCTTCGTCCGGCTCGAACCATCGCGCAGGCGGGCTTGTTATGAAAGTGTATTGCGGCCGCAGTTCGCCCTTGCCGGCGCGGCCCTTATATTCAGGAGGATGGTCGAGCAGGGGGAGTCCCTGGTAATATTCAAGCGCGAACTGCTCTGAGAGGCCCCAGTTCGCGCTCAGCTTGCCGCGAACCATATCGGTAAAATCAGACAGCCTCATTCGCTCGGTGGTAGTTGAGACGGAACCAGGTTGAGCGTGGTGCGCCTGGATCACCAGAGAATCTCCCTCGGGCGTACTCCTGCGGGCGATCTCCTCGCCTGTCAGTGAGTCTATGGTGATCTCATACTTGCCGAGAAACATCTGATAGGTGCGGAGGCTCCCGTCGCGCCAGGTGTCGAGGTAAAGAAAGACTTTTTCGCCGGGTTTAAATCTGGGGTTGCCGTACACGGTCATGAAGCGGTCGCCGACTTCGCCGCCAAGCTCCTTGATTACAATAAGGCGGTCTGTGAGGTTGCCCTTCAGTACCTCCTGAACCTTCACGGTTATGTAAGAGTAGATTCGGTCTGAGTCGCCGTCGGCAGCCGTTGTTATTGAGATGACCTTTCCCCTCACAATCGCGCGCGAACCGATTACAAGGTCGTCATCGGTCGGGACGACGAGGGTTGTCGCGCGTGCCGGTAGGGCCACGCCGAAAAGATAGAGCAGAAACAGCAGCGAGATGAGCCGTGTACGTTTGACGAGAGAAGTCATCGAACCCTCCAGTAGGCAAGCCTCGGCCTAAGCGCCCGTAGGAATCTGAGCGCCGGGAAGAACCGGAACGCAGCTCATTAGGCGGGCCAAAGGACTACCGATAATTTACAAGTCACCAGGGCAGCGAAGGGGCAACCGGCTGCCCGCTTTACGTATCCCTTAGAAGTTGTGGCCGGCGCCGATGGTGTTGCAAGCTATATGCCAGTGGCGGGAAATGGTTGAAGGAAGGGAAGCAAAAGGGAAGATGTATCATAGGGAAGGGAAGACACTATGGCCTCGCGTTCCTCCCTGCTCGGTTCGTTCTTCGGGCCGGGGAGGCCGTATTAGCATTTAGCCGGGAGTAAAGCTAAACAGAGAATAAGGATGAAATGGGAACGATGGGATCGTTTTAGATTTTGGGAGGAAGGCACAATAATAAAGCGCACACGAACCCTTTAAGTCCGTGTCAGATACTGAAGCAGGAGGCGAAAACCGGAAGTAAGGACGGGTCAAGCGGGGGAGCGACCAGTCATTATAAAGGCCAGTGGTAGAATAGCATGGGCCGATCTAAAGCACAAGAACTGAGTGGAGAAACGAGCCGTTAGTTTGAAAAAAAAGCATGTATGAGGAGGGCATCTTCAGGCCCGTTGCCAGCGTGAAAGAGATGAGCAGGCTTTTTAATAGACACATAGCCGGGAAGGGTCGCGCAAACCAACTGCGCCATTTTTGAATCAGCCGCGCCACTTTCGGCGCAGCAGGTGCGTCGGAGTGTAAGGCCGGACTCTGAGCAGGCCCGCTTGATCGAGAGGCCCAGAATTGGCTGTGGTGGCCGCATCCGCGTAAATAAGCTGGTGCCGAATTAAAAAGGAGAGAGTCGCAGGGATGGCGGCAGAGAAGAAAAGATACTTATTAATACTGAGCTGTTCAGGGCGAAAAGACGAAGTGCCCGCGCTTCTACCGGCGCTCGCCCGCTATGACGGGGTTAATTACAGGGTGGTGAAGAAAGCGATGAGAGAGGGGAGATGGCCGCCCTCAATCGAGTTGTTGATTCTGTCCGCGAAATTCGGCCTGATCGAGCCGGATAAGGTGATCGAAACTTATGATGTGAAGATGACGCCAGCCCGGGCACGCGATCTGCAAGAAGCGGTGGCGGAATGTCTGGATAGACGGCTCGAAGAGCGCGATTACGAAGAAGTATTTGTCAACGCGGGGAAAAACTATGTGCTGGCGTTAACAGGATCTTCCCTGTTTGGCAGTTGCTCGGGCCGCGTTCGGATCTCTCCGGGGGGCTGGGTGTCAAGATGCGGGGGATGAAAACCTGGTTAGAGGCAATAAGCAATCGCTTATAGCTTCAAAGGGAAATTCCCTTTGATCGCCTAAGCTTTCCCGATGACGGCTTGTTATCATCGGGAAAACGAGGAATGAGGGTTTGCGTTGGCGGGTGGTTTCAAGCATAATGCTTGACTACCGGCCCTTCGTCGGCAATCGGGCTGGTAATAGCAGAGCCAGTGCGGTGCTGGAATTGCGATGGTTCTGCTATGCGGGTGGCACCCGTGTTAAGAAGATAGGTTTCTCCCCCAGGTAAAGTAAAAAAGAAAGATGTAAAGGCGGACATGCGTCTTTACATGCTCACAGGTTTTCGAGCATGATCCCACAAACATCGAAGGATTACGCAGTCGCAATTCTGGCGACCGTAGTCGGTCTTGTGGCTACTTACCTATCGCTGCCCCTGCTGGACTCTTCCGCTTTCTTGTTCCTGATACTCAGCGCCGCGATAATCACAAGGTTAAGCAGTGCGGTTGCTGGCATTCTCTCCACGCTCCTTTATTCGGCCTGCATGGCGCTGCTGATACGGGTATCACCCACATTCTACAATACGCCTGGTCGGTATCGCGGGCTGCTTGTGTTCGGGCTGGCGAGTGTTATCGTATCGCTCCTGTTTGAAGCTCGCGCGGCCGGTGGCAAGTGCGTTCACGCGGTGCCGTCGCCCCTCGTCCGGGCCGATGAAGCATTGCTTAAGGAGAGCGGCGGTCGATTTCGAACGCTTATTGAGAACACGCCCGACATAATAGGTCTGGTGGATACAGCAGGCCAGATCATATACGTCTGCCCTGCAATCGAGCAGGTGCTCGGCTACAGGGCTGTAGACCTGATTGGTATGAGCGCGTTCGACATCGTGCATCCTGACGACATAATAAGAGTGCGGGGAGAGATGGGGAAGGGCGCCCATCCGGCGCAGGGTTGCTCGATTGAATACAGGGTGCGGCATCACGACGGGTCATACCGTATCCATGAGTTGTTTGGGAATGTGATCAACGATGGTGAGTTAATAAAGCACGTCACGATAACTTCAAGAGACATCACAAGACGCAAGCGGATCGAGGAAGCCCTGCGGAGAGGGGAAGAGCGCTACCGCGCGTTTGTCGAGCAGAGTTCAGAGGGCATCTGGCGGTTTGAATTCGACGAGCCCATAGATGTTTCTTGGCCGGAAGAGGTGCAGATAGAGTACTTCTTCAAGCATGGCTACCTGGCCGAATGTAACGATGTCACGGCACGTATGTACGGCCATACTTCCGCGGCAGATATTATAGGCGCGCGCGGCCGCGATCTGATGCCGCCCGACGAGCCGGGGAATATGGAATACCTGCGCTCATTCATAAGGTCCGGCTACAGGATGGTTGAAGCAGAATCGGTCGAGGTCGATCTCAAAGGCGGAAAGAGGTATTTCCTGAATAATCTTGTCGGGACGGTCGAACAGGGTTTCGTGGTTCGTGTCTGGGGAACTCAGAGAGACATAACCGAGCGGAAACAGTTCGAGCGCGCTCGCGCCGAAACCGACGAACTATACCGAAGGGTCGCATTTAACGCTAACGATCTGCTGTACGTGGATCACCCTGAAGACGGAAAGCGTGAGTGGTTCGGACGGATCAAACGGGCGCTCGGTTTTGAGGAGGGTGACGTGCCGTATTCTTTCGAGGCCTGGGCAAGCCTCATCCACCCCGCCGACCGGCAGAGGGTGGTGGATGCGTACCTGGCCTCAGCAAGAAGCGGGGAAGCATTTCATGAAGAGTACCGGCTGCGGCGGGCCGACGGTTCGTATTTGCACTGGTCAGATAGGGGATGCCCGGTCGTTGACGATAGCGGTCGGATGGTGAAATTCATCGGCGCTGGCTCTGACATCTCGCGAGAGAGGAGCCTTGAAGAGCAATTACGGCATTCACAGAAGATGGAGGCAATCGGACGGCTCGCGGGCGGCATTGCGCATGATTTTAATAATTTGCTGACCGCGATCATAGGCCATAGCCAGTTGCTCGCGATGAGAATTGGTCAGGACAGTTCGCTGGCCAGGCATGTAGCAGAGATCGAAAGTGTGGGCCGACGTGCTGCTGCGCTAGTTCGACAACTCCTTACCTTCAGCCGCAAGCAGATCGCTCAGTTGGACGTTGTGGATATAAGCGGCGTGGTGCTAGGCATGGAAGAGATGTTAAGGAGCATGATCGGAGAGGATATAGAGATATCCATCTCGCGCGATGCTGAATTAAGCCGGGTGAAAGCGGACCCCAACCAGGTCATGCAAATTGTAATGAACCTTGTCGTCAACGCGCGTGACGCAATGCCCGAAGGCGGGACGATCACCATCGAAACCCAAAACGTTGAGCTTGGCCCCGGCTATGCCAGCGGGCATCTCGCGGTTCCTCCGGGCGCATACGTGCTGCTTGCCATCAGCGACACAGGAACGGGCATCGAGGCCGACGTTCAAAAGCAGATCTTTGATCCGTTCTTTACTACGAAAGAAGCGGGGAAGGGAACGGGGCTCGGGCTTTCAACTGTGTACGGCATCATTCAACAATCGGGCGGGCATATAACTGTTTATAGCGAGCCAGGTTTGGGGACTACGTTTAGGGTGTATTTCCCAAGCATAGCAGAGGCCGCCCCGGAGGCTGTGACGGTGAAGGGAATTGCGCCGCCACAGGGGACGGAGACTATTCTGCTCGTAGAAGACGAGACGGCAATCCGCAAGTTGAGCCAAGAGATCCTCACGCAGCAGGGCTATACGGTGCTTATCGCGGCGAACGGAACAGAAGCAGTGAAGATAGCCGAGGAGCATCGTGGCAGCATAGATTTAATGTTGACCGATGTCGTAATGCCGGGGCTGAATGGGCGGGAGCTGGCCGTCCGCGTAGCTTTGCTACGCCCTGGCATCAAGGTTATGTTCGTCTCCGGCTTTGCCGATCACGCAATTGTCAGCTCAGGCGAATTAGAAGCCAGCCACACGTTTTTAGCAAAGCCCTTTGATGTGGCCTCTCTTGGTAGGAAAGTGCGAGAAGTGCTCGATCAATCGTCAGACGCAACCGAAGAGCGAGCGATGCCAGACGCGAGAGCTTCCTAACCAAATAATTCAAGGTTTCAGCTATTCGGAGCATGGTTGCATTATGATTTGTTAAAGTGGCTTGGGCTGCCCGCCCGCCCTTGCATCCCACTAGAAAGTAAGATAGAAAAGTACCAGCAGGAACAAGATAGACATAAGGCGCGAGGTCTGTACAACCCCGATCACGTCCTCTCATATTGCTGAGTCAACTTTAGGTCCCTATTGGAGAGTTGATTGAATAACGCTAAATCTGTATCTCTGCTTATCGTGGATGACGAGCAATCTATACTGTCGTGTTTGGCGACGCTTTTTGAAGACGCCTACAACTGCGTGACCGCCGGGTCCGTCGAGGAGGCTTTGGACAGGCTTAGTAAAACCAGATTTGATCTGGTCCTTACCGACATCAATATGCCTGGTTACAATCGGATTGAGTTGTGCGAGATCCTGCGCACGTATTACCCGGAGACCGTCGCCGTAGGTATGTCGGCCTACCACGATGTGGATTCTATAAACGCAGCAATGGATCAAGGCGCGGTCGATTACATCACAAAACCTTTTGACCTTCGCGATGTCATGAAAGTGATCCAGACTGCCTTAACTCCACGCGCGCTACGGCGCGAAGCGAGCTGATCCGCATAAGTTGTAGATATATCCGAGCATCGTTCCCACGTTAAGAAGCACTCCGCGCCACGCCTACCGGTTGTCGCTGGCCGTTGGGCAACCTTCCGTCTTGACAGGCCAAATCGTTATCGAGGCCTGCCGCGTGCATTGGGAATCACCTCCAAAGAACGCGCGTATGAAACCGAGTGGAAAAAAAGAATTAATATCAGGGCGCGCAAGGCGAACTCGTCAGCGGCCGGATTACCAATCGTCTGCTCTACCAGGTGTCTATTTATCAAACGCTTTGAGCGTGGTCATCGCGTTTTGCGCAGCCGGCTTGAGTTCGGGCCTGAGCTTCGCCTGGCTTACTACGACGGCGAGCATGAAGGGGGTATGGATATCAGACAACGGATTAGCAACCTGGCGGCGTTCGGTTGCGGGTGGAGTGATCCTGTGTTTGTCTTTTGCAGTCGCCTACCTGTTGTCGCGAGTCAAGGGATGGCTAATTTATCTAGTTGCCACCTCACCGAGCAGGCCGATTCTGGCGGGGCTGACTTTGGCTGTTGGATCTACGATCATGATCGATGTCGCTTCGCTGGCATCGAGGAAGACAGGTGGCATCTCCGAAGCGATCTTTCTTGCAGCGGGCCAGGCGATTGTAATACAGGCGGCAATTTATATTCTAACTGGTAAGAAGCCACAGGGAAGTCGGCTGGGTCTTTTAGTCTGGGCCATAGCAAGCCTCTGCGCTTCAAGCCTGCTTACTTTTCTTCTGGCCTACTCTCACACCGCCACCGAGATGATTAAATACGCATTGCTGAATGTGACGTTAGGCCTTGGCGCGAGCGCGGGACTTGTGACAACGAGTGACTGGGTCGTAATAACGGAGGTGGCGGGGGTCGCCGATGAAGTTCGAGCGGGCCATCAAGGCGGGCCTAGAGCGTGATCCGACTTTGCTCAGTCGGAGGCGGGTCCTTGAATGAGGGGCAGGCAAAAGCTATAGTGACAGAGCTTACCGCCTGAAAGCGCAGTGGCTTGATTGAGATGTTCAGGTGATTGCACCCAGACCGGCGCAAGCAGATGAGCGGGTCCAAGGGCGGCGCGGTGGCTTGATTGAGATTGGGGTGATTGCACTACCCATTAGGAATGTAACCAGCAAAGGGTTAGCGGGGTGACTTGAGTGAGAGCCTGGGCGACTGCCCCCAGTAATCAACCGCGGAGTCGAAGCCAATTAGCGAGTATTGCGAGGAGAGGCTAATTCATGGTGGGAGCCACATCGATTAATGAGTCGCGTCGTCAATTCATCAATGAAAATTGGTTAAGCCTGGCCGCGGGGACCTTTGAAGGTTTTCAGAGAGCAGGTCGCGGAGCAATGCATATCTTCCTTGATTCAGAGGTTATCGTGAAGGGTAAGACAGGCCTCATGGCACTATATCTTCCGGGCAGGCGGTTAGAGAGTATGCCCGGGTGGCCAGGCGTAGGTGCGACAGAAGCAATAGCGAGCTACGACCCTCGAAGAGAAGTTCTGGTTTGGTTCAAATGGGATGGGGGCCAGGAATTCCTGCGCATCCCTTCAGGCGCTGTTACGCCGGAGGAGGCGGCGCGGATTCGGGAGAACAACGAGAGAATAACGAGCGACGATACAAACAGTGTCGTCATCCGGGAGAGGTGGCCTGAAATAGCAACCATTGCATGGTCAGGGTTTAATGTCAGCGGACGCGGGGTGGTAGTAATAGATGTCGACAACACGGACCTTTCGCAGCCGTCTCGGTTTTTTAGTGCCTACTATCTGCCGGGTGGCGACAATGCCCAGAGTACCGCAAGGAGGCATTTTATCCGAGGCAATTTCGCAAGCAAGGGCGATCCGTTTTTAGCCGCCTTTGAGGAATCTATCGCTCGCTATAAACCGGAGGCGGAGGCAAATATAATATTTTGCGGTCAAGTGGTACCGCTTGAACTCTACACAATGGGAACCCAACCTTGCCCACCTGAAGCTTACGCCCTGCAGCAACGGGTCGGTGCCCAGAAACCCCCTACAACCTGACCTCCGGCCGTGGTGGAGGCTGAAAGCTGTCGATGAACCGCCCACGACATTTATTGATCAGAGTACATTGAAACAAAGAGGTGAGGCTTTTATATATGCTGACATATATTGCCCGCCCTCGTGGGCTTTACACCGAGCCGCTGGGGGCACACATAAAGTTCCCGTGTACAATTGATGTAGCTTTCACATTCGAGCCAGGTAGGGCTTTTGGAGCAGAGGGGTCGCCGAGCAGGACGGTGCCATTAGGAGCGGCCGTGGAACTCGCGGTGGATGTCTGTAAAGGGGAGACTGGTGTCAGCGCAGACAGAAGCCTTGAGCCGATTGGGATGGAGATGGTCGGGACCGATGGTAGCGTCGTCTTCGAGGGTTCGACAATGAGGGTGTCCTTCGAGGCAACATCTAGAGCCGCGCTAGAATCTGTGCTTGATACCTATTACTATGGCATCCCGGCCTTGCTCTCGATTGATCTTATCGATGCGCCCGTTGTATCCGACGTTCGAGGCACTGCTGGACGAATTCCATTTTGCTGGGGCCTACTGAATACTGGATGGAATACATTTGATGTAGTTACCAGGCAAATCCAGGAGAACCGCATTCTTGCAGCCTTTGAGAGGTTAAGGTTACTGGATGAAAGCAAAGGGCCGCGAAACCGGCGCTTGCTTGCTGCAACCCAGTACTTCTACCTGGCCTGCAGACTAAACAGGAGGGGGGCCAAGCTATGGGAATTTCTTTCAGAATCGCTGCTAAATCAAGCGAAGATCCTTGAAGTACTTTTTCCCGCTCCCCCAGGAAAAACAATAGATTATGCTCGCTCCGGTTTGAAATCTTTAGGGTTTACTGAACTGGAAATAGAGGCTCTATTCATCCCAGCCCTTACGCTAAGAAACGCTATAGATATTGCGCACCCGACGCTTGCGGTATTCTCTACGGATGATGCAATGGTTCTTTGGCGATACACTGACCGGGCGGAAGATGCGTTCAGGACTCTGCTTCAACGGGTTTTTGAAAGAGTAGCCGCAGGCACCTTTGATTTACAGCCAGCGCAGGACGTTTCTCCATCATCTGAGTCATTGGGTGTTATTAAACGAATAGCAGGAAACTTAGCCAGGTACGATGCTCCCCAAACCTCTTCCTCAAACGAGTAGTCCCTACGAATACGACCGGGGCGCGGCCAGCACTCCCTATTTCCCGAACGGTGAGCAAAGGGCTTCATCTCTGACTAGCTGTGGCCGGTTCGGCTATCTTCCTCGTAACCTTTTATAACGGCGGCTAGCCTGTCATAGGATCCGTCAAAAAATCCGGCTTTTAGCAGCGGCCAGTTATCGCCCTGACTCTCCGCCTGCACCTTAATCTCCTTTATAATACTGTTTTCACGCCTGTGTTGGTATCTCACGGTGAATAGACCGGGCGGGCCGTAGATATATTCTGAAACCCGTTGTTTCGCATCAAGATCGGCATAAATCAAGGCGAACAGGTATTCAAATTGATCAAAGAATCTGGTGTAATCGTCATCTTGAGGAAGGATTTCAGTAAGCGGCGCTCGCAGCACCTTATAAAGATGGTTACTGACGGGTATGGTATTGTTCTCCATACCTGGAAGGTGCTGACCGAGGGAGGAGTCAAATACTGTCGCAGGGTAAATGGCACGTGCCGCTGGGAGATTATCTCTCTCGTTAATTACGCGAACCTCGGTCTTGAGGAGTAAAGATGCCAAGTCGCCATACTGTTCAGCGGCAATAGAGGCAATGCCACCTCCATAGATCAGAAGCAAGGCCGGGTACCATCTCAAACCCTCCCAACTCAGAGAACCTGTGTAATCCTTTGACGGGTTCGCAACACGTCTAAGTATTTTAGACCAGAGTTCTGCATGTCGGCCCTTTGACCAGTAGCACCCCGTGATGACCAGGCCTAAAAGAGTATCTGTGAGCGTTTCGTACCGCGCGACACGACTTTGTAGTTCTCCTTTGTCAATTGAGGCGCCAGTTGGAAAATGTCTATCCGACATACCTTCCAGCAGTCTACCCGTCTCTGCCATTAACAGATCATGAAGGCGAATATCGTACTTTTCCTCCGCGAGGTATTTCTTCTCTGTCGAGATTGCAACCTTCACGGAAAGCGGATGTGAGGCTGCCATCTCATCCAGAGAGATAACCTTCTCGGCCAAATCTTGGAAGAATGAGTCAGCACTCTCGACCTTGATCACTTCTGCTCTTCGCACCGCGATCAGCCTCTGTGCAGCCTCTCCAACTCTGTCTTTATACCCCCAGTAGGTAGTAAACCGGCGAGATGGGCATCGAGCAATCGCCTCTTCCAGCGCCATATCATAATCTGCCGACCACCCGCATATGATCAAACCGAACTCATCCAGGACTTGATCCAAGATGCGATTCATTCTGTCGTCATACTTCATCAGTTCTGCCGGTGTATTCTTGAACCGGATGTCCATGTAATCGCCGTGGAGTTTGACGACTGTGCATGGAGAATGGACCAGAGGCATTGCCCCATCGATTTTCTCCGGGCTGTCGATGACGCTCGCGGTGATGCCGATAGCTTCGAGAGCCCTTTCTATGAGGCGATCAAAATTAGTAGTGACGATGACCCGTATGTGCCCACTTGCAACCAGATTGGCTATAGCCCGATGAGCCGCAGTCGGCATCTTCAATCCCTGCTCGCGTTCCTCAGCATCAGCTTCAAAATAGCCTCTTAATATCTGGTTACGTTCGGGAGGAGATTTCGCTAATTCGGCCAGCAAGGTGGAGTAGTTCGGTTCTTGTCCGTAAGTATTACGAAACCAGGTTTCCGGATCGGGAGTACACTCTTGTTCCTGAAGGTGTGCGAGTCTTCGAATAAGATCTATTACCACATCCCACCCGGTGGGAATCCCCGCACTGCGAGATACACCAGATCCTAGCAGGATTGCATAAACACCCTTATTAGCGTGCATGGAGAATGCTAATGAGATTGCTGAGTCTATCATATCAGTTCTGTAGAGGCTTCTTAAGAGAATGTATAATTGTAATAAAGATAATCGTTACATTCCAGTTTACACCGCAAGCAACCAATGATCGCGGCCTACAAATAGTTCCCGCCCTATAAGCCCGGGTTTTAGGCACCTCCAAGAATAATTAAAGCTTTCTATTATGAAAATTTTTGCCAGTAAATATGTAAATAGATACCAACTGAACGGATCATACGAGGCTGGATCATAAAGGGGGGATATACCTGGAGTCCGATAATAAGCATTATGACATTCTTTATAATTATGGCAAGAAATAATAAATTGCCAAATGTCCATAGAATAACTCTTTTACCATTCATGACATGTTGTAGTATCATCATGGTGGATGGAATCTGCTCAACAGTGCAGTAGGAATGTAAAATGAGTGATAGCATTAACGCAAAAGTAAGTGAGGGCGGCAGGGTCGTCATCCCGGCAGAGTTCCGGCGGGAGATCGGCTTGGAGATCGGTGACTCGATCACACTCAGCCTCGTAAATAATGAAATAAGAATCGTGCCACGAACTGAGGCGGTCAGGCGCGCACAGGCTCTCGTCAAAAAGCGCATCCCAGGAAGCAGGTCGCTCGTCGCTGAACTCCACAAAGATCGCCGTCGAGAGGCCGAGAATGAGTAAATGTGTGCTCGACGCATCTGCGGTGCTTGCACTACTCAATGACGAGCCCGGAGGAGACCGCGTCGAGTCTGCGCTTGACGAAGCAGTAATCAGCGCAGTCAACCTCGCCGAGGTGCTGACTAAGTTGATCGATGCCGGCATGCCGGAAGATGAGGCCCGGCAGAGCTTTGACCTCCTGGGGATCGAAGTCATTGATTTCAACAAACAGCAAGCCGAAACGGCAGCTTCACTGCGCAGCGCGACCAGGAAGAAAGGATTATCACTCGGTGATCGTTGTTGTCTCGCGCTGGGGCTTCAGATGGGAGTTGAGGTGGTCACTGCTGAGCGGGAATGGGCCAAATTGAAAGTGTGTCCTGTCACTGTCATCAGATGAAGAAACCTATTCTGCCGTTGACCCCAGAGGATGGCGGTGAGATGGGAGTTTTAATGCTTCTGCTTTAGTGCAGACGTCCTGGAAGGCGCAAACTCTGCAACATAAGTGTTCCTCAAAGTGCCATGTCTCACAAAAAACTTCAGAATCCCTGCCAATCCGAAGGCCACATCTTTCTCGATCACTGGGAACCGGGCATGCCTCAGCGGCCATCGCATCGCGGTGAGCACAATGATGCAACTCGCCCTGTCTAAAGAAGGCCCTTGGCTTGATGCTTCTCCTCCGAAGAGGCGCGGACCCATACACAACACTCTCAGTATAACTATTAGCCCAATTGTAATGCGGGCAGTCTTCTACATTGAGATGGAACCCTTGAGATTCTTTCAATCACACCATTCCGGCTTGATTCTCCATTCACTGTTCGGCAATGCATCCTCGCGGGTCGTAAATAAAGTCGCGCGGGGATCGCCAAAATGCATCGAGCCTCTAAAACGATTGGACCAAGAGGGCAACGAATCGCCGGGCTTGAGGAAGAATATAATTCTTGTTAGGAACTCTTTGGATATACGGGCCATTTCATCTATATGCTTTCGTACAAGCCTTTCATGATCTCTGTCGATGAGCGCTAGACCTCCATGAGCGACTTCACTACGAATTCCACTCAATGAATGGCTCTCCCCCTCTTTCTCGAAAAGCACCTTTATGTAAGGATGGTCTTTGCCGAAGACCATGTCTGCAACACGGCGAGTCTTTTCCTTGAGACCAGTTATACATTCAAAATAAGCCTCGCTGACAAAGCGGGCAGGATCGCTAGCGTAGAGCTGGTTGTGCTTTTCCTGGATGCAGGTGTTTCTCCTTTGTCTTCGCTCTGCTTTGTTGCCTTTACGATATCCTAGCCCGAAGTCGGCTTTTCCGTCAGCGATAGCAACCGCTACACTCTCAATTGCAACGTAGTAGCAAAGAAAAGCAGTCAGTACGTTTTGCGACGACTTACCGCGAGTGTACCAATCAATGGCGGCGTCCAGGAGAATCGCGTCGTCGGTTGCGGGAAAATCGCGGAACAGCGAGTCGAGGACGTGCATGTCCTGTTCAGACGGGGTTGCTAAACCGCTGTTGCTTTCGCCTGACCTGTACTTCACTCGCCAGTCTGCGGCCGAATTGAAGGCGAATGCCATTCTGTTTACGGCTACGCCGATCAGGGCGATCATATGCCTTATATCCTCTGGCTCAATCGAATCCAGCTTAACCCACCCGTCATATATGCGAATGTCCCGATCGGAGTAAGGGGCCTCTTCAGGTAGAGGGCACTTCCAGAGGTGTAGAGTTTCGCTGAAATTCACCCACTCGCTTGGCATATCGATCTTGGTCCGGACGACAAATTCAATAACACGATGGCCCGTACTCATTATATAAAAGAGCGCGCCTTGCACATCTCTGTCCTCGGATTGTGAGAACGCCTCTCTTAGTAGGGAGTCAGCATCGCCCGGGTATATGATCGGCTTCCACTCTCCCAATTTATTGTAGCGGCCAGGTAGCCCGATCTCGTGCAATCGCTTCTCGCCTATGCGCCACTCGGGCTTTAGCTCATCGAGCAGGCCAACCATGAACCCAACGTATGGGTTAAAACTTAAATTCTGACTGACACAGGCGTTAGGGTGGCGTTCGAAAGATGCAGAAGATCCATTCGAGAAATGCATTCGAAACCCACACAATCCCTGATCGTCATTGACCAGAAGCTCTAGTACTTCGAATTGCGGCATCTTATGCAACTTAGGCCAACTCTTATATTTGAGGCGTTCCTCAAAATAGATTTGCAGCAGTTCTGCTAGAAAAGCGCGCCACCTCTTAAGCGCATGGCGGAGGCGTTCGATATCAGGAGAAACTTGGGACAAACAGGCTGCCACTATGTCATCTGTGTATGCCTCGGCAATAGCCTGTGCAAGCTCCGGCCTTCCGGCTCTGGTGGCCAAACCATGAACTTCATGCACTATCTCTGAAACGGTCGGCTGTTGCTTATTAGGGTATTGTCCTTTGGAGAGATGATCAAAGGGTGAAATACTGTAAGGATGTCCTAGGATACAATTGAGGAGATTGGCTATTAACGACAGAGGCTCCTCGTTACCAGCTAGCGAGCAGTATTGCGAGGAAATCTCCTTCTCCCGCTGATCATCAGGTGCTGGCAGTAATTCTCGGTAAAGCCCCAGGAGTTGGTCTCCAGAGACTAGATCAATCCCCTCAACACGCAGAAGGGTGAAAATATACTCAAGTCCATTCTTGGATTTTGCGTCGCTGAAAAGCGATCTTATAAAACTATGGTCCATTAGAATAGCCCCGTCGCACCACCCTCACTATAGACCTTCTACGGCTTGTGGATATACATTGATTTCAACGGCTAATATTATGCTCTAGCATAATTCGCCCGATCTCAAATATAGCCGCCACCTCTAAATCGGAGACCCGCTCAATGATCGAACCATCATAAGAACGCCTGTAATCAAGACCATCACAGATGACGTGGTCGTAGACATCAGATATATCATAAGTGACTTCAGGCTTAACCTGGCCGGTGGCTTGTAGAATACCTGCTGCAACTGAGTGATTTCCGCCGAAGACCCAGCCGATTCCCAAGGGTAGCCACAACTCGACACGGTGATTCCAATCCTGCCGCCATTTGCCCCATGCGCCTCCAAGTCGGAGGCCGCTCAAATTCCTGATTATACCTTCGCGATTCCAGGGCGAAGGTAAGATTATGTCAACACCGAGCTTCAGTGCGCGGCGGGATTGGATTTCACGCTTCAGATCATTAAGACTGCGCCTGTCTTCTGTCAGCGACACTGTCGTATTGAACAGCACAGTCTGTGGCTCATATTCGCAGTCAGTAGCATCCTGCGGGCGGCGCAATACCTCCGTCATCGCTCGCGCCTGGGCAACGCGCCCAATTAATTTTACCAACAATGGCAGGGCTAAAGGGTCTTGTCTTGCGGTGTCGCGAGCTAGTTCGAGAATGCAGCCAAATTCTTCTAGTTGCGCGCGTCTACCTCCACGAAGCTGCTTTCGGATCTTTGAAAGCAATGAAGTGGCTCGTTGCCGCTCACCGTTTGTCTCAATGACTTCAATGAGCGGGCTGCCTTCTAGTCGTTCATCATTTGAAGTGTCTCTCATATGGTTCTGAATCAGTAACACTAACGGATTGCGTGTGTTCATTAATCGGTTGCGATACGTGTACAACCGAACTCGCGGTGGTCGCGCACCTGCTTGTAAGGCTCGTAAGTATCCTTACGATGATAGCCTGTTAATCGGCAGACCCAGCAGAATGACGACCCTGTACTTTCAGTGAATTCTTCTATCGTCTTTCTGCGAATCTGAAGGCATTGTCCAGCTGGCATCGGCAATTCGACGTGGTGACGCTCCGTCAGCCCATCAGTCCAATCAAACCAATAAGCGATTACCTCACCACCCTCATAAACACTCACGCTCTCATCGCCGCAAGAAAAACTGAGCCTTGTTGCACCCAAAAAAGGCGTCGGCAGCCATACACGACGGTACGTGCGCCAGTACTGCCAGCTCACCATCGGGCTCACATTCAGGCTAGCGGCGGCGGGCGCAAAGCTCCAGTCACCGAACGCCTTAACCCAATGTCTATTCTTCTGCTGTAGTATCGTGCCGCTGAAATGTAAATGCCCTGTCAGTTGCGCCGAAAGTTGAAGTTCGTCGCGACACCACTCGGGGACTGACTCCAAGCGCGGTTCTCCAGGTCCGTGGCTCTTTTGGAACATGCCGTAGATTTCAAGGTCGTATACAGTTGCGCTGTCAAGCACGATCCCGCTCGCTCGAGCAACCATCCATTCAGATGGATTGTGGAGCTGCCTCTTCCACATCTCCTCGACCTGCCGCCAGACTTGCGCGGGAACAGTGTCAATATTTCCCGGCGGTTCTTCGGCGCGGGGGAACCAATCGGGCTTCGGTGCTGGTTTCACACGCCAAAGCTCTAAATTGATGGGGCACGCTTCAGCGACATTCTCAAGGGCATCTTCGACCTCCAACCTGTCCGTCGAAACAGCCCACGCGAGCGCACGCAGAAAAGCGGAACGGTACACTTCGCTGAGCTTTGTATCGGTGGAGTAAACGCGCTCCTTGTTGGATGTGCTTCCATACCAGAAGTACAGACTTCGATCAGTGAGCTTTACACTTGTTTCCTCTACCAGACCTTTCCACTCGTAAGCCCAGTGACGGCGGAAAGCGATCATCTCACGCTTCTCTATTAGGCCGGCAAGATAGTCGTAGTACGGGGGCAGAAAAGTTGCAACATTCTTGGTAAAGAATGTATCGGGGGAGAAGTCTCGCGGTGCTTCTCCCGAGTGCCGAAGTGAATTCTGCAGAGCGTCAAAGTTGTCTGGAGCAAACTCTTGAAGGAGCAACGCCGATAGCATTGACGGCCTCACTACGGCAGAGACTACATCCTCGAAAGGCGGCAGAGTGAAATCGCTTCTTTCGAGCCGCACGCGGTACAAAGCCAAGAGGCCGAGCGCATTTGTGCTTTCCAACCTCTGAGACTTCATCCATTGCAATAAGTGATGGACCGTCTCTTCGGCGTACTCTGGGTCGAGCAGGAACCTGGCTATCTGAACGCAGGCCCGCTCTCTCACAAGCCCCGAAGGCCATGTGAGTTGCGTAAAGAGCAGCGGCATTCCTTGCCCTACACTAATTCTTGCCGTGTTGATCATCCTTCATTGGTCCACAACGGTTTTGACAGCGGCAGTGCTTCAACCAGGCGCAGGGAACCTTCAACTAAACTTCTTGTCACGTCTCTCGCCACCTCGATCTTATTGAGTCTCAAACAGAACTCGATGATTCTCGCTGCACTGCCCGAATCGAGATACAGATCCTGCCAGGGCGCCCCGCCATTTTCCTTCTGAAGAGTCTGCCTCACGAAATCGAACCATTTCTGTGGGTACAGACGCTCAATGTGCTGCCACCGTCGATGCGCCTTCTCCTTGCTCGTGTAGTACCTGTTCCAGCCGCGTTGCTCCCTATGCGCTTTGACCAACCAAGGGTATGCTCGTTCGCGCCCATGCAGCCTCAACGCCAGCTCGAACATTCGGTCGTAGTCCCTTAGCTCGAAGCCCCGCGCATTCGCTCGTTCGAGCGCGATGAATACGGCCTCGTCACAGCTCTCTGTCAGCCAGTAGTTGATCCATTCCTCGACCGCATCTTCCTTCCAGATATAATCCTCGGCGTCGAGTGCAGCTAGATACCCTTCAAAATTCTCGGGCTGGTAGTCGTGCGCGGCCACCGGCGAGGGTTTCCGCTCGAAGTCATCTGTACCCGATCTCGGCTCTTCCCGGAGAGCTTTTTCGAGGCCCCTCTCGTCAAGCAACTCCCGCACAGAATTTAGCGCTGCCTGAGCACCCGAATCTTCCTTCGCGCGTTCGCTTAAGATCTTCAAGCTGCCACTGTCAACAGCGGTGGCCGCGACCGCACGGTTGAGCGGAGATGAAAAGTCGGCTGTCTTAACGAATGCGTTAAAGGCGTGCAACGCATCGTAAGAATCCTCCATATCGCATAGCCAGGCATAATACGAGGGGAAGAGGTCGGGCGCGATCTCGAGCAGTACTTCAGCCAGCACACGCGGCAAGTGCCCTGTCTCGTCAGTATCGGTAAATTCCTCAACATGAGCTATCGGCGTCGCCAGTAGTAACAGCCACTCCTTGGCCTTACTGATCCCGGCCAGGTGACAAGCCCTGATTGCGTTCAGAACGTGGAAAAACAGTGTGTCCTTGTGGTTGCCGTGGCTGACCAGGTTCGTAGCGGCATCAACGATCAAATGTCGGGCTTCGGCTTCGCGCCCGTGTAGAGCCGCGACCGACGCGAGCGTGCCGTAGGCGGACGCACGCTCCGGGAACTGTTCGACGGTTGTCGCGAGGCGCTCGGCCTGATTCTGCAACAGCCACGAAACAGCTTCCACGCTCAGCCAGAGACGCCTGCGCGTGACATACTCGTTCAACCAGTCATCCCAGTACCAATAGCGGGAGGCGAAAGCTATTTCTAAATCAGCTTTGGAAATCTCCGCCTTGCCCTCCCTGGCGACAGCCGCTGACAGCAAGTCGAGCGCAAAGTGTTTTATCGCGCGCACAAGGCTATTACGCTGCCCAATAGCTTCTGTATTGTAAGGTTCGGATTTCGATGGATCATAAAAATTCTTCAACTCTGCGTACAGCAGGCTGAAAGAAGGCGATCGGCCCGCGCGTAACGAGTCGGCAATCTTACCCGCCGCCGAGTCGAGCCATTGCAAACAACCCTTTGCCATCGCCGAATGCATACCTGTGTCGATCCACTCCAAGTTGCATTGGCTCATCCCCCATAGGTGGTTAGCTAAAAAACCGGAGAGGCAAGAGTAGAACAAATCCCTCTGCGACCTGGAAGGGCCATTAGGATTTTGCGCCCTCGACTCAAACATCCGCACGTCCGGGAGCCGAGCGGGAGTAGGCTGAAAGTCTTCCGTTTTGCGTATCGCGGCGTAGATCAGGCAGTAAGGGCTGCCAGCGTTCTCCGGGCGGCGTACCTCGTTATCAAGATCAAACCCCTCCTCAAGCGCGAGCCATACTGCGTGACGCAAGATGTAGCCTCGCTCATCCGCCGTCATCGCCACATCGAACTCTCTATTATTAGTAGGATCGAGAGTCAGGGTGCGTTTCAGGCGCGGGCCGTTCCTCGCTGTCCTCAACGTGACCGCGAACGTATTCAACATCTCCTCTGCATCACCACCCTCACGATTACGCGCGGCGAAATCCACGATCTTTGCAGGGTCTACACCATCTAGTAATGCGGCCACCTCGATGGTCGCTGTCGCCTGATCCTTCCATTCGGTGCGCGTATGTTCACGCCTCGCACGCATTTGACGCACCAGTTCATCGAGACAATCATCGATGAATGACGTGTTTCCGTTTTCGGCCTCGTGGCTGGCGAGGATAGCAATGATTGGCTCCGACAACTGCGACAGCCGCGCGCGCAGCCTCGGACGTAACTGCTGGCCCTCTGCGATCATCAACTGAGGTAGTAACAGCTTCTGGAAGATATAAGGTTCGGACTCGAATGCGCGAAAGCAGTAATCGTGCAGAAGCCCCACCCCTACCGCGCGGGGTAAATCCTCCTGCTGGAGCGAATACCAGATGCTCCGTGAAAGGATGTTTAGCATCTGGTCTCGCGGGTAACGTTTCGCTATTGACTGGATTAACCACTCGCGGCTCGGGCCGCCGCGCAAAGCTCGGTCATCACCTAAGTCGGCCTCGAGCATCCACTCGTAAGCCCAACGCAGGTACTCCGGCGCGTCGCGCCGCAGCCAGTTCAAAGCGCTACGCCGCATGGCAGTCCGGTAACCAGCGTGTTCCGGGAGATCTTCGACGAAGGCAAGCAAGCTCGCGTGGAAAGGTCTGAGACCTGTTTCGTCATCCGTTAGCAGGTGTTCGACCTGCCTAAGCGAGTTGTTAAATGCTGAATATCTGGTGCCGTCCGGGTTGAGGCATTCAAAGATGCCGCTCTTCGTCCACGGAAAGCGATTTGCTGCGAGCAGGTGCAAGATTTCCCGGCTCTCTTCCGGCAACACGCGCCACAACTCGTGGTAGTAGTCCCTGATGTCATCATGCGCACACCCCGGCAGCCGCCCGATGTTCTCAACGGTGACAAGTTGATCGCGCTCCTGCAAAGCTTTCAACGTGTACCGCAAGTGCAGCGGATGCCCCCTGCTTTTCTCGTAGAGGGCCTCACCGATACGTTCGATCCGGTGTTCAGGGAGAGTTTTTTCATCAAAAGGGGTCGCTTCTGCGGCTCGAGAGAGCAACTCGGATTCATGATGACGCAGCCAGGCGGTGACAGCTTGTCCGTTCATCAGCGGCAATCGCATCCAGGTATCACGCGGCGCATATTTAAGAAGGATCGGCGGCAGTTGGCTGTCATCGACGGGCTGCGTAGCAAGTAGTACGACTACACCTTCGGGTGCAGGCAGCACGAGGTGCAGCAGTTTGGCTAATTCATCGACGGATCGTGTGTCGCGCCAAACGTGATCCAGTCCGTCAATAATGACGATCAACAGCTTGCTTTGCCGAGCGTAGAAACTTCCGCAAATGGTAAGCCAGTCCCTGAGTTTGGAGGCGATCGGATTCTCACCCGCGTGCGCGCCCAAAGCTTCGCCGTAATCCTGCTGCAAGTCGTACATCAGCGATCCAGCCGCGCGTATGTGTTCAAGTCGTACAACGCCCGTCTGGTCATCCTGTGAGAGGTAATAGTGATGCCTGATTACCGGTGTGCCTTGCTCCTTGAGCTGATCGTAGAGGCGGCTCGTGTAAGTGCTTTTGCCTACGCCGGGGCTGGCGGTGACTACATGACAGCCGCTGCCTATTGAGAGCAACGCACTTTGAAGGTCACAGTGAAACTCTTCAGAAGGAAGTACATAGTCAGGGGGAACATTGAATCTTTGAGGTAAGGACTGAAGCGCGTGCCAACGCGCGGCACGCATCACATCGGAGAGTTTGATCGCGCCTTCAGGTGGCGGCTCGTAACGATGGGATACCCAAAAGCGTATCTCGTTTTTAAGGTTGAGCCAACCGATTTCGGTGCCGCCTAGCTGGTCGAACCGTCGTCTGAGTGAGCCTTCGAGATCATTTAAGCTGGGCTCGTTGAGGCAGAATCGGAATTGGCTGAAGAACTCGCGCGCTAGGGACTCGCCGCCGAGTTGACGCGAGACCTCCGTGCGTACTGTGTCGTCCGCAATACGGTCAAAATCCACAAATCCGGTTACAGTGTTGATCGCGGCTTGTAAGTCCGGGCCGGCCGTGCGATTGCTGATGACAGACGCCTCGGCGAGCTGGCCGTTCGCGAGAAGCTCTCGCAGTGAAGTCGCCCACTTCTCTAGCAACGACATTCTCGTGCGAGCAGATTTTCCCGGCGGTTCAGCAAGCAGTTTATCCCAGGTCAGAGGGTCATCTTCGCCTTCGGGGTTTGTCGAGAATTTAACTTGTCTAACAATAAGGCGGCCGTCGGCACGCATCGCGACGACGTCATCAAGGAATTTAGCCTCATCCGCTTCAACGCGTACCCAGATGTAGCGGTCCGGATGCTCCAGCCAGTCAACTAGAACTTTACAAGCAACCAAGTCCTGATAATCGTCGCCAAGCCGTCTCGTTCCTGATCTTGTATAAGGACTTCCAGCCATCATGAAAGATTAACCCGGAATTGCTGACACATTAAAGCTCCAATGTTCAATGCAGCGTCCGGCTGCCGCACGCTTTAAGAAATGGTTAAAATGAACAGAAGGATTTCGCGAGTCTCACTCTTACGTCGTAGTTTATCAGCATCCTAACCGGTCCCTCCCGCAACTTAAGAGCGCATCTACTGATTAATCGTCAATGTCTACGGGCCGGAGCATGGTTTTATATCCGCTAATATAACCGTGGAGTGCCATGTTGGGAGATACTTTGAGCATGGTTTCTACAGGGACTCCTTCCCGATGTGCAAATGTGTTTGGATTCTTCAAAACATTCGCCATGCGTGATTTAATAACCGTCTTGCCTTAGGCATATCGATCTTCCTGGCTATGATCTGCATATGGCTGGACGCGCAAACCCCGGTGTTCATAGTTGGGCCGAAGCTGCTTCAGGAATCCATCATTAGCCATCATTGAAGTGATGTAGTTCAAATCCTCCTGGGAGATGCCGAATAGGTCGGCAACTACTCTGTCCAGTTCCATCAGCGCGTCTTGGAAAAGACGGGCTGGGTCAGTATTGCGCATCAGGTCGATGGCTGCCACAACAGCCTCAAGCTCGGAGGGAACCTGTAAGCTGCCCAACGTGTCAACATCGAAGGCCACATCATCGCCCTCATCGAGCAAACGGTCTAGCCTGTAGGTGAGGTAGCGACGAAGCAGAGGATTAGGCAGCTTAATTCTGAAGGAAAAGTCATCACTGACCAAATCTTCCCCTTCCTCATGGATTGAAGCGATCACATCCCCGGATGCAGCGCCCGTCAGGTCAGCGCCTGCGACCACCGGGCTGTTCTCCGCGAAGAGATCAAACAGAGACTTCTTTGGACTGTTGGCGAATAACCGTTCTACATGCCGGTGAGCATTGGCAAGGTCTTTATCTTTCGTAATGACAAGCTCACCAGCTGTCTTCAGACGCGCAACATCGCTCGGGGTCCGGCTGGGCGGGATAGGAATAAGCAGGAGGTTGCGCTTCACCCACGTTGTAAACAGGTCTTCTATGATGCTGGTGCGCAGCACCTTCACCGCGAACCATTGCGGAATACGGGAGAGAAGGTAGAGGTTCAGAAGGAAATCTTCCGTAAGTTGAACGAGTTGAGCCGTATTCTGAAGGACCATATCCGCACGCGCGGGACACGCGCTTGGGAGTTGAGAAACATTCCTGAGGGCGTAGAGCTTGGAGTAGTCAAACAGGTGCCTGTACGCATAGAGGCGCAATGAATCGACTTGAGAGCGTTCTGGATCCCAGTTACCCATAGGTTCACCGAGCACGCCAGAGGGAAAGATATTCTGGCCTTTGTAAATGGGCAGGCCGGAAGGAACGATGGCCCGCGAGCCGCCCAGCTTGATACCATAGGCCAGCATCACATACGGCTCCCTTTCCAGGGGGCTATCACCTTCCGGGATACGTTCGACTGCGTTGGCCTGCGCAGTACCCGCGCTGCGTTGCCGTCGGCGCTTGTATGCAATTTTGACGATACTGCCTAGACGTGGAGCCTGTGCCAACCGTTCGAGAATGCTGGCGTCTGCTGCGGACACCTTAGTCAACAGGGCGGCGGCATCTTCGGCAACTACGTCAGCCATCCAGGTTGAACCCTCTGCATCGTTGGGCAAGTACGCCGATTCTGACATCAGCTTGCGCGTCACGGTGGCCTTGGCTGCCTTGCTGAAGTCTATGGAATCAGTATCCGCATTATAGCAATCCATAGAAAGCGTAGTAGTTACTACTTCATCGTTCTCTGATCCAGCAGAATTCTCAAGCACTAAAATAATGGTCGGGCGCTTTATGCCCCTGAACGGCTTTTTTCGTAGCGCTTCAATGTCGACGATTTCAACCAGCTTATATTCACTCAAGACGCGGCGAAGGGGGCCGGCGTATGATGCCTCCAGGAAGCTAATAACGCGATGTGCAAGTTAATGAGTTAACAGGTTAGCCAACCGCAGAGGAGAGTTTCCCTCTGCTCGATTGAGTATTATCACTGCCGTATGCGACAACACTTTTCTCATTATCCTACTCGACAAGTGCCACATATCTCTGGCCCAGATTCGCTTTACCTGAAATCGCTCCGCCATTTGGCTGAAGACTGTCTCTATGCGATACCGCATGCCGCTGACCCACTTACTTCGCTCAGGAGCTGGATCAAGGCTCCGCTTCTTGTATGGTACAAGCATCTCAACCCCTTGCTCGCTCAACTGCTTTATCAACTCAGGCTTCCAGTAGTTGCGCTCTGCGAGGCAGTAGCCTTCTGTCTCGGCGACAATTTCTTCAACAACCGCCAAGTCGCTCTTATCGGCAGGGGCCACAAGCAGGCGTGTTATCACTCCGGGCCAGCACACCCGGACGTGAAATCGAAAGCCGTAGAAGGTCTGCTTTATCGTATGATCCTTGCCGTAGGCGGCCTGGCCTCGAAAGCCACGACATTTCTTGGCGCGAGCAAACTTGCAAACCGAGACGGGGAAGCTATCTACAATGGCAAAGTTCGTGTCACAGTAGGTCTGGCTAAGCATCGTTTGCCAAAGAGCCTCTTTCAACTTCCAGAGATTGGCTGCTTGTCGAACAAAAGTAGTGCGATGAAGCTTTGCCAGAGCCGGGAAGAAATGAGCGTAGTGATGGCGGAAGTAGTCAAACAGGGCCTTGTCTTGGCACAGCCCAAGATACTCGCCAACAACTTCCATAGTAAGGACTTCACTATCAGCAAGCCGGGGCTGCGGCCCACGCTGACGAAGGCGGCGATGGCCAAGATGGGCGTTGATAGCATCGTCAATGAAGCAGAACATAGTTACAATAAGAGAATCCAGGTCCAAGGTGAGCGCCCTCCAATAGTAGGTTTAGTCATCACTATTGAAAGCGCTTTGCCTTGGACTTTCAACTTCAACCTGAAAACTTGCACATCGCGTTAATAGGAACGATGAATGAAACCCGCCCCCCTTCTTTCACCCAGCCACGTACAGCGCGGTAAAGTAAAGGGATGTAAAGGTCAACTTGCCCTTGTGCCACCTCTTCGTAAGTTCGCAGAGTAGATTCATCGAGTGATAAACGGTGCGCGCGGACATACGGAGGGTTGCCGATAACTATGTCATAGGTGCCTTGCACCAACTGTCTAAAGCGTCGGGGAACGCTGGCAACCCGTTTACGGCGCAAATCACTGGCGACGGTGGAAAAATCCAACCCGGATTGTGCTGCGACGGTGCCAAGTCCACGGACCAACGGAATGCCCAGCGTGTCCAGGGAAGAGTGTCCGCCCTGCACCTGAATGGCCGGAACCAGCAATGCGGCCAAGGATCGAATTTCAGCAGGGGTCTTGCCAGTGAACAGATCAATGTTGTGCCAAAGCAACTGAATCTGCGCCAGAGAGACGGAAAAAGGGCTGATGTCCAGACCGTTCAGGCGTCGTAGTGTCCGTGTCACAGTCTGCTCCGTGAGCACCCCGACAGATCGTAGCCGGCTCACGTCCTGGTTTAGCGCTTCCACCAGGAATGTTCCTGTTCCGCATGCTGGGTCCAGTACGGTTTTGGTTGGACCATATTGGCAGCGTTCCAGCATATAGCGCGCTATCTCTGGCCGGGTGAATACTTCACCCAACGCGCGCCGCTTTTGAGGGTCTAAGTAATGGTCATAAACACCTGAAAGGATATCGCCGTGGATAGCTTTGAAGTCCCATCGTGACAGCAAGTACATGGCATGCAGTAACGCGGAACTGAGAGCTTCATCTAAACTATCCAACGCCCAGTCCAGGATATTGCGATCAAAGAGATTCCGGTAAAGCTCGGCGGATTGCCGGTACGTTTCCATCAGCAATGCCTGCATCGGCTTGGAATAATAATCCGCGCAGCGAGCGAAAACTTCCACACCGCCGTTGCTGAGTAACGCTTCAGGAACCCGTGATCTTCAGAGAACCTGACCATGAGCATGCGCGAAACGATCAGTGAAGCCGTTTCATAGATAAAAGATTCGACCACCTTGCCCCTGTCCGTCAGCTTGCTACCGGAGCGTCGAGGTTTCAGCAGTGAAATATCCCCCTCGATGCCCATTCTAGTTGCGTACTCACTGAGCAGATGTTTCTCAATTCGTAGTGCGTAAACATAAGACTCTATGTCAGCCGTAAAGCGATCATGCTCTTCCGGGTATTCTTGGATGTCTTCAGCGGGAAGCGTTTGCGCGAGGTCTTCATCAACGATGTTAGTGAACTCGATAGGAAATCCCACAGAATTCCAATCATAAACGGCGGCCCCCCATCGAGCTTCCATTTGTTGCAGCAACCCATTCGCTGCCATCAGGTCAGGTACGACTTTTGTGTCCACCAGTTGCGTCACAGAGCCGCTGAGAATGGAAGCAATTTCCCGGATGGTATCTATAAAATGGTGCTTACCCAGCTCATCAATCGACTGGAATGCAAACAGCGTCTTGCCGCCTCTAAAATCTCTCAGTTGCTCTTCGAGGGCTACGTGCTCTGGTCGCAGTTCTGCGAAACACACGCCGAACTGTTCCGGGTCTGTGAGGCTTTCCCAACGGTAGATGGAAGCTTCCGTCTTGGACATGACATCCCATTTATGAACTTCCTCTTGATCCAGGATAAAAAACCATCGGGTCCCGGCCTTGATGTATTTCTTTTTCTCTTTGTATATGGTAGTGGCGTTGTCACACACATCACGGTCCCGCTTAACCTCAAAGACCGCATAGGCATGGTCCGGGGTCTTGATCGGGCGGCCCGCTTTGGTGCTGAAGACGGTCAGGTCTGGAATGTCGCGGCTTCCGGCCAATGCGGAGTCCACCACTACCTGATCCGATTTTAGACCGATGCCGAAGACTGAGTCGACAAGCAAGTCACGGATGAAAGGCGTTTGAGTTTAAACCTGCTCACTTAACCAGAATGCACAAAATTGGTGTACTCAGCCAACCTAACCACTCGATCAGGTCCCGCCCTGGCTGTTTTTGCCGAGTTCAAGCGGGAAATCCTGCGCGAGCCTGAACGAAGGCATTGTCCAGGCCCGGTAAGAGGAAAAAAGCACACGCCAGACAAAAGGATGTGGAGGAAATTGAAAGAGTGATTGCAGAGTTCCCAGATCCGCAGCCTCGATTGCTTGAACTCGTTCACGAGGTCGTAAGATACCCTACGGGCATCTAAGGACATCGATAAGCTGAATGCGTCGCTTCCAGCAGAGCGTAGAAGAAAGGGGAGTAATTATAAGTTCAAGAGTCACTATCTACCTTGTGATGATGTGTTACCGTTGTTCTCGGCTTTCCCGTCTCTCATAGGAAAAATCAGCCTCTCATAGGGAAAGCGCGTCTCTCATAGGGAAAATCAGCCGCCGTGTTACCTTTTTTCCTTCAAAATCCGAAATTTCTTGCTGGTTCTTCCCTATGAGTTTCCCGATGAGGAGGGAAGGTAACCCTTGAAAGAACTCCCCGCTTGGATTATCCTACATAAAGCTTGCGCGAATGCCCGCAAGGGCATGGCATATCCCCCAGATATAATTGAGCAGATGGCCCCTTGGAAGATCGGCTTAATCGCCAGAGTGCGCGGCTGGACCGAGATCGCGGAGTGTCCTCACGCGATCGGACAAGAGTGATGCCCGGATGGAAGCCCTTCGGGCTTGTATGCTCGGGTAAGCGGACCGCCACACATCCGCGCCTAAATGAGCACACTAAAGATTAACTCTGCGTCGGCAAAGAAAGTAAAGTGGGATGGCCAGAATTCTAATAGTTGACGACGAGCCGAGCGTCCGGTGTCTGCTCCAGATGGCGCTTGAAGAAACCCGGCACGTGATCACACTTGCCGAGGATGGAACGCGGGCGCTCGAACTGCTTCAGCAAAACCAATTCGACATAGTGATTTCGGACATGAAGATGCCCGGCATGACCGGCATAGACGTCCTCTCCCAGGTGCGGGAGAAGTTTCCGTCTATAGTAGTCATTATGATGACGGCCTTTGCAACCGTTGAAAAGGCAAGGCAAGCATTTAGACTGGGCGCAACCGATTTCATAATGAAGGGCCAGTCCTTTGATGTCGCGGAAGTGCTGAAAGCAGTAGAGGCGGCCGTGGACCGGGCACGTGGCCCGCGCGCAGGGCTGTCCGGGAGAAAACAGCGACGGGCGCGGTCGAGCATCATAGGCGGGTCTCGGGAAACGCGCGCACTGCTTGAGATGATCGACACAGTGGCCGGGGCGACGGCAACAGTCCTGATCACCGGAGAGTCAGGGACGGGCAAGGAGATGGTTGCGCGCGCTATTCATAAGACCTCGGATCGAGCGGCCGCGCCCTTCGTCTCAATCAATTGCGGGGCGTTTGCAGAGAGTTTGCTCGAATCAGAGTTGTTCGGGTACGTCAGGGGGGCATTTACCGGGGCGCTCGCGAATCGCAAGGGGCTGTTTGAAGCGGCCGAGGGGGGAATAATCTTTCTGGACGAAATCGGCGAGATGTCGCCCGCCATGCAGGTGAAGCTCTTGCGAGTGCTTCAGGAAAGAAAGGTGCGTCGGGTCGGCAGCAGTGAGGAGATGGCTATCACCTGCCGGGTGCTGGCCGCGACGAATCGCGACCTGGCACGGATGGTCGCCGAGGGCACGTTCAGGCAGGATCTTTACTACAGGGTCAACGTAATTCAATTGGAGCTGCCGCCGCTACGTTCGCGCGAGGGCGACCTCCCTGCCCTTGTCGATCACTTCCTCATAAAATTTGGCGCGGCGTTCGGCAAAGATTGTCGTATCTCGGATGAAGCGATCAGGTATCTTGAGCGTTACCACTGGCCCGGCAACGTCCGGGAGCTGGAAAACACGATAGAGAGGGCGCTGGTGATCGCGAGGGGAAACGTCATTACCCCGGAATTGCTCCCGGAGACTATACTTGGTTACAGGCAGCCGATAATCGGCGCACACGAGTTACCGGACGTAGGCTTTGATCTGCACGCGTTTATTGAAGACCTGATGAGGACCTACATCGTCAGGGCGTTAAGGCGGGCGGGGGGACACAGGTCGAGCGCGGCGGCGATGTTAAGAATCTCAAAGCGAAGCATGCGGCATCACATGGAAAAGTTCCACCTGGTCCATGAGTTCCGCGCTGGCGGGGCCGACGAACAATGAGCGATTCTCGCGCGGTCGATCCTTTCGGCCTCTATATTGCTTCGACGGGTCTAGAGATGCGCGCGTCGGCGCGGGCTCGGCGACAGGAGATCGCCAAGCTTATCTAATAGAGAAGACGTTCGGAGAGAGAGGACCAGGGCCAGTGCCATTCATCAACTACGCCGCGAGAGAGATAAACTGCAAGATCGTCTATTACGGGCCGGGCCTCGGCGGGAAGACGTTGAACCTGCAGCAGCTTTACGACAAGACTCCGGATAATACCAGGGGAAGGCTCGTCAGCTTAGCGACCGAGAACGAGAGAACCGTCTTTTTTGATTTTCTTCCGCTCGACCTCGGTTCAATCAGGGGCTTTAAGACGCGCTTTCATCTCTACACGGTGCCGGGGCAGTTATTCTATGAAGAGAGCCGCAAGATCATACTCAAAGGCGCGGACGGGGTCGTTTTTGTCGCGGACTCAGTTGAATCGCGAATGGACGCAAACATCGAGGCGCTAGCAGGCCTCAAAGCTCACCTGGCAGAACAGGGTCAAAGGCTGAAAGACATTCCCTACGTGCTTCAGCTCAACAAACGCGACGCACCCGGAATTCTGCCGGTTGAGAAGCTGACGAGGGAGCTTGCGCAAAACGGAGAGCCTCTGATTTCAGCGAGCGCGCGCACGGGCGAGGGTATCTTCGATACTCTGAAGGCCATCACAAGGCTGATACTGATGGACCTGCGCGCCGATAACCAACCAGGCGGCGACAAGTGAATGGTATGGCGAACGGCGAAAGAGTCATGAAACCATTGGCAATTCAA
This sequence comes from uncultured Clostridia bacterium, assembly GCA_964615905.1. GTDB lineage: Bacteria > Acidobacteriota > Blastocatellia > UBA7656 > UBA7656 > DATLMR01. The sequence goes on from CAZTUB010000018.1 coordinate 61,929, forward strand.
GTATGGCTCGGCGCCGCCCTGGCGGCGTGTGTAGCGGCGGGAGCAGTTCAAGCCCTCGGCGTCCAGGAAGAGCCACCCGTCCGGAACGGGCAGGCGGCACGAGGCGCGCAGATCCAGACCGAGCGCAAAGAAAAAGCAAGCGCGCTTGCTTTAGCAAAAGAGCATGTAAAACGCGGCAAGGATCACGCAAAGCAAAGCCGATTCAAGGAGGCGGCCGAGAGCTTCCGCCAGGCTAGCAGGCTCAAGCCAGATTATGTGGACGCGCAGGCGGCCCTGGCCCTGGCCCTCGTACAGCTTGAGCAGTACCGCGACTCGCTTGATGCGGCACGGATTGCTGTCCACCTGTCGCCCAACTGCGCCGATGGGTTCGAAGCGCTAGGACAAGCGTACCTCGAACTCGAACGATACGATCGCGCCTATGAAGCGTTCAAGCGAGTTGCTGGCCTTCGACCCGATTACGTTGAGGCTCATACGGGGCTAGGATCGGCGGCGCTCACGCTGAAGCGATTCGACAAGGCCGTCGAGGCCTTCAGCCGCGCGGTTGAGCTGAGCCCTGAAAACGAAGAGGCGCTATTCGGTCTTGGAATGTCACAGGTTGCCCAGGGGAAAAAGAACGACGCTTTCGCCGCGTATAAGAAGCTTCGCGCGGTCAACCCGGATCTGGCTGATAAACTGGCCTTCTGGATATACAAAGATTGAAGCAGCACAGTTGGGCGCGGCTAGGCGGGTGCGGGATCAGATGCCTGGTTTCAGAATGTTTAGTTTTAGAGAGGTATGAAGAAATATGGCCAAGTCGAACGCTAAGAAGATGACGAAGTCCGAGTTGCTTGGGGAGATCGCAAAAGCCACGGGCACGGACAGAAAAACAGCCGGGCAGTTGCTCGATTCGCTAACCGCCATAGCTTATCGCGAGGCGGGCGAAAATGGTGAGTTCACCATACCTGGCATCGGAAAGCTGGTGAAGCAAGAAAGAAAAGAACGCATGGGCCGGAACCCGGGTACTGGCGCGGAGATCACGATACCGGCAAAAACAGTGGTGAAGTTCAGGGTCGCGCGTGCTGCAGCGGACGCAGTCGCCTAGGCCGTAGAAAGTATACTCAGAGACTCTCAGTTTCATGTAAAAGATGGCGCGGACGCCCCCAGGACGGCGTCTACGGCTAGCTATCCTCCCGCCGCCCGCCTGTTCTAAAGGCAGGAATATCTGTCTTGTCATTAAAATCCTAAGTGTCAACAAGCCGCAAGCAGCTTCGCGTCGGCGGCAATGGCCCTAAGCAGCACAAAAGCAAAAGGACAAGTGTTTGCATCAAGTCATTGCTATAAGGTAAGATGACGCGAAAAAAGAGGTGGCCTGAGAAGCGGAAGTCACCACAATGGGAACGGAATAATTAAGCCGCGTCAACCCGGTCGTTAGCGCAGGCCGGGCGGCAGCCAGAGGAGAAGATCCAGATGTCGAGCAGAAGACCTTCTGTGAAAAAGACAAGAGCCGCTGACTCCCAGGCCGACTCTTTCGAGATCGAGAAGGATGACCAGAGCATTAAAATCAAGATAGCCGGAAGGGCGGAGATTCTATACAGCGGGGATACGGTGTTTGTAAATCTAATCGCCCCGGAGATGAGAGCCGTCTTAGGCACTGAGCCTGTGGGAGAAGCCCGGAGGTCTGACGCGAGGGAAAGCAGAAACCGGCGAGGTATGGCAAAAGTTACAGCGGCGATGGTCTATTCAATTCTGGACCGGTTCAACAAGATGGAGGGCACCGAAACCGAGAAGGTGCGCGAGCTGGCTGCGGATAAAAAGATTAACACGGCCCGGCTGTCAGAGGCCGGCATCAGAAAGATCGTGAGACGCGAAACCTGGCAGAATGTCAAGTACCCCTAAACCCACCCCATACCCCATTAGACTCTGCTCCATGCCGGGAGACGCGTCGCCTATGAGCGTCTCCGGGTATTGCGAAAATTGTCAGCTTGCCATAGCCAGTTGGACCTCTGTGTCTCCGGCATCTGCGACGGGTTCATCTTTCCTGGCTGCGCGGCTCGCCAGCCGCGCAATGACGCTCTCAAGCTCCGCCCTCTTAGCCGCCAGTTGCTCCCGGTCACGAAATGGCTTACCAATCTCAGCTTCGATCTTCTGAAGATTGACGCGGTAGGCTTCCAGATTCTTCTCGGCCCCGCCAATCCTTCCCGCGATATTTCTGAGCGTCCCCTCGATGCTGGCGATTGTAGACAGGGGCCGTTCAAAGTCTACGTTTACCGAATACTCGCCGTGCCCTTTAAGGGAGAGGAAAATCCCCTTCTGGATCAGCTCGAACCCTCGAATCTCGCCGCGCCTGGCGGGAACGTGCGAGTAAGCTCTGGCCGCGATATTGAGCGCCTCCCCGCCTTCGCGCCGGTCGGTGTAGACGGTCTTCCCTACTACCAGGCGGAAGTCCGCATCGGCGGTATCGGCGACGGCCTGCGCGTCTAGCTTGAGCGCCTCGATCTGGTTGCATAATGCCCGAATCATCTCGCGCATGCGGTTCGCTTCGTCCTTGTAACGGAGTTGTGACCGCTCGTGCCGACGACGGCAGCCTTCAAGCTCGGATACTTCTTCGTCGAGGGTGACTTTCAAAAGCAAGTCGGGATTGCCCGACGCGAGGGCCATGACTTTTGCTGGCGATAGTTCTTCGGTGTCTTCCTCGATAAAGACGCGCTCGGTGACGCTGCCGCGCATGAACTGCTTGATGAAGGCGGCCTTACACGCGACGGCCTGCGCCATAAATGCGTCAAACGAGCCTTCGGTGAGATATTGGAAAATCTTTACAGCAATTCCCCAATCATAATGAAGGTTTCCATGTCTTACGATTCGCCCGTTTCGCTGCTCGACCGAAAGAGGCAGCCAGGGAACGTCGAGATGCGAAAGGGACGCGAGACGGTCTTGCATGTTATTGCCCATTCCCATCTTTTCGGTCGAGCCGATGCCGAACAAGGCATCACCGCTACGAAGGCGCTGCATGGCTTTCGGCTTCGCCTTGTCCGCGAGTGTTGAAAAGTCGATGATCTTATCGGCCGGGACACCGCCCGCGACGAGCTTGCTGATAATATCGTCGTAGAGCCTGAACCCCTGGCCGGTGGGCGTGACACCTATATCCGAAAATATAAGGTGCGTAACGTCGGGCCGGGCGCGGTACAACTCTAGCAGGTTGCGAACAGCAATGTTGATCTTGCTGTTCGGGTCGTCGGGCGCGTTGGCCCAAATAAGTCGCTGATCCAAACCCGACTTTCTAGCATCGGTGGAAATGGCGAGCATGTTGTCGCAGCCCTTTTCCGGGCGCGTGCCTTTAAGCGCCTCTGCTCTTTGTCTCAAGCGTTGGAGGTAACCGCGCTGCTCGCTTGACATCGGGGTTGTGACGACAATCTCCTCCTTGCGCGGTCGCTTGATGTCGGGCATGTCCTCCGCGAATTGAACGTCGATGATCTGCCAGGCGATTTGCAAAAGCTCCGGTATGTTGACGAATTTTGCGAAGCGGCTCACAGGCTGGTATAGTCCGGTGACTGTGAATTCCATCTTCGTTATGATCTGGCCGAAGGTATCGGCCCATGAATCGAAGTGGGCAATTCCCCTTTGCGCGAGTTCGTCGTATTGCAGGTAGCGTTGCATCGTGTACAATTCGCAAACAGAGTTGCCCAACGGCGTTGCTGTAGCCATTATCAAGCCGCGCCCGTTTTGGCGTGTTTGGAGCCACCTGGCGCGCATCCACATGTTAGTTGCGCGGTCTGACCTGGACGTTGAAATCCCCTTCACTCGATGGCGCTTGGAGATCGCAGGGAGTCCCTTGTACTTATGTCCTTCATCTAACAGGATGCAATCAATACCCGTTTCTTCAAAGTAAACCGCATCGTCTTTCGTCTCCGGCTTCATCGCTTCTTTCAATCGTTCTTCAAGATGTTGCTTCATCTTTTCGAGCCGTTTGATAGCCCGGTTGCGGGACTTGTGGCCGTCTTCTTCCTCGGCAAGTAAGATTGCTTCTTCAAGCTCGGCAATCTCATCCTGAATGAACGCCTGCTGAGCCTCAGCCGTCATGGGCAGCATGTCGATGTTATCGTGCGTCAAGATAACGATGTCCCAATCCCCTGTAGCGATGCGTGCGACCATCTGCTTTCGGTTCTTCGCGTCGAACGATTCGTAAGTAGTTATTATCTTCGCCGTCGGGTAGAGATGGCGGACTTCCGCCGCGACCTGGCCGACGTTGGCATTAAGGCAGACGATTGCGGGCTTTCGCGCGAGCCGCAATCGGCGAAGCTCAAAAGCCGTTGCGCCAAGCAGCTTTGTTTTGCCCGACCCGGTGGCGTGTGCGTACAACGCGCCCTTGCAGATCGCGCGCCAAACGGCGTTTCGCTGGTGGGGCCGCAAAGTGACCGACGGATTCATACCAGGGAATGTCAGAAAATCACCTCGGTACTCTACCAGCCGGATGTTATTGAAGTTGTCATTGTAATAGCGATGCAATCTGGCTCTGCGATCCTCCGATTCCCACAACCATTCAGAAAACGCCTGCCGGACGGCTTTCACCTTGCCGTTTGCGGCGGCAGATTCTTCGTGGTTCAAAACGCGGCTTCCGTCGGTCGCCTCGTCATAGATGGCGATGGGCTTATCGTCGAGCGCCGACTGTATGACCTTAATAAAGTTGGCGCGGCGGGTTCCCCATATTTCGGTAGCAGCAGGTTTGAAGCGGTGGAGTCCCTCGCCTTGCGAAGTGTAGGAGACAAGCCACGCCCCCTGTTGCGGCAGATGCCGGACATCAAAATGATCGGGACTTCCGCCTACCAGGTGAGCCATAAAGTCGGCGACATCGGACGCGGGTATCCAGGGTGCGCCGAGCCTTACCTCGATGTCCGCGCAATCAATGTCTTCGGGCTGAACCTTTTCAAGCGCCGTGACGTTTGGCTGGAACTGCGGGTCGTTCGCTGCGGCCTCGCGCGCCTGGGCGAGTTTCTTCTTTACGTTGCCGGAGAGATACAGGTCGGCTGCCGTCCAACCGGTGATAGGATCGTTATAGGCTAGCTCCTGGGCGACAAGCTGTTCGGCCGTCTTATCGGGCGATACCTTGACAAGCGCCGCAATTCTATAGAGGGCTATCCCGCCCGTCTCATTGAGGCTTATCCCTACAGCCTCGCCCAGCGTACTGGCTTCTTCGGGGCGGCGATAGCCGCGAACGGTATCCACAAAAAAGACATCTGCTTTGGTCGCGGTCTTCTTGTCCTCATCCCATATCTCAAGGGCAAGCACCGTCGGCGAGTCGGGGTCTTGCGCGAAGGCGCGGCGGTTCTTGGAAAAGTTTAAATAGCCGTGCTTGAAAACGAACAGGTCATACGCGCGGCGCAAGGCCAGGCGCGCATCCTCGATGACGCTTGTTGCTGCGCCTTCCAGTTGAACGCGGAATACCTCGCGCAAGGCATCACGAACCAGCATCGTATCTCGGATGATGTGAAAGGTGTTGGAATCGACCTGGCTCTCTACAAGCTGGTTGTTATGGCGAACGTAAAGAGTGTTCCCGTCCACCCCGTAGCCGCCCTCTTTAACTTCCGCCGGGGTCGGGACCGAGACGAGTCCTGTGGCGGCGGGCGGGGTTGCTTCTTCGGCGTAGATATTCTCAGGCAGCGTGTCTATGGCTTCAGGCAGCAATATATCGAGGTCGCATGTGGGTGATACGTTTACCTGGCCCGCTCCATACATCGTGCCTGACAGATCAAGCTGTCCGAGAATGTTGTCCGGGTTTGCGACAAAGTATTCATTGACGGGGATCATCTGACGGGTAGCCAGGTCTTGAACCTCGCCAAGCGTGAGCCACGCCTGACCTGCTCGCGGTTCGGCCGGCATGCGCTTTTGAAGGATCACGATGTCGGCGACTACTTCCGTTCCGGCGTTCGCCTTAAAAGCGTTGCAGGGCAATCGAAAAGCGGCGATAAGGTCTGCGCGCTCGTCGAGAGCTTCGCGCACTCTGTTATCCTGCGCGTCCATCGTAAAGCGCGATGTGATAAAAATGATTAACCCGCCCGGCCTCGCTTCGTCGAGCGCGCGAAGGAAAAAGTAATCATGCAAGGATGGCTTGAGGTGGCGATACCTGCGGTCGCTCTTTATGGTGATATTGCCAAACGGGACGTTCCCAATAATGAGGTCGTAGAAATTATCGAGGCGCGGAACGTCCTGATGCGCCTTGATGTGGACATGCGAATCGGGGTATAGCAACTGAGCGAGGCGACCTGTAACGCGGTCAAGCTCAACGCCTGTGAAGCCGGATTGCGAGGCGATCTCTTCAGGCGCAGCGCCGATGAAGTGCCCGACTCCCATTGCAGGCTCAAGGACTCTCCCGCCTTTGAAGCCGAGCCGCGAGGCCATATTCCAGATGTGGCGGATTATCGAGATGGCGGTGTAATGAGCGTTTATTGTGCTTGCGCGAGCTGCTTTGAACTCGTCTACGCCGAGTAAGGTGCGAAGACGAGTCGCCTCGTTGCGCCAGTCGTAATCGTACCCGAATACTTGCGGGAACATCCCCCAGCCGATGAATTGCGCGAGCGTAGCTTTTTCGTCGGGGGTAGCTTCGCGGCCCTGCAAGTCGATCTCGCGCAGCAGCTCGATTGCGGCGACATTATTGCGAAACTTCGTCTTCGGCCCCCCAGCGCCGATGACCATATCAGGTGTGATTCGATGATTGCGTGGGTTTGCCGCAGTCAGTCGAGGTCGAGTAGCTCGGACAATGCCTGTTGTCGCGCTTGATCCGGCTGCATGTTCTCCCGGATCAACTGGTCGTACCTCTCGACAGCCCGCTCCTGCCTCGCCAGTAGGAACGCTTCGAGCGTCCCGGCCTCGCTCATCTGCTTGTATTGAGTCGGGCGCTGTTGTTCCAGGTGATCCTTGAGCGTGAGTCCCCACGACCCCAGCCTGGTCGCGTGCGGTCTGTCCATCGGCAGCCTCCGTGCTGCCATCTTCGCCCGTAACAGCGTTAGTGTCAAATAGGGTGTCGAGGGTTATATGAGGGTAGAGCGCGAGGACATGGGTCGGGACCTGAAGCCCGCGCGAGATCGCGGTCTGTACTTCGGCCCTGTGCTCGGCCTCGATCTGCCTGCCCCAATCGGTCAATTTACCGCCGCGCTGTAATGGGCGGGCCGGGTGTCCTGCCGTCCGCGCCCTGTGCCGCGCGTACTCGTCGAGCCCCATCTCATACGGCTGTTGGGATATGTTAAAGAAGGAGAGCTGCCCTGAAGTCTGGATCATTATCAACCTTTCTGCTCACTCGTATTCTCAATCAATGACTCGCGTAGAGTATCAAATTGCAGGAAATTTGTCAAGAAACGAATTCAGGCAAAAAGTGGAAAAATGGCAGAAAAAAACCACTTTGCTTGGGCTCGTGGGTTTGGGCAGCGGTGGGGCAATAGAAGGGCGCAGGCGTGTTGTAGTGGGGGCCGTCATCAGATGACATACGGGGCCGCGCATCTAACAGCGGCCCCATAAAAAGCCCCTGGCGGTAACCGGCGTAAGCATTGCTGTCTCGCTATGCAGCCATAAGAATAAGCGTGGCCTCGTCGATAATGTTGAGGCCGAGGCTTTGTGCCTTTGTGAGCTTCGAGCCGGGCGCTTCGCCTACAACAACGAAGTCGGTTTTCTTGCTGACGGATGACATCACTCTCCCGCCCTTCTGCTCGATCAATGCTTCGGCCTCGTTGCGGCTCATGCTTGGCAGCGTGCCGGTGATGACGAATTGCTTTCCGGCCAGTCGCGTGACGTTTGAAGTCGCGCCTTCCTGCTGGTCGTCTAGGCGGCGCATGCGGAGGCCAGCGTTCATAAGACGCAGAATGAGAGTCTTGTTGTCATCCTGCCTGAACCACTCCAAGATGGAGGCTGCGGCTACAGCTCCCACCTCCGGTATTGATTCTAAGTCCTTGCGACTCGCAAGGGCGAGGTCATCGAAGCTCGGAAACCTTCGGGCCAGCACTAATGCCGTGCGTTCCCCCACGTGGCGAATTCCCAGCGCGTAGATGAGTCTTTCAGGCCCGGCCTGTTTGCTCGCCTCGATAGCGGTCAAAAGCGCCGTCGCCGACTTCCGCCCCATGCCGGGAAGCGCGGCTACTCGCTCAATCGTAAGATCGTAAAGATCGGCCACGCTTCGTAGCGGGAAAAGAGATGATCCGGGGGCAGTGAGCAACTCGGCGAGAGTGTCGCCCATCCCGTCGATGTCCATAGCCTTGCGAGAGCAGAAATGGATGAGGCTTGCCGATATGCGGGCCGGACAATCAGACGAGCAACAAGAGCGGTCAGCGTCGCGCCGCTCGCGCGCCAACTGGCCCCCGCAGGCCGGGCACGATCACCTGCGTTGCGGTCGCGGGCCTTCGCGCCTTTATCACCTTCACGACCTTTGGGATCACCTCGCCGCCTCGCTCCACATGCACATGGTCTCCGATCATCAGCCCAAGCCGTTTTATATGTTCGGTGTTATGGAGCGTGGCTCTTTTGATGGTAGTACCGCCGAGCGAAACCGGCTCAAGCTCGGCGACAGGCGTGAGTTTCCCGGTTCTGCTCACTTGCCACGTCAGGTCAATTACCTGGCTCACTCCGGCAGTGCCGGGATACTTGAAAGCGACCGCCCATCGAGGAGCCTTGGCGGTCGAGCCAAGCTCTTGTTGCAATGCGAGACTGTTGACCTTCACCACTATGCCGTCGATTTCATAGGGGAGCGCGGCGCGGCGCTCGGCCATGTGCTGGATAAAATCGACAACCTGGCTGAAGCTGCTGCAAAGCTGCCGGGGCGGGACTGTGAACCCTGCGGCGGCGAGCCAGACAAGTCGGTCCCATTGGGTCTTGAGATGGTCGCACCCACTGACAAGCTGCCAGGCGAACAATGCGAGGCCTCGCGCACGAACAATAGCCGCGTCGAGCACTTTCAAAGTACCGGCTGCCGCGTTGCGGGCTGTGGCGAATAATTCCAGCCGGTCTGCCGCCCGTTGTTCGTTCAACGCTAGAAACCGGGCATTAGGAATATAGGCCTCGCCGCGCACCTCGAAAACGTCCTGCCCGTGCGCGCTATCGACGAAGGGGATCGCGTGCGGCGTGTCAGCGAGCATAAGAGCGTTTTGAGTGACCGCATCTCCCGTATGTCCATCCCCGCGAGTCAGCGCGGACGAGAGGAAGTGGGCCTGATATTGTATTGATAGGCTCGCGCCGTCGATCTTCAGCTCGGCCACCGTCTCGAAATCGTAGCCGCCCAGGTCGCGCGCCACGCGGTCGTACCATCTTCGCAGTTCCTCCACATTGTAAACATTGTCGAGCGAGAGCATAGGTGTTGTATGCGGGACGCGACCGGCAGGTGGTCCTGGACTCCCTGCCACCGTCTCGGTCGGGCTGTCCGGGGTTTTTAGCGATGGGTGTTCGGCTTCGATCTGGCGAAGTCGCGCGAGGAGGTCATCATACTCCGCGTCGCTTATGATGGGGTCGGCGTGGACGTAGTAGCGTTGATCGTGCTCGCGGATAGCATCTCGCAACTGCTCGGCTTCCGCCGCGAAGCTCTGCTCGGTGTTACCTGTTTGGATCGTCATTCAAGCAACCTCCTTCCGGTAATGGAAATGTCATAGGAATGAAGCGGGCAATGAATCGTTATAATCCCAGCCGCAGCTAGTGCAGGGGCCGTCCTCATCTCCCAGCGACGACTGGCCGCAACGGGCGCAGATGCCGTGCGCCGTGCAACCGGGGCAATGCTTAAAGTGCGGGATGCAGCCGCAGCCGAACCCTGCTTCCTCTTCGTCGTTTGGGATATAGCGCCCGCGTCCGCGACAGGTGCGACAGTGGTTCGGCCACATCTCAAGCCAGGCGGCGCGGGCGGTCGGCGTGGGGCGTTCGGCCACCGGCTCGACGGCGGGGGTAAATAATAGCGATTGAGGCAACCCGTCTGGATAAGACACAAGAATACCCTCTTAGCCCCGCCGTAGCGAAAGACCAAAGCCAGCGGACAGGAAATGGACTTCCTGCTGCTGAAATGATGCTCCTTCAGCAATTTGAAGAGTATCAAATTGCAGGAAATTTGTCAAGAAAATCTATAAGCCTCTGACGAGGCATAAATGGTTAGAGGTAAATGGTTAGCGGGCGGGACGTACCTTCCGGCTGGCTTGTAACGATCTGAGGGCGAGCCTGCGCATGCCTGGAACATGGCTTGCAATAGCTCAAGAAACCGGCCCGGAGCCGGTTAAAGAAAGCTAAAGAATGATTACCTGAAATTAAAGAAAGAGCGAGGTGATAGGTAGATGCTGAACTGTCCGGAGTGTGGAACCCAGGCAAGAGATTCAAACCCTCAGTGCGCGCGATGCGGATCGAGCATGCGACCGCGCGTGAGGCAAGTGGCCGCACAACCAGAGGTGCCTTCCAGATCCGCAAGCCAGCTTCTGGCGCTCGCCGAAGTCTTGCGCACGGAATCGCCGCGCCTGGCTGTAAAGCTCAAGTGGCCGCTCGTGGTCGCGGTCACAGTTGTCTTGCTTGCCATCGCGGGCCAGGCGTATCTGAAGGAGAAAAGAGCGCGAGAGAACGCACTCACCGTCGAAAGGGCTGTCCCTATAATCACCGAGGAAAAGTCGTTCGTGAGCCCAAGAACATTATGGCTGCCGCTGGAGACGAGGATAGAGCCGGACGTAAACTGGCTTGCCACCTATCAGAGAACCGGCGGCGTGAGCAGCGCGCCGCTGCCTACAGAAAGAGAAGTCACGACGACCGGCCCGTTTAAAGAAACATACCCGGTCGAGGAGTATCACGAAGCCTTCCCGCCGGCGTTTATCTTAAAAGAGATGGGGCTTGCCGATTACGCCGACACAAAGGAGGAACACTATTACATCTATCGACAGCCGCGTGAGTTTAAAACGATCAGGAAAGCGCTCGGCGGCCCGGGCGGCGTGGTCAGCAGGACGCTTGACGTAAACGTCTATTACAAGATGTGGAGCCATCGGCTTGCCTTACGCCTTACGGCTGAGGGAGAAGCGGAGTCGCGGAACTGGAAAGCAGAGGTCGGCCGTGTGGTCGTGAATTTAAGATGGTTCCCGTATGACTCGGAGAACCTCTTCGCGACCAGCGCGCCTGACAAAGACGGCAACATCAAGAGGACCTGCGTGAGCGGGTGGATCGTCCCGCTTGCTACGCGGGAGATTGTCGAAGTGACGCTCGTCAGGATGATCGAGGCTGACCGGGCGCAAGTAGAGTTCATCTGGAAGTGGGTGCCGACGAGGGTGGGGCGGGCCTTCGTGACAAATGGCGACACCTTCAAGTCTCTCCCGCCGGTGCTTAAGAAGTTTGCCGGCGCGCCGGGGATCAGCATGGTCGATCAGCCAAACGGATATGGGGAGGCGCGGCTTGCGCTGGTGGACGGCAAATGGCAGATAACGAAAGTCGAGCTTAACGATCCGCGTTGAAGGGGCGGTCAGCGTCCGTGGCACGGTGCCAGGTTCACCGCCACGTAAAGTTCCTGATCAAGTCACTGCGCAAGTGTCAAGAGACACTCCCATTAAAACTAATGTACCGTGCAATCACCCGAACGTCCCAATCAAACAGCTCTTAATCAAACGACCCCGCCCGGATAATGCGCGCCATCCAAGGACCAGTATATGGGACGTGATATCAGCCAAATTCTGAATCAAGCCGCCGTACTTTGCCGCCCGCGTATGGGTACATCAATGGGTAGTGCAATCACCCACCTCTCAATCAAGTTACCGCACATGAAATTGTCAAATGACAACTTCATGGAATTGTGTGCAATCGCCCAACTTCTCAATCAAGCCGCCCGTACTCTCGGGCGGTAAGCCCCGTCAATATACCGGCTGCCAAGTTCTCGCAGATTATATGCATCAGCGAGGCCCCGTCACAAGTGGCAGGCACACATTCAGGAGGGGCGTTAATTGACAGATTTCCTGCAAATTGATAAGCTAACGCCCGGGTGAGAGTTCCGGAAATTACAGGTGGGAGTTATGGAACTGATACAAATTGGCAGCTACATCGGGGAGCAGGTAGAAGCAGAGGCGTGGAGAAAAGAGATCGTACCCGCGTCGGTGGCCGGCACGCCGAGGGATATGGAGATCTACCGCGCTGAAAGAAAACAAAAGCGCATCAAGCATAACTGGCACGGCGATCACCAGACCTTTTGTCCGCCCAAATGGCATGATCTCGCGATAGGGTCTGGGGCCTGCGGCTTCGGCTGCAGGGCGTGTTTCTTGATGCTGACCTTCAGGGCGATGCGAGACCCGATGCGCCCCGTCGTCTACGCCAACATCGACGATTACGAAAGAGATATTCGTAGCTGGCTTGTGGCTGAGACGTGGAAGACCGACCAGGCGGGTAAGAAGCGCGTCAAGCTATCTCATCTCGACACGCTTGGCCTTGGCATCGACTGTGCTGATTCCTTGCTGTTTGAAGGGGTGACGGGTCAGGCGCGGATGGCGATCCCACTGTTCGCGAATCCGGCAACTAACCCGCGAGGGAACAAGCTGGTGCTTTTGACGAAGAGCGCGAACGTCCACTACCTGGAAGGCCTGCCGACCGCGAATATCGCGGTAACGTTTTCGGTCAACCCTGAACGGGAGGCGGACCTGTGGGAAGGGGTTTATCGCTGCGATACATGCTCCGGTAGTGGTAGAATCCAACAAGAGGTTGATAATGGCGGACGGTCTACTCAACTACAACGATACAGCCGCTATCCTGAAGGTGTCTCGGAATATGGTGGAACGGTATATTCAGGAGAAGCGGTTGAATCCGGTAATCCTGCATACGCGACATCAGAAACGCGGATTCCTGCCGAGCGAAGTGCATGCGTTATTGGAGTGGCGGAAACTTCACCGGCCGGAGCTTGTTCTGAGCGATCTTGCGAGGATGCGGCGGCAGGGATTGAGCGACCAAGAAATTGCGAGAGCGACTGGGATGAGTCGGCAAACGATAAGCCAAGCGCTTCGGAGAGCGGGAGTGCCTCCCCTAGAGGCTTGGCAGCGGGCGGGCGCACCTGCGGATCTGACACACGAACAAGAGCAGATGGTAATAGGGACGATGCTAGGGGATGGTCACGTACAGGGAGCGAATCCGAAACGTCAGGCTTACGCTGCAGAACAGGCGATGAAACAGAAAGAGTACTTGATGCACAAATACGAAATGCTCAAGATGTTCTGTCATGCGCCACCGACAGAGAGAAAGAATCGTGTCTTTCCGTCGATTCGATTTACCACGATGAACCATCCGGCTTTTGCGAGGATAAGTCGACAGATGACGGACGGACAGAGCAACAGAATAGTGTCGCTGGCGATTCTAGGAAAGCTAACCCCTCAAGCTCTCGCCTATTGGTACATGGACGACGGAAGCGTGACGGGCGCAAAAACGAGCAACAGCCGGGCTGTGGTGATTTACAGTTACAAACTCGGTCTGGTTCAAAACCAAATGATCGCAGACTGGTTTCTGGAGCGCTGGGGCATCAGAGCGACTTTAATAACCAACAAAATCAAATCAGCGGACAGAAATACCGCGCTTTACTTCGGGAGCGGCAAGCGCTGCCGCGCGTTCTTGAATCTGATAGCTCCCTATATCCTCCCGTCAATGGCTTACAAAATGCCTTTGTAACTTGCCCTGATTGTCGCGGAACCGGACGCGGTACACGTATCACGCCGCCAATGGATAGCAGGCTTGAGGCCTGTTTGCGCGCCCAGAAGATGGGGTTCGAAGTTAGGTGGAGGCTTGACCCAATCCTCACGCCGGATGGGTGGCAGCGCGATTACGAGGATTTCTTCAGGCAGGCAGCTCATATGGGCTTGGCAGTCCGCTACGTCACGCTTGGAACTTACAGGGAAAAGAATGCATCGCTCGATCAGTGGAGCGCGGCCTGGGGCCTCCCGGCCATGGAATGGGAGCCCGACGGTATGGTGAAAGACGGGACGCACTTTCACCTGGCCGACGGGCGGCGCATCGAGATATACGGGAAGGTCATTGAGATGATTGGCCGGGCACCCTGGGCGACGACCCCGAGGGTCGAGTTGTGTAAAGAGCCGCATGCGATGCGACGCAGGGTCGGGATAAACTGCGTCAGTTGTAATTGCTTGCAATAGGGGCGATGCCGAAGGTCCGTCTTGTTATGCGGAGAGGAACCGGGTTGTAAGGATCGTATTGACGGTTGTCCGGAGACATCGAGATGCAAGAGCATATCCAGGCAGATCCAGGTGGCGTCGGATTCGGCGCCACGCGCGGCCGGGTGGTTGTGGTCGCCTGCTCGGAGTCCGCCCGTCGCGCCGTCGCGGGGAGATTGGGCATGGTGCGAGGCGGCGAGGCGACCTGCCTGCGTGCGGTGTGGGTTGAGTTGAAGACAGTCCCTCGTTTCCTGGAAAGGCAGCTCGCGGCCTCCTCCGTAAAGACCGGACCGCGCAACGAGGAGGGCGCTGAACCGGCCCGCGCGCTCACGGCGGGCGAGATCGATTCTATCAATGCGGAGCTTCTCACGCTCGGCGACGAGCAGAGGTCAATGATGCCCGAAGATGTAGATGAGGCTATCGCCGAGCGCTTGATTGAAGAGGAGCGAGTAACGCTGCCGATGCTTGAGGCTGTGACCGGGGCAGGGCTTATTTTCGCGCGGGACGACGACACGGAAATTGATTGGGACGACCTCGAAGGCGGCACAGGGTGCTGGAGCCGCGGGCTGGTTCCGTGGGAGAACGTCGCCTGCTTGGGCGCGAGGATGAGGAGCTGAAAGGTGCCACCACAGAGGGTGGCACACAACTAGCTATGCCTGAACGTGAAGGTTAAAGCTTGATGAAACCAACTGCCGCGAAATGGTACTACCGCATTCACGATTCCCACCTGTTCCGGTGCCTTCTCGGCGTGATCGTCATGTCTGCATTCGACGCCGTCGCGACGGTCGCGCACATAGACCGCGGTGTAGCCACCGAGGGCAACCCTTTGATGGAGGTTCTGATCACGAGTGACCTTCTGGCTTTCTTTTATGTGAAGATGGCGGTAACGGTCGGCGGGCTGGTCCTGTGTTACTGCTTTTGCGCTCTGAGAGCCGCCCGGTTGGGATTGAAGGCAATGGCTGTAATCTACTCCTTCATGTCTTTCTATCACCTCATCATCTTGGCGGCGATCTGAGCCGCCGGGCCGTATGTGCAACTGATAGTAATGGGCCGTCGAGAGGCTCGCTCCTGCTGCCATACGCCAGTGTCGGGCGCACCCGGCTGCGGCTAATTGACATGCCTGCTGAAAGTTGTTATCAAGCGGGAGATAAGTCGCACAGATCCGCGCGGGTCGCAGCCAACCGTTGAGTCAAATACCCGGTAGCCTGGCCACGCGCGGTGATAAGTAGAGAGGTAGATGGCAAAGACCAAACTGACAACTAAGAAAAAACCGCCTGCGGTCCCCCCAGGCCAGAGACAAGAGTCATTATTAGCAAGGCAGCGCGCCGCTCTGCAGACGTTAAAAGAGAGAGGTTTCACCAGCGAAGATATCGCACCGCTGGTAGGGGCGACTGCCAGGGCAGTCCGAACTTGGATTGATGAAGGGAGGCGAACCAAACCGAAGACGATTGACCGCCTGGAAGAACTTGCCAGTGGGAATTATCAGCCGGGTGAGGAGCGCCCCATAGAAGGGCGCGGCAACATAACACAGGAGGAGAAACGGCGACGCGACGAGCTGGTTGCGAAGCTTGGTCTTAAGACCCCGAAAAAGCGTGTGGCGAAGCTGAGACAAATTATCAAGGAAAGCCGGATGAAGAGGGACGATTTTGCCAGGGAGCTTGGGGTAGCCAGTCGGACCCTATACCTGTGGCTCGACTCTAATTACGATGGGACGTTATCACTGGCCGCCGCAGAAAAGCTCAACGAACTGGTAACCGAAAGGAAACGCGACACGACCGTTTCGCTCGAGGAGCGGTTCGACAGGGCGAAAAAGAAACTGCTCAGCCCTGACATTTACGAGGAGGGCTTCAAACGCCCAGACCGCCGGAGGGCGCGTCTTCTAGAGGTACTCATTGAATTCACCGGTCTGAGCTATCGAACCTTCTACAGGCTATTTCCTACAGCGCCGGAAGCGGGGAGGGGCGCTGCTAAACCGCGCAAGGGGCGCAAAACAGCCAGCGAAATAAAGTTGACGGAAGGCGTTGTGGAGGCGCTGGAGCGGGCCGCAGAAGAATTGGGCCGTGTTGTGTAAGACGGGCGGCGCGGTGCTGGACTGTTATAGTGCCGTTTTGTTGCAGGGTTGCTTTTGAAGTTAATTGAGAATTGAAGCTCGGCGCCAGTGACCTGAGATAAGGCCGGGCTGACAGGCAAACCCGAGCAGCCCGGCCTTATGCGGCGGGGGAGCGCCGGAGAGTTAGAAGTTTAAGCCGCGATACTTGTCAAAGTGTGTGGAAGCGAAAGTCCGAGCGCTGCTCGGACATCAGCTTCGATCCTTTCTACAAGAGGACCTGAGCGCCTCATTGAAGCGAGGGCTTCGTGTAGCCCCGGACCCAAGCTCTCGCCTTTTTATGTTAAGGAGTCATCGCTCTCGATGACGATCTCGAGCGCGACCGCGAGCTCCAAAAGATTCCCTTCTCTACAGATGCCTTCGCCGTAGACGATATCGAATTCCGCCTCCTTGAAGGGGGGCGCAAGCTTGTTTTTAACAACCCTGGCCCTTGTACGGCTGCCGGTGTTTCGCTCATCACCCGGGATGAGCGAAATCGGGCGAAGCTCCACACGGATCGAAGCATAACACTTGAGCGCCCGTAGAAGCGTCAGACGATCCCAGTCTTGCGCTCGTCTCCTCTCTAATCTGATTAACAAAGAGCAGACACGTGTTTGAGCGAGATGCGGCGGTCGTGAGTGTCCTTAGGGCCTGTGACGTAAGCCTACCGTGCAGACCGGGCCAGCCATCGTCCGTGAGGCCGTCGATCTGAGCGAGCGGCACGAGCGCCGCGACCGAGTCGACGACCACGATGTCAAAGCCGCCCGACCCGACCAGGGTTTGACATATTTTGAGTGCCTGCTCTCCTGAGTCGGGTTGAGAAACAAACAGCTCAGCCGTGTTTACACCGAGAGCCTCGGCGTAGCGCGAATCGAGCGCGTTTTCCGCATCGATATAGGCGGCAACGCCCCCGGCCTTTTGAGCCATGGCTACGATGTGAGAGGCGAGCGTGGTCTTACCGCTCGATTCAGGGCCGTAGATCTCGACAATTCGGCCGCGCGGAACGCCGCCAACGCCGAGCGCGGCATCAAGACCCAGGCAAGCAGTTGAGATCGCGGGAGCCTCGACAACAGTTCTCTCCCCCAGGCGCATGATGGCCCCTTTACCGAATCTCTCCTCAATTGCCGCTACGGCCCTTGATATCGCCAGGGCTCGCTCGGTTCGATCATCAGCCATAGCTGTCATCCTCACGTGCTCATCAAAATGCGCCGTAGATGAAACACAGTCTAACACATAAAACAAAAGGCCGTAAATATATATGGCGGCCTGTATCTTCTCAATTTCATCTATCTGCCAGTCCCTCGCAGATAGCCGCGGGGTCTGAAGGTTCGAACCCGAACGATAGAGAGCAAAAGGCTCGCCACGCGACTGAGGCAAGAAACTGATGGGAAGAAACTGAGTGCGAGGAGCGAAGGATTAATGCTTGTGACAAAACGAACGCACGAGTTATCATAGTGATGAATCATCCCAAGCGGTAATAGGTCGTCGAGGGCGGACTAATGTGGAGCGCGGATTGATAAGGAACTATGAGGAGGTCGAGCGTGGTTATGGCAGAGCTGGCGCAAACTGGTGTGGACCCAAACATCACGGATGCTGTTATTGTAGAGGAAGGTCGACCCTACCGGTTGTGGTATGACCACGTCTCCGGGCGCGCACAGAGATTTGCTGTCGGCGGTGAATCTGAAGAAGCCGGTAAAGTTGAAGAAACCGCTGATCGAGAATCGAGCCAGGCTTTCAAGCCTTTCGGCGCTGAGATCGCGCGAGTGTTTGCCGAGGTCGTCAAACAACGCGAGGTGAGCCCGGATTATTTGTTGTCGTTTCCGGATTTCACCCAGGTGCAGCGGGTCTACCTGGCAAGCATGACGATCGAGGGAGCCCAGACACAGAGCCTGAATTGCATGCTCGAGCTTTCAGATTCGAGCCCCACATATGATCTCACCGCGTATCAAACAGGGGCAAAAGGCGGCGGAGCCTTTGCCGTGAAGGAGATGGCGGATTCGCTCAAAAGCCTGTTCTGGCGTATGGTGCGAGAGAATCTGCTTGCCGCAGGGTGGCGCGTTGTGCGGCCCGACCCGGAATGCCGTATTGAGACGTGGATAAGTCCCGGCCAGGAGAGTCGGATTGAGCGGCTCGCATTGATCGAGGTGATCAGCGAATTGCTTGAATCGCGGTTTGACGCGGATCGCGTCTCGTCGAACGAATCCGCTTTATTCAGCCAGGCACAGTTACGACTGCCTAACGGCCAGCGGTTTGAATTCAGGGTGATCGAATTGTGACCGCCTCTTAAAGCACCTCACCGAAATCTTAGAAAAGAAGCTTTGTCGGGAATGGTGTTACCGGGGGCGCGCGTGGGCCCCCGGCAAGAAGGATAGCTACCGTGTGCAGGTTGATTCATCCTCCGAAGACTTGTTCGCGTTCGGTCCGGTTTTAGATCGGTTACGAGCGCGATTCGAGTTCTTCGGTGTGGACTGTGCGACCTTTGCCGGGGCAATGGTCTTAAACGGGGTTTTGATGCCGCCCTGGCTAAACTTCGAGATGTAATTCCCGAAGCCCAGAACGACACCGCAAACGGCCCACGCGGAAAAAGCAACGAAGGCCCACTTGATAATTCGCGCGCGCCTGGGATCAACAGGGCGGCGATCTTCTTCTTCTCGCGACGAGTTCCACTCAGACTCATCTCTGAGATGGCTATGGTCTGCGTGATCGTCAAACAGATCATTGTCATCCATCACTCACCTCCGGAGTTAGGAGCGGTTACTCGGTTGCGAAAGCCGCTGGCGCGGCTCCCACTATCGAGGCCGCGCCGGTGTTTATTCGAATGCTATCAACCAGGTGCTACAGGCAATTTCGATTCCTGATTCGCCTGGGGGTGTAATCAATCGTGCGGCACGCTTCGTGCAATGGCGAATTACACCACATGAACCGGCTGACCGAAGCCGCAGAGATTACGCGAGAAAGGAGGCCGGGCCGTGATCCTCGGAGATGGCGTTAAGTTTATTGGGGATCCCGGCTTTTACCTGCTGTTGGCAATTTATCTGCTTACGGCATCGGCAGCCGGGTTCATAGGGGCGGTGAGGTTCAAGCGAAAGGACTCCTTCTTCAATTCCGGCCCAGGCTCAAAGTGCCAGGCTCTCGCGTTCGCTGCGCTGGCCTTTACGTGTGGGGTCTTATACATAAGAAGCGGACCCTGGGCGACCCTGCTGCTGCTAGAGATATTGTGGCCGGTGCTTGGCCGAGGCGCACGATTGGGAATCCGTTTCGCAAGCCGCGTCAATATTCGGGACAACTCCCAGGTCCGGATCACCGAAGAAGGCGGGATCGACTCCGAGCCTATGGGTGAGCCAGTTTGACACCACCTGCGCCGATTCCGGCGCACCCGCGCGAATCTCTCTGACCAATCCTCGAAAATACATTCAAGAACGCCCGTGTGATAGCGAACAGATAAGTCGCGTCGGAGACCAGTCATCGATGCGAGCCGCTGTTACAAAGCAAGTATCGGCCATCTGAATCTCACCCATCTCCAGGTATAGGCAGCCGAGCTGCTTGTGCGTGTCTGCGCGGTGGGGGTTGGACTCGAGTGATAACAGGAGGAGAACCTGAGCGCCGTAGTAATCACCCCGGCAGGAGCTCGACCAGGCCAAAGCGTTTAACGCGGCGGGTGATCTGTACGCCAGGTCGACGGCTTCCGCCATGCGTTGCTCGCGCAAATATATCTGTGCGAGCGCGAAGATAGCGTGCTCGAAGAGAGGGTCGAGCGACAGGGCCTTTTCAAGCGCATTAATTGCTGTGTCGAGATAGCCCGCGTCATCAAGAGCGGTGCCAAGGCGCAGCCAGACATCCGCACTGTCGGGTTGCAGCCCCGCCGCGATTGCCCACTCCCGCCCGCTATCGACGAGCCGTTGCTGGTTGGAATAGACAATTGCGAGTCCGACGTGCGCCGCGAAATTGACCGCGTCGAGATGGGCGGCTCGTTCGAATATCTCCGCCGCCTTGATAAGGCTTCCGAACCGCAGATGGCCCAAACCGAGCAAAAGCAGCGGCGTGACGAACCCCGGACCAATATCTACTGCTTCGTTGAGGAGCGCGACCCCTTCATAAAGAAAGCCTCGTTCGCATATTACCTGAGAGCGCGGACACATCTCATCAGAAGCGCCTGCGACTGAGGCGCAGGCACAATGAGCCAGACATCGATCGGCACGGTCGTCGTGGATACTCAACCGCTCGTGCTCATAGGCGAACATAAGGAAGGACGGGGGCGCTGCGTATCCGTCGCTATGGTTGAAGCTCACAACTCTCAAATAGCTCACCTGTGCGGCCCTATTTGAAGGCTTGAGACGGCGCGTATTCGGTCAATCACTAAAGACGGTCGCGCCATCAATCTGATAGATGGATTGGCCCTGCAGGAGAAACGCCGAACAGCACGAACCACGATCCCTCATCTGACCCGGGTGAGCACAAGGCCTGACATAGCCGTCCACCACCCACACCTGGAGCTGGTAATCAAAGCCACTGTAGACGCGCCCGTCGCGGATGTCGTCGTTGCTTGTTCTCAAGCTTCTCCTCGTCGAGTCAAACGACCTCGGTTAGGTTTAACAGCCGGGCCGCCTTGATAGATGAAAGATCGCCCGCAAACCGCAAGCCTGTTTCCACGTGTAAATGTGCGGTTGACGAACCTGGGCGAGCGATCCCGACAATCCCAAAGCAAACGGGCTGCCAAAGTAAGAAATCGCACATACTCTGGCCTGCGCATTGCTTTACCGGAGATGAGCGTGATTGGGCCAGTGCTTCAGGCCTGTAAGACAATAACCACCGGCGGGCACTCTTGCGAGTTTTGAGCGCCCGTCGAGGGACTCAAAACTTGGAAGAGGCGCGCTAAAACCATCGAGGTGAAACGATGATTTTATCAAGAATGAAGAGAGTGCTCGTGGCGAGCATTCTTCTGGCGTTTCTTTCAATGTCAGGCTCGCTTGAGCGAGAAGCTCTGGCGATGTCCCCCGGCGGCCTTGCTTCCTCTCTTACGTGGATGGGGAGGCCAGCAGCCGCCACGTCAATGGCTGCGAAGAAACGGCGTGGCGTCTACCGCTACTGCAGTCGTCACAAGCGCCGCCATTGGTTTCCCCCTCGTATCTCTGTGCTTAACGCGTTGTATCGTCAGTTCCGAGGAGCGCGGGCGCCGAAGGGCGTTCGCGTCGATTGGGGGACCGTATGCGCGGAGCATCGACGCTTTAATATCGTCAAGCATGAGGGTGGCTGTTATGAAGCCTTGTGCTCGGCGGGCGAAGTGGTCGATGTATCAGCGGCAGAGGAGTTGAAACACGACGCGGCGCCCGCTCGCACGCAGTTGCCAGCAAGCGACGAGTCGATAACAGATATGCCGCCGCTTACAATTCCGGCTTGCGAGCTGCCAGCCTCGAAGAGGGGTTCCGGCAGAAAGCTAAAGGCGAGAGCTGGCGATAAGTCTGTCGCGCAAACCAGAGGAGCGCGACAGACGGGGATCGCTAAACTGCGCTGGTTCCCTTGCGGCGGTTCAGGCTTCTGCATTCGCACGAAGCTTGGATGAGTAAAGGTCTGGACCGGCAATTCCCTGTCACCGCACGCAAGCGGGAGATCGTCCGAATCGCCCCTTCGAAGGCTTGTTTCCAGCACGGTCTCCCACTGTTTCTTTGCGGATCAGGCTAGAAAATGAGAAAGACCTGCCCTCGTAATTTATCAAGACAAACATCAGGCATGGCAGGGGAATGATTAGGTAGAACCACGACGAGGCATACTAAGAAGTCGTGGGCCTGTCAACCAGACTCACTATCGCCATGATCTGTTCCGCAGGGTCTGCTGGCTTAGGCATACTACTCTGTTTACTTAATGTTCTGCCCGGCAGTCTCCTTTACATCTCGGCTCACTTGTTCCTAGACTATTCATCTTGCGGTTGCCGAGTTATTCGCTTGCCCTGGCGAGAGGCTTGCTTCATCTTCCTGCATCATCCGCTAGACAGACCCCATTTCCAAACGAACATTCTTGAATTACATTAGGTGGAATTTGCGTCTTAAGAGGTATAAGGAATGCTGAGTATATAATCTAAAAGATTATAACCCTAATTTACTAAACAAAGGATATGAGTATGGAACAAGAAAAGCTTGATGTACCGCGTCTGATAGGTGAATGGCAAATGGTGCGTGATCTGATGGCCCCCTCGCCCGAACTATTCCAGGGGCACCCTGAGGGAGATCTTCGCATGGCTGAATTATCTTTGATGAGCAGCCGCCGGAGGAATTGGACAGCCTATGTAGGATTAATGGGCTATGCTCAGGAAACGAAGGTATATCCTGCTCGTGTTCTTGATAGTATTCATAATACAATCAGGGGAGAATACGCTGCAGAAGCAGACGGCTTTTTGCAATATTGTAGTGCCGTCGCTAACGTATCACGAGAGATGATCGTTCCAGCGACCTATTCTATAAAACTTATTCAAGGTGATCGACCGCTAGTCAATACGCCGAAGCATATGAGCATACTAGATTATTGCCTTCGTCTACACCCTGACGATCCCGCAGCTGTCTTACGGTGTCTGAAAGGGAAGTGATGACAGCCATAGAGCAGGGTAAGACTAAGCGAGACCGTTTTTGGGAATTGGTTGGTAAATACTATGCATACTGGAGCCCCGTAGCCGTTGGAGCTATTGGATTGCTCTTCATATATATAAAGAATGAAGCAAATACCTATGACATTGCATCATCGATATTTCAAGTGTCTGGCACCATAGTAGCTTTGATCCTTCCCGCCTCTGAAATTGCGAATAATAGTATCCGGGTGTTCACTGACGAGATGTTAGTCCGCATTACCAGCGAAAACGATGTATGTGAAGAAAAAAGGATCAAGATAACAAACAGCATTGCCAATGAGCTTAAAGAGCATCTTATCCCTGCCTGGCGAGGTTCTCTATACGCCCTCTTCAGTTTTTTTCTTTCATCCATACTAATGTTTGCCCCTTTAGGTACCATTAAAATATTCTGTCAAATTGTTTATATTGATTCTTTGTTTTTGGGCTTTGCTTTTGGGTTCCTAATAGTAGGAGCTTTGTTATTCTTTCCTACAGCATGGTACACCTACAGCTTACGATCTCTGAAAAATGCACAGCGAGTAGTTGAAGCCGCTCTCAGATCCACAGCCGTGCCTGTGCGGGCCGGTAGTGTAGACCCAGGTCCCCAAGCCTTTGAAGATACCCCTACAGGAAATGAGCACTAGATTAGGATTGCTGATAAGCTACCATGCTATTAGTTTACTGCTTCATTAAAAGTCCAGGTAACTGTTGAGAACAAGTAGTCGAAGGTGAAATAGTCATGCGGCAGCACTATTACCGCTCGCCCCGATCACTATACAGTACAACCTACCGAATAGGACCCTGGAATATAGAGCGCTATTGAATAGGACGATCAACGGGTGGGGAGACGAGACGCGCTGCGGTGCTAGCGAGGGCGCCTCGTTTACGGAGCGGGTGCTGGTGGAAGGTTGAGGGCTGGATTGTCGCTGTACGCGCGGGCTGGCACCTTGTTGCCCGTCGGAAGCCAGGGCTGGATTGCTGCCCGACTGAAAAGAGATGCCCGCTCGCGCGTACAGCGGTCGCCGCCCCGCACAATTCCGCGTCGGACCTGCTGCCGAGAAGCGCCGCCTCTTGTGTGAGGCGTCTCGTCGAGCAAAGGGAAGTGCAAAAGTCGTGCCCTGGTCGAGGTTAAACTTCATAGCGCGGCCGCATCTTCCTTGGTTGTTGATCTCTCCCTTGGTCGTTAATCTAATGGTCATATCGCTTCAACCTCAACTGAGGCGCCTCAACAGGCACCAGTCATACTTGACCCCAAAATGGCGCAGGCCGCGCCGGGATCGGCACACCCGGCTAATCCGCTGTGGTCGTCCGCCCCGCGCAACCGTGCGCCAGGGCCAGATCAAAATCGATCTCGAATAATTTGGAAAAGACGCGAAGGAACTTGACCATTTCGGCTTCGACTGAAGCGATGATCAGCCTCCTCATCTCTTCAGGAATCTCCGAAGCAGAGTCCGTCAGACGGGGATCGTGAGACGCGCCGATAAGGAAGGCGAATACTCCGAGCTTTGTCGAGAAACGCGCGTTTTCCCGCGCGACGTGCGCGCGCAGTTCTCTTTCAAATTGCCCATTGGTCTCGGCGAAGGCGAGCGCGAGCGCAAGATCGCTCGTATGGAGCCGGACGGAGGTGTCTTGCCACTCTTCCATGACGGTAAGGAGGCCGATGGCGTTCGGCTCGGCTCGAAAGCCCGGCACCTGGTACTGGCCGCCGAGACCCCAGTTCTGTTGCGCATCCTGCACAAGCCGCGTGCGGATAGGGGCGAAGAACGGAATGCATATCATCATCTCGACCGACTTGAGGGGCGGATGTGCTGGATCAGTCTTCCAGGTTGCGAATTGAACCAGGGGAGGCGGAAGCAGTTTTGCGACCGCCTTGCTGAAGATCTCCCAGCTAGCGAGATTACGTTCTCCTTCTTCAGCCCGGCGCTGAGCTGCGCGCGCGCGCTGGCCGAAGTACTGCTGAAGCTTGGCACGCCCGTCAACCAGGTGAGGTAAAAGTGCCTCGTCCAGGTCGAGTGGTCCCGGGCGGGCCTCATCAGCCGCAACTGAGATCATGAGGTCAACGGGCTCTGTTATAGAGACGGGGCCGGATTTCATCACGCCACCTGGTGCGGGCGGAGTCATATCTGTCGTGACCGCCTCTCCCTCACGCTCGACGGGTGTATCCGGGACCACGATATAAAGGTCGGAGTTTGATGCATCGCCCACGCTGCCATCGGAACCTGAAGAGTTGCGTCCCATTGCTGCTTCTCCCTTTGGGCACTCTCAGGGAAATAAAGTGCCCTGTCGAGGTATCAGAGGCTTAAGAATGGTCGGCCCGGCGAGGCCTCCCCACAAAAATAACTAAAGATCGCGCCTTGAAATAACTAAACATCTGGTAACTTATGTATCAGTGATGCGTTCGCTTTGTCAATGATCATAATTCGCCCCGCTGCCTAGCCAGCTAGCCCCTATAAAATCGCCTTCTGAGCCACAGAATCACGGTTGTAATGGTGAGGATGATTGCCGGGAGCAGGAGCGTCACTTCGATGAGAATATAGATCCAGGAGAAGATGATAGCCAGGACAAACACCATGTCCAGTATGAGCGTTCGGGCGCAAAGTCGTAAAAAGAGCAGCAAGGGAATTCTTGTTCCCTCTTGACTTGAAATATGTTTTTGCAAGTACCTTACCGTCATAAGAGAATTGGTCGCAAGAGCCTGTTGCTTATGATCAGGGGACGCTTGGCCAGTGCCCGGCGACTCTCGATTTGCGAGCAATCTTTATGCCTGGCCGGCAGCCTTACAGTGTGCCCCGCGTTTAAGAGACGACGGTTCGCGTCCGATAACGAATGCTTCTTCGCTTGTTATCGGGGTTATGGATTGAATAGTAGAAGTTATTCAGGTGTCCGGACGAAAGGTTAGTTAGACGGAGGTTCAATCGGGCCGGCCCATTCACCTACCAAGCTTTCAACCAAGTACTCATTCTTATCAGCAGATTTATCCGCCACATCAACAGAGGCCGCGGCGTCCCCGGACGCACCACCCGTCACAGTGACGCTAGCTGCTGCTCCGCCACCCATCCCACCGACACGGATCAGCTCGCCGATCAGTCGGCCCGACTGGTCATAGTGGACGATCATATCCGTATATTCTTCGCCTCCGAAAGTATCCCGGATCTCCCCCTTCTACTCATCGTTCAGTTCTACTATTCTTTGTTTATCTGACAAAACACGCCTCCCCGGACAACAGAATTTGGCAATACATGGCCAGAATTTTACACCGAAGAGATAGGTCCGAATCTACCATCAGGATAGAAATCAGGGAGAACCATCTCCATCTCTTCCCTGTCGAACAAAGAGAAGGACAGATATTGATTAGCGACGTTATCAGACGCAAGTAGGTCTGCCGTTCAAAACGTTTTCGCTGCCGAGCTCCTGCTTCCCCCTCTTCTGAATTCATCGAAGAGTGCGCCAAAGCTTGCCGACCCAATTAGCGCCCAGACCGAAGGAGATGAGTTCCGCTGCCATATTTGGCCTCCCACTGATGTGTATGCAGTGTGTTGCGATTATTACTTTTCAGATGTCGAGTCTGGAGGAGAGGTTATTGAATTCCCTGCCGGATCACCTTTGAGCTTTTCGATTACGATCTTCTGACCAGGGTTGAGCATTGGTGATACCAGTTCAGACTGTACCATGGCCATACCTAGTTATCGGCCGATTGTTATCAGATGGCCGTTATCGGATTGTAGCCGACTGGCTTGTCATCGGCAGTGCTGTTGATCCCCGTTTGTAAACGTCAAAAGCTACATACTTGATATCCCGCCTGGGCGTTCCTTTGTCGGTAGATAGTAGCGGAGTAATAGTGCGTTGATGTTCTCCTCTCTAGAGCATAGAGTTAGAATTCCCAAAACGGTTGTTCTGGGTAGTATAGCACAAGGATAAGAAGCACAACATTTTGTGCAAATGGTAGCGAAGCTGAAAAAGAAATGAAAATCGTTTAAGGCTCACCTTTGCTCCAGGCGATAAGGGCTGCCGCATATTATGAGTGATTACAACAAACAGGCATTGCAAACGCTTATACCTTTATTAAAAAGAAAGAGCCCTGTCCTTATGGTGGGTGCCGGCAGCAGTATGTTTGTAGGATACAAGGACTGGAAAGGGTTAGTGTTAGAAATGGCAAAGGAACTAGTTCCTGGGTTGATAAATCACGAAGGAAGGTGTGTTAAGGAGACGGGTGAAGATGCAAGCCCATCAGAAATCGCGAAGAAAGTAAAAGAAGCCCTAAGAAAAAACGGGGAGGAGCAAGCTTATTATAATTTTCTAGAGAGGGAATGTGCTCCTAGGAAGGATGATCGACTGAACTGCGACGAAGTGCATATCTCACTAGTTCAACTAGGTTTTCGGGGAATAACCACAACGAACTATGATCTTGTATTAGAGTATGCCTTAAACGGAGCGAACAGGTCGCAATCTAATTTCTACCCTGAATCAATCGACCTCTGTGCTGACAATAGGCACAAAGTTCATGGATTTCTTAGAGGGTTAAACGATGAAAAAGAGCCAAAGGACGTTTTGCATATACATGGTTTATATTCAAATCCTAGGAAAATTATTCTTACAGATGAAGATTATCAAACTAGGTACGCACCCCAACCCGAACTTGATGAATATGGAAACCATACTAGAAGGGAACAACCATCTTTCCATAGAGATGTCCTGTATAGTTTAGGAACCCACCACCCCTTTTTTTTTGTTGGATTTGGCTTTACTGATTATTATTTTGTTGCTGTTCTTCGTATCCTACAAAAAGATTTTCAACTTGGTTTCGATATGGTTCACTTTGCGACTACGTCATTTACTGAGCTGTCGGAATTGGAAAAGAAGCATGAAACATTCAAGAAGATGGGCGTGATGCCACTCTTTTATTATGTCCCTCAAAAAAAAGAGAATGAACCTGAAGATCACAGTGCTCTTAAAAGCTTAATTTCAGAGTTGAAGCAAGCTGTTAAGGGAGATCGAAAGGAACCCACATTCGAAGATGTTTCTAGGGATTGGAGAGAGCTTTCCAGCGGGATGATGGAGCGGTAATTACAATGAAGCTACAACGAACTCACTTATTGAAAGAATTGTATGTCTTTGCCTCTCAAGGCAGCGGGACTATTGTTGGTTCCCCAGGCGTGGGTAAAACGCATACGCTAAAAGCATTCTGCTCACGGCTCATTGAAGACAGTAATCCCTGTTTGTATCTGCCAATTGATAAACTCGATGTTAGTACAGATCAATCCTTGCTTTCGGAACTTGGTATTAGTGGGGACTTTTTTACTTATCTTGAAAGCATTATAGGTACGAGCCGAGCCCCAAGAGGCTTCCTAGTCATTGATGCTTTCGACGCCGCCCGTTCAGAGACTACACGAAGTTATTTCCTCAGTTTAATTGATCAGGTTCTGCGCAGACTACGGAATAGCTGGAATGTAATTGTTAGTGTGCGGACCTATGATGCGAATAAATCAGAAGAACTGCAAAAACTTTTTCCAAACCTTCACGCCAGTCAGCCTCCTAGTCAGTATCAGCGCCAAGGGATTTACTGCCGGCATTTCTTGATTCCTCCTTTGACTCACGAAGAGAGGCAAGAAGCCGTTCAAAATATTCCCCCACTGATTCCTATATTTGAACAGGGGAGCGCGGATTTCTTAAATCTCTTGAGAATCCCTTTCAATATCTGGCTACTTGAGAGAATTCTGGATAGAAATCCTGACTTGCCCGGACTCAGTTCGGTAAGTTCAGAAGTCCAGTTGTTAGGCTTGTTCTGGAAGCAGCGAGTAACTGAAGGAGCTAACAGTGCAGACAAGCGGCAGCTACTGACCAGGGCGACACGGGCTATGGTCAACGCCCGCTCGCTGTCTGTTCGTGAAGAGGAGGTGTATAGCCTAGGCGGGAATCAAGCGTGGGATTCTCTCTTCAGCTCTGAGGTCTTAGCTTATACGTCTTCGACGGCACAGAGGGTAGCCTTCTCGCACAACATTATATTCGATTACGCGGTGAGTGTTCTGTTAATGGAGGACGATTCAGGTAAGCTGATTAAATTCCTGAACGAAGACCCATCGCGCCCCTTTTTCCTTCAGCCGAGCCTGAATTACTACTTCACACGGCTATGGCTCACCGCCCCCGAGATGTTCTGGAAATCTTTTTGGCACTTACTGCCTCATGAGGATCTTCACCTGCGTCTCATCGCCCAGCTTGTGCCAACGACTGTGATCGCGAAAGAGGCCAGAAGCATTGATCAACTCAACCCACTAATTGTGGCGCTCGCTGACTCGAAGCCGTTCGCTCAGACCGCCGTCTTGCGCCTTCTTCGTGTGCTAGAAGCAACGGCGGTCAGGCGCGATGAGTTATGGATACTATTTCTGGAGGAAGTTTCAAGGCACCCCCATAGCAGTTTTATTGGCTTATTGTCATGGCTTACTTCTGACATTTTGAAACCATACTTAGGGGAACTAGGAAGTGACCAGATAGTCAGCAAATGCGGCTCGATAGCTCGGCGGCTTCTCAGTTGGATATGGGAGCGTAGAAAAGAAAAGGTCGAAGGGTTCTTAGACTCAATAGGAGCAATCTCATTAGTGCCGATTGTCGCCCAAACTTATGGGACGGAAGTGGAATCGTCTCGCGCCGTCTTAGAGCCGGTGCTTGACCTGACGAAAGAGAGCAACTATCCGATAGATTATCTTTACCGGCTGTCTAACGAACTCGACAAAATTTGGGTGCATGACTCAGATTTTGCGACTCGAACTTACGACACAGTTTTCAGCACCTACGAAACAAGTGAGGAACTGACCAACATGGGAACGCCTGTCATGCGGATGACAAGCACACGTCGACAAGACTTTGGAATGTGTCGCTACATTTTGATTGAATACTTCCCTCGCTTCTTGCGCTCCGACCCACAAACTGCTACCAAGATGGCGATCAATATTCTCAACCAAGCCATCCTCGGCAACCATGTCGTCCCGTACCTTAAAGAGGGGGTTGATCTTAAGGATGTCATCGAAGAGTTTTCTTTTCGGGGAAAGCAGTCGCGCTACATCCCAGACATGAGCTACTTCTGGGGAGACCACCATTACGATGATTACCTTAAGTTGGGTACTGCATTGTTTGAGTATCTTGCCGGTCTTACCTCGAATAGTGAGATAGAGTCTTCGCTAAATATATTCCGCGATGAGGTATGGGTTGCTTATTTCTGGCGAGAGTTTCTAGACGCCGGGGCTCGGAACCCATCCATCTTCGCACAATACATGTTTGAGTTGTGCGTCGCCCGTCCGATACAGACCGGCAACGAAACTATTTGGGAACTTGGTAAGTTTTTAGATGTTGCAATGGCGGCATTCACTGAAGAGCAGCGACTGGCAATCGAGCAATCAATTTTATCCATCTCGGAAGAAGAGTCAGAGGAAAAGGATCGCTTAGAACATGTGCGAAATAGACTTTTGGGTAGGATTCCTGCCATATTACTGAAAACTGACAAAGGTATATCTCTCCGTGCAGAGATGGATAAGAGCAACTCCGTCCCGCGAAATGAACCACTATCAAGTTTTGAGTTTTCCTCTGAACCCTACAGTGAGGATTATTGGTTGCGTGAACAAGGGGCTGATCCTGAGAAGGCCAAGAATAAATCGATCCGATTACTGTCTGCCCCGTTAAATGACTTTGCAAGAGAGTGGCAGAATAAAATCCCTTCACCGGAAGCCCTAGGCACAATTCTGCAGGCAGCAAGAGAGTTGTATGCTGCTCTCCAAACAGAATCAAGCGCTGATCAAGCCGTTATTGACTCTGCTTGGACAACTCTCGCTGAATCTGCTGAGACGATGAGCCGGGGAATAAAGAATTCAGATAATGAAGAATTCCGTTTCTGTCGTGAGGTTCTTATTCGGTGCTCGAAGCATCGCCTCCCCGAGCCTGACCCAGAGGCAGACTCTAAATTTAATATGCCTGCTTGGTCGCCTTCTCCTAGAGCTGAGGCTGCACAAGGGTTGCCGTGGCTTGCTTTCCATTCGGTTGATGAAGAACTCCTACAGGCAATCGAAGCCATAATCCAGGATAAGAGCCCCGATGTCCGTTTCCTTGTTGCTGGCCAACTATTTCGAATTACTAAGGCGGCGCCGGAAGAATTTTGGAGGCTTGCCAATCATTTGGTGGAAAACGAAACGAATAGGGTGGTGCTGCTTGGGCTTTGTAGCAGTGTTGGCAGAGTCCTGTGGGACAATGAGGAGCAAGCAGTCAAAATCTTCGAAAAACTTGCTCCACTTGCAAGAGCCAAATACCAAGGCACGGAGTTGATGAATTATTTTGTATCCATTGTGATGTGGCTTATCTTAGCCCGACAGAACGAATGGGCAACCCAGGAGGCGAACCTTTACATAGCAAAGCCCCAAGAATTTGCGCTCCCATTACAACGTGCAACACTTGACGCCTTATCTTACTTAAAGCCGGAAAACATTGAGAGTTCTGAGAAACGGGAGAGCGCTGACCGAGCCCTAGATTGGCTTTTGGATGTCCTCCCCCATGCTGGC
Organism: uncultured Clostridia bacterium; assembly: GCA_964615905.1. GTDB lineage: Bacteria > Acidobacteriota > Blastocatellia > UBA7656 > UBA7656 > DATLMR01. The sequence continues at coordinate 93,252 of CAZTUB010000018.1, forward strand.
GCGTCCATGAAAGCGGTGTTAGCAGATTTGGAGCTGGAGCCGAGCGAGCAAAAGAAGCAAACTCTCAGGAGTCTATACGGAGTGTTTGACGAGGTTGTTACCCGCTTATGCTTCTCTGCCGACGTGATTCATCACCTACGCCAAGAGGGCAATACCGCCTTATCAGATCACCAGCGATGCAACTATTACTCCAAGATTAAACCTCTGTTGGAAAGCGTCCTGGACCAAACGGCAGACGAGAAAACCAGTCTCTTGTTTGCACCCACCGCTCATCGCTTTATGCAACTGCTCAACGGGGTTATTACTTGTGATCCCCAAGGTGTATTACATATGGCAGCCAGTGTTGCGAAGGCAAGCGAGTTTGATAATTTCAACCTTGACCCTATGGCTGTCGAAGATGTGGTGAAGCTCGTTGAGGCAATACTAGCTGATCACAGGGATTCGATAACTGAAGGGAGACCTCTCCAGGATTTATTGAATCTCTTAGATACTTTTACCAAAGCCGGTTGGCCTGCGGCATTGCGCTTGGTTGGGCGTTTAGATGAGATATTTCGCTAATCCTCAAAAAAGGTGAGGTAGATGGACGGGTATATTCGGCATGACGGCAAGCGAGTCTCGTAGGATAGAACAAGTGCCGTCTGCCCCCAAACCTTCTATTGAGTTTTGATCAGGGGCTACTACTCGGCCAGAAACTTAGAGCTGGACTCTGTCGGCCGAGCGTGAAGATACCTGCCGGTGGTGGCCACTGAGCTATGCCCAAGCGTGGCTTGCACCAGGTGGATCGGCGCGCCCCGCTCAAGGCTGTGACTCGCATGCGCGCGCCTCAGCCAGTGCGGCGACACGTTCTTCTCTATCCCTACTCGACGGGCCGCCGCCCTCACTACCCTCATGACCTGGCACGCGCTCACAGCCCCGCCCTTGTTTCGTGAGACGAAGACTGGATCATCCGCCGCGGCTTCACCTCTCAAACTCATCAGCTCGGCCCAGACCGTCACCGGCAGCATCACGGCGCGAGTCTTCCCGCCTTTGCTGAACACCGTTATTTGCCCCTGCTCGTCTCTGGCCTGTAGGTCTAGCCACCTGAGCCCGCACACCTCGGAGACGCGGCTGCCGCTGTAGTAGAGCACTTTGAGCAGCACCTTGTTTCGCCGGTCAGTCTCGAACGCGAACAGCTTAATGGACTTCAGACTCGGTCAGGATGCGCTCGGCCAGGCGATTCATCACGCGGGGAAGCTTTACGACCGCGCCCGGGTCGAAAGGGATGTAGCCGAGCCTGTGTGCGAAGGCGAACAGGCTCTTGACGCCAGCCACGACTCGCACGCGGCTCGACTCGCTCAAGGATTCGAGCGAGCGGCTGAATGCTTGAAGGTCTGAGACGGTGACGAGGTGGAGCGGCTTGTCTCGGGTGAAGGCGATCACCCGGCTCGTGTAGCGCGCTCGGGGGACAAAATGTCAGCCGCCCGCTCAAATGCTTCGACCAAGGCGCGTGACAACCGGGCCGGCTTGTTTGGCGGTATAATCCGGCGTAGATGTCGCTCGGTATACCCGCTCTCCTCCGCCAGGCAACTGAGAATAATCTTCAACTGCTCCGGGTCAGTTTTGGCGCGCCTGCCAAATATCTTTTTGACGGCCCTCTCGAACCTCACCTTGAGTGGCGGCGGCGCGGACTGAAAGAGGAGATAGACCTTTATAAGCACTTCCTCAGGGACGGGAAATCCCCACGTCAGATCCATGTAATTATCAAGCGATCGCCGCCCGATCTGGAGCGCCTCGGCAAGCTGGCGCCTCGTCATGCCCAACCGCTTCTGTATATCCAAAAAGAAATCAGTCCGAATTGTGGGATCGAGAAGGTCGGTAGGCTTTGGGAGATTAGCACGCCTGCGCGGGACGGCCTTTGTTATTGCCCCCGGCTCAATCGTTGGGGTCGGAATCGAAGCGTCAGGACTGGTGCCGATCAATGACTCGAGCTGCCTTATCGACCTGGTTCTCGCAACCTTGACCTTGTGATACCATTCCGAAACGGTTTGCGGGCGAACGCCAACCGCCCTCGCTAACGCCTCAAAGTTCCAGCCCGCCTCCAACAGTTGATCGAGCAAGCGACGCTGCTCCCTGAACTGGAGGGCGCGGGACTTAGCTTGTTTACCTGCTCCTGAATCCGCCGGCATATAAAAGATTGCCCTTCATTAGTCCCGCGCAGCCGAGGCGCGCGGACTTGGTGTCCTCAATCAAGAGCGATGAAGCGCTCCCAACATTACTTATGCTGACGTATAAGTGACCGCCAGACCAAGATAATTTCTAAAAATCTTGATCCTGCCTTCTAACGGCCTTCAATACGAGACCCTAGTTCTATTGGAGCAATAATTGATTCCCGAACCGGCATTTGCGATGTTGATGCAAAGGTAGCCCCCGGTAGGTATCCCCGCGCGATTTTCTCATGTTTATCATATAGAGACATCAGATTGAGCGTTTTAGGCAACAATAAACCCCGGCCAATTTAAGCACAACAATAGTGAGCAAGCCAATAATATATTACACGGGGCTATCTTCCCCCCGAAGATAGCCCCGTCAAAGATGAGCATCTCGCTCGATCATAAGTCATTTGTTCAATTCCTCTTCATCGCCGATTACGCCAAGCACTGCCTTTAACATCTGGCCAAAAATTCCGGGGATACCTCTGAACTCATAAGCGATCATGGCTATCTCGCGCAACGCGCGTATGGCATCGTTGGGCATTTCACCGTTAAAAACAACCCCCATCGTATCAACCTGGTCGCTTAGCCGGTCGGATTCTTGCTTCGCCGGCGAACCCTTCTGAGCAGACGAACCCTTCTTTGCGGATTGCTTCCCGGTCGGCGACTTGAGCAAGAGCCTGGGGCTGGGCGCGGACTTCTCGGTCCAACCCGGATAGGTCAACACCTTCCGGCCTGCCGAAGGGTCTGAAGCCTCCCTGCCCGGATCAACGAATCTCAAAGGGAGGGCCGGTGTTACGGGCGAGGCTTCAGGCAGACCGTTGCGGCGAAAGATGGAAGAAACGTTACTTTGTGTTGCGCTCGACGGCGCGCCCTGAGCGGCGCGCATGCTCTTCGGTATTACAGAAGCCCTGCTGCGCCGCTCTCGCTCGAGCAGCTCTGTGGGCGTGTTAGCCCATTCGGGAAAGGAGATGACATAAGGCGAGGAGAGGACCACGGCGCTGGCGCGTCTTGCTTCCTCGAATCTCCCGACATCGCCAAGCCCGACTGAAAAGCTGTTAAGATAGTCGAACCAGAGCGCAGGATATGCAGACGATAAAGCGCGAAAAGCAGGGTATAAACGCTCAAGCATCCCGATACAAGTGACGTGATCGCCCTCAAACGACCTGAGGACGGCCCGCATGCGTTTTATCTGAAAGACCATCATCGGGTCTTGCCAGTCGTAATGGTCTGAGACCACTGCAGCCTCGTCGAAGAACTTGCGCCCCGTTTCAATGTCCCCGTGAAGTATGCTGAGCGAGCCCAGGCTCGCCATAGCCCGGGCGCGGTAACGCAGAGGCGCAACATTTGCAACCTGCTCTATCATCGGCGCGGCTTTCTCGTACTGGCGCTTCCGGACCAGGCTCAAGGCAAGGTAGTAACAGGAGACAGATTCTGTCGATTTGTCGTCGGCCATTCCTAACAGGAGATGGCCCATGCGCGCGACCAGATCCATGCGTCTCGCCGTAAACGCCTGGTCTGCAATCTGGGCCGCCTTGCTCAAAATAAGCTCTCTGAGCTTTCCCCGCACGTCTACCAAATGCGGGTATAAAGCCCCCATTTGTTGATACACTGGACCGGAACCGAGAGCCTCGAGCATCTCGGGGAGGCCAGCATAGCTATTGGAGGATGAAAAAATGAAGAGACTTTTAGCTGTAGCTTTGTTCATCTTGTCTCTACCTGTCTTAGCATCACTGAGCGGCACGCCCCAAACGGGCACGTCGGCCGTCCCGTTCCCAACGTCGGTCATGGCCGGTCACACCCTTGGGGGAATACAGTGCAATTGCGGAACCGAGGGCTGCATATGCGACCCCGGCGAACGTCCCTGCACTGACTGCCCAAACCCGGGGCAAGGCCTGACCATGGCACCGTCTGAGAAGGATAAGAAATCGGGGCGACACGGCGCTAATAATCCTGGCACAGGCGGCACCTCACAAGTCGATATGGGCGCGGGCTTGATGATGACGCTTACGATGCTATTTATATGGTTAAAGATGCGGGCGTAAGCTAAAACACCGCTTGACCTTTTCGCTGTGTGGCCGCTGCCCGACCAGCGCGGGCGGCAAAATATTTGTGTCCCTATAGGTTCGCGGAAGCCCTACAGGATCGGCATTTTACAACATGTGTAGGTTAAATCATACGGAAAAATAGATATCGCGCTCCGAAATCTTAAAGCGCGCCGCTCGCTCAAAACAGTCTGCTACGACCCAAGCGGAGCGTGTCCCTTGCAAGGCTCGTTTGTACATACCCAGACCTGGTTATCTTCTCTTTCGTCGATCTGAAGCGAATCCATGCGGCAGACCGGACATCGAGGCCGAACCGAGGCCCTGAGCAGCGCGGCCCCGGCCTTCTCCCTGAGGCGAGAAAGCACCCCCCGTGTCCGCTTCATCTCGAACGACCACGCCTTTATCTTTCGCTTCGCGCGGAGGTCGAAGACGACGATCCTGATAGCGTCAGAAGATGCGCGCCTGGCCAGGCCGGTCTTTTTATCAATGGTTGTGAAGATCTTCACATCGATGTCGGCCTCGCAGCAATAAGCAAAGACAAACTCGCCAGACGCCATCTTGTTGTCACGCGCATACAACGATCCGAACACGTCCCTGACCTGGTAGTAGGTCAGTTGGCCCGGCTCGGTAGCCACCCCCCAGACGGGAGGCCTGCCTCCGCCCTCCCTCGTGCCAGACACGGCGAGCCCGGAGCCGCCCCCGCGCGCCAGGTTACTTCGGGTTACATTACCTGTTGAACTCATCGAACCGATCTCCAGGAAGCAATAAGGGATCGAGACCACCAGCTAACGACCCTCTCACTTCCTCACTGACAATGACTGCCCATCCAGTGCGAGTGGCGTGCCACTGAAAAAGGGTTGCGGAAAAAAAGCCGGCCCACGTGGGCCGGCCATCCTCAAGAGCGGTGAGGCAGTGGAAAAGTCTGCGCCGTCAAATGTCCGACAACCGAAACACCGGGCGACCGTAAACAACTCTTTTAATGGCGTCCTTCTCAGACGAAAGCCACCCGGTCGGGCCGGGCAACTCAATGATGCCCGACAATTGCGTTGAGCCTTGAAAGTCGAACCCGCCGGCAGCCAGCAAGACGAGTTCTTTGCCGTTTCGCAGTACCCTTACCTCGGTGACCCCGCAGACGGGGTTGATGATACGGAGTATGCGGATCGACCCGTCCGGGAACAGGTTCTTCAACTTGGTTCCGCCGACGTTGCCTTTAGTCTGAAGTACCTTGCCGTTTTTCTTGATCTTGACCTTCTCGAACTCCTCGAAGGACGAGCCCGTCTGGTCGGTCGAGATCTCGACCCGGATGCCCTCCTCGAAGCGCACTTCAGTCGGCCCTTCCAGTATCTTCAGGCTGAGTTTATTCCCCCCGTCTGCAAGCCTCATATCAGACAGGTTCAGTGTCGGCCCACGGTCAGAGATTGAGAAGCTCGCGGCGGACCCGGCGGACGCGCGCTCGCCGTTCAGGCCGGTGGCGACGATAAGCACGCGCGCCTGTTCAACGCACAGCGCGGGGACCTGCCAGTTGAAGCTGAAGGTGTTCGCGCCGATGGCGGGTGGCGTCGGGTTTGAGGCTATGGCGACTGTGAAGCTGTTACCTCCGTCCGTCGATAAGTGGAGATCAAAGCCGCGGACGAAGGCCCGGTCTTCGACCGGCACTTCCCAGTTGATCGTGACCGCCTGACCCCAGACCATCCGCCCAGCTCCAGAGGGCGTGACAAGTTGCAGCCGGATCGCGGGCTGCGACACCGTCACCGTGAGCTGATCGCTTGCGGTGCCGCCCCGGTTATCCGTGACCGTGACTCGAACCAGATAGGTGCCCGCGCTCACGTAGGTGTGCGAGACGAGCGGCTGCGTGGCAGAGCCGCCGTCGCCAAAATCCCACGCGTAGGAAACGATTGTCCCGTCCGGGTCTGTGGCGCTCGCGGTGAAGCTCACCGCGAGCGGAGGCGCGCCACTCGAAGGCGTTGCCGTAATATCGACGGTCGGGTTCTGATTCGGCTGAGGCCCGCTTGCCGAGATCGCGAGTGATCGGGTGGTTGTCGCGCCCTGGTTATCCGTGACCGTCAGCGTAGCCGTGAAGTTGCCGGCAGACGTGTAAGTGTGCGAGGGAGACACCTCGACCGAGGTTGAGCCGTCGCCGAATGCCCAGGCGTAAGAAGCTATGCTGCCGTCCGGGTCTGCTGCCGAGGAGATGAAATTGACAGTCAGGGGAGCCATGCCGGACGTGGGCGTGGCGTTGATCGTCAAAGTGGGAGGCTGGTTGGCCGGCGGTGCCGAAACCGTAACGGTGGTCTGCGCCTCGGCCGTGCCGCCCCGGTTATCCGTGACCGTCAGCCGGGCCGTAAAACTGCCCGCCGCCGCGTACTGGTGGGAAGGTGACGCCGCGCTTGAAGTCGAGCCGTCGCCGAACTCCCAGGCGTAAGATACGATTGTCCCGTCCCGGTCTGCGGCTGTAGATGTGAAGCTAACCGAAAGAGGCGCGGCCCCGCTCGGCGGCTGTGCCGTGATGCTTACCGCCGGCGGTAAGTTCTCAAACATCGTCGTCGATAACAAGACGTATGCCTTGCCCGCGTCCGGCCGCGAAACCGTGTCGCCGAGCGGGGAGCCTAAAACGAGATCTCCGCCGTCGCGGTTGTCGAGGTTGGCTGTTATGAACGCGCGACCGAGCTGGTCGCCCGCGGCCTGGCCGGTTACACGAACGTCATCTTGTCCGAGCGAGAGATCTCTTGTTGCGGTGACATCCAGGCTTGCCCCGCCAAAGAGAATGGAGACTGAGCCGCGAGCGCCAAGAGCCCCGGGCGAGCCCAACAAAAGGTCTTTGACCCGGTCGATGTTTCCGGGAAGGGTGTAGAGGCCAGCGCCCACGCTCGACCCCGCGCGGTCGCCTGCCGCCGAGCCGTAGACGGTGAGAGATTGGTGGCCGGCTGCGACGTCGAGCCTGCGCCCGGTTGCACCGACCGGCGGCGCGAAACCTGCTCCTCCGTGAAACACATAGGCTTCACCCGCCGTGTTGCGCGCGTCATTCGGGCCGTCGGCGTCAGGGGATCCCGCGAGCAGGTCCTCGACCCCGTCGCCCGTGACATCTGCGACGAAGGCTGAGTGGCCGAAATGATCATCGGCATTCGCGCCGTAGACGGAGATATTTTGCGGCGACCTGGTCGCAGGGTCAGATGAATCGACCTCGAAGACGACCGGGGTTGGCGCGCCCGGACGGGCGAGGTTGGAACCGCCGAAGACTCCGTAGATCGCGCCCGCAGCCGCCGCAGGGGTAATCATTCCCGCCGCAGGCCTCCCGGCATCTGGAGCGCCCGCGACAAGATCGCCGATGCCGTTCGCATCGATGTCGCCTGCGTCAACCGACGTCCCAAGGCGAGAGCCCGTCGGCCCGTAGACAATCGCGTGCGCGGGTGTGTTGCCAAGATCGACCGATTTTGGCGAGCCAAGCGTCGAGCTGCCGAATATCAAATAGGCAGCCCCGGCAGCCGTGCGCGTGCCGTCTTCACCTCCGCTCAACGGTGCCCCGACAAAAATATCAGAGATCATTTGTTGCGCGGGCGATGCCGCGGGCGGCCCGCCTACATTGGCTGAAGCAATCGCGCTCCCAAACCTGTCGCCCGTGCTCGCGCCGTAGATGGCGCAGCTTGCCTGGGCTCCGTCCGCGAGATCAATCGTCTCACCGGTAGTGAGATGTGCGCCGAAGACTATGAATAGTGCGCCAGTATCGGCGCGCGCCGGATCGACCCCACCCGGAAAGTCTGCGCCGGGCGCGCCTATCAATAGATCGCTCCGGCCATCGCCGTTCACGTCCGAGGCCGCGAGCGAGAAGCCAAGCTGATCGCCCCCGCCGGGTGAACCCTCCATCCCCTTTCTGCCGCCTATAAGCCGCACGTCGGGTTGATTGAGCGCCGCCGGGTGGCCGTCTATAATCGCAGGGAAGGATGCCCGACCGAAGATCACGTATACGGCCCCGGCGCCGGGCCTGCTGTCTGTCGCGCTTACCGTGACATCAGAATCCGGCGCTGCTACGGCGAGGTCCGGGATCATATCGCCGTTAAAGTCGCCCGTGGCGAATCCGCCGGCCTGGCCGAGGTGCGCGCCAGTGGCAGCGCCTGTCACCAGAACATCGGTCGCGGTCGTGGCGAGATCAATCGTCTGCATCGCTTGAGGCTGTGCGTCGGCACTGGCTTGCGATGCGGGACCTGTGAATTTAAGCGTGAGAATCAATAGAAGAAACAGGCTGATCGCTTTGCCTGAACGGATACGTGTGATATTCATCGTGGCTTCAGAACCTCCCTCGGTCGCTTTGGCTGAATAAAAGGGGCGCGTGATTGATAAGTCAGGGGCAAGAACACGAGAAAGCGGAGATGCAAATAATCGGCCAGGCCACCGAACCAGCCGCCTGCGGCCCGTTTCCATCCTGTTTCGCCCCCTCGCTCTCGTTTATCCGCCGGCACCCTTCAGCTCGGCCCGACCTTCAATAGGCTGGGTTGAGCCGATCGCGGACGTCGGATGTTGAGAGGGGTTACCAGTTAATAGTGCTCTTTGGTTGAAGCTCGCTTTCCCGGTTTATGGGGCTGCCTGTTGAAGATGATCTTTGTTTAAGAGGGCTCTTTTGATGGCGTATCTTGATGGGGCTAGAACACTGTGTTGCGCCTCACTGCGATGCACAGCGGGCTCGGTGAGTGGAACCAGCCGTCGGCAAAAAGATTGATCGCACTCGTACTTCGCGCCGAACCCGCCGTTCGTCCTCAATCCCTGTCGGTCGCTCCCCCGAACAACCCAGATCGCTTCCCGCAAGGGATAAAAAAAAGAAGCTTATCTGTAACAGGAATGACGCATCTGGGTGAGGATACAAGAGGTGCGTTCGTTTTGTCAATACTAATGCGTTCGTTTTGTCAACGAGTCGTTTGACGTCATAGGTTCCAGCATAAAATGAAAATCACACCATAATGAAATTAATTCGCGCATAAAATGAAAATTAGAGTGATAGTATTAAATTCCTTTCAGTGATACTTAACCCACCCGGTTTCAGGTCTGTTTGTTATATCCTTTTCGTTTGTTCGCAAATAAATCCATAGCGAATCAGCCCACTCCCGAGATGGCCGGCTGTCGCGCGGACGGGCCGGGGTTCAAAATGCCACAGTCGGTGAGGGTCTGCTATTTGGAACTTATAAGCCAAGTGACAAAACACGCCTCGAATACGGGCGATTTGCGGCACCCATGACAGCTTCACTCCGGACCGCCGCCCTTACCTCGATAGCTCAATCGCTATCTTAATAAGGGCGGCGCTTCAGATAATATCCGGCGATGCGGCCGAGCGCGGCGCGACCGCTCACAAAACCACCACCCTATCTGCCGAGCTTGCTCGTGTAGCCGCCTCGTAAAATGGTCGGGCCTCATCCACCTTCCCTTGAGCGACCAGAAAAAAAGCCATGCCTCCAAGCGATTCCACCTGGTTAGGGTAAAGCTCCGCCGCACGGTGGAAGCACCTGGACGCTTTATCCATCTCGCCTGACTTGACAAAGATGTAGCCGAGGCCAAGCAGCGCTCCGAGCGATAAGGGATTGCTCCTGAGAACATCGGCGAATAGATGGAGGGCTTCTTCGTAGTGGCCGCCAGATGAAAGCACGACGGCCCGATGAAGCTTTAGTTCCAAATGATTCGGGTCGAGAAGTAGACCGGCATCAACGACAGCTCGGGCTCGCGTAATGTTTCGGGCGCGCAACAGGACGCCGGCCAGATTTGAATAATTTGTCACCTCCTCCGGCGCGAGACGCAGTGCCGCTTCAAGCACCGAGGCTGCCCCTTCCCAGTCCGCCTCCATGCAGCGGTCACGCGCGGCGTCGACATAGAGATTTACAGTAGAACGGTCGGTTGGATCTAAGCTCTTGCCCATAGCTGAAACGATCCCTTCCCCTGGAATTCGCGCAAGCGTCTCAAACACACGCTGCTTAGAAAACGCACGAACCGGAGACTTTTGCCTCGTGACCTGGGGAAAGCATCGGGAAAAGCCGAGCAGATCAATATTAGCTCAAGATCAGCCCCCAATCTAGCGGCAACTCGGCTTTACAATATCAAGCCCGTTAAGCTAACTGTCTCCGGTCTATTTGGCGGCACCGCCTGTTCCGGGGAGTTATGCGCTCGGCCGCCTGCGCCATCAGTTATGATTTCGATGGCAGAAAGAGATATTGCAAAGATTGAGCCGAATTAGCTAAAAACCGTCAAGGCTCAAGAAAAAATAACTGATGTCGTGAGTTGAACGGGCCGCGCCTGGCGGCCATCAACGTGATTTGTCCCTTCCGGCAGGAGGCAAAGAGACCATCCTGCTAAAGGAGATAGAGCGAGAGGTCAAGCTCGACAGTCATGGCGCGCGGGTGAAAGGTTTCTGGAGGGTCCGATAGGCTGAACGCATACTGGTCCTGATCGATGTGGCGTTAGATTGGAGGGCTACAAATGAGAGGAGGCAACGCAGTTCGGTTTCCCGGTAGACCGCCCTGCGTTGGCCCCCTCACCAGCCGCTATAAGGAGGAACGTCTTTTTCAATTATTGCGAAGATCAAGGGCCGCCCGCGGAGAGCAGCCCTGTTGGTTCCCAGCCCCCCATCGAAACGACAATCAATGCTCAGGAATAGTCTTCCGTATCCCCCATCAAGTCGTTTCGTAGAACCGCGTCGATATTAGTTTGATGCGTTCGCTTTGTCAATAGGGTTGTGGGTTAGATCGCAAGATATTTAACCCACATCAGGAGAAGCCGGATGTCTCGGATTGCTCGCCTTATGGGAGTATATCCCCATACTGTTCATTGCACTCTCTGACGCACCTTGCCAGAAATGCCTGCTGGCGTTCATCACATACGCCTGTGACTATATTCCTTGTTGACGACATACATAGGTCATAATCGCGCCACGACAGGGTCATACACATTCGGTCACAGACATAGCTGCCCGGTAGCTGCGGTGCCACTACACCTGCCGCCGGGGCCGTCGCCTGTACATTAGTTGCTGCCGGAAGGGCAAGTGCCAGCAACAACGCTAGGACGATGCCAATTCGCTTGATCATAAGTGAGTTATCTCCATTTAGTTTGGTTAAGATTAGGGCCTATCAGGCTATTGGAACTCGCCTAAGAATCAGGCCCGGTTATAGTCACCACGCCTGACCTATGGCAGGATGTCGCCATATTGCTCATTGCACTGAATAACGCAGTTCGCTAACTCCGCCTGGCGTCGCGACTCACAAAAATGGGGGTCCACTTGCCCCCGAGATGTCTCCATGCATTGATTCCAGGATTCGGAACTCATGGCGAGGCACCATCTATCACAGACGTAGCTGCGTGGCCGCTGGTTCGCAGGCTGCGTATGAGTCGCTGTCGACATGCCACTTGTCAGTTCTGAATGAGTTGTGGCCTCCACCCGGGCTAATGCGGGAAGCACAAGCGCTCCCGATAGGGCTAATACTAAAGCAAGCTGTTTGAGCGTTTTCATTGAACTCGTAACCTCCATCAAAGTCGTTGACATTAGAAACTGCACAGCGAACAGGACAAACCGCAAGACCATAGGCGATAAAGTGATGCGTTCGTTTTGTCCGGCTGATAATAAAATGATGCGTTCGTTTTGTCAATAAACTTGTTAGCTAAACCTCAAAGGCGATAGGAAAGTAAAGCGGTGTTGGGATATGGAGATAAGTGAGTATATCTACCTATTGCTCATTCGTGGATCGCAAATGTCGCGGGCTCTTTGCTTGACGAGTCCGGCACAAGTTGAGATGTCACTCTTCGTCGAAGCCCGCCGCATGCCTATTAGACCCAGGGTCGCCGGCGGCATAGAGCAATCGGCTATCTTGATCAATGTAGAGCATGACGGGCGCTACGTTTGGTTTCTGCCGGATTATCTGATGGCCACGCCGAGCAAGCTCTTTTTGAACATCATTGCTAATGCCGTGGCCCAAGCAGAGCGATCCCGCCCGCTTGAAGGTACGCGCCCTATCAGGATTGGGATTGAACGAATCCTGGTGAAGGTTAGTAACGAAGCGCGGCGCTGTTACTGCCCGTTCCGGCATAGTGCCAAATTCAATGAAGTCGAGGAGGAGATTAAGTGTTACCTGATCTTGCATATCTCCTCCGGCGACACTGACCGCTAGGATGGGCTTCTTATTCCTGAGCACGATAGTTGGAGAGAGCGTGATGCGAGGGCGCTTGCCGGGCTGGATACAGTTAGGATGCCCTTGAGTAGTATTGAAACTGCAAAGGCGGTTTCCGTGAGTTACGCCTGCCTTCCCGCCGTTATTATCTACGACGTTCGCACTCGGGGTGGCGGATACCACATTCCCCCAGTGATCAGCCGCTATGCAGGTTGTCGTACCGCCAACACCTGGTCTAAACAGTCCCTGGCCTTTCAGAGGTGTCATGCCGAAGGGATCGCCGGGGCGGGCTTCCAGAGAGGCATGTTGCATATCTATCAACGTTCGACGCGTGGCGGTCTAAGGATCGGAAAGGAGTGCCTCAAGTGGCACATCGACAAAGTTCGGGTCGCCATAGTACTCGTCACGATCAGATAAGGCGAGCTTGAGGGCCTCGGTAACAAGATGTACATAATCTGGTGTCAAACGTCCTATGACTTCAAATCTGCGGTCTTCAAGCAGTCGCAAAGCCTGAAGCAGAGAAGGCCCTTGAGTCCAGGGGCCACACTTGCACACGGTGTAGCCTCGGTAATCCACTGTCGAAGGGTCCTCAACCGTTGTGCGGTGGGCGGCCAGGTCCGCCTAGCGAAGGAACCCGCCCTTGCCAATGTAAAAAGCTTCCAGATCATCAACAATGTCTTGTCGAAACTTATTTCGGCCGTAGAAACGATCAGTAGCGGCTTGCAGTTTATCCTCGCGGCTTCCATTTGGAATCTGTTCTTCCTCGATCAAAATGCGCAACGTCCTCGCTAGATTCGCGTGCCACAATCCCCTTCTTATGTCGAGCAGGCCGAGTGGTGGACCCGCCGCCTCGCCAAATGACATCGTGCCGTATAGACGAAGCAACGTAATACAGGTGTCTACTACGGAAGGAACAGCAGCGCTCTTGATGTCACGGTGCTGCTGGTGCGGAATGCCGTGTTGCATGTACCAGTTGATAGATTCCTCGCTAAGAGGCGCGCGGCCCTGGCCACAGAGAGCCTTCACGGCTTGCGTCTGTGCGTCAAAAATTAGCACCGGCACTTCGCCGCCAATTGAGCAGGGACCATGGTCCGTCACGCAGAGCGCAAGGATAGTAGCCACAGCCGCGTCTGCCGCATTGCCGCCCCGCCGCAGAATTTCAATTCCTGCGGCAACGGCCTGGTCGTCACCCGCGGCAACAACGCCTGTTTTGCTGACAGCCTTCCACCCTATTTGTTGAGCTATTTTTCGCATCCTTTGCACTTGGCGGGAGGTATCTTACGTATCCTGAAATAAAATAGTGTCCCGCCCAATACCGGACTCCTTTGCGTAGTCATCTGTGAGATGACCTGCCAGCTCAATCAGCGTGTCGCGGGTCGTAGAAAGGATTTTGCCGGTGGTCAGAACCGACCGGAACCGAGCTATAACTTGTGGCTGTGGATCACCCATTGTAACTATCTCAGTTATATCCAACCGATGATTGAAATCTGTAGCGCGCTGTCGCCAGGAATGCATTAGCCGAAATAATTTTCGATCACCTTTCTGTGTCAGTGCCCCGGACGCAATGACAGTATCGAGGGTAGCGATGTACAGGCGGGGGTATACGCTTATACCCTGGCGCGGTTGAGGGTCTGGCTTGAAGAGCGGGTCTGAGAGCACCTGCAGATTCATATACAATTCATGGGCAAGCGCGGATAGTAACTCCCGCCGCCTCTCTTTAGATGCGAGCCAGCGATCAATAAAGAGCCCCGTTATCGTGGCAAGCAATGCCGCAGATGTGAGGGCAGGCTCCCGGTCAGGTTTGGAGAAGAGCCAGGCTACCGCAAAGGCGAAGGCGGTCACCAGGAGGATGAAAGTTGTAATTACTATGTAATGACGCATAACTAATTCAATCTATCTTTGTCGCAGCTTGACCTCCCGTATCAGTTGGCCCGCACGTAATCCCTGGATTTACCATTCGAGGTTTGATTCGCAGGCGTAGGTCTATGCGGTCAGGTCATAGGTGTTGGAGTATTCTTTGCCCTTTGAGTTAACAAGTATATTAGCCAAAGAATACAGTTTCGATGCTCTCTAATTCTTGTGTTTGTCGCTGATCTCCAGGAAATATTTCGATCAACGGTCTATTAGAATACCCCATTAGGCCTGACCAAATATCATTACCATATGGCATATTGGCCAGGTGGGTCCGCATCCCTGTTTCAGGGATCGTATTATGTATAAAAATTCTTAGCCTTGCTTCACCCCCGCAGCAATCATCTCGTTTATATGCTCATCTGCAAACCCATACCCAGATACAAACAGGCGAACATCGCCAGCCAAGCATACAGTCAAGAAAACATCACTATACCACTTGAGTATTGGAGAATTTTCAATTGTGTTGGCTTTAGCACCCCCGATTACAAGAAGATCATTACCTGAAGGGTCCCTCCAATCAAATGCGCCATGTAGCTTGATATAGTTGAATTGACCTTTGAGGGCCGGTGGCCAGTTTGAGTCCGGCGCAATTGATTGACTCGATATGGTACGAGCGTAATCGGGGGGCAATCCGCTATAAGAATCGTCCATGTGGGTTTGAAACCAATCTCTATGTTGTGGGATACCTGGTAATGTTGGGCGAGGAGCGTTGTGTGAGCCGAAGCTATAATTATAGTACTTCCTCTCAAGCAATAAGTCCTGGTTCAAGGTAAATAAATATCCTGTATCGGCGCGCCCGTAGAAACGTGAGATGAATTCTTGTACACCATAGATGTTAATGTCATTCCCACTATGGAACCCAGACCTATGAATGGCTTCGTCGTGGTCAATGAATACAGCTAGAATTGCTTGCTCGAAGCTGCGTACTTCGTTCGCAGAAAGACCTTTGCTTCTAGCCATGTGCAATGCAGCCTCAAAGTTCGTTTCTTGAAGTAATAAAGCTCGTAGATTATCGCTACTGTTGATGTACGCATTACCTATCAAACGATTAAAAAACTCGGAAGCCAAAAGTCCTCCCCAGTTTCTTGAGAATCCCGCTCCTGTTAGAAGTACTTTTTTACTGAAAGTGCCGAGTTCCATAGTTCAATAATTATTATTCTTTTTCTATGTTATAATAAAGCGATTACCATCCTGTGTAGCGTGGCCTTAGAGAAGACACCTTTATGATCCGGGTTAAGCGGAGCTTCGAGATGCTTTGAGCGTGCGGCAGAGCTTTATCCGAACCAGGTTGAATCTCTAGGTGGCATGGCTTACAGTTTGATCGCTCAGGGGCGACTTGATGAGGCGCGCTCGTATTATGGGGCGGCGACCAGTTGAGCGGACAAGCGCACGCCTCCGAGGAGCTAGGAAGTGACAATTGCTGTGGGGATCGGCCATCGTCCTCCAAGACTTGGCGGCTTTGAGCCTGAAGTCGAACTGGCTCTTCTGCGATACCACGCGCGATGCTTGTCGCCCTCGGGCCTGATCGCATGATTACAGGCCTCTTAGCTGGATTAGAGATGGCGCTGGCTGAGAATTCCGCCTTCAGGGGAGGGGAGATTACCGAGGAAAGGTCCGGGCACAGAAGGCTCAACAGCAATGCGTAGCAACCGCCTCACTCGCGAATCTCGCATTAATCGTCAGTTGATACTGCATCATTCGGTGCTATAGTAACTATGCTGATTCAGGAGGAGGATAATGGCAAACTCCAGGCGAACGATAAGTTCGAATAAGCGGAAAAGAATTGATGATAAACCGGCAGCCCAAACGGCTTTAGCAAAGAGACCAAAGGAAATCTTTGGACAACTTATCGGTAAGGCTAGCCATCTGCCCGCTGATTTATCCAAAAAGAAGTTTCGCGTGCTGACTGAAAAATGAAACCGAGAACATTCTTTGTTGATAGCTCCTTCATATATGCCCTACTCAACCACCGGGACGAATTTCATAATCAAGCCATAGATATAATCAGCAAGCTTCAAGACAATGATCAATTTGTACTCACCGATGCTATCATTTTTGAATCCTGTAGCCTCTTATCGGCGCTGAGAGCAAGGGAGGCGATAATTGACTTCCTCAACGACATCACGGTAAGCGATCAGTATCTCATCATCCACACAGACACAGAGATGTTTTATCGAGCTTATGATCTTTTCAACACCTACAAGGATAAGGAATGGAGCTTGGTCGATTGTTTGTCTTTCCTTGTGATGCAAGAGAAAGAGATTCAATATGCTCTTACCGCAGATCACCATTTTGAACAGATGGGATTTATTGCTGCCCTTCGGACTCCTGATCTCATATAGGTTACGATAAGCTGTGGTGGATCCCTTCTAAGTATCTATCTGCGAGGGCCTCGCAGATAGGTTTCCAAATAGCTGGCAGGTCAATTTCGCGCCTTATGCTCTCTATATCCAGTTTCTATCCACATTGATTCGATTCAAGCACCGTTACTGGTTGTCGTCGCAGTTCGCCGAAGTCTGGGTTTCAATTCCACATTGGTTCGATTCAAGCGCAAACCTCCTCCGGCCATCCCTCGCTCCGCGTGAAACCGTGCTTCACAGGTCGCTCAGCTCGCGTAAGGCCCGCTTGTCGAGAATCGTCACTTTCTTGCGGGCAATTTCGATTAACTTTTCTCTCTTCATAGCGTCGAGAAGGATTGTCACGGTTTCACGATAGGCCCCGATCATCTCGCCCATCTGTTCGTGTGAAAGCCCAACGATAGTCCGGGCGTCGCCCGCCAGCATTAAGAGCAGCGCTGCCAGTCGCGAATCCATTAGCTGAAACTGGGAGCGGTAATGCCGATCCTCAATCTTTGCGAGCCTGGAGCCGACGAGCCGCAATATCTCGGTCGGCTGTTCTCCAAGCCACTTTAGCGCGGAAGCCTCATCCATAACCGCAAGCGTCGCTCCCGGCGTCCCGGCGACGGCCTTTGTCATCAGCATCGACTGACCAAGCAACGGCATCTCGCCGAACAGCGCGCCGGGCTCCAGCGCCTTCACCAATGTCTCATAGCCTGCATGCCAGACTTCAGCCGCCCCGTGTACCAGGAGAAAGAGTTCTTCCTTCGGGCGTATGGTCTGGCGCGGGTTGAATGACCTGGTTGGAAGTGTGTCGAAGATCTCTGCGCCGGGCAGATCTTCATACCGCAGGTAGCCGACTTTCTGCGCGAGCGCGGAAGCGGCGAGAGCCTTCATCCTGTCGGTGCGGAGATGCCTTCGCGCATTACGCAATGGCGCCGGTCTTGTGCTCAATGGTGCTGGTCTTGTGCTCATAGTCATCCAGATGTAAGGGAATTTACCGCAAGTGGATATAGCCCGACTCAAAAGTTGCCTGTCGTTGTTCAAAGGCAGCGGGCGATTCCTGCGTTCGTTTTGTCAACGCGGGTTACATTATGCTAATGCGTTCGCTTTGTCAATAGAGTTGTGAGGTAACATACACAGATATATCTGGCGCGCGAGTTCGGTCATAACCTTAAAATCGTCGGTCATAAAATTTAATTTTATCCAGAGCGTGTGCAAACCTGGGTGCGGGCGATCTTCGTGCCGAGATTTCAGATTTATGACCGAATCTATAGCGGGGCGGTCGGATACCGAGAGGAGAGTAGTTGTACCTTGAGGCCTGGGGAGTTGGGGTCAGAGCAGTTGCCCGTGCCGGGTTGCGCCATCATGTGAGACGACCCCGAAGCCATACGCTACGGCCTCCCAGATTTTGATGATGACTGCTACTGAATCGTTGATCCTGACGCCTTCAGCGTCAAAGGCGGTCGCGGGCCTTTTGGTCCGCCATCTCATCTTATGAAACGTTTCCGGGCCGACGTTGCCAAGGCATACTTCGTCAGGTCCGGCCGCCGGGTGCCGCGCCGCGTAGATGACGCCCCGCTTTATATAAGAAGATCCGGGTCGAGCGACAAGGATACGAGGCTTATATAGATAAAGCTTTAATGAGAAAGCGGCAGGTACCTGTCTAAGAATGTACTTCTGGCTCCGTCGACTCCTCTTGTCGGCCCAATGTAATCATAAACTATTGCCCGCGCGAGGGTTCTCGTTCGCGCGAAGTACGATAATCACGCTTAAGCACAGAGTCGCCCGGCAGTGACCATATTCATGAACCAGAGTTGGTCTACCCGGGCGATATTGAAAACCAGGGGATACTTGACGACAAAGCGCCTGACGTCGTCTTCTTCAATTTGCCAGATGTCGCCCCCCTGCTCCTCCATTCGTCTTGTGCCTTTGGTCGTGGCGTTCAGCCACCCTTTAGCTATCCAACCGCGAACAACCGCCGGATCAACCCGAAATGCTGCCGCCAGGCTGGCGGCGGTGTAGGTGCCGGACGCGTCTTTATAATGTCCGCGCTTGAGCTGAAGACATATGGCTGAAAGAGTCCGAGCGAAGCCGGCGCGGGCCAGAGCCCGCTGGATCTGCTCCGGACTTCTACGCGCGTTCGATTCGAGCAGCAATAGCTCTTGCTGAGTCCAGCCTTGCTGTCGCGTGTGAGTCAAAGCCAGTTCCCGTGCCCTTCTCTTGACTGCCCACGCAGGCCAGCCGACCCGTGCCGCTACGCGGCGAACCTCTCCGCGCGCGGGGCCTGTGGCATAAGCGGCTTGAATCTGGAGATCGATCCAGGGCGTGTTAACGTACCCCCTCTTCATCTTGGCCAGGAAAGCCGGGCTGAGGGCCGGCTTACTCTTCGTCTCCGCGGCAGATTGAGTCTTTGCTGTGTCCATCTGCGGCCTCTCTTCCGGCTTTCAGCCTGGCGAGGATATGGCGGCGAGCCCAAGCTCGCTCAGGGTCATCTATCCGACCTCGACCGAAATGCGAGCGACGAATCGTTGGCCTCTGTCTCCGAGTTCATCGAGCTGCTTCTGCGCCTTCTCCATACAGCCGGCAAGGTGCAGCCCGAAAAAGAGTCCTTTCGCGGAAGCGCTCTAAACTCGCGAATCAGCTTGTTGACGCGATGGCGCAAACGGTATATCTTTCGGCGCGTCGTCTGGTCCAAATTAGTCATTGCTATTCAGCCCTTTCCATTACGGTCTTACGCCCCAGGCCCAGACCTTTTCTTAGCGAGTTAAAGCCGGTCTTACTGAGCGCGATTGCTACTCTGAGACTCAGATCTCGCCAGGGGTTGCGAAGAACCCAATCTTGTGGGTCGAGACGACTGAGAATGTGATTGCCTCGATTCGGTTGATTTATAAACCAGTGCGTGAAGTACCAGGGCAACCGGTCTTCCGGCACGCCGGTGATCACCGAAAGAGCAGCCGGGCAATCAGGGGTTATCACCGTAAAGATGCTCGCCCGAAACTCCGGGCGTAGAAAACACAGGTAATGACGGGAATCAGAGCTTATATCGTAAAGCCTCGCATCATTACTCAAGCGGACCGCCCTAACAGTCGTATAAAAACAGGTGCCTCGGGCTTGGCTCAATGACTCCTTCTGCTTAATGGCATAGTAGTTGTGCGTGTAAAAGTGCTCTGAGCCTCCGGTGTCAAAGCTCGGCAAGACCAGTGATCCGCGCGCGGCCGCTTCCAACAGGAAGGTGGCGCTCGCCTCCACGCGCTCCTGATACCATTTCAAAGCCCCGTCCTTCTCACGCTCGAACTCCTGAAGCGCGAGCTCATTGATATACCGCGCCTGGTTAACACGCGCGGCCCATTGCGGTCGCGGTCGAGCTTCGACTTTGTCCCAAACGTTACCGCGCTCAACGCCTCCAGGGAGAATTCCCGCAAGCCCGACGTCGTCATTACGGATTCGGGCAGGTCCAGGTCCTTTCGCGTGCGCTGCTCCAACCTCCTCTTCGCCCCGGCTCCGACGACATTGAGATACTCGCCCTTGTTGCCCATCCTATCCAAAAGTTTCATGCACTCGATCACGGCGGTTTCGCCGTCTTTGCCGCCAGACACGCTGAAAGCGACGGGCGCGCCTAGAGCGATCAGCCGCTCAATGTCGGGCGTTATCGAAATGGCCCTGCTCGGTGTCTGGCCCGTCTCCAACATAACCCGTCTCCCGCCTCCCTGCGGGCTAAATACGGCAGCCCTTTATGTATCCCACAACACAAGAAAGGCCACGTTGAGAGTATAATACTAGTTACGTTGTGTCAAGAATTAAATTGGTCAAAAAAGGCCGAAAAACGGCAAAAATCAGCTAAGAAAAATGATCCGCTCGCTCGCTTTGATGATATACTCAGAGCCGTCCGGTATCTTGCTTTAAGGAGTCTCTCTTACGATGATAAAGTCGGCCTGCAAGTGGTTAAACCGGCGGTATGACGCTCGCCTCGCGCGAAGCCTCGCGCAGGAGTTAAATGTGTCTGCGCTCACTGCGGTGCTCCTGTTAAATCGTGGGATCACCAACGCTCGTGCAGCTCACAGCTTTTTGAATCCGACCATCGCCGACCTGCACGAGCCCGGCAGGATGAAGGGGATGAAAGAGGCCGTCCGCCGAATTATGGGGGCCGTCGCGCGCGGCGAGAAGATCATCATACTCGGCGACTACGACAACGACGGCGTGCTTGCGACGGTGATGCTGAAGAAGGCCATAAGCATGATCGGCGGGAGCGTTACCTATTATATCCCCGACAGGCTGACAGATGGCTACGGCCTGCGCGAAGATGTGATGGATAGGGCCAGGGCCGACAGCTGCGGGCTCGCAATCAGCGTAGACACTGGTATACGCGCGCACAAGGTGATAGCCCACGCGCGGGCCATCGGCCTCGACATAATCGTCACAGACCACCACCTCCCACTGGACGGGCCGCTCCCCGAAGCGACTGCCATTTTGAATCCGAGGCAGCCGGGCTGCTCCTACCCGGAGAAGAACCTTGCGGGCGTGGGTGTGGCCTTCAAGCTGGCGCACGCGCTACTCGCCGAGGCAGGTCGCGGCCGCCACGTCAAATCCTTTGTGAAGCTGGCTGCCATCGGCACGATAGCCGACGTGGTGCCTCTGACGGGAGAAAACCGCGTGATAACCAGGTGCGGTCTTGAGCAGCTCGGTGAGACTGTGAGCACCGGCCTCCATGCCTTACTCGATTCCTGCGAGCTGACCGGGCAAAGAGTGCGCGCCTCTGACATCGCCTTCAAGGTTGCTCCCAAGATCAATGCGATGGGCCGCACTGGAAGCGTCGCGCCGGTCGTCGATCTGTTCGACACGACGAGTGACCAGCAAGCCTCGAAGATAGTTAAGAAGATGACCAGGCGTAATAAGGAACGCCAGGCGGCCGAGGCGGATGTGATGAAGCTCATACGCGCCGAGATTGATTGCGAAAGAGGGCTTGCGCAGACAGCAGTCGCGGTGATCGCGGGCGAGGGTTGGCACCGGGGGGTTATTGGTATCGCGGCGTCAAGGATCGTTGAACGCCTCGCTCGACCGGCGGTCGTGATTTCAATCGACGGCGAAGGGATGGGGCACGGCAGCGCCCGGTCTATTCCTTCTTATCACGTACTGGCCGGGATGGAATCCTGCCATGAGTTATTCGAAAGATTCGGCGGCCACGCTCAGGCGGCGGGGTGCGTCATCCGGCGCGAGCATATCGGCGAGCTTCGCAGGCGGCTCGACCTCCACGCGCGGGCTGCCCTTAAGGCGGAAGATTTAATCCCCAAGATCGAGGTTGATTGTGAAGTGCCGCTGTCGCTTGTGACGCTCGACACCGTAGCGGAGCTGCATCAAATTGAGCCTTTCGGCAACGGCAACCCCGAACCGGTATTTGCGGCAACGGGCGTAGAGATCGTTTCGCCTCCGCGCATACTCAAAGACCGGCATATGAAGATGGTGGTGAGACAGGGCGGTGATTACACCAGTTGTTTATGGTGGGGCCGCGCGGACGCGGCCGATCAGCTCGACATGGGAGACGAGCTGAATCTCGCGTTCAAGATGTCGGAGAATACCTATCGCGGGCGAACCGAGGTTCAGGTGGAACTATGTGACGTGAACGGTCAGGCGGCCTGATCCCACCGGCCTGCGCTCGCGCGAAATCATTTCCTGCTATGCGCGATCGCGTGAGGGAGTTCGCGCGCTGCCCTTCCCTCCTGGTAGAGCCTGAACGCGCCGGTGAGCCTGTGCCAGGCCGCGTCCCGCGTGCGAACGATCTCGTCGCGGTCCCGATCGTCGAACACACGGGACAGTTTGTCGGTCTGTTCTGTGTAGGCGTCGAGCGCGTCCACCACATCGAGAGCCAAGTCGCCGAGCACAGCCGCGTCGATAAACAGACGTGCCTTGCAGCCCCCGCACATCCCCTTTGTCGCGATTGTTGCGCCGGGCATAGACAGGCAGGTGTCGGTTTCCTTATACCAGGGTTTTGTACAACACGCGAAAGGAAGCAGCGCGGCCAGCGCGCCGGATAGAATCCGGTCTTTGGTCGCCGGCTGTAATGTCGTGACTTGCGCTAAGGGAGCGTCTGTCACTGTAGTAGATCCTTGACCCGTGGCGTTATACATTCAGGGGGCATATTACTGGCCCTCGCTCGAAAAAAAAAGAGATTATTTTCAAATTAATTCGACCCGTCAATACCCGGCCTTCTAAATCAGATCCACTCGCCCCGACGGGAACGGCCCTTGCTTTGGAGTCGAGTAGACTGCGCCTTTAAGCGCAGTCTACCGGTTCGTACCGGATTCATAATCGAGCCGCTTACCCTTGAGGACCGCTCTCCTCAAGGAGAACGGTTCCGTATGGGGACGGCACATACTGGGGGAAAAGCTAATGTTACAACCTGACCGTCACCCATTTAACGGGAAGATACTAACAATCGCGGACGCGCTCGCCTTGCTTGCCGGCGCGCCTGGGGGAAGGATACTCAAACCGGCGGACTACCCAAATGATCCCGCCGCTTGCAGACTTGTTAACGCATCGGCCCCCGGCCATCAGGTCGAGGTCGATCAGGTCGAGATGGGCGAAGCGACCTGGGTTCACTTGGCGGCCGCTCGCTGGGAGATGTTCCCACAATCGCAGATACTCCTCGACATCGTGGCGAGGCAACATCGGCCAGACGGCTCCTTCTGGGGGCTGATCGAGCGGATTGCCATGATGGGGCTTACCGTAGCGGAGACGCTTGAATGCTACTTCGCTGGCGGAAGGCTCTGCATGGGGCTTGTGCCGCTTGAGATTGAGTGGAAGATCAGTATTCTGGCTCCAAGCGAGTCTGAGTCTCCGGCCGTCACACTCTTGCTGGGGGGCGACGCTGATGAGCCTTCGGATACTTGTCAGAGGATCTTCTTGAGATCGGTGCCGGACTTTCTGAGGGTGATTGAAGCGCACTCAGAGCCCGACGCCTTGTTCCCCGCGGCCCTGGCCGCGTGCTTTGCAAATGGCCACTTCACCGCTCAAACGGTGTTGAATCAGGGCGAAGCGCGTCTTACAATCGGCGATGCATGCAGGTTGTTGGAAGCGGGAGTCCTGTTGATCGGGCCGCGCGATTACGGCCAGGACTCGGAAGCAGGTGAGACGAACAGGCCCGGCGAGGTTGTAGTAGACGCCGCGTTGAAGTCGCTCGTCGAATTCTGGCTTAACAAGCACGGCTCGCTCGCTCCCTTCTGGCAGCTCGTCGGGAGGGCGGAGAGCGTCGGACTCACAATCGAAGAGGGGGAGTATGTCGCTTCGGCGACCGACCTGCTTGCGCTGATCGGGTGTCCGTCCGCTGTCGCCGTGCGTGTTGCCGTTTATGGCTGCACGCTGTTCAGCCCGCCCGAAGTGCATGTGAGGCTGGCCGGAAGAACTGAGGTCCTCGCCGTGAATTCTTTCCTCAAATCGCTCAGAGATCGCTTCGGCCCTGAAGCGTTTCTCCCCGCTTCACTTCTCTCGCTTCTGTCAGACCCCGGCGCTTTGGGATCAGACATTGTGAGATCAGGTGAAGCCCTCGAACCTGCGACGGACTTTGCCGCCGTCGCATAGCGCTCAATTAATCGACACAATTGAGTCGGGCCACAGTTACACACTGTGGCCCACCTTCCAATCAAGTATTATTATGCGGTGGACGGGGGTCAATACCAACAACCAAAGTCTCAATCAAGTTACCGCGCATTTTCAATCCAGCGTGATTGTGTTCACGGCGACAGGCTCGAAGCCCGGGCAGGCGTGTATAGACCTCGATTATTGTTAGACAGCGCGCGACAGAACCAGGACGGAGTCACTCGAATTGACCGGAAACTTTAGCCACCAGGTTAGACCGCCGTTCAAAGTCTGATCGACTGGTCTGTAGCCGAAATAGATCCCGGACGCCTCTTCGACACGGACCATCTCTGTCACCCTCGCTTCGAAAGCCGGTGGGTTTTCAACGCCTGGGCGTATTATCTGAATCAGGTCGCCGGGGTTCAAGCTCTGGGAGGGTTGTTCATACCGGACTTCTACATCGATACCAAGGGTTCTCAAAGCGGCGAGGATCTGATCGAGCGCGTCGTTTGTTGCCTCGCCTGTGTTGTCCTCGAAATCGATTACGTGCACACAGGCCCGGCAGCCAGCGCCGCCATGACAATGCGGTATGACCGGGTGAAAGGTGTTAATGGGCAAAAGCCCGAGAGAGCTAATCGCTTCGGCGAGCTGTGTTCGCGCGCCCTCGCCCGTTTCGTGAGCGCCGATGATCAGCCTTTTCAGCCTGTGCGTAACTCTTACGGTCAGTCTATCCGTCGAAGGCCCCTTCGGGTCATCCATTACTCATACTCCATCGGTTCTCCGCGAAACGGGGACGCCTTTCTTTAGGAAGGCGGGGAGTTTCGCATCGCCGTCAGGCGATTATTTCCCTGGTGACAAAGTGACCGCAAGCAAACCAGAGCGACTTTGTACTCTGTCTCTTGCCTGCGGAATCTGAGTAGCGATATCCGCTTTTGTATTCGCCGCATAGCCTTCCGAGTCCTCGTATAGTACCGACAAGTAGCCCCCTGCGATAGCCAAAGACCGTACCTTTCGAGTACGGCGCACGAACACCGCCTTTTGCCGGTTGTGTGTCGTGCAGTTTCCGTCGGACAGGTCTATAACTATCATCAACTACGATGAAGCGACCCGGCTCTACTCGCTCTCCAATACTCACATCTACCGCAAGCGCTAGAGCGTCCGAGCAGTGCGCCGTGAACTTGTCCGCACTCTTGATGCTTGTCTTTCTGTAGCCGTACTTCTCTCGCAAGGCTTTCGTTTCGTCACCTTGATAATCACATACTCTCGCGCTTTGCGATTCAAAGAATGCTCCGAGTCTCGCCTTGCCTATCTCTACTGTTGAGAAGTTTGCGCCCCACTTCTTCTTTGAGTGATTGAATCGAACATCCTCAAAAGCGACAAACCGAATCGGGTAGAGGCGAAAGAACTCACGAATCACTTTCAAGCGAGAATTGACTACTACAGCCTGCGACGGCGCTAAAAACCCGTCTCGTTTGCGATTGTCAAATCTTGCAGGTCTGCGCCTGCACTTGCGATGCCGCCTTGCTCGTCTGAGTGCGCGTCTCTCATCGAGTTTGCGAACGATCTTTTTCTTGTCTGGCAGGTCGAGTTTGACTGAAAGATTGTTTTCTTGACCGCACACAACTGAGTAGCCTTCAAACTTTGTGCCTGTGTCTACTCCTAATGTCGTTTGCGGCCTTTCTTCTCGCGTCTCGACCATCATCTGAATGCCAAAGGTGTTGAAGCGCGACCAGACGGGTTTAGCGACATCCGCTTCAAGCAATTTTCTTGCTCGCGTTGGGGTTGTTGGTGTTAATGGTTCGCCTTCTTTCGAGAGAACGAAGACGTTATGTTTGTTTGACATTCAAACCTCCCTTGCGGGGTAATCTCTCATCTAGGTTGCACACAAGGCTTAGATAGAACGAATCTATCACCGCATTAAAGGCTTCTGCACGAGAGCCGCGAACTTGAGAAGGATTCGCGGGTCGTTTTAGCATTGTGTGCGTCTGCTTACTGTTGATAAGCCTTCATAGTCAATGCTTGCGTTGTCTGCCTCAAAACAAGCCGCTTCCTTTAGGGAGCGGTCATTGACCTGCTTGTTCTTACAGATAGGCGATCCGGGGTTACCGCGCGAAATCTGTCAGGTGATATTACCACACCTCGGAAGAAGCAATACGCGGGCCAATTCTGCTCGTTGCTATCTTCGCGCCAGCGTAGCAAATAAGCGATGCCAGCGTTCCTAGAAGGGGCCGCGTGCAGGCGTGTGGTGCGAAAATTGCTTTACCTCCGTTGGCCGCTGCCGTGAGAGGGCAGAATAAAGCGCTGTGGGGTTGAGGACCTGTTTATTGAGTGGGGTCTTCTGCGCAGACGTTATGATCCCGCGGCAGCGGCCGACTCATTAACACATCAGAAGGTTGGAAAAGGATTATGGCGGTGATTCCCGTTGAAGAAGAGCGCCAGGAGGCTATTATCCCCTGCGCCGCTATTGGCGCACAGCATGTAGCTGGCGACAATGAATTAAACGAGCTTGGTCAGAAGATATTCCTCGACCGCTATGCGCTCAAGGACATGCATAGGCGCACGCTGTCGGTGGGCGATATGGTCATCATTTGTGTCGATGATAAGACGGGGCAGCGCGAGATCGGTCTGGTCCGCGCTATGGAGTCAGGGCGCGTCGCCGTCGAGTTGCGCGACGGGCAGATTGTGGAACGGCTTATAGAGCACGTCTCAAAGCCCATCGAGACGGATCCCGACCAGATGATGGAGCGCGTGGCGCGCGGGGTCGCGGCGGTCGAAGGCGAGCAGGCGGACCAGTGGTATGAACGATTTCGCTGGCTTCTTCAAGGATGGAAGTTTGTGCCCGCCGGGCGAATCCTTGCCGCCGCCGGAACCGACCAGCAGCTCTCCTTTTACAACTGCCACGTTATCCCTTCTCCAAAGGACTCGCGGCGCGGCATCGTCGATACGCTCTCGCAGATGATGGAGATCATGTCGCGCGGCGGCGGGGTCGGGATCAACGTCAGTTCTCTGCGCGCTCGTCACTCTTACGTCAAAGGCGTGAACGGCCGTTCTTCCGGATCTGTTTCGTGGGGCGCGCTCTACTCGTTCGTCACGGGGCTGATAGAGCAGGGCGGCTCGCGGCGCGGGGCATTGATGATTATGCTCAACTGCTGGCACCCGGACATACTTGAGTTCATCACGTCCAAGCGCGAGATGGGCAAGATCACCAACGCGAATATCTCCGTGGGCATCACCGACAAGTTTATGGATGCCGTCCGTACGGATGCCGACTGGGACCTCGAATTCCCGGATACCGCTGATCCCGACTATGAAACGATGTGGGATGGTAATCTCGATAAATGGGCTGACGCAGGCAAAAGGACAGTTGTCTACAAGACCGTGAACGCGCGCGAAGTCTGGAACTCGATAATCGAGTCGGCCTGGTCGTCGGCCGAGCCCGGCGTCTTCTTCCTTGAGCGCGCGAACAAGATGAGCAACTCCTGGTATTACGATTCGGGTTATCTGGGCTGCACAAACCCATGTGGTGAGGAACCGTTGCCCGGCTTTGGCGTGTGCAATCTCGGCGCGATCAACCTGTCGAAGTTCGTCCACGAAGGCGAGGTGGCCTGGGACGATCTGGGCAAGACTGTTCGCTACTCGGTGCGATTCCTGGATAACGTCATAGACGCGACGCCGTATTTCTTTGATGAAATCTATGCGCAGCAGAAAGCCGAGCGGCGCATCGGGTTAAACACTATGGGTCTTGCCGAGATGATGATACGGCTCGGCATACGCTATGGCTCGGATGAATCGGTCAAATTCATAGACCAGCTCTACCGCTTCATCTCAAGCGAAGCCTACTTTGCATCGGCCGAGACGGCGGCTGAAAAAGGCCCGTTCCCGATGTTCGAAGCGGAGAAGTTCTTACAGTCGGGTTACATGGAAGCGATGCCTGAAGAGGTGCGCGCTTGCGTGCGCGAGCGTGGGATGCGTAACGTCACTCTGCTGACGCAGGCACCCACAGGAACGATAGGGACGATGGTAAACACTTCTACGGGGATCGAGCCGTTCTTCTTCTGGAACTATTATCGCAAGTCGCGGCTGGGCAAGCACGAAGAGCGCGTGCGTGTGCTTGAAGAGTGGCAGACGGCAAACCCCGGCGAGCCGCTTCCGGACTACTTTGTCACGGCTATGGACCTCGCGCCTGAAGAACACGTGAAGGTCCAGGCAGCGATCCAGCGATGGGTCGACTCTTCGATCTCGAAGACCTGTAACCTGCCCGGCGACTACACGGTTGACCAGACGCGCGAAGTCTACGAGCTGTTATACCGGCTTGGCTGCAAAGGCGGGACGATCTACCGCGACGGCTCGCGAGACGTGCAGGTGCTTAACCTCAAGCAGGATGATGCCAAGAAAGGCGGCAGCTCGGAGCAAGCCGCCAGTGACGGTCACGATAATACTGCCGCCGCGGAGCCAGGTCAGTCGGTCAGGCCGCTGCCGGCGCGGCGCAGAGGAACGACCGTGAGCAAGCGGACGCCTTCAGGCACAGCACATATAACTATGAACGTGGACGAAAGCGGCCAGCCCTTCGAGGTGTTCCTGGAGATCGGCAAAGCAGGCTCTGACCTGAAAGCCATGGCGGAAGCTATGGGCCGGATCATATCATTGATGCTACGGATGACCGGATCGATGAGCCCGCTCGAGCGGGTTCGGGAGATAGCGAGGCAGATAACGGGGATCGGCGGCGCCAGGGCTTTGGGCTTTGGGCGGGGTCGAATCCTGTCGCTGCCGGATGCCGTGGGTAAGGCGCTCACAGAAGAGTATTTCGGAGAAGAGCAGGACGCGGCCGCAACGTCGCACCAGACAGCACAGCCGGATGCATCAGCGAACGGCGATCGTGCCGGGTTGCTCCTGGGCGTGAGCGCGGACCTGTGCCCGAGCTGCGGCAGCTCGTCGTTTGTACGACAAGAGGGCTGCCAGACGTGCTTCGAGTGCGGCCATTCTGAATGCTGAACGGATGGGTAAAAAGCAGTATCTTGTTAGAGTTGATTCATGATAGAGATAGCACATGACGTGCAGAGGGAGCAGAAAGCTAATCAAGCAGTACCCATAGCAAGCGAGCCCGCTAACGCGTGTGTTTTACCCTTTGCAAAACGCTTCCATGTTCCTCGCATTCTCTATGCAGCGAAGAGTTCTATCCTCAAGCAGCTCCGGCCGCGCGTGCCCGCTCGCCACAAGAACCCTGGCCGGGCACTGAGATAACAACCCTGTCTTTGTGTTTGTGAATATCAAGTGGCCGTAACGAGCGCCGTCCAAGAACTTGGATGTGTCCGCGGACACGACCAAGTCCCCAAGCTCATTAAAGCACTTCAACCAGTTCATGCCTAGCAAGTGGAATCTGCGAGGGTAGCGATGACAAAGCCTCAAGAGCTTTTCCAGCATCCGTTCGTCCTTACTGCGCATGAGGGGAACGAGTCCGCCGATGCCAACTACCGGGGCGGAATCGAGGTACTTGCGCAGGTGATCCGCTTTCGCGTTCCATTGCCAGACAGGCATCATCTTTGGCCGGTTGCGCAGGGACTTCCAATTGATCATCGTGCGCTTGGGATTACCGATCGCATCTAAGGCGACCGTAAAATCAAAATCGTAGACCGGGTCATAAGCGTCAATGATATTGCAATAATCGGCCAGGTCAATTGAGATATTCTTCTTGAAAGAACGGTACGCGCCGGAATCGAGCGCAACCCGGCCGGGCCAGTGGTTTACATGCCGCAGGTCGAACGGGTCTACAAGAATACGCGTCACCCCCGCCGCGCGGAGCATTTTATACTCTGCGGGCGAGCTTATCCCTGAAAAATACAGCTTCATATGAGTCGTCACAACCAGGTGTCGATCAAGCAACAAGACAGACGGAGAACGTCGAAAACACAACCATCAGTGAGATCATCCCCCGGCGCAACCGGAGCAATGGGGCGATGATCCTTTACACAACTATTCTCTGTTCTCAATGTTCAACGAGCATTGAGCGCCATGACGCAAGCGCTCTCCCCGCCGGTCGCAGGCACGACCGAGACACGATACCCCACTCTGGGATGGGTGCAGCTTGGACACCAATGCGGAGCGCCTGCAAATTCAGGCTCGACATTCCAAAAGTGCTTACAGCTCTCGCACCACCGGGCAGGCCGATTGAAATCCACGTCGTCGGGCAGCGTGGGCTGCGCTGGTATGGGCAGCACTTCGGGCTGCGCCGTCTCTATAACCTCCAGAAGGTTAACGGGTGCGCTCTGCCGCTTCGTTACAAAGATCTCGTCATTCTGGCAGGTGAAGTATCTATCACCCTCGCGCCGTATATCATTGAGCCAGCCCGAAACGTCGTCACATTTCAATTTCTGAGGGACTGCGCAGGCCGTTCGCCTCTTACTCTTTGAGATGCAGGCCAGTGAGATTGTCGGCCAGGGGAAGAACACGAGGGTGCCTACACCTTCATCTACCCAGGTCGGGCCGAAGATGTAGTAAACCTCGTATGGGCCTGTGTTGTACGAAGTGTGAACCAGGTCGCCGACCGTAATACCCAGCGCAGTTGTAATCCGCCTTTCAAGATACCTTGTAGTCATGTGAGTTGTCTCTTATCAAAAGACCGTGCCTTTGATCTACTCATCATAGTCTCCACTTCGATCAAGAACGCCCCGACTCGCCGGGTCCTTACAGCACCTTTTGTCCGCAAAGCTCCAAAGCAAGCATCACCTCCAAGAACCTGTCCTCGTCTGCTACCTCAAGACAGTAGGAAGCCGCCTGTGCAGCTTTCTCTTTATCGCCGGACCTAGCCAGCTCGCGCTTGTAAGCGTTGACCGCACATTTCACCCTGTAGTGACACTTTCGCACGCATTAAACTGCGGCGGCTTCTCGTGGATTGCGTAGACCACGAGCTACGCAGGCATGAGCATTGAATCTTATGCCTGTGGGCTGTGCCATAGAGCCAACTACTGGGCCTAAGCCCAGATACTTTGAACGAATGTTGAACGAGCCGACACCATCACGATGATAGCGAAACCCACATCTGCAAACGTACTCCCTGCCTTTGGGTTTCTTGCGATTGCCGCAGGCTGGACAGGTTTGCGTCGTGTAGGATTCTTCTTGCAAAACAACGCTCATGCCGCGACGTTCGCACTTATAGGTGAGCAGAAAGCG
This sequence comes from uncultured Clostridia bacterium, assembly GCA_964615905.1. Taxonomy (GTDB): domain Bacteria; phylum Acidobacteriota; class Blastocatellia; order UBA7656; family UBA7656; genus DATLMR01. Next base: position 124,610 of record CAZTUB010000018.1, read on the forward strand.
AGTCTTGCCACTAATCATCTGGTGAATCTTTTGATTGGCTTTCTTACCACAGTCGAATCCTTTCCGAACATCCCGCAGGTCGCCAATAACAACCGTCTGCACACCATCGCTGTGGAGTGTGGAGACAAGGCTAGTTGTTTGCTTGTGCTGAATGTCTCGGATTTGATTGTCGAGTTTGCGAAGCTGCCTGCGCTTGCTCTTGATGAGTCGTCGTCTGCGCTTCGAGCCGTGTTTCTTCGTATCTATCAGGCCCGAAAGTTTGGCTTTTAGCTTATTCTGATACTGTCGGACGGAGCGCAGTTTGCGACCGTTCAGGATAGTGCAGTTCTCACCATCATGGGCTACAGCCATGTGGATTTCACCCAAATCAATACCCGCCGTTTTGTCTCCTATTGGTTCGGCAATTTGCTGCGCTAGATAAGTCGCTATGGCTTCGTATTGCTCACCTTGCCAGCGAATAACCAGCGTGCGCGGAAGCTCAAAGGGCCAGTCGAGAATAAGGGGTGCGTTGCCTCTGCCGTTGGACAGAATCAGCTTGCCATCGCGCAGTCTGATCGCAGAGTTCTTGTACTCAATGCGAAAGAACTTTCTACGTCGGCGTGGCGGCTTTGCGTCGGTGTCTGTCTTGCGTCTCACTCGCCAACTTTTGAGCGAAGCAAAAAAAGCCTGCACGCAAGCGTCGGCGGTGTGCGTGTGAAGCCTGTCGGAGTTGAGCCAGCGCATCATGCTCGAAGGCTTGAGCCAGATGCCTTTGTGTCTGACTGTGCGCCAAAAACAAGTGACCGTCTTGGAATACAAGCGACCGCATTCAAGCGCGAGTGCGTCCAGTTGTTCAGAGTTGCCGATTTTGATTCTGCGAACCGTGTAAGCCATGTTTTAGTTGATAAATCCTTCCGGTCGGGATATAGCAGCAATCCCAGCGTCGCGTATAGCTTTAGCCCGTTCAATGCTTTTCAACATTTCTACGTCTTTGACTTTAGGCAGGGATGAATTTGCTGAGTCGAAGTCCCCATCAGGGAGGATGAAACGGCTATGATTCCCGGTATTGAGGTATTGAAATTAGTATTGCTAAGGGTCGTAATTGCTAACGCTTGGCTTTTTGTTTCGGCTTCGGGCCGCGCTTCATCTCTGGCGGTTTCGCTCCCTCCGGCACTCCCCATACATGACCGCTCGGAGTTTCCTGCTTGACAGCGCCGGGGATTAGGCCACTTTGAAGCCAAAACAGCACTGTTGTATACGGCTTCCCTATCGCTTCCGCATACTTTCTCGGTGAGAGCAGCTTGCCTTTCTTCATGCATATTATCGTATCCCCTACAAGCATTATACATCAAGAACGAAAGAGTGCAAGAAATTCTTGTGTACCACACAAGAATTTTATCGTATTCTTGTGGGGTCTATGGTAATATCTCAGCATCGAGGACAAAACGGGAAGGCAAGATGTCTTCGGACATCTTCGGAGCCATTTGCAATGTCTAAGCGTCCGGGCAAAAAAAGAGGCGTTATTCCGATCACCTCAAGGCATAAGAAGCCAGGTGCGCGGAAGCACACTGGTACTAGCCGGACAGAGCCGACAGAACCAATCGACATTAAAACTAAGCGAACCCGCCCCCTGATAGAAGCTCAGAAGGAAGCAGCGGACAGAGCGACTCGGCTCCGCATACAGGTTGATGTGATGGGCTACGTTTTCAACCATGAAATGAGAACACAAGGGGTGGGCGCAATCCTTAACGTGGCAAGAGCCGTTTGGGAGCAGCGCGGATCGCCAACCCGCCTCGACATGCTCGCTGCCGCTTTAGCCGATGTCCTAAAGAAATTTGAACCATTATAGCCAATGCTCATGACTGTACCCTATCCACGAAAGGCGGACCTCAAATGGGCGAGCAACTAATCGAAGACGACACAGCTATCCTTGATCTCTATGTTGACGCCGCTCGTCACCTTTGCGCCCGCTCCGACTGGCAAGCAGCCATCCTGGTGCTTGAGGCCGTCCTACTAATCACGCCTGGCGATGCTAACCTTTATTCTAATCTCGCTGGCGTTCTGTTGCGCGCTGGCAAGACTTCGCGGGCGCTTTCGACTGTCGAAGCCGGACTCCGGCTCGACCCGGACCATCTTGATCTGAAGCTCCATCGCGCGGTGGCGCTTTCGGCTTGCGGCCACCACGAAATAGACTTTTGAAAGAAAGGAACTACGATATGACTCTACTTCATCTTAAACGAATCCTCGAACGTCGATGGCCGCCTCTCAATTCCGGGCAGGAGCAAAGCTTGAAGTGCCTGCTTATTCGGGACGTGTACATGTTTGCCATTGAGAAAAACCGACAGATTACTCCTGAATCTCTGAATGGTATCGAAAAGAGCATCTACAATATCTGGCGCGGCTTCTAGTATCTCTAGAAATTCCTTAGGTGATGCCTCAAGGGCACCTACTTTCATACCGAAGCGAACCGCTTGTTCAGGACTCATCCTATTGCTACTAATTCGGTGGGATGTCAGCTCCTGTTGGATCATATTCGCGGTTTCTCCATCCTCAGCTCCAATCACAATATTGGGATTCATAGATTCTCCCCTCAGAGGCTGATCTCAAAATCTGAACTTACAATCCGGGATGCAGCTTCTAACTCGCTGACACCTCAAATTATCAATGTTTATCGTAGCGCGGCTCACGAGGTTTAAGAAAGCATGATTCTACATGCCTACAATACTGAGATTGGAACTGAATCAGTCGGGCAGCCTTGTGGGCCTGCTTCTCCACCTCTAGCCGTAGGTGATCCAGAAGCTGTGATCGCAGGTTCTCCATTGCTGTCTCGTCACTCAAGAGTTTTTCCTTCATCTTGGCAATGATTTCATGCTTGTTTTTCTTACCTACAGTAGGAATTTTGTCGTCACTAATCAACTCCCTCGCGAAAACAGGTATGTTCGGTTAGGGCTCCCCATCCGGTACCCTTTGCGAGATAGCTCATCGGCACATAGACAAGTGGCACGGCTACAGCTAACCAATCCACGAACCTGATACGCCGAGTCAATAGTGCACGACACATTCGATGGACATATTTTGTTGTTATACAATGCTATTTTGGCCGCTTGATTTTACTAACACCGCTGCTTTCCATTTCTCAATTATCTAAAAGTATCAGGCTTTTAGTTTATAATAATCTTTAATCAATGCTTGCGCGACTTGGACTTGCCAATCAAAGGATTCATTATGGCTTTAATTGGTCTAGCAAGATACTTGACAGCCGCACCGGATACGATACCAGTGATAAGCCCCACCAGGAGATTTCCCGTGGCAAGGGTAGAAGACACACCAGAAATTACTCCACTTATCAAGTGGTCAGAGTTCTCTTTTTCGGCGTCTGTATAAAATGCGGCATCGTTTGTTTTTCTTTGAGTCTTCTCTTGCTTCGCTTCTTGCTCAGTCGATTGTTGTTCTTCTAGCGGAGGCTCAGGACAAAATGGCAGAGCCGCACTATGATCTGTTATACCCCAATCTACTCTAAGGCCAATTATCTCTGGAGACTTATTCTTAGTTGCAACGGCAATAACTCTTGATTCATCGAAGAATGTCTTTCTGTAGTTTTCAGTTGAAAACACAAAAGCATTTCTGGATTCAGGAGAATCCTTCACTATATTATTGGGTAATCCCCTTTTCGCGTTTGCTCTTAGTTTACTACCCTCACCTGATAGATAAGTTAAATTTTCATGTAGTTTATATGCATTTATAGCAATACCCTCCTGGCCGATGTCTTCAATAGCCCTAGTTAACATATTTAAAGATGATGCCCCTTGCTCAGATAGAAGGAATAACTTTAATAAGTCCTTCTGAGTTTCTGATAGTAGTTCTCCGCTCGATTCTATAATCACCGTATCATATATCCTCCATGACTCATCACTTCGATAAGAAAGTAGCCCTGTAAAAATGCAAGACAAGTTTTGTTTTTGACTAACAAGAGCTACACAAGGTTTGGTATCTACAAGTAATTGACCGCATAACGTCCAAGCATCTGGCTCCCAATCAGGTCCATAGGCTGTGGTAAGTAAGCCATTAAGTGAATACCACCTAAACTCACAGCGACGCGTTACTGCACGAACATAAATCTTGAGGTCTACGCTCATATCTGAAAACCGAAGATAACTAGGCTAGAACACTGACTTGATGAAACTCTCAAAGTCGGTTTCTTCTCTTGTAATCAAGTGACCACCCTGTACTATCTTAAACGGGGAGTCTGTCTTGACATCTTCTGAAAATTTAGAGATTGACTGTGCAAATTCACGATTCCGCCCAAATACGTCCGAAAAGCCTTTAAGAGCCTCTACATATTCATCATAGAAGTCTTCAGCATCAAAAAAAGAAAAAACACCTCTCATGAAAGAGTTTTTTCTTTTACCTTCTATTTCCAAATGCACAGCGCGGATTTGTTGCACCATAAAGAAATTAAGTATATGTCTAAGCACCTGATCGCAATCAAGCGGTTCATATCCAGTAGGCTTTTGCCATTCTGTCCGTTTCCCCTTTATTCTCTTGAAGTGTTCAATGGGATAAGTACCATCGCCTTTCTTAATGTAGCTATGGAAGATTACATTTCCTGTGGTTTGCACTGGCGTAATTACTACAGCCGTGTCCTCATGTTGTTTTCCCAGATCATTGAAAGTTTGAAAGAACTTCTCTTCAACTTTCTCAATTATTTTATTACTATGATCTTCTATTTGAGTTGCTTTATACCCTGTTCTCTCTCTGAGGTAAGTTTCCACCTTGGTTGGAACGATAACTAATATTTTCGGATTCTTGCCTTGCCTTTCCAGCCATTTGGCTACCAATTGCCTGGTTTGAGTAGGTAGATTACGATGATTCTCTATATCTCCTGGTGGAATCTGTCCTGGCCCCTCTAGCAATTCAATGGTGTCAATTGCGAGTATTGCTGCGTGGCATCTATCAAATTCCTTCTGCAGCTTGCTTGTATTTGTTGCCGTATACCCACCTGCTGTATCAATAAAAGTTAGCTTTAACGCAGAGGAGTTATTATGAGAGCCTAAATCAAAAGAGTATTCTTCCAGATCAGGAGTTGGCACTCGTGGCATTTCAAAAGGACTCTCATCTAGGTTGTCACAAACTGTCTTTATCAGATGTAGTTTTTGAAGCAAGGGATCCGCTGAGTCTTCATCAAGGGTTATATTAAGATCAAGTCCTCTTGTCAGAGTCACGGCATTATCGAAAATTGCTGCTAGCACACTGGATTTGCCCGCCCCTCTTCCTCCAAACATCAGTATATGCTCGTTTTTCATGTGACCTCCTGGTTAGGCTTGACCTTCTAATGTCATTAACGCCTAAAGGTATAATTTCCAGAAGAAAATTTATCTATGTTGAAACTGAGTGACTTTTTTTGCTCGACCGTCAATACGGTCATTTCATTTTGGGACGTAATAATTTTGAAAACGATGACTACTCTGAATTAGTCATTTGTGCCTAATACCTATTTTGAAATGTAGCCTATCTAACGAAGGCAGTTTAGCAAATTTCTCAGGCACAAGTCGAGGAAAATCTTAGTTTCGAACTGGTGGCGCTTTCTCTAACATATCTCTCAAGACTTATTAGACAAAACGGTTGAAGTGTCTAAATGATAGGCAGGCGATCTGCATCTATTCTCTTATCATCGGAGCAAAGAATCGGGGATTTACCCTTTCGACAATTATGCTCTATTAGCCGTAAGTAGTAAGAGGCGATCCTTTCGTTGTGTGTTGGTTCTGACGAATTGTTGGACAGGCCAATCGGCCTATTCAACGGACGGTAAGCATAACCGGATCGGACATCACCCCGTTTGGAAGCATCACACGTGCCTCGTACTCTCCGGCTGTAAGAAAGAGCTTCTTGACGGTCATGGACGTTCCGGTATTTGACTTCGGGGTGCGCGTCTGCCCCGCGATGACAACGACCGTTCCCGGAGCGAAGTCTTCACCCGTCACGATCAGCTTGCCGCCGCCCTTTTTGTACTTGAGCTTGGTAATCAGGGGCGGAATGCCGCGCGGGTCTGGGTAGATCGCACGCACGCCATTCATATCATCAGCCCTGACACCCGCACAACGACCGTCGAAAGTGGCAAGGTGGAACATTGTTGCTTCACGCTGCTCTGGCGTCGGCATGCCTCCAAAGCCCGGTTCCCAGGAATGCCCCAACCCTAGAGCATGTCCCATCTCGTGGGTAAGCACCTCTCGGAGATTACAAGGAAGGGCGAAGCGGCAAGCAGCGGAGGGATTTATCGAAACGAAGCCCTCTATTGCTTTGAAATAGACTTGTCCCCCGATTTGGCGAGTTTCACGGCGATCAAAGCTGATCGCGCCAATGCCCAGTATCTGCCCTGTACCACAGACGCCGGGGGAGAAAAAGCCTATGCAATCATCAAAAATTATATCGCTAGTTGAGGGCGGAAAAGTGCAATCACCAAACGTGTCACCTATGGCAAGCCTGACAGTTGAACCGCGAACCGACCAGGCGGTGGCGGCGGCTTCTAAATCCTCTTTTATCTGTGACGTTGGCGCTCCATCTGGCTTATACCTGAAGATAACAGTTTTACCCTCGTCAAACTCAAACCACCGAGAAGGGTCTACGGGATCATACACAGTCCATTGGGGTCTTACTCCAAACGTGGGACGGTATTCAGCAGGTCGGTCAAGAACGGGTTGGCCCTTGTAGTAGGTCGCATCAAAATCTGCCGCGCGCCTGGTATTCACCGCCAGCCTCTCGCGAACCATTCTCACATACGAAGATGCCTCCATCCTGTCAGTCGCCTTGCTATTGGCCGTCCCAATGAACTCAACATTGTCGCCGCCACCACGAATAGCAATGCTTTCCCCGGAAAGCCGGTCATCAACGATGGAGAACTTTCCCAGGAACATCTGGTGGACGCGAAGGCTCCCGTCAGGCCACGTGTCGAGGTAAAGCAGTACGCGTTCGTCGCGAGTGAACCTCGGAGCGCCTGGAATGAAAGTGCCGCGATCAGCGGCCATCCCGCCGGGCTGCTTGAGCACGATCTCGCCCGCGCCTATAGGCCCCTTTAATGTCTCCTCAACAGCAAGTCTGACATAGGTACAGACAAAGCCAAGCTCTTGATCGAATCGAGCCTCAACGTCAACCACTTTGCCCCGCACGATTGCGCGAGATGCAATTATGAGGTCATCATCCGACGGCATAATCACCGTCGTCGCACTAACTGGGTGTGAGAGAAGAGTGATAAGGAACAGAAGCTTATAAATGTACTTCATAATAAAGACTCCGTTCACACCGGCCTAGCTCGCCGCTGCGCCACGTCCAGCACATCACGACGCTTGAACCTCTGAGCTTTCCCCCCATTAGGCTGAGCTTGTAGCTCACCAGCCGAAACCCAGGCGTAGATAGTTGGACGAGATACCCCGGCAAGCCTTGCAGCCTCGCTGGCCCCAACGAGGTCAGGCGAGCAGCTATGCGCAATAGATTCGCGGCGCTGCACCCTTTCAAGCAGCGCGGCGAACCTGTCCAACTCGCACCTCTCGCAGCCCATAGCCGCGAGATTACACCATATGTGTCATGGTGTAAAGTAATATTTATCTCGGACAGCTTCCGGTCCCGACGTTGCTCCTTACGCTGAAGGAGCCGTTGACGTAGCTGTTGTTGCCACCAACGGTAAGCAGGATTGTAATGCGACCATTCGGGGGAGCGGGGGACAAAGGGCTCACACTGAAGGGACGTTCCCACGACACGCTGGCCTGGGGAAAGCCAAAAGCGGTTGCCTGCCCGGAGTTAAGTAGTCTCCCTAAAGAATCTCTGATCTCCCACTGTACGATCAAATCAGTCGTTCCACGAGTGGCGCTGGCGCTCCCCGACAATGTGCCGCTCGCATGACCGGACCCATCCTCGTGGAAAGTACCCCCACCGTTGACAAAGATTATATCTTCCTGATTTACGCCAGGCCCAAAGCTCTGGCCGTCGCCGAAATTGCAGTCGAACGCTCGATCCCCCTCGGTTCCTGTAGTTATCCGAACCGTTACAGACTGAGATACGGTGCCGCACGCGTTTGTGGCCGTTAAGGTGTAGGTGGTGGTGGTTGTGGGCGAAACTACACGAGAGCCGTTTGCCGCAACCGCTCCGATTCCCTGGTCAATTGAAATAGTTGTGCCGTTCGTCACGTCCCATGAAAGAGTCGAGGGCTGGCTAGGTGGCACCCGATCCGGTGTTGCCGCGAAGGAATTTATTACAGGCGGCGTGCCGGTGCAGCCGCCGCCACCACCGCCACCGGGGGGAGGCGGCGGTGGTGGCGGCGGAGCACTTCCCACAGTCACTGTTGTAGCCGCAGACGCTGAACCGCATGAGTTTGTCGCTGTCAGCGTGTAGGTCGTTGTCGCTCTCGGCCTCACAGTCCGGCTGCCGCTGCTTGCCACCGTGCCGATGCCCGGGCTGATCGTGACGGAAGTCGCGCCGGGAGCCTCCCAGTAAATAGTTGCCGACTGGCCAGACTGGATAGTATCAGGCGAGGCAGTAAACGTGTTCACAAACGGCGGCTGACAGACCGCCCCTACGGTAATTGTGACTGAAGCTGTAGCCCCCGGACAGCCTGCCTGCGAATTGACGGCCGTCAACGTATACGTTGCCGTTGAATTCGGAGAGACAGCGAAAGAATTGCTGGCGGCCGGAACGGTCCCGCTCACCCCTGGCCCGGATATGGTGACCCTGCTTGAGTTCGTTACGTTCCACCTCAAGATGGAGGAATCGCCCTGTTGAATTGATGTAGGTGTCGCGGTAAATGTGATCCCAACCGGCGAGCAACTTGAGAGATTGACTGTTACCGAAGTCTGCGCGTTACATCCCGCCGAATTCGACGCCGTTATTTGAAATGTGCTTTGAGCTGTGATCGCACCCGTTGACACGCTGACCGTTTGGGCGGCGGCCTGCTCCGTCACAAGCTGGTTTGCGATGGTGGTCCCGGCCGGATTTGTGACGACGATCCTGTTCGCCGATTGGAATGTTATCGAAAGCGTCGAAGAGCTGCCCGAACTCACCGTCGCAGGGTTTGCGGTGGCGCTTGCCGAGATACCCGCGCAAGCGTTTGTCAGATTGGCAGGGCCAAGCACAATTTGCCCTTGCTGCCGGTGTCGTCCTTGCCCTGATCGTGAATCAACGGCAAAGCGGAGGACGTAGGCCGGTTCGGTGCCGCCGCCGGTCTGCGCCATCCTGTAGATTTCTTCGAGAACCGCCACATTCGTCTGGTCGGCGGTGCTGCCCATTCTGGTGGCGTAGGTGACAGGTATTGTCCTGTGGCGTGAGAGCCATGTTGCCAGATTGCCTAGCAGACTGGTCCGGCCCGCCCCAGATGTCACGAGCTTAGTCCCGCTCACTGTCAGGCTGTTCGTTGAAGTGAAGTTAACTATCCAGGCGTTCGGGTCATAAACAGGCAGACTTTGCGTTACGTTTACCCCATCAAATGCCGTGAGAGCACCCGTTCCCGGCACCGCCTTAGCAAGCGCCAGCTCAAGCTGGTAAGCGGTCGGTATGTCGGTTCTAACCGACGCCTCGGTGATTTCGGCAACCCCCCTGACCTTCCACTGATCTTCTGCGATCAGCGTGTGCCGTCGCGCGTCCTCCGTAGAGCCAATTCGGAAATTGGCGGCGGCGACCGTAAGGGCCATCAGGATTACGACGAACATCAGCGCAACGAGCAAAGCGGCCCCTCGCTCGGAGTCGTTGTTCGCCATACCAACAGGCTTGCGTATATGTTGAGGGTTCATAACTTATGTATCCACCAACGTAATTAGCAATTAGAGACACGACCGATGGCAAAAAAAGCTAACTGCAGGGTACTTGTTGTGTACCCCAACATGGGGCTTCGGTCAACAGTATTTTTTAACGGGGCCAGTAAAGAAGGGCCATGAAGGGCATAGATCGTCGGCAGGTCTTAGAGAGGGCTATCTGCGAGTCACTTACAGATAGGCGCTAGAGACGAACAGCTACCAAATTATGGGAGTGCTGTCATTACCTAAATTGCAAACTTAGATGTGCTCGCCCTACTTAGCCGGGGGGCTGGTATCTTGTACGGGTGCGCCTTCTTCTTGTGCGCGGGCGGCTTCAGCGGCAGTACAGAAAACTGTCCCTGAGTAGCCAAAAGAGCCCATACTCTTTATGTAAACAAAAGGATCACTTTTTAAACCGTTGGCATCTGGAACCCAAGGTATTTTTGTCTGAATAGTATAGAGTAAGTGAGCTATCAAAAGCCTCAGTGGTGTCTCTTCGTTTCCTACATACAAGAGGCAATCCGGGGCCTCTCTATCCGCCGGTTTATGAAAGGGTTCAGCATTTCTCAACGCAAAACAATTTTCAGAGGCAATAACGGCTGGAAGATGATACATATTGAATGGTTTCTCTTTAGCCGTCCGCTTATTGCCCCAATTCTGGATAGCTAATTTAAAAGCCTCCAAATCAGTAGGGTATCCTCTGAACCCAAAAATATATGTAGATGGACGCACTGATACGCCGAATCGCTCCAATTCTAGTTGCTTTGGGTGTGATAAAACTCTATCTTTACTTTCCTTAATGCCTCTTTTAGCCAAAAGAGTTCTATAAGACTCTTCTTCAACTCGCGGCTCAAGCTCTCCAACTGAAGCACAGTTATCGAGAGCATCACTCAGTGTTTGACTATTTAATTCGCTTTTAACCTCTATCGTAGCTAAAACAGACTCGACTAAATACACGCTGTAGCCACTTGCGAATCTAAGACAAGGACTATCCTTTCGAGCTATGACTACATCAATTTGTTTTGAATACGTTCCCTTGGAATCTACTATTTGCCCTTTGCCTATTTCATACGCACTAGGCAAAATCTTCGATAAAACATCTCTGATGAGTGTTTCACGCTCGCTTCCTAACTCCCCCATGTGCTTAATGAGTTGACTCGCAAGATCAGAGCCTTTCTTTATAGATTGAATGACCCCTCTTGCCCAATCATCAAACAAGGACATATATGTTTCTCCTTTACAACTCTGCGCTTTCAGTGCAGAGGTTGGGAATCCGCAGGCGAGCTGCGGACTGAAAGCTAATGCGAATGAAATTCGGGAGTTTTACTCCATCCCACATTCGTGGGGACTGAAAGTTCGCTCGAAGAAAAAACTGTCGTAGACGAACGAACTCGGCCCCGTTCAATCGCAGGTCGGCAGGCTCGATGTCAGCTACAGGCAGATCAACCCGCGCGTGGCGCGCTTTTGCTTTGGGACACGCCTGGGCTTCAAAGCGTCCGCAGCCTTTTCAAAGGCTTCGACCACGGCGCGCGACAGATGGCGCGGCTTGTTCGGCGGTATAAGGCGGCGCAGGTTTCGCTCACTGTAGCCACTCTTCTCTACCAAGCAGGCGAGTATCTTCGTAAGGTTGGCGGGAGGCCCGGCTTCCCCCGAAACCACACGCTGCCCAAATAGCCTTGTAACTGCCCTCTCGAATCGCGACTCAAGCGTGGGGGGCGCGGCCGCAAGAAGACGACCGGTTTTCAAAAGCACCTCCTCCGGCACCGTCACCGCCAGCCGCTCGTCCATGTAATTGTCGAGCGTACGCCGCCCGATCTCTAGCGCCTCGGCAAGATGGCGTCTCGTCATCCCCAGCCGCTTCTGTATGGTGAGAAAGAAAAGCGCCCGACGCATGGGGTTAGCAAGGTCGGTGGGAGCCGGAGCGTCGGCAGCGACGCCTGATTGCTGCCTCGGTGATGACGCAAGCCCAGGAGCCTGAAGCGTCGCGCCAGGCTCAGTCTCAAGGAGCGATTCAAGCTGTCGCATAGATCTGGGCCGCGCCACGACGCCCGGATCATGAAACCATGAATAGACCGTTTGTGGGCGCGTGCCAAGCGCCCTCGCTATTGATTCGAAGTTCCACCCCTTGTCGATCAACTGACTGAGGACGAACTTCTGGTGCTTTAACCGGTGCGCGCGCGCGCGTTCTTCTTTACTTGTTGGCGAAGCCGTCGGCATATAAGAAGACTGCCCTTCATTTTATCCCACGCAATCTATACGTGGCTGTAGTATCGCCAGGCAAGTGTGTTGAAAGATGTTCAACAGACTTACGCTGATGTATAGGTGTCGAAGACGGTCAAATAATTTCTAAAACCTGATAATGTCTTCCAAACGAACCTTTAGATTTATCGAAGCAAATATTTGATTCCCGACCCGGCGGTTGCGCTATTGAAACAAAAAGTAGCTCCGGCGGGGATACCTGCCCGATTCTCTCATGTTCGGTCCCTTCAGGCAGTAGCCTGGACGTTTTAAGTAACAATAAACCCCGGCCAATTGAAGCACAACAATAGTGAGCAAGCCAATAATATATTACACGGGGCTATCTTCCCCC
>CAZTUB010000019.1:0-130426 GCA_964615905.1 uncultured Clostridia bacterium
ATTGTGCCTAGAAAACTCTACTTTTGAAATGTTCACGAACAGGGGAAGCTTACGCAATATCAGGCCAGCATGCTCCCTGCCTGAGCCTCAACTAGAAATGAACGACCACTTGCGTTCGGTGTCGGTCGTATTGTTCGGGCCTTAATCCTTCTTGATTCAAGATCAAACGCTATTAAGGCAGCGTACCAAGTAGTTTCTTACTTGTACTCGCTGGCATCACTAGCACTAAACGCGCGTTGCTTGGTGATGCCGTGGCCTCGAAGCTTCTCTAGTCAGAAGCTCTGTACCCTCGCAGCGAATAGAAATAAAAAACCGATTACAGGTGGTGAGCCTTGGCAGATTCACGCACCCCTAATCGGGTCTCTATTGCCAAGGACTTTCGATTTGTAGATAGGCGGCTATTTCAGCCGTTATCAGCATAGCAAGCCTATAGGATCTGTCAATGGGGTAGGTTTCCGGAGTTATCCACAAGCCTATTCCGGCTCCCAATTTACCGGGAAGGCTTCTTTAGCTTTAATTATATACGCCACTTCGCTCCCTGGTGAGTTTAACTCTCCTTCCAGGAGCGCTATCTTTCTATGTTTAATAGCAAACAGGCTTTTGGCAATCTTACCCCATTTGAATTTGGCTAAATCTTCTAGCAACTCAGCGCTTGAAACAATAATAGTTTCCCAAGTTCCCTTGCTAATTTTCATTTTATGTAATTCCAGATGTCTTTTGTATTGACTTAATAAGTATTCAACTTTCTGTTCAATTTCTATAGGAGTAAAATCACCTCTTGCCACTTCATTTACCCAATTTCTTAGATCTAGAAGTTTTTGCTGAGAATCAGAGTCATCACGAAATTCAATGATTTGTTCCCAAGGAGTGGAGTCATCTGGTATTGGAAGTGCATCAATAATTAATCGGTAAACATCATTCTTTTTAGAAAATGGTGGTTGTTTGGAGTCAGGGATATTGTAGATATTAAAAGGAAAAAACGGACAGCTATCTATATCAAGTCTTTCACGAAATTGTTGGTGTATGGCTCTTACCATCCATACCCACTGATAATAAGCTTCCATTGTTATTTTAGCTTCTTCGGGTATGCTTGGGTTACTTTTTGCGTTTTCCAGTTCCCGCTTATCCTTCTCAGCCTCCTTTATTAATCTCTTCCTTTCGGGAGTAAGTTTGCCTCTTGGATGTGCATCAACGAGTTTCCCGTCTACAAGAATACCTTCTGCAAGAAGCCACTCTATTTCAGAAACTATATGCTCATGAGAAGGCCACGTTATGGCTACAGATAGTGCTGCATCAAGTTGTGGCACGAATAGCTTATTAAATAATAAAGCTGCACGCTTTGTTGATTCAGGCATTGATAAGATTTGGAGCGGGTGGGTGATCCCAATGAAATCTCTCATTGTTTATCTCCCTAGATTGTAAATCTATAGTCTATCTTAGGGATAACTACTCAATGTCCAGGAGCTTCTTAACCGCTTTAATCTTGGCTGGCTTTTGTTTAATGAGGGTCTGAACAAGTTTACCGAGTTCTGAATTATCTACAAGGGTATCAATCGTCCTGGCTAAAGAATGAGCTGTCCAAAGCTCCTGATAAGTTTCTTGCCCAGTAGCTACCCTGAACACCTCCACCGGATCAACACCCAACCCCTCGGCCAGCCCCACAATGATTTTTATAGTAGGGTTCTTAGTTTTACCGGCCAGTATCGCTCCAATATGAGTATCAGTCACTTTGCCGTTGCTTCTTCGCTCAATTTCTTTTGCAGTCAGATTCTTCTCTCTTATCTGGCCTTTTAAGTATTCGCTCAACGTCATTCGCTTCCTTTGCGGGAAGCAGCAAGAAAGTATTTGACATCACCTATACAGTCGGGTACTATCTCGCCGTTCCCTTATTTGGGAATCAAAATCAGATAAATCCTATCTCTGTCGGAGTGCTGTTTTGACCGACTTCACTCCGACAGACCCTTTTATCATGAATTGTCCCAGGTGCAAAGACACAGGCAAAGTTCCGAGTTCTGAAATGCTGATCTGTGAGGAGCTTTGTGGTTGTCGGGCAGGGAAACTCCTTAAAAGAAAGATTGCCAAGATTCTAGAGAGGGAGCGTTAGACCTGGGAAAGCGCTCCCTCTTTTTTTATGAACAAGAGACAAAAAGAAGCTGCCCGGTATATTCAAAACCTTCTCGATAATAGGGGGATTGAATACGAGTACGGAATCCTAGATGTTTTAGAACAGCCATGTATTATTCTAGAGAAAGACCACAAGTACATAGCAGTAGACCCTGGCTCTGGGATATGGACCGGATCAGAAGGGAAGTGGAACCAGATAGAGCAGACCTATACGCTATCCGGTGTTTTAGTGGCTATTGAGTTCCTTGCTTAGCTCTACAATAGAATTAGTCAATGGGTGGGTTGTGGATAACTCGCATCAGGCCAAATCGGGTAAATAGCTCAGGTCGAGCGTCTCAGTCTCTATTCGTCATCTTCCAAATGGACTGTGATGTTACCACCATTTTCGTAATAAAAGCGGCCATAGTCTTTTCCGTCCACGTATACTGTTATTTCGCCATTGTCGTAGCCATCAAACTCCACATTACCATTTTCATCCGTCAATAACCGCTCAGTAACGCCGCCAAAGCTACCAAACGCTAGCGATACCCCACAACCATATACGCTTTCCTCAGTGCTCCTCACACGAACCTCAAATGACATATGCGTTCCCTCCCTTGTGGATAACTTACTTGCCAGATTCTACAGCCATGCTACGCTTATTACAAAGGCCGAACCTTAATAAACCAATAACCCACCAAATGCTTAAAGTACCAAGCCAAATCGTTAAAGTAGAAACGATGGTCGATAAGGGTGTGAAGATTGTAGTAAACACCCAGGAGCTTGCTTCAAAAGACATAGCAGAGCTTATGGAGCTACACAATAAAATCGGCTACTTCGTTTTCTCTGTTACGGGAATCAAGCAGGAAGACATACCAGACGAGCCAATCGAATTTGAGGGCCAAAAGACTCTCTCCGAACGACTCCGAAACGTGCTATTCCGTTTGCACGAAAAACAAAACGGCAAGCCCGAAGACTTCGAGGCTTATAGGCAAAAGGTAATGGAGAAGCTGATAAACCATTACAAGCAAAAATTAGACGAGTAGATTTTATAAATTAACGTCGCATACTCATGTTGAGTCACTACGATTTTAGGAGCTTAGATGGCTCAAGAATTAGTCGAGGCACAGCCTCAACAGCCAGTAGTCAATGACTACAATATAGATGCTTTCATTGAGAAGCGCACCGAGTTCATTGAAAAAGTTAATCGAATTATGGTCGAGGGCAAAGACTTCCATATTATCCAGGGCCGGAAGTCTATGGCCAAAGGCGGGGCGGAGAAGATAGCAAGCATATTTGGCTGGACCGCTACTTTCACCAAAGATCAAGACGCGATGGAAGCGTTCAACGGGCTGAAGGAAGCAGGAATCATTTGCTTCATCTGCAATCTCGAAAAGGGCGGCCAGCAAGTAGGACAGGGCCGGGGCGCGGCAGTTCTTGCTAAGATTGGCGGTGATCCAAACAAAACTTTGAAGATGGCTCAGAAGTCAGCCTTCATAGATGCCGTGATCCGAGCGTCCGGGTTATCTGACTTCTATACCCAAGATTTAGAGGATATGGAGTCAGGGGCAGTATCTACCTACCCCCAAGGGAAAAACTCTCAACCTGGGGAAGCCAGTGAAGCCACAGGGGGTATTAAGCCGAGCCAGAAGCAGTACGACCTGATTAAAAGCCTCATGGAACAGAAGGGGCTCACCAAAGAAGATTTGATAGAAGCTGGATTCGTACCTGGAACGCTTACAGGAGGGAAAGACGGAACCGCCTCTGAATTGATTGATTATCTGTTCAAGGCTAGGGGCAAAATAGCTCCAACCGGTCAGCCGGTAGACGAGTTGCCCGTCATTGAGCAAGAGAGCGTAGAAGAGTTGGCCGAAAAAATAGGCTACTAGAGACTAACAGTCTAAAAGCCCTCTCAGAAATGAGAGGGCTTTTAAATAACTTGAATGATATGCGTTTGAGGTAGAGTAGTGAAATCGTCTGGTACTTCGACTTCTCTTGGTAAAAGCAGCTTAAATCTTGATCTCGGAAGATTCATAAAGACTCGTATGGAATCAGGAGATTGATTCACAATAGTTTGTATAATAATGCAGAAGGGCGATAGATTGAGCGTGGCTGTTCCTCTTCCTAACGTTGTCTCTCTATCAATCATTCTTCTCAAGTCATCCAACGGTATTTCTAATGCCTTACACAAAGCATTAACGTTATCTGCTAATCGCACCATATCTTTAGGAAGGTCTTCTGGTGTCCAAAGTCCTTTTAGCATATTTATGGTATCGATTAGTCGTTTGGTGGTTTCATCTTTTTTAGACAAGTCAGGGAGTAAGGCTATACTTTCGGCGGTTCCTATAGATACTTCGGCATGTTCGAGCATCGCTTTAATTTGAAATGCGATTCTTGCTTTTGCCCAACTGACGCTATCGGCTTTGTACGTTAAATCATGAGTTGCAATTGACCAGGCGTGTTGTAAAAAGGTTTTAATTTGGACTTCAAATAACATCCCTTCCAGTCCGGTCGGTGGAAGTATTGGATCATCTTTGTACTCTACATACAGCCTTAAATCATCAAATGGGAAGGAGTCCGAACTCTTTGATGTGAAATCATCAGATTTAGGTCTCCTATATTTTAGATTAAAATATGCTAAAACTAGATCTTTCGCAGCATTAATCCTAGTTTGGTTTTCAACGACCAAAGTGCAGGCAAAAAAATCCTCTAACTTATTACCATTTGAACGACCTGTTTCAAGTTTTAAGGCATATGCTTCTTCTGTTTTAATCCTACTTTCATAATGCCAACGATGATTCTTTAGGGCTTTGAGTAGTAAATCTACCTTATTTTGGAGCCTTTCATAATCTTCTTTTTGCTGGAGGTATGCGTTACGAACTGATTGCGGTATCTTCATTCTTTATACCCAAGTCATTCTTTAGTGCGGAATTTCTATTTTCACGAGGCGTAAAATCTGTAGCAGCACCTTTACTATTGACCAAATAGTTATATGGCTCCCTAAATTTAGTATCTTCGGCTGTAGTAACAATGTCTTCTGGCTTATAACCAGCGATGATTGCTACTCTCTCCATAAAATTGGAGTACCTAGCCGCCAGTTTTTTCGCTTGTGGTAGCTGGTCTAAATTAAGAGCGACTACAGACCAAATACTGTAGAAGTTAATAAAAGATTTGGCATGTGTCGTGATACAGGAATTGTGTGCTTCCATTTGTGAAAAGTAATTTTTGATTCTATTTACTTTGGTGCTAAATTCTTCTTCTGAGAAGTTCGGGGCTGATTCTTCGGGGCTATCGTACTCGGCATATTTATCATCTAAATAATCTTGATCAAAGCCTACTATCTTGCCTTCAAGAATGACTAGGAAAATCTCTGATAAGAACTGGACATCCTTCATCCGCTTAGCCCTTGCTGTTGTTACTATATTGAGGTTTTTCCACTCTTCTTTCTCTGACTCTCCCTCAACGAACGTGATAAACCAGCCATCATACTTTGCGTGCCTAAGCTCTTGGCGTTCCAGCTTCCTGGCGTTTCGATTCACTCTTGCAAATATTTCATCAACTACTGCGCCTTCCACCGTATTGAGCATTTCAACTATTAAAACGTAATCCCAAAACACCTTTTTCTGATCCTCGTTAAGATTCTTAAACTTTTTCCCGTTAAGCCTTGTATCACCCATATCTTTATCAAGGGCGATTTTGCCCGCCGCATACATGGCAATGGTTTCAATTCTTTGCTTGCCATCAACTACGTGATAAAGCGGTACTCCATTCGCATCCATAGTTTTATGAAGAAAAACTGCCGGAGATGCATAGTTTCGGAATATGGTATCAAGAAAATACCTTCTGTCTTTAGGTGTCCATACGCTTCGGCGTTGATAAGGCGGGTCAAGGTCTATCTGCTTTTTTCTATATAAATCCAAAAACCAACTTATATCTTGCGGGTTAATCTTCCTCGTCATCGGGCCTTGCTCCTTCTATTTAGTCTAAAATGGATAACTACTGCTTATGGCTGTAGATAGCGGAAAATCATACTACTAACAGATAGATTTATGAAATCGAAAAAATGTGCGATAGCTTCCAGCGTTCTTTATTTTTGTAAGTAGCCCAACTATAATCGTCGGTGGAAGTTGTTCAATCTCCTGAACGTGAGAGTACAGATAGATGCCGAGACTAAGGCGGATGCCGCCGATAGTGATTCCTCAAGACGAGTTAGCTATATTTGGCGAAACTTGGGAAAGCAATGGACACTGCCTCAGCCGTACACCGCCGCAGTCATCAACCCAATTAGGCAATTTGATTGATAGGACCGTAGGAGTTGCACTTGCGGAAATGCTTGGCGGCATCCCAATAATTGTACCTAAACGAACTGCTCTGGTTCCAGCAATGCCAAACTGTGTCGAAGTTGGTGACATGCGAGTAATAGGAGGTATTCGGTCCCAGAACTTTGATGCGGGTTATCGGCCAGATGAAGTACGGTTTGCTTTTGATAGCAAGACGCTTAATGATACAGAAAGTGTAAAGAAAAACTGGCAGAATATGGTCAATGATCTTGCTTCTGAGGCCACAACTATTCACAGCAAATATCCAAAAGGTGTGGTTGGTTTCATAATAGCAGTTCCATTGCCCTGTATTGGAGAGGCTCGGAGAAACCAGATGATTGAGATTTTTGAAGGGCTGGGTGGGCGAGTTAATCCAGAAGATCAGGCATACAAAGCTGAAGCAATCTCTTTTGTTTTATGGAATCCAGAAGACGGAACCATCAGCCCAGATTATCCCTCTCCTGACTCCCCTCTCCGTATCGAACGATTCTCGGAATTGGTAGAACGAGCATATGTAGCCCGCTATGGTGACGGACCACCGCACGATAGAGACGATTAATTATCTTGCCATTTACTCTACATAAAGTGGTGTGCTAGAATCGCGCTTCAACATATTGGGGGAGCGGACAAGTGGCGAAAGCGGCACTTTCATACCAGAAACTCAGAGGTGGGTACTATACCCCTAAGCCTATTGCTGATTTTTTAGCGCAATGGGCTATCCAGTCTCCAACTGCTCAGGTGTGTGAACCAAGCTGCGGCGATGGAATGCTATTAGAGGTATCCTTGAGCGCGTTAATTGGACTCGGTGCTTCTAAAGAGCAAGCGGTTAGTTTAGTTCACGGTGTTGAATTAGATAAAGAAGAATGGGGTAAAGCTCTTGAGCGAGTGCGAGCATTAGGGTTTCCTGCCCCAGATTCAATGATTCACAATGGAGATTTCTTCGTCTACTGTAAGCACCACTTAATGGATGGAGGGCTGTTGGCCGCTTGCGACGAGCGCGAACCTCGATTCTTTGATGCGATAATAGGGAACCCGCCATTTGTTCGTTACCAGAACTTCCCTGAAGATCAGCGCAAGCCAGCCTTTGAAATCATGAAGCGAGCGGGGATGAAGCCTAGTCGCCTGACAAATACCTGGGTTCCATTTCTTGTAGCGTCATCATTCCTATTAACTGAGCAAGGCCGTATGGCAATGGTTATCCCGGCAGAGTTATTGCAGGTAAATTATGCTGCCGAATTGCGCCGGTTTCTAAGCGACTATTTCAATAAGCTCACGCTCATTACTTTTAAGAAGCTTATCTTTGAAGGCATTCAGCAGGAAGTGGTGTTACTGCTTGGTGAGCGTAACGGTGGTGGTACAACGGGCATCAGGACAATCCAGCTTAATAACATTGATGATTTGGCTTCGTATGAGCATACGGATTTTTTGCAAAATGAATTAAAGCCAATGGATCATTCGACTGAGAAGTGGACTCAATACTTCCTCAATAGGCGTGAGATTCAACTGCTTCGCTCACTACGTGAACATGAAGGATTAACTAGAGCAGGGAAGGTTATTGACGTAGATGTGGGAGTTGTAACCGGCCAGAATCAGTTTTTTGTATTAACGAATGAACAGATTACTAAGCTGTCACTTGATGAGTATAGCCAGAGAATCGTTGCTCGCTCTGGACACCTTAAGGGGGTTATTTTTTCAGAGGGCGATTACCATTCAAATGTTGAAAAGCAGTTTGCGGCTTACCTTCTGGACCTGCCGAAAGTTTCATTCGATAAGCTGCCAAAGGCTGCTAGAGAGTATGTACAGTCTGGTGAAGAGGCGAAAGTACATACAGGATATAAATGCCAGATTAGAGATCCCTGGTATATCGTGCCTTCGGTATGGACTCCTGATGCTTTTATGCTCAGGCAGATTCACGGCTATCCGAAGATCATAGTCAATAAAGCTAAGGCAACCTGCACAGATACGATTCATAGAGTTAAGCTACTGAATGGCACAAGTGGTGATACAGTTGCGGCGGCATTCTTGAACTCACTCACATTTGCCTTCTCAGAGGTCACAGGCCGAAGTTATGGCGGTGGAGTCCTTGAACTAGAGCCCAATGAAGCTGAAAAGCTGCCGTTGCCCCTTAATAGGGCTGAACGCTTGGATCTTCGTGAACTTCATAGCTTGATTTTAAAAGATGATATTAACGGAGTGCTAGAAATAACGGATGCGGTATTGTTAATTGATGGCCTCGGATTAAGCGAAAGAGATGTTAAAGCACTTCGGCGGATTTGGGTAAAACTGCGGGATAGAAGAAAGAACCGGAAATAAAAAAACAGACCTCGGAATAGGCGTAAGAGTATCCCGGTCAAAATGGCTCCAATCCTCTACAGAGATGCCGAAGAAAGTAGCGTCCCAATACTTGCCATAATCGTGCCGGGGCTTATCCATCTCATCATAATCAAACTCCCAGAGAGCGTTAATCTGCTCTGCCCGGTCTTCATCTTCTTCCTCACGCCACATCCATTCAGCATCGAGCCTGTCTTTGTAAAGGGAAGCAAGGATAGTCTGGTGAGTCGAGAACATCAAAGTGTCCCCGACCTTCTTGGGATTCTTTCTCTGGTTGATGTAGAGCTTCAGGAACGTGCGCTTTAACTCGCGCCAAGACTTCATATACTTTCCTGCTGCCTTAACTTCATCAGCAACCTGCTTTGAAGCTTCAGAAAGATTCACACCGCCATATTCGGTGATTACCTTCTTGTCTTGCTCTGGATTGTTTTGATCCTTTTGATCTGGATTCATAGGTAGGGAATTAAGTGAATCTTTGTCCGTTCTAAAATGTGTAGTCTACATACTTCTCTGCGAACTGTTCTTCTACAGCATCATCTCCCGCCATGCGCTGTATACCTATCAAGAAATTCGAGTATCTTTCCACTAAGGCGACCCGTATCTGACTCGCACTAGGATAAATTGGGTAATCAGTAACTTTGCGGGTGTAGAAAATCGTACCGTAGGCATTGATATGCCGTCTGATGTTTTGGGGAAATCCTTCATCCTTCAAAGCTTTGGCAAGTTCGTAGCTAATCATTCTATCCAAACTATAATCGTTTGTACGCTGACTCTCATAGCTATTTGTGAACTACTTAATCATAAATATCGCTATTAGCTTCTTCTTGCTCTGGTAATGGGGTGTCGTTTGGGTCTGGTTTGGGCATATTGACTGCAAAATATTCTGTCATTGTTCGCATATGTGAAGTCCAGTCATGGACTGGCTTAACTATCGGAGTTGTGGCTTGACTGGCTTCTTGGCGCTTCGGATAGTGCGCCTGCTGCATACAGAGCTTCCAGTACTCATTGCTTGAATTATCAACATCAAGCGTCCGAAGCATTAACTTGGTTGCGGCTCTACGCTGTACAAACTCATTAGCCTTATCGTTAGTCTGAATGTAGATACCTTCAACAGCAAACTCACTGTATACGCTCGTACCTGTTACTTCATTGCGGTTCTTGCCTGAAGGATCACCGAAATGGATTGCTTTCTTCCAGCCTTTAACGTGCTCAATCAAGGCCAAATCTTCAGGCGTATAGATAAACTCAGAGTCAATAGGTTTGCCAAAGAAGGGAAGGAACCATTTAACAATCTTGCCTGAGCGTTCAAAGGATAGGATAAGGCGAGGCCGCCAGGTTCTAGGATCAATCTGCCACCAGCCGAGCGCATGACTGTCATCTAAGCCTGGATCATGAGAAACGTATAAAGGCAGATTAGGGTCGTAAGGGAAGGAACCGAGATTCACCAGCTTCATTTCTTCGCCGTAGACAGCACCCTTAGCCGAGGTTTCATAGCTGATGTCTACTTCTTGAGCGAAAGTATCAGGATCAGAGCGCCCCCTTTCCTTCTCGTGCCAGTTCTCATTCTTCTCAGGGTGTAGGCTCCATAGCAGGGTCTTTATCTTGATCTTCTCACCGTCTGTACCGAACCTAAGTCGCTTGAACTTTCCTATTGGTGCAGCAGTCGAAACAGCAAGGCGGCAGGGCGTTGACTGTGAGCAGGCTTTCCAAGCCTCAGTATCAAAATCCCAGAATGCGAACTCATCAAGCAGAATAGCCTTATAACGCCCACCTCGACCGAAATCCCTATTAGCTGATTCTCCCGTTACCTGGGAACTGTTTTGAGGGTTGGTAAGATTCAGGTGCGTCCGATGAACGTCTTTACTGAATCCCTTTGGTAGATACCAGCTTGGCCAGCGGTCAACATTGTAATCTAGCTTCTTAAAGAGCGGTGCATCGTCTTCTGATGACTCTTTACCATCTACCAAATCCTCCTTGCGGCTTCCTACCAGGAACCTTGAATTGTCCTTATGTCGCCAGTACCAAAGAAATATGCAGAGAGCTATATAGCTCGCCCCCATATCTCTAGACTTTTCAGTAAGGCCATCTTCCTTGCTCTCAATTCGTTCAATTAGCCAATGGACATAATCTTTCTGGTAGTCATAGAGGATGAAAGGGAGGTCGGGTGTTTCTTTCCGAGGATCAAAAGTCCAGCACAGGTTCTCAATGAAGAAAATCGGATCACGAGAGGCGAGTTCAATAACAGCGGCTTGTTTTTGAAGGTCACTTTCGGCTTCGCTTACTATCTGCGCTCTTTGCCGTAAGGAACTTAAGTAATTCATCTGTGGAAGCGTTAGTTAAATCAATCTTCATAGGCTCTCCGTCCTTTCCGGTGTGTTCCACTTCCTGCTTGTCACGCATGTCTGTAATGTTTTTGGCGGTGAAGATAGCAAAGGCTGGGTTATAGACTCCGTTTAGTCCGTTTTCTATAAGAAACCACTTCTGCAAAGCCTTTGCTTTTTTATAGGCGGCGGAAAACTCAGGAAACTTCTTTGACCATTCAACTACTGTATCTTCGTTCACCCCGATAAACTGGGCGAAACCATGAAACGTAGGCATTGGATTAGCAACCTTCTTAGGGCCATACGGGGTATCAACTTCATCAAAGGGTTTCGCGCTGAAATAGCCAATAATTTCCTCACAGTATTCAAGCTTGTATTTAGTTGGCCTTGCCATTGTTTTTTAGGTATTCCTTAACAAACTCAATCCGAGCTTGCCACGTCTTAAGCTTCCCCAATATCTCATCCGTTTCTTTCTTCATATGCTCAAGCTCGCGTTCGGCCACAAACTTAGCTTTATTGCCTTCATTGGCAGTCTTATATTCTTTGCGCTCCAGCTTGGCTTCAATATCTGCAATCTCTTTGCGCTTATCGGCTTTCTGTCCTTCAATCTGGGTCAGATGCATTTCATCCTGCCAGATGTTTTCGTAATAGACTTTGATGAGTTGTTCGCAGAATTGAGCCTTATGCTCTTTGCTTCCTAGTTGCATTGGTGATTTGTTAGTTGATATATATGGACTATGAGTTTAAAAGGTAAATGGAGAACCCAAGACCTCACACCTGAATACACAACGGTGATCTTGCTAATTACTCCTGGGATAGCGGAAGGAAGAGATGGACTTATTACTTTTACTGGTGATGGGCCATTATCTGGTCCGGGGGTACATATTTCTCTCTCGGAAGGCGACCCTGTAATTATGGATCTCTACCGAGAAGAACTAGGCTCGAAACCAGCCGTAAGTGGAACCTTTGAAGTCAAATCTTCAGATGAGAACTCAATTGCAGGGACTTTAATAATTACACAAGGCGAAAGCACCTTCTCAAGGGACGTTGCCTTTACTTCAAAACAGGAAGAAGAAATAGACCTTGATGCATATGACCGGAGAACTTAATTCATCATCTTTCCATATGTAGATTAATGTCCTCTCATCGGATCAGCCAGATCATAATTCCCACCTTCCGGCTCTGGCTCATCTCGGTCTATACCGAATACCAGGCGCTTTTTCTGTTGTGATTCATCACTCATATAGAGATTCTTTGGCTTAGTTATGAGGCTTATAGGAAAAATATTGTGCGACAGCTCTTA
This sequence comes from uncultured Clostridia bacterium, assembly GCA_964615905.1. Lineage (GTDB taxonomy): Bacteria > Acidobacteriota > Blastocatellia > UBA7656 > UBA7656 > DATLMR01. Next base: position 12,378 of record CAZTUB010000019.1, read on the forward strand.
TCCACAGGTTATCAACTTCACACGTTTTAAATCATCGCTTATGATGTAGATAGATCATTAAAACCCAACCAAAATGAGCCACAAGATATGTACTGTTTGCCAAAAATCGTTCAAAGTGGAATGGCCTGCCCAAAAGTTTCATAAAGGTCGTTGTGCGGATCAAGCCTCAAGAGAACGTACCAAGCGTTACCGAGAAAAATTAATGAATCAAATGCTCAAAGAAGCGTGGAAGAAACAATCAACTAAGTAATAACCATATGAACGCAAAAGACTACATAATTGTCAGTGAGGCTATCGAATTAGCAAAGAGCAGCGCACTAGCCTATTACGGAGGAAATAAGGAAGATGCCAACGATATGCTAGAAGGTATCAAACTGTTTGTCCAACATTTCAACAAACTAATCAAACAATCATGAACGAACAATATCAATATTGCTTATCTTGCGGAGCCACTCACCGAGTAGGCTATCAACACGAACAAGAGGGGAATATAGGAAAGTTTGTAAAGATCAGTCTATTCATCATTATCTGGGGCTTAGTACTTTGGCAGATTGCCAGCCTAGCCACTAAAGGAGCTTACTAATATGGACAACCAAGATAATTGCAAGAGCTGCGGCCAGCCTATGGAAACTAAGCCTATGTTTGGAAGTAACGACTGGGAGTATGCAGGAACTTGTATAAATAGATCCTGTGCTGAATACATGATTTATAAGCCTTAAATTGAAAAAGAACTATATGAACCCCTGGAATGACAACTGGACAGAGGAGGATACAGAGAACTATGCAAAAGAAATGAACCGCCTCAATGTCAAGCAAATGGGCGAAAGGCTTATAGAAGCCTCAAGATCAACCAGCAAGATAATCAAATGCATCAGGATTATCCAGGAAGCCTGTAAGCGGAACCCCAATGGATTGCCGTTCTAACGGGAAAGCATAGCCTACCATCCCTTGGCGGCTAGCCTGATTCTTATGAAACATTCATAAGATTTTCATTCCCTTAACCTCAGCATAGCACTTCTACAAAATTAAAATAGGCTACGGCCTGTGGATAACTCCCAAATATGAAACTCGAAAAGCAAGTAGTATCACTCGACTTAGCAAAACGATTAAAAGAATTAGGAGTGAAGCAAGAAAGTTATTTCTTTTGGGTACAAAACTATCGACCAATACGTGAAGACTTTAAAAGTAGGAGGACAATGGAGCCTAAGCGAGAAAATCTACCATACGTCACAACTAACTACGGTGCTATAAGCAAAGAAAGATTGGGTTCAGCATTTACGGTTGCAGAACTTGGCGTACTCATGGGACGGATGTTGGTAATGACATTCCCAATCCCTGACCAGCAGATTGGTTATCAATGTGATTTAGAGGATGCTACCTCGTTTACTGCTGATACCGAAGCTGACGCTAGAGCCAAAATGCTTGTATACTTGCTTGAAAGAGGGCTAGTGAGCAATGAAAACAATCAAAAGATTCAGGGCTTGGAATAAACGAGAAGGTAAAATGGAGCCGTGTACCAAACGAGAGCCCGAATTATTTTTAGCTGGCAAATCATTGAATGATGGCATCGCAGAACTCGAAGACAAATACATTTTTATGCAAAACACGAGTTTAGTAGATAAGCACCTAAAAGAGATATATGAAGATGATCTATTGCGTGTATCCCATGAAGATCAGTACATAAATGTAAGAGTGATGTTTCTAAATGGTATGTTTTGCGTAGCCACCGAGTATATATCTTATTGCAAGCCTCTAATCTCTACTTCCGGCGTTTATTGTGAAATAGTCGGCAACATTCATGAGAACCCAGCATTATTAACCCAATGATTATGAACGAGCCTACACCAGGACTTGAGCATATCAACAGATTAAAGCTCTGTAGCCACTGCAAAGGCACAGACGAAGAGACTCCCGAATAGGGAGCCTTTTTTTTTACCCTTACAGCGAGAACGCAACGAAGCACATATTCCCCAAGGGCAAGGTTCAATGCACCGCACACCCGTAGCCCTTCAACTCAGGGTGATCTACTAGCTACCCGGTTGCCCAAGTAACCATAATGAAACTGACGCTTGCTGGTCGTACTGGTAGGCCACGCTCCCGCTTTACCTTACATTATACCACTATGCTTCATATCTTAATCATCCCAGGCTATCGGGCCTGGCGTAGTCCTAGAGCGAATCCGGGGCATCCCTGGCGAGGTCTTGATACGAGCGGATGTCAGCTACAATTAGAAGTGTAGGAGAATTAAACCAACCTTATAACGACCAACAGAAACATCAGGAACGAAACTAACAACCCTAAGAACCTTAACTGTCCTTTAAAACTAGCCAACTCTTTAGACTTCTTTTCTTCTTTGAACTTCTTACTCAACTGATAGAACATCTCTCTCTCGAATGGGGTCATATAACTCCTTTCTTAATTATTCCTACACCTTTAATCAAGCTGACAGGCTCCGCGAGTGTCATAGACCGAGCAACCCGCTTACGCACCGGATGAGCGATAGGACTGGGTTTCTGGGGTCAAAATTAAAAAGCGTTGGCGAAGCCAACAGCGAGCGAAGCGAGATGAAAATGCAGCCTTGCAGTTTCCCGTGTTTCCTATGAAACAACCAAACACCCAACCGAACGGAGAGAGGTATTGTCCTTGAGGCAAAAAGAAAACGCCCCGCTTTTAGACGTGACGTTTTCGAACGACTATTCTCAAAATAGCACACCCAAAGATCCTGTCAATTATTGCCGTATTCTCTTTCAGAGATATAAACCAGTTCACGATTTGGGTACTTTCCAAGCCTAAAAGTAAACTAGATTTATAGCTCGTGTCTCAGCGACCGGAGGGAGCGGGAATGGTTTGGCCCATCGGCCAGTCTTTTTCTTCTTTCCCACCCTTTATCATCCCGCCCTCTTAATAACATCACCCTTGCAAATGTTTGTGATAGCAAATGATAGCCCCGCAAAGAGCGTCAAAGCTTACGGTATCCGTTACCGCGCCGTTACCGCACGTTGTTACCGCAAAACTAGCAACGATTTATCTAGCGGAATTGCCCCTTTTCCTTGATTACAGGGCTCGCAGCTTGTTATGAGGTTTGCAGGGTCGTTTGTACCCCCGTTATACACTGCAATAATGTGATCCACTTCCAAAGAAACCTCAGGTGGCTTCCTCCCGCAATACTGACAAGTAAATCCATCTCGTTTTAGGATTTCAAATCTCTGCCTCTGTGTTAGCGGGATGCGCTCGTATTTTTGTTTCAATACTGTGGAACGGGTGGAGTGGGTGGGTGTACCAATTTGCACAAGCTCAATCTTAAAAGGCGGCTGTGGAACTACGGCGGGTTTCACGCGCTTGCGTCTTATGAGCCAAAATAAGAAAACACAAAACAACCCGAAAGCTATTCCGCGCATAGTTGGTCAATGGTTATCGGATCAGGTTGGGTAGGCAGGAAGATTAGAGGCACATCAGGAAGCGTTGTAAAAAGATTCAGTGGGGTCCAGGAGAATTGCCAGCCCCGCCGCATCTCTTTCAAGTAGCTGTAAAGCTCCCGCCCCGTTCCCTTGACGGTGCGTTTCTGTCCGTCTCCAAGCACGAAAACCGTCTTATCAGTATGTGGAGCATAGTGAATATACTTCTGAATCTTGGCCTCTAAGACCTCAAACTTTTCGTTCCCCAGGTCAACTTCAAAATGCACCGGCACGCCGTTATAGACCATCGTACAGTCCGGCCTCAAATCATTTATAGCCAGTTCTGCAAACCAGTCATTACAGCGATTACCGAATAAGGCGTATAGCTCACCCTTAGCCAGTTCGTGATAATACTTAGAGTCTCTGATTGAATCGGTCGAGGGGAGCATCCAGAGATCAGGATCATTCTTGGAGTAGTGCTTCTTCTTAACCAGCTTCTTTTTCTCCATCTCCTTTAGAACCCTTTGGACGCTTGACTGACTGTTCAAATAGACTTTCCCAGCCTTCGTGTGCGTCTTCTGGTTCTGGTACGCGACTCTTGCCAGTTGACCTGCGCTTAATCGTGGATGCCTGTTTAGATGGTATATTATTCTTTCTTCGGGCTTCATTTATGTCTCTTTGGTGTTGGGTCGAGGCACTTCTTGTCTGATGAGTAGTAATTTTGATCCTACCCTTTTGTTCTTTAAGTATATCATCTGAACTCCTATATATGGGGTCAGAGTAAATAGTATTCAAATAGTCGTCTGATACTTCGGGCAAATCCTTAACGTCTGGGATTCTCACTATCTGGGCTGGTTGTTTCGGAAACTTAATAACAGCGTGTTGCTTTCTAAGGTTAGATAAGGCATAGGAAACCTCTCTATCGTCAAGCTGGCCTCCGTAAAGGCTCTTAACCACCTGCAATCTATCTTCTGCGTCTACTACCGCAAAGGCGATTTTAATCTTGCATTGGGTCTGGACTGCCTTACGGATGTCCTTATCTTTAAATTGGTCTGCGTACTGGTGAGCTAAAATAACATTGAGTCCTGATTTCCGCTTATAGGTTAAAAGGTTAGTAACACTCTCCGTTGTGTAGAGTCCGGCTTCATCAATATAAATATAATATCTGCCTTTCCAGCCGTGTTCCTTGAGCCTGTCTACTGAACTAATAATTTCGTTAATTATCGAGGTAGCCAGTAAGCGGGTATGCATCTCCTCAATCCCTTTCCACTGATAGAGATTCACCAAGACGACCCAACCGTCTGCGATTAACTGGTCAAACCTAATCCCATCAGTAACCCCAAACATCAAGTTCAAAGCCGGGTGGAATAACTCTTCTAATCTGCGTACTGTGGACTGATACTCCATAAACACCTGTTTATTGTAAAAGGCGTACTCAATCATTCTCCTTTGTCTGTCATCTCTTGGGGTTTGGCATAGAATCCAGTCCCGTTGGTCCTCGTAAAGAGGCTCGGTGAAATAAACGGCATCAGACAAGCTCACCTTAGCATTGAATAAAAGACTTAAAACTGCTTTCAAATATCTTCTGATAATTGGGGTAGTAGACCAGTCACCCTGACCGTAAAGGATTCGGAGGTTTGACAATACTTGTGCAACTGAAGCGTCTTTATACTTGCCAAACTGAGGGAGAGGGCAGACCTTTTTACGAGTAAATGTATGGCTAGGATCAATGACCAGAACTTTCTCATGCTTCTTCTTTTCGCAGTAAGAGAGGACCTTATACATCGTATCCCCCCTATCTGAAGGATCAAAGAAACAGAGACCATTCCCTCGGTCTATATCTTCTCTGATCAGGTATTCAAGGAACTTGGATTTTCCCTCGCCGGTAGTTCCGACAATATGCATGTGGGACTCGCGCTCTTCTTCGGAAATCCAAGCTTCTTCTTGCCCGACACCCAATAAGCGGAGGTCATATTTTGACTTTGACCGTTTAAGGCGCAAATCGACTACTTGTCTAAGAGTCTTCCTGCCCCTTCTGGTATCTTCAGCAAGCGTCTTACCCCTTCTGTGCTTGTACCAGTCTCTTTTGCCTTCCATTGATGTCCTGTTCTAAAGCTTTAATGTTTTTATCGTAACGGCTCAGTAGCGGGCCTTTAACTTCTGGAGGATCATAACCTATTGATAGTTCGTAACGCTGCCTTCGCAAGTTTTCCAATCGCTGGGTCAGAATCTCTATCTGCTGATATGGGGCAAGGTCTGAAAAATCCGCTGCTGTCAATTCCGCCCTAGCTGATTGCTCGACCTCAAACAGTCGCATCTTCATTTTCCCTTCTTCCAGCTTCAGTTCATTCATCGCAGAGACTGGAAGGCCTAAACGGTTAGCTTCGGCAATAACAGCCCTTTCATTATCAATTAAAGCCATATCGCGCTCGTGGGTAAGGATTGTCAGACGATGAGTAGACATCTCTTGACCAAGCTGCATCATAGCGCGCATTTGAGCAGCTTGTTGATTGAACTCTTCAACAATTGCCCCTGTTTGTGCTTGCATCATTACAAGCAAAGCCTGCATCTTTTCTGTTAAAGCGGCAGCTACTTCTGTGTCTTTTGCTGAAGTCTTTATTATGTGATTCTTGGCAAACCTGTTTGCATTCGGGTTAAATGATTCAGGGGTTTGGTCTATATACTCTTTGATGTTTCCAGAACCCTTCTTAGAGCTTATTAACATCAGATAAGCCCAAATACCTAGAAGCACCAAGCCAATCACTCCGAATATTATCCAAGCCATAATTCACTTCGCCTTTACCTTTATTTTAACTTCTATCGGTGAACTGCCAGACTTATAGTTCCTGTTCGCCATAAACGCTAACGTACCCTCTTCCCCCGTTACCCACATTTGAGTACTCCCTCCGATTTCCGTAACAGTTGTAGGGATGAGTTTGTCTATTGTTAAAACTTTCATAACAACTGGTCTAAGAGTCGAAAGCTCTAGAAAAGCATCATTAGGGATTTTGATTCCGCTATTTTGCCAGCCTTTTTTCGGATCAACGTTAAAGGTGCGCTCGGTTACCAATTTTAGTCCTGCTAGTCCACCTACGTCAGCCACCGGGGGGCGAGGAGGGTCAGCCTCAAGCTCTTCTTCCTTAGAAAAGATATAAATGCTAGCTGAAAGCAACAGGAAGAATATCGCTGCAACAAAAACGATGTGTTTTGCTTCAAAAGCCCCTTGTGTCATCCCCGCTCCTCCCTGAGACTGCGCTCGAATTTCTTGCGCTCTCTTTAAGTCCATATCTACTTCGGTGTTCCAATAACCCACCGCTATTAAAATAATGCACCCGGCTGTCACAACAGTTGCTACTAATGCTCCAAATATTAAGGACAGTGCTGCCCCCAAAACCAGCAGTCCGCCGGAGATTCCCAAAAGATATAAATTCGCCTTACGGGTTACTTCTGTAATGTGGAGCTTTCTGTACTCAATACTCCTTCGGACAAGAAAGCCTACTTTAAGAACTATCTTAACTGGGGCAGAGATGATTTGTTTAAATACGAAGCCAATACCCTTCTCGATAAGCCACTCAATCACGGGAGCCTCCTTTTGGCGCGGCATTATATATCACATGTCAAGTAGGAGCCATTGACAATGATGCTAGAATACATCTTCGCGGTACGGGTATTTGAAGGCGGGTCAGACAGGCAGGCAAGCGGCTAAAAATGTACCTAGAAATGTACCTAAAATAGTCCGCATAACTAAGGCATCTAATCCGAAGACTAGATGCCCCAAGTTTGCTAAGTTCCTAAAGGTGGCGCAATTAACGCACTTTTTCAATCTCAATTGTCGCACTGTCACGTCGGAGGTCGCGGGTTCGAGTCCCGTCGGCTCCGCCATTTTAGGGCTGAGCGGTGATCCAGGTCGCCGCTCAGTCCTTTTAGCTTGCCCCAAATAATCCCCGGTCAGCAGCAGACATATCTCTGGCATGATTACTGTCGAAAAAGCGCTCGGCATCGTCTTAGACCGCGTCTCTTTGCTCGGCTCGGAAGCCGTCGAGCTTGATCGAGCGCAGGGTCGGACGCTGGCCGAAGATGTGCGCGCTGACATGGACCTGCCCCCTTTTGACCGCGCTCGAATGGACGGCTACGCTCTCCGCTCGGACGATGCGCGGTCGGCCCCTGCGCGGCTTCGCGTTATAGGCGAGGTTGCCGCAGGCGCGCAATTTCGTGGATCGCTCCAACCGGGCGAGGCCATAAAGATATTTACGGGCGCGCCTGTGCCCGATGGCGCAGACGCGGTCCAAAAGGTCGAAGTCACCCAAGCCGAGGGCGAATTCGTCGTCATCAAAGCGCCGGTCAACCCTGGCCAGTTCATCACCCCACGCGCAAGCGAGGTAAGCTGCGGCGAGGTTGTCGCCCGCGCAGGCCGCGCAATCGGCCCGGCACAGGTCTCTGTGCTGGCCTCGTTCGGGTACGCGAAGGTCAAGGTCGGCAGGGCTCCGCGAGTCGCGGTCATCTCTACGGGGAGCGAGCTTGTAGAAGTCTCCGAGCGCCCTTCAACCGCGCAAATTCGTAACTCGAACAGCTATACAATCGCCGCGTACGCGCGGGGCGCAGGGGCTGTGGTCGAAAACCTCGGGACGGTCGAGGATACAATCTCATCCACGCGCGAGGCGTTGTTACGTGCAAGCGAAACTAGCGACATTGTAATAACATCGGGCGGCGTCTCGATGGGCGATTATGACCTGGTCAAAGCCGCGCTGGTCGATATAGGCGCGGAGATCATTTTTGACAAGGTCATACTACGCCCCGGAAAGCCCACCGTCTTTGCGCAACTCGCCGATACTTTCTTCTTCGGGCTGCCGGGCAACCCCGTCTCGACCTCCGTCACTTTCAACCTTTTTGTGCGCCCCGCAATTCGACGCATGCAGGGCGACGAGTCGCCTCTGCTCCCCGTCGTAAGGGCCGAGCTTGTGCGCTCACTCAAAGACGGGTCGAGCCGCCGCAGTTATCTCCCCGCGCGCCTTCGTATCAAAGAAGGGCGGGCCGAGGCCGAGTCTTTGAAGTGGGGCGGCTCGTCCGACCTCGTAGCGTTTATGAACGCCAACGCGCTCATAATCGTCCCCGAAGAGGTTCACGACCTCAAGGCGGGCGACCGGGTGGATTGCCTCGCGCTCGATTCGTTCGGCGACATCTAGTCTGGACTTAAGCCTCTCAGCGATAGATACTCGAATCTGTATGGCGCTAACTCACATTGATGAAGAAGGCCAGTCGCGCATGGTCGATGTAAGCGCGAAGCCCGTGACGACGAGGACCGCTACGGCGAGCGGCTTTGTGCGCATGTCTTCGGAGACGGTTCAGGCGATCAAGGATCACACGACGCCCAAGGGCGACCCGCTTGAGGCGGCGCGGCTCGCGGCCATTATGGCGGCCAAGCGCACGGCCGAACTCATCCCTTTATGCCACTCGCTTCCGCTCAACAAGGTCGGCGTCGAGCTTCAGGTCGAACACGACGGCGTTCGCATAACCGCGACCGCGATCACAGACGCAAAGACGGGCGTCGAGATGGAATCACTCACCGCCGTCTCTGTTGCCGCGCTCACGATTTACGATATGTGCAAAGCGATTGATAAGGGGATGGTGATCACACAGATCAGGCTTGAATCGAAGACCGGCGGCACGCGCGGCGATTACACCAGGCAGGGAGAGTGAGGCCGACTCTTGCGAAAGCGTCACTCGCCGCAAGCTTGAAACCGGACAGCTTATGCCAGCAAGGCCCCACGCCAACCCTCATCTGAAGCCGCTCGAACAGGCGCTCGCGGCGCGATTCGGCTGGCAGACGAACGCCTCCTGGCGCGACGGGCTGCTCGACGCTATCCGCAGGAAATCCGAAAAGCTCGGCATGGACCCGCTCGCCTATTCGAGGATGGCCATAGCATCGCCGGGCGAGCTTGACGCGCTGGCCGACCTCTTAATAAACAGCGAGACGAGGTTTTTTCGCGAGCCCGACCAGTTTGAGGCCCTCGCCGGACGGGTCATCCCTGAGCTCGTCGAAAAACGGAGCGGCGACCGCAGGCTCGACGTCTGGAGCGCGGCCTGCTCGACGGGCGAGGAGGCTTACTCGCTTGCCATCCTGCTCACTGAAGCGTTGAAGGATAAAGGCCAGTGGAAGGTCAATCTGCTGGCGACAGACCTGCGCGGGTCAGCGATCATCTCGGCCGGGCGCGCAAGCTACGCCTCGGCATCCTTGCGGCTCGTCTCGCCTGAGCTGCGCGAGAAATACTTTGTCGGCGCGGGCGTAAAAGGTCCCGAATCGAGCTTTGCCGTCATACAGCAGCTGCGCGGGATGGTCGCGTTCCGCAGGGCGAATCTGTATGATGCGAACTTCTGGAAGAACATGAGCCAGCGTTTCGACCTGATAGTCTGTAACAACCTCTTGCTATACTTCCACGCGCTGGCGGTCAAACAGACCCTCGACCGGATAGCGGGTGTTTTAAGGCCCGGCGGGTTCCTGATGGTCATGAAAAACGAGACTGGCTACGTTGAACACGCGCAGCTAAAGCGAGAAGAATCGCTCCCCGGCTCGTTCTTCAAAAAGCTGTGAACGCCGTTCCTTGAACTTGAATGGCCGGGCTGGCGTATAGTTGGGCATATAGCGAGGTCAAATATGCAAACCCAGGCGGAAGTTAAAAGCTCGTTCAATCTACTGGTGCTCAGCTCGGTGCTGACACTCGTTTTGTGGTTCATCCCCTACGCGGAGATAGTCACGTTCCCGCTGCGCCTCTTTGTGACATACATACACGAAGTCGGCCACGCGCTTGCCGCGCTCGCCTCTTTCGGGAGCGTCCACCAGATAGAGCTCTATCTGAACGGCAGCGGCGTGACCGAGACCCTTGGCGGGACGCGGCTGTTGATCTCAAGCGCGGGCTACCTGAGCACAACGCTGTTCGGCTCAGGGCTCCTGTTGCTGCTCCGCAGGCAGCGCAACGCGAAAGGCGTCGCGATAGCGGTTGGTGCGCTTCTGTTAGTAGTGACGGTACTTTTCGGCGGAAACGCGCTCGCCTGGGCAGCCGGGCTTGTCATGGGCGGGGGGTTGATCCTGATGGCGGCGAAAGCCAGCCCCAAGATCACGCATTTCGTGATGAGCTTTTTAGGGATACAGCTAGTCCTGAACGCCTTTTACGACCTCAGAACGCTTATGTATCTCTCTGCGTTCAACCCTGAGCTTTCGACCGACGCGCAGAACATGGCCGAAGCCACCGGCGGCTGGGTCCCTGCCATGGCCTGGGCCATAGGCTGGTCGATTATCTCGACAGTGATTCTCATAGCCACAATGGCGGTCTATTATCGCAGCCTGCGCAACCGGGCCGAAAACCTTGCGCTGCCGCCAATCGACCTATCTTCGGGCGCGTTTCTGCCCGATTCGACGCAATCGGGCGCGGACCGCATGTCGCTTTAAAAAGTTAAGAATTCGCAATAGATGAGAATTTACAATACCGGCGTGGGCTTGCTAGAATCCTTGTTCGGCGGCCTTCGTTCCGGTTATAGTTGTCGAGCATTAAAAACAAGCAAAGGGTAGGAATTCGATCATAAAGTCTCAATTCGCAAAATCGGCTGTTGCAACTCTTCTGTTCATCTGCCTGGCACAGGTTTCTGCGCTCGCGCAGACCGGAGTGCAGCGCGAGTCTATCCTTAAGGCGGCCGAGCTGCACTTCAGCAAAGGCGAAGCCTGCCTGGCTTCGGGCGACGTCGAGTGCGCGCGGCGCGAGTTTGACAGCGCGATAGACGCCTTTCTCGATCAGGGGGTCGACCTTCGCGCCGACGAGCAGTTGCACGCTTCGTGGCGCGATATGATAGAGAAGATCAACCGCCATCAGGCGGCTGCCTTCAACGACCAGAAGGCGCAGGCGTGGAAGACACAGGAGTTTGACGGGCGGCCTGAGACACTGGTGGCCGAAGAGGCAGAGATCGAATACGAGCAGCGGACCGGCCCGCTTTCGCCCAAAGAGTTTCAAGACCGCTTCGCGCGGCTTCGCTCGCAGTTCAAAGAGAAATACTCGCGCGACATCGTATTGACGGGCGCAGACCACGGCGAGCACCGCCGCCTTTACGGGAAGGGGAGCGCCTTCGACGTGCGGGCGCGCGATCTCACGCGCGAGCAGGTGACGTTCATAATATCGGAGGGGAACAAGCTCGGCCTCCGTATCAAAGACTTTTCGACCTGGCAAAAGGTCGCGGCCCACAACCAGCGGTCTCAAGAGCTGGGACGCCCGCTCGATACGTACGCCACGGGGCTGCACCTGCACATCGACCGTATGATGCCGTCGGGCAAAGCGCGTATGGTCGCAAAGCCTGTCGCAAAGACCGAGCGGTCCAGGAAAGAGTCCGGCGGTGAAAAGAGCGGCGAGAAGCTGAATTGACGATGAGCTGGAACGGTGAGGAGAGAAGGTCCGGCACGGACCGCCGATTATCCGAGCGTCGCCGCACAATGAGCTATAACGTCCAGACCGTGATCGTAGTCGATGGCGTCACCTGGGTCGACACAGAAGGCACAGACCGCCGCCGGGTGATAAGACGAAAAGAAGACCGCGAGCGGCTCGCAGCGCGGATCGCTCAATACATCCGGCCCTGATTTAACGAAGCCGATTCAAAGATAATTCAACCAGTTCCGACCCGCCTGAGTCTTGTAAGAAAGAATATCCCGATGCTAGCATTTTCGCGGCGTAGCGGCGGCAGTCCCTGCGCCGGGTACGACTATGACCGAGAGACCTATTCAGAACATAAGATTTGACGAGCGCGGGCTGATACCTGCAATCGTGCAGGACGCGGCGAGCAGTGAGGTTATCTCGTTCCGCTACATGGACAATGCATCGCTGCTCAAGACGCTACAGACGGGCGAGGCGACTTTTTCTATCGTGGGAGCCGGGGAAGCCGGGCCGCAGAAGTCTTTCAGGCTGATAGACGTTCGGATAAACCCCGACGGCGGGTCGCTGACAGTTCTCATCGAGCGCGATGATGCGGGAGCCGCCGAGTCTAAGCCCGTCAGCCTTCTTAGCGACATCAAGGAGGCCCAGAGCGCAAGAGGCTCGGAGGTCTCGCTTGTCGACGTGGGCTCGATGGAGTTCGGGCTCGCGATGAACAGGCTCTACTCGCTGATTACGGAGCGGCGCGACCGCAGGCCCGACGGCTCTTACACCACATACCTCTTCAACAGCGGGCTCGACAAGATCCTGAAAAAGATAGCCGAAGAATCGGGCGAGGTAATCATTGCCGCCAAAAACAGGTCGCAGCGCGAGATCACGTCAGAGCTTGCGGACCTCTATTTTCACCTGCTGGTCTTGATGGTCGAGCGAGACGTGACGCTTGGCGACGTGCACCGCGAGCTTGAGCGCCGCGCGGCGCAGGCCCCCGGCAGGAATAATCCCGAATGAACATGTTCATCCCTGAAAGCTATGAAGAGTTTCTGAAGCTGGCCGCCGAGGGGACTGTCGTCCCTGTGGTCAAGCGCGTGCTTGCCGACTTGCTCACGCCTGTCGCCGCTTACCTGAAGATCGAGCGGCTCAGCCCTTACTCGTTCCTGCTCGAATCGGTCGAGGGCGGCGAGAAGGTCGCGCGGTACTCGTTTCTCGGATTCGATCCTCACACGATAGTCCGCAGCCGCGACCAGAATATCATCATCGAGACGGGCGAAGGCGAGGAGCAAGTCTCGCAACCCATGCTCGCGGTGCTCAGGCGCATCGCGGGCAAACACATCCCTGTCAAAGTAGCCGACCTGCCGCCTTTCGTATGCGGGGCGGTCGGCTATATGAGCTATGACGCGGTGCGGTGGTTTGAAAAAGTCCCGGACCGCCACACTGCCGAACAGGGTCTTGATGAGGCGGTGATGATGTTCTTTTCCCGGCTGATGGTCTTCGATCACGTCAGGCACCAGATTCATATCATCGCCAACATATTTACCGAAGGTAAGACGAGCGGGCTTGAAGACGATTTTCAAGAGGCGCTCTCGGACATCGAGGCGATGGAGGCGCTTCTCGGTGATCCCATAGAGCCGCTGGCACGACCTGCCCCCCCGCAAAAAATCCCCGTCCGGTCTAACACTACAAAAGAGCAGTTCGAGGAGTCCGTGCTGCGCGCCAAAGAGTACATCGCCTCGGGCGACATCTTTCAGGTCGTCCTGTCCCAGCGATTCGAGGTGGGGCTTTCGGCGCACCCCTTCGAGGTTTATCGCGCGCTGCGTGTCGTCAACCCTTCGCCCTACATGTTCTATTTGAAGATGGGCGATCAGGTGATACTGGGCGCGTCACCTGAGATGCTTGTGCGCGCGACGGGGCGCAGGCTTGAGTACAGACCTATTGCGGGGACAAGACCGCGCGGGTCTACAGAGACGGAAGACCTTTTGCTGGGCGAAGAGATGCGCGCGGACGAAAAAGAGGTTGCCGAGCACGTGATGCTCGTCGACCTCGGGCGGAACGATCTTGGGCGAGTAGCCGATTACGGCTCGGTCGAAGTGACGGAGTTGATGACGGTAGAGCGATACTCGCACGTTATGCATCTTGTCTCGGCGATCAAGGCGAGGCTCAGGCCGGGCTTCGACAGATTTGACGCGCTCGCCGCGTGCTTCCCCGCGGGCACCGTGACTGGCGCTCCGAAGGTCCGCGCCATGGAGATCATCGACGAGCTTGAGCCTTCGCGTCGCGGCGTCTACGCGGGGTCTGTGATGTACCTGGATTATTCAGGCAATCTCGACTCGTGCATCGCGATTCGCACGATCTTCGTCAAAGACGGTCGAGCATACATACAGGCAGGGGCAGGCGTGGTAGCAGATTCGGTCCCGGAAAGCGAATACGTCGAGACGATCAACAAGGCGCGAGCCATGCTTCAGGCGATTGACCTTGCCGAAAGGCTCGAATAGCCGGAATGCTCGAACTCAACTGCCGCGCCGATCAAAACGATCTCCTGAGCGGCTCTTGCCGGGACCTGGCAAAACACTCTGTAGGGATAATTGTCTCAAGCTGACGCACTAGCTGTAAGACCGGCACGGTTGCGCCGGAGCCAGTGGGCTCCGGCCCTGCGACCTCAAGTGAGTCCGCGAAGCCTGTCGCCACTTGAAAGCCGCTGAACCCTGCGAAGCTGCCAAACCCTGCGAAGCCTGTAAACATAGCCGTGCTCGCCCCCACGCTCAAAACGAGCGCCAGCAATGCGGCCCTTGCCAGACCCAGTATATCTTTCGGGCGTGTCTCTCGCATGGTCTATCCCTCTGGTGGTAATACGGTCGGGGTGCGGCTGGCGGGTGCAGATTGTAAGGGGTTGCGTGCGTGTTTATGGAGTGCTGCCTGCGCCGGCAACACTCCACGGTTGGATGTAGCAATCCGGCGAATCAGTTTTGAGCGTGCGAGCCGCCGCCCGCGTTCATCGTCCTCATCTTACCGAGCGGCTCGTAACCGGCATCGGCAGTCCAGCGAGCAACATCCTCGCCTTCGTGGCGGACGACCACCTGCAAGCTCTTCGCCCTGTCTTTGCCGCGCGAAGAGGTGAGCATGTTGTACCACTGGCCCGCCGCGCGCTCTTTTATGCCGGGCGGCGAGGTCATGAAATCCTGGTTGACGTTTACCACAAGCCTGTCGCCGCTCAACTCGTAATCGTTGACGCGGGCATCGAACTTGAGCATACGGTCGAGTTGTTCGGCATCAGCCGTCCCGCCCGGAAACTGGCTGGTTGAGACATTCGGGTGCGAGCCGCCGCCGCACGCGGTCGCGGCCACAATCATTGCTATCATCAGAATAAAACCGGCGCTGTTACGAGTCGCCCTAACCCAGCTTGAATCCGATTGCCAATTGATCTTCATCAGTCCCTCTCGTCGCCTGGACTCGCGGGCCAAGATGCCCGCGTTTTAGATGGTGGTGATTATCTTTATTGTGGCGCTCGCCGTCAAATCGGTTCGCGGGTTGAAAGCCGCAAAGCCGTAAAGAGAGAGCGGTGCGGCTTTGCGGCTTTCAAATACCGCGCGGGCTAGAACGTGTACCGCAGCCCGAACTGCATGACGCGCGGCGTCCCCTGTATCGCTACGAAGTTGCCGAACGTATCGGGCGGCGAGCCTATATGCGAGTCGATGGAGAGGCCGAGCCCCGCGCGCCCGCCCAGCAGCGCGCCCATGCGCTGCGTGTTTGTCACGTTGAAAACCTCCCAGCGGAGCTGGAGCTTGTGGTTTTCGTTGTAAGGCATGTTGAAGCTCTTGCCAAGGCTCATATCGAGCACAACATACCCCGGCGCTCTCAGCACGTTGCGGTCGCCGCTCTCGCCGGGCTTCGCGTTGCGGAAGGTGCGATAAGCCGCCTCCGGGTCGGAGAAGAGATTGGGCGGGGCCGCCCCCCCGCGCGTCGGCGACGACTCGATAGGCCTGATCCTCACGCCGTTGCTCTGCACGTTCCAGTTCGTCGCCCACTGCGCGACATCGAACGGGGTCTGCACGGGCGCGCCTGTGTTCCAGCGAAAGATGCCTGCCAGTTGCCAGCCGCCGAGAAACGCTTCAGCGATCCCCGGCATATCGCTCAGGAAAGCGCGGTTGCGCCCGACGGGAAGCTCCCAGATTCCGTTGGCGTTTATGATATGACGAATGTCGAAATCCGAGACGGCGCGGTTGTCTTGAGGCCGCAGCGGGTTGAGTATAAACGCCGAGGCGTCAAACTGGTCCGCTGACTGTAGGCCCGAAGCGTCGTCAATCGATTTCGACAGCGTGTAGTTGAAGTCGAGCGAGAGATGGTCCTTGTACCTCTGGCGAATCGACAGGGTGCCCGCGTGGTAATTGGAGCTGGCGACGGTGCTGAAGACCGAAAGCGCCGCGTACTGCGGGTGGAAGAAGGCGTTCGGCCCGACTATCGACAGGTCGTCGAGCTCCGACTGAACGAATGTCCAGTCGAGCACGTCGAAGAAATCCTGTCCGAGAAAATCTTCCCTGGCCACGATGGCATAGACCGCCTGCGTCGAGGACAAAGAAGGCTCGCCCCAGTAAACCTCGCCGAGATTCGGGAAGAGGTTTTCAAAGTAGGGGATCGGCGCGACACTGTTGAGCGGCGTGTTGCGGTCGCGCAGGTCGTGGAGCATGCCTGCGGCCGTGTACCAGTCCGTGTTCGACTTCGGATCGACAAGGTTGTTGAGCGCCATGATGTCGCGCTGCGCGAGGAGGTTTCTGGCGAGCCGCCCGATGTAAGATGCTTCTACGAAGATGCCGCCTTTGAGCTTTCGGCCCACCGAGAGGTTCCAGCTGTAGTTGATGGGCGTTGTGATCGTATCGTCGAGCGACGATTCGATGCGCTGCGCCTCGTCGGCCGGGGTCACAAGCGGGAAGCTGAGGCCCCCCGGCAGCGTTATGCCCTCCAGCCCTCTCACGTTCTGCCCAAGCCCTTCCAGGCGCGGTGCAAGGCGGTCTGTCACGTTGTAGGTGTTGGCGGCAATCGTCTGTCTCGACGAAAAGCCGAGCGTGCTGTTCAGGTCGAATTGAACGGCGAGCTGCTGGCCTATGTAATCATTCGTGATGGCGAAGCCGCCGCGTATGACCGAATCCCCCTGGCCGCCGAAAATCTTTCTCATCCACCCGCCCTCGAAATTCGGGCTCCAGGCTATGGCCACGCGAGGCTGGAAGTTGTTCTTGTCCCACTCGTAATAACCGGGCCGGTCGTTTACCGGGCCCGATAGGTCGACCGTTATTATCTCGTTAAACGGACGCCCCTCGGCAGCGCTCGCTTTTCTCTGCTCGAAGTAATCGCCGAGGCTTACGGTCGGCTTCACCTCAAGGCCGCTCGTTTCATAAACAGGGCGGCTGAGCCCGTAACGAAGACCGAAGCTCAAGGTCAGGTCGGGCCTGAGCTTCCACGAATCCTGAACATAGAAGTCGTACTCTTCGGTGGCAAACGTGCGCGCGACGCCCTGACCTACGTCGAGCAGGTTGCCTTCGGCGTCGAAGTTGAAGTTTGCAGTGTATTCGGAGAAGCGCCCTATGACTGCCGCAAGCGCGTTTTGCAGGTTCGACGTAAACCCCGAATCTACGTCCGCGATAGGCGAATCGAGCACCGCGCCCGACTGCTCGTAAAACGACGGGTTTGTTATAGCGTCGTCAAACGCGTTGGCGAAACTGGTGCGGGAGTTGCGAATGATTCGTATGTTTGTGCCGAACTGGAAATTGTGATTGCCGCGCAGCCATGCCACGTCGTCGGTTATGTTGTAGACGGGCGTGGTGCGGCTGACAGTGCGCGTGAAGGCGCGAGGCGAAAAGACGAATCGGAAGCTCACGGAGTTTTCCGCCGAATCGCCCTGGTCTGAAAAAGCGAGCCTGGTCAGGCCGAAGTGGAAGTTGTTCACAAGCGTGTTGCTGACCGCCCAGGTATGGCCCACGACAAAGCCGAGCGGGTGGCTCCAGAAATCGGGCGCGGGTGTGTCGGGAAACTCCGGCGCTCTGCCGTAGAGGTCCGACTGGTAATTCCCGCGCGCGAACAGCGAGTGCCTGTCGCTCAGCTTGAAGTCGAGCCGCGCGATATGCGTGTTGAGCTTTACCTTGATCGGCGCGTTGAAGCGGAACCCGCCCGTGTTCAACCCGTCGCCGGTCGTGTCGTCGTTGGCAGGGTATCTCGCCGCCGCGTCCGCGAGGATCGCGAGCCCCACAGGGTTTACGCCAGCCTCTGGAAATATATTATTGATGTCGCTGGCCGTGAGCGTGGTGATGCCGCCCGATGCGTTTCGGTATCGCACCTCGCCGCGACCAAGGCTCGCAAGCGGAACCGTGCGCGCATCAACCGCCTCTTCGCTCGCGTCTCTGCGGCCTTCATAGTTGTAGAAGAAGAAAGCTCGCTCCCTGGCAATCGGCCCGCCGATTGACCCGCCAAAGACGTTGCGGATCAGCTTTGGCGTCGGGATCCCGTTGCGGTTGTTGAAAAAGTCGTTCGCGGAAGTCACGGTGTTGCGGTGAAATTCATAAAGCGAGCCGTGAAACTCGTTGGTCCCGCTCCTGGTGATGAGCGACACCTGCGCGCCGGACGAGCGCCCCTGCGCCGCATTCGGGTTTGAGGTTGTGACGCGGAACTCCTGTATCGAGTCAGGGGTCGAGCGCAGCACGCTTGAAAACGCCGCGCCGTCCAGCTCGCTCAGGCCCGTCTGCTGCTCGTTTACGTCGATGCCGTCCAGGGTTACATTCGCCTGGTCGGAACGCGAGCCCGTCACGTACCCTGTGGGCGTAACCCCCGGTTGCAAGCTCAACAGCGCGACAGGGTTGCGCCCTTCGAGCGGCAGTTGCGTGATCTGCTCTGCCACAAAGTTATTGCCGATTGTCGCGTCTTCCTTATTCAGAAGCGCTTCGCCGCTTCCGGCAGAGACGCTGACCGTCTCAGAGACGTTTCCGATCTCAAGCACGAGGTCGACGCTGGTAGGTTTCGCGACGAGCGCGCGCACGTCCGTCACGACAGCCTTCTTGAACCCCTGCGCCTCTGCTTCGACGCGGTAGCTGCCGGGCGGGATCAAGTCAAAAGTGTATATGCCCTTCTCGTTGGTGGTCTGCGTTCGGGATGCGTTAGTTTCAGTATTGATCAGCGTCACGATAGCCCCTGTTATCGCTTCGCCTTTCGCGTCGATCACCGCGCCCGTTACGGAAGAGGTGCCGGACTGCGCGGGAACACTGCCCGACAATAACAGTAATGCGAGGACCGCGCTCAACACAGGCCTTGCGCGACCCCTAAGAACGGCTCGAATATCTCGTGATTGTCTTTTCATAGCGACCTCTCATGAAGCTGGTTCTTTTTCCACTGAACAGCTTTAACTTGCGTGGTGCTTGGCCACGATTACACGGGTATCCGGTTGAAAAGCGTTTAAATTAGGTCCAGAGCACAGCGGCCTCCCTGAATATGGTGAGGCTTTAGCAACCCGCAGCGACGTTGGGCACCTGTTTAATTATTTGTGGCGAGTCTTACCGCCCGCCTTCGACTACATCGCTTAGAAAACCTTGCCCCTTGAATTACTTGCTGAGTGATGCAACCAAAGATGGCCGTATGTTATTCCTCGATGCGGCGAGAGTCAATAGGAATGGAAAGAGATGAAGGGCTGAGGACTGAGTGAGGCGCAGGCCCGTGCTTGATACGAAATCCGGTTGCAAACCGGGTGCGGCCACTCAGTCCCCAGACCTTGAGATTAGCGGCGAGGTGCCTGCTCTACGACTCGCGAGCCAAGCAGTTTCCCGGCAGAATCCAAAGTCAGCTCGATGACCGCGCCCGAAGCGTCTCTGACGCGTCTTACGAGTTGCCCGGTTGCGTTTGTCGTCTCGGTGAGGACAGGCAGACTCAACACGTTGCCGAGCGTCTTTTCTGTAAGCACCTTGCCCGTGCTATCGAGCGTGCGCTCAAGTATGCTGCCCGTGGTCCCGACCACCGTCTGAACCGTCTGGCCCAGGGTGTTGACCGTTTGCGACAGCAGCCCGCCCGGTTGTGTAACATTTTCGAGGGTCCGCCCGACTGTGCCGACCGCCGTATCGACGGTCTGGAGCAGGCGCTCAAGAATTTGCGGGTTTCGATCAATGGTGGTCAGCGTGCGGTCGATGATCGCCGCTACGTTGTCGAGCCGGACCTTCAACAGCGCTTCTGCGCGGACACCCTTGATGGTCAGCTTGACCTTGTCGATGCTTACGTCGGCCCCGGCCGTGAGCTGGAGCAGGTTCGCGAGCCTCGCGTCGAGCGACACATGCGCGCGCAGGTTATCGACTTCGAGCGTTATCTCGTCGACGCTGACATTCGGGATGTCGAGCAGGACATCGGGCGTGCCCGTTGCCGCTTCCTGCTGCCGTCGCTGGCTGGCGGCTTCCTGGCGGCGGCGGTCCTCTTCAGAGAGCGGCCTGACAGGCGTGACGGGCGAGACTCCTGGCCGCTGCTGTCTCCGCTGGGGGTCCTGGGTGGTTGAGCGTGTGGTGATTGAGGCATCATCGGTAGTTGGCCGGGGTGTGTCCTGGCCTTGCGCCGAGACCGATGTGCAGGCGATAAGCAAAAGACCTGTTACTCCTAAGCTCCGTAGGAATCTTTGCACGTGTATCCCCCTCCAGTCAGTTTTCATAGATCATTATTCTTGTTTGAAAGCGTCCAGCACTATGATTCCGGCGTCAGCGAGCGCGAGAGACTGAGCTGTGCGATCTGATGCGCTGTAGAACCGTGTCGAGCGTTGCGCGAAAGCGAACCTCTCCTCGCACATTGAGCAACCGCACGCTGATGGTTTGGGCGGTTACGGACACGCCGACACGCAGGTTCACGCCGCGCTCGTCCGCATTACCTATCTCGACGGCGGTCGATGCGTGATAGTCTCGCTCGACTATCCGCCGCTCCGCGATATTGAGCTCGAATCTTTCGTCCGCGCTTGTCCTGCGAGTTTCAGCCTGCGACCGCCGCTCTGAAGAGTCACGGTCCTGGGCGAAGGCCAACGGCGCTGGCAGAAGAAGCGATAAGGCGACCGCGATCAACCCCGTTCTCATCGTCTTTCACCTCCACCCGGCCTGCGGACCCTGTTGACGGGAGCAACGGGTTCGGGCCGTCGCGGCCGCTCGATCCGTATCGCGCCCCTTTTGGTCGAAACGTCGCCGAGCGTCTCTTCGACTATTCGCTCAAGCTCAGAGAATACGGTGGTGATCGTCAAAATCACGCCGATGTTTCGGTATGTCACGCCCGGCTCGACCGGGTTAGGGAAGTTCTCTCTGACGGCTTCCCAGACGTTTGCGCGCTCGAAAGTTCCGGGAAACTCGACGCGCGGATTCGGGACTACCTCGAACTTCATCTCGCGCGCTGTGACTCTTGCGGTTATCGAAACATCGGCTGTGTCGGGCGAGGCGGCCTGCGCGTTTTGTGCGGGCCGTGGGGCTTGAGCCTCCGACTGGCCGCGACTAGCGTTTCTATTTTGAGCGAGTATTTCCAGTGGCGAGAGAAACAGCAGCCAGAGCAGGCATACAACGCAAACCCTTGAACCTGTGATCGTCAGTAGCTCCATCTGCGCCTCCGAAGGCTTTGCGCCCCGGTCTAGTTTGAAATGGAGTTCGGTCTTATCCGGCCACTGACCCTATGATATGGCAGAGGAGTAAACAGTTACAAGTGAAAAGGGAAGGGAAACAGTGACAAGTGACAAGTGACAAGTGACAAGAAAGAGAGGACGGCGGGTCGCGCGTCCCTTCTTGTCACTTGCCACTCTTTACTTGTCACTGTTCACTATTTACCAAGCTCGTCTTCCGAGTAGACGGCTGAGACAAGCGGGCTGTCGTAGTCGAAAAGCTCAGAATCGCGGAAGAACCGCGCGACCTCTTTTTCGGCCGTTTCGAGCGAGTCGGAAGCGTGGACAAGGTTTGCCTGGACGCTCATCGCAAGGTCGCCGCGAATCGTGCCGGGCGCGGCCTCGCGCGCCTTGGTTATGCCGCAAAGCGCGCGGACCGTGTTGACCGCGTCGAGCCCTTCGAGGCACACCGCTATGACGGGCGTCGATTGCATGAACCGCTTCGTGCCGCCGAAGAACGGTTTGTCGAGCAGGTGGCTGTAATGCTCGTTCAAAAGCTCGTCGGAAAGCTGCATGAATTTTACGCCCGCGATCTTCAATCCTTTCTCTTCAAAACGGGTCAGGACGCGGCCTGCCAGTCCTCTTTGAATTGCGTCGGGCTTGATCAAAACTAAAGTCCTCTCCACGATTGTCTCCTTTATTGCGAATTTCAGAACTAAAGATCATAGCCGACACACCGCTGCCGGGACAAGCAACCGCTTGGAGTCAGATTTCAATTCTTTCGCCGCGCCGCAGCTAGGCGGGGTTCGTTTCTACCAGCGGCCATGCAAACCTGATAAACGTGAGCTTCAGGTTTATGTCCGCCGTGGCCCCAAGCTGGCCGCCGCCTTTTAAGGCCAGGTCGAACTGCAAGTGATACTGTGCAGACCCCGCCACCGTAAAATCATGCACTAGGGTCAATTCTTCCGTATAGTTTTGAGGGTTGTCGTCATGCTGAGTGCCTTCGAAAGGCCACCCCTGAGTATGCCCCGGCTCCGTGTTCAGAATTTCCGTGCCGTCCGTGCTCCCCTTCGTCAGGTTCCCGTATACCGCAGGCTCGCCGACGTAATAGATACTGCTCCGAAAATGGTAAGGGAACGATGTGTACCCGCATTGCACGCCTATGAGCATCTTGAGCATGACGGGCGAGTCGTTAGTATCCTGATTGAGCAGGAGCGGGCCTCTCACCGAAGCGTCAATCGTCATGTAATGGCTGTCGTCGGGTATCTCCAGCCTGATCTGGGCCGAGATCGGGAACGAGTTCAGCGAAGTGCTTTGCGACTTAAGGTAGTCCCCGCCTCCGCTTAGAGTCCACGTATACGGGTGAGTCAGCAGGCTTGAAAAATAGGGGGTGAAGTTGAGCGCAGAGATGTCGGCGAAGCTTGCGACGTAGGCCGTATTATCTCCCGCCGCCGAGACCGCGCCCAGTGTCGTCTTGTCATAATAACCCGGGGTGACCTGAAACGGCGTCGCAGGGCTCAGCGGCTGGTTTGACGGCGGCAGAGTCGATGGCCACGGCCAGTAGTACCTGACGACCTTGATGTCGCTGTTTGCATAGCTGCTCAATACGGGGTATTCGTCGGCAGGGCCCCAATCGACGATCTTATACCCGCTCGATGTCGAGACCACGTTCCCATTGCTCGGCGCGTAGCCCGGCGGCGTGAGCTGCGGCCCCTGGCTGTTGCCTCCCGAAGCGGTTATCTGGCTGGGCCTTGTAAACACCCGCCCGTACAACCCGTCGGGGGCATGGCTGCCCATCGCTTCTTTGTACAGCGCCACGAAAAGATCGGCGCGGGTCAAGACCTTTTGCGCGTCGGCGGGCAGCGCGCCCTTGTCATCTACTTTGGCAAGGTTCATCTGGCTCAAGACGAGCTTTTCGGCGCACTCAAGGAACCTTTCAAGCTCATCCTGGATCATCTGATAAAAACCGGGGTCGTCGACCGATACCCCGTTCAGATAATCTAAAGCGAGTTGTGAAGGGTGCTGCGGGTCCGTGTCGTTTATGCAGTAGGCGTTCACGAGGATGGCCGCACCCTTTATCTGGTAGGCGAGGTATTGCTGGAAATAATTTTCCAGCGTGATGTAATAGCTGTAAAGCTCTGTGTTGTACCCGTCCGTGCCCATCTCGGAGATAAACAGGTTCGTCCAGTTCAAAATCATCCCCTTGTCAGTCCCGGCCGTACCCATAAGCTCCAGGTTTATCTGGACAATCGGCTGGCTGAGTCCATCGTCCGCCACAACGCTACTCGCGGTCGCCTGTGCGTCGGTCAGAAGTTGCGCGGCAGTATAATGCCCCTGTTGTTTTGCGATCAATTGCGCCTCTGTGGCGTACCATGTGAGACTCTTCGCGGGCTTCCCTGAGTATGCTTCACTGATTGCCGCCAAGGCGTCCAACAAAGCGGTCTGCCCGGTATAGACCTCGATTTTTTGCGTGTCTATTTTCAGATCGGTTAAAAGCTGGGTGATAGCATTACCGATTGCCAGTATCTCCGCGTCCATCTTGTCCAGCTTGCCGTTGATCTGGTCGAGAGTTTCCTGGATTTTATCCAGCTTTGCGTCGGAGCTTGTCAGTCCGAAAACGCTGTTGAGTACCCAGGCCGCTCCTGCCGAGCCGAGCTGTTCCGCGCCCGACTCCAGCAGGTTCTTCCCAAGCGACCCCAGCAATGAGGAGCCGAACTTTTCGCCGCTTTCAGATTCTGCGAACATCTTTGTCATGGGGCTATTCTCCTTTGCAAGAACCTATGTGAGGCAAATTCTTCTCTCTAAGGTGCCTGAGCTGGGCCGATTTTATTAGAGCAGTTTGAACAGTAATCAATATCCCCGGAGTGATGCGCGAGAGTCTATGAAATGCGGTTCCGAGTGTCAAGCGAGCCGGTAAGCGGCGTTCCCGACATTCTCGATAGACGGCGCGCGGCTGTGGCTTATAATATGTCTGTTCAAAACCTGTGCGGAGGCATAGATGGGCGAGCGAATAAGCGAGACAGATTTTCAGCAGAAGGCCGAGCGGGCCATACTCGATCTTGAGCAGGCGTATGCCAATCTGGCGGACGACCGCGACATCGACGTGGAGGTTCAGAGCGGCGTGCTTTCGGTCACGTTTGAGGAAGGCGAACCGGGCAGGTTCATCATCAGCCCCAACTCGTCCGTGCGCCAGTTGTGGGTATCGGCCCGCGTTTCGAGTTATAAGTTCGACTGGTCGGACACGGCCGGCGGGTTTGTGCTGGCCGGGACCGGCGAGCCGTTAAAACAGGTCTTGACGCGGCTCACTGCCGAGCAACTCGACGATACGTCCGTCACACTCTGATCGACCTGCCGGACAGATGACTACCGCAAAACTCAAAGGACCAAAAAAGCCTGTCGCTCCCGCCGGTCTCGACCAGTCGGAGCTTCGGGCGATCCTCGACTCTCTCGCGGATTCGACAAACCTTAGCGAGCGGATCGAGAGAGCTTCGCGCTATTTCGTAGGCCGCCCTTATCTCTCAAACCCGCTTTGCGGCAGCCCGCGCGCGCAGGAAGTCTACACGGCCTCGCTCGACAGCTTCGATTGCGTTACCTATGTCGAGACTGTGCTCGCCATCGCACTTGCAAAATCGCCTGTCGGCTTTACAGAGGCGTTGCGAAGGATTCGCTACAACGCGGGTGAGGTCGATTGGGCGCGGCGCAATCATTACATGACCGGCTGGGTCGCGAGTAATGAGGATGCGGGCTTCATACGAAACCTGACCACGGGGACCGGGACCGTCGAGAAGACAAGGACTCTCGGCGTAGTCGAGGGTCTCGCGCCTGAAAAAGTTGACTTCCGATGCATATCTGCTCACAGGCCGGACGTTTTGGAAGACCGAGCGGAGACGGGCGACATCATTCTGTTCGTCTCGCCGAGACGCAAGCTCGACGTTTTCCACATAGGCTTTCTTATCATAAGCGACGAGCGTATCTTTCTCCGTCACGCAAGCCGGGGTCACGGGAGCGTTATCGAAGAGCCGTTATCCGATTTTGTAAGCAGCCATCGCCTGTCAGGCTACATACTTGTCAGGCCGCAAGAAGTTTAAGGAGAAGCCTAATCTGATGGGAGTCGTGACCGCCGCTTTGATCGTTGACGATGCTTCGTCGCTTGCTTTGGTCGAAACGCTTGCCGGAGAGCCTTCCGTCGGCGAGATACTTGTTGTCAACGGGGGCGTTGAAACTGACAGGTTGACCGGGGCGGCAAAAGCTAAATCGCGGGTGCTCGAAGTCGCAGGGTTCCCCGGCGCGGGCATCAACCGCGTCCTGGATGAAACTCGCTCGCGTTACCTGTTGGTGGTCGTGCCGGGCGAGCTTATAGAGCCGGGTCAGCGCGCAATTGAGCGGATGGTGTCGGTAGCTGCGGATACGGGGGCGGGGCTCGTCTACTCAGACTTCCGCGATGAGATTGGCGGCGAGATCAAAGACCACCCGCTCATCGATTGCCAGCCGGGCAGCATACGCGACTCGTTCGATTTCGGCTCAATGCTCCTCATATCCAGGCAGGCCGCCGCCGAGGCTCTGGCAGAGCACGGCGCTGTCGATGAGCGGTTAAAGTGGGGCGGGTTTTACGATCTAAGGCTCAAGCTCTCGCTAGGGTCGAGCCTCATTCGGATACCCGAACCGCTTTACACGCGCACGCCTATGGACAGGCGCGCGAGCGGCGAGCGGCAGTTCGATTATGTCGACCCGCGAAAGCGCGATTACCAGATAGAGATGGAGCAGGTGGCGACCGATCATCTCAAGCGGACTGGCGCTTACCTGCGCCCCGAATTCGAGCCGCTCGTAAAAACCGAAACCGGCTTCCCGGTCAAAGCGAGCGTGATAATCCCCGTGCGCAACCGCGAGCGGACGATCAAAGAAGCCGTGCTCAGCGCGCTAAACCAGAAGACGGATTTCGACTTCAACGTGATTGTCGTCGATAATCATTCGACCGATGACACGACGCGGATACTCGCGGAGCTTGCCCGCGAGAATTCGCGACTGGTCCACAGGATTCCGAACCGCACGGACCTCGGTATCGGCGGCTGCTGGAACGAAGCGGTCTATTCCGCGCAGTGCGGGCAGTACGCCGCGCAACTCGACTCCGACGATCTTTATACAGACGAGCGGGTGCTTGAACGGATAGTCGCGAAGTTTGACGACGGCCCTTACGCGATGGTGGTCGGGTCGTACACGATAGTAAACTTCGACCTTCAAGAGATACCGCCGGGCTTGATCGACCATAGGGAATGGACGCGAGAGAACGGGCGCAACAACGCGCTGAGGATCAACGGGCTGGGAGCGCCGAGGGCGTTTTACGTCCCGGCGCTCAGGCAGTTTGGCGTCCCGAACACGAGCTACGGCGAAGACTACGCGGTCGCTCTGCGCATAACGCGCCATTACGAAATCGGGCGCATCTATGAGTCGATCTACTACGCGCGCCGGTGGGAAGGGAACTCGGACGCTCAGCTTGCGCTTGCGGCATCAAACCGGCACGACACATACAAAGACAGGTTGCGAACCGTCGAGATTCTTGCCCGGCAAAGGATGAACAAGCAGTGAACTGGAGCGAGCGGATAATCGACCCGGCCGAGTTGCAAGAGTATTCAAAAGAAGAGACGCTCGCCCGCCAGGTCGAAGCCTTGATTGAGCAGCAAAAAGCGACCTGGCCCGATCTGGCGGAAGGCTACAAGAGGCTCGCTCGCGTCGAAACTCGGAAGGCAAACGTCGAGCAATCTGAAATCATAATCCAGCACAACCCCGGTCGAATTGTCAGCACAGCGGCCGCCGTCGACAAGGTTTCGATTGGCTCGCGCAGATGTTTTCTCTGCTCTGAGAACATGCCGAACGAGGAGCGGGGGCTGGCCTACGGTGAAGACCTCGTGATCTTCTGCAACCCGTTTCCCGTGCTCGACAAGCATCTGTCAATCGTCGCGCGCGAGCACGTCGAGCAGAAGATCGAAGGCCAGGTCGGTTCGCTACTGTCGCTGGCTCGCGACCTTGGGGAGGGCATGTTTGTGCTCTACAATGGCCCTGCCTGCGGCGCGTCGGCCCCGGACCATCTCCACCTACAGGGGGTCGCGCGCAAGCAATTGATGATCGAGGCGGACTTGATGCGACTGAAAGGGGAACGCGGTCGCGCGAGCGAGCTTTTTCGGCTCACGGGCGTAGGGCGTAGCGTAATCGTCCTGCGTGGTCGTGATGAGCGAGCGATAGCGCGAAACGTTTACGCTCTGCTTGACGAGCTTCCACGCGACGCTGATAAGGGCGAGGGTAAGAGCGAGCCGATGGTGAACATCATCAGCACGCACGCCGCAGGCGAGTGGGTCGTCTACCTCTTTCCGCGCAGGCGGCACAGGCCCGCTTGCTACTTCGCCGAGGAGCCTCTGCGGCTGACCGTTAGCCCCGGCGCAATCGATATGGCTGGCGTCATCGTAGTGCCCGATAGCGAGCACTTCAAACGCATCAGCGAGGCCGATGTTAAACAGATTTACCACGAGGTCAGTCTTGACGAAGAGAAAACCCGGCGGGCGGTTGAAAGTGTGATCGAAAAGAACGCGGAGGATTTTCAGTGATCGACTACGGCAAAGAACCTCAAATCGATGTCGGTTTGATGACAGGGGCTAAAAGCGTGAGATTCAGCCTCGGCGGCGCGTTCGAGGCCGCATCGGGCGAGCCGCTCGAAGCGGGCGAATACACCGCTGAGGTGGCGGGCAATGCGATAAGGGTTCAAGGCGTGCCGCATTCCGAAGGGCCGGTCGTGTTGTCGCCGAAAGATTTCGACAGCGCGCGGTTTACCGTTCATGACATAACGATAGGGATAAACTTTCACTGGGAGCGCAAAGAGTCTCAAAGCTTTCAAGGGAGCCTCAAGCTGTCGCTCGCGGGCGGGCTTATCACGGTTATTAATCGACTGCCGGTAGAATCTTATATCGTAAGCGTGATCTCGTCAGAGATGAGCGCGTCTTGTCCGGGGGAGGCCCTGCGCGCGCACGCGGTTGTCTCGCGAGGCTGGCTGCTTGCACAGCTCGAAAAAGCAAAGCGCGTCCAGGCTTCTAAAACCGAGAAAGCCGACAAGCGCGAAGGCGATGAGCTAATTCGCTGGTACGACCGCGAAAATCACAGCGATTTCGATGTGTGCGCGGACGACCATTGCCAGAGGTATCAGGGCATTTCGAAGGCATTTTCCGATGCGGCATTTGAAGCCGTCGGTGACACTCGCGGAGAAGTGCTTACGTGGCAGGGTGAGATTTGCGACACGCGGTACTCAAAAAGCTGCGGCGGCATGACGGAGAAATACGGCGCGGCGTGGGAGGACAAAGACGTGCCCTACCTTCGCGCTGTTTATGACGGCGAAGGCGAACTCTCCGGGTTCTCGCTGCCGCTTACGGACGAAGCGAACGCCGAGCGATGGATTGCGAGCGAGCCAGAAGCTTACTGCGCTGCGCCGTCGGGCGAGCTTATCGAGCGCATACTTCCGGGGTTCGATCAGGAGACTCAGGATTTTTATCGCTGGCGGGTGACATATACTCAGCAAGAGCTGCAAGAGTTGTTAAAGACGCGCGCCGGTCTGGAGATTGGGCGGATAAAAGAGCTTGAGGCGGCAGAGCGCGGCGAGTCCGGGCGCATCATAAAGCTCAGGATCACGGGCGAAAAGCGCAGCGTCGTGATCGGAAAAGAGCTTGAGATCAGGCGCGCGCTTTCGAGGTCGCACCTTTATAGCTCGGCGTTCATAGTGCGAAAAGGCGGGGGCGAGTACCCTTCGGAGTTTCACCTGACGGGCGCGGGCTGGGGGCACGGGGTGGGCCTGTGCCAGATCGGCGCGGCGGTTATGGCGGACCTTGGGCGCTCGCACGGCCAGATACTTGAGCATTACTTCACGGGCGCGACGCTCAGCAAGATTTATTGAGGCCCAAAATCTCCGGTTGAGCTTAGCATCGGCGAGCGGTTCGCGTATAATCTGCGGGAAAGTGACAAGTAAACAGTGACAAGTGACAAGAAGGACCGTATGCAAGACCTCTTCTTCTCTTTCTCGTCACTTGTCACTTGTCACTGTTTACTGTTTACTAGTTTTCTGAGCGATGGAGGCATCCTTCTATGAAGGTACTCGCGGTTGATACAGGTTATTCGGCGACAAAGATTTATTCGGAGCTGAACACCGGGCGAAAGACGATGATCTTTCCGTCCGTGATCGGCCCGGCGGAGTTTGGCGAAGACTTCCTCGGCACGGCCGAGGATAATTTTATCGCAGAGCTCAGCCTGTACCCCGGCAAGATTCGCAACTTCGGTGAAACGGCCATCCGGCTCAATCGCGGCGGCGAGATGACCGCCGACCGCGATATGTTCACCAAGCACTACAACCCTGCGCTCACGCTCGCGGGGATTGCTCGCTTCATGGTCGAAAAGCAGGCCGACGCGCCGGAGATGCTCGTCGTCGGTCTACCGGTCAACTTTTACGCGACCCAGAAGCAGGTGCTGATCGACAAGCTGACGGGCAAGCATTCGATCAAGCTCTACCAGATCAACGGCAAGCTCGACAGGACTATCGAATTCAAGCTCGACAACATCGTCGCGCTTCCGCAAGGGTACGGCTCTTATCTGAGCTACGCGCTCGACCGCGACGGGAAAAAGGTCGACGACCGCATAGTCCCGACGGCGGTCATAGACGGCGGCGAGAAGACCATCGACATAGTCGCCGCCGACGGCCGCTACATCAACACCGTCTCCAAGTCTATACCGTCTTCGCTCGACGCGGTCTATCACGACCTGCAACGCGAGATCGACGCGCGCTACGACGATTACCTTGAGCGAAGCACAATCGAATCTCTCATACGCAGCCGCACGCCTTACATCACGCCCGCGGGCGAATCGGTCGATCTCGAAGAGATGCGCAAGCAGACGCTTGAAAAGCACCTGCCTGAGATCATCAACCGCATACAGATGACCGTCCGCCCGATGAGGCCGCAGAAGGTCCTGGTCGCGGGCGGGTCGGGCGACATGCTTTATGAAGGGATCAAAGAGGTCTTCACATCGGCTGAAAAAGTCGAGTCGATGATCTTTTCAAACGCCATCGGCTATTACCGCTACGGCTTGCTGCGACAGGCCAACGGCGACGCTTGACCGACGAGGGGCAGGTCGCAAGACTTGCCCTCTTGCCGCATCTGCTCCGCTTTTGGGAAGACGGTTTCCCAAAAGCGAACAACTCCCGGTTTTGTCGATGCCGGAAGCGATCTCCTGCCCGTCGCCCGTTCGGTCGAAAACCACGATAAACCTTATCAATCTGGCCGCTTAGCCTGTTAAGAGGATTCTTCTTGCAGGATAGCTACGAATTATCGTATGGCACGCGACTTTCCTAATACAACTCGGACCACAGAACCGATTTTCACATGAAAGGCTGAAGGAGGTTTTATGGAAACGCTCGTGCAAGACCTTCGATACGGCGTGCGAATGCTCCTGCAAAAGCCCGCTTTCACATTCGTGGTAGTGCTGGCCCTGGCTGTAGGGATCGGGGCGAATTCGGCCATCTTTAGCGTCGTCAACGCGGTCTTGCTGCGTCCGCTTCCTTACGCAGACCCCGAACGGCTCGTGATGGTCTGGATGGACAACTCCCGGATAAACGTGGCCGAAGACTGGCACTCGTACCCCAACTACACAGATTACCGCGACCACAACGAGGTGCTTGAGTCGATGGCGGCCTTCAACAACCGGAGCTTCAACATCACGGGGTCGGGCGAGCCTGAACGCGTTCAGGGCGCGTGGATGACCGGAAGCCTGCTGCCTTTGCTCGGAGTAAACCCTGTGCTAGGGCGGAACTTTTCGCCCGATGAAGAGCAGCCGGGTAAAGATCAGGTGGTCATAATTGGCCACGGGTTATGGCAGCGAAGGTTCGGCGGCGATCCGAACATCGTCGGCCAGACCGTTATGCTCAACGGCAACCCGCGAACAGTGATCGGGGTCATGCCAAAAGGTTTTGCATTCCCCGCGAAAGATTCCGAGATGTGGGTCCCAATCGCGCTCACGCAGCAACAGATGGCGGCCAGAAACTCCATATCGTACCAGGCGATAGGCAGGATAAAGCCCGGCGTCACCTTTGAGCAGGCGAAGGCCAATCTTGAGATGGTCAACAGGTGGATTGTAAACCAGAACCCGAACCAGGAAGGCTACGGCGTCAACCCTGTGCTGCTTCACGACCAGATAGTAGGGTCTGTCCGTCCCGCCTTGCTCGCGCTGCTCGGAGCGGTCGCCTTCGTGCTGTTGATCGCCTGCGCCAACGTAGCCAACCTCCTGCTGTCTCGCGCTGCTGCGCGGTCAAGAGAGATCGCAATCCGCACCGCGCTCGGCGCGGGGCGCGCCCGCATCATACGCCAGTTGATAACCGAAAGCCTGCTACTCGCGCTCGCGGGCGGCGCGGTCGGGCTGCTGTTCGCCTTCTGGGGGCTCGACCTGCTGCTTGCAATCAGCCCGACGGATTTGCCCCGCCTCGACCAGATCACGATAGACCGCCGGGTGCTGGGGTTCACGCTCGGCGTATCGGTGCTGACGGGTTTGATCTTCGGGCTTGTCCCGGCCTTTCAGGCTTCGAAGCCCGATTTGACCGAATCGCTTAAAGAGGGAGGGCGCGGCTCGTCCGGCGGGCTCCAGGGCAAGCGGATTCGCAGCGGGCTCGTCGTGTTCGAGATAGCGACCGCGCTCGTCCTCTTGATCTGCGCGGGGCTGATGATAAAGAGCTTCATGAACCTTCAGGATGTGAAGCTCGGTTTTAACCCCGACAGGCTGTTGACGGTCCGGCTGCAACTGTCGGGCACGAAGTACCGCGAGGATGTGGCGGCAACCACTTTTTACCAGCAGCTTCTGGAGCGCGTCGAAGCCATGCCGGGGGTCGAATCGGCGAGCGCGATATCGACGCTCTTTTTGAGCAAGACGCCCAACTCTACAAACTTTACAATCGAAGGCCGCGCGCCGTTCGCGCCGAGCGAGCAGGTCGAAGTCCCCGTCGATATAATCACGCCGGGCTTCTTCAAATCGATGGGCATCCCACTTATCGGCGGGCGCGAGTTCACGCCGCAAGACGCCGCCGGCGCGCCCGATGTCGTCATCATCAACGAGACGATGGCGAAGCGGTTCTGGCAGGGCGAAGACCCCATAGGCAAGCGGTTCATGTACGGCTCGCCCGGCAACGGCCAGGCCCCGTGGATGACGATAGTCGGAGTTGTGGGCGATGTCCGCCGAACAGGCTTTGACGCGGAGGTGCGACCGGAGACTTTTCTGCCTCACGGGCAGGCCCCCGCCAGAGGGATGATGTTGATGGTCAGGTCCACATCCGACCCCACGAACATGATGGGGACCGTGCGCGAGGCTGTGCGCTCGATAGACGGCGACCTGCCGGTCTTCAGCGTCAGGTCGATGGATGAGCTGCTGGGCGACATGATGGCGCAGCGAAGGTTAAACATGCTGCTGTTTGCCATACTTGCGGCGGTCGCATTGATCCTGGCGGCGGTCGGCATTTACGGCGTGATCGCGTACTCCGTGACTCAGCGCACGCACGAGATAGGCATACGAATGGCCCTGGGCGCGCAGCGCAGGGACATAGTCAAGATGGTTGTCGGGCAGGGGATAATCCTGGCCGCAGGCGGCGTGGGTATGGGCATTCTCGCTTCGTTTCTTCTGACGCGGTTGATGAAAGCCCTGCTTTACGGCGTGAGCGCGACGGACCTTGTCACCTTCGTCGCAATCTCTGCGTTGCTGACTGTGGTAGCGGTGCTGGCAAGCTTCATCCCTGCCCGCAGGGCGACAAGGGTCGACCCGATGATCGCGCTCAGATATGAATGAAAGACGCGGGGGCAGGAACAGGTCCTGCCCCTGCCTTAATCCCCTGAAGTGGCGTTAACCTTCTCCGGCTCGCTTGCGCCGTCGACGATCAGCCTTGCTATCCGCTCGCGATGATACGTCGCGTCTCCGAACATGATCTCCGACGCTTTTGCCCTTTTATAGTAGAAGTGTACGGGCTCGTCCCAGGTGAAGCCTATGCCGCCGTGGACCTGGATTCCAAGGTTGCCGACCTCGCGGCAAGCGTCGGAAGCGTACATCTTCGCTATCGAGACGGCCAGCCGCGACTCGGCCTCGTTGTTGCCCATCACCCACGCCGCGTAATAGACGGCCGACCTCGCGCTTTCAGTCATCAAAAGCATGTTCGCGCAGTGGTGCTGGATGGCCTGAAACTGGCCTATGGGCTTGCCAAACTGCTTGCGCGTCTTCGCGTATTCGACCGCCGCGTCGAGGGTCCATTGCATACCGCCTACCATCTCGGCGGCGAGCGCGAGCGTAGCAACATCTACGGCGTGCTCAAGCGCGCGGCGCGCCTCGTCGCCTGTGGCAAGTATGTCGGATTTCGCGATTGTCACCTTATCGAATTTGACTTCGCTTAGATTGCGAGTCGCGTCAATCGAAGGCATGGGGTTGATCGTCAGGCCCTGCGAGTTTCGGTCTACGATGGCAAGCAATAGCTGGGAGCCGGTCCGCGCGGGCGTGATGATAAAATCGGCGACCTCTGCATCCGTTACGAATGGCTTCCGGCCCGAAAGCTCCACCGCGTCGGCGGTTTCGGTTGCTTGAAGCTTTATCGCGTCAACGTCCCAGCTGGCCGAGTCTTCGAGCAAAGCTACGGTCGCTCTTGATCGCCCCTCGCTTATCGCCTGAAGGTATTTGCCTTGATGATCTGCGGCCCCTGCTCGCTCGATGAGCGGCCCCGCGAGCGCGACAGTCGATAAGAACTCGCCCGGCACCAGCGCGCGCCCCATCTCTTCAAACGCGACGGCAAGCTCAACGTAGCCGAGCCCAAGCCCGCCCGCGTCTTCCGAGAAGATCAACCCCGTCCACCCTTGCTCGACCAGTTTATTCCAGAGCGTTTCCGAATAAGGGTTGCCGCTTTCAATCATCTCTCGCACGGCCTGAGGGGGGCACTCGGCGGCGAACAACTCGCCTGCCGACCGTTTAAAAAGTCTCTGAGTCTCTGTTAGATCGAATTCCATGTCGTCTCCTTAGCCCTGGCGGCTGCTCAATAACTCTTCGGGAGGCCGAGAACGAAGTGGCCAATGATGTTGCGCTGAATCTCGGACGTGCCCGCTTCGATAGTGTTGCCGCGCGAGCGCAGGTATGCGCGCGCCCACTGCCCGTGGTCGACGGCGTGGGGGCTGGCGGCTGTCAATTGGGCGTAGGGTCCGAGCAGTTCCATCGCCACCTGTTGCATGCGCTGGTTCATCTCGCTCCAAAAGATCTTCTGGATAGACCCTTCGGCTCCGGGCACCCCGGTCTTGGCCATCTTTGTGATCGTGCGCATCTGGTTCAGCCTGAAAATCTCTATCTCTGCATACATCTGCGAGAGCTTCTGCCGGATGAGGGGGTCGTCGCTTGCGGGCTTGCCGTCGCGGTTTGTGGTCCGCGCAAGCTCTATGAGCCGCTCGATCTGTCGCTTGAAAGTTATCTGAAGACTTGCTCCGAGCGTGCCGCGCTCGAACATAAGCGTCGCGATGCTGATCTGCCAGCCGCCGTTCACCTGGCCGACGACGTTTTCAACCGGCACGCGCACGTCTTGAAAGACGACCTCGTTGAACTCGCTTTCGCCTGTCATCTGCTTCAGCGGGCGGACGCTCACGCCGGGGCTGTGCATGTCTATAAGCATGTATGTCAGCCCCTTGTGCTTTGGCACGTTCGGGTCCGTGCGAACGACCGCGAAGCACCAGTCGGCGTAGTGGCCAAAGCTGGTCCACGTCTTCTGCCCGTTGACGACGAAGTGGTCGCCGTCGAGCGCCGCCTCTGTTCTCAAAGAGGCGAGGTCCGAGCCCGCGTTCGGCTCCGAATAGCCCTGGCACCATATCTCGTCGGCGCTCAGGATGTTCGCCAGGAAACGCTTCTTCTGGGCTTCGGTCCCGTAATGGATCAACGTGGGGCCGAGCAGCGACAGCCCAAGCACGTTGAGCAGCGGAGGCGCGCCCGCTCGCGCAAGCTCTTCGATAAAGATCGTCTGCTCGATTAGCGTAGCGCCGCGCCCGCCGTACTCCTTGGGCCAGTGAATCCCCGCCCACCCGGCCTCGTACATCTTCTTTTGCCAGTCGCGCAAAAACTCTATACGGTCTTCGGCGATCTCGTGCGAGCCTGATGCTTCCCAACCTTCGGGGATGTTGGCCTGAAGCCAGGCGCGGAACTCGTCGCGGAACTGCTGCTCGGCAGGCGTTAGATTTAAGTCCATGTCGTCTCCTTGACTGCGGTAGTCTGAAAGGCAGCCCAAGTTTTAGCAAAGAGTCGCCGCCTCTTGCAAGGAGCAGTTTCCTTGACAGAAGCTTGTGCTACCGGGTATCAAGTGCAACGCGCACCATTCGATAAAGGAGAATCTATGCGACGCCCGCTGACCCTGCTTTTATTATTAGCCGTTGTTTCGCTTGCGGCCTGCAAAGGCTCGGAGGAAAAAGACGCGGCGGCGAACAAGAACCAGGCCGCCACGCCCGACCCTGAGCTAAGAGACCCCGAAGGCCGCACAGCGTTGATGCGAACGGTAGCAGACGGCGACACGGACCGCGCAAGGAAGATGATCGAAGACGGCGCGGACGTAAACGCCAGGATGAACTCGGGCGTGTCGGTGTTGCAGACCGCCGCCGGGATGGGGAACGTCGAGCTTACAAGATTGTTGATAGCCAAAGGCGCGAACGTCAACAGCAGGACGAACGGCAACTTTACACCGCTGATGAACGCGGCGATGACAGGTCAAAAAGAGATCGTACAGATATTGCTGGATGCCGGAGCCGACCCGTCGGTAAAAGACAGCAGCGGCAGGACGGCTGCGATGTACGCCGACGAGCAGAAGCAGGCAGAGATCTCGGCCCTGCTACGCGCTAAAACGGGTGAGCGCGCACCAGCCAGGTAGTAGTAGAATAAAGGCGTGGCTGACCAAACGGACTTCATAGTAGTCGGTAGCGGTATCGCGGGCTTGCGCGCAGCGGTCGCCCTGGCCGAAGCGGGCCGCGTCACCGTATTAACCAAAGACCTCGTCACAGAATCGAACACGGAATACGCGCAGGGCGGCGTCGCCGTCGTCCTTAGCGACGACGACACGATTGACCTTCACTTTCAAGACACGATAGACGCGGGGGCGGGACTGTGCGATGCCGAAGCCGTAACTATTCTCGTCGAAGAAGGCCCGCGTTATATAGTCGAGCTGATCGAGCACGGCGCGGAGTTCGACCGCGAGGGCGAGCAGCTTGCCTTCACCCGCGAAGCCGCGCACTCGCGCTCGCGGGTGCTCCACGCTCGCGGCGACGCGACCGGGCGCGAGATCGTGCGCGCGCTGGTCGCCTGGTCTAAAAAGAGTTCGAGCATCGAGTACCTGCCGCACGCCTGCACGCAATCGCTCATCGTAAAGGACGGCCGCTGCGTCGGCGTAACCTACGTCGAGCCGGTCTCGAATCACATACGCGCGCTTTACGCCCGCGCGGTTGTGCTGGCGACGGGCGGCGCGGGCCAGCTCTACCTCCACACGACGAACCCTGATGTGGCGACGGGCGACGGGCAGGCGATGGCTTACCGCGCGGGCGCTTGTATAGCAGACATGGAGTTCATACAGTTTCACCCGACGGCGCTCGCGATACCGAACGCCCCGCGCTTTCTCTTGTCGGAGGCGATGCGCGGCGAAGGCGGTCTGCTTATAAATAGCCAGGGCGAGCCGTTCATGACTCGCTATGACCAGCGCAAAGAGCTTGCGCCGCGCGATATAGTCTCGCGCTCGATACACTTCGAAATCGAGCGCACGAAAGCGGCGAACGTCTGGCTGGACATGCGCCACCTGGATCGAGACTACGTGCGCAATCGCTTCCCGAAAATCTACAACACCTGCCTGCTCTACAACGTAGACATAACGCGCGACCTGATCCCTGTCAGCCCGGCCGCGCACTACACGATGGGCGGCATTCGCACGGACACCTTTGGGCGAGCGTCGATAAAGGGCCTGTACGCAGCGGGCGAGGTCGCCTGCACAGGCGTGCATGGCGCGAACCGCCTCGCTTCCAACTCGCTTTTGGAAGGCCTGGTCTTCGGAGCGCGGGCCGGAGCGGCTGCGGCTAAAGAAGCGCCCGCCGGAGTCGATATGGTCGAGCCGCGCGACTGGGACTACGGGGCGGCGGCCGACTGGCGAATCGACGACGGCACGCGCGCCGAAGTCAAGCGAATCATGTGGGACAGGGTCGGCATTGTTCGCAATGAAGCCGGGTTGAAAGACGCGCTTGCAGAGTTGGACCAGATAGCGGCCCGCCCGCTCAACACGCGCTCCTGGAATTTCGTCACGCTTGCGCGGCTTGTCGCGGAAGCCGCCCTCGCCAGGCGCGAGTCGCGCGGCGCGCATTACCGTAGCGACTTTCCGGCCCGCGACGATCAGGAGTTTCAGCGGCACACGATTCAGGAACGTAAACCGTGAACCGTAACTTGGGGAGAGTAAACAGTGACAAGTGACAAGTGACAAGAAAGAGAAAAGAATGCGCAGGCCGATGGTCCTTCTCCTTTTCTTGTCACTTGTCACTGTTTACTGTTTTAAAATTGTGGAGGGAATTATGAGCGACGCCATTGCTTCACACGAAGATGCGCAACTGATACTCAGGCTCTATGAGCTGCGCAGGGAAGACCGTATGCGAAAAGCGCGCGAATGGTTTCAGTATGACTTCCTTCCCGAATCCGTTGCCGAGATAAAAGCGATACTTCAATCCCGTTCCGAAGAGAACACGTCGTTTCGCATGGTGACTTCGTACTGGGACATGGCCGCGTCGTTCGCCGTTCACGGCACGCTAAACGCCGAGCTGCTGCTCGAATCGGCAAACGAGCTGATACTGGTCTGGGCCAAGCTTCAGCCTTTCATAGCGGAGATTCGCGAGTTTGCATCGCTGCCCGCCTATCTCGAAAACATCGAGAAGGTTGTAGCGAGGGTTGACTGGGCGCAGGACCGCATGAGGTGGATGCAGGAACAGGTGCGGCTATACCGCGAGAGCGCCAAAAAGATGGGGACCGAACCTAAATCGAATACTTGAAACCTGACTGGTCGAGTTGTATAGTAGCGGTCAGGCTGTCCCCGGCCCAGTGATCCCGCTCCCAAGCTGAACAAACTTTCGGTTTAGCCCCCTGGCCGATTTCGCTCCTTTTGCACCCAGGAGTTTCGATGAAACGAATTGCAATCTTATCCTCAGTCCTTTTCCTCTTGGCGGCGCTCGCGCCTGTTTCCGGTTTAGCGCGACAGGCGGCAGATACGCCGACCGGCGCGGTTATAAATTTTTATCGCGCCCTGAAAGCCCGGCAGTACGTCGAAGGCTTCCGCCACTCGGTCTACAAGGGCGCGGTCGAAGGTCTTTCGGAAGATGACTTGAAAGACCTTGAGCCGGATTTCGCGCGTACCTTTTCACAGATTCCCGACAAGATCGAAGCTCGCGGTGAACAGACGAGCGGCGACACCGCTACAGTCTTCGTGAAATTCGACGGCATCGAAGAACCGCAGGTCGTCGCCCTGGTCCGCGTCGGCAAATCCTGGCTGGTCGGCGATAAAGAGACGCTCGAACAGGTGAACTCGCAAGGCCGCGCCTTCTTCTTTAACACCCGTGTGATGGTAAACGAAGAAGAGGTGTTCGACACAATCGAGCGGCTGGTCGGCGCGGAGATCATCTACGCGCAGCGGTTTCAAGGCCAGTACGCCCCGATGGAAGAGATGCTAAGGCTCAACGCGCTGCCGAAGGACGTCGAAGCGGGCGGCTATAAGATCGAGCTGAGCCTGAGTGAAGATCGAAAATCGTTCTTTGTGATTGCGACGCCGCACGTTTACGGCAAGACCGGGAGGCTGTCATTCTACGCAGACACTGTGGCCACGAGGGCCGAAGACCTCAAGGGTAAGCCCGCCACCAGCCGCTCGCCCGTCTACAAACGGAAATGAGATCAGGCTATGTTCAATTTCTTCGCGGTCGATTGGTCGGCCTCATCGCCTATCATCTGCGTCAGCAAGACCCGGCCCGATTGAAACGAGTACCGCGCGACGCGAGGGGCCCACGTCTTGAAATCTTTGCACGACTGCTCCTCGGCGATAAGCGGAGGCGTCGAGGCGCGCGCCTTCTCAAGCTTTTCGATAAATTCTTCCCAGCGAGCAGGCGCGGCCGGAGACTCGTCCTTTTGCGACCCGTCAGTTTGCGACCCGTCAGTTTGTGATGCGTCAGTTTGTGATGCGTCAGTTTGTGGCTCGTCTCTTTGCGATTTGTCGCCCCGCGCGTCCTTTGCCTTCTCAGGTTTTTCGCCCGCGTGTGGGTGTGACGCGAACTCCTGCTTTATAGTCTCGATGAAGCCCCACCAGTTTGTATCTTCGTCAACGTCGAGCAGCCGCCCAAGTATCTCCGTCGCTTCATCGGGATGCCCTATAAGCATGGCGAGCAGTAGCAAGGCCGCGCGGTGGCCCCCGCCGTTTTTGTCGCCCTTGAAGGCTTCGACTTCGTGGTCTTTCACCCACGCGCGCAATATCCTGTAGATGTTCACAAACCTCTTGGCGGATCGCGGCGACGGAATGAACCGGTAGAGCCTCTTCATGAACTCGCGTTCCCATTCCTCTATCACCAGATGCTCCGGGTCCAGGTCATGAGGTTGTTCCTGTGATTCTTGCTTCTCCGACTTAGCGGCGGTCCGCTCTTTACCTTTAGAACCTCCCTGCTGCGCGGCGACTGATTCAACCGGGTCGACGTTCACGCTAGTTGCGCTTGACGTAGACGCTCCCGACGTCGAGCCGCCAGCGGCCGCAGCGCGGCTTTTTTCCGCTTCATCTTGCCCCTTTCCACCGGCGGCGGGTTCATGCGCTTCGGTCTTGTTATCATCCTGCGCGCCCTGTTGTGTCGCCAGCGCTTCGATCAGGTTACTAAAGCCTTCCTGCTCCATAGGCCACAGCGTGAAGGGTATTTGAAAAATCTTCTCAAGATAGTTCAGCGGCGTCGATTGCCAGTGAGCGTCTTCGGGGTGCGACCTGATATCGTTGGGCAGCCCTCGGAACGCGCGCGAGTGCTGTTTTAACGAATGGAGAAGCCAGCGGGAATCTACGCCTACTACGACTACGAATAGAGGGAAGGCGAGAAGGAGATGGACCGCTTGAAGGACTTCGACGACTTTTCTCTCGGGGCAGCGGTCGAGGTCGTCTATGTAAAGGACTATGCGGTCGATGCGAGGCAGAAGCGGGTCATCCAGCGGCGTCTGGCTGGATCGGTCGGCTCCGGGCTTGTGGTTGATGTCGCGCTCGCTCGCGAGCAGATCGCTGAGCTTTTCAAAATCGCTTCGAGCGCGGGCAATCGTGCCAAGCAGCCGCGTGTAATCTGTGCTCTGGTGTCGCGCCCTGATAAAGTCTGCCATCTGCCGGTTTATTGTAAGCTGCTGCAACTGGTCGTCATTGGTCTTAAGCTCGTTTCTGGCCGCTTCAACGCTCTGCCTGGCCGCGTCGCGCCGTGCTTGAATCTCTTTTTGCAGATTGAGCAGGTCGTCCTCTTTAGCCTTTCGGGCGTTCTCGACATTCACCTTGTTTGTTCTTACAGCGTCTTTGATAAGATTGATGGCGCGAAGGCCGGAATAGATGAAAGGTGAGAGAAACCCGAGCAGGCCTGTTGCGACCGCTATCAGCCGGGCCACAAAGTCGCTCAGGCCGAAGCTCATTTGAGAGAGCCACAAAGCGATGCCCGCAGAGACGACTAGAAACCCGACTGCGACCAGCCACTTCGTTAAGTCCTTAGTGTTGACGAACGCAAGCTTGACCGCGCGCAACCTCCCCGCCACTCCGCGAAGCTCCAATAGCTCTGTCGTCGGTATATTGAGTTTCCTGGCAGCCTCATTAACTTTGCTATCGAACTCTCTCCTGCCTCGCGCAATCTGGTCGATCACTTCGGGCTGTCCCAGGGCAAACCGCAGCCCTTCACGAAGCAGCGCCTGCGGGCTTGTGTCAGGGCCGATCTCGTCTCCGAGCCTCGCAAGGCTTTGAACATTTTGAGACAACTCGTTTTCAACCTGCCTTAGCTCTTTTTCGGCCAGCTCAAGTTTGTTGAGCGATGAAGCGCGGTCTGCCACAAGCCGCGCGCGCTTGTATTTAGGGTCCTGCTCGCTTTCAGGTATAGCCTCCCTGGCAAGCTGCTCGGCCAACCCTTCAAAGATTTCGGAAGCGATGCTCGCCCACAGGTCTGTGTCCATGTAATGCCACGCATTAAACCAGAGCTGGACTATGTGAGGGCAGTAGGGCGATTTTGAGCTGGCGCGGGCTTGTGCCTTCAGCGTGTTGATCTGCTCCTCCATCTTTCGCATGAAGAAGCTCTTGCCGCTGCCCCAGTCACCGAACAATCCGACGGAGACGGGCGGATCGACGTCCTTGGCCGCAATCACGGAGCAGAGCGCCTCGACTTCACGCTTGATGTCGAGCTTGTCTTCGCCCCTGGTGTCGTCGGAGCTAAACCCCGGAATCTGCTTTCTACGCTTCCGTGGCGGAGCGCCGGTTTTGGGAGTGGGACCCTCTTCAAGCGGCGGGTCGGGGGCGGCCTCCTTCTGGTCGGCAATCAGCTTTCTGATTTTGACCAGCGCTTCGCTCTTTGCCATTTCGCTTATTGGGATGGCATAAAGCCCCTCCCCGTCTTCGGTAATACCCTCGATCATACCGATGAGAGTGTTGCCTACAAGCACAGGCCCGCCAATGACAGCCACAGCTTTAGTTATTTGTGTAGTGTCGAGGCGAATAAGAGTTCTGCCGCCAGATTCTGTCAGACCGCTGACTTTACCATGCAAACGGTAATAGGGGACGTTCTCATAGCCAATCCTCATCGACCTCCACTCCTTACCTTCTAGATGCAGACTCGCATTGACTTTCAGAAGTGAAAGATCGAAGGGGGGCGGTGATTTAAGGTTTAACAAGGTCACATTTAATGTGTTGTCTTGAGCGACCATAAATGCTTCTACGGCGATAGAGTCAGATGATTCGTCAAGTTTTCGAAGCTGTTGAGGCGGGTTAAGGACTACCCGAAACGAGCCGGGGGCCTGGTCCCATAATCCGGGCGTTTGTACCCGAATGCTCGGCATGATCGCCAGCCTTGGCGATATGAGCGAGCCCATACCGAGGTATTTTTCCTCGCTGCCCGAACCAGCGCCGAAAACCGCGACCGAAACCAGGTCCAACAAGTCCTCTTTTGTGTCCATAACCTTTCCTGCCAGGGTAACTAATGTCTCTGAACCGGTTTAATACCAGGAATCGGCAGGAATCTCAAAGGCTGAATTGCTACCTCAAAGCTCAGGTTGCGCGCCGTGACCGCAAACCTTTAAAATCCGCCCGCGATTCTATTACCGATCAAGAGGATTTAAAAGCATGAAACGATTCCTGCTCGCCCTGCTGCTCGTCTCGGTACAGGCCGCGCCTGTCTTTTCGCGAGACGACTACCCGCGCTCTACTACTCTAGATGCGATTCACTACCGCATCCGTCTCGACATCAAGCAGGAGGGCGAGCAGATAAGCGCCAGCGCAGAGATACTTTTTGAAGCGACAGGCGACGGCGTGAATCAGGTGCCGCTCGATTTCGGAGGTCTCGCGGTCAGCGAAGTGAGCGAGGAGAAGCGGCCCGCAAGGTTCAACCACGCGGGCGGGAAACTTCTGGTCACGCTCGGAAAAACCTACAGGCGAGGGGAGCGCTTCTGGATAGGGGTGAAGTATCACGGGCGGCCTTCGGACGGGCTATTTATCAAGAAGAGCAAGTTCGGCCACCGCACGATCTTCGCCGACAACTGGCCCAACCGCGCTCGCCACTGGTTCCCCGGCATCGACCATCCTTATGACAAGGCGACGGTCGAATTCCTTGTGACAA
Source organism: uncultured Clostridia bacterium (assembly GCA_964615905.1). GTDB lineage: Bacteria > Acidobacteriota > Blastocatellia > UBA7656 > UBA7656 > DATLMR01. The sequence goes on from CAZTUB010000019.1 coordinate 55,657, forward strand.
CCCCTGCTCGTTATGACGTGATCGCCAACGGCGCGCTGGTCGAAGTCACAAGCAACCACGACGGCACAAAGCTCACACACTGGAGAATGTCTGTGCCCATCCCGACATACTGCATGGTCGTCGGCGCTACTGAATTCTCCATACTCAACGTCGGCACGAGCCACGGCGTTCAACTGCTCTACTACCTTTACCCGCAGGACCGCGACAACGGCATAAAAGATTACGGGCGGACGCTCCAGATGTTTGACTACTACCACAACCTGATCGGCCCGTTCCCTTATGAAAAGCTCGCGCTCGTTCAGTCATCCACGCAGTTCGGCGGGATGGAAAACTCCACCGCGATCTTCTTTGACGAGAAGGCGTTCGACGGCAGCGGAAGGCTCGAAGGCACTGTCGCACACGAGATTGCGCACCAGTGGTTCGGCGATTCGGTCACGGAAGCCGACTGGCATCACCTCTGGCTCAGCGAAGGGTTTGCGACTTACTTTGAAAATCTCTTTTTCGAGCACGCGGACGGGCGGGACAAGTTTGTCGAGCGCATGCTCGCCGACAAAGAGACTTACCTGAAGGCTTACGGTGAGACAGCGCCGCCCATCTACGACCCTTCGATCACCGACCTGTTCAAGCTTCTGAATCGGAACAACTATCAAAAAGGCGGGTGGGTGCTTCACATGCTCCGCCGCGAAATGGGCGACAGGCTGTTTTTTGAAGCCGTCCGCGATTATTACCGCACATACCGCGACCGCACCGCGTTGACGGCAGATTTGCAAAAGGTGATGGAGTTTCACGCGGGCCGCCCGCTCGACTGGTTTTTCAAGCAGTGGATATACGAGCCGGGCTATCCCATCCTCGATGCGGCGTGGGAGTGGAACGAGCCTTCGCGCGAGCTGCGGTTGCGCGTTGCGCAGAAGCAGCAGAAAACGCTCTTTCGAATACGGCTCGACGTCGATATAAAGGTCGGGGATAAGACCCGGCGCGAAGTCGTAGACCTGCGAGAGCGCGAGCACACTTTTACTTTCAAGCTCGACTCAAAGCCGCAGGGTCTTGCGCTCGACCCGGATGAGTGGGTGCTCAAGGTGCTGACCTTGAGAGGGGAATAGCGCCAACCGCCTTCACCCCATCAAGGAGCACTATTCAGCATCACTATTCGGTGGCGCGGCCTTTCGGGCGCTGGTTCGAGGCGAGAATCTTCTTTCGCATGCGAATCGATCCGGGTGTGACTTCGACCAGCTCATCTTCGCGAATAAACTCAAGCGCCTGCTCAAGCGACAGCTCGCGGAAGGGGACCAGCCGCATCGCGTCATCGGCCGACGATGCGCGCATGTTCGTCAGCTTCTTCTCGCGTATTATGTTCACGTCCATATCGACGTCGCGCGCGTTCTCACCGACGATCATGCCTTCGTAAACCGCTGTGCCGGGGCGTATGAACAGCTCGCCGCGCTCTTGCAGGTTGTAAAGCGCATACGTGGTCGCCGCGCCGGGCCTGTCGGCCACAAGCGCGCCGGAGATTCGCTGCGAGATGCTGCCCTGCCACTCGTCCCAGCGCAGAAACATGGTGTTTAATAACCCTGTCCCTTTGGTGTCGGTCAAAAACTCGCTGCGAAAACCTATCAACCCGCGCGAAGGCACTTCGAACTCCATTCGCACGCGCCCGGTTCCATGATTGACCATCTTCGTCATGCGCCCGCGCCTGCGCCCAAGCGCCTCCGTCACCACGCCGATAAAAGTCTCAGGGCAGTCGACCACCGCAAGCTCGATGGGTTCGAGCTTCTTGCCGCCCTCTTCGCGAAGGATGACTTCGGGTTTCGACACCTGGACCTCATAGCTCTCGCGCCGCATCATCTCGATGATGATTGCAAGCTGAAGCTCACCGCGCCCGGACACCTTGAAGCTGTCCATCGAATCGGTCTCCTCGACGCGGATGGCGACGTTTGCGAGCGCCTCTTTGTCGAGCCGCTCGCGCAGCTTTCTCGAAGTGACGTACTTGCCCTCGCGCCCTGCGAACGGCGATGTATTTACGCTGAAGATCATAGAGATCGTCGGCTCGTCTATCTTGATTCGCGGCAGCGGCTTCGGGTCTTCCGCAGACGAGACGGTTTCGCCTATGTATATGTCTTCGATCCCGGCGAGCACAACTATTTCGCCAGCTTCGGCCTGCTCGACAGGCGCCTGCTTCATCCCCTCAAACGCCAGAAGCTTCGTCACCTTCGTCTTTTCAATCTGGCCGCTCAGCTTGCAAATCGAGATCTGGTCGCCGACGGCGACCCTGCCCGACGAGATTCTGCCAATCGCCAGGCGGCCTACATATTCGTTGTAATCGAGGTTCGAGACGAGCAGTTGAAGCACCCCGTCCGTAGGCGCGGCCGGGGGCGGGATCGTGCGGACAATCTCATCGAAGAGCGGGCGCAGGTCTCTGTTGTCGTCGTCGAGGCTGCGTTTTGCGATACCGTCGCGCGCAATCGTGTAGATGATGGGGAAGTCTACCTGTTCTTCATTTGCGTCGAGGTCGATAAAGAGGTCGAAGACTTCGCTGACCACCTCTTCGGCGCGGGCGTCCTGGCGATCAATCTTGTTTATAACGACGATAGCCGGGAGCTTTTGCTCAAGCGCCTTCGACAGCACGTAGCGTGTCTGCGGGAGCGGGCCTTCGCTCGCGTCAACCAGCAACATCACCCCGTCGACCATCTTCAAGACGCGCTCAACCTCGCCCCCGAAATCCGAGTGGCCCGGCGTGTCGACGATGTTTATCTTGACGTTGCCGTAATGGACCGAGGCGTTTTTTGCCATGATCGTGATGCCGCGCTCGCGCTCAAGGTCCATAGAGTCCATCATTCGCTCGACGACCGCTTCGTTATCACGAAACAGGCCCGACTGCTTTAGCATCGAATCGACAAGCGTGGTCTTGCCGTGGTCGACGTGCGCGATGATGGCGATGTTGCGTATATCTTCCCGTACTTTCACATGTCCTCCAAACTGCTCTCAGATCAAACAAGTATGATAACAGAGCACGCTCTCGGCTGTCAGTGCATTTGTTCGACCTGTGCTGTTATAATCGGGGCGCAAACATCTTTTCCAAAGCGATAGAGGCCGGTTTGAGTCAGATACGAATCGAGCGCCGGGGCAGCTTTCTATACACGATGGCATACCGCAAAGTCGTCGTGGTGGTGACGCTCGGCTTCGCGCTGGCGGGCGGGTTGCTCGCAGCGTCGGCTGCCACCTCGACCGACAACCGCCTGCCGCTTGTGCTGGGCTCGATGCTCGCGATAAGCCTGGTCGGCGTAACCTGGATCGCCTACCTCGTTGTGTTGTGGGTCTTCTCAAGAGAAGCGCGGCAGGCGGTCGAGATCGGGAACGAGGGCGTGAGAGAGATACACGGTAACCGCGAAGTCGCCTTCATACCCTGGAAGGGGATCACTCAGGTCGAGCTGGCCGCGACCGTGATAGCGGGCGCGAGCATAAGGATCAAAAGCACCTTCTCTGAAATATTTATCTCCAACGTAGACATTGTCATAACGCGCCCCGCGAGCCTGCTTGAGATGCACAGAGCTGTTGAAGACACCGCCCGTTTGCGTGAGCTGCTCGACCGCATCAAGAAGTCCGCTCCCGACGCTGCCTTCAGCCTGAACCGCCTGGCGCGCCGCCGCATGAAGAGTTACGCCACGGCTATGATGGTGAACCGCGAACCGTAAACAGTGACAAGTGACGAGTGACAAGACTGAGAAAAGCAGCAGGCGCGCATAAATTCTTTCCTGTCACTCGTCACTTGTCACTGTTTACTCTCCCCTTGTCACGGTTCACGGTTTACGGTTTACGTCCCCTGAGTGCTATACTTGCCTCTTTCAATCAACATTCAGAAAAAGCGTTATGAGGGACAAGTACGAAACCGTCATAGGTCTTGAGATTCATGCGCAGCTCAAGACCGGCTCGAAGATATTTTGCGGGTGCTCGGCTCAGTTTGGCGGCGAGCCGAACGCCAACACCTGTCCGGTCTGCTTAGGGTTGCCGGGTGCGCTGCCCGTCCTTAACCGCAGGGCGATAGAGCTGGCCACACGCGCCGCGCTCGCGCTCAACTTGCAGGTAAACTCGGAATCTATCTTTTCGCGCAAGAACTATTTCTATCCCGACCTGCCGAAGGGCTATCAGATTTCGCAATACGACCGCCCGTTTTCCGAGCACGGCTGGGTCGAGATCCCGACCGCCGAGCGCAACGAGTTCGGCGCGCCCGTCGAATGGAGGGTGAAGCGGTTCGGTATAACGAGGCTTCATATCGAAGAAGACGCGGGCAAGTCGCTTCACGAAGGGATGCCGGAATCGGCCGCCAAATCCTACGTCGATCTGAATCGCAGCGGCGTGCCGCTCGCCGAGATCGTTTCGGAGCCCGATTTCCGCTCGTCCTGGGAAGCATACGACTATGTTCAGTATGTTCGGCGGACGCTCCAATACGTCGACGTGTGCGACGGCAATATGGAAGAGGGAAGTCTGCGCTGCGATGCCAACGTCAGCGTCAGGCTGCGCGGGGCAGAGAAGTTCGGCACAAAGGTCGAGCTGAAGAATCTAAACTCGTTCAGGTTTTTACAGCACGCCCTGGAGTACGAGATTGACCGCCAGGTCGCGGCGCTCGAAGCGGGCGAAAAGATAACCCAGGAGACGCGGCTTTGGAATGAGCGCGAGGCAAAGACATACTCGATGCGTTCCAAGGAGGAGGCGCACGATTACCGGTACTTCCCCGAACCCGACTTGCCGCCGCTCGTCGTCTCGCCGGACGAAGTGGCGCGCGTGCGTGAGACCCTGCCCGAACTGCCCGAAGCGCGGCGCAATCGGTTTACCGAGGAGTACGGGCTCTCGTTTGATGATGCGGCCCAGCTGACAGAGACAGTAGCTCTGGCCGATTACTTCGAGTCGGCGGCGCGCGCAAGCGGCAATGCTCGCGCGGCGGCCAACTGGGTCTTGAACGAGCTTGCGCGCGAGTTGAAGAACGATCAGGCGGACATAGGCCATAGCCCTGTCAGCCCAGACCGCCTGGCCGAGATGATAAAGCTGATAGATTCGGGCGAGATCAGCGGCAAGATGGCAAAAGAGGCGCTGGTCGAGATGTATCGCACGGGGCGTACGGCTGCCGAGATTGTCCGCGAAAAAGGCGGCGGCCAGGTTTCGGATGAGGCTGAGATTCGCCGCCTGGTCGAGCAGGCTATCTCTGCCAATCCGAAACAGGCCGAAAGCTACCGCGCAGGCAAGGCAGGGCTGTTCGGCTTTTTCGTCGGCCAGGTGATGAAGTTGAGCGGCGGGCGCGCCAACCCGCAGTTGGTAAACAATCTGTTGAAAGCGAGTCTGGAGGGCGAGGGTGGCAAAGGTGAGTAAGCTCAGATCGACGCTCTTGCTAATCGCGTTGCTCGCGGCGGCTCTCGCAAGCGGAGCGTGCGCGGGCTCGAAAAGCGCGAGCAATGATGAGGTCGTCGTGCTCGACACAAACTACGGGCAGATAGTAATTCAGTTTTACCAGCAGGAAGCGCCCCTGCACGCGGCCAATTTCAAGGAGCTGGCGAAACAAGGCTTTTTTGACGGGACAAAGTTTCACCAGATCGTAAGATACCAGGGCAATACGCTGGGGGTTATGGGCGGCGACCCGACGACAAAGCGCGAGGACACATCGCAGTGGGGGAAGGATTACCCCGACCTGCCCACAGTAGCGTCCGAATACAACGCGAAGTTCAAACACGTTCGCGGGATCGTAGCGGCGGTGACAAGGCCCGGCGAGCCGGACACGCATACAAGCCAGTTCGTCATCTGCGCCACCGAAGCGCCGGCGCTCGATGAGCAGAAGCTTACAATCTTTGCTCGCGTCCTTGAAGGCCAGAACGTGGTCGATTCAATCGTTCGCGCTCCGACCTGGCCAAGGACCCCGATGCCGCGCGACCCCGTGGTGATCAACAAGGCGTATGTTACGAAGCTAGACGCGCTCCACCCGGAATCGAGGTGAGAGCCTGCGCGCCGGAATTAAATCTTGACAACGCGCGACCGCAGGCGCAATCTTTTATGCGCTTGACGAAATCGCTCCCAATCCGAGGTCCCCTATGCAACTGGCGCGTGTAATAGGCACCGTAGTTTCAACGGTCAAGACCGAATCGCTCGAAGGCCGGAAACTCCTTGTCATACAGCCCGTTGATAGCCGCTTTGTGGACCAGGGAAAACCGATGGTCGCAATCGACTCGGTCGGGGCCGGGAAAGGCGAGATAATCTTCTGGTGTCGAGGAAAAGAAGCCTCTTTCCCCTTCGACCCTGTCGAAGTGCCGACCGATTGCACAATCGTCGGCATAGTCGACTCTGTGAGCAGGCGATGATCCTTGCGCGCGTCGTTGGAAACGTGGTCGCGACCCAGAAGAACGACCGTTATGAGGGCGGACGAATAATGATCGTCCAGCCTATTGACCTTGACGGCGCGGACCTCGGCGGCGAGCTTCTCGCTCTGGACTCTGTCGACGCGGGCGTGGGTGACACGGTCGTGGTCGTACGCGAAGGGTGGTCTGCTTCGACCGCTTCGACCGGGCAACCGGGAGCAGCGATAGATTCGGCCATAGTCGGCGTTGTCGATACGATTGAGGTTGGAAAGTAGAACGCGATGCGCCAGCTCGATAAAGATAACGTGCGCCGCTTGCTCGCATCCGTTCTCACGAGTCTTGACGCGGAGCCGCGTCAGGGCGCGGAAGGTGGCAGGGAAGAATCGAGCCTTCCCGTTGTGATGATCGTTTTAAGTCAGCCGGGGACAGATCAAGCCGAGATGTTTGATCTGGGGTTCGAACGCGCGGCCTCACCCGCCGCCCGAGCGCCTCACCCCGGGCTTGAGAAGTTTCCCGTTGCTCAGTCGAGCTCGTGTGATTCTGCCCCCAAAAACTGCTTCATGGAACCGGACCGCCTCTGCGTCAATTCAGGCGCGTGTGAAACGCGCGGTTACTGATACGCGCCGTTTCGAGGGAGAGCCGGTTTGACGCCTGGACTTTCGATAAGGGGGAGTCATGGGTAAATCTTTCAAGCTGACCTATAAAGATTCTAACGGCCGTTACTGCTCGCACGATCTCGGCGGCGAAGCGTTCAAGATAGGGCGGCTCGGCGAAAACGACCTCTCATTCGACAACCCATACATCTCAAGGTTCCACGTAGAGATATGCTTTGACGGCGCGTCCTACACCGTCAGAGACCTGGACTCGACATCCGGCACATTCGTAAACGAGCAGAGGATAAAGAGTCAGGTTCTGCGTGACGGGGACCGCATACGGCTCGGTCGTGGGCGCGGCCTTGAATTCGTCTTTCGCGCAGACGAGTCGAGCGACAATACCGGCGCGGGCACGTCAGATTCCGGCGCGTCTCTGAGCCCGGTTCGCGTGATCGTGCCCGAAGAGGCGCGGTTTATCAACACCGCGAGGCTGCCGCAGACGGGGCTGCTCAGAAACGACACCTTCGAGAGGCTGCGGGCGCTCTATGAGTTCACAAGCGAGTTGCTCACGGCACATTCGGCAAAAGAGCTGGGTGAAAAGCTCGCGGCCTTTCTTCACCGCGTCCTCAAGGCCGAGCGCTGCGCGGTGCTGATGCGCGACCACGAGCGGGGCATATTCCAACTCGGCGCATCGTTTCCGCCGGACGTCTCGTTTACGCCGAGCCGCAGCATCACCAGGCAGGTCTATAACGATAACGTTGCCATCTTGAGCTTCGACGCGAGGTCGGACGCGCGGTTTAGCGGAGGCGACTCGGTCAAGTTTCAATCGATAAGGTCTGTGATGTGCGCGCCGATGGGGTCGCACTCGCGCGTCTGGGGCGTTTGCTACATCGACAACCTGACCACGTCGCGCGTATTCGATGACGAGGAGCTCGACTTTCTGACGGCGGTCGGTCGGCAGGCGGGGCTCGCTATGGAGAACCTCTACCTGCTCGACGAGCAGCGGCGCTCGCTTGAGAGCTTTATAAGAACGCTCGCGGCCTCGCTTGATGCGCGAGACGACTCAACCGCAGGCCACTCGGCTCGCGTGGGCGCGTTTTCAGCAGGCATAGCCCGAACGATGGGGCTGGCTCAAACCGACTCGCGGTTGATCTACTACGCGGGGCTTCTACACGATTACGGGAAGATCGGCATAAGAGACGACGTGCTGCTGAAGCCTGCGCGCCTCACACCCGAAGAGTACGAACACGTAAAAGAACACCCGCTGCACACGTTCCGGCTGCTATCGAAGATTCGCCTGCCCGAAGATTTGTCCGACATCCCGTTTGTCGCGGCGGCGCATCACGAGCGGTGGGACGGGACTGGCTACCCGCATGGATTGAAGGGCGAAGAGATACCGCTCGGTAGCCGCATAGTCTCTGTCGCGGATGCTTACGACGCGCTGACCGAAGAGCGCGTTTATCAGGAAGCCTGGTCGCCCGAAAGAGCTTTCGAAGAGGTGCGCAGCAGTTCGGGCAGGTACTTCGACCCGGAAGTCATCGAAGCCTTCAACCACTACTTCGCGCAAGAGATCGAGCCGCGCCACCGGCGAAAAAACAGAACTGAGGGGTGAGGGCCGAGCAGTGGATTCGCGAGGTCGGCTTTCATATGAAAGCCGACCTCGCGAAGATAATCACGGCCGCCTGGTCCTCAGCCTCCGGTCCTGATCTTTCTCGCGCGCACAATCGAGTTGATGACGCCCGCGAACAACTCTACCTTTGTAAGCCCCAGCCAGTTCTGGTGTTGAAAGACCGCGTTTCGCGCTTCGCCCGCCGCGTTGTAGCTGATCGTCAGGATGTAGTCGTGCTTCTTCTTATCGGGCAGCTTTTTGCTCGGCAGGACGAGCGCGAGCGCGCCCAGTAAAAGCCACGACCTCCAGCCCGCGCGCACAACCTTCCCCTCCTCAATTATGCTCGAATCGACGACGCGCGCCCCTGTCAACTGGTCAGCCGCGATCTTTATCATCCTGCTCCCGGGCATCAGCTCCGAGACTTCCACCCCGGCCGGGCCGACCACAAGTCTTACGGGGCAAGGGTTATCCAGACGCTCGATGCCGTCAAGATAGCCGATCTCAATCTGCGTGGTCTGAAAGTTTTCGATTGTCCCTTGATCTATCAGCGGCACGCCGCACCACAGGCACCTTTTGGCGGCGCTCGTGTTGGCTCGCTTGCATTCCTGGCAATAGATTGTTGTTATCTCGGCCATCCCGGCTCCGTGTCTCAGCGCGTTTCCGGCCTAATGGGCGTGACAGCTTTTCTAGAACCCGGACCGCGAAGCGGGCGGCCCGGCAAGGCTGTCGTCTGCCTGCCGTTATCAAGCACGAGCTTGCCGTTTACCGTTACATAACGCACGCCGACTGATAGCCGGTTGGGGTCTTCAAACGTGGCCACGTCGTTTATCTGCCGGGGATCGAAGACTACCACGTCCGCAAAGAAGCCCGGCTTGATAAGCCCCCTTTCCGAAAGGCCCACGCGGTTGGCGGCCAGCGAAGTCATCTTGCGTACGGCCTCTTCCATACTCAGCACCCCCTCATCGCGCACATACCGGCCAAGTATTCGCGGGAAGGTCCCGTATGCTCGCGGGTGCGCGCGGCCTTCGGCCAGCGGCCCCGTCGTTGCGACTGCCCCGTGGTCTACTCCTATGCTCACCCAGGGCTGTTTCATCGCGAGCTTCACGTCGTCTTCGTTCATCAGGAAGTAGACAGCGCCGACGTTGTTGTTGTCGGCAATGACAAGGTCAAACAGCGCGTCTATCTCGTCCGGTTTATTCATCAACTTTGCGACTTCAGACACGCGCTTTCCCTGGTACTTCTTCAGCTCGTTACTGAGCACGCTCGCGATCATTATCCCCTGGCCGCCGCCCGCGCCGTAGTAGAAGTTTTCCCAGTCGCCCGTAGCCGCGCGCATCTCCTGTTTCAGCCGTTCGCGGGTCTTCGCGTCTTTCAAACGCTCGATAAATTTTCCGGTTCCCCCTTCGTGCGCCCAAGGCGGTATGCTCGCTCCGAGCGAGGTCGCGCCCGCGACGTAAGGGTACTGGTCCGCTGTGATGTCTATACCTGCGGCCCGCGCGTCGGTGATCTTCTTTATGACCTCGGACATCTTCCCCCAGTTCTGTTTTCCCGCTAGCTTCAAATGAAAAATCTCTACCGGTATCTTTGCCTCCCGCCCGATTCGTATAGCTTCGTCAATCGCTTTCATGATCGAGTTGCTCTCGCTTCGCATGTGCGTGGCATATACCCCGCCGTAGCGCGCGGCCACTTTAGCCAGCTCGACAAGCTCCTCTGTGCTGGCGTAAAAAGCGGGCGCGTAGACGAGCGACGAGCTGAGCCCCACGGCTCCCTCTTCCATAGCCCGCGCAACCAGCCGCCGCATGCTCTCCATCTCTGCGGGCGTTGGAGAGCGGTCTTCGTCCTTGAGAACCATCTGCCGAACCTGCGTGGCCCCGACGTATGTCGCGAGGTTTATAGCCCCGGGGGTCCGTTCGAGCCGCGAGAAATATTCGTCGAGGCTGCGCCAGTCAACCTGCATGCGGAAGTGCTCGATGCGCGCGCGGCTCTCTTCGATCAAATAGTCGTTCAGGGGCGCAATCGAGCCGCCTTCGCCCGTCACTTCGGTTGTGATGCCCTGAAAGATTTTCGATTGGGCGCGCGGGTCGATCAACAGCGTCTCTTCGGATTGACCGAGCATGTCTATAAAACCCGGCGCGACGATCATACCTTGAGCGTTTATCCTGCGGGGTGCGCGCGACGGCCCAATCCGCCCGACTTTGATGATCCGGTCATCGCGAATCGCGACATCGCCGTAAAACCAGGGGTTGCCGCTCCCGTCGATAATCCGACCGTTCATTATGATTATGTCGTAGTAGGCCGTCTGCGCGTCTGTCGGCACAATCTGAACGACAAGCATCACCGCAAGCAGAAGAGTTGTTATCCTGGCTCTGGTCATAGGGATGTCTCCGAAGTGAATTGAAAAGCGCGGTGATTATAGTGGGCCGGTCCGAGAGAGTTCAACAGGGGGAGGTCAGCTGGGCGTTTTGAGTTGCGGAGCGCTGCTTTCGGGCAGCGCTCCGCAAAGCTCATGAGAATGATCTCTGGAAGAGGTCCGCGATGGCCTTGCGACCGTTCTCTTCGAGGAGCCGCGTGCCTGTGCCCGTGAAATGGATGTGATCGATTACGGGCGCGTCGCCGCTTTTTCGCTCGATCCAGTCCTTCCGGTCCCACGTAAACCACGCGCTGCGGCGCTGGTCAAAGACGTGGAGCGGCTTGTTGCAGAGCTTGGCGAACTCCGCGCCCCAGCCTGTCCCGCCTTTGACCGTCTTGTCGTCGAGTATCTCGCCTATGACGTATATCTCCTGGCCATTGTTGATCTGATACCAGATGCTTTGCAGCACCTTGCGCAGCACAGGGCTGTCGGTGTAGCGACGGTTCATCAAACGGGAGACGTAATCGAGGCTGACATCGCCGCTCTTCAATTCTTCGTGGTTGAGCACGCGAAGCCCGCGATGGCGCACGATCTTATGACCGTCAAACGTAAAATTCACCTCTTCGATCCCTAGCCGCTCGGCGTTCGCCCCGAACTCCGCCTCCGCGCCCTGCGCGCCACCGCTAAACAATATGTAATCTTCCTTGTTCATCCTTCTTCCTTTCTATCAATCTAAAAACAACAGCCTACCACATTTCCCAGGTGATGAGGACCGAGCAGTGGATTCGCGAGGTCGGCTTTCATATGAAAATCGGCTTCCAACCCGGTCCTCAATCCTTCTCTCTTTTCCGCCCTGTTGCGAGCGAAGCCAGAGCCTCAATGATCGCATCGGCATCCACAGGCTTTGGCACAAACATCTCATACCCCGCTTCGAGCGCAAGCTCCCTGTCTTTAGACCTTGCGCGAGCCGTGAGCGCGACCGCAGGAAGATACTTGCCGGAGCTTGATTCGTGCTGGCGAACATTTTTGATGAGCGCGTAACCGTCTTCAAGGGGCATCGCTATGTCGCTGACCATAACGTCGAGGTCAAGCGACTGGATCGCCACAAGTGCGCTTTGAACCGAGTCGGCCGTGCTCACTTCGGCCCCCTCCTGTGTAAGCAACGCTCTTAGCATCTCGCGCGTGTCACCTTCGTCATCGACCACCAGAATTCTGAGGTCGTTGAGTCTGCGCTTGCGCTCAGGCTCACGCAAGGGAGCGGCCTCACCCACAAGTCCCTCTGCGCCGTGAGGCACCTCAAGCGAGCGCGTGGGTCTGAGCGGGAGCTTGACGGTAAATGTAGCGCCAAGCCCCTGGCCGGGGCTTTCGACCTTGACCGTCCCCCCGTGCATCTCGACTAGATTACGAACGATTGCAAGCCCTAGCCCCAGCCCGCCGTGCCTTCTGGTCAGCGTGCCGTCCTCTTGTAAAAACCGCTCGAAGACGTAAGGGAGAAATTCCGGCTCTATGCCCTGCCCGGTGTCTGTGACCACGATAAGCGCGTGCGTCGCCGAATGGCTCACCTCCACAATGATGCGGCCCTCTTCAGGCGTGAATTTTATGGCATTTGACAGAAGGTTCCAGATCACCTGTTGAAGCCTGTCCGGGTCGCCCGAAACGGCCGTGGGGCTTGTTTGAAGATTCACCCGCAGGTCTATGCCTTTACCTTCTGCCGCCGGCCGAACGGTATCGACCGCCGCTTTGACGATGTTCTCAAGATAGGTCGGGAAAATGTTGAGTCTCAGCTTGCCCGATATGATGCGAGAGACATCCAGTATATCTTCGATCAACTGGGCCTGCGCTTTCGCGTTGCGCTCGACGACTCCGAGCGCGTGGTTGAACGTTTCTGGATCGAGCCTGCCGCCGCGAAGCATACCGGCCCATCCGAGTATGGCATTGAGTGGCGTCCTTAGCTCGTGCGAGACGGTAGCGAGGAACTCGTCTTTCAACCGGTTGGCGGCCTCGGCTTCGGCTCGCGCGGCCTGTTCGCGGGCGAGCAGCTGAGCGCGCTCCTGTTCGGACCGCTTGCGGTTTGTGATGTCGTGCTGTACGCGCACGATATACGTCTTGCCCGAAACGTCGAGCGTGCTAATGCGGGCGGCGGTGACAAACGGCCTCCCGTCCTTCTTGAGATGGCTTATCTCTCCCATCCAAGAACCGGCCTTCTTCAGCTGCTCAATCCCTTCGCGGACAGTCTGGCCATCTTCAGAAGGCGGCAACACATTCTCTAGCGGGATACGTTCTCCGATCATCTCGCCGGGCTCGTACCCGTACATGGTATCTTCGGCGGGGTTCGCATAAATCAGTATTCCGTTTTCGTCATAGATGCTTACCCCTTCGATAAGGCTCTTTATCACGTACGCGTGTATCCGCAACTCCTGCTCGGTACGCTTGCGCGCGGTGATATCGCGAGCGATTGTCGAAGCGCCGACAATCTGATCCGAGTCGTCACGGATGGGAGAGATAGTCAGGGAGACATTAAGGATTCTGCCCTGCTTGTCGACGCGGGTCGTTTCATAATGCCTTATCTGCTCGCCCCGCCTGAGCTTTTCAAGTATCTTTGGTATCTCGTCTTTGGAATCTTTCGGCGCGAGCATAGATATGTGCTTGCCTTCGACCTCTTCGGCCGAGTACCCGTATATCCTCTGCGCGCCCTTGTTCCAGCTAACGATTATGCCGTCAAGGGTCTTGCCTATGATTGCGTCGTCAGAAGATTCAACTATCGATGCAAGGAAGGTTGATATGTGCTTGTTGGACATCTGCTCTGTGATGATGTAATTCATTATATGGTTTAGAACTCTTAAAGGACCCGGCTTTCAGCTTTCGGCCATCTGGATGAGATTGATCGCTGTTAAGTAGAGGCAGCTATCTTCCGCAGATGCGATTGAGAGTTTCAGAAGCGCCCGTTCCACTGAAGACCCGGATTCTCTCAACCTGAAACTTTACACCAGCCCCTTGCGACTAGCAATTTCAGCGAGCATTTATTCTGCGAGCGAAAGCGACTGCACCGTCAACGCCAGGTGGTTTCGTTTATGGAGATCGATGAGGGTTCTGAACTGGTCATACGTAATCCGGCTCTGGTTGCCGACGTGACTGTTCTTCTTTTTGAGATTGGCGGTTGCCCACAACGGCTGAAGGTTTGTTAACCCCCAGCAGATTCTTAATTCGTATTCATCTATTCCGTCTTCGGTTTCAAGCTTAAACCATGACTTGGGAATCACATGGTCGATATGCCACGCCTTCCCGTAGTTCTTCCACGTCATGCCGGGCTTAAAATGTGATTCAAGGTGAGATCGCAACTGATCGACCGAGTACCCCAAAACAGCCAGAATCGAGCGACCCTTCTTGCTTATAGCCCTTCTAAGGGCCCTGCTTATGTAATTATGCAGCCGGTAATTCATATCGCCCTTGAGCCGGGCGTTTTGGTAATGCCGCCAGTAATCCTTATTCTCTTTGCGCCACCCCTTGTTGTATTTGCGCCTCTCCTCGCGATGCGCTTCCCGGTACTGCTGATAATATAAACGCATCCGGTCACGATTTTTTTCTTGCCAGGTTTTCACTATTACTTGCCGACAAGCTTTGCAATAAGACTGATACCCGTCGCGACTGGCTTTATTCTTGGAGAACCGGGCAAGTGGTAGCTCAAGGGCGCATCTAGGACACCGCTTCGAGGTCTTCATGTGGGTGAGTCGTTTAACAAGAATGCCCTCTTTGTTGTAGAGGGGACCTGAGGAAGATATAAGCCTTGCGTGTCTGGTACCGATTAAGAGATTTGAGTACCGCTAACGGGACTCGAACCCGTAGTTTCCGCCTTGAGAGGGCGGCGTGTTAACCACTTACACTATAGCGGCATATTCGAAGAGTCAGTATACACAGCGGTTCGCTGAAAATCAACCCGCGATTTTTTGGCATGAGTCGCCTGTTTTCTGACTCAATCGTGCTTCTTTCAGGGACATTCGTGCTGGCAGACGAGCAGGGGATAATGGCGGCGATAGAATATTTCAAATCCGATTTGCCCTTTCGGATTTCATTTCGTATCATAATCTGTTTTCGCAAAGGCAGGTGGAGCATTGTGAGGGAGCTTGCTTCATGTTACGCCTATGATTAAAACATCCATGTGGGCTGCCAGAACTTGGGACCAGAGAAAACTGTCTTCCTTCGCCCCGCACGTGCGGGCGTCACATTCTTTAAACCGTGGCTTATCAAAGGCCCGCTCCCGTCCCAGGTCAATACTCATTATAAAGTCGCGCCGCGCAGCTATATACGTGTTGCGTGCGCTTGCCTGTGGTCTGAAAGCTGCAATCACAGACCGCCATCGGTTCACGTAGCATAAGAGTAATTTGGGGCTTAAAACCAATGACCCAGATCTTTCACCGCAGCACAAACTTCATCGCTAAAGTAACGATCTTTGGCGCGGTCTTTATAATCCTCGCCGTCCTCTTCATCATAGACGGAATCGGCCGCTCTTCTTATAACACGCAAGCCTTCTTTCCTCGCGAGCAACCTGTACAATTCAGCCACAAGCACCACGTCGGAGACGAGGGGATAGACTGCCGCTACTGCCACACCTCTGTAGAAGACGCGGCCTTCGCGGGCATCCCGCCGACGAAGACCTGTATGAACTGTCACTCGCAGATCTTCGCCAACAGCCCGTACCTTGAGCCCATCCGTGAGAGCTGGCGCACGGGAAAACCCATCGAGTGGACGCGTGTTCACGACCTGCCCGACTTTACCTATTTCGACCACAGCGTACACGTCAACAACGGCGTTGGCTGCTCGACCTGCCACGGGCGTGTCGACCTGATGCCGCTGGCTTATCAGGTGGCCTCGCTTCAGATGGAGTGGTGTCTTGAGTGTCACCGCGAGCCCGAGAGATTCCTTCGCCCCAAAGAAGAGATATTCAACATGGCGTGGGAGCCGCCGGCTGACCAGATCGAACAGGGCAAGAGGCTGAAGGAGATCTACAAGATTCGCAGCACAGCACAGTTGACAAGCTGCAACACGTGTCACAGGTAATCAAAGGACAATTGAATGTCTAATAACGAGAATCACCAACAACTGGTTTCGATCACCCCGTCTGCGAAGGCCGCGAGAGGCAAAGAGTACTGGCGCAGCCTCGAAGAGCTTGCCGACACACCGGCTTTTCAGGAGTTGCTGCACAAGGAGTTTCCCGCGCAGGCGTCGGAGTTCACCGACCCTGTGGGGCGGCGCACGTTTTTGAAACTGATGGGCGCGTCGATTGCGCTCGCGGGGCTCACCGGCTGCACGCGCCAGCCGACCGAACTGATCGCCCCCTACGCGCGCCAGCCTGAAGAGATAGTGCCGGGCAAGCCGCTGTTTTACGCAACCGCGATGACCGTGGACGGGATCGCCACAGGGGTGCTGGTCGAATCTCACATGGGCCGCCCGACCAAGATCGAAGGCAACCCGGATCACCCTGCAAGCCTCGGCGCGGCGGACCTCTTTTCGCAGGCGGCGATCCTTTCACTTTACGACCCCGACCGGTCGCAGACCTTGACACATCTCGGTGACATTCAGCCCTGGTCCGCTCTCTTAGGGGCAATACGTCCCGCGCTTGACGCGCAACGCGGTCTCGGAGGCGCGGGGTTGAGAATACTGACGCCAACCATCACATCGCCCACGCTCGCAAACCAGTTGCGGGTGATTCTCGCGGCTTTCCCTTCTGCGAAATGGCACCAGTTCGACCCCGCTGGTCCGCGAGGCGCAGGCGAAGGCGCGCGGCTGGCTTTTGGCCAGCCGGTCAATACTGTCTACCGCATCGACAGGGCGAATGTAATCCTCGCGCTCGATTCGGACTTCCTCAATTGCGGCCCGGCCAGCCTCAGATACTCAAAGGACTTTGCTTCGCGCCGAAGACCGAACGGCGCGGCCGAGATGAACCGCCTTTATGCGGTCGAATCGTCTCCGACAAACACAGGGGCCAAAGCCGACCACCGTTTGCCGATTCGCCCGTCCGAAGTCGAAGCCTTCGCGCGGGCGGTCGCGGCGGGGCTTGGAGTGCAAGGGGGGGGAGCGATTGGAGGCGATCTTCAAAGTCGTCACGGCAAATGGATCGAGGCGCTGGTCCGCGACCTTCAACGCCATCGCGGGGCGAGCGTTGTAATACCGGGCGATTACCAGTCGCCGGTAGTCCACGCGCTCGCGCACGCGATGAATCAGGCGCTCGGCAACATCGGCAGCACAGTTGTTTTCACAGACCCGGTCGAAGCGAATCCCGGCGGTGGGATCGCATCGCTTCGCGAGCTTGTGCAGGACCTCGAAGCCGGGCAGGTCGATCTGCTTGTGATCCTCGGCGGCAACCCCGTCTATTCCGCCCCGGTCGACATGAATTTCGGCGAGCGGTTGATGAAGGCGAGGCTCCGTGTTTACCTGGGGATGTATAAAGACGAGACCGCGGAGCTTTGCCAGTGGAATGTTCCCGAATCCCATTTCCTCGAATCCTGGAGCGATGCGCGAGCATATGACGGCACGGTCTCCATCATCCAGCCGTTGATCGCGCCGCTTTATAACGGCAAGACCGCGCACGAGCTTTTAGCCGCTTTCACGGATCGACCCGAGCAGACGAGTTACGATATAGTGCGCGATTACTGGCGCACACAGATGGGCGCTGTCGCGCGCGGAGCCTCAATTGGCGCGACGGTTGGCGCGACCTCGGCGGCAGCCACGTCGACCGCAGCTACTTCAACATCAGCCGCTTCGAGTCAGGCCGCTTCGGCTCAGACCGCTTCGGCGCAACCGGCATCGGGGCAGGCATCTGCGCCGCAAGGCTCCGCGTCGGCGGGCTCATCAACGCCGCCCACGCCGAACGCGGGTTCAGCGCCCGGAGCCACACAGGCCGGGCAGGCGGGCGGTGCGGCGGGCGGTTTCGAGATGTTCTGGCGCAAAGCTCTGCACGACGGGTTGATCGCCAACACCGCGCTGCCGCAAAGGACCGTTTCCGTGAACGCCGCCTTCCTTGCACAGGCGCAGAGCGCTCAGCAGCCCGCGAGTGATCTCGATATAGTCTTTAGACCCGACCCCACCATCCACGACGGCCAGTTCGCAAACAACGGCTGGCTCCAGGAATTGCCAAAGCCGCTGACGCACATCACCTGGGATAACGTGGCTCTGGTCAGCCCCGCTACTGCCGCGAGGCTCGGGATCAATGTAAGCCTGGGCGACCAGGGCGGCGAGATGTGGGCAGATCAGGTAGAAGTAGAGTTCAGGGGCCGCAAGGTGCTCGCGCCCGCGTGGATTCTGCCCGGCCACCCCGACGACACTGTGACGGTTCATCTCGGATACGGCAGGACAAGGAGCGGGCGCGTGGGCCAAGGCGTCGGGTTTAACGCCAACCTGATTCGCACTTCAGACGCGCCGTGGTTTGGAACCGGCGCGCGGATAAACAAGACAGGCGACCGCGTGATGATCGCGGTCACTCAGATGGCTCACCTGATAAGCACAGATGATTTGAAAGACCGCGACCTCGTCGTCTCACACACGCTTGACGAGTATCGCAACGGGCCTGCTCAGGGCGAGCACGGCAAAGGCGGGCGCGAATCCGACGCGCTCGAACGCGGCGAACCCGGTCGCACCGAGCATCAACAACAGGAGCACGCGCCGGGAGCGCTCGGCAAAGAGGAACACGGCAAGGTCGAGCACCAGGATACATCGCTTTATCCCGAATACGATTACAGCGACGGCAACCGCTGGGGCATGGCGATTGACCTGAGCGTTTGCACGGGCTGCAAGGCCTGCGTCGTCGCGTGCCAGTCGGAAAACAACATCCCCGTGGTCGGCAAAGAGCAGGTGGCGATGGGGCGCGAGATGCACTGGCTTCGCGTCGACAGTTATTACAAGGGCGAAGAAGCGAACCCCGAAACCTACTTCCAGCCCGTACCCTGCATGCATTGCGAGAAAGCGCCCTGCGAAGTCGTATGCCCCGTCGCCGCCACTGTGCATAGCGCGGAAGGGCTAAACGACATGGTCTACAACCGGTGCGTCGGCACGCGTTATTGCTCGAACAACTGCCCGTACAAGGTGCGGCGATTCAACTTCTTCCTCTATCAGGACTGGGATACGCCGAGCCTGAAGATGATGAGGAACCCCGATGTCACGATTCGCAGCCGTGGCGTGATGGAGAAATGCACATACTGCGTTCAGCGCATCAGCAAAGCGAGGATTGAGGCGCAGAAAGAGGACCGGCCCATCCGGGACGGCGAGGTTGTGACCGCCTGTCAGGCTACTTGCCCGACCGATGCGATTATCTTCGGCAACATGAACGACCCCGAAAGCCGCGTCTCAAAGCTCAAGGCCGATGACCGAAACTACGGGCTGCTGGCCGAGTTGAACACGCAGCCGCGCACGACTTACCTTGCGGCCATTCGTAACCCCAATCCTGAACTGGAGAATGCGTAGCGTTATGCCGGAACATCGAATCGACCACGAACATCCGCACGAGGAATTGCGAAAGGATATGACCACGCGCCCGCCTGTGGTCGGCCCCGGACATACCTTCGCATCGGTCACGGACAAGATCAGCACGATCACGCTTGCGCGCAGGACGCCCGTCGGCTGGTTCGTCGGTTTCGGCATCGCGTTCCTGCTCGCCATGATGCTTATGTACACGATTGGCTACCTGGTCACGAAAGGCATAGGCATCTGGGGCAACAACATCCCTGTCGGCTGGGGGTTCGACATCCTCAACTTCGTGTGGTGGATCGGCATAGGCCACGCGGGGACGCTCATCTCGGCAATCCTTTTACTGTTGAGACAGGAGTGGCGGACCTCGATCAACCGCTTTGCCGAAGCGATGACGTTATTTGCGGTCGCCTGCGCAGGGCTTTACCCGCTCCTGCACACGGGGCGGCCGTGGCTCGCCTACTGGCTATTTCCTTACCCGAACACGATGGGGTTGATGCCGCAGTTTCGCAGCCCGCTCATCTGGGACGTTTTCGCCGTATCGACTTACGCTACGGTCTCTTTGCTCTTCTGGTACGTGGGGCTCATCCCGGACATGGCTACGTTGCGCGACCGCGCGAGGCGACCGGCGGCGAAGATGATCTACGGTATGCTTGCGATGGGGTGGCGGGGGTCTGCCAGGCACTGGCACCGCTACGAGACAACATACCTGCTGCTGGCGGGGCTGGCCACGCCGCTCGTCATCTCCGTGCACACGGTCGTCAGCTTCGATTTCGCTGTGGCGCAATTGCCGGGGTGGCACGCGACGATCTTTCCGCCTTACTTCGTCGCGGGCGCGATCTATTCGGGGTTTGCGATGGTGATGACGCTGGCGATCCCGCTCAGGAAGTTTTACGGGCTCGAAGATTTCATCACCATGCGCCATCTGCGCAACATGGCCAAGATCATGCTGGCGACCGGCTTGATCGTCGCGTACGGCTACATGATGGAAGCCTTCATGGCGTGGTACAGCTCGAATACTTATGAAGAGTACATGATAAAGAACCGCATGACGGGGCCTTACTGGTACATGTACTGGGCGCTGATTCTGTGCAACGTCATCACGCCGCAGTTCTTGTGGTCGAGGCGTATACGAAACAACGTTGCCGTCCTGTTCGTCATTTCGATCATCGTAAACATCGGCATGTGGCTTGAGCGGTACGTCATCATCGTGACCAGTCTACACAGGGACTTTCTTCCCTCGTCCTGGGGCCAGTACTCAGGCTCGTTCTGGGACTGGTCAATGTACATCGGCACAATCGGGCTCTTTTTGTCGCTCCTGTTCCTGTTCATCAGGTTCCTGCCGATGATCTCAATATTTGAGATGAGGACGTTGCTCCCGCAGGCGGAAGTGAAAGACCCTGAGACTAAAGAGGCGTAAAGATGAAGATAAGGCCAGGAGGGTTATACGGCATCATGGCTGAATTCGACAACCCCACCGATGTGGTGGTTGCCGCGCGCAGGGCTTACGAAGAAGGCTACAGGAAGATGGACGCCTACTCGCCTTACCCGATTGAAGAGTTGACAGAGGCGATAGGGGTCCGGCACACGCGGCTGCCGCTGCTGGTGCTGATCGGCGGGTTTCTGGGCTGCGTAGGCGGGTTCGGGCTCTGTTACTGGGCGTCCGTCATCTACTACCCTATGAACATAGGCGGGCGGCCTCTAAATAGCTGGCCCGCGTTCATACCGGTGACGTTTGAGACGACCATCCTGCTCGCGTCGCTCACGGCTGTGCTTGGCATGCTTGCGCTCAACGGGCTGCCGCAGCCTTACCACCCCGTTTTCAACACGCCGGGGTTCGATCTCGCGAGCCGCAACCATTTCTTCCTGTGCATAGAGGCCGACGACCCGAAGTTCAACCCCGACGAGACAAGGGCTTTCCTTCAGGAGATGAACCCCAGAGAGGTGACCGATGTCGAGTTCTAAGATGACGGGTTCTAAGATCAGGCTCGTCGCCCTCGTTTTATTGACCGTGGGCGTATCTGCCTGCCGCCAGGACATGCACGACCAGCCCAAGTACGAGCCGCTTGAGCCGAACGCATTCTTCGCCGACGCGCGAGCCTCCCGCCCGCCGGTCGAAGGCACTGTGGCGCGCGGCTTTTTAAGAGAAGACCCGTTCTTTTTTACGGGCAAGACGGCGGCAGGCGCGGCGAGCGCAAACCCTGTCCCGGCGGCTCTTGGGCAGACGGGCGCAAATCAAACCGGCGCGGGACAGACAGCCGGGGGGCAAAGCATTGCTCAGGGAGCCGGAGCGCAACCCGCCCAGCAGCCCGGTCTTCAGCAGGGCGCTGCTCAACAAAGCTATCAGGGGTTTGCAACTACCTTTCCGTTCCCCGTGACGAAAGAGGTTATGGACCGTGGCGAGGAGCGCTACAACATATTCTGCGCGGTCTGCCACTCGCGGACGGGCGACGGGCTCGGCATGGTGGTCCGTCGCGGCTATCGCAGGCCGCCCTCGTTTCACGATGACCGGTTGCGGCAGGCTCCCCCCGGGTACCTTTTCGACGTGATAACGAACGGGTTCGGCGCGATGCCCGATTACGCCGCGCAGATCACTCCGCGCGACCGCTGGGCCATCGTCGCATATATCCGCGCGCTGCAACTGAGCCAGCAGGGCACGCTCGCGGATGTGCCGCCCGAAGAGAGAGACAAGCTGAATTCGGGGAGCCGGGGACAGGAAGGACGACAGCAATGATAGAGATCAATCAAACGGCTCCCGAAGAAGTTGATCGCTTCCGGCAGCGCGCGCTCATAGTGGGCATCGTCGGCCTGGCCCTGTGCGGGCTGGGGGCGTTCTTCAACCCCGCCAATTTTTTCAGGTCTTATCTGGTCGGGTTTATGTTCTGGGTCGGCATCGCGCTTGGGTCGCTCGCGATCCTGATGGTCCAGCATATGTCGGGCGGCGCGTGGGGGCTCGTCATTCGTCGCGTGCTCGAATCCGCGACGCGCACATTCCCGCTGCTCGTGCTGCTGTTTATCCCGCTCGCGCTCGGCGTCCACGCCATATACATCTGGGCAGACCCCGCGCACATGGACGGCAACCCGCATCTCAAACATAAAGAGCCTTACCTGAACCTGCCGTTCTTTTACGCAAGGGCGGCCCTTTACTTTCTGGTCTGGATGGGGCTCGCGTACTTTTTAAACAAGTGGTCGCTCGAACAGGACCGCACGGCGGAAAAGTCTATCACCCGGAGGCTCCAGAGCTTGAGCGGGCCGGGGCTCGTGCTGTTCGGCGCGACCGTGACGTTCTCAAGCATCGACTGGGTGATGTCGCTTGAGCCCGAATGGTTCTCGACCATCTTCGGGATACTCTTTATGGGAGGCCAGGCGCTTTCGGCGATGGCCTTCGTCATAGCGACGATGGTTTTGTTGTCGAATAAGAGACCGATGTCGGTCTTCCTTCGCCCGTCGCACCTGCACGATCTCGGCAAGCTCATGATGGCGTTCGTGATGCTGTGGGCTTACTTCCATTTCTCGCAGTTTCTAATAATCTGGTCGGGCAATCTGCCGGAAGAGACCCCGTGGTACATCAGGAGGATAAACGGCGGGTGGCTCTACGTCGCGCTGGCGATTGTTTTATTCCACTTCGCACTGCCGTTCGTGATGCTGCTGTCGCGCGATCTCAAGCGCAACTCGCGGTTGATCTCGATGATCGCAACGGTGATCATCGTCATGCGCGTAGTCGATCTCTTCTGGGTCATAGCGCCGGCCTTCGGAGCGCACGACGCCGACCCGCTCAGGTCACAGATCGACCCGCTCTACGTCCTGATGAGCCTCGCGGCAGTCGTCGGCGTCGGCGGGTTGTGGCTGGCCTATTTCGCTTTTCAGTTGAGGAAGAGACCCCTGCTGCCGGTCGGTGACCCTGGCCTTGAGAAGGCGCTCACGCACGGCGGGGGGCACTAGGGTAAAACGAGAGGTAACAGATCATGGCTGATCTCAAACACGATAACCACCCGGACGAGACGCCGGATGTCTCCCACATCCAGAACGCGGACGTTAAACACGAGCACACGGACGTTCCGATCAAGCCCATAGCGCTCTTTCTCGTCGGGCTGCTTGTCGCTACCGTTGTCATATATTTGCTGATGTATCTCCTGTTCAACACGTTGGAGAATCAGGCCGCCCGTCAGGAAGCGGCGCAGCCGAAATCGCCGCTTGCATCCGAGCGCCAGGCCGACCCGCCCGAGCCACGGCTGCAACTCATACCAAGCCACAAGGTTCACCCGCTTGATGAGCTTGTGCAGATGAAACGGGAAGAGGACCAGGCGCTTTCAAGCTACGGCTGGGTAGATCAGCCGTCGGGCGCGGTCAGGCTCCCCATAGAGAAGGCGAAAGAGATCGCGATTGGTCGCGGGCTCGGCGCAAGACCGCAGGGCCAGCCGCCCGTCCAGGGCGGGGCGCAGGGGACGCGCCCTGCACCCGTCGGTCAGCAGACGATGGAGCAGGAGGTCCCTTCCGACGCGAGTTCGGGGCGGGTGATGGAAAGGAGGCGGCAGTGAAGCGCGGATTATCATTAGAGCGTGCGTTATTGATCGCCTTCTTTTCGGTTATCGCGATTCATTCTGCGGCGGCGCAGCCCGCGCAGAGGGGGCCGGGCCAGAATGTCGGGCGCCAGGAAGGGAAGCCCAAAGCGCTTGAGAATGTCGGCATCGACCAGCGGCTAAACGAACAGGTCCCGCTCGACATAGTTCTAAAAGACGAGACGGGGACGGCCGTCCAGTTGAAGGATTACTTTCGCGGAAAGCCCGTCGTGCTGTCGCTCGTCTACTACAGCTGCCCGATGCTCTGCAACCAGGTGCTCGACGGGCTTGCCAGCAGCCTCGACGTTTTGAAATTCGACATCGGCAAAGAGTTCGACGTGGTGACCGTGAGCTTCGACGCGAGGGATACATCGGATATGGCGCGGTCCAAGAAGGACTCTTACATAGGCCGGTACAAACGAGAGGGCGCTGAGCAAGGGTGGCATTTCTTCACGGGCGACCAGGCTTCGATTGACCGTTTGACTCAGGCGGTCGGGTTCAACTATGCCTGGGATGAGGAGACGAACCAGTTCGCGCACGCTTCGGCGGTCATGGTCCTGACGCCTGAAGGGAAGCTCGCGCGGTATTTTTACGGGATCGAGTACGCGCCAAAAGAGATGCGGCTCGGACTCATTGAAGCCGCCGACAACAAGATCGGCACGCCCGTCGATCAAGTGCTGCTCTACTGCTTTCACTACGACCCGGCGACAGGCAAGTACGGGCCTGTGGTCATGAATATGATACGGCTGGGCGGAGGGTTGACGGTTGTCGCCATCGCTATACTTTTCTTTGTCACGCTGAGAAAGGGCTCAAGACACTCGCGGGTAAGCGCAGGAGGCACGGCTTAACTTATGCTTATGCAGTCAGACATTCCATTCATGCCCGAACAGGGATCGACGATGGCCGGAGAGGTCGATGCGCTCTACCTTTCTTTAGTCGGGCTGACGCTGGTAATCTCGCTGGGGATCGCCGGGGCCATCGCGTATTTTGCGGTCAGATATCGCAGGCGTTCTCCCGACGAGGTGCCGCGACCCATTCACGGCTCGCTCAAGCTCGAAACCCTCTGGGCGGTCGTCCCTTTCCTGGTCTCGATGGGGATATTCGTCTGGGGGACAAGCCTCTTTTTCAGGATGTTTCACAAGCCGGCCGATCCGATTAACGTATACGCGGTGGGTAAGCAGTGGATGTGGAAGTTCCAGCACATAGACGGCCAGCGCGAGATAAACGAGCTGCACGTCCCCGTAGGCCGCCGCGTGATGCTGACGATGACGACCGAAGACGTGATTCACAGCTTCTTCGTCCCCGCATTTCGCGTAAAGGCGGACGTGGTCCCTGGGATGTACTCGTATGTCTGGTTTGAAGCGACAAAGCCCGGCCGCTATCACCTTTTCTGCGCCGAGTACTGCGGCACGGAGCATTCAGGGATGATCGGGTCGGTCGTCGTGATGGACCCGACAGAGTACCAGACCTGGCTTTCGGGCGGTCGCACGGAAGGGTCGCTCGCGTCTTCGGGGCAGAAGCTTTTTCAGGACCTTGCCTGTAACACCTGCCATCGCGGCGGCGGCGAGCCGCAGGGGCGCGGCCCCTCGCTCGAAGGTCTGTTTGGCACGCAGGTCGAGCTGGCAAGCGGCCAGAGGGTCGTGGCCAACGAGGACTATATACGCGAGTCGATCCTCAACCCGCACGCAAAGACTGTCGCGGGCTACCAGCCGATCATGCCCACTTTCAAGGGGCTTGTCAGCGAAGAGCAGTTGATACAGCTCGTCGAATACATTCGCTCTATCGGCCCAAACGCGGGCGGGGCGTCGGCCCAGCCGGGCGCGGGCCCATCCCGGTCACAGGGCGCTGGTCAGCCCGGCGCGGGCGCAGAGCAACCGCCAAATCAACCCGAACGCGGCGTTCAGCCGCAGTCGCCTAACACACGCAGACCATAACGGTGGAATAGAGAATTATGAGCACAGTAGCCGCACCCGTAGAGCCTCGCACTCATTACATAAACGCACGATACGGCGTGAAGTCGTGGCTGTTGACGGTCGACCATAAGCGCATCGCGCTGCTTTATCTTGCGTCGATAACACTCTTCTTTTTCCTTGGCGGCGCGTTCGCCGTGCTGGTCCGCCTGGAGCTTATGACGCCGGAAGGCGACCTTGTGCAGGCAGAGACCTACAACCGGCTCTTTACCATGCACGGCATAGTGATGGTCTTTTTCTTCCTGATACCGGCCATCCCGGCGGTGCTCGGCAACTTCCTCGTGCCGATCATGATAGGGGCCAAGGACCTCGCCTTTCCCAGGATCAACCTGCTGAGCTGGTACGTCTACAACCTCGGCGCGACCTTCACGCTTGTGGCGATCATCGCGGGAGGGGTCGACACGGGGTGGACCTTCTACACGCCGCTCAGCACGAATTACGCCACAGGAAACGTCGTCTTGACCGGCGTGGGCATCTTCATCACGGGTTTTTCTTCGATCCTGACGGGGCTCAATTTCATCGTCACCATTCACACGATGCGCGCGCCGGGGATGACCTGGTTCAGGATGCCGCTGTTTTTATGGTCGAACTACGCGACCAGCCTGATTATGATCCTGGGCACCCCGGTCATCGCCATAACCGTTTTGCTCGTGGCGTTCGAGCGAGTGGTCGGCATAGGCATATTCAACCCCGCGCTCGGCGGCGACCCGATACTGTTCCAGCACCTGTTTTGGTTCTACTCGCACCCGGCCGTATACATCATGGTGCTGCCCGCGATGGGGGTCATAAGCGAGCTGGTCGCAACCTATTCAAGAAAGGCGATCTTCGGCTACAAGTTCGTGGCCTTCGCAAGCATCGCTATTGCGGTCTTCAGCTTTCTGGTCTGGGGCCATCACATGTTCGTCAGCGGCCAGTCGGTATACGCGGGGATGATCTTCTCTTTCCTGAGCTACGCGGTCGCTATCCCGTCGGCGGTCAAGGTCTTTAACTGGACGGCGACGCTTTACAAAGGGTCGATCTCTTACATGACGCCCATGCTCTACGCGATGGGGTTCATCGGGCTGTTTACGATTGGCGGCATGACGGGGCTCTTTCTCGCCGCGCTCGGCCTCGACGTGCACGTGCACGACACGTACTTCATCGTCGCGCATTTTCATTACATCATGGTCGGCGGGACCGTGATGGCCTATCTCGGCGGGCTGCATTACTGGTGGCCCAAGCTCACGGGGCGGCTCTACCCGGAAGGCTGGGCGAGGTTTTCCGCGCTCGTCATCTTCGTTGGGTTCAACCTGACGTTCTTCCCTCAATTTCTGGTCGGGTACCTCGGCATGCCCCGGCGCTATCACGCATACCCGCCTGAGTTCCAGGTCCTGAACGTCCTGAGCACGGCGGGCGCATCGATCCTCGGCGTGGGGCTGCTGATCCCCATGATCTATTTCATCTGGTCTATGCGTTACGGGCGGATAGCGGTCCCGAACCCGTGGGGCGCTGTGGGGCTGGAATGGATGATCACATCACCGCCGCCTACCGAAAACTTTGCCGAGACGCCGACCGTCACCTGGGAAGCTTACGAGTTCCGGCCCGAAGAGGAGGCCGAAGTCATCGGGCTCACGAGCAAGCACGAGACGCCCGACAGGAGCACGAAGTAGATAGGAGAGATTAAAATTGGCTGATACTCATACCGCGCCGCATTCATCACATACTGCGCTCGCGCACCACTTCGACAACATGGAGCAGCAGCGCGAGGCGGGCACGCTTGGGATGTGGGCTTTTCTGATAACCGAGATCATGTTCTTCGGCGGCCTCTTCCTTGTGTACATACTCTATCGCTCGTATTACCCGAAGGAGTTCGCCGCCGGAAGCCACGAGCTTGACGTGTTGCTCGGCGGCATCAACACGGCGGTCCTGATCTGTAGCAGCTTGACTATGGCGCTGGCCGTATACTTTGCGCAGATCGGCTCGCGAAGGTTGCAGGTCATCTTTCTCGTATTGACCATGATCCTGGGCGCAGGGTTTTTAGGGATCAAGGCGGTCGAGTATAAAGCCAAGTTCGAGCATCACCTGTTCCCCGGTCAGGGCTTCA
Source organism: uncultured Clostridia bacterium (assembly GCA_964615905.1). Lineage (GTDB taxonomy): Bacteria > Acidobacteriota > Blastocatellia > UBA7656 > UBA7656 > DATLMR01. The sequence goes on from CAZTUB010000019.1 coordinate 83,613, forward strand.
AGTGGGGCCACGACGAGGGCGGCCTTGAGCAGAAGGGCGGGTCTTACACAGCCGGCAGGCGGCCTGAGACTGTCGGAACCACGGGCACGGGCCAGCCGCAGGGGCCGCCCGGCGAAGAGGCACAACCCAGACCCGAACAGACGCCCGCAAACGAGCCGAACGCCCCGTCGGGACCGAAGTACCCGGAGGTCCAGGGCGAAGGGATACAACCCGACAAGGTTCAGATGTTCTTCTGGATATACTTTGCGATGACGGGGCTGCACGCGCTCCACATGATAATCGGCCTGGGCATTATGGCGGTCCTGACCGTTATGGCGCATCGCGGGCGGTTTAGCCCCGAATACCACGCGCCGGTAGAGATTTCGGGTCTCTACTGGCACTTCGTCGACATCGTGTGGATCTTCCTGTTCCCGCTCCTGTACCTTATCGGGAGACACTGAGAGAAGAGAGTATGTCTGAACATATAGTTTCAAAAAAGGTCTACTACGCGATCTTCCTGACGCTTCTGGTGATGACGGGAATAACGGTCTGGGTGGCGTTTATCGACCTGGGCCCGCTCAACAACATCGTCGCCATGACGATTGCGGTCTTCAAGGCTACGCTCGTCGTGCTCTACTTCATGCACGTGCGCTATAGCTCGCGGCTGACCTGGGTATTCGTAGCGGCGGGATTCTTCTGGTTCGGCATCCTCATCGCGCTCACGTTGAGCGATTATTACAGCAGAGGGTGGCTGACGACCCCGCGTTGAGGCGTCCCCGCCTTTCAGCTCGCGTCTGCTGCTTTGATAGACGCCGGGGTCGGAACCGTTTAGAATAATGGCAGTGGACTTTTTGTGAACTCGATGGCCGCGCGTTTCAACCCGGCCCGTAATCATGCGACCTGCGCCATCTCTCTTTCAATCCTGCGAGCGCGCATCAATCCATTCATACTCTTGCGGCTCCGCAACCGGGTAAGAGCCAGCTGAAACGCGCTTCAAACTCTGGAGGTATACGCGATGACGGACCAAAAGACATATCAACCCAAACAGTTCAACCTGAGCAGCCTTAACGGCATCTCGGATCAGACGCTTGAGATGCACTTCAAGCTTTACGAAGGGTATGTCAAAGAGACGAACCGGCTGACCGAAAAGATCACCGAGATTCTCAAAGACGGCAAAGTGGACCACGAAGAGATGCCCGCTTACTCCGAGCTTACGCGCCGCCTCGGCTTCGAGTACAACGGCATGGTTCTGCACGAGTACTATTTCGGCAACATGAAGATGGAGGGCGCGGGCGATCCTGAGTCGAGCTCACAGTTTTTCAAATCCGCCGAATCGGCATTTGGCAGCTACGATCTCTGGAAGGCCGATTTCATGAGCATCGGCAAGATGCGCGGGGTGGGCTGGGCGATCTGCTACCAGGACCCGACAAACGGCAACCTGTCAAACCACTGGGTCACCCTCCACGAAGTCGGAAACGTAGCCGGGTTCACGCCCGTCCTCGTTATGGACGTGTGGGAGCACGCATTCTTGCTCGACTACAAACCCGCGGAGCGGCCCAAATACATCGAGGCGTTCTTCTCCAACATAGATTGGAACGCAGTCGAAGCTCGCTTAAAGACAGGCGACGAGGCGAGACGCACGTCTACAGGCAACCGTTAACCCGCTGCCGTCAAACGACAACTAAAAAGGGCACCTCGAAGTGTGCCCTTTTTAGTTAACTGCGTAGCCGCATTAAGAGACGTTTGCGGATAACCGCTTAGTGAGCCGCGTTCAAATCTTTGCGACCAAGCTGCGAAAGGCAGGGCGAGTTCACAAGCTCGTCCAGGTCGAGCGCGCGCCGCTCCAGATCGCCGAAATGGCGGGTGGGAGTTCCGTCGGCCGGGTCGGCCAGGTCGAAACCCGTCAGGAACCTTGACAGCACGGCTTCGGTCCCGAAAAAAGCCGGTAGCACGTGCTGGAACGGCGTCTCTGTCTCGCCCAGGTGGCAGCCGTTACAAGTCTGAAGCGAGAAGATATGTCTCGCCTGCCGGTTTGCTATCCCGCTGCCTGTGGTGCTGTTCCAGACCGAATCGCCGACGATTGAGGAACCCGCCAAAAAGCTCTGGCCCTGGAACGCCATCGGCAGCACGTCGAGTTGCGCGACAAGCTCGGCTTCGTTTTCATTTATGTAATCGGCAAGCAACTGCGAGCGATTCAAACTGTCACTGGGCGTTTGCGCGACGACGACCTGCTGAAATTGGCCTTGCTCCGACAGCTTGAACTCGCGCAGCTCCCACGAGGGGCCGAGCCTGATTTCGTTCGTCCTGATACGGTTCAACGCGCTGCCGTTCGGTTTCGACGGGTCCGCGCCCGCCGTGACGAACTGCTCGGTTATCTTTTCAAGCGCCGCGTTGTACTCGGCCGAGCCGACCTCAAGCGCGCTCAAGTCGAACCACTCTTTCGCCCACGTTTTGACCTCGGCGCACCCGTTTCGCTTTATTCCGTACTCAAGGATGATCGTAAACTGTTGCGGCTCGCAGAGCTGACCCATCAACCCGAACACGAACCGGGCCTCGCCCGCGTTGTTGCCCCCGGCCAGCACGTCCGAGCGCAGATCGACCCTGTTAACTATCGCAAGCAGCTTGAACGGGGCCCTTGCTAGGTCGAGCGCGCCCGACGAGAGCCTTGGCCAGTTATTGAGGACAACGCTTTTGATATTTGCGCGTTTCGGGACCACAAGGCCGTTTATGGTCTGGTCTTTGGTCCATATCTTGAGCCACCTTTTTACAAGCTTGACGGGTTTTACACTGGTCGCGGACTGGTTGGCGATCTCCCGCACAATATGACCGAAGGTCCATTTGCCCATCTGCGTCCCTTCGCCGGTGCAGGGGTTGAAAGTCCGCGTGGGGTCTTCGACCACTTTCAAGTCTGTGATAAGCAGCGACCGCGCAGGGTCAACCGCGTCGCTTGAGCCGAGCGGCATCAACGACGCGCTGCCGTCCGCCTCTCGCTCGGCGGCGGTAAGCCGCGCCAGGTTCTGCTCGATGATTCTCTCTCGCCCTCGAAAAACCGGGATCACCGGAGCGCGGCCGAGCTTCTGCTGCAATGCGCGTATGCGGTCGCGGTTGGAGCTTAGCTCTTGAAAGTCGAAGTCGATCACGGCCGAAAATGTCCCGTCTCCCGCCGCCAGGTCGCCTCGGAGGCCGTCGTCTCTAAGCGCGATCTCGCGCCCGTCGAGGTCGATGTTGTAATGCGCGCTCGGTCCGGCCGTTTGCTCGAACCGCGCGGTCAGCAGCGCGTTTCCCTCGGAAGTGGGCTCAGCCAGCGGACGCGCCCACAGCGCTTCGGCTTTAGGTAGACGGTTGCGAGCGGCCGGGTTTTCATTGGAGGAAGGTGAATCGGGGGTTTTTCTGTCGGCTCTGAAACCCTGGACGACCACGCCAAGCGCCAGTGCCAGTGCCAGACATAGTACCAGGCGGCGTAAGATAAGCGATCTTCGATTTTTCATACTGCCTCCCACTACTATCTTGAAAGTTGCTGCCCCTTTGTTCATTCGGTTCGTGGTTTTCGTCTTCAGACGTTTAAGACTGCCAGTACTTTATCATGACCCTGCGGGGTTTGAAACACCAGGTTGCGACCAGATTGACAACGGAGAAAACGCCTCCGGGCCGGATTTGTTCTCGGTGTCGCGGCCCTCTCCGGTTGCGAAATTTACAAATGCTTACCCGCCACTTGACTCCAGGTTCCTACATCTATAGACGAGAATGGAGCAACTTTCGATTCCTGCGCAGAAAATACGGCCAACTGGGCGGCGGCTGGGATTTTTTTAGAAATTCTTGTAGACTGTCATTTTAATAGAACACGGATGACCCCGATTGTGAGTTACATCAAATTTTTGCGCCACGGACAACCGGCGTCCGAGACGCTGTAGGTTTGTATATCGAAAAGATGGCTGAAACACGAAAGCAAAAAGCGCACCTGCAATTCATATTAAACGGCGAAGAGGCCGAGGTCGCGTTCGCCCCGCACAAGACGCTGCTTGAGGTCTTGCGCGAAGACCTGGCGCTCACCGGGACCAAACACGGCTGCGAGCTTGGCGAATGCGGCGTCTGCACGGTGCTGGTCGACGGCCTGCCCGTTCTGTCCTGCCTCACGCTTGGGCTCGACATCGAAGGCCGCGAGGTCACGTCGATAGAGGGGCTTGCGGAAGGCAGCCGCCTTCACCCGCTGCAAGAGACGTTCGCCGACCTCGGCGCTGCCCAGTGCGGGTACTGCACGCCCGGTTTTCTGCTCACGGCAAAAGAGCTGCTCGAAAAGAACGCCGCCCCCACGCGTGACGAGATCAAAGACGCGCTCGCCGGAAACCTCTGCCGCTGCACCGGCTATCTGAAGATTTACGAGGCCGTCGAGCTGGCCGCCGCTCGCCTTCGCGGCGAAGAGGCCGAGCCCGCCAGAGAGACTGTTTATGGCTACGAATAACGGCAACGGTAAGCCAAAGAAGGTTGTCGGCAAGCCTTTTCGCAAGGTGGACGCGCGAGCCAAGTGCACGGGGCAGACTCGGTTCGCCGACGACATAGTCCTGCCGCGAATGCTCTTTGCCAAGCTCCTGCGCAGCACGGTCCCGCACGCAACGATAAAGCGAATCGACGTGTCACGCGCGCTTGAGCTTCCCGGCGTGGTCGCGGTGATAACCGGCAAAGAACTCCCCATCCCCTACGGCATCCTGCCCGTCAGCCAGGACGAGCACGCGCTATGCATAGAGAAAGTGCGGTTCATAGGCGACCCGGTAGCAGCGGTTGCGGCGATTGATGAAGATACCGCTTTCGACGCTCTCGACCTGATCGAGGTCGAGTACGAGCGGCTCGACGCTGTCGCCACCATCGAAGAGGGGCTTTTTGTAGAAGAGCCGCGCATCCACGATTACGGCGACCACGGCAACGTGCATAAGCAGGTTTCGCTCGAATTCGGCGATATGGATGAAGGTTTCTCGGAAGCCGATCTCATCCGCGAGGATATCTTTTTTTACCAGGGCAATACGCATCTTCCGCTCGAACAGCACGCCGCGCTCGCTCACTTCGACGCCGACGAGAAGTTGACGCTTTGGAGTTCGACCCAGACGCCGCATTACGTCCACCGCGCGCTGGCAAAGACGCTTGAGCTTCCCGCAAGCCATGTTCGCGTGATCGCCACGCCGAACGGCGGCGGCTTCGGCGGCAAAAGCGACCCTTTCAACCACGAGATAGCCGTCGCAAAACTGGCGATGATGACGGGCCGCCCCGTCAAGATCGCGCTCACGCGCGAAGAGGTCTTCTACTGCCACCGTGGTCGCCACCCCGTCTTGATGTGGGTCAAGACTGGCGTCAAAAAAGACGGCGCGATTACCGCAATGCATTTCCGGTCGTTTCTCGACGGCGGCGCATACGGCAGCTACGGCGTCGCCTCGACTTTCTACACGGGCGCGCTACAGACCGTCACATATGATATACCGCGCTACAAGTTTGAAGGCGCGCGCGTCTTTACAAACAAGCCGCCCTGCGGCCCCAAGCGCGGCCACGGCACCCCGCAGCCACGGTTCGCGCTCGAAGTGCAGGTAGACAAGATAGCGGAACAACTCGGCCTCGACCCGGCCCAGATGCGCCGCGATCACCTTGTCCCTCCCCACACTGTGACCGCCAATTACTTGCGCGTCGGCAGCATGGGGCTCGGCCGCTGCATAGATAAAGTCGTCGAGGGCGCGGATTGGAAGAACAAGTTTGGCAAGCTCCCCTACGGCAAAGGCATCGGCATAGCTTGCGGGTCGTACCTTTCGGGCGCGGGCCTGCCTATCTACTGGAACAGCATGCCGCACTCCGGCGTCCAGCTAAGGCTCGACCGCCAGGGCGGCGTCTGCGTGATGTGCGGCTCGACAGACATAGGCCAGGGGTCGGATTCGATCCTTGCTTACATAGTCGCGGAAGTCCTGGGCATAGACCCGTTCGATATTCGCGTAGTCACAGCCGACACCGATTTGACGCCGGTCGATCTCGGCAGTTATTCGAGCCGCGTCACGCTCATGACTGGCAACGCGGCGCTCCAGGCGGCGGAGCGCGCGCGCGAGCTGCTGACGCTCGCGGTGGCCGAAAAGCTCTCCGCCCCGATTGAGAACATTTCATTCGCGGACCGGCGCGTCTTCGACGTCGAGAACCCGGAAGTCGGCATCACCTTTGCGGAAGCCGTTGTGCTGGCCGAGACAAAATTCGGGACCATCGGCACGGTCGGGTCTTACACGCCGCCCGCTTCGCCGGGCAAGTTCAAAGGGGCGGGCGTGGGCCCTTCGCCCGCCTACAGTTACTCTGCCGCCGTTGCCGAAGTCGATGTCGACCCGGAAACAGGCATCATCGTCGTCGAGCGCGTCTGGATGGCTCACGACGTGGGCCAGTCGATAAACCCTATGCTTGTGATGGGGCAGGTCGAAGGCAGCGTCTACATGGGGTTGGGCGAGGCGTTGATGGAAGAGATGGTCTACCGCGTGAACCGCAACGTCGTGCACAAGTTCCCGTCGCTTCTCGAATACAAGAGCCCGACCACGCTTGAGATGTGCGACGTGAAGACCTACCTGATCGAAGACCCCGACCCGAACGGTCCGTTCGGCGCGAAAGAGGTAGGCCAGGGGCCGCTGTTGCCCATCCCCCCGGCGGTCGTGAACGCCGTCTATGACGCGGTGGGCGTGCGAGTCGATGAAGTGCCTGTCACGCCCGAAAAGGTGCTCGCGGCGTTAAAGGCAAAGGCTCAGGGCAAAGAGGCCCGCTTCGGCCCCGCGTCCGTCCCTGAGATCGAGTGGCCCGCCCCGCTCAAGGTCGTGCCGCCGTCGGAAGGCGGCGACGGTAAGGCGATGCCAAAGACGGCCGTTCACCTCAGAGAGTAACGAGCAAGACGAGAGATTTAACCGTTATGATGCGACTTCCAAGATTCGATTACTACGCCCCGAAAACGATTTCGGACGCGGTCAAGATCGCGGCCGACAACGGCCCTGACGCGATGTTTGTGGCGGGCGGCACAGACCTTTACCCTAACATGAAACGGAGGCAGCAAACCCCTAAGACCGTCGTCTCCGTGACCCGACTCGACGAGTTGAAACGTATTAGCGGCGACCGCGCGGAAGGGTTAGTCATCGGCGCGTCGGTTTCGCTCACAGAACTTTGCAACAACCCCGTCATCGGGCGCGACTACGCGGTTGTGTCGGAGGCGGCGAAACTTATCTCGACGCCGCTTCTAAGAAACATGGGGACCATCGGCGGCAATCTCCTTTTGGATACTCGCTGCAACTATTACAACCAGAATTACGAGTGGCGAAAGGGAATCAACTTTTGCATGAAGAAGGACGGCCAAATTTGCTGGGTTGCTCCGAGCAGCCCCAAATGCTGGGCCGTACAGTCTTCGGACCTTGTACCGGTGATGGTGGCGCTCGGCGCAAGCCTCAAGTTCGTCTCCGCGAGCGGCGAGCGTGTAGTCAAGGCCTCGGAGCTTTATAACAACGACGGGATAAACTACCTGCACAAGCAGCCCGGCGAGCTGCTGACCGAGATCCACCTACCGCCTTTGAACGGGACCCGCGCGGTCTACAAGAAGCTGCGTCGGCGCGGCTCGTTCGACTTCCCGGTCCTGGGCGTTGCCGCCGCGCTCGACATTGCAGCCGACGGCACCGTAAAAGCCGCGCGGCTGATCCTCGGCGGAGTGGCCCCGGCTCCGATTCAAGTCAGGGAAGCCGAGGAACTGTTGATCGGCCACCCGCTCGACCCTGAGCGTATACAGTCGGCGGCCGAGGCGGCCTATCTGAAAGCCCGCCCGCTCGACAACACAGACTTCTTGATGAACTGGCGCAAGCAGATGGCCCGTCCCTACGTGCTGCGCGCGCTCGAAGAGATACAAGGGAAGTAAACAGTGACAAGTAACAAGTGACAAGAAAGAGCAGATCATGCGCGGTTTTCTCTTTCTTGTCACTTGTCACTGTTTACTTGTCACCCTTATGAATAATGGCTGGTCACAGGCAATCGTTCCCATTCTCCTGCTGGTCGCGGTCCTTTTTGGTCTGGCTATTCTGCTATTCATAGTCTTTTTTATTCGGGGCGACCAGCGAAATAAGCGGGCCTGCCCCCAATGCGCCGAACTGATCCAGGCCGACGCGAATATCTGCCGTTACTGCGGAGAAAAACTTACTCGCCAGGCTTGATGTCTTCTCAAGTTACTGCTAGTGTGTGCGTGCTTTAAGCTACATTTACCCCAGTGGACAAGAGGAGAGATAAAATGATCCGAAAACTTACCGGCCTATGTCTGTCGATCTTGATGGCGGGAGCTGCGTTTGCTGCCGATCATCACAGCAAAGAAGTGAAGCTGACGGGCTACCTGACTGACACTGCCTGCTCGGCTCGTTTTGCCAAAGCCGATGATCCTTCCTCGGCGATAAAAAATCACACAAAGAGCTGCGCCCTTATGCCCGGATGCGCGAAGAGCGGCTACTCGCTGCTGGCCGACGGCAAGTGGTACAAGTTTGACGACGACGGGAACCAGAAGGTCGCCGAGCTTATCAAAAACAGCAAGCGCGAGAAGGGGATCGCCGTTAACGTCGAAGGCACCGTCGAAGGCGACAAGCTCTCGATCAAGAAGATCAGCGAAGCCGAATAGTCGGCAAACACCTGCCTGTAATTGAAGAGCGGCCCTTTCGAGGCGCGGCCAACCGGTCGCTCTTCAGTCCTTCTCACCTACCGCGACAAGCCCTGCGTTTTCAGCCCAATTTATCAAACAGTCTAAAACGCGTATAATCGGCAAGGTGGATGAACTAGTTGACGCAACCGATCTCTGTATTGGAAAGGACAACCAACAGTGCCAAAACTCTCAACGCTCCGACTTGTCGTCTCGCTGCTTGCCTGCGCGGCGATCTTTGCCGCTTGCAACTCTGCGCGCGATAACGCCCAGACAAACAGCGCGCCTGCCGCAAGCTCTCCCAGTCCTGCTGCCGGTCAAGCAGGCTCCAACGCAGGTAAAGGGAAGCTCAATTTGAACACGGCCACGGAGAGTGAATTTCTCGCAGGGGTCCCTGGCCTAGGCACGCGGATGGCGCACGAGTTTGAAGAGTACAGACCCTACCGCAGCATACAGCAGTTCCGCCGCGAGATGGCAAAATACGTGAGCGCGGAGCAGATTGCCGAGTATGAAAAGTATGTCTTTGTGCCGATAGCAATCAACGAAGCCGACGCCGCGACGCTTCAACAGCTTCCCGGCGTCGAGCCGTTCGAGGCAGAGGCCATAATCGCCGGTCGCCCCTACGCTTCAGAAGGAGCGTTTATTGCCAAGGTCTCCCCGTTCCTTACCGAAGGAAACGTGACGGTAGCAAAGAGCTATTTGAGCAAATGATGAGCCCGGACCGTATCCTGTCGCGGTTGCGCCGGTTTCTTCTGGCGCTTTCCGCGCTGCTTTGTGCGGGGACCATAGCCGAGCTATGGCTGACAGAGCATATGGAAACGGCTGTGCAGCTGATCCCTTTCGGCCTGTGCGGTTTGGGGTTCGCCGCCGCGTTGATCGTATTACTCAAGCCGCGACGAATCCCTATGTTAACCTTGCGCGTCATCATGGCTTTAGTAGCGGCGGGCGGCCTTTATGGGATTTACGAGCACATCGAAAACAACATCGGGTTCCAGCGAGAGATCAACCCGTCGGCTTCAACAGGTGACATAGTCTTTGCTTCTTTCCACGGCCCGAACCCTCTGCTTGCGCCGGGCATACTATTAGTGGCCGCGCTGCTCGCCCTGGCCGCGACTTATCATCACCCGGCACTTTTAAGGGAAGCGAAAAGCTGAAGGGTAAGGTGTCAGGCGGTCTGTCCCACTTTCATGACGACGAGCGTGAGGTCGTCGTGTTGCTGCGTGTCGCGCGCCCAGTGGCGCACGGCTTCGACTATCTTATCGGTCAGCTCCTGGGCCGAAAGCTCCGCCGACTGCGCCACGAGTTGCCGCAGGCGGTGTTCGCCAAACTCTTCGCCGTCCGTATTGATCGCTTCGGTTACGCCGTCCGTGTACGCGACAACAAGGTCGCCCGCGTCGAGCCGCACAACTTCCTGCTCATACGGGCAAGAATGAAACGCGCCGATGACCGTCCCGCCCGTCGTAAGCAAGCTTATTCCGTCATAGCTGATCGACGCCTCCATCCCTGTCACAAAACCGCGCGCGTCGCGAGCCGTTGTCGCGGCCTGGCTTCGCCCCTGGACCTTCCGTGCCGACTGCGCGCGCAGGAGTATGGGCGGGTTGTGACCCGCGTTCACATAAGTCAGCGTTGAAGTCTCCACGTCAAATTGAGCATAGAAGAATGTCGCATACGCGCTCACGTCCGTTGATACGTGGAGCAGCCTGTTCATCGAAGAGACAAGCTCCGTCAGGTTTCCGTTTACGGCAGGAGCCTGACTCCTGAGCGAAGCCTGCACTATCGACATCAGCAAAGCGGCCGATATGCCTTTGCCCGCGACATCGGCCACGGCTATGCCGACCTTGCCCCTGTCAAGCTCGATGAAGTCGTAGTAGTCGCCGCCCACGCCGCGCGCCGGGTGGCAGACGCCCGACAGCTCAAGCTGCCCTATCTGAGGCGTCTCCTGCGGGAATAGCCGCCGCTGCACGGCGGTCGCTATTTGAAGCTCGTGACGAAGCCGCTCCTCTTCGGCCACCTCCTGAACAAGCTGGGCGTTTTGAATAGCGAAGGCCGTCTGCCACGCGACGGCCATCAGCAGCTGCCGGTCTTCTCGCGAGAAGGGAAGGTCGCCCAGGCGCGGGCCGAGCGAGATTATCCCGATCAATCGGTCTTTCGTCGCTATCGGGAGCAGGAGCGCGGATTTGTACCGGTTGAGCGTCTTGCGTTCTTTTTCAGAGAGCTTGTTTACGGTCATGCCCTGCGAGGGTGACGACTGGCTCCCAGGGTTTATCGTGAGAGGCAGCGGAGATTGGGTGAGCCGCTCGACTATGTAACCGTTGTTCGGAAGAGAGAGCCTGTGGTCGGCTTGATCCGAAATAAGGCTGTCTTCCGACAGGTGCGAGGAGATGGCGCAGACATAATCGCCGCTGGCCGTGTCTTCGAGAAAGATCGTCACGTCTTCCGAGTGCAGCGCGTATTGAACTTTGGTTACGGCTATCCTGAGCAATTGATCGACCGACGTGACCGTGCGCATCTTTTGTCCAAGCTCCGACAGCAATTCCTGCGCGTCGTAGGCTTCGCGGAAGTAGCGCCGGTCTATTATCGGCATGACGCGCTGGTTGACGAAGGTCAGCAAGCCGATGGCCAGCGCCGTCGCCAGTATCGTGACGATTATATCTGCGCGGTTTCCGAGCGCGTCGATCCAGGCCATGCGGCTGCCCGTCAGGATAAAGCTCAACACGCCGAAGACAACCAGCGCCTGGATTATCACGAACCCGCGCGACACCAGCAGGTATCGCACTCCCCGCCTGAGTATAAGCCGGACGGGGATAACCTGATGGCGTATGATCGCGTAAGCGAACGAGAGCGGAAAGAGCGGGAATGACAAAAGCGCGGTCACGCCTGCCCATCTGAGGAAGGTCGAATTCGTCTCATACGGGCCGGTCAAGAAAGCCAGCACCCCGACCAGAAACATCGGCAAGAAGCCCGCGATGCTCCCTGCGACGACGATGCGCATCTTGCGGCGCGCTGGCCGCTTGGCCTGCCTGTAATTGACGAGCAGCGACAACAGCCCCGCGGCGATGTATAGCACGCCGAGAACGAACCCGAAGGCGGCGAGCGCCCCGAACGATTCGCGGAACCTGGCGTTCAACTGCGGCGATAACGCTTCCAGTATGTTCACGACCGCAAGGAAAGGAAAAAGCGTCAGCAGGTGCGGCAGGTACAGATAGAACTCAAGTCTTGGGTAACGGCGCAACAGCGGCGACGGCTCCGGGAATATCAGGAAAAAGTGAAAGAAGATGGGCCAGAACATCAAAGCCGCGATGTGCGCCGCCACCATTGGCCAGACGACCCACTGGCTCAACCCGCCAAAGTTTGGAAACCACGCGGCGGTCGCCGCTATGAACATGCCGAACATCAGCGCGAGCAATACCGCTTGCTTGTCGTAGGGCTTGAGCAGAAAGACCGTGAACCCTGTGATAAGAAATATTCCGGTGATTATAATTCTGGCCGTATACAGCAGGCGCGAGCTTGGCGGTAAGGGGTTTGCCTGTAGGGTGATCTCCTGAAACTGGTTGCCCCGGCGAACGACCAGCGCATATCTGTCGCCAGGGCCTACTTCCTGAAGCTGTCTGATTAACTGCGTCGCGTCTTTGATCGGCTGGCCGTTGATAGCGACTATCTCGTCTCCTACTTTCATCTGTGCCGCGCTGGCCTCCGGCGAAACCGCGCGAACAATCAGACGATTATCGGCCTGCGCCGCAGTCCACCCCGGATCGCTCTGCATCGCAGGCGCGGTCATCGTGCGAACGATGTTCGTGCCGGTGAAGATGAACAGCAATGCGAAGATGATTCCAACTAGGACAAGCTGTAGTCGCCTGGTCATATCCGAAGTCCTGAGAAAGCCAATATATCACAGTCGGCACGGGCAGGATAAACATTCACAGGCTTAGACCCGGCCACAGGTAAGTTGTACGCGGATTCAAAACCGCAGGTTGCGCCCGGTCGCTACCTTTTTGCCAGCCCACGAGGGGTTGAGCTATAATCGGCTTTACAATCAACAGAGACTCATAGCGGAGGCAAACCTTGATAGACAAGATTCAACAAGCTCTCAAAGACGCGGACCTCGACGGCTGGTTGTTCTACAGCTTTCGAGAAAGCGACCCAATTGCCGCGAATATCCTCGGCACAGGCGGCGACGGCCACATAGCCACGCGGCGATGGTTTTACCTGGTCCCTCGCGAAGGCGAGCCGACAAAGATCAATCACTCCATCGAGCGGAGCGTGCTCGATCACCTGCCGGGCAGGAAATTGATATACCTGCCGTGGCAACAGCTTCACCAGCACCTTCGCGATTCGATCAACCAGACCACCAGCGAACGCGCGCCGCGCATCGCCATGCAGTATTCGCCCGATGCCGCGATACCTTACCTTTCCAGGGTCGACGCAGGGACGGTTGAGCTGATTCGCTCGTTCGGGGCAGAGATCATCTCTTCTGCCGACCTGGTACAGCAGTTCGAGTCGGCCTGGAACGACGAGCAACTCGCTATGCACGAAGAGGCGGCGCGCGGGCTTTATGAATCGGTCGATCTGGCTTTTAAGGAGATCGGTCGCCGCATACGAGCCGGGGAGCCGACCACCGAATTCGACATCCAAAACTTTATACTCGACCGCTTCGCCGAACGCGGGATGGTGAGCAAAGACCCGCCGATTGTCGCCGTAAACGGCAACAGCGCCATGCCTCATTACGAGCCGACGGCCGAGCATCATTCGCCGATTAAAGAAGGCGATTTCGTATTGATAGACCTGTGGGCGAAACTCGACCGTCCGAACTCCGTATACGCGGACATTACCTGGACCTCTGTTGTGGCGGAGTCTGTGCCCGACGAGGTAAACAAGGTCTTCACGGTGGTCCGTGACGCGCGCGACGCCGCGACAGATTTCGTCAAGCAGGCGTTCAACGAGGGTCGCCAGATATTCGGCTGGCAGGTCGATGACGCCTGCCGAAAGGTGATTTTGGATGCGGGTTACGGCGACTATTTCATACACCGGACCGGCCACAATATTCACACGGAAGTTCACGGCAACGGCGCGAATATCGACAACCTCGAAACGAAGGATTCGCGCGCGTTGATACCACGGACCTGTTTCTCGATAGAGCCGGGCGTCTATCTTGAAGGCAAGTTTGGCGTGCGAAGCGAGATAGACGTTTACGTCGGCCAGCGGGAAGCGCGCGTGACCGGCGGCGAGCCGCAGCGCGAAGTCGTAGCGATCCTCGCCTGAGCGAAAAGACGCGCGGGCACAGCGCCGTGCGTATGATAGAAGCGATTGCGGGCCGTCTCCCGAAAGCGAGACGGCCCACAAAGAAAAATGATAGATGCCTGTCGATTAGACAGGTTTAGCCTGGAACACGGTCGTCGCCGAACCTCCTTCTGTACTCCGCGCTATCGATGAACCCGTCGATAGCTGTTTTGAAACCATTCTCCGCTATCACGTTCGCCCAGCCGTCGACGACCTGCTGGCTCTCCGGCTCCCTGGCAAGAAAATGAAGATACAACAACCTTGCGGCCTGCTTCAGGGGCAGGGGCAAGATGAAGCGGCTGCGATATTCCTCTGATTTCCCGATGAGCCTGATTACCTCTCTAAGGGTTTTCTCGCCTCTATCAAGAAGCCCGGCCCAGCTAATCAACCCGGAATTATCGACCTCTCGTTCCAGGACCCTTCTGTAAACTTGCTTTATCGCTTCGGCTGCTTCTGCCGGATCCCAATTCTTTGGCATGACGATCTCCTTTCAAAAAACATAAGAGATATTCATTACATCTCACAATCTAGAGACGTATTTCAGGTCAAAAATTATTCAGGATTGTTTAGGCGGGTTCTCCCGCTGCCAAGGGTGGTTTCGCCACGCAATCGTCCGACACGATTGGGGAGCCCGGCTATAGCCCTCTGCTCTCGCCGGATGACTCGATGGGCTCCATGACGACCGCCGTGCCGTAGGCAAGCACCTCCGTCACCCCGCTCATCAGCTCCGTCGCGTCATACCGCATGCCGATTATGGCGTTCGCGCCTAGCTCGCTCGCGTGCTGCACCATTATCTCGAAAGCTTCTGCGCGAGTCGTCTCGCACAGTTTTGTGAAAGCGGTGATATTGCCGCCGACTATGGTGTGCAGGGTCCCGCCGAGCGTCCCGAAGATCGAGCGCGAGCGGACCGTTATGCCGCGCACGACGCCGAACGTCCTGACTACCCGGTAGCCGTCTATCGTAAAGGTGGTCGTCACCATGTGAGCCGGGAGCATATACCTTTGACTGATCTCGTAAGGCAGGTTGGTCGTAACGCTCTCCTTTACTTGCTCAAGCTCGTCGAGTCTGTTTTTCATGCCAAGTCCTTTACATTCGGGATCTCGAATAAGATAAACCGACTCGCGGCAGACCGCAAGGGAAGTGAACCGTGAACCGTAAACCGTGACAAGAAGGAAGAGGCGCGCGGTTTGGTACTGACCTTTGACTTGTCACGGTTTACGGTTCACGGTTCACGGTTGTTGCCTGCGGTACTCTTCGGCCGCTACAATCCCAATTGATTTCGTTTGCTTAAAGGAGCAATTTAGTGTCAAACATCAGGCGAAGGCAGACGGTCGCCGTAAATGTCGGCGGGGTGAGGGTCGGGGGCTTGAGCCCTATAGTCGTTCAGTCGATGACCAATACCGACACCGTAGACGTTGCCGCAACCGCGCTTCAGGTCGAGCAGCTCGCGCGCGCAGGCTCGGAGCTTGTGCGCATCACCGTCAACACGCGGCAAGCGGCAGCGGCCGTGCCTCACATTATCGAACGCCTCGGCGAGCGGGGCGTCACCGTCCCCGTCGTCGGCGACTTTCACTACAACGGCCATATCCTTCTAAAAGAGTACCCTGAGTGCGCGCGCGCGCTTGCAAAGTATCGGATAAATCCCGGCAACGTGGGCCCCGGCCTGCACCACGATAAGAATTTTCAGGCGATGATCGAAGTCGCGATTGAAAACGAGAGGCCCGTCCGTATAGGCGTCAACTGGGGCTCGCTCGATCAAGGACTGCTCACGCGCTTGATGGATGAGAATGCCGCGAAACCCGCGCCGAAAGCCGCGCGCGAGGTGATGCACGAAGCGGTTGTCGTAAGCGCCCTTGAGTCGGCTGAGCTCGCGGAGCGGTGCGGTTTGAAGCGCGACCAGATAATACTCAGCGCGAAGGTGTCGGAAGTGCAGGACTTGATCGCAATTTACCGCAACCTCGCGGGCCGCTCGGATTACCCGCTGCACCTCGGCCTCACCGAAGCCGGTATGGGGAGCAAAGGGATAGTTGCTTCGACGGCGGCGATGGCCGTGCTGTTGCAAGAAGGGATAGGCGACACGATCCGCGTCTCGCTCACGCCGCGACCCGGCGGCGACCGCACCGAAGAGGTGATCGTCGCTCAACAGATTCTTCAGACCATGGGCCTCAGGAGCTTTTCGCCGCTCGTGACGGCGTGCCCCGGTTGCGGCCGAACGACTAGCACGCTCTTTCAAGAGATGGCCGAAGACATTCAAAACTACATACGCGATCAGATGCCGCTGTGGCGGGAGAAATATATCGGCGTCGAAGAGCTTAAAGTCGCCGTTATGGGCTGTGTGGTGAACGGGCCGGGCGAATCGAAGCACGCAAACCTGGGCATCTCGCTCCCCGGAACCGGCGAAGACCCTCGCGCGCCTGTTTACGTAGACGGGCGGCTGCTTGTGACCCTGCAAGGGCCTTCGATAGTGCCGGATTTCATGCGGATTCTCGACGAGTATATCGAGTCGCATTATTCTAGCAAAGACGACGCGGCCCTGCTCGTCTGAGAGGGTAGGCGCAGGGTGCGGCATCTGCGCAGATGTCGCACCCTGCGATAATGGACCGGGCTAGGGTTTTTTCTCCGCCGGTTTTGCGTCGTGGTTGTGGTCGTCGTGGCCGTGTTCGCTCAGGAAGGGCACCTTCACTTCGGACGCTGCGCGGACTTTGCCGTAACGGACCTCGAACATAAAGCCGTCGGTGGCGTTTTCAGGACGCAGGTCGAAGCTCAGGTAGTTGACGCTCGGCCCGTCCATCGTCGTCTGTAAGTCGATGGCGTACTCGTTGCCGCCGCCCGACAGCAATAGCTTGTAGTTGTCGTTCGCGTCGAAGTTGAAGCCGAGCGAATATGAGCCCTTCGGCACTCTTAATTTGCCAATCACCACATCAAACTCCGTGTCGAGCTTGCCGATGGTCTTCCACACGCGATTGAAAGCCGCGAGCGCGCGCTCGTTCTTCCGGTTATTGAATGCGGTTTCGTTGAAGTGAAGCGACTTGTAGCTGATCGTAAGCTTGCCCGCTCCTTCGACCGTCATAGAGTGCGTGAAATCTCTTGAGACCGTGCGCGGGTCGTGCGCGCGCGCTGTTTGCGCGACAAACGCCACGACCAGCAACAGCATGAAAATGGTTCTCTTCATATTTTTTCTCCTGGATATATTATGCTTGCGCTAAATTCTGTGTGTCCGAGGTCAGAATTATATAACCTCTACACAGATGTGACAACGTGCAGTTATGATGTCCTGACGCCACTCCAGGCGTAAGATTATCAATATGGCCAAACCGATCATCATAAAGGGCGGGACCCTCATCACGGTTGACGAACATTTCCGCGTGCTCGATGCCGACCTTATCATACGCGACGGGCGCATCCATCGTATCCGCGAGAGAAGCGGCGCAAGCAACGATACGGAAACGAGCGAATCGCCAGTCGATTCATATGATGTTATAGACGCGAGCGGCTGCGCGGTGTTGCCGGGATTCATACAGACTCACATACACCTTTGCCAGACCTTGATCAGAGGGTTCGCCGACGATCTTAAGCTTCTGGACTGGCTCCGCCGCCGTGTGTGGCCGATGGAGGCAGCGCACTCGGCCGCGTCGCTTGCCGCATCGGCGCGGCTTGGCGTAGCGGAGATGATTCGCGGCGGCACGACGACTGCGCTCACCATGGAGACCGTCAAAGATACGGAGGCGGTCTTTCGCGCGGTCGAGCCGACGGGGTTCAGGGCGATCATAGGCAAGTGCCTTATGGATAAAGGCGAAGGCGTTCCCCGCCGGATGATCGAAGACCCGGAGGAGGCGCTTGAAGAATCGCTCGCGCTTTTAAAAGCCTGGCATGGAAAAGCCGACGGGCGAATCCGTTATGCCTTCACGCCACGGTTCGCGGTAAGCTGCTCTCGCAAGCTTCTCGAATCAATCGCCGCTCTCGCAGATGAGCACGGCGTCATCATACACACGCACGCGTCGGAAAGCCGCGAAGAGGTCGAGCTTGTCCGCAAAGAGACCGGGCTTGAGAACATAGAGTACCTCGATCAACTGGGGCTTACGGGGCCGCGCACGGTGCTTGCGCATTGCGTCTGGGCGATGGACGGCGAAATGGCGATCCTTGAAAAGACCCGAACCAGCGTTGCGCACTGCCCCTCTTCAAACCTGAAGCTCGGAAGCGGTATTGCGCCCGTTTCGGAGATGGTCACAAGAGGCATAAGGGTAACGCTCGGGGCCGACGGCGCTCCGTGTAACAACCGGCTCGATATGTTGACGGAGATGCGCACGGCGGCGTTGCTTCAAAAGGTGAGGAGGGGCCCCGAATCGATCCCGGCGCGCCTGGCGCTGAGGCTTGCGACTATAGAGGCGGCGCGGGCGCTCGGGCTCGAAGGCGAGGTCGGGAGCATCGAAGAAGGGAAGCGAGCCGACCTGTTTGTCTTGAACCTGGACCGGCTCCATTTGACCCCGAGGCCCGATCTCGTATCGACAATAGTCTATGCCGCGGAACGTGCGGACATCGAGACGGTTCTGATAGACGGTCGAGTCGTTTTGCGCGACGGCCAGCTGAGCAACCTCGATGAAGCGGAGATATGCGCCACGGCTATGGACGAGAGCGCGCGGCTCGCCGAACGCGCAGGGATAGAGGCAGGTAAACAGTGACAAGTGACAAGTGACAAGTGACAAGAAGAAGAAAAGAACCCGCAGCCGCGTCTGCGCTATCATGTCACTTGTCACTTGTTCCGCTCTCCTGTTGACTTGATCTGATGGGCTAACCTAGTATGGAAGTGGCTGATAGCGAGCAGCACAAAGGTGTAGCTTAAAATACCAGTCTCCCTTAAATCATTTCATACAGGCAGAGGAAAGCTATGGGAAACTTCGGATGGACAGAGATCATATTCGTTCTCGTTATTGCGCTGATCATATTCGGCCCGCGCAAGCTGCCCGAACTGGGTAAGAGCCTGGGGGCAAGCCTTGCGCAGTTTCGCAGGGCGAGCGAGGATTTCAAGCGCACCTGGGAAGAGGAGGTCGAGACGGAGAAGCGCAAGCTCGAAGCTTCGATAACCTCTACAGAGCCTTTCTCGCCTGACACCGGCACGGTCTCGAAACAGGAATATGAAGCAGGCTTTCCCGATTCGTCCTACGACGGCGAGCCCGCCACGGTCGAGCCGGCCGCGAGCGCCGAAACGGTCAGCTCGAAAGTGATCGAAGGCGAGCCGTCCGGGGATACCAAGCGCGACTGGGCGTAAAGGGCCAGTTGCCGTTCGGCGCATTTGTACTGACGAGCTTGGGCTTGGAGCAGATAGCTGTCGCCTACCATGACTACCTACACAGACGATTACAAAACCGAGCAGGAGTTGGAAGAAGAGGGGGGGATGTCCTTCCTCGACCACCTGGACGAGCTGCGGACCCGTTTGATCCGCATAGCGATCTTTCTCTTTATAGCCTTTGCGGTCTGCTGGGCGTTCTCGGACAAGATTTATCACTTCCTTGAAGTCCCCGTGCGCGCGGCGATGCTCGAAGCCAAGCGCGAAAGCGGGTATTCTTTGCCCGGTACGACTGTTACTCCGCTCGCGGACCTGGCGGACGGCACAGAGGTCACTTTTACGCTCCTGACGGACGCCAAGGTGGGCGAGGCGGTTATTCAAAACGGTACGACGCTGAGGGTGAAGGTCCAGCGCGACCCGCAGGGGGTTCCGCAACTTATCACCACAAGCCCCTGGCTGCTCAACGACCAGACGGTCATAGCCGAAGGCTACACGATACCGCGCGACCTTTACCTGCCGTCGAGCGCGTTGCTCAGCCCCGACAACCGGCTGATAGTCGGAACGGTCCAGGGCGCGTTCAACCTCTATATCAAAGTCTCTTTTTATGCGGCGGTCTTTTTCGGAGTGCCGTTTCTGCTCGCGCAGATCTGGGGGTTCGTCGCGCCCGGCCTCTACCCTCACGAGAAGAAATATGCCGCGCCGTTTATCATAATGACGACCGTCTTTTTTCTGCTAGGCAGCGCGTTCGCTTACTACATAGCATTTCCGCGCGCCGCGTCGTTTTTGCTCGGCGTAGCCGCCGAGGGCAACCTCCGCCCGCTTGTCTCGGCGGACGAGTATTTCGACCTGATAATAACGATCATGCTAGGGCTCGGCGTCGTCTTCGAGATACCGACGGTGACCTTTTTTCTGGCGAGGCTGGGGCTTATCACGCCGCAGACGTTGTTGAGATTCTGGCGGTTGGCGCTGATAGGCATCTTTATCATCGCCGCGCTGCTTTCGCCCACGACGGACGTACCGAACCTGCTCGTGTTCGCCGCGCCGATGATGATACTTTACGCCTTGAGCATCGGAATCGCGTGGTTCTTCTACCGCAAGCGGCGTGCTGAGCCTTGAATCGACAAAAGCTCGTAGACTGTGCGCAAGATTCGGTTTGAGGACCATTCAAAAGGTATGATTCGGACTTCAGACCTCAACCCCCGGCCATCTGGTAAAAGACCGGGGCGTCAGGCTGCGGCACACAACGATGGTGAGTAAAGCTTGCAGGCTGCCCGCCTGTGGCCGAATGTCTGGCAAGTGAGGTCTGAAGTCCGACTTGCGTACAAGCGTCTGCGACAGGCAAAAGCTGGAGCTTGACCGTTTGGAACAAGCCCGCGTAAACTATAAAGTCAAATTTGCCAGAATTAAGATTGCCTTTGGACCCCCAGGATAACTTGGCCGTGTTTCGGAAAGGAGTAGCTGTTATGAAGGGTGAGGTTAGCCTCTTCAGAAAGATTTTCGCACTGGCGATCACCTTTATGGTCTTAGCCGGTAGCGTTCCGTCTGTCTTTGCTCAGGAAGAGACTCAGCGCAAGGACGGAAATGAGAAGAAGCGGCGCGAAGAACTGAAAAGCGTCTACAAGAAATGGCTCGACGAGGACGTCTCCTACATCATCACCGACGAGGAGCGGCGCGCTTTCAAATCGCTAAAGACAGATGAGGAGCGCGACCAGTTTATCGAGCAGTTCTGGCTCCGCCGCGACCCTGACCCGGACACTCCTGAAAACGAGTACAAGGAACAGTATTACGAGCGAATACAGTACGCCAACGAGCGTTTTTCGTCGGGCGTTCCCGGCTGGAGGACCGACCGTGGCCGCATATACGTGATGTACGGGAAGCCCGACCAGATAGAGTCGCACCCGACTGGCGGCACTTACAACCGCCCGAGCTACGAAGGCGGCGGCACGACGACCACATACCCGTTCGAGACCTGGTGGTATCGGTACATCGAAGGCATAGGTTCTGACATAGAGATCGAGTTCGTCGATCCGACAGGCTCAGGCGAGTACCGCATTGCTCGCAGCCCGAACGAGAAGGACGCCATGTTGTTCGTGCCGAACGCGGGCCTGACGCTGGCAGAAAGCCTTGGGCTTTCGAGCAAGGCCGACCGCGTTACAGGGACAGGCTCGTACACGGAGGCGAGCGGTCGCATGTTCGGCACGCGCGCCAAAGACCAGCCCTTCGAGCGGCTCGCGTTAATCAGCGCGCTACAGCGGGCGCCCACGATCAAATTCCCTGACCTTCAGGTCAAGGCGGACCTCCCGGAAGTCGCCGCCGACATCCTGCCGTTTACGGTCCGCACGGACTTCTTCCGGCTGGGCAACGATTCGGTCGTCACTTCCTTCACGATGCAGTTCGATCACGCGGACCTTTCGTTCAAGAACGTCGGCGGCGTGTATTCGTCCACGACGAACCTTTACGCGCGCATAACCGCTTTGTCAGGCCGCCGCCAGGGCGCGCCTTTCGAGGACATTGTGCAGACGGCCCGCTACACCGAAGACCAGTTGCCCGCGGCGCAGTCGCAGCGCTCCGTCTATCAGAAGAACGTCGTGCTGCCTCCGGGCCGTTACAAGATCGACGTGGTCGCGCGCGACATCGTCAGCGGCAAGACCGGCATACTCCATCACTCGTTCGAGGTTCCGCGTTATCAAGAGAAACAGCTCGCGACCAGCACGCTGATCCTTGCGGCTTCAATCGAGCCGCTCGATAACAAGGCTATCCCCGCGGGCCAGTTCATAATCGGCCGCTACAAGGTCAAGCCCTTCGTCAGCGGCATCTACAAACCGGGGCAGAACCTCGCGATGTTCCTGCAGGTTTATGACGCGGAGATGGACCAGGCCACCTTGCAGCCCGCCTTGAAGGTCGAGTACATAATCTCGAAGGGGAGCCAGGAGGTCATGCGCATAGTCGAAGACGGGAAGAGCAAGCTCGGCATCATCGATATGAAAGGCCAGCAGCTCACGGTTGCTCGCGGCATACCGCTTGTGGGGCCGCTTGCCGAACCCGGGACCTACACCATCACCGTGAAGATTACAGACCAGGTCTCGCAAAAAGTCGTGACCCCACAATCCCAGTTCACGGTAGTGAGATAACTCTGGTTGAACCCCTCGCTTGATAGACGGGTCCGTTTCGGCGGACCCGTTTTATTTTGCCGGAAGGGGCATGACCTTGCTATCATCAAGTCCTCGAATATAACCCATTATCCAAAGGACATATGAAATTCTCCATAAGCAATCCCTTTACGGAAGACCTGGCAATCGACCTTGGGACCGTGCACACATTCATATACGCGCGCGGGCGCGGGATGGTCGTAAACGAGCCGTCGCTTGTGGCCGTAGACCGTGTGACGGACGAGGTTATCGCGGTCGGCAACGAAGCGCTCGAAATGCTTGGCCGCTCGCCCGAAGACGTGACGGTCGTCTACCCCATGCGCGAAGGAGTTGTCGCCGACTCTGAGCTTGCGCAGAAGATGCTGGGGAAGTTCGTCAGGAAAGCGCGGGGCAGCCGCGCGCGGTTCTCCCGGCGGGTGATCCTCAGCGTGCCTTCCGGTATCACCTCCGTCGAGCGCTTTGCGATCAACGAAGTCATCAAAGGCGTAGGCGTGAGCCGCGTCTACCTGGTCGAGCAGGGGCTTGCCGCCGCAATAGGTGCGACGCTTCCTGTGGCCGAAAAAGAGGCTTCGATGGTGGTGGACATCGGCGGCGGCTCGACGTCGATTGCGGTTCTTGCAAATTCAGGGATTGTCGCTTCCCAGACATTGAGAATCGGCGGGCTCGATATGGACCACGCCATCATCGACCAGATAAAACACGACCATAAAGTTTTGATCGGAGAGCGGACCGCCGAGCGGTTAAAGATGGTGCTGGGGTCTGCGACGACAGCCCCCGAAGAGCACAAGAGCGTGGTAAAAGGTCAGAGCTTGACCGAAGGCGGCCCGGAGGTCATCGAGGTGACATCGCAGGAGATTCAAAAGGCCATCGACGGGACGATAAGGCAGATAGTCGAAGCCACACGCGAGATACTCGAAGAGGTGCCGCCTGAGATCGCAAGCGACCTGCACGACCGTGGGGTTGTGGTGACGGGCGGGATCTCGCTTCTTGCCGGAATGGATGAGCGTATAAGCCAGGCGACAAAGCTCAAAGTTTACATCGCCGAAAGCCCCAGGCAATCGGTCGGGCGCGGACTGATCGCGCTCTACGACCAGCCGCTGTTGCTGCGCCGTGTCGCCCGCAACCTTGAAATGTCTTGAGCGAACATAAGGCGTGAACCGTGAACCGTAAACCGTGACAAGAGGGGGAGAAGAAGCGCACTTTCGCCCGGTCTTTCTTGTCACGGTTTACGGTTCACGGTTTACGATTTACGGTTTACTTATAAGGACACGGTTTTGGGTTAGATCAAAGCCGATGGCCTTTACCTGTATGGACCGGGAGGCGATAGCGTCGGGTGGCGCGGGCCGCTCCCGTCTGAACTCAAGCAGCACGTCGGGCGCGAGCGGCGGCTTCTGGATGGGGAGCTTCAAATTCAGGGTCAGCGTTATCTCCTGGTCTTCCTTATCAAAGCTGATTTGCGTCGGTTTGTAGCTTTCGTCCGTTAGCGCGAGCGGGACAACCCACAACGCGCCCGTGAAACCGCCCGGCACGCGGTTTATAAGCCGAACAGTTGCGGCTACTTCGCGCGGACTGTCCCAATCCTTCAACACAACCGGAGGCGGCGTCGTTATCTCGACCTCAGGGACTATCTCAAACCGCGCGACGGCAGGAACAAAAAAAGTCGTCTGCCCCAGGCCTACTTCGGCCAGAGCTACAAATTGCGCGCCGCCGGGCTCGACCTGGCGAACGCCAAGCGGCTGCGAGCCAACGGGGTAATATGTCTCGTTACCCTCGCTTCCGAATCGCGTGGTGAACGCCGCCCCTTCCGGCACGGTGAACTTGATCTCTTTATCAAGGCTTTCAGACGAGTTGAGCGAGACAGGCTCCGAGACGTTAAGGCTCGCGGCCTGTTCCGATCTTATCAAGTCAGGCGGCGTATGAAGGATGACCGGCAGCAGCTTTTCGCTGCCGTTTGAAACCGTGAGCCGCGCAATGACTTCCTGACCTTTTACGAGAGTCTCGTCCGACAGCCTTATCTGGAGCGATACGCCGAGCAAGATCGCGAGCGCGCGTTCGAGCGCTTCGGTGAACCGCACGACCCTGAAATAATCGGCCCCGTATCTTCCGAGCAAATCCACGTTCGAGCCCTCGGCCCGTTTCTCGATGAGCTTGTCTTTGAGCGCGTCAATCAGACGGTCTTGCTGGCCTATCGCCTCAAGCAGAGAGATGTCGCCCACGCGCGGCGGCGCTACTGCGCGCGAGACGTTCTCAGGCAGCACCAGATTATCTAAAAAACCGCTTCCGAACCTTATCCCCGCGTTGGCCGAATCGCGGACGAGCTTGTAGTAGCTCGCGCCCGTGTCGTTAAGAAGATGAAAGTAGCGCCCCGCGCTGTCGGTAAATCGTTGACCTGCGGCCTGGGCCATCTGCCTGTAGGTCCGCCCGCGCGCAGGGTTGTACTCTCGCGTATAGACGACGGCTTCGCCGCTGCCTTCGTCTGCCTTCTGAAAAACACGGCGCACCTGCCACGGCCCCGGATCGCCTTCCGTGGCCGGCTTTGAATCGGCGGCCGCAGTTTCGTAAGCGTCGAGCGTCAGGCGAGCGGTTGCGCGGTGCTCGCCTGACCCGGTTTGCAGGTTGTGGCTCGTGATAACAATATCGGGTCTGAAAAGCCTGAAGGCGCGAGCCAGCTTGCCCACACCGTCCTGGCCCCATAGCTTCAAGACATCCTCGAATGAAGCGAGGTGGTCGGCCGGCGTCAGGTCCAGAAACATCACGTCAGCGCCAAGCAGGCGGGCAGCCTCCAGAATCTCGCGCGTGCGGTTTTGCGCGGGGTCGCCGCCGTCCATACCGTCGCCGCGCGTCGCAAGAACGATCACCGTCCGCGCGCCTATCTTCTTGCGGTAATAGGCGAGCGCCCCTCGATCAATGTCTTCGGCGTGGGCTGCGACGGCAAGAATTGTGTAAGGGCTTGAGAGGTCACGAAGCGCCTGGTCGAGCGCAACTACGCCGCGCTCTTCGATTAACGGCTCGCGCACGCGCTCGACAGGCTCAAGCGCGCGCGTGCTTCCTGCAAATATCAACACAAGCAGAAGCGAGAAAAGTTTCTTCATAATGACAATTGCCCTTCCAGACAACGCGTATAAAAGGGTATCGTTCAGTTTTATCATCAAGGCCATTTCGGTGCGGCTATAGCTATGGTAGCATCTTACGCCATCTTTTTATAAGGACTGGGGACTGAGGACTGATACTCTCGCGGCGAACGGTTAATGTCGAAACACGCGTAAGAGCGAAGGTTGCGCTGCTGTGCCTTGCCCTGTCCGCCCTCGCGGCCGTGCCTTTCTTCTTTATCTCAAGCCCGTACCCCGGCAGCGAGGCAAGGGCGATACCGATGCCCATCACTCACGACATGCATCTGCACTTCGAGCAGATGAAGTCGTTTTATCGCGGGCTCTCTGACGGCGAAATCTATCCCCGATGGGAAGAGGATACGAACAGGGGGTTTGGCGCTCCGACGACCAGCTACTACCCGCCTGCGATCTACTACGTCACTTCGCTATTCTTTTTTATCTTCAAAGACTGGTGGTGCGC
The DNA here is from genome assembly GCA_964615905.1 of uncultured Clostridia bacterium. Lineage (GTDB taxonomy): Bacteria > Acidobacteriota > Blastocatellia > UBA7656 > UBA7656 > DATLMR01. Next base: position 109,531 of record CAZTUB010000019.1, read on the forward strand.
GCTGCTGGCCACGCACCTGCTCGTCATGATTGCGTCGGGCGCGGCGCTCTACCTCTACGCGCAAAGGCTCATGTCGCGGCCGTCTGCCAGCGTAGCGATGGCCGCATATATCTTCCTGCCCTATCACCTGATAGACCTCTACCAGCGAGGCGCGCTCGCAGAGCTGCTCGGCTTTATATGGATGCCGCTCATGCTGCTGTTTTGCGAGCGGTTGTTCGGCGAGGAGAGCGAGGAAGACCGACCAGGGTTGTCAAATACCGGAAAGCGCGCGTGGTCGAGTATGGTCGGCCTCGCTTTGAGCTATGGGTTGTTTCTCTGGTCGCACCCGCCGACGGCTTACCAGTTCACGCTCTGCTTTGGAGTCTACGCGCTTGTCTTCAGCTGGATGAGAAGAGACTTGCGGGGGCTTATCGCGGTGGTGGCTGCGCTTGCGCTGGGCGCGGCGTTGTCGGCCGTGTACATGCTCCCGGCCTTTATAGAACGGGACCTCATCCGTAACGAATACGTATTCGAGGCATGGCCTTATCACGCAAGCTACGTCTTTCTTCATGGCCCGCCTTACTCACAGCAGCCGGAGCACAGAGGCTTCTTCAACCTGATAGATGCGACGTGGTCGTTTGGGACCGTCACCATGGCTTTGTCGGCAATCCTGCTGCTTAAGTTGAAAGACCGCGCGACGAATATCTCGAAAAGGCTCACGGCTCGCGTGGTGCTCTGGCTTATCCTGGGCGGCATTGCAAGCTTTATGATGCTCGCTATATCAGAGCCTGTGGGCCGGTTGATACCCAAGATCGAGATAGGCGTCTTTACCTGGCGTATGCTCTCGATCACGACGCTTGCGACCGCTCTGCTTGCGGGAGCGTCGGCAGAGGCCGCGCTCGCAAGCTTTGGCGAGAGACGAAGACTGGTCAGGTCGGTTTTCGCATTCGTCGCGCTGTTGATTACCGCAGGCGGCCTCATCATCAGCGTAATAGCGGTAGCCGGGCCCATGTTCCGCTCGATCTCTTTCGTCCCCTCTGAAGAGCACGTCAACTTTGCCACCATCCCAAAGACTGCGCCTGACGACCCGCTAGAATTGCCGCACGTCGAGCGTGTGAGAATCGAAGGCGCGGAGGGGCGCGTCTCAATCGAGCGATGGGCGAGCGAGAAGCGCGCTTTTCAAGTCGATCTCGCCGCGCCTGCGCGCGTCCTTGTGCGGACGTTTAACTTTCCCGGCTGGGCCGCTACTGTAAACGGCAATCCCGCACATATCCTGACCGGTGACGAGCTTGGAGAGATTGTCCTTGAGCTTCCCGAAGGCTCGCACTCGATCAAGCTGGTCTTTGCCGACACCGCCTCGCGCCGCGCTGGCCGCGTAATAAGCTATGCGGCGGTCGCGGTTGTTTTGTTTCTCGGTTTGTGGCTCGCCGCTACCGGGCGCAAGCGCCGCGCGGGGGGCTGACCGCCGCGCCGCGCATGCCCCGAATGGGTACTGCAACTTTATCTTTTTACAGGGTTTGATGGCATATAGGGCTTGACACTGGAAGTGCCGTGATTGACAATGCGAGCATTAGAGAATACCGCCCCAGTGAGAGGACCTATGCCACAAAACCTTGTAGACCCGTCCGTGCTGGAAGAGTTGAGGGAGACCGGCGATTACGACAGGCTCGCGACTCTGCTTTCGGATGGCTGGCAGCACAGCCCTATCTTGGAGCCGGATACGATACGGTACAGGCTGCTGGCCGCAGAGCTTGCAGGGCGCACGCGCCGTCTCGACGAGATGGAAGAGGCCCTTGCCCCCTACACGGAAGATTTCAACATGGTCCCGTTCGGGCTTGCCGCCCGCGTCTTGCTGATGTCGGCGATGTTTCATTACCGCCACAACGAGCCGGGCGAGGCGTTGCGGCTTGCTTCAATGTCGAGGGCGACCGCAAAGGTGCTCGACGACGAGTTCACGTTCGGCGAGGCAGTGCAACTTGAAGGACAGTCCTACTGGTCGCTTGAGCGATGGGAAGAGGCCGCAGAGAAGTTCGAAGAGGCTATATCGATTTACGCCGGTCAAGCGCGGTCCTACAGGCTCGGCCTCGCATACATATGCCTGGGCGCGGTCCTGAACCGCACAGGCAGTGTCGAGGACGCCCGCGTCTCTTTGGAGCGCGGTATTCGCATACTCCTCAAGAGCCACGACGAGTACAACCTCGGCGTGGCAAGGGTCAACGTCGCGCTCGCTTTGAACGTTATCGGCGAGCACGAGACGGCGCTGAAGTATCTTATGTTCGCCCACGATACGTTCGAGCAGATGGGCCACAAACAGTACGTCTATCTTACGTTGAACAGCATCGCCTCGACGCTGATAGGGCTTCGAGATTACGAGCGCGCAGAGAACTATGTCACGCGCGCGCTCGCTATGGGTAGGGAAGTGGGCAGCATGCAGATCGCTTCGACATACGAGATTAAGGCGCGAGTCCATTTTTGCCGCCGCGAGTTTGACAGCGCGGAGAAGTCCGTCACAGCGTCTCTTGAAATTGCCGCGCAGGCAAACAGCCCTTCACAGATGATCGAAGCGAGGCGAACGCAGGGGCGATTATTCCTCGCGCAGGACCGCGAGGACGAAGCCGCCGCAACGCTCTGGCACGCGCTCGATCTTGCGCAGGACCTTCGCGCATCGCTGCTTGAGCTTGAGGTAAAAGCCTTGCTCGCGCAGGCTATCTCGACTACGAACCCCGTCGAAGCGCTCAAGATGATCTCGGATGTCGAAGCGGCGCTCGGCGAAAGACCGCTGCCCGATCTGAGAAAAGACGCGCAGGCCGCCCGCCGCCGTATCAACTCGCTCAGCCAGGAACACTACTTCATACTGTCGGATGCAAAGATGCCGCTGCTGGCAGACGCGAAGATTTCGCTGCTCAAATGGCTGTGGGCGCGCGCGCTTTACAAGGCGCGCGGCAACGCGCGTGACGCGGCGGCTATTCTGGGTGTCACGCCGACTTATATCAGAAAGCTGACGAAGGTCATCCCGCGCGACCTGCTGCGACCCGGAAAGAAGCGGCCAAAGCGGAAATGATGGCGGGCAGGGCTAGACCCTTTTTGAAACCCAGGTCTGGTCGGTCATCTCGGCGAGTCTCTCTTTTATCCCGCGATACTTCCGGGCGAACTCTGCGCGCTCGGATTCTGTGAGCGCGGCGGTCCCTTCGGCCACGCGGTCCGATTCGATCACCCCTTCGATCTTCAAAGCGTGTTTGAAACAGGCGATGCTCTTTTTCACGCTCTTCCCGCCGGTCGTGAAGCGGCAGGCAGCGCTGAACTGCTCGAAGGCCGATTTGTAAACGGCCATCAGACTTTCATCCCCCGCGAAACATGCGCGCCAGGCTCTCTGCCATTCTCGCGGCAGGGCGTTGGCCGGACCCGATACGACCCCAATCGGCAGCTCGTTATGGAGCAGGTAGCGGTTCCAGTACTCTTTCACGCGCCCAATGAACCCGTCTTCGAGCCTGAAGACCTGAAACATCAGCATCGCGTCGCCCACGTAGATGCCGAACTCGCCCTTGTCTTTGAAATGGCCCGCGCCTTTTGTGTAGTTGCCGAGCACGCGGCGCGGCGCTGAAACCTTCAGGCCAAAGATAAAGGGCAACCGGCTGAGCCGCTTCACGTCTCGCGTGCGTATGTGCGCAGAGCGCGGGTCGACGGCTATCCCTGCGTTGTCGTAGAGAAAGATCGGCACCTCTCGACCTCTGTGGTCGAACAGGTCGCTCACCTCGCGCTGAAAGAAGGAGATCATGTCGGCGGAATCTTTTATCGAAAGCGGCGCGACGACCGCCGCGTCCGCGCCCGCGTCGATTGCGCATTCGAGGTTTGCGAGAGTTTCGCGCCGGGTCGGCCCTGTAACGCCGACCCAGGCTTCGACGGGTGGACGCGGTTGCGCTCGCGGCTCACGATTTATGCGGGCAACCTCGTCGGTTTCGATGAAGATCAGCCGCTGCCGCTCTCTCGCCGATATGCGGTTCCACTCGCCGTTCGTCCCGACGCCGAAGATAATATCTGCGCCGTACCCGGCCTGGGCGTTGAACCTGAAGACGCGCCGCTGCTCGTCTTCGATCACGCGGCCTTCCTGATCTAGAACCGTGACGCTTGGTATGCTCAAACCACGGCGCGGCTCGTATCGAGCGGTTGAAAATCGCGCTTCGACCCTCTCACCCTCGCTGTAAGGTTTTGTCGTCATAGACTCGCCCGGATAAACCGGAGCGTAGGCCGACCCGCGCGGGTTGTCAAGAAGCCGGTTTGAAGGTCACGAGCAGGTTGTGTATATTGAGAGACTAAGCAGTCATCACTTTTGAGCCACTTCTTTTATCGAGGAGCCTTCAATGGAACAATCTGCAAGAACAAATCAAGACCTGCTTAAATCGCTGGAAGCGATGGGGAACCGGCTGCGCATCCATTCAATCGTGGCGACGAGCGAAGCGGGGTCGGGCCACCCGACTTCCTGCATGTCTGCTGCTGACCTGGTCGCAGCGGTATTCTTCTATGCGATGCGCTACGACGTTCAAAACCCAGAGAGCGCAGCCAACGACCGCGTCGTCTTTTCAAAGGGGCACGCGGCCCCGCTCCTTTATGCCGCGTGGGCCGAAGCCGGAGCCTTCACGGTCGAAAGCCTCAAAACGCTCCGCGAGTTTGACAGCGACCTCGAAGGCCACCCGACCCCGCGCCTGCCTTACGTTGAAGTGGCTACAGGCTCGCTCGGCCAGGGGCTTTCGTGCGGCGTTGGCATGGCACTCAACAGCAAGCTCGATAAGATAGATAACAAAGTCTTCGTGATTATGGGTGACGGCGAAATCGCCGAAGGCTCTGTGTGGGAAGCCGCGCAGATAGCCGCATATTACAAGCTCGATAACGTCATCGGCTTCATCGACGTAAACGGCCTCGGCCAGAGCCAGCGGACGATGTACGGCCACGACACTGAGGTCTACCGCAAAAGGTTCGAAGCTTTCGGGTGGCACGCCGTCGCGATCAACGGGCACGACATGGCCGAGATAGTAGCCGCGCTCGACGAAGCGCTTTCCGTAAAGGATAAGCCGGTCATGATCGTAGCGGCTACGAATAAAGGCCAGGGCGTTTCGACCATCTCGGATAAAGAAGGGTGGCACGGCAAGGCGCTCAAGCAGGGCGAAGAGGTGGAACGCGCGCTCGCAGAGCTTGAGCCAAAGAGCCGCGACACAGGCGGCCTGAAGGTGAAGTCGCTCGAAGGTAGAAAAGCGCCTTACGCGTCAATCGACCGCCCGCAATCGAGAAAGGAACTGCCCGCGCCTGAGTACGCGCTCGGCGAGGAGCACGCAACGCGCGAGGTGTACGGCGCGGCGCTCGCAAAGCTCGGCGACGTGAACGAGCTTGTGGTCGCGCTCGACGGCGACACAAAGAACTCGACCTATTCAGAGAAGTTCATGAAAGCGCACCCCGAGCGCTTCTTTGAATCATTCATCGCCGAGCAGAACATGGTCGGCATGGCCATAGGCATGGGGTCGATGGGTAAGATCCCCTTCGCATCCACATTCGCCGCATTTTTCACACGGGCCTACGATCAGATCAGGATGGGGGCCGTGTCGCAGGCCAACTTAAAGCTTTGCGGCTCGCACGCCGGGGTTTCGATAGGCGAAGACGGGCCGTCGCAGATGGCGCTTGAAGACCTTGCGATGATGCGGGCCATAATCGGCTCGTCGATCATTTACCCGTCCGACGCGGTCTCGACCGAGCACGCGGTCCGGCTCGCCGCCGAGCACAGAGGGATCGTCTACATACGAACCACAAGGCCCAAGACGCCTGTGATCTACTCTGCGGAGGAAAAATTCGAGCTTGGACTCTCTAAGGTCGTTCGCCGCAGCGACGACGATAAACTGACAGTAGTCGCGGGCGGAATTACGCTCGTCGAGGCGCTGGCGGCTTACGAGCAGCTAAAAGCAGAAGGTATCGCCGTTCGAGTGGTCGATATATTCTCGCTCAAGCCCGTCGATGAAAAGACGCTTCGCGAATGCGGAAAAGAGACGAACAACCTTATCCTCACGGTCGAAGATCATTCGGCGGCCGGCGGGATAGGTGATGCGGTGGCGGGCGCGGTCTCGCCCGCAGGGATCTCCGTTCACCAGCTCGCCGTCAGCGAAGTGCCGCGCTCAGGCAAGCCTCAAGAGCTGCTTGCCCACTACGGGATCGACCGCAACGCAATCGTTGAAAAGGTAAAGTCGCTCGTCGGTTAAAGGCATGAGAAAGCCTTTGAAACGGGCTTGCTTGACAAGCCGTAACCCATCGGATACCTTCGCATGTTTGATCTACGTGGCTTATCCGCGCACTGGCGCTGGCATCTTACTGGAGGAAAGTAATGGCTATTAAAGTTGGCATAAACGGGTTTGGCCGCATAGGCCGTAATATATTCCGCGCAGCTATCAACCGGGGCGACATAGACTTCGTCGCGGTCAACGACATAACCGACACCAAGACGCTGGCGCACCTGCTCAAGTACGACTCGGTTCTTGGCAACCTCGACGCCGACATAAGCGCGGGCGACGGTAGCATCACGGTCAACGGCGACGAGTTCCGCGTCTTTTCTGAGCGCGACCCCGGCAAGATCGACTGGGCGTCGGTCGGCGCGGAGATCGTAGTCGAATCGACGGGTCTTTTTACAAACCGTGAAGATGCCGCCAAACACCTGCACGACTCCGTGAAGAAGGTCATCATCTCGGCCCCTGCCAAGAATGAAGACGTGACGGTCGTCCTCGGTGTAAACGAGCAGGCTTACAACCCGAAAGAGCACCACGTCATCTCGAATGCGTCGTGCACGACCAATTGCCTCGCGCCTATCGCAAAGGTGCTTCACGAGAATTTCACTATAAAGAAGGGGCTGATGACCACGGTCCATTCTTACACGAACGATCAGAGGTTGCTCGACCTGCCGCACTCGGATTTACGCCGCGCGCGGGCAGCCGCTCTAAACATAATCCCGACCACGACCGGCGCTGCGAAAGCCATCGGGCTGGTCCTGCCGGAGTTAAAGGGCAAGCTCGACGGCATATCGCTCAGGGTCCCGACCCCCAACGTTTCGGTGGTCGACCTGGTCGCCGAAGTCGAAAAGAGCACGAGCAAGGAGGAGGTCAACGCGGCCATGAAGAAAGCCGCCGACGGGCCCCTTCGCGGAATACTGCAATACACCGACGAGCCGCTTGTCTCGATGGACTTTAAGGGAAACCCGCACTCGTCGATCATAGATTCGAGCTACACAAGCGTGCTCGAAGGCAACATGGTCAAAGTCCTCTCCTGGTACGACAACGAATGGGGTTATTCAAGCCGCGTTGTCGATCTTGTGAAGTACCTCGTCGAACAAGGACTCTAATAAAACGGTCGGTGGCCTGTCTATTTTGACCCGACGCGGCCACCGGCTACTGACGACAGACCACCGCTATGAAGCTATCAATCAGCGATCTTGATCTGAAGGGCAAGCGCGTTTTTATGCGCGTCGATTTCAACGTGCCGCTCGACGATAACAACCAGGTGACGGATGACACGCGCATACGCGCGGCATTGCCAAGCATAACCTACGCGCTTGAAAAGGGCGCGAAGCTTGTGCTGGCTTCGCATCTTGGCAGGCCGAAGGGCAAGGTCGATCCGAAGTATTCGCTCGCGCCTGCCGTCGAGCGGCTCTCGGAGCTGTTGAGCAAAGATGTCAGGCTCGCCCCCGATTGCACAGGCCCGGACGTAAAAGCCCTTGTCGATTCGCTGGGAGAAGGCGAAGCGGTGATGCTTGAAAACGTGCGTTTTCACGCCGGGGAAGAGAAGAACGACCCGGACTTTGCGCGTCAGCTAGCCGAGCTTGCCGACCTTTATGTCAACGACGCTTTCGGGACTGCTCACAGGGCTCATGCCTCGACAGAGGGGATAACGCACTTCGTTGAGAAATCGGCCGCAGGTTTCTTGATGGAAAAGGAGCTTCGTTATCTTGGTCAGGTGCTTGAGAGCCCTGAGCACCCCTTCATAGTCATTCTGGGCGGCGCAAAAGTTTCAGACAAGATAGCCGTCATTGAGAACCTTTTGAAATCGGCTGACGCAATCTTGATCGGCGGCGCTATGGCTTACACTTTTTTGAAGTCGCAAGGGGTCGACACAGGCCGCTCGCTCGTCGAAGACGACAAGCTCGACCTTGCGCGCGAGCTTCTGGCCAGGGCCGAAGAGCGCGGGACGCGTCTTGTGCTGCCTTCGGATAACCTTGTGGTCGACAAAAACGTTTGGGACAGCGACCCCGCGCAGGCCGAGCCGCGCGCTTGCTCAGTTAAAGAAATCAAACCCGGCGAAGCCGGGCTCGACATTGGGCCCGAAGCTATCAAGGAGTTTTCGGCAGCGCTCGCCGACGCCAGGACGATAGTCTGGAACGGGCCTATGGGTATGTTTGAGCACACGCCTTTTGATCGCGGCACTCGCGCGATTGCCGAAGCGGTCGCAAACGCTCGCGGGACGACAGTCGTCGGCGGCGGCGATTCTGTCGCCGCTGTGACGGAAGCAGGCGTTGCTGATCGCATAACCCACGTTTCGACAGGCGGCGGCGCGTCGCTTGAATTTCTGGCAGGGGACGCGCTTCCCGGAGTTGCAGCGCTGAGTGAGAAGTGAGAATCACCTGGAGTTGTCGATGAGATTATTGACCCTGTTATTTATAGCCGCACTCCTGTCGGCATCAATCGGCTGCACGAGAAAATCCCCTTCAGGTAACGAGCGAAAGCCCGATGCGACGCTTGCCAACTTGAATGCCGCCGCCCAGGCATCGCCTGCGGAAGCGACCGCTGCGGCGAGCCCGGAGGCGACGGGCCCCGACGCTTCGGCTACTGACATACCCGCGCCCCCGGCCCCGTCTCCGGGCGCAGCGCGGCCTCCTTTCCGCATTCCGGTTTTCATAGATACATCCAAAGGCGGCGTGGTGGACTTGCCGCAATATCCTAATTCAGTACTGACGAACATTCAGTACGGGCCCGTGAAAAGCGTGGGTGATACTGCGATGATCCTTGCGTCGACCACCGAGCCTATCGAGAAGGTGAGGGCTTTTTATGAGAAGGTCATCAGGGGCCACAACTGGACTGTGACCAGCCAGACTGCCGAGCCGGAGAATTATAAATGGCAGTTAAAGAAGGGCGAGCGGGATGAAGGGATGGTCCAGCTCAGGAAGGATTCCCGCACGCAAGCGATTATCATAATAATCTCAAGACTCGAAAAGCCCGCCTCGACAAAGGCACCTTCGCAATAACGAGCGCATGCGTTTGTATACGGACTAAGATGATGAGAAAGCCGCTTATAGCTGGGAACTGGAAGATGTACAAGACCGTCCGAGAGGCGATGGACTTCGTGCAGGCGATAAGACCGCAGGTCGTGGCCGCCACTCACTGTGACATAGTGGTTGCGCCGCCTTTCACGGCGATAAAGCCTGTGGCCGACAGGCTTGAAGGCTCGAATATAGATACGTCCGCGCAGGACGTGGCCGCCGAAGCGGGGCCGGGGGCATTCACGGGAGAGGTCTCTGCGGCGATGATAAAAGAGGCCGGGGCCCGCTACGCGATCATAGGCCATTCGGAGCGGCGGCAATACTACGGCGAAACCGACGAGACCGTGAATAAGAAGATTTCGGCGACGCTCGGCGCGGGCCTTTTGCCAATCGTGTGCGTCGGCGAGCGACTGGAAGAGCGAGACGCGGGCCGGGCCGAAGATGTCGTCAGCGAGCAATTAAGCGGCGGGCTTCGCAACTTGACAGTGGCGGATGCCTCCCTTATCATAATCGCTTACGAGCCCGTGTGGGCAATCGGCACAGGGCGTACCGCAACGCCTGAAACGGCCGAACAGATGCACGCTTTCATCCGGTCCCGCGTCCGGGAGATGTTTGGCGATAGGGTGGCAGGGGGAATTCGCATCCTCTACGGCGGAAGCGTGAAGCCCGACAATATAGCGGCTTTGATGAGCGAGCCGGACATCGACGGCGCGCTGGTCGGCGGGGCCAGCCTTGAGGCAGATTCGTTTGCCAGGATCGTGAATTATAAAGAGAACAGGTAGGACGTAAAATTGATCGGTTACATATTGATGACGCTTTACATCATCTCGTGCTTCGTGCTGATAATCTTCGTGCTGTTGCAGCCGGGGAAATCGGACGCGGCAGCCGTGTTTGGTGGCGGCGGAAACTCATCCGCATTTGGCCCGCGCGGCACCCAGACGGTGCTTGCGAAGATAACTATCGGGGCCGCGATAATCTTTTTCCTCGTAGCCTTTCTGTTCTCTATCCCGAACCTTTTTGGAGAGCGGTCGCTCGGCGGCGGGCTTCCTGCGGACCCTGCGCCTGCGGCAACTACGCCTGCTCCGACAGATGTGACGCCGACGCCTCCGACGACTGAGACTCCGGCGGTGACACCTGCGCCGTCGCCGTCGCCGCAGGCAGGGGCGCAGCCAAGCCCCTCGGCTCCGAGGGTGACGCAGGGCAACAGGCAGGCAGCGCCTTCGCAGCCGTCGCCGAGCCCAAGGCAGTAGCTTTCGAGTAGTTTACGAGCGCGGGCGGATACCCTTGATCTCCCGCCGGTTTCGAGTTTGACAATCTGTCTTCCTGAAGTGCCGAAGTGGTGGAATTGGTAGACACGTACGTTTGAGGGGCGTATGGGGAGACCCGTGGGGGTTCGAGTCCCCCCTTCGGCACCATTAATCTCTTACCTGTTGACGAGCCTGAACTCGCGAGTTCGGGCTTTTTCATCTAGATTTAACCCGCTGTCCGCCATCGGTTGCATCAATAATCTTTCCAGCGGGCATGACCCGTTTGGACGGGCTCTCAGGCTCATTTAACCCACTTTTTAACTCCAATAGCTTCCTGAGGTTCAAGGGTTGACGAAGAACACGTCCCAGGCCCACCTGCCTAGATGTGCCCCCTGTGAGTCGTAGACTTTGGCCCTATACTTGAACCAGTTTCCGTGCTCATCGCGCTTCTTCTTCTCCTTGAAGCTCAGATCAAATCTAATGACCCCCAGATAAGGGAGAGTGAATAACTCTTCAGCCTCAGACACAGCATTGTGGTTTAGGTCCCGCCACAGTTTCAGAGAGGCGAAAACGGCATCGTTACTGTCGATCGCCTCATCCCCGTTGCCGCCGCTCGTCGGCTTATCAAATTCGGCCAGAGCAAGAAACCCGTGCGGCTGCGCTGCTGCGGGCTGCGGCGTGTAATTGCCAAACAGCTCCGTGCCGTTGTCGATAGTCCCATTCCGGTTGCGGTCAAGGACCAGGAAAGCGTCGTCCGAATTGGCTATTGTCCAGCCGATTCGCTCGGCATTCCCGTTCGGCCTCAGGTCGAAATTCACGCCATCCGCCGCGTCGGTCAAGGCGAACCCATTGCCTAGGGTGTCTACCAGAATTGGGCTGCCGGGCGGGCATTCCAGTACAGGGTCATTAGGGTCGAAATTGCCTCCCGATCCGAAGTCCGTCTCACACCCGCCTCCCGCACCAGGGCAGAAAGAGATTGAGGCACAGGTCTTACAGTCACACCTCAAGAAGGTTGGAGTGCCTGTCTCAGGCATGCTGCACCTCCCCCTTTCCCAAAGGCATATGCAAGAGCCTGCGCCACAAGAATTACAGAAGCCCAGGCAAAAGATCTCCTCGACTACACAGAAATTTGGCTCGAAACACCTTACAGGCGGGTTACAGCCATTAGCCGCTGTGCAGGCCTGAGCGGGCCGCACCTGTGAGGGCAGGAACATAAAAGTAACGCCTGCGATTAACATCACATAAAATACGGCGTCGACAAAGGTGCCTCTAAGTGGTTCCCTGGGGGCCATCTTTCACCTCCTAAAAGGCGTGACTCGAATAAAGAATAAATAACCGGTCTAGAGCCTGTTTGAAGAACTAATACTGATTAGGTTTCTTGTTGTTCTCAGGGTCTTTCTCTCTGACAGGAAGAGATTTGAGATCATCATTCAAATCCTCCGGCACTTCCTTAAACTCTATGCTAACAGCTTCAATTCTAACTTCCGTGCCATCACGAAAGTGAACCACTGTCCGCAAAGGGGTAAACCCTGTTTTAGGAGAGTAACTCGTCTCCGACCATATCTCCGTGTTCTCGGGGTCGTTCGTTTCGGTCCGCCATACGTAGACTTTTAGCCCGGCAATCTCGTCAGTGCGAACAAACTGTGGGTTCTCCCTGAGGAATTTGTGGGACCTGAAATAGTCTAACATTCGCTGATCTGCCGAAGGGGAGACTGATCTGCGGCTATCTTGACCCGCCCCTCGCGAAACAACTCCCTCAGGGCCCGACGCATATACGTGCGTTTTCTTCTGGTCCTTTGGTAACTTACCTTCTGAGTCTGTAGGTGAGGAACTGTCTGTGTTGGGCCTACTGAACTCAAGCCTCCACTCATGATTTGCTTTCACGTATCTGGTGCGGTGCTCTAAAATTTTGGGAGTCCCGTCAGGGCTTACGTCGTAGCGCACATACTTCACGACATATGACTGTGCGGGCTCGATAACGTCGTCATCGCCAGAGTTGTTTTGAACCTGCGCTTGCGAAAAGACCAGAAGCCCGACCACGAAGACTATCCCGCATAGAGTCCTAAACACTTTTTTCATATTAAATGACTCCTAGGACCTGGGTTCTTGATCCACGGGCGTAACCAGACAGTTCGATATGTCGCGCTTATATCACCAAGCTCAATCCCCGTCAATAAAAAAATGTATGCAGGATTACTATAAGAGGCAGGGAATATGGGAGCCTTGGAACGGACACTGTGCAGAGAACCCGGCCGAAGTTGGCAGAATGATCCAGAGTCCCCCCTTCGGCACCATCTCTCTTTATCCTCGTAGCAAGAACATTCAATACATAAACTGATTTACAGGCTAAACTCTCGCACCAGTACATTTTACCGGAGGTGCGAAACCCAGTGAGCATAGCGACACGATCTCTGACGAATCTTCTTGCGGCGCTCCTTTTCGTCGTCGCCGCATCAGCCGTGTTCTCCATTTCAGCCCCGGCTCAAGAAGCGCCCCGCCGGGTCGTTGTCGAAGGGTCGAACGGCCAGTGGCATGTCGAGACGACCGACCGCGCGGGTGACGCGCGCATTGCGGAGTTTCTTGGACGCCCTGCTTTATGGCTCAAGAACAACACGCACGTTATCCGGTCCGGCATTGAATTCATCGACGGGACAATCGAGTTCGACGCTGCCCCGATGGATAAAGGCAATTTTATCGGCATCCTCTTTCGTCGAGAATCCTTTCAGAATCAGGAGAACATATACCTGCGCGCTCACAGGTCAGGTCTTTATAACGCGGTTCAGTATGCGCCGCGCGTGAACGGCAGCTCTACCTGGCAGCTCTATCCTGAGTTCAACGCCACGGCCGACCTGCCAAGAAACCAGTGGACTCATGTTCGCGTTGAGGTTCGAGGGTCGCGGCTTGAGGTCTATCTGAGCAATAACCCCCAGCCGGTGCTGGTCGTCGCCCGGCTGCGCGGCAACCCTGAGAAAGGCGTGGTCTCTTTCTGGGGGCGAGTCAACGACCAGCCGACCGAGTGGGCCGCAGCCTTGTCGAATATCTCGATTCGCCCGGCCGCTCCTTTAAAGACGAATATGTCGCCGCGACCCGCGCCGCCCGCCGGAACGCTGGCCTCCTGGGAAGTGGCGGGTCCCGTGCAGAGCGAGAAGGGGGCCGTAACGTCTATTCCGCAGGCGAAACAGTGGCGCGCAGTCGAAGTCGAAGAGTCGGGGCTGGTGAATCTAAACCGCGCGCTCGGAAATGTTCGCGGCCGATGGACGGCATTTGCAAGGACGACCGTCAAGGCGACTCAGGCCCAGACCGCGTTGCTCGAATTAGGGTATTCGGATGACGTGACGGTCTTTCTCAACGGCGAGCCTGTCTACGCTGGCGTCAATGGATTTGAGAGCCGTCACCCGGAATACATGGGCTTCGTCAAACCCGAATACGAGAACGTCTTCTTAAAGCTCCGGCCTGGAGATAATGAGATTATACTCGCTGTGACAGACGACCAGAGGTTCGGCTGGGGCTTTATCGCGCGGTTGAGAATAAAAGAGTAGCTTCAATGATTGGCCATTCAATCGTAATGAAGCACCTCGATGGGGTTTACCCGCGCCGCCTTCCGTGCCGGGATGAAACAGGCCAGCAGAGCCGTCCCGGTCAACAAGACCACTATGCTTGCGTACGTCGCCGGGTCGAAGGCGGTGACGCCGTAAAGCAGACTGGACATGAACCGGGAGAGGGTAAAGGCGGCGATTAAGCCTGTGCCTATCCCGACCATCGTCAGCCTTACGCCCTCGCTGAGCACCATGCGCACTACCTGGCTTGGCTGTGCACCGAGCGCCATGCGAATGCCGATCTCGTGAGTGCGCTGCGCAATCGAATATGCCATCACACCATAAATTCCGACCGCCGCCAGCACCGCCGCCAGCGCCGCCAGCACCACGATCAAGGACATGCTGAGCCGTCGTTGAGCTAACGATTCGGAAATCACCTCGTCCATGGTTCTGACCTGCGCAACAGGCATCTGGTCATCGACCTGCCTGATTTCGCTCTTGATCGCCGCCAGCAAACTCTTCGGGTCTGAGCCGGACCGCACGACGATAAAGCCGCCGCGCATAGCGTTGACGTAGGGGTTCTGGGGTATCGGGATATATATGGCCGGGTTGATTTCCGCATCGAGGCTTACGAACTTTGCGTTCCTTGCTACTCCGACGACCTCGCGCCATCTGTTTCCACCCGGAAATACCTGAATGAACTTCCCGACAGGATCTTCGCCGGGAAAGAACTTATCAGCCAGGGCCTGGTTTATGACAATGACTTCGGGTGAGTCCTTGACGTCCCTCTCGGAAATATCTCGACCTCTGATAAAAGGGATGCCCATAGTCTTGAAATACCCTGGGCTCACGATTATGGAGTCTGCGTTAGGCTCGTTGCCTGCCTCGACGGGTCTGCCCTTGATCGTAAAGCTGGTCCACGACGGGAGGCGAAAGATCGGGATTCTGTGGACAGCGCTCGCGGCCTCGACTCCCGGAATCGAGCCGACTCTTGCAAGCGCCTTCTCGAAAAAGACAGATTGCTTCTCTACGTCCGGGTACTTATTTTGAGAGAGGCTGACAGCCATCGAGAGAACCTGCTTCTGGTCAAATCCGGGATCGACTTGATTGATGGTGATAAAGCTTCTTACTAACAGCCCAGCCGCCACAAGCAGCACAAGGGCGAGCGACACTTCGGCCACGACCATCAACCGGAGCAAGCGGTGGTTTAAGACGCCACCCGCCGAACCCTTCCCACCCTCTTTTAGAGCCTCGCCAAAGTTCCTGTTTGAAGAGCGGATTGCTGGCAGGATTCCAAAGAGAAGGCCTGTCACGATTGACAGTATTAACGTGAAGCAGAGCACGGTGCCGTTTATACCGATCTCGTCTGCGCGCGGGATGCTGCTCGCGCTTATGCCGATAATTGCCTCGACCCCCCAGCCTGCCAGAAAGAGCCCGCACATCCCTCCTATGAGGCTTAGCAGTAAACTCTCTGTGAGCAGTTGCCTGATTAGCCGTCGCCTGCTTGAGCCCAGGGCGGTGCGAATAGCAAATTCCTTGCGACGAGCGGCGGCCCGCACCAGTAACAGGTTGGCCACGTTTGTGCAGGCAATCAGCAGCACGCAGCAGACGGCCCCGACCAGCACAATCAATGTGGGCCTCACGCGTCCCACAACCTGCTCTCGGAGCAGCGTAACCTGTGCCCCCCAGTTTGCATTGGTGACCGGGAACTCCTGTGCAGCCCTTGCCGAAATCGCCTCCAGTTCCGCGCCCGCTTCGGCCAGAGAGCGCCCGGACTTTAACCTCCCGATGACCCGTATTGACCGAGCCCCTCTTGCCAGCTCGTTCTTCTGCGGTATGAAGGGAACGTAGAGGTCAGTTTCAGGCAAAGGGTATGCGATCCCCTGCGCCAGCACGCCGACCACTGTGTAACGACCGCCGTCGACCCCTAAAGAGCGGCCGACGAGATCAGGGTCGGCGCCATAGCGCTGCCACAGTCTATAGCTCAGTATCGCCACAGGCTCGCTTCCGGGCTGCCCCTCGGCCTCCAGAAAATCTCGGCCCAAAACCGGTCTGGCCTTCAATAGCGCGAAGAGGTTCACGGAGACACGCGCGCCGTTCACACGCTCCGGCTCCGCCCCTTCCGTGATGTTGAAAGTCATATTCCTGGTGGCGCTGATCTCCTCGAAAGACTGGCTCTGCCCCCTCCAGTCCTCAAAGTCGGGGATAGAGGCTGGCTGCTGTTCGAGGTTGAGCGCCCCGTTCTTACCGGCAATGACGACCAGCTCGTCGGACTTCTCGTAAGGTAGCGGAGACAATAAGACCGCATGTACTACGCTAAATATCGCGGTCGTCGCGCCGATGCCGAGCGCGAGCGTGAGTATAGAGACGACTGCGAAGAGCGGGCGCTTGGCTAGAAGTCTCGCGCTATAACGAATGTCTTTTAGAATAGATTCCATGAGCGGGCCTTTCCTCTTAAAAGCTTAAAGCGAGCCGGGCAACTGCCAGGAGTATAATTGCGCCCTCAGCTTTAAACAAATTGATTGTTTTCCCAATTTTGATGATTTATATTCATACTAAATTTTAACGAAGGATTAGCCATGGCGATTGAAGTGCGTCACTTGAAACTCATACGAGCGGTAGTCAAAGAAGGGGGGATCACGAGGGCTTGCAGTAAACTGCACTTGACCCAGTCGGCTCTCAGCCATCAACTGCGCTACATCGAGGACCAGCTTGGCACCCCTCTCTTTCTTCGGGTAAATAAGAAAATGGTGCTGACGCAGGCCGGAGAACGGTTGCTGGATTCAGCCCAGATAGTCCTGGATGAGTTGCGCCGCACGGAAGACGATATACGTGCAATGGCCTCAAATCGTGAAGGCATCCTGCGCATCAGCACAGAATGTTACACCTGTTATCATTGGCTCCCGCGCATACTCAAGCTATTCGGCCAGAGCTTTGCCGGGGTAGAAGTGCGAATCGTCGCCGAGGCGACGAGGCGGCCGGTCGAGGCGCTTCTGGAAGGGAAGATAGACCTGGCCATCACCAGCGGCCACGTGCGGAACAGCAAGATGAGTTTCAAGCCGTTGTTTAAGGACGAGCTTGTGGTCGTCATGGCTGCTGACCACGAACTCGCTTCCCGGCCCTGGATCAGCGCACACGATTTCACCTCTCAACACTTGATAACTTACGCCCTGCCGAAAGAGGAGCTGACCTTTTTTAAGAAGGTCTTGATACCCGCGGGAGTTTCTCCCAGGAAAATATCTCGCATCGAATTGACGGAAGCGATAATAGAGATGGTCAAAGCGGGGCTTGGTATAACCGTGATGGCGCAGTGGGCGGTTGCACCGTATCTCGCTTCGGGCAGCCTGCGCGCGGTCCCTCTCACAAAGAGGGGGCAGCACCGCCAGTGGTATGGCGCAACGCTAAAGGCAGCGAAGGCTCCCGCCTATGTGAGCAAGTTTGTCGAGCTTGCGGGCAAGCTGAAGATGGACCCCGCGTTTGAGGTAGCCCGGAGGGGGAGTTGAGACTCACTCCCCCTCGGTTTTTCTGTCACTGCTTCTCTTAGAACAGGAAGCGGATGCCGAGCCTCATCGTGCGGCTGCCGCCGTTGTTGAAGCCGGGGTTTGCGTAAGTGCCGACGACGCCGCTCGCCCCGACCGCATCTTCTGTGATCGGGTCGCCAACGCCGAAATTCCTATGGTTAAAGATATTGAAGGCCTCGACGCGAAATTCGAGCGACTTTGTCTCTGTCAACTTCAGGTTCTTGAACAGAGACAGGTTCGTCAGGAATGTCGGCTCGCCCAGCAACGTGTTGCGACCAAGGTCTCCGTAAGGGGTGCCAAAGTCCTGGAACGCATCTAACAGGTCGAGCGGCAGGCCGTTGGCCAGCAACCCGAAATCATTGTAGATGACTCTGGCCTGCTGCCTTGCTTCTTCCAGGCTCCCGACGACCATTCCGGCTGAACCGGGGTTGCGCGTGTCATAGATCACATACGAGCCAAACGGGTTTGCAGGCAGGTCC
This sequence comes from uncultured Clostridia bacterium, assembly GCA_964615905.1. Lineage (GTDB taxonomy): Bacteria > Acidobacteriota > Blastocatellia > UBA7656 > UBA7656 > DATLMR01. The sequence continues at coordinate 127,573 of CAZTUB010000019.1, forward strand.
CCAGTCTCGAACAGCGCCCAGTTCGCCGTGCTGCCGAACGCTATGGTACTGATAGGCGCATCCGGGTTGCCCGCGAACGGCCGCGTCGCGCTGACGCTTGTCGTAAAGGCGGTGTCCCAGCTCGGGTCATAGTTGCCGAGGAAGATTATCGGGTTCCAGGGCTGGCCCGACCTCATCTCGATGATCCCGTTTAGCTGCCAGCCGCCAAGCGCCTTGCCTACAAGCCCGCGCTGGTCGGTGAAGAACGGCAGGTCCCACAGGTACCCGGCTGTGAAATTGTGCTTGCGGTGGAAAGCCGAAAGCCCGCGCTCGCCGCCGGTCGTGTTGAAGGGGTCTTGCGAATGCGGAAGCGCCTGACCGCCGCCGAACGTGCCGAATATCTCTGAAGCATTGTCGATGGTCTTGCTCCAGGTGTAGTTGGCGTTGAGCGTCAGCTGGTTGCGCACGCGCGCGTCGAAACGGACCTGTAGACCGTCGTAGTTAGACGAAGCTCCGTTTGTGCGCAAACGCACGGGGCCGAAATTCGGGTCGAGCCTTCCGTTGCCGGTCGTGCCCGGCCTGTTGTTAAAGCCGTTCGCGGACGTGGCTCCCGGAGCCACTATCCCGTTTGTGAATGCTCCGGGGTCGTCGCGTAGGAACTGGCCAGCCTGCGCAAGGAAGCTCAGGTCAGGGTTGGAGTTGACCGTCTGGAACTGCCCGCGTATGCGCGATGCGACGTAGCGCACTTCGAGCACAGTGCCTCTGAGCAACTCCTGCTGTATTCCGACGTTCCAGGAGATCGTGTAAGGGTTATACAGGTTGGGGTCTACCCTCGTTTGATTGAACAGGCGAGGGTCGCCGCCGTTTGTGCCGAAGGCGAGCGCGAGGTCCGCTCTGTTCTGCGGGTTGAACGGGAAAGGCACAGAGCCGACAGCGCCGGGCGTCTGACGAATCTGGCCTGCCGCGGCGAACGGGGCCGCCGTGACGGTGTTGCTCACAATGTTGAAGAAGGGCGGATCGTAGGCTATGCCGAAGCCTGCGCGAATAACCGTGCGACCGTTTGTGAAGCGATCACCCAGGAAGTCGAAGTTCGGCGACCAGGCGAACCCCAGGCGAGGCCCGAAGTTGTTCTTGTCGAGCGGCAGGCGGTTAGCTGTGCGGAACTCAAGCGGGAAGCTGGGGTCGAATATGGCGGTCGCCGGGTCCGCCTCGCGCGCGTTGAGTTGCTCGATCAGCGGGTTGAAGGGGCTTGTAGAGACCTCGTAGCGCAGGCCGAGGTTGAGCGTCAGGCTTGGCTTGACCCTCCAGTCGTCCTGCACAAAGAAGAAGTAATCGTTCTGCGTCGTCGTGTATTGCGGCTCACCCAGCGCAAAGTTGATGCGCGAAGGGCGACCGAGCACGAAGTTCTCGAACTGCGTGGCGGTCGTGCGAGCCGAGCCGCTGACGTTGAAGAACGTATTTGCCGGGAGCGCTCCACCGCTTCGAAACTCGTTCGTGCCGAGGAAGTTCGGCAGGAAGAAATTATCCGTGTTCTGGCGGCGAATGTCCGCGCCAAACCGCAACCCGTGATTCCCGATTGTCGCCGTCACCGAATCCTGGAACTGGTATGTGTCGACGACTCGCGACTGCGGCAGGTTGTTCTGCGTGCCGAAGGTGAATAGGCCAAGACCTGAGATGCTGCGGGTCCCGCCTGTGAACGAGATTCCCGTGGCGGGAAGATCACCCGTGTCTCCGAAGGCGACATCCAGGCGAGAGAAGTTGAACCGCGCCTCGTTGACCAGCCTGGAAGAGAGCGTCTTTGTGTAGGTCACGCCGAGGTTGTGGTTTGTGTTCGGCACGTCGAAGATCGCGCCGGCCAGGAACCGCCCGACCGCCAGCGGGAAATCGCCCCTGGCCCAGATGTAGCGCCCTGTGAGGCGGTCGTTGTCCGTAATGTTGTAGTCAACGCGGGTGATAAAGTTGTCGGTCGTAGAGTCTGTCTTTACAAGGCGTATGGCCTCGCCGCCGCGTATCGTGCGCCTTCCGCCGTTCGCCGTCCCGACAATGGCGAGCGGCGCGAAGAGGCTGTCTTCACCCTCGAACAGGAAGGAGTCGGGTATCCCGTCGCCGTTCAGGTCGCCCAGCGGCGGGACTACGAATAGCTGTCCCACTCCCTGCGCGAAGCTTGGGCCGCCACCCACGGCCGAGCTGATAAGCGCTTCGGTGGTGGCATTGTCGAATCGCTGGTCGAGAAAGAGCGCGTCTTCGGGAAGGATGGCCAGGCTGCTGAGAAGCCCCGCGCCGATGTTGTTGACGGTCGCTTCGCCTCGGATCAACTGGCGTTCGTGCGTGGCAAAAAAGAACGCCTTGTCTTTGATGATCGGGCCGCCGAGTGCCCCGCCGAACCGGTTATTCGTAAAAGGCTCCGGGCGTTTGCCACGCTCGGCAAGACCCGAAATTTCGGGAAAGCCGTTTTCTGCGAGGAACTGGTAGCCTGCTGCCTGACGCTTTTCAACATTGGTTCGGGCGTTGAGCCGCGAGTTCTGAAGGTACTCGAACAGCGAGCCGTGGAAGCTGTTCGTTCCGGGCTTGGTGATGACGTTGATCTGCGCGCCACTGTTGCGCCCGAACTCGGCTGAGAACGAATTCGTTATCACCTGGAATTCGCCTACTGCCTCGTTGTTTGTGATGGTAAGGCTAGGCCCCGCGACGGAGTTGTCGTTGTTGTCCTGGCCGTCGATCTGGAAGTTGTTCGACCGTCCTCGGTTTCCGTTCGCGGAGATTCCCGTGCCGTTTGCAAAGTCGGTGTCGCCCGGACGGACCACGCCCGGAGTGAGCAGGGCGAGGTTGTCAATCGAGCCGACGTAAGGAAGCTGCGTCAGCTGTTCCGGCGTGT
>CAZTUB010000020.1:0-95070 GCA_964615905.1 uncultured Clostridia bacterium
AGCATTACGAAGGAGAGGAGAGGAGGCGAGTGGAGATGCCGACATATCCTTTCCAGCGCCAAAGCTACTGGTTTCATGGCACCGAAGATACACAAGAACAGCAGCAGGGCCGACGCCGTAGCAGAGCTTCAAGTGATGAGCCGTATCTTTTATACGCTCCGTCCTGGAACCGCACCCCGAATCTCTCATCGCGCCCGGTCTCACAGACCGAGTCTAGCTGGCTAATCTTTTCCGATGACTTCGGCGTTGGCTCGCAGATGGCGACAGAGCTTATTGCTCAAGGATGTCACGTTACCACCGTCGCTCGCGGCCCTGAGCTTTCATTGGGAGATTCATTCACTATCAATCCCGGCGTTCAATCCCATTACGATGCTCTAATCTCTCATCTCAAATCATTAGACAAGACGCCCGACTATATCATTCACCTGTGGACGCTTACCGATTCACCACCGGCGGGACTTGATGATTTCGAGCGCGATCAGTATGCAGGGCTTTACAGTCTACTCTTTCTGGCGCAGTCGCTCGAATCGAGCGATGTTGGTAAGCGGGTCCGACTCATCGTCGCATCGAATGATGTACATGAGGTCACGGGCCTTGAGGCTATACACCCGGCAAAGACGACTACTCTCGCTGCGTGCCGGGTCATTCCCCAGGAGTCGCCGGATATAAGCTGCCGCCATATAGACATTGAGCTTGACGACCACACGGCGCGAAACAAAGACCTGGCGGCGCAACTGATTAAAGAGGCGAGCTTTGATTCGACTGACCCGTTTGTTGCCTACAGAGGGCGTCATCGCTGGGCACAGCAATTCGAGCCACTCGCTTCACGCGTCAACGCTGACCTGCCACTTAAACATGACGGCGTTTACTTGATAACCGGCGGGCTGGGCGAACTCGGCAGAGTCTTAGCAGGTCATCTGGCAGAGAAGTTCGCGGCTCGTCTCGTGCTTGTCGGGCGAACTCCTTTGCCTGAGACAAAGGCATTGAGAGCGAAGTTAGAGATCGCGGATGAAAACGCTTCGGTCAGGTTCATATTGGAAGAGGTTCGAAAGCTTGAGGCCAAAGGGGCAGAAGTATTGCTCCTTCAAGCAGACGTGTCTGACGAGGCAAAGATGCGCGGCGTTATTGACCGCGCTCATTTAGAATTCGGCCGGTTAGACGGGATCATCCACGCCGCAGGTTTGCAAAGAGGCGAACTGCTTCGCTCCATACAGGAAACAAGCCCCGGTTACTGCGCCGGACATTTTCTGCCAAAGGCCCAGGGCGCGGCCACGCTGGCGAAGGTGCTGCAAAGTCGCGAGCTAGATTTCGTAGTATTGATCTCGTCGCTCTCCTCGATACTTGGCGGGCTTGGGATGTTCGCCTATTCTGCAGCCAACACAGCCGTCGATGCAATCGCCGCGACTAACAACCGGCATCAATCAACACGCTGGCTCAGTATGAACCTTGACGGATTGAATCTTGCGGACCAGCCAGACGATCACGGCGATCAGAACTCTCTGCTCAACGCCTCGAAGGTCATAGCAGCTTTTGAGGATGCGCTGGCGTTGTCGGAAGAGCCGCAGATACTTGTCTCGGCGACGGACCTGTATACGAGACTCGACCGGTGGATTAATCCGGCAAAAGAGGAGTCGCTGCCTGTCCATAAGAAAACCGGCCAGACCCTACACCAGCGGCCCAGCCTCCAGACAGAGTACGTTGAAGCGAGGGACGATTTGGAGCGCCGCCTCGTAGAGATATGGCAAAACCTGCTTGGGATTGCGCCGATTGGGGTACGTGATAGCTTCTTTGATCTTGGCGGGCACTCCTTGCTGATGACGCAACTCGTCTCGAAGGTGAGAGCGGCGACGAAGGTGACTATCCCTTTGCGCAGCCTTGTAGAGTTGCCTACCCTCGAGCAACTGGCACAGGCGATCCGCGCGATGGCCGTACAGGAGTCATCCGACGCTCGCGAGTCACAACTGGTAGAGATACAACGAGGCGGCCCACAGCCGCCGCTTTTTTGTGTGCATCCGCTCGGCGGCGGCGTCTCTGTTTTTATAGACCTTGCGCGACACCTGGGGCCCGATCAGCCGTTTTACGCATTCCAGGCGGCCGACCTCGAAACACTGTCCAAAGTCGGGAGCGCGTACAACTCGATAGAAGATATGGCCAGCCACTATTTGAATGATCTCATAAAGGTCCAGGCTGCCGGTCCGTACCTTCTGGCCGGGCTCTCTTTCGGAGGGCAGGTCGCTTTCGAGATGGCGCAGCAATTAACCGCGAGAGGCGAAACGGTCGCGTTTCTAGGACTGCTCGACACATACGCTCCTAACCCTGCTGCGCCTGCGCCGGATGAAGAGACGCTTTTGGTCGGGTTTGCGCAGGAGCTTGCCGCCGCCGCCGGTAAAGATATCGACCTGACAGCGGCCGACCTGCGACCGGGTGAACGAGAGGCGAACTTGGCCCGCGTCATGACCTTGCTGATGAACAACAAGCTCATAGCCCGGAATACTGACATCTCTACAATCGGGGCTTTTCTGAGCGGCGTCCGTACGAGGATTGAAACCAGCAGGGGTTATTCTCCGAAGGTATACGGCGGGAAGGTAACGCTTTTCCGCGCAAGCGATACCGGCTCGGACCTGAGCGCGTGGGTGGACATAGCTGACCCGTCTTACGGATGGAGTCGATTCACCGAGAGAGAAGTGGAGATTATCGAGGTTCCGGGCACACACGCCACCATATGTGTTCCGCCGCAGGTAGAGATACTCGCGCGGCGAATGGCCGCGTGTATGAAAGAAGCGTACTGCGCCGTCCCTTCTGTCGCATAAGAAAATCTAGTCGAAGCTCACCTCTTTTTTGGCAAAGGTTATACGATATGAGAGTTGTATCTTTTCTGCTCAAGCACTCAAGCAGCACGCTCATCCTCGCAATAGTCGCGGGGATCGTAAGCGGTGCGGCCAACACCGGATTACTAGCAGTCCTGAACGCGGGGCTGGCGAGTGAAGGTGCATCCAGGTCGACTTTGATGTGGTGGTTCATAGGGCTATGCATCTTCCTGCCCGTAACAAGGTGCATATCGGAAGTGCTCCTCAACCGGATGGGGCAGGAGGCGTTATACGATTTGCGCCTCAAGTTGTGCGGCCAAATCCTCGGCGCTCCGCTCAGACAGCTTGAACAACTCGGCCCTCATCGCCTGCTTGCCGCGCTGACGGATGATGTGCCGACGATCACCAATGTCGTAACGGTGATTCCGATACTCTGTATCAGCATCGCAGTCACCATAACCTGCCTGATCTATCTCGGCATCTTATCGTGGGCGCTACTGCTTGCAGTGCTTGTCTTCATGGTGCTTGGAGTCATCACATACCAGATACCCGTGCTCAAAGCGATGAAGGCGTTCGCGCAGGCGCGCGAGCAGGCCGACTCACTCTTGAATCACTTTCGCGCCTTAACGCAAGGGACAAAAGAACTCAAGCTCCACCGCAACCGGAGGAGGGCTTTCCTGTCGGATCAGTTAAGCAGGACAGCCGCGTTGATGAAACAGTTCAACATCGCGGGGTTGAAGATTTATACGGTCTCAGGGAGCTGGGGCCAGGTGCTCGTTTTTGTGGTAATAGGTCTGGTGGTTTTCTGGCTGCCGACAATCCAGCCGACAGACGCAAACACGCTCACGGGGTACGCGCTCACATTGCTTTATCTGATGACCCCGCTACAGGTCATAATGAACCTCATGCCCACGCTTGGCAGGGTCAACGTCGCGCTAAAAAAGATCGAAGATTTGGGGTTGGAACTCACATCAAGCAAGGTCGAGAGGGAAGGGGGGAGTTTGAAGGCCGACGCGTTGCGCTGGCAATCCCTGGAACTTGCAGGCATCACACACGAATACGCCAGCGATACCTCGGACAGCAACTTCGTGCTTGGGCCAATCGATCTGAAGCTCAATCCGGGCGAGCTTGTCTTCATCGTCGGCGGTAACGGGAGCGGCAAAACTACGCTCGCGAAGCTAATCACAGGGCTCTATACGCCTGAGGACGGCGCTATCAAATTTGACGGCGAGACGATCACGGACGAAAACAGGGAGAGTTACCGCCAGCTCTTTTCCGTGGTCTTTTCGGATTTCTACCTGTTCGAAAGCCTGCTAGGGCTCCACGCGCCTGAGCTTGACGAGCGTGCGCGCGAATACCTTGAGCGATTCCGCCTGCACCAGAAGGTTAAAGTGAACGATGGATCACTCTCGACCATCGACCTGTCGCAAGGCCAGCGCAAGCGGCTCGCTTTGCTGACGGCATATCTTGAGGACCGGCCCATATACCTGTTTGACGAGTGGGCGGCGGACCAGGACCCCTCCTTCAAGGAGGTCTTTTACCTGCAACTGCTTCCTGAGTTAAAAGCGAGAGGCAAGACCGTGATCGTCATCAGTCACGACGACAAGTATTACCACCTGGGAGACCGCATCATAAAACTGGAGTACGGCAAGATAGAGTACAACGAACCGAAAGTCGATCTGTACCCGGCTTCAATGAAGCTGGGCATGTGATGAGGCGGGACCGTCCCGCGAGAGCCTGCCGGGGCGTTCTCTTATCGGATCACCGCCAGCCCTCTTCCTCATCCATCTGAAGCTGGGAGTTCTCATTTCAAACTGGCAGCTAACCTAAACCGAGGACCAACCAAGGAAGAAATTATGTCTGTGAAGCACATGCTTTCCCTTTCCGAGCTAGACCCGGAAACGATGGCGCGTCTGGTCAACAGAGGTCTCGCTTTCGCCGAGGGAGACGCGCTAAGAACCAAGCCGCTCGCGGGCAGAGTGGTCGGCCTGTACTTTCGCGGGTCTTCAACGCGCACACGCACAGCCTTTACCGTCGGGGCGATCAAGCTCGGAGCGGCTACGATCATTTACGGGCCTAACGACCTGCAAATCGCCACCGGCGAGACAATCCTCGATACCGCTCGCGTGTTGTCCGGGTTCCTCGACGCGCTGGTCATCCGCACCAACAGCTCTATGGATGAGATGAAGGCTTTCGCAAGCCAAGATAGCATGGCCATAGTCAATGCGATGAGCGAGACGGAGCACCCTACGCAGGCGGTCGCGGACCTTGTAACGCTGCGGGAGGAATTTGGCAGGCTCGACGACATCCACCTGCTATACGTCGGAGAAGGAAACAACACGGCGTCTGCGCTGGCCTTTGCGGTATCGCTTACTCCGGGTATGTGCCTCACTCTGGTAACGCCGGAAGGGTACGGGGTGCCCGATCACTTGCTTGATAAGGCGCGGAATATGGCCAGGCAGACGGGCGCTTTGGTGGAACAACACCACCGGATAGACGATCTGCCGAAAAGAGTCGACGCGGTATACGCGACGCGGTGGCAGACAATGGGAGTGCCCAAGCCGCACCCAAACTGGAAAGAGAAATTTGAGCCTTTTATGGTCACACAAGAATTGATGTCGGACGTATCAAAGCCTTCGGGGACGATATTCCTTCACGACCTGCCCGCAGTCCGTGGCGGTGACGTGACAGACGAAGTGCTGGACGGGCCGCAAAGTCGAGCCTTTCGCCAGGCGCGGCACAAGTTGAGCGGCGCGATGGCCGTGCTTGAATGGTGTTTGACCGAACCCAAAACCCCGTGATCGAAACAGCCCCGTTGCTATCAGTCGAAACGCAAAACAAACGGCAACGACGAGCTTTCAAGGCAGCGATTCTAGAAGGCTCTTCAATTGACACGCTCAAATCATGAGCCCAAGGGTCTTGAAACCATGTTTGAAGACGTAAATAAATCAATCCTGTCAACAATCGGCAACACTCCCCTGATAAAGTTGAACAAGGTCTTAAAAGACCTCCACTTTAACCTTTATGCAAAGCTGGAGGGCTTCAATCCAGGGGGCAGCACAAAAGACAGACCGGCCATGAGCATCATCAACCACGCCATGGAGAGCGGGTTGATAAACTCAAACACGACGGTGATAGAATCGAGTTCTGGAAATATGGGGATCGGTCTGGCGCAAGCCTGTTCGTATTACGGTCTACGTTTCATCTGCGTGCTCGACCCGAAGACCACATTTCAAAATATCCGGCTTCTGAAAGCCTACGGCGCGGAAGTCGATATTGTAATGGACCCTGACCCTATCACGGGAGAATACCTACAGGCCCGCATTGATCGCGTCCACTACCTTTGCCGAAGCATAAATAATACGTTCTGGCCCAACCAGTACTCGAATACATATAACCCGATGGCGCACCACCAGACGATGCGCGAGATAGCCAGTGCGCTCAAGACCGGCATTGATTATCTATTTTGCGCGACCAGCACCTGCGGGACATTGCGAGGCTGCGCTGAATTCATAAAAGAGAATGGGCTGAAGACGAGGGTTTACGCCGTCGACGCTGTGGGCAGCGTGATATTCGGCGGCCCCAAATCGAAACGTCTGATCCCAGGTCATGGCGCGGCTGTTCGCCCACAACTATTCAAGCCCGACCTTGCTGACAGGTGCGTCCACGTGTCGGACCTCGATTGCATAGTGGGCTGTCGTCGCCTGGTGAAGGCCGAAGCGATACTGGCGGGCGGGTCGTCGGGGGCAGTCTTGATGGCCGTCGAGAAGGTCAAGCACGTGCTGCCGGCCGGGGCCGAATGCGTTTTAATCATGCCGGACCGTGGGGAGCGCTACCTCGACACGATCTATTCGGATGAATGGGTGAACGAGCATTTCGGTGATGTATCGCATCTGTGGGAGGAACCCGTTGAAGGGCTGGCCCACTTGATCATGAAACAGTAGAAGATCGATTAGAAGCTGAACCGCAGGCCTGTCTCCATCCTGCGACCGGGCAAGGCTGCCGACGCCTGACCGAAAAACGGAGAGGTCTGAACGCCGGTGAAATTGGTCAGGTTGGCGTGGTTGAGGATGTTGTAAACCTGAAGATAAATCTGCATGCGCCATCTCTTATTGAGCGGCTCGCCCCCCGGCCCGCCCGTCGATTCTGAACCCGCCCCTATCCTTGTAACTCTCTTGCTTACCTGAACGCCCCGGTCTTGCTGCTCCCCGAATCCCCACCCCCAGCTCAATCGCGCACTCAGGTCGTACACACTTGCGCCGCGCGCGCTGTTGCGCGTCACGCCCGCCGGGCGGTCGTTGCTCACAGTATCGTTGTTATCGTCAAATCCTGTTGTGATGTTGTATGGGGTTGCCGAGTTGAAATGAAATGTTGTACCGAGACGCAGCCCCTTTAGCAAAGATAGATTTGTCATCACGAACAGGCGGTGCCGGGAATCGCTCAGCGAAGGCCCTCGCTCAGATCGAAAATCGAAATTATTGGCCGGCAAGCTCAGCGGGCCGTCCGCTTCATCGACCAGTTTCGACAGCGTGTAGTTGACCAGCCATGTGAACCTCTTTGAGAACCTGTTGACGTTGATATTGAACAGGTGGAGAGTCGAGTTAGCCGTCGATTCGATTAGATTGATGTTGCCCGACAGCGGGTCGGGTCGCCCGGCCCCTGCCGACGGGGCGTTGATGTTATGGCCACGCAGCAAGTGAACTCCGCGCTGAAAAAAGTAAGCCGCACGGATATGAAACCGCAGCGAAATCTGCTGCTCCACACCCACGGATGCGGCCCCGATATAAGGCATCTTAAGATCAGGGTCTTTCTCGATCCTGCTGGGCGGCAGCACTGTTGCGATGCCGCCGCTTAACGGGTCAGGAAAACCCGGCCCGCGCACGACCAGATCGCGCTGCCTGCGCCCGTCTATTCTAAAGATATTTTCTTGAGTCTCGTCCGTCAGCCAATCGTAAAAGATTCCGCCGCCTGCGCGTATGGTCGTCTTGCCGCTGCGGAACGGGGACCAGGCAACTCCTACGCGCGGCGCGAAATTGTGCTTATCCCCAAGGTGTGTTTGCATCTCGTGGCGCAGGCCGAGGCTGAGCGAGAGAGCTTTAGTCACGCGCATGTCGTCTTGATAAAACCAGCCGAACTGACTCATCTTGAAATCGACGTGAGGGTCGCCCGTGCGCATGGAGAACGTAGTCGGCCTGCCCGCGCGGAATGCTTCGATGTTTGGGAATATAAAAGTGCCGTTCGCATTACGCAGCTCGTCGCTGCTGTAACTGCCAAGCTGTAACGCGATGCCCGCCCTCATCGAGTGTGACTCGTAGGCGAAGTCTATATTATCCTCGATCTTTAATTCGCGGACCCCGCGTTTGCTCTGGACCTGTGCCCCGCCCATGTTGAATGCATTGAGTACGATGAGGGCTGGCAACTGGGAGGCCGATTCCGATTCGACGCCTTGCCATCGCGCCTGAACACGAATTTCGTTGACGAACCTGTGCGTTAGCATGCCTGTATCTGAAAAGCGGAGCAGGTGTTCGGCCACGTCAGTCGTGTATGCCCTTTCGGGCAGGTCGAAATCTCCCACCCCCAGGTTGTCCTGGCGCGCGGCGTTGCGCTGGTACTCGGCCCTGAGTGTGTGTGTCTTTGTCAGCGTGTGCTCGATTCTCGCCGACAGGTTGAGCTTGTGTGTGGGGCGGCGGATCACATCGCTGAACAAGCCGTCGGGGAGAGCGGCCACGATGGTCTTTGAGTCGAATGCGAGCGAGCCTTCACCGAATAGGAAAAGCGAAGTGCGCCCGGCCCACAGCGGGCCGTCGAGCGTGAACCCGGCCCTTCGATATTGCTCGGAGCCTCGCGCCGGGGCGAAGCTGTTGCGCGCGTTCAGTGATTCGTCGCGAAAACCGAAATTGATGCTGCCGTGCCACCTGTCTGTTCCCGGCTTAGTGTATATGTCGACGGTAACAAACCCCGCCTCGTGGTTCTCGGCCGCGAAAGGGTTCAGTCTGAACCTTATCTCTCGTATTTGCGATTTCGGCGGGAAGCGGCCGCCCGTAAACCCGTTGACCCGGAAGATGGCCCCCGGCCCCGCCATCTGCCGGAGCGTGGCTGCGAATTCATCCGGGTCGTCGGGCAATTGCTCTATCTGCTCCTCTGTCAAGATCGTTGTGAAAGCCGTGCTGTGAGGGCTCGTCTTTTTCACACGCTCATCCTCAGTTACCTCCATCTCCTCCTTGATGTCGGAAATTTCCAGCGTCACTTCAAGCGAATTCGCGCCGGGTCTTATGTCGAGATCGGGGCGAGCGTGCGGCTCAAATCCTTTCGCTTCGACGGTGAGCTTGTAGCCGCCCGGTGCGGGCAGCGCGAAGACTGCTTCGCCCTGCTTGTTCGTATCGACGGACTGCTCTTTCCCGTTCGCGCCTTCGAGCGTGACGCGAGCCGCGACGACCCTTGCGCCGGTTTGATCATAAACAGTTACTCTCAAGCTGGGGGCAGGGCCGTCTCGCTTCACCTGGGCCTTGCTTAAACCCGCCAGCGTGGTGAAAGCCAGCGTAAAGCACAGGGCCGCCGTGATCGATCTGTTTACCAGCGTGGCCATAAGGATTTACCCCTGCTCACTTCTTTTCAAAATCGCGGTTTGTGAGCGGGGCGTTAACCTTATATTTTTTTATGCCCAGTTCTTCCCACGCTTTCCCGTTGACAGATTTGTTGATCCTGTGGGGAAGCAGGATGCCGTTGACTGCGCGGTAGTCTGAAAAATAGACTTCCCAATTACCCTGCTCAAGCGGCCCCCCGGCGGCCACCTTCCCACCCTTGGCGTCCTTCAGTAGCCTCTCGGCCTCTTCCTCGCTCCCGGCGCGGTGAGTTGAAGTATTGACGGTCGTGCGCGGTATGACCCCCTTGTATGTCATCATCAAAGGTCTGTGCGTAGACTTATCGAGAAACAGTAGCGCCGAAAACCCGTTCGGCCCTCTTAATTCGAGAACGTTTGCGGCCCCGTCTTTCGAGTTTGCCTCGCCCTTGTACTGGAAATCTATGGGAAACGTAGGCGACGATGTGAGCAGCAGGCTCGCCAGTTGTCGAGCAAATTCCAGACGCATGTGACGGCCACGGCCCCTGTCGGCCTGCGGGCTATTGTCCTGATTTACAGAGCGAGACTTGATCCTTGCGTTGACCCCGCCGCTTGAGCTCGAATCGGTCCAGAACTGGTCCCCGTTGAGCACGGTTGTCAATGTGACATCGACGTCTGCGATCAAGTTCATCGTCTCGACCCTCTTGAATTTGTCGGGCAGGAGCATAGAGATTTTAGCCTCGCCTGTCCGCTCCCTGCGCTCGCCGGTCCTGCGAAGGTCGCCCACCACCGTCAGGCTCTGGACGCCGTTTAGCGCTTGCTCGCCTCCGAGCGCGGCGCGGGCCTGTCTGAGCAATTCCTGCGTGCGAGAGTCAGTAGCGCTAACTTGATTGGTTACTATGACCGAAAGTAGGGACAAAATAGTCAGGGTCATTAAAAATATTCGCATGAGAGTTTCACCTCCAATTCGAAAATTCACAGCTCGCCTGCCGACGAAAGACGCGTGCCGTCGCTGTCAGGTCAGGCAAGGGCAGAGATATTCATCTTGCTTACCAGCAAAGTCGGGGCTGCCAGCGCCGCGTCGCTCTCAACGTCATTGCCACAGGCGACTATATTTTTGAACGTATCGCCGAGCGGGGCCGATATGACAGCCGCTCGGACCGCGTGCGTCAGCTCGCCGTTCTCAATCCATATGCCTGTCGCCGCTTGCGTGAAGTTTGAGCCGAGCGGCATGGCGCGCGACATAAGCCTTGTCACATAAAACCCCTGGCGTACCCCGGACAGTATGCTTTCGGGTGAGGCCGACCCCGGCTCTATGTAGGCGTTTGAAGCGGCTACCCCCATCCGAATATCTTCGTTCGATACGGCGTTGCCTGTAGAGCCGAGCGCGAGCGTCCGCCCGTAATATGCGTTTAGCAGGTACTCGCTGAAAACGCCTTTTTCGATGATGACCTTCCGGCGAGGCACGACACCTTCATGGTCGAAAGGGATCGTCCTCGGCCCGCCCGTCCTCACCGGGTCATCGACAAGAGTGATGAGCGGGGAGCAGACCTGCTCTCCGACTTTGCCGAAGTAAGAGCCTTCAAGATACATAGCCACAGGGCCGCTGCAAAATTGAAGCAGTATACTCGCCAGGCTGCGCGCCGCCGTCGGAGCGAAAACTACCGGGAACCAGCCGGAGCTGGCAGGGCGGGCTCCTGTCTTTTGCGAGAGCTTGCTGATGGTTCGATCCACGAGCTGTTCCATCTTCAGCCCTGCCAGCGTGCGGCTGCTGAGATTGGAACCCGCCGCCAGCTTGCCGCTCTCGTTGTTTGCCGCCTCTGCGTTCACGCTTACGAAGTCGTTGTCGAGCACCGCATTCGCGCCAAGCGTCGCCGTTGTGGTCTGGTACGTTTCACAATAATTCTCGGAAGTACACAGCGCGACCTCCTGTAGGTTTACTTGAAAAGTCGAGCTGATAAGGTTTCCCAGGCGCGCATCTTTTTCTATGATCGCGGACTGGAGCCTTGTAACTATCTGCTGCATATCGTCCGGCGAAATATCGACCAGCGATTGATCGAATATCCCAAGGTCGCCCGACAGTTTGCCTAACTGTTTCGGGTCGGCCAGCCCCAGGAACTTGTCCTTGGAGGTCTGTTTGGATAGATCAACCGCCTGAGCGACCAAAGAATCGAGGACCTGCTCGGAAGTGCCGCGCCCCGAAACTATCGCGCCGTTGTGTTTGTTAAAGACACGCAGGGTGATGCGTGTTGTGTCGCTCAGGCCGTTTAGCGCCGTCTCGCCGCCGAACGCTTGCAAGGCCCTCTCGCGTCTGCCGACCACCAGGGCCTCTGCTTCGGCAGCGCCGCGCTGCCTACATAATTGAACCGCTTTTTGCGCCAGCTCTACAGGCTTCATGATGAAGCTCCCTTATGTAATTCCGTTCACAGGATAAGAAAGTTCCCTTATGAGTTCCAATTTCCGCCCACCGTCATAGATTCAATTTTTAGCGTCGGCGTGCCGACTGTGACCGGGATCGCCTGTCCTTGCTTGCCACAGGCCCAGAGGTTATCGCTTATCTGCATGTCGTTGCCGACCATACTGACGCGATTCAAAATCTGTGGCCCGTTACCCAACAGCAATACATTGGACAAAGGAGCCGTGATCCGGCCCGACTCTATAAGAAATGCTTCCAGGGGGACGAACGTGAAATCGCCTGTCGTTATGTTGACATTACCACCTGCGAAGAACTTCGCATATATGCCGTAGTTCACCGAGCGTATAATATCTTCCGCGCTGGAGTCGCCGTTTTCCAGGTATGTGTTCGTCATTCGAGGCATGGGCGGAAAGCTGAAATTTTGCCTGCGCCCGTTGCCCGTGGGGTTGACGCCCATCTTCTCGGCCGTCTCGCGGCTGTGCATGTAGCCCGTGAGACGGCCCCGCTCGATGAGCGGCGTCCGTGACGAGGCGACGCCTTCGTCATCGAAATTGATCGACCCGTTCAAGTTAGGGCGGTGGCCGTCGTCATAGATAGTGCATAGCGGGGAAGCGACCACTTCGCCGAGTCGGTTCGAGTAGGCGGAATACCCTCTGAGGTTGAAATCGGCTTCGAGCCCGTGGCCCACGGCTTCGTGCAGCAGCACTCCGCTGTAAGCGGGGCCGAGGACGACGGGCAGCTCGCCCGACGGCGCTCCTTTCGCCTCCATCTGGTGGCGGGCCATCTCGACCGCGCGATGCGCTATGCTCTCAGGCGAGTGTGCCTCGAAATACTCGAAGCCGTAATGTCCGCCGCCTGTGAATGAGCCGCGACCGGTCTTTCCCGTATCATCATTCGTCGCCGATACGTTTACGAATATCTGGAGCAGCGGCTGGGTGTCGTGCGCTATCACGCCGCCCGAAGTGGCGACGCTTATAAAGCGCACCGTGTCGCGGTAAGTGACGCGAACCGAGTTGACCATCGGGTCGGCCTTTTTGGCCGCCTCAACTATGCGCTCGACGATTGCCTGCTTTTCCCTTAGCGGGTCCGCCGGGGGTTGAACGACAGGGTAGAGGCCGGGCACTTCCAGCGGGCGCAAAGAACGCACACGCGAACCCTTGCCCGCGCGCGCTGACGCCGCAGCGGTCCTGGCCGCCTGCGTCATACCTTCCCACGAAAGGTCTTCGGTCGCGCAGAAGGCCGTATGGCCGTCAGCCATCACCCGCACGCCCGCGCCGCTAAGGGCCTCGACACCGGCATGATGCAACCTGTCGCCGTCAAACATGAGAGTCGTGCCCACTGAGTGCTCAAGGAACACGTCGGCGTATTTCCCCTTCTGATCAAGAGCCATTTCGAGCAGCTGGGCCAGCCGGTAGTCGTCAAGCCCCGTGTCCTTGTAGATAGCAACCGACGCAGCATTGCGATCATCCTTGCTCTTCCAGGCAAGCCTGTACATCTCCCACAGGGCAAAGCCCGCCCCCGCGCCCAACCCCATCTGCAAGATTTTTCGGCGGCTGATCTTCTTCTCTTCGCTCATAACTCCTCGTCCGTTGCGCGCTCAATCGAGCGGGCGGCGACACCTGCACTGCTCGGATACAATCGCTGACGCCTCGAAAATCTTTATCCCGTCGGGTATAGACATGGGGCGGTTGACGAACAGAAAAGCGTCGTCGTACGTGTGCATGCCTTTTAGAAGTCCGGTCTTGAATAACTCGCGGCTGTTGAGCTGGTCCTTCAGGTCGTACCCGTAGTGGCCCAGAGCGACCAGATCGGGCGCTACGCCTGACACGTTCGCGCCGTAAAAGCTCCGCCAGTTCTCGACCCGCTCGATGACCGGCTCGCCGTTGTGCGGGTTGCGCAGTTGCATAAGCCGCTCGGTTATCTGCTCGCAGACCGATTCAAACTCGCCGCCCGGCTCGACGGACCCGCGCGGCTCTCGCCCCTTGAGGTTGATATAGATTCGCCCCGGTATGAGGCTGTACGCCTTTGAGCGCCCGTCTATCTCTTCGAGCGACTTTGGCGTGTTGGTCTGGAATCGCAGGAACCCCTCCTGCTGGAGCCAGACGTTGAGGTTGACCTCGTATTTGACGCTGCAAAAACCGTGGTCCGAAAGCATCATAAGCATCGTGTCGTCTTCGATCTTGTCTGCGACTTCGCCTATGATCTCGTCTATGCGAGAGTAAAGCCTTAGAAAATCCTTATAGTGCGGGGCTTGCGGGTCATACTGGTCCCACATGAAATGGTGCAGGCGGTCGGTCGTCATGAAGTGTATCATCATCAGGTCCCATCTCTGCTTATTCCAGAAATGAAACATAGCCTCGCGGTAACGCTCTGTGACCAGAAAGACCTCTTCGAAAAACTTCTCAGGGTCGGCGGCAAGCCGTGCGTTTACGTCGATCCGGTAATCGAGCTTTTTGAGTTCGTCCAAAATCTCAGCGGGGTGCACAGCCTTCTCAAGCGACGGCGACAGGAAACACCCAATCGACACCCCCTCTTTGAGCTTGACCGGGGGGAAGTTGACGGGCATGCCCATCACCATCACCTTCAACCCTATGTTGGCGGCGTACTCTTCGAGCGTGTTGAGCGGGAGCATGCTCGACTGGGGAAAGTATGTCTTGTAGCTTCGCGGTCGCCTGTCCGTGAACCCTGTTATCCCGTGCTGGCCGGGGTTGAGCCCCGTGCGAAAAGAGGTCCAGGCTACCGATGACACGCAAGGCAGAGTCGATTCCATCTTGCGCAGGGTGCCTGCGGCCACAAGCTTTTGCATGTTCGGCATCACGCCCGCAAGCATCAACTCTTGCAGCAGAGTGTAAGGCACTCCGTCGAGCCCGAGCACAACGGCGCGGCCCGACCGCAAGGCGTCGCGCTTGATGTCGGCGGCCAGATCTTCGATTAATGAATCTATAGCCTGCATGAAGTCTACCCTTTAGAGTATATTTGTAGTGTAGATCGCCACGCCGAGGCGTGGGGAAAGTGCTCCCACAGGTTCGGAGCCTGCGAGAGCACTGTTGGTAACCCGCCAGGGATTACGTGAAGTACCAGGTGCCGGAGGTCGTGTAAAGCGTTCCGGTAATTACGGTGATCGTAATGGTGGCTGGCGATCTACGGATAATAATTATCCCCGGATCGGCGCCGAGTCCGAGCATCTGCATTTCCATGCGCGGCTCCAACTCTTCCACCGAAAAATCGTTTGTCACCTCGTTCAGAGACATCAGTCTATTCGGCGTCATAATCCTCTCCTTTCGTGGGTTTATGCTGGGGAGCACCCAGACTTTGCCCGGACTAAACCCCCGGCAGCTGTGGCAGCTATTACCGCACAGGCGTTGCCGCGATACTCAGGCCGGACAAACTCTTATGGCTCAGGTTACTTACACGTAGCCGAAGGCCTTCAACTTCTTCTCCGTGATGTCGGAAAGCTCAACCACATGATCTTTTCTCCCCTGTAGCCTGTCCGAATGACGCTCGGCTACGGCTCGAAATTCTTCGAGGATATTTTGAGCTTCCGTGTCGAGGGCGCTGTCGAGGAGGTTTTCTGAAACCCCGTCACCGTTAATACGGTGGAAGCTTTCCCTCCAGTAACCGAGTCCAGAAATCAACATCCAGTCACGCTGGCGCACGGCCAGGTAGCGATGACGATTGCGTATGCCGTCGGGGCCCGCGATAACTAGCGGGCGATCATCACCCACCCTGCGCGCCATCAACGGCGTAATGCTCTCTCCGTCGAACCCCTCGAAGGCTTCGCCATCGGCTGCCTGGCATAACTCCAGGACAGTAGGCAGCAGATTGACAGAGCTCACGGGGGTCGATATGCGAGACGGCAGTATGTCCGGCCCGCTGATTATCAACGGTATGTTTATGACCGCTTCGTTGAAGTTGCAGTGGAAAGAGACATAAGGCTCCCAGGCCTCGCCGTGATCCGCCGTTATGATGAAGTATGTATTCTCCAATTTGCCAAGCGCCTTTAGCTTGTTCGCTATTATTCTCAGGAACCGCGCGGCGTTGGCTATCTCGCGCCGGTAAGAGTCGTAGATGACCTCTTCCTGGCCCGTCGTCACAAGGTGACGGATGTAGTTGAGCGCGCGCGAGGGGTGATCGTAATCGGCCCTCGCGTCGTTGTAATCCTTCGGCACAACCATCCCGTACGGGTAATGGACGTTGTATGTGTGCCAGAAGACGAAAAACGGGTTGTCGCCGCTGATACATTTGAGCAGGCCGGGGCTCGTAGCCGTCCCCGTGTAATCTATCGGGGAGTCCGAGAATAGAGAGCCGAGCTGCGGTATGGCAAAGCAGCCCGTCGAGTAGCACGCGTCGTGGAATAGATCGAACGCAGTCTTTGTTCCCGGCGCGAAGCGGTGAGCCCAGCTCCAGATCGCGTGCGATGTCGCGTCGAGGCCCGTCAGCATGGTCGCGTGCGAAGGCATCGTCCAGTTGCCGCCCGGAAAAGTATTCTCAAACGTGCAGCCCTGCTCGGCCAGCTCGTCTATGAAGTTGGCACGGTTGCGCTGCGGGTCATATGTGTAGAGAAAGTCTTTCCTGAGCGAATCGATTGAGACCCAAAAAACATTTGCCTTATCCATGCAATCAACCTTTCGAGTGACCTATTCTTGAGTGGCTCCGGCGACCGCTTGAGCCTGACTCTGTCTTACGAAGACCTTCGCGGCCGCGCTGCGCAATATGCTGAAGGCCTTGAGCCCCACGCCGATAATCAGCGACATCATGGTCAGTATCAGCAACACGGATAGACACAGGCGAATGATCGAAGAGGAAAACAGCGCCCAGTCGGAGACCTCTATGCCCTTCAATATGCCTGCGAAGAATTTCGAGAGCACCACAGAGCCAACTGTATAAACACGCGGCGCGCGGCTGATGATAAAGAATGCGAGCATCAGCCAGAATGCATTTCTCACCAGCGCGTAGGCGACCAGAATCGCCGCGCGCCCCCGTCCGAGCTGCGGCAGCGGGCGGTCCGTCTCCCGGCCAAAAAGCCGCCTCAGTCTGTGAGATAGAATCCGCTCGGAGTTAACGCGCAGATTCGGCACCGCAAGAGCATCCGTGAGCAGCCAGTAACCGTCGAACTTCACGAACGGATTTAGAGAGACTATGCAGAGCACGTCCGAAGCGAGCACTGTGGCGACAAGCGGCACGAACTCAGTCTTCAAGTAGATTAAACAGAGTACGGAAGCGGCGATGCTCTGGAAAAATATGCCGCCTACGTCTACTACCATTCTCTGTCGCCGCTTGAGCTTCCAGCTATTGCTGACGTCTGCGTAGAAAGCGGGCACGTAGTAGTAGAGCTGAAAGCCAATCAATCCGGTGTATAAGCCGTAGCGGACCTGCGCCGCCGCGTGACCGAATTCGTGAATAAGCACGACGAGGATGAGCAGGGCCAGCCCGGCGAGGTATTCTTCGGGGGTCGCCCGCGCAACTATCTGCCTCAGGTACCGCCCGCCCGCTTCGCTGTAGAGCAAGTACCTTGATGCGACGATCAAGATGAGCGCGAAAAAGACGGAGAGCGGCTCAAAAAAGACCGAAAGCGAAGAGCAGATACTGCGCACGTGCCTGCGTTTGAGCAAAGGCCAGCGGAACCGCCCGAATAACAGCCGCACGTACAGGGGGCCCTTGTTCTCCCTGGCGACTTTCTTTGATTTCTCAAACGCAGCGTTCGCATCGGCAGGGGCCTCGCCCCTTGGGTATGCGAGGCCGCGAGGCAATAGCTGTTGCTCGATTATGAATCTAAGGTCCTCGCAGCTTATCTCACGGCCCCAGGCTTCCGACAGATTGCGCGCCGCCTCTTCGAGAGATTTGTCTTCTTCCAATTGCAATATGATCTCTGCGAGTTTGGCAGCGATGATAAAACGTTTGCCCGGACCCAGAAGCGTCACGATGTAATGCGGATCGGCCAGAGCCATCTCGACCCTGTTAAGGCTCAGGGGAGGGAGGGAAAATGGATACTGGCCCGCTTTTTCGATGGACATTTTCTTCTTCCATGCGCCGGGTTCGATCTCTATCTTCTTTTTCCGGTCGAACCGGGCGGTCGGACATTACCGCGCAGGTTATAAAGAAGCAGCGGCATTACCTGCTTCATACGAAGCTCGAGCGATTCTGCGCATTCACCCGAGTCTTTATACCCGTACTTGCCGATCCACTCGCGCCCGCATACCAAAGCGTGCTTGCAGGAGAGACACTCTGCGCCCTGCCTTTCCATGGACATAAAATCGACGGGCCCTTTGAGACTCTCGTCTTCGATTCTTGCGCGCACCTCGTCAAAGCCTTTGACGGTAGAGCCGGATTCTGGGGAGTCGTAAACCGGCTCGTCCGCCCCGGCCGTAAAGACGATCCTGACGGGCTCAGATTGAAAAAACGGGCTGTAGTTAATCTGCTTTGGCGACGTGATGAAGCGGAAGAGAGTATTCATCAACAGCTCGTTTTCCGAGCTTATGTAAGGAACCCTGAAGCCGCTCGCGGGATGCCAGGTGGGCTCAACCGTGCCTTCGCACTCTTTTGAGACCAGAGATACCATGAAGGAAGGATAAGCTAGCCTTACTCGCTCGCGTATCTGATGCACTGCTTCAAGCTGTTCGGGGCTCATCCCGTCTACGATGCACCTCCAACTTACGTGCACCTGTCGCTCAAAATAATTTATTACCCTGTTTGAAATGGCTTCGACATCGACAGGCAGGTCGAAGCTATCGGTTTCGAGCACGGCAATCTGGAAATTCTCGCTTCTGAGCCACGGCTGCAAAGCGTCCATCCCGGCAAGGTTGATAGTGGGGAGGATCGGGTAATCCAGCCTTGAGGCCAGGCTGAGAATATGGTCGATAGTCTCAGCATCTATTTTCGGCGTGGCTACTTCGAGGCGTATCGTAATCATCTCGCCGTCCGCCACCTGCTCTGCGAGCGAGAAGATTTCCCGAATCGTCTCAGGGTCCATCCGCGCAGAGGGATTATCGGCCGGGAATCGCAAGACGAAATCAATCGGGCGGCGTGAGTTATTTGCGGCAAGTCGCAAGACGGCGCGGGCCTGCTCTTGCTCCTGCTCGACAGGCCTGTCCGTAAGATGGCCGCGACCGCTTAGGGTTTCGATCTCTTGAGGGGTCAATGACTCGGTTGACACTGCCGCCGTCGGCTCAAGGGCGGCAGCAACTTCACCGGGGATAAGGTCTGCGGCCCCCCTAAGGGTGTGGAAAAGCAGAAAGCGGTCAGAGTGTTGGACCGGTATCAGTACCGTATGAAAACTGGCGTGCATACCTCCTCCTTTTGATATGCCTCCAGCCCTTTAGGCCAAGTTTTGAAGAGAAACCGCGCCCTCAAGCCACGCGCTATCCAGGTTTAATCAACCAGCTCAAGGGCCAGACGACAGTTAAGACCGTCGTCAATAAGAGATCGACAAGGCTCGGCTTTGCAAGAGGCTAGACATAACCGAGCGCTTCAAGTCTGCGACGAACCTCTTCCTCATCCTCTTCGCTGTAACCGGCAAGCTCTTCAACCGCCTCTATGTAGCCGAGCTGTTCGAGTTTGGCTATTATGAGCGTAGCGCTCTGGTCAGGCGTCTGAGAGCTTGTATCGACAACGAGTTCGGGCGACAGCGGCTCTTCGTACGGGTCCTGTACGCCGGTAAAATTCGTTATCTCTCCGGCAAAAGCTTTCTTATAAAGCCCCTTGACGTCGCGCTCGGACAACACATCAAGAGGGCACTTGACGTAAACCTCGACGAAATTAGAGCTCGCCGCCCTCGCCTCGTCTCGCGCGCTCCTGTAGGGAGAGATAGCCGCGGCTATGGCTACAACTCCATTGCGGGAGAGCAGGTTACAGACGAATCCGATCCGGCGTATGTTTGTGTCGCGGTCTTCTTTGGAAAACCCAAGACCTTTAGATAAATTGGTGCGAATGATGTCGCCGTCGAGAACTTCTACCTTGCAGCCGCGAGATAGAAGCTCGGATTCGACCAGACGGGCAAGGGTCGTCTTACCAGCGCCGGACAGCCCTGTAAGCCACAGGGTAAACGCTGTGTTCATAGCTATACCCCCACATTTTTTTATATCCTGGATAGATTGGGCAAGATACAGCAGGCTGCCGCCTTCCTGATTACCCTCGGCCACCACTGTTTTTACCGAACTGGCCGATCCCCACTAGTGCGATCTTCATCACACTTCAAAATGCCGCACGATTATAGCCCAAGCATTTGTGATGTCAAGTACAGAATTATTATTTTAATCTAATGGGCCGATGGGCTTTCGCGGCGGCGAATTATCCCGGCAGACAACCGCAGGACAGGTCTTAGCAAACCCAAAGACTTGCGAAATATCAAGACAGAGATGGCCTGGTCATCGCTTTATCTGATACCCCGGAGGGCGGCTAACGACCGATCCGGGTGATTCGCAAGCTGCCTGACGAATTCTTTAGTTGACGACAAACTGCCTGTAGTGATCGTAGCGTTCAAGTATCAGCTTGACGTAGTTGACTGGTTCGAGACCTCTACAGAAACCGAATTTTACGACCGGGTCGGTCGAGTGTTGCTGCGTCGTTTTTTGCAGCAGCCAGTAGGAGACATCCTCCCACACCTCCGGGTTCCCGTTGTACTTCTCCGTCAACCGCTGCGCATCTTCGACATGACCCGCGCCCGCGTTGTAGGATGCCAGAATAAATTTCAGCCGCTCGCCTTCGTCCGAGATGCGCTTCGTCCAGCGTTCCGTCAGCCATTGAAGAAATCGGACTGCTCCTCGCACATTGTCCTCTGGATCGCGCGAGTTTTTGACCCCGTACTCTTGCGCCGTACGAGGCATCAGTTGAAGCAGACCCGTCGCTCCGGCCCAGGAGCGCGCCTCCGGTTTGAAGCGCGATTCTTGAAACGCCTGAGAGGCGAGCAACCGCCAGTCCCAGTTCAGCTCCGGCGCATATTGTTTCAGCAACTCATCGTACTCAGAGAGCTTGCCTGTCCTGGAAGTGAGGTACTTGCTTGCGACGCGCTCCTTGTAACTTTTTCGATCTTTGAAATATTTCTGGTAGAGCCTGTCGAATAGCGACCCGTTCTGCTTCTCTTCAATCCAGCCGTTGAGCGCGTTCATTAGCTCAGGCGCGTTCTTCCTGACAGCCCACGCGACGCTGTGTGACCGTCCGACGATAGGGCGGACTTTCAAATTTGAGAACTCAGACTCTTTCAGCTCGGCGAGGTTCCCCTGCATGACAGTGAAATCGATCTCGCCCTTGGCGACCTTCTGGGCGAGCGCCTCGTCCTGGATCGCGCCGCCCATCTCTATGAGATGAATATCGCCAGATATGTTATCGGATAGCTCGACTATCGTCTGTTCATAGGGAGATTGTTCGGGTAGGTGAACGGTCTTGTTCGCAAGCTGGGACGGCCTCGTGATAAGCCGCGCTTGAATTTCAATCTCCGGCAACTCTTCGTGAGGGCCCGGTTGAAGGGCCTTCTCTGTAACCGGGTCTGTAGCCGTCGCGGGCCTCTCCTGTTGCACGAGCGCAGGTTCGGTGCGGTAGAGCGCCCTTGTGAAAGAGACAAGCTGCTTGTCCTCCTCGGTGGGCACCAGTCGCGCGGCAATCAGGTCGCCATCGCCGTTATTGAGCAAAGGGAGGAAGCTCTTAGGGTCTGTGACAACTATGACCTTCAGCGCGACACCCTGCGCTTCAGCAAAGGAGCGCAACAACTCGAATTCGTACCCGAGCGGTTCGCCACGGTATAGAAAATAGGTTGTGGAATTGTATGGGGCCAGAACGGTCAGAGTCCCGCGCTCTTTAATCTTCGCCAGGTCGCGATGAATCGGCTCGACCAACGGCAGGTTCGAACGCCGATCAATCGTATCAACCTCCGACAGTTCTGGCTGCCTGAATCGCTTGCAGGCGGGAGCGAGGATAAAAAGAGAGACGAAGAGAATCAAAAGAACGGTTCTGCCCTGGACATTCATGCCTGATGCCTTCCTTCTATTGACCGTACCTCGTTCGTTTCAAGTCAAGCAAATATCTACCGGACTACGCAGCTGCTACTATGGGGAGGTGAGACGATAGAGCTTTTACGCTAAAAGGGGGCGGCCAGTCAACCATTCGTCGGGCGTCCCGATTGACACAAAGATCATTCTTCGGGTGCGACTCCCTTTAACCCTTCTAATTCAGAGATTGCTCATATCGCGAGATTGCAAAGCCCCGACAGCAGGCGTAAACGAGAACATTCTGAATCTTGCCTCGCAATATAAAACATGACACTATCGACATCGGTGCTCATTCAAGTCAGGAATCATTCGGCAAGATTAAGGAAACAGACCTGTGCTGGCGCAGTTGATGATAGCAACCCTGGTGATGCTGAAAGCATATAGCAGACCCCTCAAATAAAATCGAAAAGAGAGAAAAGAGGCTTTCTTACGGAGATGCTGCCGTGATAATTACCATCCTCGACCTCTACCGACACATGGAATGGGCTGATGCAGCGGTGTGGACTTCGGTGCTCGCATCAGAGACCGGACGAAACGATACAAAGCTGCAAGGCTACCTCTATCACCTCCACCTTGTTCAGCGTGCCTTCTTGCGTGTTTGGCGGGATGAGCCACGCGAGGCGCCATACCCTGGTTTCAGTGGCGCGCAGGCACTGATGTTGTGGGGGCGCACATACTACAGCGAAGCCCTGGCTTACCTGGAATCCCTCGATGACGAGACGGCATCTGAGCCAAAGGCCGTTCCGTGGGCAGAAATGGTAGAGGCGCGTCTAGGCAGGCCGCCGGAGATGACAACCAGGGCCGAGACAGCGCTTCAGGTTACGCTGCATAGCCAGTACCACCGGGGGCAGATCAACGCCCGACTGCGAGAAGTTGGAGGGGTGCCACCCTTAGTAGACTATATTGCGTGGGTATGGCTTGGCAGGCCAGCGGCAGAGTGGCCGACGGTCGAGCCTTGAGACGCACGTAACAACCGCATGCGCACGAGCCCGCAAGCCACTCTCAAAGGAGTCGCAGCCGTCACATCGCGGCACTGAGATGCGAAGCGTTAGAGTGATTCCGCGCTGACATCAGGCGTCAGGCGTTCTCAGGAGGTGAGCGTGCTACTGTTGCTTAAAAACCTTCTGTTCACATTGCTTGTGCCAGGCACAGTCGCGGTCTTTATCCCGCTTCGCATCGCTGCCAGCAGTAATGGAGCATTTGTACCGGGTTGGAGAGCGGCGCAGATTGCATCCCTTCTTCCTCTATCGGTTGGGGCAGCCATCTACTTCTGGTGCCTGTGGGACTTCGCAGTGCGAGGGCGCGGCACACCTGCACCAATAGACGCGCCCAGGCGGTTAGTCGTGCGGGGGCTATACCGGTATGTCCGCAATCCCATGTATGTTGGTGTCTTGCTTGCAATCGTAGGCTGGGCCATGTTTTTCCAGGCCAGGATGGTTCTATTTTACGGAGCGGCAGTGGGTATATGCTTTCACCTGTTCGTGGTGCTGGTTGAGGAGCCGCAGTTGCGGAAGAAGTTCGGCGAGCAATACCAGAGCTACTGTGAGCAGGTAGGAAGGTGGGTGCCGCAAGCTGGTCGCAAGAAGGCCGCCTGACAGGTGCGTCCACAAGCAGCGCAGGCGAATCTCAAATGCCTTGGTTAGTGCGCGAGCGCGTGTTGATGCGGGGCGTTATGCGGCCTCCACTGGCGATAGGCCACGCAAACGGTCAACTCGGACGCTCGGCGTTTGATGTTACATAAGATAACCCTTACAATCTGTGCAAGGAAACCACTTCTAATAGCGCCGATGCCGCTTTCATGATAGCGTTCGTTTAAGAACGAACACAGGAGATAACTGGTGAAGATTAATTGTTTATTTTTGGCTGCACTGATTTTGGCGGTTGCTGGCGTTTGCGTTGCCCAACCAAAGACAGCGGCGAGCGGGCCCGAAAAAGTCGTTAGAGATTTATACACGGCGCAGAAAAGCGAGAGTACCGCTCCGTTCTTTCAAAACAAGAACCGCGCTGCCGTTAACAAATATTTTACGAAGGACCTGGCGGACTTGATTTGGAAGGCCGCTATGGCCTCTAGAGGCGAAGTCGCGGCACTGGATTTTGACCCGTTGTATTATTCGCAAGACCCGCAGATCACCGATCTTGTCATCGGAAAACCGAAAGACCCGGCTGGCGTCAGTACCGGTTTCGCTGTTATCCCTGTCGCGTTCAAAAACAACGGCAAAGCCGAGAAAGTCGAGTTTGAGGTTACGCGCGTTGGCAGTATCTGGAAAATCAACAATATTGCCTACAGCGACGGCGAGCAACTTAGCCCCCTTTTGGAATACGCGCTTGACCCGGAATTTCAGAAGGAGTTTGAAAAAGACAGGGTCAAAGGAGATTATCTTATCGGAAACAGAAAATGCAGAATCTCGGCGACCAAGGGCGGATATGCTTATAAGTTCGACTGCGCCGACCAGGAAGATATTTCCGTGTACTATGTCGAGAAAGAGGACAATGACGACGAAACCGTCTTCAGAGATTTGGAAGCAAATGAAATTGGCAGATTTCTTTTTAAGGATAACAAATTCGTTTCCGGCAAGTTTCATGACGCCTCCGGCAAAGAGGTAAAAGTCACTCGGAGTAATTAGCTGGACGCGACCGCGCGCCGATATTCACGCCGAGCTGCGTCGGCGAGTAGAGGCTGGTTTTGAGCGGCGCATCAAGTTCGGCTCCGACCGGATGGGGTGGCCCGAAGCTAGGGGGATGGCGGTCGATGCGATAGGAGGCGTTGCGTTCTAATCTGAGGAACGACAACGAGGCGTCCTTTAGGGTTTAACACTGAGAGTAAGCAATTCTTTGAATATGGCATAGGAGTAATTGCTATGATCGACCAGATCGATTCGAGATTCTTTGGTAGCCTTCATGCCGCCTTCCGGGATGGTGATGGAAACATAGATAGCAAGAGGGAAGAAGCTGAAAACGTTTCTCGTGTCGAGCAAATAATCCAGCTGATTGTCAGAGGAGATTTCGCAGCCCTGGAGGGACTGTTTGCCGACGATGTGGTCCTTGATATTATTGGCTCTGCTGATAATCCTATTGCAGGTAAATGGCAAGGCCGCCAGCAGGTGATCGATGCAACACGCAGGAACTTCTCTCTGCTCGAAGACCAAAGGCCGGAAATTGAATCGGTAGTGGCGCAAGGGAACACAGTAGTAGTCGTTGCAAGAGAGCAAGGCCGATTTGTAGCAACAGGTCAGAGCTATGATTTCCACTGGGTGCAACTGTACACATTCAAGGAAGGCAAATTGATTCGCTTTCGTGAGTTGGCTGACAGTGTGGAATTTAGAGACGCCGGGTTGCCTAAAGAGAACCTGCCCTCTCCACAACGCACCTGACAATTCCTTCGAACGGAAGCCGCGAAGCGAGCTTCGCACAATCCACCCGGTGTCGCGTGCGGATCGGGGTGTGCGAGGTAGAGGAGGTATCTGAATGCGTTGCAATGGATGCGGGAATTCGTCTCTTGTTGAAGGGGATCTAGTCCACTCTGATGGAGATGGGGCAAAGTTTAGCCCGTCTGGTGACTCGAAGCTGAAAAGGGCCTTGGGGATGGGTAGCCGCACGGTTCGCGCCTTCGGATGCCCGCGATGTGGTAATCTTCAACTCGCGGTAGAGTTCAGTGAGGAGGACATGAAGAAGTACCAGAGTTTTGAAGGTGAGCAACAACGCAGCGCAGTGGATGAGCCGGTAAGTGAATAGTTGCCGGTCGATCAGAGATGCATGCACACTACAAAATTACTCCTCTAGTTCACTCACAGCGCAACGCCACCATCGGATCAACCTTAGTTGCCCACCGCGCAGGCAGATAACTGGCCATCAGGGCCACTCCCACCAACAGCAGCGTGATCGCAACGAATGTGGTCGGGTCGATTGCGCTCACGCCGAAAAGCAGGCTTGAAAGAAAGCGGGTCAGGGCGAACGAGAGCGCCAGCCCGGCGGCTACGCCAATCAGTGTCAGAGTTAGCCCTTGCCCCAATACGAGCTTGAGTATGTCACCTCTTTGGGCGCCAAGTGCTAACCGGATACCAATTTCGCGCGTGCGCTGCGCGACCACATAAGAGATCACGCCGTAAATTCCCATCGCCGCAAGCAGCAAAGCGACTACGGCCAACGCTCCCAGGCGTAACGCAAGATTGCGCGGCGTCCAGGTCGAACGGCTGATAACCTGCTCCATAGTCTTCAGGCTGATTGCCGCCTCGCCATCCAGACTTTGCACTGCATCGCGCAGCGCCGCGAACACGCGGTCCGAATCGCCGCCGGTGCGGGCGATTAGCGTCATCGAATGGCGGCGCAGCGGCAGGTAAATCTCAGGTCGCGGGTCTGTGCCCAACCCGAACTGCTTCACATCACCGACGACGCCGACCACGACGAGCGGGGTGCTGGCGAGAGTGTCGCCTTGCAACATAATGTGTTTGCCCATTGGGTCTTCATCGGGCCAGAACTTCTTTGCGAACGCGTTATTGATGATTGCCACGTCGGGTTGCGGCTTCATCTCCGTCTCGGTGAACTGCCGCCCATGTAGAACCGGGATGCCAATGGCTTGAAAGTAATCCGGGGTGATGGGTTGAATGTCGGCTCTCAGTGCAGTCTCCGGTGATGACGTGCGCCCGTCAATCATGAAATTCACCCCCGGGTTATAACCCACGAGCGGCAAGTATGTAACCCCGCCAACCGACTCGACACCGGGCACGGCTCGCACCCGCCGGATGGCCTCGTCGAAATAGTTGGCCAGGCTTTCATAGTTCGGGTTCTGCGACGGCGGGAGCGCGAGCGAGACCGCAACGGCGCGCGCGGGTTTGAAGCCAGGGTCTTCCTTCGACAGGTTGAGAAAGGTGCGGATCATTAATCCCGACCCGGCGAGCAGTGCTACAGCAAGCGCGACTTCGGCAACGATCAGGATTTCGCTCAATCGCCGCTGGCGCGGGTCTGCGGTTGTGACGCCTGTTTTGAGCAATTCATTCAAATCCTGCCGCGAGGCCATCAACGCCGGGCCGAGTCCGAAAGCGAGGCTTGTCAACAGGGAGATGAGCAGGGTGATAAGAAGGACTGGCGCGTTGATCTCGATTTCGCCCACGCCGGGCAATCGCAGGTCCGTGGTGGCGCGCACCACGTTCATTCCCCACACCGCGAGCAGTATTCCGATCACACTGCCTATCAGCCCAAGCAGCAGACTCTCAACGAGCAACTGGCGCACGAACCGCCAGCGACTCGCGCCAACCGCCAGACGGATGGTGAACTCCTGGCGTCGCACCGCATTGCGCGCCAGCAGCAGATTGGCCAGATTCACGCTCGCAATCAAAAACACAAAGAGGACGGCGAATTGCAGCGTCAGTATGGGCGTGCGGTACTTTGTAAGCCCCGGCATTGTATCGTGCAGGCTCGCCACCTTCGCGGCTAATGCGGGCTGTCCCGCCGATCTCTGTAGCGGTGCGCGTTGAGCAAGCGCCGCCACCTCTTTCGCGGCGTGATCTATGCTCACGCCTTGTCTGAGCACCGCGATGATCTCGTAATGATTCGCCGCGCCGTCTTGCAGCGTCTTAGCCTGCTCGCTGGTTTCCAGAGGCGTCCAGAAGGCGGCGCGAAACGGATAGAGAAAAGACGGCGGCATCACGCCCACTATCACGTAGCTTTGGCCGTCGAACTTGAGCGTTTGACCGACCACGCCCGCGTCTGCGTCGAAGCGATCCTGCCAGAACGCATGGCTGAGAATGACAACTTTGCCAGCTCCGGGGCCGAACTCTTCCGCGAAAAAGGTTCTCCCGATTTGGGCGCGACCGCCTAGCAGTGAGAGGAAGTCCGCCGAGATATAACTGCCCGTCACATGCTTGACCGGGTTGCTGCTGGTCAGATTCACAGTGACCGCGCGCGAGGCCGCCATTCGGTCGAACGCATGAAGTTGCCCTTTCCAAGCGATGAAGTCGGGATACGAAACTCCGAACTCGGTCCCGTGCCAGTCGGCTTGCGAGACCACCACCATTCGGTCCGAGTTCGGATAAGGCAGCGGCTGAAACAGGAGTAAATAGACACAACTGAAGACCACCGTATTAATGCCGACGCCAAGGGCGAAAGTGATTACGGCAATCGATGTGAACCCTGGCCTCTTCACCAGCATTCGCGCGCCGTATCTCAGGTCCTGCCATATAGTTTCCAGATAATCCCCCATCCTGACCTCCCGCACTCTTTGACC
The DNA here is from genome assembly GCA_964615905.1 of uncultured Clostridia bacterium. GTDB lineage: Bacteria > Acidobacteriota > Blastocatellia > UBA7656 > UBA7656 > DATLMR01. The sequence goes on from CAZTUB010000020.1 coordinate 27,983, forward strand.
TGCTCTACGCCGCCCGATTCGATCAAGGCCGAGCGCCGCGCTTTCCGTCCCGCAACAAAAAAGGGTCTTGAGAAGGTCCATTTCCCGCTTAACCAACCCCTGCAACCGTGACCCGTCTCTGACTCCTGGAACCTGAGATGTGACGCCAATATATCATACCCCCTAAAGCGGAAAAATTTGCGGGGGCGGCCTTTATTATATTGTTAGCAACCAGGGCGGGACGGAATCGACTGCCGAGGCTTCGCAGCAAGAAGAGGGAATCGGACCAGACCCAAAAGGGGCTGCTCCTGGAGTCGCCACTTCGGGGCCGGAAGCCCTCACCGAGAGACCTCCAAGAGGGTCCGAGTAGGACGCGTTAGGACAAGGCTTGTTGAGTTTCGACCGACTAACTGAGTTTTATAAACATTGCCCGGCCATGCATGCGCCCCCGCTGATGTGAGGCGATAGACGCTGTTAATAGTCTCATTGACTCTGGTTCAGAAGGATCATCGCAGTTTAACACGCCTTCAAGTCCCAGATACCCTTTCCTCTGCTTTACAATATGCATTTCTTGCTAGCGAAACCAGCACCCTCGTTAGTTGATAAGAACCCACTAGGATTTAGGAGGCAGAGGATGAATAAAGCAGGATTAGCTTTTGTGCTAACAACAGTGTCAAGTGATCTGGCGGCTCCCTGGTTTCAAGGACTCGTAACCGGCGGCCAGGTAAAAAAGGATGAGCTAAACGGGGCATCGCAGATGGCCCAGGCCCTGGCAACTGACGTGCGGAATGCGTCGAGTGAAAAGCTTGAACCTCTTGTGTCCCACTTCGATGACGTGCTAACAAAGCACTCGGAAGGCTTTAATGCCAAGAGGACTAGTGATCAGGTTGGCGCATTGCAAGAGGCGCAGACTATGCTTGGTTACGTTACGATGATAATGGTAAAGGCCAAAATCAGAGGATAGAAGATCGGTAACTTGTTTTCATGTTTAACAGGTACATCAACCGGAGCTCGGCGGGCGAGTTTCTTAAGGCTTTCTGAGTGTCCTGCGCCGCGCTCAGTTGCGTAAAACGTTACCTGACCGGGGCGAATAGAAGTATGAAGAGAGCACCTAGAATCGCCCCGCTCTCGATATCTATAGCTCGACCTCGTGTAGGTCAAAGTAAGCCTCAACCGCGCTTCAGAGATAATCCGGTAATCTGCTACGTTATCTCTCATTATTCCTAACCCGCACAAGCGGCTTCAGGAAAACCAGAGGCGGCACAATGTAAAACCCGTACTCATACGTGATTAGCTCTGTATAGACACTGCCACCTCTCGTATGGACTCCAACTAGAGACAGCTTCGCATCAAAATAAATCTGCCTACCGCCGCTGAGCAATACCCTGGGCCTCTTCGGCGTGTCGTAAAACCTCGTGTCGTAGGGGCTCAACCAATCGTGTTCCATACGTTCAGCCTCTTCGTCAGTCTCATAGTAAGGCTTTTCATCGTCATTCGGCGTTGGATCCAGCCACCATTGATCCGCTACTTGCCCAGGACGCCAGGCAACGTTTGACCTGACCCATTGCACCCACCTGTATTCGGGGTATTTGGGCCACTTGTTTCTAGTTATCGCACCAAGCTCAATAATCACGCCGCCTGCGCTCTCATCAAGATGGCTGTACTGTAACACGTCTACTTGCACAGGGCCTGGATCCGGTAGCATGCTGAGGGATGCGATGTATCCTGCGGTTACCAGCACGGCAATAAAGGCGAGTGCAAGAAGCATCACAGTCAACTTCATCCCCCAATTTCGCCCGCTGCGGTCCAGCTTGTTCAAGGGGTCACTGGCGCCGTACAGGTACTTATGTAATGACTGAGGCTCGTACAATGATCCTTCAAAATCATCCATAGACCAGAACCGCCCGGTCGCCGTATTCAAGTACCTGGCGCGCAGGTATGTGAGGCCCAAATCGGCGTCGTATCGCTCGCCTATGTAGAGATGGCTGTTCGGCGTTGTTCCCGTCGAATGAATCAAGTTGCCGAAAGCGTCATAGTTATACATATCGGTTATCGCGCCCGCGCCATCGGTCAAGAATCGCACGCTCGCTTGCCCGTCATAACCGTAATAGCTCGTTTTCCACGCGCCGCCTATCAGTTGTGTCTGGCTTATTAAGGAGTGGCCAAAGGTGTAGACGCGCTTTACTTTCCCCTCGACAACCTCTTCCATGACCTGTGAGAAGCCTGTCGGGTTGAGATCATCGACAAGGTACTTTGTCGTAACGCCGTTCACAGTCTTTGAAGCCAGGTTGCCGTCGCCGTCATAGATAATCTTGACCGAATCGTTATTGAGTGTCGAAACGCGATTCTCAAAATCGTAGCCATAGCTGTTGCTGCCTGACTTCAAGGTATTGCCGTTGGCATCATAAAGATCGGCAGAGATGCGATCATTCGCGTCATAGCTGTAGTTTGTCGAAGTGACCGCCGCTACAGTCGAGATCCGCGCCAGGCGATTCCCCACGGCGTCATAGTTGTATTTGATCGACCCGGCGCTTTCGGCTGCGGGATCGTTGGAGATCGCTTCTTCGGTGAGCCTGTAGAGATCATCGTAGCTATAAGCTACCTTGCGCCCGCTCAACTCGGTCACCGACAGCCTGTTGCCCACCGCTCCTAGCGTATAGCTGTAGCTTGCAAGCGGCGCGGTTTTAGTAACGCTCGCGTTCGTCAGCCTGTTCAGACCGTTGTAGGTGTATCGCGTCTCCACCCCGTTCGGGTACGCGTAGCTCGACAGATTCCCCGCAGGGTCATAAGTGTATGCAGTCGTTCCAGCAGCCTGACGGTTGCCGGTCGTCGCGCCGTTGTCTGTGACCGACGTGATTCGGTTTAGCGGGTCGTAACTGTAATTGACTCTCACCCCCTCGGCATTAGATGACGTGATGCCGAGCAGGTTGCCAGACCTGTCGTATGAATAACTCAACGCGCCTTGAGGCGTGGCCTTCTTAACGAGCCTGTCACGCGAGTCGTACTCGTAGAGAGTCGTTCCGCTTGCGTCGACCATCGTAGCGCGCAGGCTCGTAGGCGTATAAGTGAACCTTACGGGCGGCGCGCCGAAGCTCGAATTCGGCGCTTTGCTCGTCAAACGGTTCATCGCGTCATAAGTGTATGTAGTCGTTTTTCCGTTGAAGTCGGTCTTGCTAATCAGGTTTCCTACAGCGTCATAGCTGACCGTTTCGCTCATACCAAGCGGCAGCACGCGTTTAATGCGACGGCCCATCTTGTCGTACTCGTATCTGGTAGTCTGATTGTTAGCGTCGGTTTGGCTGACCTGACGACCGATTTCGTCATATGCGAAGCGAGTCTCTTTGCCGAGCGCGTCTATCGCTTTTACGATCCACCCAAGAGGGTTGTACTCAAAGCGTGTGACTTTACCCCCCTGATCCGTCCGCGAAGTGACCTCCCCGGACGGGCCGTACGTATTTGCCGTGAAGGTCGAGTCGGCGTAGACGGTCCGCGTCAGGCGGTCGAGAGCGTCGTACTCAAATCGAGTCGTGTGATTATTGGGGTCCGTCGCCGACACCCTGTTGCCGTTCGCGTCGTAGGTGAATGTCATGGCATTCCCAAGAGCGTCTGTGACTTTCGTTTGCAGATTGTTGCACCCGCAATTCGGGTCGTACTCGAATCTCCGCGTGTTGCCCTGCGGGTCTGTAGCTGCGATTTGCCGACCGGCCTGGTCGAAAACCGTGCTGGCAGAAGTTCCATCCGGGAAGGTCGTTTTAATCACCCGGCCCAGTGAATCATAACCGAACCTGGTCACGCGGCCCGCCCTGTCGGTTCTTGAAACGGCCTGGCCTTCTGCGTTGTATGCGGACTGTTCGGTCGTGCCGTCAGGATAAGTCGTCCGTATCAGCCGCCCCATCTCATCATAGTCATAACTGGTCACGCGCCCTAACGGGTCCACCTCCGCGTTCTTCCGACCTTGCTTGTTGTAGGACGTTTGTGCGGTCGTGCCGTCCGGGTATGTGACTTCAACGGGCCGATTCGATTTATCATACTTGTAGCGCGTGACTAATTGTTCTACGGTCCCGGCGGGCGTGGTGTGGCTCAGGGTCTTGCTTAATTGAGAGCCGCTCTTATTGTAAGTGTAGATGACGCTGTTACCGAGCGGGTCTGTTTCTTTCGTGAGGTCACCCGCCGCGTTGTATTCAAACTTTGTGACCTCGCCTTTTGCGCCGGTTTGGGTGAGCATTCTTCCGCCCGCGCCATACGTGTAACTTTTCACGTTGCCGACCGCGTCTCTCACCGAAGTAAGGTTGCCTCTGGCGTCGTATGTGTTCGACGTTACGCCGCCTCGCGGATCGGTGGTCGTGAGTCTTTGCCCCCGGCTGTTATAGGTATAGCGGGTTGTGTTGCCTAGCGGGTCGGTTTTCGCAATCAGGTAATTCGAGGCGTCGTAAGCAAACTTAGTCGTTTTTCCTACCGCGTTCGTTTCGGTCAGCTTGTTGCCACGGCTATCATATGTGTAGGAGGTTGCGTTCCCCAGCGCGTCAGTAAAGCGTACTATGTTGCCTTTGTTGTCGTACTCGTAGAGCTTGATGTTCCCCATCCTGTCGGTAATGATTTCCTGCCGGGTGCTCAGGTCGTGCGTGTAGGTGATCTTCTTGCCGAACGAGTCTGTGTGGCTGATCAACCGGCCATTGTCGTCGTAATCATTTCGAATGGGCTGTATGCCGTCCGGGTTCAGTATGGTTACGAGCCCGTGTTTATCGTTATAAGAGAAGCGTGAATCGTTGTTCTCCCTGTCCGTGACGCTCACCAGATCGCCCCTGGAGTCGTAGCCATAAACAATCGCGTTGCCGTCAGGGTCAATTATCCTTGTGATGCGGCTCTGGGCGTCTCGCTCAAACACCACGCTCCTTCCGCCGGAATGAATGATGCCGTTGTGGTTGATGGTGAGCTTATTCCCGTTTGGGTCTGTGATGCTTCTCACGCCTGATTTCTGGTCGATCACGTACACCAAACCCTGTTCATCCGTGAACCTGAAAACAGTGGGGTCATAAATCTCAAGCTCAGGGTTTGAAGAATCAACCAGCTCGACCGGGCCAGGGATGCCGCCCTCAACCATGACATCAATAGGCGCTGCGGGCACGAGCGTCCCTCTGGTGCCCGCCAGAGGGGTGAAAGCGAACCTTGCGAAAGTTATGGGGGAGACCGATTGACACTGTTTAACGGTGGTGGCTTGAAATTTATAGACCCTGCCGTCCGGGAGGGTGATAGTTACTATGTTGGGCCTCGTAGGCTGTAGGCAGTATGACGGCAGGGTGCCGGGGCTCACAGACTCCCTCCAGTATCTGCCCAACTGAACGCTTTTTTCTAACCGGACATTCTTTATTTCCAGCGTCCAGCCCACGCCGAAATCACCTCTGCGCTTGTCGCGGCTGTCATATGTGCGAATCAGTTGTATGGGCAGCCCCGCCACCGGCAGGTTCAGGTCTTCGAAAGACATTATGAAGTTGCCTATCTTCTGGTTACCTGTAACTATCGTGCTCCTGGTGATCGAAGTCGCCTGGCCTGCTTCATCGGTCGCCGTAAGCCGGATGGCATACGTGCCGTTGAGCAGCAATGTTGGATCAAACGATCCCAGCAGCCCGTTACTGACCGGGCCGGTGCCAGAAGCGAAGGTGGTCCAGACAGCGGTTCCAGGCGAAGCAGGGTCCGGCCCCAGGCTGTATTCGATCTTCCAGGTGCCGTTGCTCACACTTCCCACGACGTTAATGCGCGAAGTGATCTCGCCGCCGTCAGCCGGGCTGGTTATCGAAACGGCGGGCGGCGGTGGAAGAGGCGGCGTGACTGTAACAAGCACCTCGTCGCTTGCTTCAAGCAGCGTGTCGTTTGCGCTCAACCGCAGCACGTATGTTCCCGCGTCACTGAACGAGGCGCTGGTAGCTGCCGCCTTTGCGTTGGCGAAAGTGACAGCGCCGGGGCCGCTCACTTTACTCCAGCTTGTTGAGACGGTCTTGCCCGGAGGCAAGCGGTCATCGGTGACAGACCCTTTCAAACTCGCGGCGTTAGGCAGGTGGATCGTCTGATCCGCGCCCGCGCTGACCGTAGGAACTCTGTTAGGTGGGGTCACCGTGATGGTCACGTCGTCGCTCTTGCCGAGCTTGGAATCGTTAGCCGTCAGCCGCAGCACGTAGCTCCCATTTGTACTGAACGTAGCGACAGTGGCAGCCGCGCTCGCGTCTTGAAATTCGACAGTGCCGGGTCCGCTCACTTTGCTCCAGGTGGTAGCCAGCGCGCCGCCTGCCGGCTGGCCATCATCGCTAACCGTGCCGCTCAAGCTCGCAGAGTGCGGGAGCATTACCGTCTGATCCGCGCCCGCTTTGACCGTGGGCGGATTGTTTATAGGAAAGACCGTGACCGTTATGTCATCTGCGCTCGTTAACGCCGTATCGCTCGCGGTCAATCTGAGCACGTACTCGCCTGCCGCTGAGAATGCCGCCGCAGTCGCCAGCGCAGCAGGCTTGCTGAAAGTAACAGTGCCGGGGCCGCTCACCTTGCTCCACGCGACTGTGAGCGTGCTGCCTGCCGGTTGCTTGTCATCGCCCGCCGTGCCGCTCAACCCGGCTTGAGCCGGTAGTGTAATCACCTGATCCGGCCCCGCATTGACTATCGGCGGAAGATTCACAGGGTTAGGTTGGACCGTGATCGTCACATCGTCGCTCTTGCTGAGCGCCGTATCGCTCGCGGTCGCGCGCAGCACGTACTTGCCCGCCTCACTGAATGACGCGCTGGTTGTGGGCTCGCTCGAACTGCTGAAGAGAACGATGCCGGGACCGCTCACCTTGCTCCACACTATCGCGACCGCACTCCCTTCAGGTATCCCGTCATCGCTTGCAGTGGCACTAAGGCTGGCCGAATCGGGGAGCGTGATCGTTTGATCGGGCCCGGCACTGACAGTGGGCGGCTGGTTCGCAGGTTTGACGACTACAGTCAGCTCGTCGCCGCTGCTGAGGTGAGCATCGGATGCCATCACTCGCAATATGTAAGTGCCCGGCTGGTTGAACGTAGCGGTCGTATCCGCGACCTTCGCATTGGCGAAAGTCACTGTGCCGGGGCCGCTCACCTTGCTCCACGTGATGGCGAGGGTTCCGCTCGGCTGACCGTCGTCGGTGATCGTGCCGTTCAGAGTCGCCTTTTGCGGCAGCCTTATTTCAAGGTCGGCCCCGGCGCTTACGATTGGAGCATCATTGGGCGGCAGTACCTTCACCGTCATATCATCAATATTAGCCAGCTGAGAATCATCGCCTACAAGCCGCAGCGAGTACGTGCCGACCTCACTGAATGTTGCCAGAGTTACAGCCGCGCTCGAATCGGCAAACGTCACCGCGCCGGGGCCACTCAGCATCGCCCAGGAGACTGTGACGGAGCTGTTCGCGGGCAGCCCATCATCTGTCACCGACCCGCTCAGGCTCAGCCCATTTGTCAGGGAGATTGTCTGATCCGGCCCCGCGCTTACGACAGGCGGGTCGTTAGGAGGAAAGACCATAACGGTCATCTCGTCGCTCGATTCCATATTGGAATCACTCGCCGTGAGCTTGAGCACGTATTCGCCAGGCTCGCTGAATGTTGCATCGGCCACAGGCGCATGCGCGTCATCGAATGTGACCGTGCCGGGGCCGCTCACTTTGGTCCACGAGAGAGAGAGCTTGTTTCCCAGCAGCCTGCCTTCATCGCACACGCTGCCGATCAAGCTGGCAGAGTTGGGCTGCGTGGCCGACTGGTCCGGCCCTGCGCTCACCACAGGCGGCGCGTTGATGACCGCAGGCAATGTGTAGCCTCTGGTCCCCACAGACAGGTCGTAAAGGAAGGGGCTTTCGCCGCTCGCCGAGCGTTTGAAGATCACGCTGATTTTGAGATAGCGAGCGTTAGGGAGATCGATGTCTGCGCCGTTGGCGACCGCAACGGGAGCAGAATAAGCCTTGCCATCCTGACTGCTTGCGGCTAGCACCGTGAGCGAGCCGTCCCCGCATAACTTCCCGTTCCAGCCTATGACGCCCCACTCAACATTATTGATTCGACTGTCAAAGACTTGCGTCCACGTCCCGCCTTCGGGCGCGCCTATGATAGTGCTGCCTGTCATATCGCTGTAGTTGTAGAGGATTCCTCCAAGATTAACCGTTGTGAGATCGACGGCTCCTACAGGAGTAGCGCCATCGGCCCCGATAGCTCCTGCTTTCGGGTCTATCCGAGAGACGGTGCGGCTGTTATGATTCGTCGCCCAGATTTTGCCTTTCGCATCAACAGCGACACCGGTCGGACCGTTACCGACCGGGACGTTGCCTACAAAGGTGCCGTCGTTTTTCAGATGCCCGACCGAGCTTGACGAGAGCGAATGCGCGACCCATACGTCATCGTTACCATCGACCACGCATCCTTGTGCCGAGTTGTGCCCATGCTTGAATGTGCCGATCAGGCTCCCGTCCGGCGCGAACTTGCGAATCTCGTTGCCGTCCCAGGCCGTGTTCCACACGTTGCCCTTGCTGTCTATGCACAGCCCGTAGCTGTCGTGATTGTATCCTCGCCAGTTTCCGCCGTTAGCGCCTTTCAGAGTCTTGGCCGTATCCCATCTGAGCATGGACCTGGCAGACCATATGACTCCGGTCTTATCAATCAAGCCTCCGTATCCGCCGAAGCCGACGGCAGCCTCTTTGCGCTTGATCGCGCCGGTCTTGCCATCGATCAAATCGAATTTACGAGTTGATGTACCGCTCACCCATACATCGTTGGCCGTGTTGACGGAGACGTGGCGCGTGCCTCCCGAAGAGACGCGCACGTAGTTGATGATGCATTCGTCAGCAGCCGTTTCAACCCCGCCGTCTGTATCGACTCCACCTGCGTTGGTCCATGCCCGAATGTCGCCGAATCCGCTAGAGGTCTCAATCACCCCGTTGCCGTTGCGGTCTACGCACTGGCCGTTCTCAACCAGCCCTATGCGAAGGACGCTGTTTCCATCTCGGTTGGAAGCCCACACGTTGCCATTGTGATCTACAGTTGTGCGCGAAGGGTTCTTGGGCTGGCCCGTAGGCGAAGACCTGTATTCGCCCAGCACCTTGCCGGTGTCGGTGTCGATCTTTACGACTGTTCCTTTAGACGAGACGGCCACCCAGATGAAGTTGAATCCAGTGGCGGTGTTGTGGATGTGAAGGTGCTTGTAATCGTCCTTATTGATGTTGACGCCCCCGCCCTGGTCGAAGTTCGCCGTCTCCGTGTAGCTAGGAGCCTCGACTGCGGGCAAGGTGACTGTGATTGTCACCTCGTCGCTCGCGCTCAGCACCGAATCGCTCGCAGTGAGGTACAGGACGTAAACGCCTTCCGCGCTGAAAGACGCAGTCGTCATCGCTTGATTCGGGTTTGCAAAAGCGACCGTGCCGGGGCCGCTCACCTTGCTCCATGCGACTGTGAGCGTGCCGCCTGAAGGTCTGCCGTCATCTGTGGCGGTTCCCCTCAAGCTCACAGCATCCGGCAGCACGACGGTTTGATCCGGCCCCGCATCGACCACGGGCGGGTCGTTGGGATTGACCACACTCGTCGTGGCGCTCGATGACAGGTAGCCGTAGGCGTTCCCGCTCGCGTCTCTCCAATTGACAGTTGCCCGCGCGTTGATCTGGCCGCCAGGGTGATCGGGCGGGATGGTGAAATTCACAGCCGTCTGCGTGCTTGCGCCGGGTGTTAATGTGCCGCCCGGCAATTGCGGCTTTTGAGTCGACCCGTCGGGCAGAGTTATCTCTAAACTGACGCCGACCGCATCCGCGTGGCCCACGTTGTTACAGAGGGCCGTGTAGGTTATCACGTCGCCCGATTGCGCGTTCGCGGGGCCGGTCAGCGCGACGGTCACAATCGGCAGTATCTCTGTGCTGCGCAGCGTGTCGGTCAGCGGCCCATATCTATTTCCCGAAGCGTCTTCCCATTCAAGCTCAAGAGCGAAATCGATCTGCCTGTTGTCGGCGGCCCGCAGACGGGCTTCATAATCGGCGTCACTTTCGGCAGGCTGTCTCGCAGCAACGGCAGGCGCGGTCAGAAACGTCTGGGCCGTTGAGGAGCCGCCGCCCTGTAAATTGAAAGGTGCGGCCTCGGCCGTAGTTGCGTCGGGGTTCGTCACCCGAATCCTTGCTTGAAAGGCGTTGCCGCTGCCTGAGTTTTGCACCGCAGGATTCAGTGCGATTCTCTCTGCGGGCAGCATCGACTGAGGAGCCTGCGAAGCCTGTGACAGAATAGGCACGCGCTCTGTGCTGCTGCATTCCTGAGTAATGTTTCCGTAATCGTTACCCGCCGCGTCTTTCCAGGTGAGGATTGCCGATACTTTTAACTGTTTGCCATCGAACGACGACAGTCGCGCGAGATAGGCTGAATTAGATTCGCCTGAACTCTTTGCGCCGATGGCAGGAACGTTCCAGTTGAGTGTGGAAGTAAAGGTTTTGCCGGGCTCAAGATTGGTGATGGCAATGTTTGTCGAACTCCCATCAGGGAGAGTGACCGTTGCCATTCCGCCAGTCGCAGGCGCGCCGCCTATGTTGGTCACAGTGACATTGTAAGGAGTAGCTGTGCCCGGCCCGACACACGGCGCGGCGATCAACCCCAACGTCAGACGAGGCACCTGCAAACGGCTGGACGAGGCGAGGTCAATAACCGGATATGCTTGACCGGCTGAGTCTTTATAGCTGACCGTCCCTGAAGAGAGGTATAAAGACGCGTCCGCCTTTCCCAGCCTTTTTTGGTACTCGGCATTAGATTCGCCCTCTTTGCGGGCGCCTATTACTGGAGCCGTGACTTGAAAAGTTTGAGCCTGACTGCTGGCAGCCTGTAAAACGTTAAAGCTTGCGGTAGCAGAAGGCGCGGGCAGGTTGATGAACTCCTCACTTATATTGAGGCTGGTTGCCGCAACAGTCGATCTGTTTGATAGGTTGACCGTGACGGTAACTCCCTGGCCGGGCAGCACTGTCGCAGTTTGAGTTTGTGATGCGGTTATCGTCGGCGACTTTGAGAAGATGTTAGCCGCGTCTTCTATAACAGCCAGGATAGTTCCAAAGCCGGGCTTCCCAGGAGTCGGCCCGTACTCAGGCTCGGGGTCTACTTTGACAACTACGAGCGCCGCGATGTTGCCGTAATCGCGCGCGCCGCTCTTATCCATGCTTGTAGTGACAATTACGCCTATATAAGAGGGGAGAGATTGAGGAGGGAAACTCTGGCCCGGCTTGGTGCTCCAGCAAGAATCTGTCAATTGGGGTGTGCCGCCAGTCCTCGCATTGGGTTGGCAGATGCGAAATTGGTTGACGGTGTCGGCGTACCCTTTGAAGTCGCCGTGAGCCTTGTAATCGCCCGCACTCACCTGCCTTGCCCACGAATGGCCCCAGAAATTTACTCGCTGGCCGAGGCTCAATCCCCCGGCGTTTCCGCCCCATACTACGAACGCGGCTGGAAGATAACCCACGACCTCAGTCGACGCTGAAGCCGGGTTATAGCATTCATTACCTTCGAATGAAATTCTCATCTGCGCCGGGCCTGTCGCGGCTGCCGGTAGCGTCACGGCAGCCGTAGCCACACCATTCGCATCAGTCGTGGATGAGACCTCCACCACACCGATCCTGAAATTTAGCCTCTTGTTCGGTATGGGCTTGCGGTCATGAGCCTGGATCAAGACGGCGCTGACAGGTTCCGTCCCGCCTGTGGCGATCAACGCCCTGCCCGTATAGCGAATGATAGTGTCGTTGCGAATGATGCTCACGGTGGCGGAGTCCTGTGCGACAGAATAGCTCGCGTCACCGGTAAATCTCACTGTTAGGGCAATCGAGTCGCTGGCGGCAAGCGGCGTGATGGTTGCCCTTGCGACCCCGGTTGCGTCTGTAGCGGCAGAGGCGGTCTGGGAGCCTAGAATGAAATCAATCTGGCGGTCAGCTATTGCGTTGCCGCAGTGATCGCTCAGCAGAGCGGAAACAGGCAACGGCTCGTTACACCTGCCGGATGTGTGCCCTACGTAAATCAAGTTGGATGCGCCGGTTGTCAATTGGCTGGTCGTCGCGGGGCAGGGGTCGCCCTGCGCCTGCCTTACCGGATCGGTCGACTCACCGATAATTTTGTCGCCGCCTGGTAAGACCGGCACTGATTCTGAGCGACCAGTTTTATATTCTTCAAAGGCTCTGTTGAACGGGGCTGATGTGTGCCATAGCATTAAGCCGATCAACAATCGGGCGACAGTCAGACGAAATAGAGAAGAACGTGCCGGGGCGGCGAGCATCAACTTATTCATCGGATGTTCTCCAACTTGATAACCGCGGGAGTTTTCAGAGATGCCAGAAAGATTCTGGTTCTGTATTCGAAGGTACTTATCCCAAGCTTCAATTTACTGAAACGCCGGACACACAACCACGTAAGATGAATTACGCGCGCAATTATACACAGACTGCTGGCATTGCCAAGTGCTGCGGTGCAAAAAGTGGGGCGAGGTTGGGGTGAGGGGATGCGTTACCTGATCCCAGTCAGGAGCGTCTGCATATAGCTTGATAGGGTGGGTCGACGGCCGTAGCCCACGTCGACTGGTGCTGATGATATAAAGCAGGCGACTCCGATGCGGGCGTTTTGCTGCCTGGGCATCACCGGAGCAGTCGAACCCTTACGTATCGCCTTCTGTTCTTGCTTCTTGAAATACTTTCACAGGCTGCTATCATACAGGCCGCTCTTGAATATCATTTATATCGAGCACCTTCGGTAAAGGAGACAGATCAATGCTACAGAAGGGTCATTGTTTATTTCGTTTGCTGTTACTTATTTTCCTAATCTCTCTGCCTGCCATCACGGCGCAAGGCCAGATACCTCAATTCAAAGCCGGGGACCGTGTGCTGGCTTCGCCTTCAATGCTGAAAGACGAGAAATACTACCGGCCTTGTACGGTCGTCAAATTCGACCGGAGCGCGAATGTCTATCTTTTGGATTGCGAAGGCACAGAATACGCCGTTACACCGGATTACGTCCGCGCCGCAAAAAGTCAAACCTCCTCGGAAGAGAATGAGCCTGCCGTCGTTGAAAAGCCGAAAGGTAACAAAGCCAAACCAGATGACAGTGCTGGACAATTTAAAGTGGGCGACCGTGTGTTGGCTTCGGTGACTGGCCTAAAAGGCGACAAATACTATCAGCCATGCACCGTAATCCGAGAGCTGAAAGACAACTCCTACGGGCTTAGATGTGACCCGCACAACGGGCAGCCCGTAATGGAGTATTCTGTCAGACCTGAATGGATTAAAGCATGGGAAAAGGCCACGCCTGAACCTTTGCCTGCCGAATGCCCGTTTAACAAGAATTACGGTAAGGTTTCAAACAAGGCCGTCGCTTCCGCTGAGCTTTTCAAGAGTGTGATTTTCGACTGGCAAAGATCGTCTTCGGATTTTTATGACTTCGGGCTGACGTTTTTAAATTTTCAGATTGGGACCACCTTCAAGAATGCCGCTACCGGAAATGGGCGGAAATTGGTTGACACCGCTCCGGTCGGAGCGACGATCTATCCGGTCAAAGCCAAAGAGCTGATTTGCCAGAAATCTTCGACGATCACCAAGCGCTGGGTACGCGAAATCGAGTACGCCTGCTACAAGAGCGAGTATGGCGAGTGGGTGTGCAAAAACGGTGCGCCGAAATATGTAGAGCAAACTTCGATTCCCAATAGATAAATCTTGCTGTCTGGTCTCAACGCGGACCTAAAAAGTTATAGAACGCGAAGAATAGAGCCAATGCCGGGGGCGGTTGGGTTTTACTTTTACCACTTCATAGCATGTGTCTACTTATGCTGCCCGGCTTTGGTTATATCCTCCAAGACTTCTGGCTGCAACAAAATATCCTGGGTCGCGTTCTCCATCCCGGCGATAACAACAACTCGGTCGCCTAAGGCAATCGTCGGATAAGAGCTTTGTTCGCTCACCACACGCTTCTCAAGCGCTCCCTTTCGTAGATCTAAAACCCCCCGGACAATCTGCATTTTTTCTGCCTTCTCGTCCCAAGCTATGAAGACTTTCCCATTAGGCAGAGCCGCTGTCTGCGCGTGCTTGCCCAGGTTCCGGCTGGTCTCAATCATCCTGCGAGGAGAATACGAAGCGCCCTTGTCGTTCGATGTGGTGTAATACAGACCTTGCCGCTCCCCGCCCGTGAACCAGACAACCGTGATCTTGCCGTCGCGGCCAATACTCATACCAGGTCCGGTAACAGGGCAGGCGTTTATTTCCCAGCCGTCTGCGCTCACCCTCACGGGTATAAATGACTTGCCGCCATCCAGAGAGCGGGCAACAACGATGTCTCTATACATTCGCCCTGATGCAGGCACGGTCCGATAGGCTAGATACAGTCTTCCGGCGGAATCTATCTGAATATTCGTGCGGCAGCACTCGCACACATCCGAAAGAATCTTACGGTCGCCTGAGAATGTCTTGCCGCCATCAGTGGATGTGCGCATCCATATCTCCGCGCCTCTGTCTGTCACCTTCTTGTTTCGCTCGTCAATCCACGCCACATAGACGCCCCCTTTATCATCCACTGCGACAGATTGAAAGGCGTGGCCTGTCGGCTCACCAGCGGCGTCTGAGTTCAGGGTGATGGCTTTAGAGAAGGTCCTGCCGCCATCGGTCGAGCGCGCAAATCGAATGTCACCTTTCCATTTCGCCCGCTCGTTGGCCCAACAGACATAAACTTCCTGGCCCGCAGACACAGCCACCTTCGGCGGGTTCTCATTCCGCACAGTGGCGTCACCTTCGCGGTCATTTACGCGCACCGGATCGGAGAACGCCTTGCCATCCCTTGAATGCCGAAGCATAACATTGCTTGTGCCGCTTGCGCGTTGGATATATGCCAGGTAGAAGCCGCCTCGCCCATCTGACACCACGTAGGGGTTGAAGTTCCCATCTCCCACCGGCATCGAGCCATGCTGGTGCGTCTGGGCAACCACAGCAGCCGTAGAGAAGAGAATGAATAGTATTGCCGTCTGTACTCGCATCATTAAGCCGTAACTCATAATCTTTCGCAAAAAGCTATCTGAGAGCACAACAATGCACTGCTCTCATGTAATTTAACTCGCACCCTGGGTCAAAAGTCTAGCCTCAAGCCAAACCAAATCTGTTGAGGATTATCAGTTGTGGTCTGCCTCCCGGCGATGCTGGCTTATGACTGCAGGTGTAGGAGGCCAGAAGCAACCACTTGAATAACCTGTTGGGTAACTTTATATGCCACTGGACGGGCCTGACATACCGAGGGAATAGGCTTGGTGGAAAAGATCAAAAGGATTATCTTTTACCTCGTTTTGCCAGGACTCGCAGCCAGTTCGCCAAGGCATAGTCCCCTTGTTCTTCCAGGCGTGATACCTGTTTCTCCAACTCCTGCTCTTTGGCTCGCAACTGATCGTTGATCTCGGCAAGCCTCTTCTCCCGATCTGCAGCCCTGGTCCCTAGCCCCGCCTCTCTAAGCACCAGTGACACATACTGCTTGGTCAAATTCAACTCTTTGGCAATCTCTACTATGGACTTTTTCTGCGCTCTCAGTTTAATAACTTTCGACTTAAGGGCTTCGCTTTCCCGATATGTCCTTTGGTTTCCGTCTCGGTCAGGCATGTACACGATCCCTCTCTTTACTTTATCTATTACATGAGAGGGTTCTAAATGCCTGAAAATACCCAGGTAGGAGCATTTATTGGCGCTATCAGAGTTGAATGGCTGTGTTACTGTCATAGCAGTCTGCAGCGACTTCAATTGCTACCGACCGAGAGGGAGAAGATGACAAGCATATGGGCGGTTATGGTTGTAATGGCCTCGGTACTCTACTCATCCCCGGCTACACCTGACCAGGATAAGCCGGTGTGGGTTGATGAAGTTGAGCAGGCGCTTAATGAGGGAGGGTGGCAGTCAGTAAGAAAACGAACGTACGTCGAAGAAAAGACAAAAAGGTTTCTTAGCGTTACGATCCAGTTAGTCAACGGTGAAACCGATGCAACCATCGATATCAAATTAAAGGCATCCACAAAGGAGGCACGCGATCAATTCAAAAGTGCAGTGACGGCTTACAAGGTAACAAATAAGCCGATCACGCTAAACAAATTTAGCGGACTGGGCGAAGAGAACCTTCTTACGCGACCTGGGCTAGGGTGGTTAAGGATAACCTTTAGGAAGGGGCGGGCCTACATAGACGTATTAGCCCTATCGGAGGATACAGCAAGGAGCGTGGCGCAACTTGTGGCCGACAAGATACCTGACAGGAACTAAAGATGCCGACGAAAATGGTCAACGGATGCCACGATCTAATAAACTCATGGACCTCGGTCCGGAAACTCTTCTTTTATGGCTCATCCGAGAATACCTTTGGGCCGAATGATGCGGAGCTTTAGACACCTGTGTGAACGTTGCTTTTGGAACAAAGCCAATGAAAAGGTACTTAGACTATTTGGTTTTTTTGATACTATGCCTGGTCCTCATTTACCCAATAGTTTGGATTCTGGCGAGTAGCGAGATTCTCGGAGAAGTTGAATTTGGTTACTATGCAGATTTTTATAAGGCAAAGCGAGCCATACGAGAAACAGGATGCGCCGAACAAATTGAGTATAGCCGCCATGAAGATGTAACTTTGGAAGATTTTCATTTTAAGGTACACACTAAATCAGGTCAGGTAGTATTAGTCTGGTTTAATGAAGAGATGAATATCAACGAAGTATGTAATAAACCGGAAGGCATTATAGTATTAGGTCCGGGGCAAGGGGCTGGTGGGCAAAGTTATACTACTGAATATCTTTCAAACCATTTGAACGGAAAAGGGGTTCAGGTAAGGAACATAAGAGATTTGTTGTGCCACATCCGTGAATTAGCACCCATCTTTGAAGCGAATTATGGAGACGAAAGCATTCAGACGCTTTCTCACAGCGAAGCGGATTCTAATCGGTATCTGCAAATCCTGATCGTGAAAGAAGGTGAACAGGATTCATTCATCTATTCGAAATAATCATCGCATATCTAATTGAGAAGGAAGGATATTCAACCGTGATCTGTGGCGAAAGCCGTCTAACAACCGCGTAGCATCACCGTGCTGCGACGCGCTAGGCGCTACAATAAGGCAGTTGAGTATCAATGAAAAAGCTGGCAAATCTTATCCTCTTATCACTTGCTGCACTTAGCTGTCACATAGACCCCAGTGTCCGGGTGGAAGGATGTAATCCACCTCGATTCATCTTATCCAATAACACAGTGACAACCACCCTTTTTGTATCCCGCATACCCCCTGAGCATCGAGATAGATTACCTTTAGAGTTCTTCAGCAAAGATAACCCGAACACTTACTGGATGATTGAAGGAAAACATGACCAGATGAACTCAATAACGTATGGCCAGGTGCCCTTAGGTATGAGTGAGGTGGTTGCGGCCAAGCCTCTAGTAGAAGGCGAGAGCTATTATGTATTGTTGGCGTCACTGGCCGGGCGGTCATTTGTTATTGAAGACGGCTGCGTAAAGGAAGTTCGATAGTAAAGGAAAGCCGCGATACGCTTACGCGCGCCCGACAACCGCATACACCAGGGCCGCGAATCCAGGCACATATGAAGTGTTAGACGGCCCGATCAGCATATCTTCAAACTGTTTATTGTTAACATAGACTCCCTGCTCGCGTCATGAGTGATGAGCAAATCGGTTAAGGAATATCGATGCGCCGAAATGACCGCGAAACACAGAGGGAGTAAAGAAAGCAATGAAGCAACGTAGGACTGTGGGTCAGAGAATCAAGCTTGACGTTCTGCCGTTACAGCATGTCCTGGCCCACAACGCCCGTATTATCTTGCTGCTATCAATTTGGATATTGACTGTTGTGAGCCCGGCCCAGTCGCAAACACCTCCAGCTAAAATTGCTGAGGAGTGCAATTGCCACATTATGTTTGACAATCTGGTCTCTAAGGTTGAATCCAACTATGTTGGATATCATGTCGGTGTTCGAGGTAAACGCGACACCGAGTACCGTCATTATACCAAAGCATTGAGAAACCGCGCGCAACGCACCCCGGCTAATAAGTGTATCTTCCTCCTGCAAGAATTCGTCAGGTTCTTCCGCGATGGACATATGTTCGTCAATGAAGCTCCACAACTCACTGACGAAAGTGTAAGCCGACTCACGAGTGCTGCCGAGAAGGTATCGCGCGACGAAGAAGAGATTCGCCGCTATCTCGACTCGAATGCCACGCGCCTCGACCCTATTGAGGGGATATGGTATGCCAAAGAAGGGTACCGCATTGGTATCGTGCGCGATTACAAACCTGGCCGCCGCGACTTTGTGGCAATCATGCTCTCGGAAAGCGTTCAGCGATGGACGCCTGGCCAGGTGAAAGCAGAATTCAGGAGGCTGCCCGACAGGTCGTATGACGTTGTATTTTACAGCGGCAGGCACTACCCGCTTCACCTGTCGGTATACCTGCGCGGCCAGCAAGGTGGTGCTGCAATCCGGCGAGGGCTTCTTTTGCACATGCCCCCGATCACCTGGGGGAAAGCCTATCCCCTGAAACCGGATGAGCGGGACCTTCTCGACCCAGTTGACCCCCGCCGCCCGACAATCCGTCTTATTGGCCAATCCACTGTAGTCGTTTCAGTGCCGTCGCACTCACCCGAACACGCCCCCGTACTCAACGGCCTCGTCGAAAAATTTCGCGAGCGCATTCTCAATGCTGAAAACCTAATCATTGACATACGCGGTGACGAAGGCGGCAGTTCAGGGATGACCCGCGCGCTGATGCCGTTTTTCATAACAAAGTCCAAGCGTCCGAGCCGCTCCGCCGGTGGTAAGCCGGTTGTCGTCTCCTCGCCAGACAACATCGCTTACTTTGAGCAGATGCAGAGCCAGGGGTGGGTCCCGGCGCATCTGGTTGAACGCATGAAAGCAAACCCCGGCAAAGTAGTCTTCTTTGAAGACCCGGACCCGGCTGATTCCGCGCCGATTGCGGCCACTGATGACACAGCCACGCCGCGTCCGCGCAACGTGGCAATTTTGATGGACGGCGCGGTTACTAGCGCAGGGGAAGCCTTTGTGCTGGCAGCTATGAAGAATGAGAAGGTGACACTTTTCGGCGAGAACACCGGAGGAGTGATTGACTACCAGAACGTGACCATCAGCTCCGTACCAGGTTGTCCGGCGCTTGGAATATCTCTAGGCTATCCGACTATCGCCGCATCAGACCGCCTCCCAACCGGCGGCATCAATGCGAGGGGGATTCCGCCGGATGTCCGCATCGGGCGCGGCGTGACGAACCCGATTCAATTTATAATTGACTATTATGCGCGGCGTGAGAAACGATGAGCCATGGTTTAATTCTTCAACGAATGGAGTCAAGATATTAGCAAGCGTGCTACTAAAGCAAAGCCAAGGCAACTCAATCCGAAATCGCCGGGAGAGAGTATAAGAATAAAACCCTCTTCAGAATCTGTTCAGATAGAATAAGCTATAAATCAGCATTTTTTCCTTACCGTGCGGTTGAGTTAATAGTCAGGCAGCAAAATGGAGAGTGTTCCCTGGCCCTGTCAGGACAAGCAATCTGTTCTCGTCAAGAAATCCGTTTTTCATCTACATATTAAGAGGAGGATGTCGATGGTTCAGGTGCCAGCCTTCCGTGACTCCTGCGGATATGCTTTTAAGGTTGGCGGGGCCTGGCACGACCGCTCTGAGTTACCTGGAGCTGCCGCTCGATGTCAAACTGAATGAGCATGTCAACCGATCCTGTGCCTCACTGAGAGGCACACTCAAATCTTACATGGAGAATAGCTAATGAAGCCCGACATTATGTTAACCATCGCGTCCCTGCTCTCGATCCTCTTCACCTCGTTTCACCATGCGGATGACGTCGTGCGCGGGATGGCCCCTGGAGGGTTCTCGAACCTCATTCCGGTGCTCTTCCTGCTCGTCTGGCTGTACGCAACGCTGGCGCTTGCCGGACGGCGTTCGGGGTACGTCATCATCCTCGTCTTGTCGCTGCTCGCGTCGGGCCTCCCTGTCATCCACATGAGGGGGTCGGGACTTGTCGGCAGCAAGATCAACCCCGGCGGAGACTTCGGAGAATTCTTCTTCGTCTGGACGCTCGTCGCGCTCGGCGTGACCGGGTTCTTCTCGGTCATCCTCTCGGCGCGCGGACTGTGGAGCCTGCGACGGGGCCAGCCCCGGTAGTCCAACAACCCGAACATGGAAAGCCTGTGGCAGAGGCAATCTCAGTGGGCTTCAGGTGAGGATTTCATGTTCGCGCGAATGGATGGCACGACTTATTGTCCAGACTCGCTACGCCGAGCTGAATCGCAACAACCTCGAATGCTTACATTCACTTATCAAAGGAGGTTGCGGCATGGGCGACAAAGATTATGCGCGTGAGATAACAGGAGCGTTGGGAAGCGAAAAGATGCAATAAACCGCATTTTATAGGTGGTCGCGGGGGCAGAATTTGAGCCTACGACCTTTGGGTTATGAGCGCGAGGTATAGACTTGTCAATGACGGCCCTATACATTGGCTGTCGTTGAATGCAGAGTTAAGCCGCCAACATGAATGCCATGCACGTTGAGATTCCAAAGGAAGCGCGTCCGGTTGCACGGGTTCTCTTATTGGGCCCCGGTGGGAGATTGCTGCTGCTACTTGCGCAAGACGCGCCCGGCGGCCATCACTGGTGGGTCACGCCTGGCGGCGGCCTGGACGAGGGCGAGAGCTTCGAGCAGGCGGCGCGGCGTGAATTGCTAGAGGAAACGGGCATCCAGGCGGAGATCGGTCCGTGGGTGTGGACCCGGCGTCACGCCTACTCCTTCAACGGACTGTGGTGCGATCAATACGAGCGGTTCTTTGTGGCCCGGACGAGCGAGGCTAGGGTCCAGCCTCTCAAGCAGGATAGCTATGTCCGGTCGTATCGTTGGTGGACGTTGCAGGACCTTGCCGTCGCGGCCGATGATTTCGCTCCGCGCCGTCTGCCAGAGTTGTGGCCGAGCGTCGCACGCGGCGACTATCCCGAATGCCCCATAGACTGTGGCGTGTAGACTTGATCGCGCGTCAGGCGTCAGAATGAAGGTTCTATTCATGTACGGGATGAGGAAAGATGAGTTGCTCCTGTTGCCGCACGACCCCGCCTGGGCGGATGATTTCCGCGCGGAGAAGGATCGGATGGTCGCAGCCTTAGCGGATCCGTCCGTTCAAATCGAGCATGTGGGAAGCACCTCAATACCGGCAGTCCACGCCAAGCCCATTCTGGACATCGCTATCCTCTGTGGAGAGAAGGGGATCGAAAGGGTCGCCCAGGCCCTGCTCGGACTCGGCTACGAGTATCGGGGGCAGTTTGATGATGTGGCTGGCCATTACTATGCGGTCCGCGACAGAGGGAATATTCGACTTTGCCAGGCGCACATATTCACGGAAGCCACAGCGGATTGGCATTCCAAACTGAGGTTTCGTGACGTGCTCCGGCAGCATCTCGATCTGGCTCGTGAGTACGACGCTTATAAGCTATGGCTGGCGAAAGTGGCCGCTAACAAAACGGAATACGCCGAGATCAAGTCGCGGTGGGTAGACACCTTTATAGTGAAGGTCATGAGCGCCCCGGTTTCCGCCTAACAAGCGCGATTCTCCGAATTAACACACGCGCCTCTACAAGACCGATGTTGTCGAATGTACCAACCTCGCTCGAACAAAGTCTATCAGAGGCCGGCTCATAAAATGTTCTTCCGCGCTGATGGTAAAATAAGGCTTTTCTCTCTCAACCTCGCGTGCTAACAAAGCAGCTTTCTCACCTCTCAGACTCAGTGAGTAATGATTACAGGGCCGTACGGCCAGCAGGTATGCGTCGACGAGATCGAAAAATTGCCGTGCAGAAGGTTTGAAGTCAGGATTGAGAGGATCGAGCACCTGTATATAAAGCGTCGGCTTCATAAATCTGCGCAAGCTGTTGCTTTCGACAATGACAAATTCGTCGCTCTCAACTTCTTTTCTGAGCGACGCGAGCGCAGTAAACAATTCGCCTTGCCTGGTGCGCACCCAGACAGACCGCCGCGCACCTGCGGCAAGAAATCGCGCAGTATCTGTGCCCGAATCTTTTTTGCGTTCTTCGCTGATCGAAAATTGGTGTTCGTTCACCGCGCATTCACACGCTTCGCCGTTGACCGAGCAGACTCCGTGGCCAAACTGGGTAATCTTCACCGCAGTCCAATTCATTTCAGGCATCGCTCGGATTATGCCTTCGACGACAGAAGTCTTGCCGATGTTCCGCGTGTGACCACCAATCATTACCATCTTCATCGCGTGTTTCCTACTCATATCCACCTGACGGGTGGGAAATCACTTTGTCACCCGTGCCTGCGGGCGGGCCTTCCCGTCTCATTTCAGAAAGAGTACAAGAACGCCAAGCTGGCCCAGTTCAGCCTCTGATCGGCAAAAGGCTGCCTGAACCAGTCTGTCAGCACTCGTCGGTACTCTTGCGCGAAGGTGAAGTTGGGTGAGAATTTGTATTGCCAGTTGACCATGTATGTCTGGTTGCGCTTGCGAATGCCCGCAACCAAATCCTCATCGCGATTGTCTTCGATCCCATAGCCAAAATTCGCGCTGAAGTTCTTCAACGATCCTTGATAACCCGTGGGCGCTTCGCCATGCAGCTCAACCCAACCGCCGGTCGAATTAATGCCGCGCGCACGACCGCCAATCACTACCGCGCTCTGCGCGATATTGCCCGAAAATATTCCCAGGGCTCGCCCGTGAAAGAGTTCACCTGTCACACGGAAGCCCGAAGATAACCACAGATTAGCATCTCCGCTCACGCCATATGAATCAATCGAGCTGCGCTGCGTAGTCCCGACGGGGTTACCGATGACGCCAAGCAAACGTGAATAATGGCCGCTCACACCGGCCGATGAATCCTTCCCGTGGATGGGCGTAATGAAACCGATGCGCGTTTCAAATGCGGGCAAGGCGCTGCGCTCCCCAAGCCCGATTACCCTGGCTGCCGGGTTGCCAGCATTATCACCGGCGTTGGGGTCAAGCACGGCCGTGGTAAGAATGAGTTTCGATTTCTCCCCTTCGCGATGCTCATAGCGAATCTGCGGAATCCGGTTCCATAAATTCCCGGAAGTCGAAAACCCAGGAATACCATAGGAGGCGAGCGTCGTGGGATTGAGCGGCGAAAAGACGGCCCAATCCTGCCCTGCTTCGAGCGAGTCATTTGCCCAGTCGATGCGCCCGTAAGCCAAACGCAAACGGAAAATGTCAAAGTTGACGCCGTTGGCAAATGCCGGTTTGCCTCCGAGCAGGTCAAACTCAAAAACCCCGGTCAGTTTTGCGTCTTCGAAAACCTTGCCCTCATAACGCAGGCCAAAACGGGTCTGGCGCGCGGTCATATTGAAGTTCTGGTGATCCTGGTCGGAGCTTGCATCTCGTTTCTGCGCAAACAGCGGAATGTCATTGGTGTTAGCTCCACGATCTACGTAGCTGGCATTGAACAAAATGCTGCCGTAAATTTTCACAGGAAATCTTGAGACTGTGGTCATTGTGCCTTCAGGCTGAGTCTGGGACTGCGCGGCACCGGTTTCCTTTGCAGTTATCTCGCCCGGTGGACGCGACGATTTCACGACGGGCCGACTCTTAACGCGCACTTCCGCGTTAATGAAGCCAGGAGCGATTGGCTCGGATGGCATAGAAGCGACTCCGAGAGCCGAAATTGTCTGATCGAACTCTTGCTGGCTGATGATTCCTTTTGATAAAAGCAGCTTTGCCAACCGCAGTTCGGATTCGGCGGGCGACGATGCCTGGCTGATCATCGCCGCCTCTTGTTCGGTTATGATGCCCTTAGATTGTAAGAGCCGGACGAGTGGACCTGGCGCAATCTGGGGGGATTCCTTTTGCTGAGCTTGGGTCAGGCTTGCGAGCGCGAGCAGAACCATTAGAGCAATAGTCAAACGCAATAATGTTTTCATCGGTGGAATCTCCTTTCCCTAAGCGATTGGATAAAGCAGTAGCCTGCGAGGAAAACATCGGGAGCAAACAGAATTCAATTTATGCTGCCCCGGTCATTTATTAAACCGGTCATTGCGCAGGTGGCTCTTTTGGTCCGCGCTCAAGTTGCTGTTCGTTAGAAACTGCTCCGAGGTCTCTTGCCTGTCTTGAACGCCGCAGGTTGGCCTGACGCTCAACCGCACGGTTGTAATCCTCGCGCGGGTCACGCCCGGTCACTTCCGCGTACCAGGCTGGGTGATGAGTCCAGGCCCATTCTTCTCTAACCGTGCCCCGAGTCATCGCTTGAAAAGTTCCGGGTTGTGCTGCGGTCCCTTCATAAATGTGTATGATGAACCCTCCAAGCATCACCACCGCCGCTATGTCGTGCAGCACGTAGCTGATTGCGGTCAGTAGTCTCCCGAATACCTCTGGGAACCACATTATCAATCCCGTGAGCAGGAAGACCACGCTGCTTGCGACGATGGCCCAGAAGTAGAGCTTCTGGCCTCCGTTAAAGAATCCGACGTATTCCGGTTCGACCTTATCGGTGTTTTTCACATAGGCTTTGAGGCGGCCAAGCCACTTACGATCCGAGCCAGTCCACCTCATCGGGGCAAGCCAATTTAGGAACTGAAACACGAAGAAGATAGTGAACCCGAGCGAAAACCATGGATGCAGGAATCTGGTCATTGGCCCTCCGCCAAATAGCGGCGTGAGCCAGCCAAACAGCCAGGGTGAATATATCGCCATACCTGACAGAAGCGCGAGAATGAAGAAGATGGCTACTGACCAGTGGAGGAAGCGCGTGTACGCCGGATGGCGTAGCAACTCGCCTTCGCGTACGACCGTGCGCCCATACCGGTTGACCTCACCGCGCGCCTTTTCATCGAAGCGCTCAACCGATGTCGTCATAGCTCCTCCTCTCTCGTTCGATCTCTTGACGGCGATTCGGGCTGCGGCAACTTCGGCCCTAGAAAGATGTAGTGGAAAAAGACCGCCAGTATGCCCATCAAAGCCAGGAAGAGAGCGGTGGGTTTGACAATGTACTTCCATAAGGTATAGCTCACAGGTATTTGCGGATTCGCAGGCAAGCCGCCGTACAGTTCTGGTTTAGTGATGTCGTGCAGCACGTAGAGGACGTGCGTTCCGCCTACGGACTGCGGATCGTAGACGCCTGCATTGGGAAGCGGGAAAAGCGAATCCTCACGTAACTGCGCTGCGCGCGTATTGGCAAGCTCCAGCATCTCTTGCTTCGTGCCGAAGTGTAGACAACCTGTAGGGCAGGCTTTGATGCAGGCAGGCTCAAGCCCCGCGCCGACGCGATCCGAGCAGAGCGTGCACTTGTAGACTTTCTTGGTTATCTGGTTGAATTTCGGAATCTCGAACGGGCACCCCGAAAAGCAATACTGACAACCGATACAGTGCTCTTGCTGGAAATCGACGATGCCGTTCGTGTACTGAACAATCGCCCCGTCAGCCGGGCACGCGTACAAGCATCCGGGGTCTGCGCAATGCATGCACTGGTCTTTGCGCATCAGCCACATTAGGCTTCCGTCATCACGCTGGTGCTCGCTGAATTTGATTAGGTTGTAGTAGTTCCACTCCGTCTCAGCCATGGTCTGGTAAGTGTTATCAAAAACCGTTTCGCGGAACGGGTGATCGTTCCATTCGACGCAGGCCACCTCGCAGGCTTTACAGCCGATGCAGGTCGTGACATCGACAAGCTTGGCTACTTCAAGCTCACGTTTAGCGCCGCGACCTGGCACAGGCCCGGGGTGGCCTGAGATTGCTTTGATTTCAAGTGTTCTCTCGATGTCCATAATTGCCCCTAAGCCTTCTCAATCTTCACGAGGAAGCCTTTGTACTCAGGCGTGTAAGCGTTCGGGTCCATCACAGCCGGAGAGAGAAGGTTCGTAGGATTGAGCGCCGTCTTACCCTCATCTTCAGCGATGCCGCGATAGCCCCAGTGGATAGGGATGCCGATTTGATAAGTCTTCTTTCCGTCAATCATCATGGGCTTTATTCGCCGGGTGACCATCGCTTTTGCGACGTAGCTGTTACGCGCGCTGGACACTCGAATTTTTTCGCCGCCGCGAATTCCCATCTCGTCCGCAAGCTCAGCAGGTATCTCGACGAACGGCTCCGGGACGAGCTGCACGATCATCGGGTTGTTCTTGGTCCAATAATGGTAGTGCTCGGTTAGCCGATAGGTCGTGCAGACGACGTTGAAGCCCTGGTCGGGCGTGCCGTACTTGTCGAACTCCGTATTAAATTTCTTTACGACTGGATTGTTCGACTGATCTGGGTGCAGCGGGTTTGCCACGGGGCTTTCAATCGGCTCATAGTGCTCTGGGAACGGGCCTTCGGCAAACGCGGCGAGCGGAGCAAATATGCGCCCCACACCTTCGGGGTTCATGATGAATGGGCCCAGGTGATCTTCGGGCGGCGAGTCTACCTTGAAGTCTGGAACATCATTACCCATCCATCGCCCGGCCGCTTCGTTCCACCAGACCTGCCTGCGCTCCGGGTCCCACGGCTTGCCTGACGGATCGCACGATGCGCGGTTATACAGCACGCGGCGATTCGCGGGCCAGGACCAGGCCCAGTTTGGATAGATGCCTAACCCAGACGGGTCATCTGTTCCGCGACGCTGCATCTGCGCCCCGGCTTCTGTCCACGACCCGCTGTATATCCAGTTGCCGCACATCGTGGTTCCGTCATCGCGCAACCAAGCGAAGCCAGGCAGTTGCTGACCCGCCTTGATCGTCACCCCCGGCTGTTTCTCGTCGGTGAGATCGGCGAGCGCGCGGCCATTGATCTCTTTCGCCACTTCAGCGAGCGGCGGGTTCAACGGGTTTGAATAAGGCCAGGTCGCCGCTAGAATCGCATCAGGGAACTTGCCGCCCTCTTTTTGATAAAGCTCGCGCACTTTCAAAAAGATTCGCGCGAGTATCTCCTGATCCATCTTGGCCTGGCCCGATGTCGGCACCGCGATGTACTTCCACTGTAACCAGCGAGCCGAGTTGACGAACGTGCCGTCCTTTTCAGCGAAGCCCGCGCCCGGCAGACGGTACACTGCCGTCTTGATACTCTTCATCTCTTCGGGCGTGATGCCGGGCGAGCGCCAGAACTCGCTCGTCTCTTCAGGGTAGAGGTCACACACGACTAGCCAGTCTGCCTTCTTCAACGCTTCGATGTTCTTCTGCGAGTTCGGGCCTATCATCACGCCGTTCATGCCGAACGCGATGTGACCTTTGACTTCACCGTTGTACATACGGTCCCACATCTCCACCCACGAATAACGCCGATCAATCTTGGGCAGATAATGGAAAGCGAAGTCGTTCTCTTTCTTCGCGGCATCGCCAAACATCGCCTTGAGCCACGACACCATAAACTTCGGTGTGTTCGACCAGTAGTTGTACGAATCCCATTCCGAAGGCTTGGAGGAAGTAGGCGTGGTGCGCTTGAGATATGTCGCAAGGTCGGTATCGGTCGGGTTCGGCATCTTCAAATAGCCTGGGAAGATGTCGAACACGCCGCCCATGTCGGTTGCGCCCTGAATGTTCGAGTGACCACGCAGCGCATTCACGCCGCCGCCTGCGCGGCCCACGTTTCCGAGCAGCAGTTGGAGTATCGCCGCCGTGCGAATGATCTGCGTGCCGAAGGTGTGCTGAGTCCACCCTACGGCGTAGATGATCGTCCCGGCCTTTTTCATATCGCCATCCTTGCGGATGGAGGTAAAGAGGTCTGCGGCCTTGAGAAACTGGTCACGCGGTATGCCCGTGATGCGCTCGACCATCTCAGGCGTATAGCGCGAGTAGTGCTGCTTGAGCAGTTGAAAAACGCTTCGCGGGTGTTGAAGAGACAGATCATAAGCGACATTTGAAGGGAGCATAGGCGGGGGATTCGGCCCTCCCTGACCTGAAGCGCCCGGTCCGCCTGCTGCTTGATGCCCGCCGCCTAGTGGGCCTTGCCCGCCGCCTGTCATCTCTTTTGACGCTCCGGCAGCCGCGCGCGCACCTCCTTGCGAAGTCCCTTTCTTCTGCTCGAAATTCGATGCAACTTGCTGCCCGGCTTGATGCTGTTCGCCGGTTGCTGTCGCGGAACCGACTCCGGCAGGCAATCCTGCGCCGCCGGGCGTCATATTCCCGCCTTCCTGATAATTCCAGGTTGATTTGTCGTAAATCTGCGTGTTCGCGTCAAAGCCGGAATATAAGCCGTCTTCAGGCAGCTTGAATCCTTCTTTAACTATGAAGGCGGCGTTGGTGAAGTTCTTGATGTAATCCCACGCGATGCGGTTGTTCTGGATGGCATAGTTTATAAAGCCGCCCAGGAAGGCTATGTCAGCGCCCGCGCGAATCTGCAAGAACATATCGGCGACCGCCGCCGTGCGGGTGAAGCGCGGGTCAACAACGATCATCTTGGCGTTGCGCGTCTTCTTTGCTTCGATGGGCCACTTGAAACCGCAAGGGTGATTTTCGGCAGGGTTCCCGCCCATGATCAACATCATGTCTGTGTTCTTGATGTCGATCCATCCGTTGGTCATCGCCCCGCGTCCGAATGTTGGTCCCAAACTTGAGACCGTGGGGCCGTGTCAAACACGGGCCTGCGTTTCAAAGTAGACTACCCCCAGGCTGCGCATCGCTTTGACGGCGAGATAATTGAGTTCATTCGTATCGGTGCAGCCGCCCGCCCAGGCTATCCCCTCGCAGCGATTCACGGTGTACCCTTGAGCATCTTTCTCAATCAATGTTTCGTCCCGCGTCTTCTTAATTAGCCGCGCGATCTCGTTGACGGCATTGTCCCAGGAGATGTCTTCCCAGTGATCCGAGCCTGGACGCCGCACCTGTGGCTTAACCAGACGGCGCTCGTTGAAAATTTCCTGTTCGAGCGACGCTCCCTTTGGACAGAGCGTTCCGCGATTGATCGGGTGGTCTGGATCGCCTTCGACGTGTACGACCTGCGGCGTTGAATTTTTGCCTTTGTCGCTCAGCGTGTGAATGATGACGCCACAACTAACCGAGCAGTATGGGCAGGTCGAGCGCGTCTCGGACGTGCGCGAAATCTTTAGCGCCTGAGTTTGGGCGTAGACCGGCGCGAGATTGAAACCGAAGGCTGACATCCCAACGCCCCCGACAAGGCTGGCTTTGATGAAAGTTCTCCTTGAGACTCCCATAACCCCCTCCGTTAATTGAATGCTTCATGAAAGTTGAATTGAACGACTGCGAGAGCGTGTCTACATTTGACCGCTTACGGGCGGGCAGACAATACAACTCATATCTAGGCAGTAGGCCCGGCAGGTAGAGATTTGAAACTAGGGCTGTGTGGCACACAGCTTTGTTCTCCGCTATTGATAAGCGTACAAAGTTCCCAAAAATCTAGCTTGTAACAAGCTATACACCCCGTGACTTTCGGTGTCAATGATCGCTATCAACACTCTTTGGGGAATCGGCATTACTAGAAAGTTGCTCGCGCCTAGGGCGAACGAAGCTAGAAGCATGATAATCAGAGTCGGCTTGCTTTGCCGCCTCAAGGTTCTCTCCTCGATCTACGCAGAACGTCTGGGTGTCTTGTCTCCTGTTGTCGCGCTTTGCCCCGACTCAACGGCCACGTGATGCACATATACCATCTCGCCGCCGAGGTAACCTGAGATTGAAATCAAAATGACTCCCAGCACCGAAAGCATTACAGGAACGGTGAAGCTCCCGTTTACCATCTGCGAGCCGTTGTTGGTCCGTAGATAAAAACTGGCGGCAAAAACTAGCAGGGCGAGAACATTCAGACGTGCATGCCAGGCTGCGATTCTTGATACTTTTGGGTCTTTGATCGAAAAGTAATCTATGATGCCCGGCACAGCTGCCAGGACCGCCCCGATGATACCTGCCGCCAACGTGTAGAATGCAATCCAATCTCTCCAGATCAAGTTGCCGCGCCACAAGTAGATCAGGTCCGCGACTAGAGAAAAGGACCACAGAGCAAACGGGAATGGTATTAGCATCGGGTGGATTGGATGACTTCCAATGCTTGCAGGCGTTCTCATAATTGTCTCCTTATTACCCCAACATGTTGTTATACACAGGACAAGGAAAGAATTATCAGTATTAAAGCCCCCGCCGCTTACTAAGTAAATCAACTTGATTGGGGTCGTGTCTGCCCCTTGTTGCGCCGAGACATTAGCAAGCAGATCGTTTAATATTCGCCGTGTCGATATCTGCGTTTTCTTGACGCAGTTAGTATTTGCGCCCACACGGCTTGGCATCCTAGTTGCAGTTTATGAGTGCGGTTGCCTATTAGCCGTTACCCTATTAGTAGGATGGCTAATAGGTATTTGTCAAGGAGGTTTGGATGAGTAACGCCCATAGTAAGACAGAATTGCGTTTCCCCTGTGAGTGCGTATCGAAAACCAGCGGCTACAGTGATCCCTGGGCCGGGATATCTCAGAACAAACTACTTCCTAACGGCACAAAGGAACAGATTCTGAATCTAGTAGCCAGCAAGCCGAAGACGGTTGCGCAGCTTGCCAAAGAACTGAGCCTCGCCCAGCCGACGGTCTTGCGCCACATCAACGAAATGATAAAGAGTGAGCTTCTGCGTGAATCCGAGGAATGGGAGAGGAAATACCCTGCGGAGCGTTATTACGAGCCGAACTTCCCGATCATCAAAGTTGATGAACGCGCCGAATTTGAATCACTCTGTGACGAAATGGCGGTAGCGTTAGCTGATCTATTTGAAAAGAGGCATAAGAAGCTGGAAGCAGCTTTCAACAAGACTGTCTTGCCGGAACGGGGTTGGGCGTTCTCAGATATCGCGCAATACCTCTTCGCGCGCGTGCAACGTGGCGCACGAGCAACGCTAGAGCAGCGTGAAATACTCCCACCACCCCAGGAACATTCAAACGGCGTTGAGTGGATTTTCTGGGCAGAGGAAGCTGACTCAAATAATTCCGGTGGCTGATCGGATTGAGTGCTCGATCACAGCCCGACCAGGTTTAGCTCTATCTTTGTATAGCCACGCTCACGCGCCCAAAGGTCAAGCGGAGCGGCAGCTACCTCATCTATAAGCGGCACTGCGAATCCGAGCTTGGTCAAGTCAATCCCTTTAATGTAGTGCTTGCAACTGTCGCAGGCTTCGACACGGACGTGCTCGTACTGAGGGGTATGAAAATAGCCAACTTTTGCCGGGCGCTCTTCTCCACAATTAGCGCAAGACACCCGCCTGAAAAGCCACACTGTCAGACAGGTTGAGCAGAGCAGATTACGGCCCCCAACTTCTGTAGAAGGTTCTTGAATTTTGAGCAACGAGAGTTGGGGCTTGCCCGCGCAGAAAGGACAACGATTCTCGCCGGTTTCTAATCCTCTATCAAGGGGCTTCGCGCTAATCTCGGTGAGCCATCGGGCGTATGGCTGCAAGAATGCTTTGGCGAAGAATTGGACATCCGTAGGCGCGCGCCAATACTCAAGGAGCAACTCGTTTATTTCAGATTCAGGTGCTTGAATAAGCCTGTGCGCTTCGTCGGCGAGCGGCCGAGGCCCGTTTACCTCAACCGTATCGAGCAGTCGGCGCATCAACGGTTGCACTACTGCCAGGTCCTGCTCAAGCGCCCCTGACGGGAGCCACCCTTTGCGACTGCGAAGGTATTCATATATCTGCTTCTGAGCGCCCAACAGCTTCCCATAGAATGTGAGCAACTCCTTAGCTTCGCTTCGTTTCGACGCAAGCTCTTCGGCTCGTTGTATGTGTGTGTCCCAGGAGTCTTTCATAGCAAATTGAAAGCAAGAAACTGACTACGGTGACCTGGATCGCTTGGTATAGAACACGAACGCAGTTGCGACAATGCCAAGACACGCCACAAACCCGAGCCAGAAAAACGCAGTCCATTGTGTCGCGACCAGAGTTGATGAATCGTTTGTGCTTGAGCGCTCATGGTACATTAAGTAGGCACTGAGACTGCCGCCTACCGTGCCTGCTAGTGCAAAAATCGCGGGCATCTTATCGCATATGAATCGCGCAAAACCCAGAAGAATGATTACTAGCATGAAAGATGGCACGAGCCACAACAATTTATCACCGCCGCGTGCCAGATTAAAGCCGCTGACCGAGCCTTTCGCGCCTACACAACTCAGTTGCGCCCAGGGCAGAAAGAAACATAACAACACAAATGCCGCCAAGCTTAAGGTTGCTCGCCTTGCACTGTTCATTAGAATGCACCTTTCGTCTCTCGGTTCAAGCTGCTCAAACAACCGGAGCAAGCAATGTTACCACCAGGGCAACGAGAACCGTTAGAAGTGCGCCAACCTCCCCTACACTCAAAACAGAGCAAGGGCTATTGATTTAAGCCTGCTGCGACGAAGGAATTGATCTGGCGAATAGCCATTGTGATCGGCAAGCTGAAGTAAGGTGAATATCAATCGGGTTAGACCGTATAAGGGCGGTATTATATTCTAACAATAGGCCCGCTACTTTATAGTAATACGGCGCAACAGACGCTTTATAGGAGGATGCTGTGAACGAGAAAGAACCGTTGACGACATTTGGCCACCCAGTCCCAGAACTGCCGGTTGCGGATGTGGAACGCTCTCAAGAGCACTATCGGGACGCACTTGGCTTCAAGATCGGTTGGCTCTACCCTGGAAAAGAGGTCGGCGCCGTTTCGCGCGGCGAGGCGGTGATTTTCTTCCGAAGAAGGGACCAGCCCTTTGAGCCAGCCGTTCACTGGGTGTTTGCTGAAGATATCGATGCTACGTACAACGAGCTAAGGTCGTTGGGTTCGAAAATCGTTGAGCCCTTGGAGAAGAAGCCCTGGGGTTTGCGGCAATTTACCGTTGAAGACCTCGACGGAAACCGCTTCTACTTTCACTGTGACTGAGCAAGCGCCGTATAACACGGCTAGCCCACAATCAGATTAGTTATGATTCATCATAAGCTACCTGCGGGCCGGGTGATTCGAAGCCTCAGATTGCTCGGGTCAGCCCAGGTCAAGGTCGCTCAAAGCGGAGGGAAACGAGATGGTAAAGCTGAGCGAGACTACCACCAGCATAGTCGAAAGGCTCTTCCCACCCGAGCAGCGCCGCGAGGCGGGCCGCCTCCTGGAAGAAGAGTGCGGCAATAATCTTCCCTTCTGTGAGAACTCCGATGCGTACGCTCTTGAGAGGATTCGATCTGCCGTATTGAAGATCAGTGAAGGTGATATGAGCCAGCTTCGGCAGGCGATCAAGTTGGCGAAGCTTGATTGGAGAGATGTCTTGATGGGGGCGGGCTTCGGGCACTCAGTCACAGCGCATGAGGAGTGGGAGCGTGACTTGAAGAGCACGATCTGATAACCGTATGCACACTAGCCCGCAATCAAATCGCGCATGGTTCATCCAATGTCAGGTACGGGCCGGGTGATGCGAGGGGGCAGGCCTCTGCCCGGTGAACTGGTGGTTATTTTAAAAGATCAGAGCCGGGACCGTTCAACTCAGACTGCGGGCTCCTTATCAGGCCGACGCTACAAGTCAGCCGCCGTTTGGGGGCTTTGACGGGTCGAATTTTTGGACAACTTCGATGGTTCCCTCCACCGCTTCGGAGGAGGTGGGCTTCGCCAGTTCCAGGCCAGCAACCTCCGCGATGATAAGCGTGATATTGTCCTCGCCCCCGCGCTCGTTCGCGAGCTCGATGAGCCGAGCGCACGCCTGTTCGTGGCTCGCACTGTCGCCGACGACGCGTAACATCTCGGCGTCGGCCACCTTGTTCGACAGACCATCCGAGCAGAGTAGAAGCACGTCACCAAGGCGCAAGGCGAGTCGGACCAGGGCGACCGTCACAGCGTCCCGCCGACCCATGGCCTGGAGGATGACATTTCGGTATGGAGAGGTCAGAGCCTCCTCACGACTGATCACCCCGGCTCCTATAAGCACCTCCACATAGCTCTGATCCTGCGTAAGCTGGAGAATCTCGCTGCCGCGAATCAGGTAGACTCGTGAGTCCCCGACCGATGCGACATGCGCGAGCGCGCGGTGGACGATGACGGCGACGAGCGTGGCCCCCATACCGTCATGGCTAGGCTCGCGGGCCGCCACAACCACGTCACGGTTCGCCGCCTCGACCGCGCACTTCACCGATTGCATGATGTCGCTCTCCCTACAGCTATCATCTAGGTGCTCGCGCAACGACTCCAGGGCGAGTGCGCTAGCCACCTCCCCCGCTTCCGCCCCGCCCATGCCATCCGATACGGCGAGCAGGACGCCGCGACTCCCGACATTGAAAAGCGGCCCGCGCGAGGTGGCCGTCGCCATGTCCACAGACATGTCGGCGATCACGAACGCATCTTCATTAGCGGGTCGGACCCTGCCGGCGTCCGTAACACCGACAGCGTAGACTATCGCCCCGATCCCTGGTCGACTCATCGAGCCCTCCTGCATTCGACGCCATCACTCGCGGCGTGCTGCGGCCGGCGCCACGTCTCGCTGCCGTTGAAAGAGAGTAGCCCGCACAGCTTCACTCCGATAATGACGCGCTCGTCTCTGGACTCACAAGCTATGGCGACAGATTGATCGGAAGTGTTCACTCCACAGCCAAAACGGGAAGAACCAGCTTTTTACGCCTGTTAAACTCCTCATCCCGGGCTGAAAGCTTTAGGCTTTTAGGCAACGGCGCGAACTCGATATCGTAATACTTGCGGCGCAAGTGCTGATAATCGCTGCTCGCATCCAGGCGGAACCGGTAGATGCCGCCATCCATCGGGTGCAGGCCCTGGACGACGGCCAATCCGACAAAGAAACTTTCACGGCATGACGCTACCGTTCGCGCCCAGCCGCCCTTTCCCTCCTGGTTGAGTCTATTTATTCGCCGCATTGTCTTGGGAAAGCCGTAGAACTGCTTATAGCAGTCGAGCAACAACCGATGCAGTCGCTTTTTGCTTAAGTTCGGATGTGACCAGGTTAGCCAGCTGGCGTCAAAGCGATCCAGATTCGGCTCGGTGATCAGACCCGCTGCCTGGAACTCGTCATACTGCTCCGTTCCAGGAATCGGACACAATATGTAATACCACGCCACGTCCGGCGACAGCTCCAGCAGTACCCTCTGATGCTCAAGGATACTGTCTTCGGTATCGTCCTCAAATCCGATGATGCTTGAAAAATGGACTTTAATGCCGTTGTCATGGCAGAGACTAACGAGCCCGGCGTAATCTTCGGGGTGGTTATGAGCTTTGTGCATTTTCAAGAGAGTCCTGCGATCAAAACTCTCGGCGCCCAGAAAGATGTGCGCGCAACCCGCGCGGCCCATTAACTCTACGAGGTCAGATTGTTTGAATACCTGCGTGTCGCATTGAACAAAGAACGGCAGATTGATCCGCTCATCAATCATGGCCTGCAAAAGCTCCGGGGCCTGGGAGTACTTGTTGAAATTGTCGGAAGTAAAAACAATGCTTTCGACTCCCGCAGCTTTAGCCAGCTTTAAGCTCTCAATGGTGATCCAGACTGGCTGATTGCGCACGACCTGCCCGGCGATCTTAATCACTGAACAGAACTTACAGGAATACGGGCACCCGCGAACCGGGTAGCAGCCGCACGACTTGTCGATGTATCGACGCAGAGCCTTCCTGTTCGGAGGGGTTACGATTGGCGGCTCTAACTCTTGCTGCCAGCGTTGATCTTTCCCGTACACGGGTTGCAATTGGCCGTGCAACGCATCATCCAAAATTGTGGGCAGAACCAGCTCGGCTTCCGACAGAGCGAAACTTATCCCGCTCCCCTGGAACATAGTGGTGTCACACGTCATGGCATGCGGCCCGCCGATGACCGCCTGGGAACCATGCTCGACTGCGTATGCGGCTAAATCTAGAGCCCTATGGAACTGGTGACTCTGCACACCTACGAAAGCAACGAGGTTTTCTACATCACCGCCGCTCGGCTTTCGCAACAACTCAAGGTAGCGGAGATTTGGCTCGACGTATTCATCAATGGTGTGCACTTCAACAGGTACGCCAGCCACCTCTCTGGGCATGAGGCTAGCTATATAGTAAATGGTGCTATTGGTCATAAAGCCTTTCCAAAACCTATCGACTAACCCTCTTGGATTGTATTTGGACGGCTTAATAACGACGACTCGAAGTTTCGATGTCTTTACCATGATTTTTCTTCTCCGTAAGCCTGTTGGGTCCACCTGGGAATCACCAGAGTATCGCATTTTATCCCTGATGGGTAGCAGCGTCCTTGATAAATCACCTGTGTCAGCAAAATGTTTATAAGGGGAACTCTGAAGGCCGGGTGTCGCCAGGCGTTATGCGGCTTGGCACAGTGCCCCCGGGTATCTATTATCTGTTTATTGACAGATGCAATTATAAACCACGAGGACTATAAAAAATGGCCAGACAATCCCCGATTAAACTCAGCTCTTTATCCGCCTTTGAGGCAGAATCGGGAGAACTTAACGTCTTGATAGAGACCCCTAAAGGAAGTAGGAACAAATTCAAATACGATGAGAGACGTGGTCTATTCAAGCTAAGCGGCCTGCTGCCTTTGGGCGCAGTGTTTCCTTTCGATTTTGGGTTCATACCTTCCACACTAGGTGGGGACGGCGACCCGCTTGATGTCCTTATCCTGATGGATGAGCCTGCTTTTCCAGGCTGCCTTATCCCTGCAAGATTAATCGGCGTCATTGAGGCAGACCAGACTGAGGATGGTAAAACCAACCGCAATGACAGGTTGATAGCTGTCGCAGTTGATTCTCGGACCCACAATGATATACAGGCGTTGGACGATCTAAACGAAAATCTTGTTAAGGAGATTGAACACTTCTTTGTCTCCTATAATGATGCCAAGGGGAAACAGTTCG
Organism: uncultured Clostridia bacterium; assembly: GCA_964615905.1. GTDB lineage: Bacteria > Acidobacteriota > Blastocatellia > UBA7656 > UBA7656 > DATLMR01. Next base: position 64,752 of record CAZTUB010000020.1, read on the forward strand.
AACCGTTAGGCCGGTTCGGACCCAGGCGGGCGAAGGAAGTTGTAGAGGCGGGAGTAAGAGCTAGCATTAAGAAGAAGAGAGGGCGCAGCCGAGTAGCAACAGGCAAGAAGAAAAAGGGGAGCTCTAATGTTAAGGGGGCTAATAGAGCCGAATGATAAGGCATTGGACTAGAGCGCGACGCGGATTTCACAGGAGTCCAACAATACTGGGCCAGGTGATGCGAAGCGTTAGACCTTCGCTTAGGGCTTGGGATTAAGATTAGATGGCCAGGCCGTCGGCACATCGTAGTAGCTTGCCGCGCGATCATTTGGTCTGTATGATCCGTCACGATCATTGCTAGCGCGGCAGGAAACGCGGCGGCTCTCACGAACGCGCCGTCTAACACCCGTTGCAGGTGAGCGCAGGAAGCGCAGTTCTTACCCCTTCCTTTATTGCCCTCCCCGCGCCCGGAGATTGGCAGCGTTAGAATTGAGTAGTTAAATCAAATTGAAAGAGGTTTGCGATGCCAACGCTTGACTTCAGAATCACGAACAATTCCGGCATTTCCAGTGATAAAGTTTTTATCGGTTTCTGGGGCTCTGATCTTAATGCGACGATCAACGGTGCTCCGATGAAATCGATTGAGGCGTCCACCTGGTACAAACTGAGTGAGATCAAAACTTTCGTTTTGGGAGCGACGACCAGCGGACGGATCTATGTTGCATACAACGACACTTTCTCGCCCGTAGGGGGTGGGATGCCTTCAATCATCGCCCCCGGCAGCCCCGCCTATCACAAGCGGTTCGACATGTTCGAACTCACCTTTGACGGCACGACCTACGGTGTGGCCGACTTGACGGCGATTGATGCCTGGAGCATCCCGATGAGTCTTGAAACCGAAAAGGGTGGGCAAAAGGTGGGTTCACTTGACGGGGTGAAAGCCGGTAGCACCTTGAATGAAATCTATACCAATCTGTCGAAGCTGAGCAACCCGGCTCAGTCCACTGCGACGGGGCAAGCGATTATCAATGCATTTGCCGCCGCGGGCCATCCCCTGGCTCAAGGCATCCAGGATCAACTGAACAGGCCGGCTTCCGGTCTGGTCACGGATAACAACAGCAACTTCGTTCGCATTATTGGCCCAAACAACTACCCGCCTTTTGGCGACCCTGCGAACAACCTGCCGCCCGGTCTTCCGTTCACGCCCTACAATACGTTTCTGGAATATCTCCAGTACCTGATCAATACGTTTGGACAGGGAAAAACCGCACCTTCCGGATTCAGTCAACTTGGAGGCGGTAAGATCGCGCATCTGGCTGGTGAATATGGCGGCTCAAATGCTGGTACCGGCGCCCCCTACGAAAAACAGAGCTACGATCTATGGGCTTCCATCGACGACGATTTCAACCTTGCCATCGATGGAACCGGTTCCGTGGTCGGCGATATCAAGATGACTATCACCAAATGGAATCTGCTCAACCCGGCTGCTACCTACGGCGGCAATCCCCAATTCTCCTTGAATGGCGGCGCCCCTCAGAATCCGCAGAACAACCTGTACGCATGGATTCTCGGTGATTTCTTCGCCGGGCTTAACATCGGCGCAATTGGTTCCTCGGTGACGGTGGATGGTGCGGTTGTGGGCGAGATGACCAGCTCGGAATGGTTCTCGAAATTGCCGCGATCCGGAGACCTTTTCGACAAGCTTTGGGGCAGCAACGTCACGAACTACTGGAATCAGTGGGCGCAGGTGCTGAATCCCCGTTCCGATGCGTATAACTTCGCTTACGCCGAGCGATTTTCTGCTCCGCAACTGAGCATCAACCCCAATGACGTCGATACGCTGACGTTGATCCTGCTGGACGCGGACGTGACCTCACCCGGCGTGTGATCCAGGTCTGGTATCGACGACCGGAACCGATTTGACGGGGAGCGGCACACTCTCCTGGTTCGGCCGGTATTACGTCCCGAGCCCGCTAGGAAGATCATTATGGATGAGGTTCAGCAACAGATCGAACGCCTGGGCGGCGGCCTTGACCGCGATGACATCTACTCGGCCATGTTGGCACTGCGCGACATGGGCAGTCGTGCTGTTGCCCCACTGATTGAGGTACTGTTAGACCGGGATGAGAGATACATTCTTCGGTGCAGGGCAGCAGGCACCCTGGCAATGCTAAACAGCAGCGAAGCTGTAGGGCCGCTCATTGATACATTGAGCGACGACGATGTGCAGGTGAGGTGGCATGCGTTGAAGGCATTAGCGAGCATTGGAGACCGGCGAGCGATCCCAAGATTGCGGGAGTTGTCGATAAGAGACGAGGGGGAATTCTCGATTACGCAGATATTAAAGATAAAGATGAAGGAAGAGGCGAGGAAGGCGGTTGAAGAGATAGAGTCGAGGGGTGGGGATGGCAGGGGAGAGAGTTAGCCGCAGGACGCAGCCTAAAAAGCGCATGCAGCGGAGGCCGCAATCTAAATTGGCATGATCTACCCAACACCTTGTGGGGTCGGGTGATAAGGATAATTAGGCATCCAAAGCGGAGCCAAGGTTTTCATACCTTCCGACACACCGCTCGCAGCATAGCCCATACAGCGACAGGAAACTTGAAACTGAGTCAAGAGTTCCTTGGACATTCACGAATCAGTACAACGTCGGATATATACGTTCATGCACCGGAGACGATGACGGGGCAGGCGACCGAAATTATGGTCAGAGAAATCAACCTAGCCTTATTCTTGCCTGGAGAGCCTGAACGGGTGAATTAACAGGAGTGATGATAAAAGCGTGGAAGGGAACTAAGCCCGATGAAATGAGGCCCTTGCGGCCCTCGGTCTTGATTGCGGGGCAGGATTTGAACCCGCGACCTTTGGGTTATGAGTAGAAGAACGCGCCCGTCCGTATCTTGTCTCCAATAGCTTGAGCCGCCTGAGCATCTCCGCTTCATGCCTGTTCAGGACGGTTTTGTTACCTGAATCGTTACCTGGAATTAGGCGCTAAGTTACAAGCAAAGCAATCATCGATCCTCGCACACTCGCCGTTGGTAGGCCGATGGTGCGTTTCGCAGCACCGCGAAACGCACCATCGGTCAGGGCGACGCGGCGAGAATCTGTCTCAATGTCGCGAGGTCTTCTTTCAGCACGTAGCCGCACGCCCCGGCCTGACGCGCCGTCTCACGCATCCAATCCTCGTCGTAGCTGGTGATGATGACCACGCGCGCATCCTGGTGCGCGGCGATGATCTGCCGCGTTGCTTCCACGCCATCGACGCTTCGCATGCGTATGTCCATCAAAACCCAGTCGGGGTGATACTCGTCATACGCCGCCAGCGCTTCGGCCCCGTCTGCGCATTCATAAATCGCTTCGCAGAGGCCCCCGACCAGTCGCTTGATCACGCCGCGCACACGTTCGCTGTCATCGACGAGCAAGAGTTTCATACGGGTGTCCTTTGGGGTGGCTTTCTAAATCGCGCATAGTATCGGCCAATTGAGTCTGTGAGTACATAGAGTCGACTACACGAATGTTCTGTGCGTTCACGCGCAGGTTGGCGGCGCATAGGCGCGTCACTCCATATGCCCGCCGCCTAGCAATCGCCGCAGGGCGAGAGCGTGCTCCCGGACTGTGATCACAGTCCGGGAGGCAGGGAGCGAAAGGCGCGACCAGTTGCCTGATCCCCGCGCGCCTTTCGCCACTTAACTGTATATCACTGACACGGGCTGGAGTTGTTGCGGATGTCGCGGTCGGTGATCGGACATCGGTTCACGCCGCCGACTTGCAGGCTCGCCGTGCCGCGGTTGACGCTCGCAGTCAGCGAAGCGTTGATGCGGTGCGTGCCGACAGACTGCGCCAGCGTGAAGAGACCGCCCTTGCTCCTGCTCGCGCCGCGCCCCGCGTAGCTCGATCCGGCGCAGCAGTAGCGATAGTCACCCGTCTGGGAATTCCACAACAGCATCGTCGCGGGATTGGAGTCGTCCTGCACGAATATGTCGAAGACCGTCACCGTGAAGCTGCATGTAGACGCGTTGCCCGTAGTATCTGTCGCATTGCAGGTGACGGTGGTCGTGCCGAGGGGGAAGATCGAACCGGAGGGCGGCAAGCATATGAACGTGACGCCGGGGCAGTTGTCGGAAACCACCGGCGCCGGGTAGGAGACGCCGACCGAAGGATCGCCGGGGCGTACGGTGACGCGCGTCTGGGCGGCCGGGCAACTGAGGGCTGGCGCCTGGGTGTCATTGACCGTGACCGGGAACGAGCAGTTGGCCGTCAGCCCCGCCCCATCCGTTACCGTGCAACTCACGGTTGTAGTCCCCTTCGCGAAGGACGTTCCGGACGGGGGCGAGCACACCACTGCATTCGCCGACAGCGCGCAGTTATCCTTGGGGGTGGCGTTGAAGTTTACGACCGCCGCGCACATGCCCGGATCCGTGCCTTTCGTAATTGGGCTGGGGCACGTTATGGTCGGTTGTTCGGTGTCGTTGATTGTGACCGTGAAGCTGCAAGAATTGCTATTGCCCGCCGGGTCTGTGACCGTGCAGGTGACGGTCGTCGTGCCCACATTGAAGAACGAGCCCCTGTCCGGTACGCAGGAGAAAGAAGTCTGCCCGCAGTTATCTGAGGTTGTCGGAAGGGTATAGTCGATCATCTTTCCGCACAACCCCGGCGTGTTTGAATCGGTGATGTTTCCCGGACATGTGATGTTTGGGTCTTCTTCATCGCTTACGGTGACGTTGAACGAGCAGCTGGCCGTCAGCCCCGCTCCATCCGTAGCCGTGCAGGTGACCTGCGTCGTCCCCTTGTTAAAAAACGACCCGCTCGTGGGCGAGCACACTACGGTCGGGGCCGCGCACAGCCCGTCGGATGCCCCGGTCGGGAATCTGACTACCGCGCCGCACGAGCCCGGGTCGGTGGCCTGATTGATGTCTGCGGGGCAGAGGATCGTCGGCGGCGTTGTGTCGTTCAGATTTCCCGAAAACGTAAACGGGAGAGGCAGCGTGAAGAACTCCGTGTCCGCCCCGCCTTCGATGTCAAAGATGCAGAAACTGACCGTGCCTTCGACCAGCGCGCCTATTCCGGCACTGAACGCGACATCGTAGGTCGGACAGGTGTCGAGGTCTTTTACATTGAGACAACCTTTTATGAAGGGTGCTATATTTGCCGCCGCCTCTACCCCGAAGTCGCACACGTCGCCACTCACTGTGGCTTCGAATGAAACTTCCGGCCCGACGGATAACTTGACGCACCCGCCTGCGGTCTCCACGAGGTCGAAATCCATGCTCGCGGTAAGGTCGCCGCTCGGCTTGATGCCCTCGGAGGTGAAGGCAATGGCCGCGTTCTGGTTAAAGTTGAGCGTCGTCGTAAAGGTCGTGCCCGGATCGTTGAACTCCAGTCTGATTCTCGCCACTATGCCGATGGCCAAACCGGCCTCGAAGTCCCCAAGCGTCACATTGAATTTGACGCTGGTCCCCGGTATAGCGAGCGGCGGGAGATCGTATTGTTCGGCGGTCACTTGAAAAATCAACGTGCCGTTCACGCTTTCGCTCACCTTGAGGTTACCGGCCAAAAGATCTCCCTCCAAACCGCCGCTGAAGGTGATGAAGCTGTTCGATTTCAGGCGTATGTCGATGCCCTCCTGGAACGGGCAAATATTTTCTGGTATCCCGAAACAGGGCTTATCCTCTATATCGGTGAAGTCGAACGTCTCCGAACTGCTGCTATTGGTGACCGCCATCTCTGGCGGCCTCACGCCGGGTCGAACCTGCGACTCCATCTCCCAGACGAGCAGCCCTTCTTCAAGCTCGAAGCTGGCATCCCTGAACAGCATCGGCAGGGAGAGCTTTGCGGTCTTCGGCCTTGAGCCGGGCAGGCGGGCGTCACCGTAAGTGGTCTGGGCAATGTAAGCCGACTGTGCCCCCATAACGGTCAGCGTGTAGGTGACCCCTGGCTGGAACTCTTCGACCGAGATGTCGCCGCTCGTGAAGTTTCCCTTCTCGTCGGCTACGACCTCTATCGCCTTGCGTCTGTGACCGGGCCGCGCCTCCTGGCGCACGATGCGGACGGTTTCGTTAGGCTGCCACCCCGAACCGCTGATGAGGGGCCGCTCGCCCTGCGAATACTCAGCCTTGTCCGTCGTGACCGTCGCCGGCGAGCTTTCCACCAGGACGACCGACCGCACGTATTCGCCACCCTTGCCGATGCCGCCCGCGATGACCGCGCGGTTTGCTCCGGGCACTTCTGCGGAAGAGTAATCCGCCCGCGCGAGCAATTCGTCGAACGAGTCAAGGCTTGTCTTGCTGGCAAGCGAGTAGTGGTGCAGCGGCTTGGAAGGGTCGGCTTTCGCGCTCTCGTCTAAAGTCATCTTGCTGTCTATGAGCGCGGCGCGCGCGCGCGACTGCAAAGTTTTTGAAGTCGGGAATATGTCTGCCGCGGGCGCCAGGTGGGCGGCGGCTCCGAATCTATTCAGGGCAGGGTCGTAAACTTCCATCGTACCGTCTGAGTCACCGCCGATGACCTGTACTTTCCCGTTCGGCAGGGTGTGGAGAGTCGCCCGGACCCGCTTGATGCGCATCGGCGCGCTTGTCGCAAAAAAGGTCTGGGCACGGACATCGAAAACCTCTGCCGAGCGCAATGACCGGCCGTCCTGGTCGACCCCGCCCACCAGTAAGACGTTGCCATCACCGAGGAGTGACGCAGCGTGAAAGCTGCGCGCGGCGGTCAGCTTGGCCCCGAGCAGGGTCGTCCGGTTCGTGGAGGGGTCAAAAAGCTCGGCGCTGCCGTCCGGGCTGCCGCCCGTAATCAGGATGCGCCCATCTCGAAGCACGGTCGCCAGGTGCGCAGCGCGGGGCCTGCGTAGTTTCGGCCCGCGCGAAATCAGATTTGTCTGAGGGTTGAAAAGCTCGGTCGAGGCGAGGAGTTTTTTCTGATCCCAGCCGCCCGCGACAAGTACCCTGCCATCTGACAGCAGCGTCGCCGTTGGTCTTGAGCGGGCGACCTTTAAGGTTGCAACCACCTCAATCGACTGTGATTGAGCATTGACGACTTCGACTTCGCTCACCGGGCCGGTCTCGTTCTGACCGCCTATGATGGCAACTCGCCCGTCGCTTAGTGCTACGGAAGCATGTCCTCGGCGCGCTACGTTGAGCGCGAGCCTGCCGAGATATTGATCGGCGGCAGGCTCTCGGGAAGCCGAGGCGGTTTGCAGCGACCCGCCGGATCCAGCCTCTTGCTGATCCACTTCCGTTGTCTCCACAGTGGCTTTGCTCGCTTCAGAGTACATCGGTGAGAGGGCCGAAGATCCGAGCATCGCCGCTACGATCAATAGCATGAGCATCCCAGCACGGTGGTTTTTAGCAGGGTAGTTTTTCACAGGGGCCTCCAAGATTCGGGTAATAGAGTTATTGCCTAAGCTAAGGGACGGGTCACAGGCGGATTGCCGGGCCCGTCGAGGTGTTGCATGCGGATATCAATCAGCACCCGGTCGGGGTGAAACTCGTCGTACGCCGCCAGCGCTTCGGCTCCGTCCGCGCATTCATAAATCGCTTCGCGGAGGCCCCCGACCAGTCGCTTGATCACGCCGCGCACACGTTCGCTGTCATCGACGAGCAAGAGTTTTGTACAGGTGTCGTTTGAGCTTGTGCCTGAATCGCGCTCAGTATCGACGAAAAGCCGTTGTGAGTAAATAGAGTTGAATACACGAATGGCCTGTGCGTGAACGCACAGATTGACTATGCGCGCACGCACGGCGGCAGGCTACAGCAGTTCGGATTTATAGCGCAGGGCGAAGCGCAACAGGACGTGGCTTCCGTGAATGTCGAGCTTGCGGCAGATGTTGGTGCGGTGGTTTTCGACCGTGCGGTAATGAGAGCCCATCTCGTCGGCGATCTCTTTGCTAGTCTTGTACTCGGCGATCAATCGCAGGACGCGGCGTTCGGTAGGGGTCAGGCCGGCGATCCCCTGGCTCTGGCTGGCGAACTGAGCGGCCCGGCGGCTGCGGTTCAACAGGTATGCGGTGATGGCGGCGCTGATGTAACTGTGACCCGCGGCGACCCGCTTGATGGCTTCGACGATCTCGGTGACTGCGCTATCCTTGAGCAGGTAGCCTTGCGCCCCCAGATCCATCGCTTCGTTAAACAGTTCTTCTTCGCTGTGCATGGTCAGGAAGATGATTTTGACGGGCAGCTTCCTGCGTTCAGCTTCGAGGATCACGTCGAAGCCGGTCAGGCGCGGCAGGTTGATGTCCAAGAGCGCCACGTCGGGCCGCAACTCCTCGATGAGTTTCAGCGCAACTTCGCCGTCGCCGGCTTCGGCCAGCACCTTGATCTCCGGCGCGGCGGTGATGATCTGCACCAATCCTTTGCGCACTATGGGGTGGTCGTCGGCGACCACGAGTTTGATTTCATCGCTCATGCGGCTTGCCTTTCAGACTAATATTAATCGATACGGTCGTGCCTTGTCCCGGCTCGCCCTGAACGTGCGCCTCGCCGCCGAGCAGGCGGGCGCGCTCGGCGATGCCGGTCAATCCAAAACCCGATTCTTGAGACGGCGCGGCCTGATTCGATGCGGCGAAGCCCCGGCCATTGTCTTTGATCGTCACCGTGAGGCTTTGTTCGCCTTGACGGATAACGACGCTCGCCTCGGTCGCGGCAGAATGTTTGACGACGTTGTTGAGGCCCTCCTGCACGATGCGGTAGAGGTTGATCTCTTCGTCCTGCGCAAACAGCCCGTCGATGTGATCGAGGTCGGCGGAGAATTTTATGTCGCAGGCTTTGGTGACATTATCGATGAGCGATTCGATGGAGCGCGTCAGGCCGAACTGGTCGAGATGGAAAGGGCGCAGGTTGTAAGAAATCTCTTTGACTTCGCTGATGGCGCGCGAGGTTTCCGACGAAATTTCCTGAGCCTGCTGGCGCATGATCTCCTGGTCCGACGGGTAGAGCATCATCACCGCCAGATTCTTGATGACGATAAGGCTTTGCCCGAGGCTGTCGTGGAGTTCGGCCGCGATGCGCTTGCGCTCTGCCTCCTGCGAAGCGATCAACTGACGCGAGAACCCTTCCTGGGCGGCCCTTGCTCGTTTCAGTTGACGCACACGAAGCTGATAAGCATAGGCGACCAGGCCCAGAGTCAACAGTGCCGAAAGCGTGATAAACCACCAGGTGCGATAAAACGGCGGTAAGACGGTGACGCGCAGACTCTTGCCCTCTGTGTTCCAGATGCCTTCCCCGTTATCGGCGATGACCCTGAAAGTGTAGCTGCCCGGCGGCAGGTGCGTGTAATAAGCCGTGCGCCGCGACCCCGCCTCTACCCAGTCGTCGTCCAGACCCACGAGCCGGTACTTGAAGCGAATCTGCTGCGGTCGGCCCCAGCTCAGACCCGTGTAATGAATCTCAAGATTCCCCTGACCGGGATTGATTTCGACAGCTTCGCTAATCGGCAGCGGCAGCCGGTCAAGCGTCACCTGTTCGATGGCTAAGAGCGGCGGCTGTAAACTCTGCTTCCTCGGGTCAATCACCACCGCGCCCTTTATGGTAGGGAACCACAGCCGCCCGTCGCGGGTCTTCCACCCCGCCGGGCTCGAAGCGTTGCACTCGGGGTTCAGCATGCCGTCGGCGACGCCATAGGCAAAAGAGGTTACGGACCTGGTGCGGCCATCGGCAAAGTCGTTTAGCTCCTTCAGAGCAACGCGGTAGATGCCTCGGTTGCAACTCATCCACAGGTCGCCGCCGTCATCTGCGTCCGGCAGTATCTGGAAGGCGACGTTGTCAAAGAGGCCGTCCCTGGCGGTGACGGTTATGAACTTCCCATCCTTGAACCGGCTCAAGCCTTCGTCGAGCGTGCTGACCCAGAGCGCGCCCCCGGGGTCTTCGTACATGGCCATGACGAAATTGCTCGTCCCCTCCTTCGTGGTCCAGGTCGTGATGCGGCCGTCTCGGAAGCGGCTTACCCCGCCGTTGCGGGTGCCGAACCATATGTCACCCTCGCGGTCTTCATAGATGACCCGCACGTAATCGCTCGCCAATCCGTCTTGGGTGGTGTAGACGGTGAAGCGCCCGTCGCGAAACAGGTTCACGCCGCCGCCATAGGTGGCCACCCACAGGTTCCCCGCGCGGTCTTCATGGACGGCGGAGACGTTGTCGCTGGACAGGCCGTCTTTTGTGGTCCAGGTGGTGAAGCGGCCATCCTTAAACCTGATGACGCCATGACCGCCGGTGCCAAGCCACAGGTTCCCGGCCGCATCCTCGCAGATCGCCGGGATGTACCTGGAAGGCAGACCGTCTTTCATCGTGTAGACGGTAAATTTCCCGTCCTTGAACCTGTTCAGCCCCTTATGGGTACTTATCCAGACGGTGCCGGACGCGTCCTCGTATATTGCCCAAATGAAGTCGTCAGCCAGCCCGTCCTGCGCGGTGTAAACCTGGAAGCGCCCGTGCTTGAGCTGACTCAAGCCTCCGTTTGTGCCTAACCAGAGATCGCCTTCCGGGTCCTGATAGATCGCCGCCACGCGGTCGCCGGGTAACCCGTTCACTGCGGTGTAGTGAGAGAAGCGGCCTTCGCTCAACCGGAACAGCCCCGCGTTGGAAGTCCCGAACCACACGCTGCCTTCGCGGTCTTGATGGATCGATAGGACCAGGGCCCGCGCGAGCTCAGCGGGAAGGCCGTCAGTCGTAAAGCGGCCTCGGTCGAAACGTTTCAGACCGACATCGGTCGCCACCCAGAGAAGACCTGCGCGGTCCCGGTTGAGGGTCCGCACAAGGTTGTGCGTCAGCCCGCCCGGCGCGGTGTAGGTCGTGAAGCGGCCATCTTTGAACAGGGCCAGGCCGACTCTTGTCCCGACCCAGAGCCCGCCGTCGGGGTCTTCGGCCAGCGCCTCGACAGAATCACTTGGCAAGCCGTCGCGCGTCGAGTAGACGGTGAAGTGACCGTCCTTAAACAGCGCCACCCCGCCATACGTGCCGACCCACAGATTACCCGCGCGGTCTTCGAGCAACGCCCTGACGTGATCGTCGGGCAGCCCGTCCCCGGTCGTGTAGAGTCGAAAGCGACCCTCGCGATAGAGATTCAGACCGCTGCCGTCTGTGCCCAGCCAGAGGTCGCCTGCGCGGTCTTCAAGCAGCGCCGTGATCAGGCTGCCCTTGATTTCGCTGGTGTTGCTGCTGTCAAAGACTGTGAAGCCTGCCCCGTCGAATCGGGCGACCCCCGCCTGCGTTCCAAGCCACAGGTACCCGTCGCGCGTTCTGGTGATGGCCTGCACGGTGTTCTGCGGCAAGCCCTGTTGTTCCTGCCAGACGAACTGCTGATAGCGGCCAAACACTTTATGAGGGCTGAACGCCTGGGCAAGGGCGCTGCCGGGCAGCAGGCAGGTGAGCCACAGCAGCGTGACCAGACGTTTCTTATTCCTGCTGAAGCCGTGTGCGCGGCGGCCATGCGCCGGATTGCGGATCATCAACGCCATCGTATTGAATGCAACCGATAGTGAGATACGGCTGCCACGCTGGCAGCAGGAGAAAGATACCGGAAGGTGAAAAGACAGACAATGTTTTTTGGAGAGCTCGCGCATAGCCGGTGCAGGAAGTTGCAGGACGGGCAACAAACATTTCCCGTATTCTACATATAATTCTCTGAGCGGCTGGGTAAGTATTGAAGACAATAACCTGGCAATAATCCCTAATGGATTATCTGGACTATTAGCCGTAAAATGAGATGGCTTTTCGTCTGCCTACTTATAAGTTAGACGCTTCGCGTCGAGTTCGCCAAATGCTACTCTCTCATTTACATGACCCAACAACAAAAACGGTGGTCGAGATCTCGCATCCTAATCACGCTCATCGGCCTTGGATTGCTTATCTTTAGCCTTACCCAATTCGTTAAGACGATTGAGTTCGTCAATTCTGCTAAGGAGGCAGTGGGCAGTTTGACTGAGGTCAATGAGAAGGGTAGGAGAGGCAAGCTATACTATAGAGTTTCATATAATCCTGACATACCGCGCGATCACGAGTTCGAGACATTCAGGAGGATTAATATAGAGAGGGAAGGCCATGCCTCGATGACTGAAGAGTTCATCTTTCGGTCTTATAATCCACTAGTGGGGATATGGTTCGAAGGAAGTGTTCCAGTTATATATAATCCTGTGGACCCGAATGAGGCGACTGTCAATACGGTGTCATCACTATATGGACTCACCATAACGCCATTGATTGCAGGTGCTGTGTTGATTGGTTGGAGTGTAAGGCGGGAAATAAAAGGTAGAGGAAGAAGCTGAGAAAGGGTATGACAAGGTAAGGTGCGTCTAACTACTGCATGCAGCGGAGGCCGCGAAGCTAGTCTCGTATGTATCCCTCAATGCCGTTCGCGGCCCCGCTGATGCGAGACGTTGGGTGGCTTCGCATGGGGATGAGACTGGGAGGAAATCCGATTGGGCGAGGAGAACCAGGAACCCGGCAACGACCGGAAGGGAGACCGATCCGTCTCCTATGTGACTCCCGAGGGCGAGCACCTCGGGACGAGCAATGACAACACCAATTCTTCCGCAGACAAACGAAAGGAGATCAAGATGAACAGCATTGACGTAGGCAAAAAGACAGAGGCGGGAACGGAGGTCGACCCGGGCGACATGAAGCTTGAGGTCGTGGTGATCGGCGTTTCCGATGTCGACCGCGCGAAGGCATTCTACGAGAATCTCGGCTGGCGGCTTGACGCCGACTTCGCTGTAAGCGCCGACTTCCACGTCGTGCAGATGACGCCGCACAACTCGGAAGCCTCGATCATCTTCGGCAAAGGCATCACGTCGGCCAAGCCTGGCTCGGCCGACAGCCTGGTCCTCGCCGTGGACGACGTCGACGCCGCCCGCGACGACCTTGTAGCCCGCGGCGTCGAGGTGAGCGAGGTATTCCACTACGCCGGCGGCCCCTTCAACAACACCGTCGAGAACCCACGCATCGGCGGGCGCGACCCTGAGGGTCGCTCCTACTACTCGTTCGCCTCGTTCGAGGATCCGGACGGCAACGGATGGCTGCTACAGGAGATCACGACGCGGTTTTCCGGCCGCGAGTGGGAGGCGACGCGAGCACGAGCCACGGACGTCGCAACCCTTGCAGAACTCCTTCACGAGACGGAGGAGCACCACGGCCACTACGAGAAGACGCACGCCGAGCACCACTGGTGGGACTGGTACGCGCCCTACCTGAGCGCGCGTCAGCAGGGGCGCAGTCCGGAGGAGGCAGCCACAGCAGCCGACCGCTACATGGAGGAGGTCCTCCATGTTCCTCCCCGATGACGCCGTTCGAGTGGCCGCACTCTCTGAGTACTTCGACCGCAGGGTGAGTGATACCGGCTAGGGCTGACATCGCTCGGGGCGCCACCCAACTAGCGGTTGCAGCGGAACGCACGCAAACAGGGGTTCGCTCGACATCCAGCGCCTCAGCGCGCGCCCGCTGAACCTAGTCGTTAGGCGTCGCGGACAGTACGGCTTCGATCTCGTCGTAAAGGAGTGCAAAGTGAAGCTGAATCCTTATCTAACTTTTGATGGTCAATGCGAGTCGGCATTGAAATTCTACGAGAAGTGCCTGGGTGGCAAAATCCTGATGATGATGACATACGGAGATTCCCCCATGGCCGATCAGATGCCGCCCGACTGGCGGGAAAAGATCATCCACGCCACATTCGCTTTGGGTGACCAAACTTTCGGAGCTGCTGATGCCTTCCCAGAGAGTTATCAGAAACCGCAGGGCTTTTCTGTTACCCTCAACATCGACATCGCAGCAGAAGCCGAGCGCATTTTCGAGATGCTTGCAGAAAAGGGCACTGTGCAGATGCCGATACAGGAAACATTTTGGGCGCTGCGGTTCGGAATGCTCATTGACCAATTTGGCACGCCGTGGATGATCAACTGCGGGAAACCTGATTTATCTGGTTCAAGCGACACCTAACAAACGCCTGCACACGAGCCGCGAGTCTGGGTTTGAATGGTTCCACTAGGGTTACGCGCGGCCGAGTGATGCGGGGCGTTAGGCTGCCCAATTACGTAATATACTTCTTAACGATACCTCGACCAGGAGATTAGCCGTGACAAAAGCGATTATCATGAACCGCGAGACCAAATTCCTAATTGCTGCGGTCGTAGCGATCATATTTTTGCTCATCTCGATACCGCAAGCTGCGGCCCAAGACGGAAAGTGTCAAGTAGGGGCTCGTGTCCAGGTTGAAATGATCGGCGATGCGGTCGGCACAATTACGGAGATCGGCGTCGAACCGCCGCACGTAGGCTGGTATCGAGTTGTCTTCGACTGGAACGTGCGCGGCGGAAACCCCAAAGGCGAATGGTACAATCCGAAGAATCGAGAAATTCGGATTGCCGGAACGGGTACCAAATGCGGGCCAGCAGGCGCCGAAGACAAGCCACCGCCTCAAGATAAAACGAACAGAACGACTCCCAGGCAGAGTACCGCTGGCGAGCCTCCCGGACGAGATAACTGTCCGATGAATGAGCCGCCCGGCAAGGTGACGAAAACCGCCGGAGCTTCGGCTCAGCTTTTCAAGCGTGTGATTTACGAGAATATGGCGGCCAAAGTCAACGAGAAATCCATCGGTGCTCCGAAAAAAATAGGCTTGACGTTCTTCGAATTCGAGATGGGCAAAGCGTACAAGAATACGCTCACGAGTGACAGAGTCGGAGACAAGCGGTTGCACGACGGCGCGCCCGTTGGCGCGGTGATCTATCCCGTCAAGACTAAATACCTGAGGTGCGAGCTTTATGACCGCGAGATTAACGGGTATGTGAGACAGACCAACTATGCCTGTTTCAAAAACCGCTATGGCGATTGGGACTGCCCTGTTGACAGCGTCACGAAAACCCTGGAGCGCAAAACAATTCCGCTTAAATGAGCTCCGACGCAAAGTCAGGAGTGAAGTTGCCGCGCCCGCAGGAGAAGCCTTGCAACAGCCGACGCGGCAGCCTAACAAAGACATGCAGCGGAGCCGCGCAGGCGAGTTTCTTACCGTTCCATCAGGGCCCTGTGCGCGGCCCGGCCACGCCGGGCGTTAGGCGAAAGTACGAAAGGAGTCTCGATGCCGAATGTACGGTGCCGCACGATCTGCTGGACGCCCAGTTGGAACAAGAATCTGGAAGGCGTGGGACTAGAGCATCTGCTTTTAGCGGAGCGCGTGGCTGACAGCGTCGTCCTCGCGTTCGACGAGGAGCACGGTCCGTTCCGACTCACCTATCGCCTCACCTGGGACGAATCGTGGCAGCTCCGTGATGCCGAGTTGGTTGTCGCGACAGATCGCTCCACCCGAACGCTGAGTCTGCAAACGGACGGCCAGGGTCACTGGCGACACGGCGATGGCCGGGCCATTGACGAGCTCGATGGCTGCAGGGATATCGATATCTGGCCAACCCCTTTCACCAACAGCTTCCCGATTCGCCGCGAGCAGATGGCTGTCGGTGAGCGCCGGCAGTTCCAAATGGCCTGGATATTCGCACCGGACCTGACGGCCCATCCACGACCACAGGCCTATACGCGGCTGGCCGACCGGCTCTACCTATTCGAGAACCTCGACGGCAGTGGCTTCAGCGCTGAGCTTCCTGTGGATGAAGACGGCATTGTGGTAGATTACCCAGACCTGTTCCGGCGGGTGGAAGAGGGTCGGTGATAGATAGTGTTGCGGGGCGTTAGACTGCCTTAAATAGCTGCTGTAAAATAGAGACTGAGAAGTTAGTCCAAGCACCAGAGTAGCTAACAATCAGGAGAACTCTTAGATGTACTTCTTGCTGGCCAACGCTATATTGCTTGCCCATTTGCTGCTAGTCATTATGCTCATCATCGGAACTGGCGCTAGCCTGACGGGAAAGCTCCTCAGGTTTAATTTACGCTGGCAATTACTCTACCTGGCCACGTGGTTGGGAGTTTTTCTGTCACAAATCCTCACCGGAGGATGCGTTCTGACTGAGCTCGAGAGGGCGTCGTGGAACAGTCATATGTCTGGTTCTGCGTACAAAGGTACATTCTTCGACAATTACTTCCCAGCCATATCAGAGTTCGTCAATAGGTATGGTCTGTGGCTCATCTTCGTCGGAGCTTTAAGCCAAGTCTTAATCTGGATCGTAGCAAGGAATCGTGCCGCGAGGGCGGCAGTCTAACAAACGCATGCACACGGGCCCGCAATCAATGCTTATATGATTCTACTAGACGTTACGTGCGGGCGGCTGATGCCTGGCGTTAGGCGTCTTTGCTAAACCTGCGCCTATCCAGGCACAATATAAGGGCACCATCTTAGCTAGCAATATCGGGACAGGTTCAAACATCGGGTTTTGAGGGTTACAAGCATGATTCGGCGTTTCGCAGGACTTTTGGGTATGGTTGTACCTCTGTGGTTTGCGGCCAGCTATTTTCTTGTTTCATCCTTACGCAACGACTATAGGCATTTCAATATGGCGATTAGTGAGTTGGGGAGTATAGGCGCCCCTAATGCTCTGGTGTGGAATTTACTTGGGTACATCATACCTGGCGCGGTAATCGCCTATCTGGGCTGGATTTCTCGGAACCTTTTGCCTGTATCAAGGTCGGGGTTAGTGGTTATGGTATCAATATTGATGTCGGGGGTTATGATGTTATTGTCAGGTGTGTTCCCTGGTGATTTCGAAGACCGCACATCTGTAAGCATGGTCCTTCACACTGTGGCATCTATACTGAGTTATGTGTTTTTCTTGATAGGTGGTTTCGGGTTGGCGAGTTTTTCAGCGAAATCAGAAGTGTTTAGAGGGCTGCACTATCCGCTTCTGGTGGCGCTGATTCTGTCAATCATAACGGGCCTCGTCCGCTACGGTGATTTGCCTGGACTAGGGCAACGGATAACATTTGCGTGTTATTTTGTTTGGGTAGCTATATATGGTTGGGCAGTATTTAGGTCGAGTGAGGATGACACGAAACCAGTGGTTGCTTAATCCACCAGCCGCCTAAAAAACGCCTGCACACGAGCCCGCAAGCCAGTGCTCACATGAATTTCTAATGTCACGCGCGGGCGGGGTGATGTTGATGAGATGAAGCAGGCACCTCCTGCCGTGATATGCTCACGGCGGACATCAAACTGTTTCGGAGGTGCCTATGACCCGAACAGTTTACTGCGGAGTTGATCTTCATGCGAGGCTTCAAACCCTTGCTTACTGTTTTAGTGACGATGGCGAAGTCCATATCAAAGAACTCGACCATCGCACAGACGACCTGCGCTCTTTCTATTCTCAGTTCTCAGGCCGTGTCATCGTCGGTATTGAGACCACCGGCTACAGCCTCTGGTTCGAGCAACTCCTTGAAGATCTCGGCTGCGAGGTCTGGATCGGGCACGCCGCAGACATCCGACACGCAGCTCGCCGCCGCCAGAAGAATGATCGCAGGGATGCTGAGTTGATCCTCGACTTGATGCTCAAAGGTGATTTCCCAAAGATTCATCGCCGCAGCAACGAGAGCCAGGAGATACTTCGGTTGCTGCGCTACCGGCACCGATTGGTAAGGATGCGAACTTCAGCCATCAACAGCTTGCAGTACCTTGCGATCAGCTACGGGCTGGCGATAAAGTCTCGGCTGTTGTCGAAGGCAGGGCGCAGTGTTGAGATGACAGCCGTGCTCAGCAAGCAACGAAGAGAGTGGCTGGAGATGATCGAGCAGCTCAACGGGCGGATCAGTTCGTGTGAGAAGGAGTTGGAGAAACTGACGAGCCAGGATAGCAGAGTGCAGCGACTGCGGACACATCCGGGTATAGGGCTGCTGACGGCGGCAGGGTTAGCGCATACGCTTGAGCCAGTGAGCCGGTTCGCGAATCAAAGGAAGGTAGTCGCCTATGTAGGGATGGAGCCTCGTGAGCATTCGTCGGCGGAGAAGAAGCGGTGGCTTTCGATAAGCAAACAAGGATCAAAGCACTTGAGGTACTTGCTGGGAGAGGCGGCGCAAACGGCAGCGCGAGCAGATGAGGAGTTGAAGAGGTTCTACAAGAGGGTACTAGCTAAGCGAGGATTGGGTAAAGCGAAAGTAGCGGTGGGAAGAAAGCTACTGATAAGAGCTTACATAATGCTGAGAGACTCGATAGATTACGAAGAGTTCTTGAGGCGAGGAGTCGAAGCGAGGCTTGCCCGGAACGCTCCTAGGCGATGAGTGCCAGAGATGCTGATTGGGCGGCCCGCCTCCCAGAGCGGGCGAATAACCCGGCAAAGACTGGGAGAGCGAATAGATCCTCATGGGCAAGAAGGCCCGGATAGATGATTGATCGCAGAAAAGCGATCTAACGAGGAAGAAAGACAGAGAGAGCAGTTTGATGTCCAATAGCAGAGGGAGAAGATGAAAAAGCGAGCGGACAGGTGCCGAGAAGGGAAAGGAATATCCTGAAAGCTATTGACAACAACGCCTGCTTCATAGAGGAGCGTTAGGCGGAATGAATCCGGCTCTTTGGTTTAATATAGAAGCATGAGGCGGATTCTGGAACTTCACGCTCGCCGCGAACCGTCACAGGAGTTATAGACATTGCAACATACACCTCGCAGAAACATCGCTCTGTGCGCCGTCGTGCTCTCCGCTGCGTTCCTCATCGCCGCCGCCGCCGCCGCGCAGCCGGGTGTCGAACACCTCGACAGCCGCGAGGCATTCAACGCCGCGACCTCCGGCCTCTCGACGATTGACTTCGGCTCGGTCGCGCCCGCGCGCGGCTTCGGCAAGTACCGGCCGGACGAGGGGCTGACGGCGGGAGGCGTGACGTTCCGCGCACGGGGCGGCGCGCGGTTCGGGCCGGGCCTGATTTACGTCTTGAGCGCACACTACGGCGGCTCGAACCCGATGCTCAACACGGGCACGCTCCCGCTGCTCGGCTGGGCCGCGCCGAACCAGCCCGGCAACGCTTCGCTCGACGCAACGCTCCCCGAGGGCACGACCGCCGTCGGCTGTGACCTATGGACGCAGCAGCCTTACGTCTCGACTGTCGAAGTCACGGCCACGACCTCCGACGGCCGGGCGCAGACGGTCGTCGTCAGCACGCGCAACCGGCCCGCCGTATCCTTCGTCGGCTTCATCTCCGACAGACCAATCGTGTCCCTCAGCTTCCGCCCCCCGAAGGGGGTGTCGGGTCTGCTGCTCGATAACCTCACCTATGGCCGCAAGGCCGAGGGGCGGGGCGTGCGTGCGTCCACACCGGCCGCCGCGCAAGAAGGGCAGGCGGGCGAGGGCGCGGCGGTGACGCGGACGACGCCCCCAGCCCCTCCGACCGGCGCGCGGCCTCCCGCGTCGCAGGCGGATCGGCCGGCCGCTGCCGCCTCCGCCGGTCAGTCGCCCGCAGGGCGACAGCGGGAACAGACTCCTTCTAATAACTCGGCTGCCCACGGCACCATCGCATACATCCGCGGCGGCACGGAGATTCGGCTCATCGAGTCGGACGGAACTAACGACCGGCGGCTTTGGACGCACGAGTTTGCGAAAGAAGGCTCGGCCATCCACCACCTCGCGTGGCGGCCCGACGGCAAGGAACTCGCCTTCTCCAGCAGCCACCTCAACATCGCCTCGCTCTACCACGCGGACATCTACGCCATCCGCCCCGACGGCACTGGCTTCCGCAAGATAACCAACGCGCCCGACCACGGCGAACTCGGGCGCTACCCGAAGGGGGTCGTCAGCGTCACTGTGCGCAACGACCAGCCCCTCTGGAAGCAGGCGCGCGCGACGACGGGCGTCTTCTTCGTTTACGTCGTCGGGGCTGACGAGCCGCAGGCCGTGACGCTGCCGCCGGGCTCCTCAAAGACCCTTCTGTTTAAGAACGTGGCCGACTACGGCAACCACGCGCAGGCGGTCGTCGCGATATACGGGCAGTACCGCTGGTTCATTCCCGGCGTGGACGTGAAGGCCGGGCGGACGATCAAGTCTCCCGACTTCGGCATCAGCGGCGACGGCTATGAACTCTTCGGCGCGTTTCGCCCCACTTGGCGCAGCGACGGCTCGCGCCTGAGCTTCCGCAACGGTCTGTGCCTCGTCAACACCGTGCCCGCGCAGCCCATGCCCGGCGAGTTCGTCTTCCAGCCGCTGTTCGCGGGCACGCACCCGACGGGCGCGTGCGCGTGGGACTGGGGGCCTACGCCCGCGCTCGCAGACCAGATTATCTACAGTGCGAACTCTGACGGCGAAGGCACGAGCATCCACCGCGTCAAGGAGGGCGGCGCGCACCCCGGCACGAAACTCCACGCCTTCAGCGAGCTCGACCTCCAGCTCCTCGCAGACCTGCGCTGGCTGCCTGACGGCTCCGGCTTCCTCTACTCCTTCCCCGACTTGGCCTACGAGTTCGGGAACATCTTCCGCTACGACTTCGGGACAAAGCGCGCCACGCAATTGACGAAATTCGAGGGCGAGTACGCGCGCGCATTCGACGTCTCGCCCGACGGCGCGTGGGTCGTCTTCGAGCGCGCGAAGAAGATGGACGACGACAAGGACGTTGACCTCTGGATCATGCGGGCCGACGGGAGCGAGCCGCGCCTGCTCGTGCGCGGCGGCCTCGCACCATCGTGGCGCTGAATGTTCTTCTGTGAGTGAATCTGAGATTACGTCGCGCCTAACGCCCGGCATGTACCCGAACGCGGACACGATAGTTGTCATGTTCATGCAAAGGCCCGGCGCGGCGGGTGATGCCGGGCGTTAGACGCTTCCCGTAGCGGCGGTTAAAAATTTTTCGCCCACATATGCAAGCGCAAATTATAACGACCTCCAGCTTTTTATGCCCTATGTGGCTCTTAATATGAGCAGCGGCAAAGCAGCCCTGAGGTTCCGGCTGTCGCTGTATGACGTTAATGCTAGAAAGCATTTTGCATACTCGGGGTTTATCAACTTCAATTACACCAAGTAACGAACCATGTCGCGTCCAGCAAAGTAGTAGTGGGTCAGCTTGAGATTGCGGAGCAAGTATTTTCAGCGCTCCCTGCAGACGCGCCGTCAAACAACTCATTCAACCGGACTCGCAATGAGCATGTCTGTTATCATCAATCTTCATTGCTCGCCCATTAATTCGAGCGTTAAACCGCCCAGGCAGCATGGCCCCTGGCCCTGAAGACCGAGCTTTGAATACCATATAGCTTCAGATGATTACTTTTGATGAGCTGGTAGAAAAATGGCAGATGATGCCGATCCGAAACTGCGCGGGTAGGTTTGTTATCCGCACATCTGCCGCAGATTTCTCCCCACAAGAGCTGCTTGGGCCGGGGATCAAGATTTACACTTTTAATGTGGCAGCGGCCAGAGACACCATCCTTGTAGCTCCGCTTGACAAGGGAGGTTTGATATCTTACAGACGAGTGGATGGTACGCACCTGCACACATTGAATACTGCTGAAGGGTTTGAAAGGAAGTTGCTCGCATTGGGTATAGAGTTGGAAGCCTGGAAGAGGTGATGGAGGCGACAGCAAGACAGGGGTGAAACCTTTGCAGTCAAAGGGCGGTCTAACAAGCGCACGCACCCGAGCCCGCAACCAAAGCTCATATGGTGCATGCAAACACTACGTGGGGACCGGGTGATGCGGAGAGTTAGGCGTCAAAGTAGGCCTCCAGTAATTTAATCGTCAGGGGGACAGAATGGAGAAGCCAAAACGGGGTGCGGTTGGGCGCCGCGAGTTTGTGGCAGGTGCTCTCGCGGGGGCGATTCTCTCTAAAGCTACGACGTCTTCTCTCGCCTCTCTAAACGAGCGCCCCAACGTGCTTTTCATCCTGGCCGATGATTTAGGTTGGGGCGATCTGAGTTGTTACGGCAGGCCGGATTACCGCACGCCCAATTTAGATGGTTTGGCGCGACAGGGCTTGCGGTTCACTAACGCCTACTCTGCCTCACCCGTCTGCACCCCCACGCGATGTGCCTTCATCACGGGACGTTATCCCGCACGGGCCACGGTCGGTCTTGAGGAGCCGATAGTAGGGAGAAGTCAACTGGGAGAACGTGTAAAGACGGTCGGGCTTCCCCCCGACCACCCAACAATCGCATCACTCCTGAAGGGTAACGGCTATGACACAGCTTTAGTTGGCAAGTGGCATTTGGGTTACCTCCCTGAGTATGGGCCTAATCGGCACGGCTTCAACGAGTTCTTCGGCATCTTGAGCGGGGCCGGCGATTTCTTTACGCACAAAGACCCTGATGGAGCCCCCGACCTCTATGAAGACCTTGTGCCTGTGGAGCGGGTCGGCTACATAACAGACCTTCTGACGGAGCGTGCTATCCAATATATAACTCGACCTCGTAAGCGCCCGTTCTATCTGAGTCTTCATTACACAGCGCCTCACTGGCCGTGGGAGGGGCCAGGAGATGAACAGGTTAGCAGGATACTGAAAAAGGGGCGCGACGGGTTCATCGCCGGAGGCTCGCTTAAGGTTTACGCCTCGATGATGAAGAGCCTGGATGACGGCGTCGGAAGAGTCATGAAAGCTCTCGGTGATGCTCATCTTGACCGTAACACGTTGGTCATCTTCACCAGCGACAACGGCGGTGAGCGTTTCTCTTATAACTGGCCCTTCACAGGGAAAAAGTTTGATTTGCGCGAAGGCGGGATAAGAGTGCCGGCGATTGTCCGTTGGCCGGGGATAGTTCCGGCTGACCGCGCTACGAATCAAGTAGCGGTGACAATGGACTGGACGATGACTGTCTTGGCCGCAACCCAGACTAAAGCTGACCCGAATTACCCCTTGGACGGCGACGATTTACTCCCCGTCATCAGAGGCGTGCGCTCCGTCTATGACCGTGCGTTATTCTGGCGGACTCGTAAACAGGATGCGGCGCGTGGCGGGAAGTGGAAATATCTGCGAGAGGGAAAGGATGAATACCTCTTTGACCTCTCGGTAGACGAAAGAGAGCAGGCTGATTTCAAAGCACAGAACCCGGATACATTTGAGCGGCTACGCGGCGAGTTCCGGAAGTGGCAGTCGCAAGTGTTGAAGTATCCGGTATCAGGCGACGGCACCGGCGGGTAGACAAGTCTCCTACTGGCGCGTGCCGCCTAACAACTCGTTCAACCTGAGCGCGAAGGACATTGCTTTTACCCGCGAGATTTGAATCTATCGGGGTTGTGTGCGCGCCCGGTTAATTCGGGCGTTAGGCCGCTTAGACAAGTGTGCCCGTGGAGATAGCCTTAGCTGCAATGCATAGAGGGTTTCATTGAAACTACCGAGATCAATCTTCATGGCTCCGAAACAAAGACGCGCGCAAAGGCTTGTCGAACGATTGTCATCACAACTCACTAAACTCTATGAAGATTCTGTTAAGGATGCCCTGATTAAGCAAAAGGATGACTTAATCTATGTACATGGCTCTGGCCGTGATTTAGCCGTAGACCTATCACCCGAAGGCGTCAATAATTTGATGAACAACTTACCGTCATCAATTGTGTCTATTCTAAAGGCGGAAGAGATGAAGGTAAAAGAACACGCTTTACTACTTGCAAAGACGGTTGAATATCATGAGAGGGAAGATAGATTACGGGCACCGATCATGAAGGTTATAAGAGGATTGATTATAAGGCTACTGGAAGGCGAGGTTAGAAAGAGCCCGTAGTAGGATGGCATATGGTGATTATCGGTTTTGGCTCTTCATCGGATCAGGTTCACTCTTGTTTGGCAGCTAGAACGAGCTATAGATAAGCAGTCAAACTTTAGCATGCAGCGGATGCAGCGGGTCGTGTCCGGATTTGGATTTGCTCAACAGGGTCTTTTTCAGGTATTAGATCAGATGTAGCGAGTCACTTTTTCTAAGGAGAAATTCCTATGTCTACTCAGCCTCCGGCCTTCGATCCAATTAAGTATAAAGAAACGACTAGAGATCAGTGGCAAACTGCAGCGGAAGCGTGGCACCGATGGGGTCCTACCCTACAACGCTGGCTTGGCGATGCCACTCAGACCATGCTCGATATGGCTGGCCTTGCCACAGGACAGCGCGTGCTCGATGTTGCTGCCGGGGCTGGAGATCAGACTATTCAAATAGCTAAGCGTGTAGGGCCTGATGGTTATGTTCTGGCCACCGATATTTCTTCTAACATTCTGGAGTTTGCGCAACAATCTGCTCGCCGCGCAAGTTTAACGAATGTTGAAACTCGCGTTATGGATGGGGAGAATTTGGAATTGGAAGATGAATCATTTGATGTGGTGGTCTCTCGTGTGGGATTAATCTACTTTCCTGATCAACAGAAGGCCCTTACCGAAATGAGGCGAGTCCTCAAGCCTGGGGGCAGAATTGCAGCAATGGTCTATTCGACTCCTGATAGGAACAAGTTTTTCTCCGTCCCCGTATCAATAATCCGCCAGCGTGCGCAATTGCCACCACCGCTGCCAGGACAACCTGGCCCGTTTAGCTTAGGGACCCCAGGTGTTCTCGAAGCGGCATACGAAGGAGCAGGGTTCAAGGATGTGGAGGTGCGGCAGATTGCATCGCCGCTGCGAATGACATCGGCAGCGGAGTGCGTACAGTTTGAGAAAGAATCATTCGGTGCCTTGCATCAGATGTTGTCAGGGGTGGAAGAATCTGAGAGGGAGTTGGTTTGGCAAGAGATCGAAGAGAGGCTAAAGGAGTTTGAAGGGCCAGAAGGGTTTGTAGGCCCGTGTGAGATGGTTGTAGGGGTTGGAGTAAAGTAACTATAGAGCGGCACAGATCGAACAAACGCATGCACCGGAGCGCGGGAGCCAGCGCTCACATAAATCACAAGGTCACCCCCGCGCCCGCTGATGCGAAGCGTTAGGCATCTACCAAATTCACAGGGATGACAATCTTTTCTTCTCCAGTGAGTTCTCATCTGGCGGCACCAGTGCTGTTTCGCGAAGTGGACTGGGCGAACATTCCTGATGTGGCTGGAGCATATGTCATCTACGATAAAGAGGAAGTCCTCTTTATGGTGGAGGAGCGTTGTAGTAATCCGAATGAGGCGAAGGCGGCTTGCCGTAAGTATATACAAGAACGCTGCTCTTTCAGCTTTATTACGGCTGCTGATGAAGCGGAGGCGCGGGATTTGGAGAAGCGGCTGAAGCAGGAACTTCGTCCATCTCTAAATCCCTGATGGGGCCAACCAATGACACAGCCGCCTAACAGGCGATGATAAAAAGATGAAGCTCGGTGTAGTAAACTCGCTGCTCGCAGGGGCAGTGAGAAAGATAGGGTGAGGGTCGTTGATGCGTTTGGGACTCTCCACAGAGATGATCCCGTCTAACAGTGTGACCAGCTTATCCTTCGCCCGAATCACGACCTGGGACTGCGATCCCGAATAGGAGTATGGCGCTACACCATAACCTCTCTTCTCATTGGCCTCCTGCCAACACATTCAGGAGGCTCACAATGCGTTACATCGGCGTTGTTCCTGACCACATATTGACCGGTAATCCATATTCCGCTATAAGCAGGTTGACTGAGGGCCGGGTGGTGAGCGCGCGTTAGACCTCGCTCGCGACTGAGACGTTGAGATTATACGGTGGCGCAAGGCATGCGTAAGGTTCGGGTTGATATGGAATAGGCCGCATAAGGAAAGGATCAATCTCATGCAAAGACGCAACTTGCTGTTGCATATCGTAGCATTACTGATCCTAGTAGCGTGGGTCGGTTTCCCCGGACCAGCGGTCGCGCAAGACCGATCCAATCGAGCCAGAGGCGATGTCTTCACCAGCGGGTCACAAGGCCCATGCCGGGAGCATCCCCCATACGATTGTCGCTGCCCTGTCAGGCAGAAAGGCGCATTGGAGGTTGAGAATAAGCGTCATCAGGGGGCAGTCGTCTACTTCCAAAGCGCCCTGAAGCGTGCCAAACGCACCCTCACAACTCGGACCAGCCTGGCCAAGAGTAAGCAGGAATCACGGTTGGCTCAAAAGGGGTATGATGAGGAAGTAAAGAAGTGGACGGATGCGCTACGGGAGGAGGAGCGATTTCACGCCTGCCGTGTGGACGGGATACAGAAGGGCTGCCCCTCAGGCTGGGAGCGAGACTGCCAGCCTCGGCCTCCGGGAAATGAAGGCGGCCAATCCCCACGCCGCTCCCCCACCAGAGCCGACGAGACCAAGGCCGACCCCAAACCACATCCAGTTCAAAATTGTAAAAACGCCACCGGGTACGTCATCCCTCGGGTCGTGTCCCGACTTGGAGGGGTTGCCTTTAATACTACCGCTCGGCAGCAAATTGAAGTGGGCAGACTTCTTAAATATGAAGGCGCTAATCTTCCGAGGTTGAGGAGAGGAAGCATCGTAGCAGTCGGGAAATCAACTATATGTTTCAACTGCTTTGGCTATGCAGCAGATCAAAGAAATCCGCCCGGGTGGGTTGATAACGGGGGCCCGGTACAGAAGGGGGCGGAGAAAATGGGTGCTCGCGGCATCACGGCCGCGGCGACCCAGGAAGAGTTGTTTAAGTTTTATGACGAGCATGGTTGGGGGCCGCCGATCTATTTTACGCAGGTCACAAGTGACGGCCAACAGCCCAAGCCGGGGGAGTTATGGATTGTTTTGTACGCTACGAAAGGCACCACTAGCTGGGCCCCCCAGCACGCTGCCATCTGGACCGCTGATGCTGTTTACGCAAAGATGGGCGAATTTGGTACTTTTCGCTTCGATAGCTTGGACCAGATGACCGGTGGTAAGTTCGGCGAGCCGTGGGTAGTATTGAAGCGCAAGCCATAATCACAATAATCGCCGGCTTGATGGTTGGATGTTGCCCCAATAGACATGCTGTTGAGCCACTCTATCCCAAAGATGAGTTGGGCTGGAAGGACTCTGACAGCGGGTTTGTAGGCGTTCTAATAAAAGGGCGCTTTGTCCTTCGCCAAGGCGAGGCAACAGATAATGGTAAAGTTCAGATTAAAGTGTTGGAAATTATTCCGCCAAGACCCTGCGCTGAAGCTGCCGGATTTGACGCCCAAGCAAGAGTGAGGTTTCAATTCGTTCGGATGTCGGATAAGCAAGTGTTATGTGAAGATGTCTTCGCTGAGAATGGAGGAGGGAACATAAATCCTTGCGGGGAAAGTGTTGCTAAACTTGGCGTATCAGGGATCGGGGTCCATGGAATAAACCTCAAAGAAGGCTGGGTATACTTCGTAGTGTAAAAGAAGGTCTGCAATCGACGGCATCTGACAAACGGTTCGACCGGAGCCGCCAAATCGGGTTTCGTATGATTAAGGCGAGTACCGCTCTGCGGCCCGGTCAACCGAGGCGTTGGGTGGCACACGGTTCGACGCCCGCGAAACCCTCAGCCGTGTAAGTGAGTTTTGGTTGAGTCCAACCGGACTCTCCCGTCGGGGCCCGACGCTCCTTCGCACCTCAAATTTATCTTTGCAACGCAGCCGGAAGCCGCCCGAGATGGGTTTAAACTTCAAATATAAAAATTCCGGTCAGTGCCTTATACTTGATTAACAATGCGACGAATTTCTACTTCTCAATGGCTTTTGATCCTGGTGCTGTGCGCTCTGGCCGTCTATCTCGTGAGCACACTTTCTCTCTTACTTGGAATAAATGAGCCGGAAAATGTGTCAGAAAATATCTCCGAACTTGCTCCGTACTGGTTGTTTTGGGGAATGCACGCTCCGTTGATCATCATACTGTCGCGCCGTTTTTCTTTTGAACGTAGGCGTCTAATTAAGAGCTTGCTGGTCTACTTATCGGTGGGAACCGTTTGGGCGATGCTCGTTCAGGGGTTGCCTCTACTTCTGATACCACTTTTGAAAGACCTGACAAGTTATGACATCGAGCAATTTTACCGACCGGTTTACCGGTCGCTTTATGATTCGGTACCAATCGTCTGGGTGAACCTGGTGATCTACTGGGTGATTCTTTCGAGTAGTTTGATTTTCGTCTACTACGAGCGGTATCAAAACGAAATGTTAAAAGCTTCTAGGCTCGACGCCCAGCTATCGAATGCCCGACTCCAGGCACTGAAGATGCAGCTGCACCCGCACTTTTTATTCAACACGCTGCACTCGATTACGGCGCTGGTTCTAAAGAATGAAAATCGGGATGCGGTCAAACTCGTTAACCGTCTCAGCGAACTTCTGCGGCTAACGCTGGATAATATAGAGACGCAAGTTATGACGCTCGGAGACGAGCTTGAATTTACGCGGCGTTATCTGGAAATCGAGCGCATCCGCTTCCATGACCGGCTTGCCGTCGAGTGGGAGATTGACCCGCAGGCACTCGAAGCCCAAGTGCCGAATTTAATATTGCAGCCGCTCGTCGAGAACGCCATGCGCCACGCCGTGGATTCTAATTCCGGAACCAGCCGGATACAGATCGCGGCTCACTTGCAAAGTGACCAGGTTCTGATGGAAGTGCGCGACGACGGAAAAGACCTGAAGAAGATTTCCGGGCAGAACGGTGCCGCCGGCCTGGGATTAAAAAACACCCGGGCGCGTCTCTCGGAGCTCTACGGTGAGGGTTATAGTTTCAGCCTGAGCAGGAGGGGAAACGAATGGACAGTAGCGCAGATTGTTATCCCATTCTCCCCGCTGAAGGACGGTCAAAAGGAGAACTGAGTTGAATCGAAAAATCCGCGCGCTGATCGTCGACGACGAATCACTTGCCCGCGAGGCGCTGCTGGTGCTGCTCAACGATGACCCCGAAATCGAAGTGATTGCCGAGTGCCGCAACGGGAAAGAGGCGGTGACGGTGATCCGCGAGCAGGGGCCGGACGTTGTCTTTCTTGACATCCAGATGCCGGAAATGGACGGGTTTCAGGTGGTCGAAGAGGTCGGGGCCAGGCGGATGCCCGTCACTATTTTCGTCACCGCGTATGACAAGCACGCCCTGCGCGCGTTCGAGGCGCACGCGCTCGACTACCTGCTCAAGCCTTTCGACCACGACCGCTTCGACACAGCTTTGCAAAGGGCCAAGACTTTTGTCCGGCAGCAGAAACTCGGCGAAATCAGCGAGAGCCTGTTGGCCGCGCTTCAGGGCTTGAAATCAAAAGACGGCGAATCACCTTCGGGGGCGGATTACAGAAAACCGGAAAGGGCGGCCCATCAAGAACCGATCGACCGGGTGGCCATTAAATCAGGCGGGCGCGTCTATTTTCTGAAGGCCGAAGAGATCGATTGGGTGGAAGGCGCGGGCGATTATTTAACTCTGCACAGCGGCAGCCAAACCCACCTGATTCGCGAAACGATGGGGAACTTTCACGCCAAATTGGATCCAAAGAAATTCTTGAGAATCCACCGTTCGACGTTAGTTAATATCGAGCGCATCAAAGACATCCGACCCCTTTATAAAGGCGAATACGTCGTCACATTGACCAGCGGCATAGCCCTGAAAGCGAGCCGCGGTTATCGCCATGAGATTCAATCACTACTGGACGAAGCCCGATAGACCCATCAACGCACTGGTCCAATCTGCCTTATCTTGCCGTCAACCCGCCGCTTTTCTCCCCCGATTCGTCGCAAACCCGTTCCCGGCCTTTTTAGTGAAACGTATCAACTTATCGTTAGCCGAAAGCTAATGATTATCCTGAGTGAGGGAAGGGAAAATATGCTTAAAAGATGCCTGGTTGTTACAGCCCTGATTATGTTCACGGTCGGTTTCGCCGCCACCGACATTTTGGGACGGCAGAATGTGACGGCTAAAACTCAGCCTGCGGACGACGAGTCGGCGAAGAAGGCGGATGCGTTCCTGTCTCAGTGGGACAAGAACGATATGCCGGGAGGTGCGGTCGGTGTGGTTAAAGACGGTAGGCTCGTGTACAAACGCGGCTTCGGGATGGCGAATCTCGACTACGACGTTCCGAACACGCCTTTGACCCGGTTTAATCTCGCTTCAGTTTCAAAACCATTTACGGCGTTCAGCATCGCTCTTTTGGCGCAGCAGGGGAAATTGTCGCTCGACGACGACATCCGCAAGTACGTCCCCGAGATGCCGAAGTACGACGAGACGATCACGATCCGGCATTTGATCCATCATACGAGCGGCATCCGTGAATATGAGGCGTTAGTCCGTTTTGGCGGGCTTGACACCGATAAAGCCTACTCCCCCAAAACCATATTGAATATTGTAGCGCGTCAAAAGAATCTCAATTTCAAACCGGGCGCAGAGTATTCGTATAGTAATTCCGGTTATTTTTTGTTGGGAATCATCGTCGAGCGCGTGAGCGGGAAATCTCTGCGGGCGTTTGCCGAGGAGAACATTTTCAAGCCTCTGGGCATGAAGAATACTCTGTTTTTCGATAACCGCTTCGAGGTCGTCAAAAACCGGGCGCATGGTTATCGGGTCGGCCCGGATAAAAGTATCCGCGCCCGCTCTTCATTGAATGACCTTGTTGGCGACGGCGGTGTATTAACGACCGTCGAAGACTTGTATTTGTGGGATCAAAATTTTTATGAGCCGAAGGTCGGAAACAAAGAGTTGAT
>CAZTUB010000021.1:0-90529 GCA_964615905.1 uncultured Clostridia bacterium
TCTTGATGGTAGTCGTGTTACTGCTTGTCCCCGTATTTTGGCCGCTCTATCCCCCTCAGTGAGAGATTATGAACGATCAGCCCATACCAGCTAGGGAAGCGCTGAGCGACGAACGAAGCGAGGTCCTGCGACAGTTGGAGGACTGGCTCGAAGTGCCCATGCTTGTGCTCGGCTTCGTGTGGCTGGCCCTGCTGGTTGTCGAGTTCATCTGGGGGCTGAGCCCGCTGCTGGAAATCGCAGGGACGGTCATCTGGGTCATCTTCATTCTCGATTTCGCGGTCAAGCTAGCCCTCGCGCCTCACAGGCTCAGTTATGTGAAAAACAACTGGCTGACGGTCATAGCTCTGCTCGTGCCTGCTTTGCGAGTCCTGCGTGTTTTTAGAGTTGTACGCCTGCTGCGCGTTACGCGAGCGGCGCGCGGGTTGCGCCTTGTGCGCGTAATTACCTCGCTTAACCGTGGGATGAAGGCGCTCGGCGCGAGCATGGGCCGTCGCGGGTTCGGGTATGTGGTCGCGCTCACGCTGGTAGTCATACTGGCAGGGGCCGCGGGGATGTACGCCTTTGAAAATGAAGTCGCGGGAGGCCTGGACTCTTACGGCGTTGCGTTGTGGTGGACCGCTATGCTTATGACTTCGATGGGCTCGGAGTTCTGGCCGAAGACCGCCGAAGGTCGTGTGCTATGTTTTATCCTTGCGCTCTACGGGCTCGCGGTCTTCGGCTACGTCACGGCGGCTCTTGCAACCTTCTTCATCGGCCGCGACGCGGAAAGTGAAGAAGCGGAACTGGCCGGATCCAGATCCATCCAGGAGCTGCGGTCTGAGATCGCAGCATTACATGCCGAGATTCGCGCCCTGCGGCGTGATGAAGCTGAAAAGTAGAACTGTCGCTATATCATGTCGCCCTGTCTTTCGGGGTCCTGTGACGTTAAAACTCATTAACCTGACCGGTGAGATTGATCACTAACTTCAAGGCAGACTTGGGTTACCCCAAATAACTCTTGATTTCAGCATATACCCGATTATGCTCTAGTTGGCCCGCTGCTTGCCAAAATTCCAACTGGCTTGCTCCCTCGGAATCTGCCCTCAGGCTTATCAGGGGCTAATTTCCCCCAACACTTCCAGGTGGTTTCCGTCTATACCGGATTCCATCAAACCGCTCCCATTGAGGCAATAGATCGGGTCAATGCAACTGAAAAAAGGGCAACCTATCCTGATAGTTGTGTGCGCCGCCTGGGCCGTGATGATCGCGGTAGGGCTCGGTCTGCTGTGGGCCTATGAAAACGGACCCGGCGTGGCGGCCCACCCGCCAGCCAGCTGGCCGCGTGAGAGCCATCTCAACCTCGCTACAGACCGCGCCACTCTAGTCATGACGGCACACCCGCATTGCCCATGCACGCGGGCGAGCGTCGGTGAACTGGCTAGACTTATGACCCAGGCCCAGGGTCGTGTGACCGCTTATGTCCTCTTCCTCAAACCGGAAGGATTTTCCGACGATTGGGAGAAAACAGACCTCTGGCAAAGCGCCGCAAGCATCCCCGATGTCAGTGTATTCGTTGATGAGCGCGGCACGGAGGCTCGTCGCTTCCACGCGATGACTTCTGGCCAGACTGCTCTGTACAACACGGAGGGGGAGTTGCTGTTCAGCGGCGGCATCACCGGGTCACGAGGCCATTCAGGCGATAACGCGGGCCGAAGCGCCATCGTGTCGCTCTTAAATGCCGGGGAAGCAGAGCAAGCTGAGACGTTCGTCTTCGGCTGCCCGCTTTTCAGATCAGACCCCGAATGCGAGGAGCATTAGATGACAGAAACAAGCACCAGCCTGTACAGGCGCGAGACACCCGCCAGGCGAGTTGAAGAGATATTTAACGAGCACCTGGGACTCGTCTACAGGCGCACAGACCGCCTGTTCGCCGGACTGATGACGCTTCAATGTATCGCCGGCGTGGCCGCAGCCCTCTGGGTCTCTCCACGGGCCTGGGTCGGCGAGTCCAGTCACACGCACCCGCACGTTTGGGCTGCGCTTTTCCTCGGGGGCGTGATCAGCTTTTTGCCCATCGTGCTGGCGGTCACTCGTCCCGGCCACGCATCTACGCGCTACACGGTCGCTGTCGGACAGATGCTTATGGGGTCGTTGCTCATCCACCTGACCGGAGGGCGAATCGAGACACACTTCCACGTCTTCGGGTCGCTGGCATTTCTCTCTTTCTACCGCGACTGGCGCGTGCTCGTCCCGGCCACGGTTGTCGTCGCCGCCGACCACTTTCTGCGCGGCGTCTTCTGGCCGCAGTCCGTCTATGGCGTGATCACGGCGAGCAGCTGGCGATGGTTGGAACACGCCGCCTGGGTAATATTCGAGGACACCTTCCTCCTCATCGCCGTCAAACACAGCATCGGTGAGATGTGGGGCATTGCCGAGCGAACATCCGAGATAGAGAGCTTGAACGAGGGGCTTGAGGCGCACGTGGCCAACCGCACAGCCCAGCTCGTCGCCACCAACAAAAAATTAGAGAGGGAAGTTGCCGAGCGCAAGCTGGCCGAAGTGCAGCTCGCGGAACAACGCTCATTCCTCCGCCAGGTGATCGACCTCAACCCAAATTTCGTCTTCGCAAAAGATTCAGACGGTCGCTTCATGCTTGTGAACCAGGCCATCGCCGACGCTTATGGCACATCGGTCGAGGGTCTCCTGGGCAAGAAGGATTCGGATTTCAATCCCAACGAGGAAGAGGTCGAATCATTCCGCCGTGATGACCTGGAAGTGATGGCCACGTTGAAGGAGAAGTTCATCCCCGAGGAGATCGTTACAGACGCGAGCGGGGAAGTGCGCTGGCTCCAGACGATCAAGCGCCCCATCGTTTCACCTGACGGGACGGCCAACCAGGTGCTTGGCATCTCAACAGACATCACCGCCCGGAAACAGGCGGAAAGCGCGCTGCGACAGAGCGAAGAGAGATTCCGCCAAATCGCGGAGAACATACGCGAGGTCTTCTGGGTAACCGAACCCCATGACAACAATCTGATCTACATCAGCCCCGCATATGAGGAGGTATGGGGCAGGTCTTGCAGCGACCTCTCAGAGGTATTGCAGACCTGGCTCGACACGATCCACCCGGATGACCGCGCGCGCGCGGTCGAGGCCGCCGTGAGTGTTCAATCCGGCGGCGATTACGACCTTGAGTACCGCATAGTCAGACCGGACGGCGAAGTCCGCTGGGTGCGCGACCGCGCGTTCCCCATCGCGAACGAGTCCGGGGAAGTCTACAGGGTAGCGGGCGTCATCGACGACGTGACGGAGAGCAAACAGGCGCTTGAGCACATCAAGAGTTCGCTGCACGAAAAAGAGGTACTGTTGAAGGAGATTCACCACCGCGTCAAGAACAACATGCAGGTAATAACAAGCCTGCTCAGCCTGCAATCAAAGAGCATTCAAGATGAGCAAGCTCTCTCGGTCTTTCAAGACAGCCAGAACCGCGTCAAATCCATGGCGCTAATTCACGAGACGCTTTACCAGTCGAAAGACCTTTCACGAATAAATTTCGCAGAGTACCTCCAAAAGCTCGTTGCACATGTCTCTCGCTCGTACCGGATACGCCCAGAGGCTGTCAAGATCAAGGTCGACGTTGACGACGTATCGCTGCCGATTGATTCGGCGGTTCCCTGCGGGCTAATCATCAACGAACTGGCGTCAAACTCACTCAAGTATGCATTCCCTGCGGATAGGCGGGGAGAAATCAACATAACCTTCACACGCACAGACGCCCATTACCTGCTCAAGGTGAGCGACACGGGCGTTGGTTTGCCCCCCGGCTTCGACCCCGAAAAAGGTAAGTCTCTTGGAATGAAGCTCGTGCGCATGCTGGCCAGCCAGCTTTGCGGAGAGCTGGCGTTCCGCAACGGCGCTGGGACTACCTTCGAGATTAGATTTCCCGAGGAGATGGGGGGACTACACGCATGACACAGGCCCGCATACTGGTCGTTGAAGACGAAAGCATAGTCGCTTTAGATATACAAGACAGGCTAGAGTCGCTTGGTTACGAAGTGCCTGCCACAATCGCATCGGGCGAGAAGGCGATTGAGCAGGCCGGCGCGTTACGCCCGGACCTCGTGTTAATGGACATTCAGCTGCAAGGGCCTATGGACGGGGTCGAAGCCGCGGACCAGATACGGCAGAGATTCGGTATTCCCGTCATCTACCTGACTGCGAACGCTGATCACCCTACAGTCCAACGAGCGAAGGTCACCGAGCCGTTCGGCTATGTGATAAAGCCGTTTGAAGAGAGGGAGCTGCATACGACCATAGAGGTCGCCCTTTACAAGCACAGCACGGAGCGAACGTTGAAGGAGAGCGAGGAGCGCTACAGACTCCTCGTCGAGTTGTCGCCCGAAGCAATCGTCGTTCAGAGCTACGGTAAGATAGTGTACGCCAACCCGGCAGCGGTCACACTGTTCAGCGCAGAGAGTGTTGACGCTTTATTGGGTCTTGCGGTCACGGATTTCGTTCACCCGGACCACCGTGAGAACTTTCTTGCGCATGAGTGGCACCTGAGGGGGGATCAAAAGCTGGAGTTGAAAGAGGAGAAATTCGTTCGGCTGGACGGTCAGATGAGAGACATCGAGGTGGTCATGGCTTCAGTAACATTCGGGGGGAAGCCTGCCACACAGATCCTCACACGCGACATCACCGAGCGCCGTCGCGCGGAAGAGCAATTGATTCACGACGCTTTTCACGACTCATTGACAGGGCTGCCCAACCGCGCGCTCTTTATTGATCACCTTCAACTGGCTATCAATCACCGGCGGCGAAGGAAAGGCTATCTCTTTGCCGTTCTTTTCATCGACGTAGACCGCTTCAAGGTCATCAACGACAGCCTGGGTCATATGATCGGGGACGAGTTCCTGGTCGCAATCGCGCGCAGGCTCGAAATATGCCTTCGTGACGGTGATACCATCGCGCGGCTGGGCGGTGACGAGTTCACTATCCTGCTTGACGGCATTAAAGATTACGGCGATGCGCAACGTGTAGCAGAGCGCGTGCAGGAGGTGCTCGAACAGCCCTTCGCCCTCGCCGGGCGGGAATTGTTTGTAACCGCAAGCATCGGCATTAAATATTCCGGCGACTGTGACGAGCAGCCTGAAGACCTGCTGCGCGATGCGGACACGGCGATGTACAGCGCCAAGGCGCTTGGTAAGGCGCAGTATCAGGTCTTTGACGCCAAAATGCATGCTCACGCGCTGACCCTGCTAGAAATCGAATCGGATTTGAGGCGGGCACTCGACAGGGATGAGTTTCTGGTCAACTATCAGCCGATAGTGTCGCTCGAAAGCGGGCGAATATGCGGCTTCGAGGCTCTCGCGCGTTGGCAACACCAGGAGCGCGGGCTGATCATGCCGTCCGAATTCATACCCATCGCGGAGGAGACAGGGCTCATTATCCATATAGACCAATGGGTACTCAGACAGGCCTGCCTCCAGATGCGCAAGTGGCAGGAAGTTCTGCCAGTCACAAGGCAGATGAAGATAAGCGTCAATCTATCGTGCAAACAGTTCATGCAACCGGCAATCGTCAATCAAGTGCTTGACACCCTGCAACAGACCGGCCTTGACCCGCGCAGCTTGAAGCTGGAGATTACGGAAAGCGTGATGATGGAGAGAGGCGATTACGCAATGGGGGTGCTTGAAGAACTCAGCAGGGCTGGAATCGAGCTGAGCCTGGATGATTTCGGCACAGGCTATTCTTCGCTGAGCTACATTCACCGCTTCCCTGTAACGGCATTAAAGATCGACCAGTCGTTCATCAAGCGAATTGGCGGCGAAGAGAATGGCGAGATCGTGCGAGCCGTCGTCTCACTTGCCCGCAACCTTGGAATGGAAGTCGTCGCGGAAGGCATCGAAACCGTCATGCAGTTCGATCAACTCAAGGCGCTTGGCTGCGAGCAAGGTCAAGGCTACTACTTCTCTGAACCGGTTTGTGGGGAAACGGCGACCCAGCTGATCGAGAAAGAGGAAAGCGGAGGGCTATTAGATGACCAGGGCCGGGCAACGCTTGCGGACCGTAGCGTGAAATGAGGGGAGTCATCGAAAGGTTGGCTAGTCATAAAAACAGGATTTTGAAAGAAGCTGTTTAGGGCTCCAACCTGTTTGAAGGAGACGCCCGTGTTCGACCTCAATATCTAAGGCACGCCCGCTCAATGGTTTCATGAGCTGGCCTGCTATCTGGTATCAAAGCTCGTAGTCACAATTGACTGAACTAATATCATCGATCAAACTTAACCTGCGCATGTTGCGGAGGCTTGGAAGCGGGCTTATTGACATTCCGCCAGTGCCGTTCACTCGCTCCGGCCACCTCTGCTGAAAGACGTTGATTGGTTGTAGCAGGGAGCGTACAGCTATGAAACCGTACTGTGAGCAATTATACGGGGATGTTTTGAAGAGCTACGTTGTCACTCAGTTTGCATTAACAGAGACAAGGTATGCTCCGAATCAAGTGCTCCCAGAGCACTCGCATGAACACGCCTACTTCTGCCTTGTTTTGCAGGGTGTTTATACTGAAAATTACGGGAAGCAGACTCGCCTGTGTGAGCCTTCAACTATCATTCTTCATCCTCCTAACGAGATACATTCGAACCACTTTCAAAAGGCAGGGGGCCGATGCTTCAATGTCCAGCTAGACACATTCTGGCTGCGGCGCGTGCGAGAGCATTCGGTGATACCAGACAGCCCAACCCACTTTCGCGGAGGCTCACCGGCCAATCTTGCGAGGAGAATATACAAGGAATTCTGTTCCCCTGATAAAGTGTCGCCGCTGGCGATT
Organism: uncultured Clostridia bacterium; assembly: GCA_964615905.1. Taxonomy (GTDB): domain Bacteria; phylum Acidobacteriota; class Blastocatellia; order UBA7656; family UBA7656; genus DATLMR01. The sequence continues at coordinate 6,808 of CAZTUB010000021.1, forward strand.
GAAGGTTTGACACTCGAACTTTTAGCCGAAACCTCGCGTCGCTCTGTTGAGGTTTCAAACCATAAGCGCCCTTACTGGCTCGAACAGGCCAGGGAGATTCTCCACGCTCACTTCACAGGCCATCTGACTTTAACAAGCATTGCCGAGATGGTAGGCGTGCACCCCGTTCACGTAGCCCGCGAGTTTCGAAAACACTATCGGTGTACGATTGGCGATTATGTACGCCAACTGCGCGTCGAGTTTGCTTGTCGCTATCTCGCTGAGACGACAACTCCCCTGATTGAAATCGCTCTGGCTGCGGGCTTTTCTCATCAAAGCCACTTTTCGAGAACCTTTAAACGCCTCACAGGCATGACCCCGGCTCAATATCGTGCGATTTCTCGATTACGCTAACCGGGATCAAAAATGTTTCTTCGGTGAAATACAGGCTCCCGGCCATCTGGTAGCCTTCCCGGTATGAACAAGCTTCTTAATCTAACACTCTCGGTCGCCTTCATGATGAGCGCGCTACTGATCCCAAGCCGTGTATGGGCGCAACAGCAGACTATCATCGGCGGAAAGCTGTTAGGACATGACGGCAATACTCTTATCAAGGCTCACGTTCATCTTATTCGGCCAAATCAATCGAAACCTGTCACTTCCGTAGAAGTGGCGAAAGATGATGCTTTTCAGATTACAACCGCAGAGACCGGACTATTCCTCATTCAGTTCACAGGTGTGAATCATCTCATGCGAGAAGTCCCCATTTATATTGAACAACCGGCCGAGGTAAAGCTCCAGGTGCAACTCAGGGCCTATGAATACATGAGCGATCTCGGCGGCGCAAAAATTATCGGCGATTTTAACGGCTTTTCCTTTCAATCGGCGATGCCAATGCAGAAGCAGACAGACGGGACCTACGCGGTGGAGTTTGAAACCAGCGCGTCGAAATTTGTCTATCAGCTTGTCGGCGTGGCAAAGAGCGGAGGAAGCATAAACGGCACAGACTCGGAAGACTACGTCTACGATGGCGGCGGCGACTATCGCTCAGTAGTAAGTCCCAAGAATGGCCGCGTCAGGATTATCTTTGACCCGAAAAAGCTTGTGAGGGCAGAAACAAAAGCGAGGGTCCATTTCAATGACCCAAACTCTAGAGAAGCGAAATTCGCATTGCTCTATGATGAGATGCTAAAACGCCGACAGGCATTTAGCGCGGCGTTCGCAGCGCATAAGAGAACGAATAAACCTGCTTATGAATTCAGTTACGATTGGTCGAGTCACCTTTCTAATCTCTCAAAGCAGATAGCGGAAGAAGAAGACGCGCTGCTCCGACAGCTCTTGCTATTCAGTTATCTCGATCTCGGATTTGGAACATATGGCGCGAAATTGGATTCGGTACTCACGCAAAAAGCGCTCGCCGAGATTCCGCCGATTTCTCGGTTTTGGACTCTGGAGCCGGACCTTATAGGAGTCGCTTTGAGCAATTCGGGCCAGCCTGAGAAATACGCGGACTATGTTCGACAGATTATCGAGGACCATCCCGACCAAAATATAAAGGCCAGGGCGAGAAAGCAGTTCTCGCCAGACCGCAATATCATGGTTGGCAAAATCGTTCCAGCATTTTCCTTTACTTCGCTTGATAACCCGACGACGACTTATACGAATGAGAGCCTGAGAGGCAAAATCTATTTGATAGATTTCTGGGCGACCTGGTGTAAACCGTGCATAGAAGAGATGGAGAATATGCACAGGGTCTATGAGAAATATAAAACGAGAGGATTTGAGATTGTAAGCCTTTCACTGGACGACAAACCGGAAACAATTAAGAGGTTTCGCAGCGGCAGATGGAGAATGCCCTGGCTGAACTCATTGATTCCGGGTGGGTTTGACAGCGAAATGGTAAAACGGTTTGAGATCAGCGGCATCCCGAAGCCGATCCTTGTGGGCCGAACCGGTAAGATTATTGCGATAGAGAATGAATTAAGAGGACCGAACCTAGACAAAACGCTGGCAATGATATTGACCAAAGAAAAATAACCACGGGATGATTAGTCTGATTTGCCGGTAGGCTCTCTCTTCGTGAAGGCGGGGCCATACTCGCCGCCGATCCTTTCAACCCCTTATCCAGCATTCTCCTTGAAGATTCATCTTCCCCTTGCTTACCGAGGGGAGTTTGTGTATCTTACCCTCGGTAACCAAGGAGAAGAACATGAGCAAACCATCGGACCTGGTGCAGGGCACTCTCGACCTTCTGGTCTTAAAGATACTGGCATTGGAATCGCTCCACGGCTGGGCCATCAGTCAGCGTTTGAAGCAGGTTTCAGGCGACGTGCTTCAGGTAAGCGACGGGTCGCTATACCCGTCACTGCACAAGCTTGAGCAGGAGGGGTGGATCAAAGCTGAGTGGAAGCCCAGTGAAAACAACCGCCGCGCCAAGTATTACTCTTTGACTCGCCTCGGGCAGAAGGAACTGGAGAAGGAGACGGCCAACTGGAGGCGGCTTTCGGCTGCCATCTCGCTTGTCGTCGAACTGAAAGGGGTTTGAGAGATGGGCATTCAACGCTGGTTCTACACAGTGCCGCTTCGCCTCCGGTCGTTGCTTCGGCGAGGCCAGGTTGAGCAGGAATTGGACGAGGAACTCCGCTACCACCTCGACCGGCAGATCGATGAAAACCTTGCTAAGGGGATGACTGCCGATGAGGCGCGCTTTGCAGCACTGCGGATCATCGGGGGAATCGAGCAGCATAAGGAGAAATGCCGCGACGTGCGGCGTGTGAGCTTCATAGAAGATTTGGTGCGGGATTTTCGTTTCGGGTTACGAAGCATGAGCCGTAACCCAGGCTTTACGTCCGTTGCTGTCATCACGCTGGCCCTTGGCATCGGGGCCACGACAGCGATTTTTAGTGTTGTCTACGGCATATTATTACAGCCATTGCCTTACCCGGAGGACGACCGGCTCGTTACACTCATACAATCATACCCTCAGAAGGGATTGGACACCTGGGGATTGTCTCAGGCCAATTTTGCCCTTTACCGCGACCAGAACCACGTATTTGAAAAGATAGCGGCCTTCACCTCGGCCGGGTTCAATCTGACGGGCGGCGCCAGCCCCGAACGGCTCCAGGCATCGGCGGTCACCGTCGACTTTTTCGACGTGCTGGGCGTGCAGCCCGCCTGGGGGAGAGCCTTCAGTTCGGAAGAAGATTCGCCAGGGAAAAACAGCGTTTGCATCCTCAGCTATGGTCTGTGGCAGAGGCGTTTCGGCGGAGACCCTCAGATCCTCGGACAATCGCTTCTGCTCAACAATATCCCTACAGAAGTTGTGGGCGTTATGCCCCAGGGCTTTGCTTATCCAAACACTAATGTTGAGATGTGGACTCCGCTCGGCTTGAACCCGCAACGGACGTTCCCTTATACGCTCTCTGGCATCGCCCGGCTGAAGCAAGGTGTGGCGGTTTCGCAAGCGGTGATAGAAACGACTGACATTTTCTGGAGTGCGGCGCAGCAGAATCCGGCCTTCGCGGGAGCAAGCGCGCCGCCGCCCGCCGATGCCGACATGAAGACAATCGTCAGGCCGCTTAAAGAGGTAATTATTGGAGACACAAAGACACCCCTGCTGGTCTTGTTAGGGGCTGTGGGTCTAGTGCTTCTAATAGCCTGCGCAAACGTCGCCAACCTGCTGCTGGCGCGAGCCGCCTCACGCACAAGAGAGCTTTCACTTCGTTTCGCTTTAGGGGCTACACCCTGGCGAGTCATTCGACAGCTACTGACGGAAAGCCTGCTTTTGTCGCTTATCGGAGGCGCTGCGGGACTCGCGCTGGCATGGATAGGTGTGGGGATGCTGCGACAATTACCGGCGCTCAAACAGGTGCCCCGCCTCGGAGAAGTCAGTGTCGACCCGGCGATTCTAGCTTTTGCCGGTACGCTGGCGGTATTAACAGGCCTGCTATTCGGGCTGGCTCCTGCGCTTCGGGCTTACCGGATCGGGCTGCAAGCCGGGATGCGGGAAGGCGTACGCGGCAGCGCAGGCCGCTCCAGCCGCCGCCTGAACAGCGTTCTGGTCGCGGCGCAGTTTGCGCTCTGCCTCGTGCTACTTATCAGCGCGGGTTTGCTGCTCAAGAGCTTTCAGCGCCTGCTCTCAGTCAGCCCCGGCTTTGAGCCTGAGAATGTGCTTTCCATGCGCCTGGCTTTGCCCGCCAGCAAATACGCGGACGGCGAAACATCAATACGATTCTTTGAAAGTTTGCTCGAACGCGTGCGCAGCTTGCCGGGGGTGCGGAGCGCGGGAGTCACTTCGACTTTACCATTCGCCGGCGGCCGTACGTCGGATGGGTTTGTCGTCGAAGGGCACGAGCCTGATCCGGGCGGCGTGGCGCCGAACGCGCAAGTTCGCCTTGTGAGCCCCGGCTATTTCCAGACGCTGGCCATCCCGTTGCTGCGTGGCCGGGATTTCCTTTCCACAGACAGCGCCGACTCGCCCCCCGTTGCGATTGTGGACGAAACGCTCGCGCGCCGTTTCTGGGCGGACGGCGATGCCATCGGCAAACGAATCCGCTTTGCCTGGGCCGACCAGTGGATGACGATTGTGGGCGTTGCGGCCGGCGTCAAAAATAGGAATTTGAAAGAGACTATGGAGCCGCATTTCTATTACCCACACACTCAAGACAGGTCGCAGCAGATGTACTTGACAGTGCGGACCTCTGGAGAGCCAACTGCCATTACGACAGCGATCCGAGGCGAGGTCCAGGCGCTCGATGCGGACCTGCCGCTGTGGGGCGTGCAACCGCTCGCTCAGGCCGTTGGCCAGACGCTCAACAACCAGCGCCTGACTAACACTTTGCTGACGGCATTCGCGTTGCTGGCTGTCCTGCTCGCCGCTGTGGGAATTTATGGCGTAATGTCGCTTTACGTCAGTAACCGCACAAACGAATTCGGCATACGTCTGGCGCTCGGAGCTCACCCCTCGGTTCTTTTGCGATCCGTGCTGCGGCAAGGCCTGGTACTGGCATCAGCCGGGCTTGTCGCGGGCGTGGCGGCGGCTGCTGCATTGACGCGGATGCTCGCCAGCTTGCTGTTCGAAGTAAGCGCCACCGACCCGGCGGTCTTCTTTACCGTCCCGTTGTTGCTCGTCGCGGTCGCCCTCCTTGCTTGCTATATCCCGGCGCGGCGGGCGATGCGAGTCGATCCGCTGGTCGCGCTCAGGTGCGAGTAGTCGCTGACATCGTCTTTTCGCGGCATATTCGACGAGTGAAGTCGGCGTGCTTTGATTAGAAGGAGAGTCTCACCATGAATAGGCTTAAACCGACTAAGAGCAAGATGCTTTTTACAGCCATTTACATTTTACTCTCCGGGATCGCATTCGGGCAGAAAGACATTGTGCAGAGTGAAGGTATAACAAGCCCGCTGCATCAGGCGAACACCGGCAGGATTACCTTCATGGCAAAACCGATTCCCTTAGAGAGCTACAAGGAATCGGATTTTTTGAAGACCTTTGAGTTGAAGGAAACGGGCGACCTGAGTATCAGGGTTTTCATGGGTAATTCATTAACGAATTATCTGCACCGGCTGGCCCCCGAACTGACGGCCGATGAACTTCTGAAAAGCGGCAATTATCAATTCGCGTTTTATGTGGATGACGAGTTGATCTACAAAGAAAATCTTCACGTCGGCGCGGGCCTGCCGGAAGCCAAGCATAAGAGAACCGTCCTTCGCGTTCCACTGCTCTCCACAACCGCTGAAGATTCATGGGGCAGATTTATGTGGAGCAGGTTCATGGTCAACGGTGGGGCAGATGCCCTGGCATCAGGGACCCACGTGCTAAAAATAGAGATAAGACCGTATCTCAAAAAGACCGACCTCAAAGTCGGGGAGCTGATTGCCGAGGGTCAATTGCAATTGACGGTAACGAAGCCAGCGGTTGATGAAAAGCTCATAGCGATTCAGCCCATCAAACCCGAAAGCGGCTGGGAAATTTCCAGGGATTCCTACGACGAGAATAAGATCAGACAACTCAACCAGAGAATCGGTGAAAACGTCTTTAAGGATATTACGAGCATCGTAGTGATAAAAGACGGCAAGGTGTTGATCGAAGAATATTTCAACGGGGCAACGCGAAATACCTTGAATGACACGCGCTCCGTAGGGAAATCCTTCGCGTCGGCGTTGATGGGCATAGCTATAAACGACCGGCATATCAAAAGCGAAGATCAGACCCTGAAAGATTTTTACGACCTGGAAAAGTTTGCAAATCATTCCGCGAAAAAAGAGAGCGTGACGATCAAGAGCTTGCTGACGATGAGTTCGGGTTTCGACGCCGACGATAATGATGAAAAGTCTCCCGGCAACGAAGAGAATATGTACCCGACCGGCGATTGGATAAAATTCGCCCTCGACCTGGCGATGGATGATAAGAAGGAAGTCGGGAAAAGTTGGAGTTACTTCACCGCAGGGGTTGTCTTGTTAGGCGACATCATCAACAAATCGGTTCCGTCCGGTATGGAAAAGTACGCCGATAGCAGATTATTCAAGCCGCTAGGAATTGAAAAATACCAGTGGCAATATACCCCTCAAAAGTTCCCAAGCACTGCGGGTGGCCTGCGAATGAGCTCGCTCGATTTCGCGAAGTTCGGCCAGCTTTACAAAAACGGCGGCTCGTGGAACGGGAAGCAGATCATCCCGCGAAGCTGGGTAGAAAAAACCTTCACGAAGTACTTGCAACTGCCCTTCGATAGCAATGGATACTACGGCTATTTATTCTGGAACATAACCTATGAGGTCGGCGGCAAACGACATGAAGCCTTTTATTGCACAGGGAACGGCGGCAACAAGATCTTCATATTCAAGGACCAGCCATTAGTCATTGTCATCACTGCTACTGCTTACAATAAGTGGTATCAACACCCCCAGGTTAACACCATGATGCAGAGGTATATCTTACCCGCCGTCATCAGGTAGGGTGCCGAAAAAGTACGCGACGAGTCTGAGGTGTAAAAGCAGGGCTGCCACCGTTCAAGAATTATTTATTCATACCGCAATGCGATTAGCGGATCGACCTTCGTGGCCCGTCGCGCAGGGATGTAACAAGCCAGCAGCCCGACCGCAATCAATAGAACAGGGATCGCCGTAAAGGTTGCGGGGTCGGTTGCGCTCACACGAAACAACAGGCTCTCGATCCATTGAGTTAAAGCCAGCGCGGCGATAACACCTATGCAGACACCAATCGCAACCAGCTTGATTCCTTGCCCAATAACCATCCGCAAGACATCGCCGCGCGAGGCCCCCAGCGCCATGCGGATGCCTATCTCGTGAGTGCGTTGCGCAACCGAGTAGGCGATCACGCCGTAAAGACCGGCTGCGCTCAGAACGAGCGCGATCAGCGCAAACAACTCCAGCAATTGCAGGCTGAACCTGCGCGGCGCTACAGAGCGAGATAACAGATCCTCCAGCGTCGCGATATTGGCCAGCGGTTGGTCCTTGTCGACAGCCTGAACTTCTTTCTTGATCGCGCCGACAAGCCCGCCCGGCTCGACCGAACCCTTGACTATGAGGTCCATAGCGCGTGAATAGTCCGCGAGCCATTTCGGGTTCATCTGCATCCATGGCCTGTAAACCCCCGGCCGCCCCTCCTCTTCGAGACCGTAATGGCGGACCTGACGAACCACCCCGACAATTACTCGCCATGGTTCGTCTTTACCTCCGAAGCGTAACCGCTTCCCAAGCATGTCAACAGGTTCGCTGCCGGGCGAGTGACGCTCGACGAACATGTCGTCAACAACCACGACAGGGATGGAGTCGGCCGCGTCCTGTGCGGTGAAATCTCTGCCCGCAAGCAGCGTTATCCCAAGGGTCGTGTTATAGGTTTCGCTAACGGACTGGGTCAAGGCAGGGGCCCACTGCTCGGGCTTTTGGGGCTCCGGCTCACCTTCCAGCCAATAACTGTTCTCGCCGCCGCGACCGAGAGGGAACCCCGTGGCGATGCTGACACTGTTGACTCCGGGCAAGGAAGCGACCCTGCGCGTCACCTCATTGAGGAAAGTGACCGCCTGCGGCGCTTCACGGTACTTCGCATCGGGCAGCCGCAGCCTGAGCGTGAGTACATTGCGCGCATCGAAACCTGCTTCGACCTGCATCAGTTGACGGAAGCTCTTTAGCAGCAAGCCCGCGCCGAGCAGCAGCACCATGCACAAGGCTACTTCGGAGATAACCAGGGTATTACGGAGACGCTGACCGCCCGCTCCGCCCCCGCTTCTGCGACCGCCTTCCTTTAGCACATCGTTCATCTCGACCTTTACGGACCGCAACGCGGGCGCGAGCCCGCACAGGAGCGCGCTAAGCACAGTAACGAGCGTCGTAAATCCGAGAACAGTCAGGTCGATACCGATCTCTTCTAACCGGGGAATCCCATCAGGATTGGTCATCAAAAGCAATGAGTTCCCCCAAAAGGCGAGCAGAACCCCGATGACTGCCGCGATCATCGAAAGCAGTAAACCTTCAGTCAACAATTGCCGAATGACACGACCGCGCGGAGCACCGAGTGCGACCCTAACGGCGATCTCTTTCTGCCTCCCCATCGCGCGGGCGAGCGTCAGGTTTGTGACGTTCGCACACGCGATCAGCAACACAAGAGCTACCGCTACGGAGATCATTAGTAGCGCCGGGCGAACTTCGCCAACGTAATCATCAGAAAGGCGACGCACCTGCGCGACATTACCGGCATTAGACGAAGGGAACTGCTCCCCTAGCTGTGCCGAAATTGCCTGCATCTCCGCCTGTGCCTGGTCGAGCGTAACGCCCGGCTTCAGTCGCCCGATAACCATGACCGGATGCGAGCGGCGGTCATGCATGTACTCTTGATTAGTCAGATGGCCTAGAGGGATGAAGAATTGGTTATTGAGATTGTTCTGCCCGTAGAAATCGAACCCGGCGGGCATTACGCCAACAACCGTCCACTTCTCTGCGTTGTACTCTATCGCCTTTCCTATCAAGCTCTCGTCGCCCCCGAACCGGTGTTGCCAAAGCGAGTGCCCGAGGACGATTACGCGCTCACCGCCAGGGCGGTCTTCTTCTTCGGTAAAGGCTCGACCCACCTGCGGCTGCACGCCCAGAGCTCGAAAAAAACTCGCACTCACAAGGCGACCGGTCACGCGCTCAGGCTCGCCGCCCGTCAGCACCCCGCCTGCGGGCATCCGCGCAGAGAGCTCTGTGAATGACGATTGGCGCGCATGCCAATCAAGATAATTGGGGTAGGCGGCCGCCATCCTCGGCGACTTTTTAGAGCTCTCGTAAATCGCGACGAGCTGATCCGGGTCAGAGTAGGGCAATGGTTTTAAGAGGACGCCGTGAACAACGCTAAAGATCGCGGTATTGGCACCGATACCCAGTGCGAGCGTCAAAATCGTGATAAACGTGAAACCGGGCTTCTTTCCCAGCATGCGAGTGCCGAAACGCAAATCCTGCCAGAGGGTTTCAATGTGGTGTCCCATCCTGATGTCTCTTACTTTCTCCTTGACCTGCTCAACGCCTCCCAATTCAATCGAGGCCTGGCGGCGGGCCTCCTCGTGATCGAACCCCTGTTTGACCTTCGCTTCGGTCAGCAACTCAAGGTAAGTGCGCAGCTCATCGTCAAGCTCCTGTTCCACCCGATCTCTGCGAAACAGATTGCGCCAGAGGTTTGAAAGGCGAGTCAGTATCAGCACGATTCCCCCTGAAAAGCTTGAAGTCCGCTCAATGCCGCAAGCGATCCGCGCTGCCGGTTCTCATTGAACACCCGCAGGCACCGAGTCGCTCCCCGCAAACCTATCTGCTTCCCCTTGCACGGCACCCTGTAGTCATTGTTCAAAAGGTTATAAGCGTCTTCGTATAGAATGTCAATAGGAGCCGAAATGCGAATAGGTCGATTATGCGCGACAAGGATGCCCGCGTGTCAGGCTTTGTGATAAGGTCGAGCAAGGTTAATAATTTGCGCTTTGACACGATCAAGTAGCCGAGTGGCGCAAGCATAAGTGAAAAGAGGAGAGAAAGATGTCGAAACGAAACAGTGGCAATGATGACTTGCATGAAGACGTACAGGCCGAAGAGGTCGGAGACGTCGAGACGGCCGGAGAGACTACAGCGGCTGCGACCATAAGCGGTAATACAAACGAGAAGCCCGTCGGTGCTGATACTCTGGTCAAGACGCGCGACGAGGCCAAGCCCGAAGAGGGAATGTCGAGTTAGCGGTTCTCGAACCAATCGATTGAAGTAGATGAAACTGACCTGAGCTTCAAACGAAGCTGGCACAGACCCGCCTCACCTGCATTTGAGTATTCATCCCCGAAGGCTCAGGTCAAGCGCTCCTGCGCGCCCGAACAAGCTCGCTTATGGCTTCCAGGTTCATGGCGCGTAATAAGCTCTTGAACCTCTTGCTGGACCGCAGGCTGTCAAACCACGGCGCGACTGCCAGGTACAGCAAGCTCTGTCCGCCGCTCTTAAATGCTCGCTCAAGCCACGTCATCGCTTCCTGCGTACGCGCCAGCCCTATAGGCAAAAATGCAATCGTTGACGGGTCTACATATTGCTCCCGCGAGAGGTCCACGAGCCTATCGAGTATCTCTTCGGCCTCGCTTGTTCTGCCGGATTTCGCGTAAATATAACCAAGAAGCGCCTGCGCCTCCACGCTGTTAGACAGCGCAACAGCCTTATCCGCGCTCGTAATGGCTTCGTCAAACATCCCCTTCTCGCCATATGCCAAACCGAGGATGCCGTGGAAGACGTAAAAGTCTTCCAACTCCAAAGCGCCTTTTAAATGTGCTATCGCCAAATCATAATTCCGCGAATAGAAATAGTTAGCGCCAATAGCGGAGTTAATAATCAGCGACAACGGATCTATAAGAAGCGCTATCCTGAACTCCTTCTGCGCTTCGCTGAACCGCCCCATGGCTGTGAGGAAGATGCCGTACCAGTGATGGGCCGTGGCGCTGCTGGGCTTCAGTTTTATAGCAAGCTTGAATTCTGTCTCGGCCCCGGCCCAATCCCAGTGATAAATCAGTTTTACATGCCCTATTGACGAGTGAGGCTCGCTAAGCAGGGGGTCCAGTTCCAACGCCTTCGCAGCGGCTGACACAACCTTCTTGCTGGCTTCGTCCGGGGAGATCGCCCCGTAGGAGAAAAGAAAGTTGTAGCATCGGGCTATCCCGGCGTAGCAATGAGCGAACCCCGGATCGATCTTGAGCGCGTCGACAAAATCGCGCTCTGCCTTCCTGAAATTCCCCTCCGTCCTTTTATTTAGAAAATAGCAGCCCCTTAAATAAAGGTGATAAGCCTCTATGCTCTCGGTCAGGCTCTTCAGCCTATTCCTCTCCTGCGGCCGCAGCTTCAGCCGCAGCTTTTCCGCGATCTGTTTGGCAACCTGCTCCTGTATGATCCAGATGTCTGATACCCGGCGGTTATACCGCTCGCTCCATAACTGTGTGCCGTCTGACGCATTAATCATCTCCAATTTGACGACTAAATACTCGCCCTTCATTATCACTTTGCCGGTCAGGACGGCAGCCACCCCCAATTGCCGCCCGACTCCTCTGGCATCGACCTTCATCCCCTTGTAACGCAATACTGTGTTATAGGCCATCACGCGGAGCATGGGTAGCTGGGACAGGCTGCCTATTATGTTTTCAGTCATCCCGTCGCACAGGTAGTCCAAATCGGGGTTCCCGCCCTCGTTCGCGAACGGCATTACAGCCAGAGACGACAACGTTTCTGGTTTCTCTGTTTGTTGCGCAGCCAGGACCGATCTAAGCGAATCCTTAAAGCTGCCGCTAATCTCTTCGACAGGAGCGATGAATCTGTACCCCCGGCCGGATACTGTCTCTATGTATTCAGGCCTGCTTCGGGTATCGCCGAGAGCTTTCCTGAGAGAAGACATGTTGACGGTAAGGTTGTTGCTCTCCACGAAGCTGTCGGGCCAAAGGGCTTTCATCAGCTCTTGTTTGGAGACGAGCTGCGCCCTTTTCTGTACGAGAAGGAGTAGTATGTCAAAAGCTATCGGCTTGAGCGATACGACCTCCTTACCGGACAACAGCCGCCGCTCTCTGGGGAAAAGTCTGAAGGGGCCGAACTCGAAAACTTGCGCTTCGCCCATAACTATTATCATCTGGCGTGATGACACGCATTATGCAAAGATGCCCTGGCCTCGGTCCGCCATTTGAGCGATGAGACGACAAATCCAGCTCGGTAAATAGTGGCTCTAGTCTCGTCTTCAGCCCAAATAGAGCAAACTCTGAGATACGATTAAAAAGACCTATCAGGTATTGAAAATGCTTCTAAAATAAAGGCACTTACTATCCCCTGATCGACTGACGGACGACCTGCCTAATCCGAGTACCTCTGTCCGTCCCTGTATACAGGAAGCCAAAACAGACCGAGAGACCCAAACCCGTATTGAAGATCACAAATGCATCATTGGTCAAGGCCAATGAGCGGGCTTTAGCTGATTTGCTAGAATATTTCCAAGCTCACCCCAATATCTGAGGATGGCATTTGCCCGGTCTACCTTACGTACCAGGAGCATGGTAAGGGCGACAATCTTTGGCTTGATCCGTATGCCCTGCGTCTGAATTGCATGCCCCGCCCACAGTCTATCACGACCTTGTTAGCAACCTTTAGGAAAGTTTAGGAACTAATCTTACCCTTGTAAGATAGTATCTGGCCCGTCAATGTTTCCGTCCCGTTCCCCTGTTCATTTCGGGCGGTAAGAACCGGCTTGCCGGGTTAAGCGCACCAAACGGCTGATTCAGCAGGAGCGTGGACAGTGTGGCTTGAAAAGTCATGACAGGTCATTGACTTCAGGGGATAAACAGGATTCAAGAAAAAATTAGCGTGACCGCCCGGCAACGCCGGATGGCCCGTGGTCTGCCCGCACCATAGGATCGGACGCGCCAGCTACCGTCGAGCCGCTTGGCCGGGCCTGTCGCTACCGATCCTGACTACAATACTCTAGATCGAGGGAGGCTAAAATGAAATCACACGTGAGAATCTTAAGGCAAACAATGGCCCTTCTTGTTCTCGCAGCCATAGTGTTTGGTCTGCCGTTGAGAGGGGTAGGATATGCGAGCGCGTCATCACGTTCAGTTCCAGATATGCGGAACAGCAAGTCTGGCTCCTGCGCCGTCTGCCCTTCGCAGGTTGACAAGGACCTGGCCGAGAAACTCGCCACGCTCGGACGCGAGGCGCAGGCGCAGGCGCGACCCTTGACCCCGATCCTCCGCTCAGTCTTTGAAGGCATGCCGGTGAATTTTGTGAATACCGCGACCGGCAACCTTACATTTCAAGTAAGCGACCTGAAGCTCGAAGGTGCTCAGCCAATCGAGTTCGCAAGGATATACGACAGCAGCCGGAGCGAGGATACAGGTCTCGGCCGTGGCTGGTCATTCCTGTTTGACGACCGGATAAAGATCAGCGGCAACACCGCCGTCCTGACTACCGGCAGCGGGATGGCCATAAACTTCAGCCGCGAGGGCGGCACGAAGCGCTTTGTTCTAACAAATCCTGAACCAATCTCGCACCAGTCCTTTTCTCTCGCGGGCAAAGGCGAGATCGTCGAGGAAGTGGGAGAGTACGTTCGTGTCTACCGCAAGATCGGGCCGACATACCGTCTCGCGGAGCTTGCCGACCGGAACGGGAAGAAGATCGTAATAAGCTTCAACGCTCGCGGGGACGTGCGCAGCGTGGTCACCGACGCAGGCACCGCGTTAAAGATCGAGTGGTCCGGCGGGAAACAGCGGCGCATAACCGGAGTTACGGACAATACCGGCAGGCGAGTCAACTTTACGCACTCCGACGGCCTCTTGCGCAGCGTAACCGACCCGGTAGGGGCACGATGGACATACAGCTATGAGTCGGGCCTTCTCAAAGGCGTGCACGACCCCATCAACAGGACGCTCCTGCGCGCGCAGTACAACCAGAGCGGGCAGGTGATAGCGGCGGGCGATGCCATAGGGATCAGCACATATGAGTATGACTCAGCTGCCAGGGTCTCACCGCGCACGGTTGTGACTGATGCCATGGGTAGACGCTGGGTCTATGAGCACAATGAGCTGGGCGCGATGACCGGCATGGGTGATAGCTCTGGGAACATTCTAAGCCTGAGGTACAACACAGCGAACAGGCCTGAGCGAATCTCCGATCTGGACGCTAATGAGATCAGGTTCGGCTACGATGCGAAGAACCGCTTGACGCAGCAAACGTCTCCCGGCGTCGAAAAAACTTTCACATACGACGAGCGCGGCGCGGTCGCTTCTTCGACGGTCGGGGGCCTCAGCACCACCTTCGTAAACGACGAGCGCGGGCGCATAGAAGCGGCATTTTCATCTGACCTGTCGGCCAGCTACCGCATGACGCGGGACGAGAGCGGGCAGGTGTTGTCGATCACCTCCGAGGCAGGGGCGCAGGTTTCTTATGAGTACGATCTCAAGGGAAACCAGACGGCCTACACTTACCCCGGCGTTGGTCGATTCGAGCAAAAATTTGACCTCGCGGGGCGCAAGATCAGCGAGCGCATGCCTTCCGGGCTATCCATCGAGTACAAGTATGACTCGCGCGGGCTGCTAGTCAAACAAAGCGATAATAAAGGCCACTCGATGACAATGGAGCGAGACGCCGGCGGCGTACTGGTTGGCCTTGTAAGCCACGACGGCAACTGGGTCCGCGTGACCCGCGACGAGGCCGGGCGCATCGTTACGTTAAACTCGTCCGTAGGCAAATCGCGCCACTTCGTTTACGACGCAGGCGGCTCATTGATCGAATACACGAATGAGGCTGGCAAGCGAAGCAAGATGAAGTACGACGACAGAGGCCGCTTGCAGAGCATTACGGACTCGGATGGCGTGACATCACGCTATAGCTACACGCGCGCGGGCAAACTTCTCGGCGTGACTCGTGATGTCAGGCTCGACTTCAGCGCAATGAAGATCATACCGGCAAGCTTTGAGCCGCGCGGTTCCGCTTCGCCCGCTTTGCAGTTTGATTGCTTTTTCGGCACCGGAGGCGGCTTTGAGCCGTGGTTCCCTGGTGACAGTTTCTATATGGACTATGGCTTTGGCTGTGGACCCTATCCGGGCTTCGAAGGCGGCGGAGGAGGGGGCGGCTTCTACTACGGCGGCGAAACCTGCCAGCAGTGTATCAACCGCCAGTCACAGATTTGTAATGCGACCTACCAGTCCTGTTTGAACACCGCCGCGGCCGCCGCCTTCGTGGCGATTGCGGCCTGCGCTATTCTCACAGGGCCTGCCGCTCCCCTCTGTGTCGCGGCAGCTCTCGCCGCACAGATTCTGGCAAGCGAGTCCTGCCGTCATGCTGCAAACGCATGCAATTTAGGCGCGCGGGACAAATGCCCACAATGTCTCCAATAACGCGGTGCCGAGCTTCTAAAGGGTAAGCTAATTGTCCGGGGTGGAGCGTCTGTAATAATTCAAGGGCGCTCACCCTGGACTTTTTCTTGACCGCATGGCCCCCCGCGCATTTCCAGAAATAGACCTTGATTCCACCGCCGCTAAAGACCTATAAATAGAGGCAGCAGGGATAAAGAAACCTCCTCAGGAGCTGTCTCTTACTATGTCTTTTCAAACCCTCGAAAAAACCGATGCTGAGGTTCAGCTCGCGCCGTTCAACCCTCGCACCGCTTCGCCTTTCATTAACAAATCTATATCAGCAGAGACGCGTCGGCTCTACCACAGGGTCATACGCGAGTTCTTCACCTTTGTCGCATACAAACACGAAACCCTCGTATCCGCAGCAGACATTCTCAACTGGCGCGACCAGCTTATGTCAAAAGGCCAGAAGGCCGCGACCGTGTCACTAAAGCTATCCGTGCTCCGCTCATTTTTCGAATACCTACGCGCATACGGGCAGATAGCGCTCAACCCCGCCTCGACGAGGCTCGTGCCTCCTCCACCCTTAAAGGAGGGGCTATCGGGCCGCGCTCTTGTCTCGAAAGACGCACGCTACCTGTTCGCTGGCCCTGACCGCAGCAAGCCAGTAGGGGCAAGAGACTATGCAATCATTCTTATCATGTGCAGGATGTCGCTTAGAGTGGGCGAGGTCGCATCCCTGAAAACTTCTTCGATGACCTGGAGTCACGGGCGGTCTATCCTGAGGTTCAAGGTAAAGGGGGGAAGGGAACGGACGCTTCCGCTACCGGCTGATGTAAAGGGCGCGATTGATGAGTACCTTAGACTTGACCGGCAGAGGAGAAAGCTTTTGAATACAGGCGGGGCCGATGCCTGGATGTTCCAGCCGCACACGAACGCTCGTACGCTCATATACGACAAGCCTCTTTCAACGCGTATGATCGGAAAGATCGTAAAGAAATACGCAGACTACGCCGGGTTAGGCGACCTGTCGCCGCACGATTTAAGGCGGACGGCGATCACGCGCGCCCTGGACCAGGGGTTCAGCATAAGAGAGGTGCAGATGATGAGCGGGCACAAAGATATACGGTCATTGATGAAGTATGACCACGGCAGAGAGAACCTGGAAAAGAACCCTGTCAACCGCTTGAATTATGACGATTGAAGGTCTGTATTTACCGGCTCCGCCCTTATCATTCCCCGTTCTGCTGGATTAGCTTGGCTACAAGAGCCGTCCATCCCGTCTGATGGCTCGCCCCCAACCCCGCGCCGTTGTCGCCGTGAAAGTACTCATAAAATAGAATCAGGTCACGCCAATGCGGATCGGCCTGAAATTTTTCGGTCCCTCCAAATACTGGCCTGCGCCCGTCGCCGCTGCGCAGGAAAAGGCGCGTCAGCCTGCGTGATAACTCAGTAGCGACCTCCCACAAAGTCAACATCTGACCAGAGTTGGTAGGAAACTCGACCTTGAATTCATCCCCGAAGTAATAGTGATACTTTTGAAGCGATTCGATCAGCAGGTAATTTACGGGAAACCACACAGGGCCGCGCCAGTTCGAGTTCCCGCCGAAAAGATGTGTATTCGATTCGGCGGGCTCGTACCTGACACTGTGCTCTGTCCCGTCGATAGGCAGGCGGTAAGGGTTATCGGAATGAAACCGTGACACGGACCTGATGCCGTAAGGCGATAGGAATTCGTTCTCGTCCAGCATGACCCGAAGCACTTTGCGTAACCGGTTGGCATCGACTATCGACAACAGCCGCCGCTTATACAAGTTCAGCGTATTCATAGATGCAACCTGCGATGTGAGATCCTGGCGGTGGTCGACGAACCACTCCAGCCGCCGCTTGAAACCGCCAAGGCGGTTTAATATCTCAGGCTCAAGCGTCTCGACTGCGAACAGCGGAATCAGCCCAACCATAGACCGCACCTTCATCGGTATGGCGGGCCGGTCGGGCAGCCGCAGCACATCGTAGTAAAACCCGTCCCGGTCATCCCACATCGTAATATCTTCGTCGCCTATGTTGTTCATGGCGTTCGCGATGTACAGGAAGTGCTCCCAGAACTTGCTCGCCACATCCTCGTAGGCCGGGTCGGCGCTGGCAAGCTCGAGCGCCATAGCCAGCATGTTAAGACAGTACATGCCCATCCAGCTTGTGCCGTCGGCCTGTTCGAGAACTCCCCCCGTAGGCAGCGGGGCGCTGCGATCAAAGACCCCTATGTTGTCGAGTCCCAGGAAACCTCCTTGAAAAACGTTTTTGCCCCCGGCGTCCTTTCGATTCACCCACCACGTGAAATTTATCAGCAGCTTTTGAAAGACCCGCTCCAAAAAGACCGTATCCCCTTTGCCCGTCCGTTTCTTCTCAATCTTGTACACGCGCCACGCGGCCCAGGCGTGCACGGGTGGGTTTACGTCTCCAAACGCCCACTCATAAGCGGGGAGCTGCCCGTTCGGATGCATGTACCATTCGCGCAAAAAAAGTATCAATTGCTCTTTGGCAAACTCCGGGTCAACCAGCGCTATCGGGATGCAGTGGAAAGCAAGGTCCCAAGCCGCATACCAGGGATACTCCCACTTATCCGGCATCGAGATAATATCGTCGTTATAAAGATGAACCCACTCGTGGTTACGCCCCGAAAGGCGCTCCGGCGGCGGCGGCGGCATGACAGGGTCGCCTTTTTGCCATTTCCGCACGTCGTAATAATAATACTGCTTGCCCCACAGCAGCCCGGCAAAGGCTTGCCTCATGACATTACGAGCATCCGTAGAGATAGCCTCAGGTATAACCTTGTCGTAAAACCGATTGGCCTCGGCTACGCGGTCGGTAAAGACCTGTTCGAAATCGCCGCCGCAAGGGTCATACTTCGCTGCCCCGATTTCGAGATCGGTAAAACGAAGCTTCAATCTCTTTGTCTCTCCGGGCGCGAGCGTCAGCCTGTAATGGGCGGACGCTTTGGTCCCGACCAGTAGCGGATTGACCGCGTCCTGGTCCCCCGCAACCACGTAGTTGTTTATCCCGTCCTTGACGTAAAGCGACCTGTTTGGGTAGCCGTAAAGCCGCTCTGTGTTTGTATCGTTTTCGGTAAATAACAGGTCTGGATTCTCGTCGCAAAAGAGCCACCTCTGGCCGTAGTATTTGTGCCATAGCTGTATGGCAGACGAGTTCTTGACCGATTCAATACGACCGAGTTGCGGTCGCGTGGAGTCCTTCTTCCACGACCAGGTGTTGCGAAACCAGATCGTGGGCAGTATGTCGAGCGTGGCCGCTTCCGGCCCACGGTTGGTCGCGCTTATGCGTATCAGTATATCTTCCGGCGTTGTCTTGGCATACTCTGTAAACACATCGAAGTAGCGATCTTCATCAAAGACGCCTGTATCGAGCAGCTCGTATTCAAGATCATTTTTGGTGCGACGACGGTTCTCTTCTACGAGCCGGTTATAGGGAAACTCCGATTGGGGGTACTTGTAGAGGTGTTTCAGGTAAGAATGCGTCGGAGTCGAGTCGAGGTAAAAATAGTAGTCTTTCACATCCTCGCCGTGGTTGCCCTGGGTTCCCGACAGCCCGAAGATGCGCTCCTTTAAGAACGGGTCGCGACCGTTCCACAAGGCGATGGCAAAGCATATATACTGGTGGCGGTCGCTGATCCCGGCTATCCCGTCTTCGCCCCATCTGTAAGCTTTTGACCGCGACTGATCGTGCGTCAGGAAATCCCATGCAGAACCATCAGGGCTGTAGTCTTCGCGCACGGTTGCCCAGGCGCGCTCGCTCAGGTAAGGCCCCCACCGCTTCCAATACGCATTGTGTTCGCGCGACTGCTGAAGCCTTGCCTCTTCTGTTGTCATGAATCTTCCTTTTCATAGGATCGCAAAATGGCACCGTCTTCTATGTTTGAGATCAAAAAGCGCGGATCTGGTGGCCGCTCGCCGCATCGAAAAAGAGTGTCACGCCGTCGGCCATCATCACCTCGAAGAAAGTTATGTTGCGCCCTCTGATCGTTTTGAGTTCCATCTCCGTGACCTTTTCGCGACCGCGCTGTTCGGCTTTCGCAATGATCTTTTGAAAAGTCCAGTACCTTCGCTGAAGGTCGAGCGGGCTTAGATAACTCAGCTTCTCCGATTTCATCTTGGTGCCGAGTAATCTACCCGAAACCGCGTGGAGCCTGTACTCTGTGCCGGTTGAAAGTAAGACCTTCCAGACAGGCAAAGCGAGCTTCTTGTCGTATTCAAGATTAATTCTTATTGCCTTGCCAGCGCCGCCGTAGCCTCTGACCCTCTCAATGGCATTATTCACAGAGATGTAGCCTGCTGCCGTCGAGAGTATCCCCTTGGGATGAACGATGTATTCTTCCGAAGGCAAAATCTCTTTCCCGGACGACGGGGCGGGCGCCGTATCTGGTACCGTCTTTGCCTCTACATTAGTCGCGGGTTTCGCATCGTCATTTTCCGGGTTTGCTGTAGCCTTGTCAGGGGTCGCCGTAGCCGTAGCCGTCGTCAACTTCTTTCCGACAGGCGTATTGCCGTAGATGTACAAGAAGAGGTTGGCGTGTTCTTCAGGGGGGCCAAAGCCGTACGCCTGTTGCTCGCGCCAGGCTTTATCGGCAGACCAGCCCTGGTCCCGTATTCGAAAATAAGCGCAGGTCGTTCCGGTGCGATGCTTCCCGCCGGAGCAATGGACGTAAACGGGCGATTTCGCATCCCTTATGATCTGGACGATCTTCTCTATCTTTGCAGGGTCAGGGGTGTCCTCGGTTGTCATAGGGAAGCTGTAATAAGTTATGCCAAGCTGGTCGCAAACCGCCTTTTCCTTTTCGTCCGCCTCCTCGCGCAGGTCTATAACCGTGCGAACGCCCATGCCCGCGAGATTTTTCAGGCCTTCGGGAGTGACTTCGCCTCCTCTAAAGTATAAAGGGGTTACACGTCCGAAATTTGTTACGCCTCTGACGCGCTCGCGAGATGTCTGCGCGAATACCGCTGCGGCCTCTGTTGAAAACCAGAAACCGATTTGCGAGATAGCAATGATGCCAGCCAGGAGAAACCTTTTATAATCCTTCTGTAACGGATGTCGTTTTGGCGTCCGCGTCATGTTCTATCCCTCCGATAAGTTTTTGGCATTATGAAATAGTTCTCCCTCATCATCAAGTGTAGGCTTGATGCGAGGATTTGAAGAACCATCCGGTGCGTCGGCTGAGTAGTTCAAAGCTAAAACCTTACTGGCTGTTTCGGCGAAGCTGACTCGCGATTTTCTAACAGTTTCCGGTTGCGCAACCCTATTTTATATTGTACAAGTCAGTCGTATTCGGAAGTTATCTCGACCGGTGTACGGCAAGCACAACCAGTTAGTATGGGAGGATTTTATGCGAATCTGTTTTCTGATGGAGCCTCCGAGAAGTAAAACTTCTGTCACCTTTGACATCATCGACGGTTTGAAGGCTGCTGGCGCGGATGTTGAAATCATCACCGAGCAGAGCGGCCTGATCGACCTGGAGCAGCTAAAGTTCGACTATGACCTTTACCTTTTCAAGTCGCATTCGCCGTTTGCCGAGTCGCTCGCGGCCGCAGCCGCGAACCATGATGGCAGGCTATTGAACGACTATGCCGCCACGATGAAGGTTCGGGACAAGATACTGACTTGCACATTGCTGTTACAAGCGGGCATCCCCACGCCGCGCACTTTCATAACCGATTCGGTCGAGTCGCTCCGCTCGGTTGTCCGCGAGAAGCCGATAGTCGTCAAGCCCTTTCGCGGGCGGCGCGGGCAGGGAATCGAGATATGCAAAGATGAAGCAGAGTTTGACGCGATGCTCAATCGCCACGCAGATGACGCTTCCACCGCATCGGACGAAGGCGGTGAAGACGGCGGCGCGCTTGGCGAGCGGTTGATCTTTGCGCAGGAGTATGAAGAGCACGAGCCGTTCGACTACAAGGCCTACGCCATCGGGGACTATGTGCATGCGATCAAACGCATCTTCCCGGCTAAAACTAGAGAAGAGAAAGACGGCACTCCCGTCGGCGATGACCCGGAGCTAAACGACCTTGTGCGGAGATGCGGAAAACTCTTCGGCCTGGAGCTGTACGGGGTCGACCTTGTGAAGACCCCGTCCGGGTATTCCGTGATCGAGGTTAATTGTTTTCCGGGTTATAAAGGCGTCCCGCAAGCTGGCGACCGTATTTCGCGATTCATCCTGGAACGAGCCTCGTAATGAAACCTTTGACAGCTACATTACCATTCGCCTCGACCATACTTTTGAGGATCGCCTGTGAAACAGTGCCCTGCTTGTAACAGAGAGTTTTCAGACGAACGAAACTTTTGCCCCTTTGACGGTAAGCGGTTGCCCGAAGCGCCTCCGCCTCCGGCCCAACCACCTGTGCCACCTTCACCCGCCGACCCTTCGCACAGTTATGGCCGAATGGACATAGTCATGCCCGGCGGCAAGACTATGCAGGCCCCGCTCGTCGCTCCCCAAACCACCATAGGCTACGACAAGGGAAACGATGTCAGAATAGATGACCGCGCCGTCAGCCGGAAGCACGCCATAATAGAGCTTAAAGGTGATGACTGGTACATCTTCGATGCGGGCAGCCGCAACGGCGTTCTTGTCAATAAGGAGCGAATCGGTCGCGAGGGCAGGCGCATCAAAAACGGCGACAAGATTGTGATCGGCAGCGCGGAACTGACAATCACTTTGAGAATTTCCAAGCAGTTCAAGACGGTCGTCGATATGCCCGCGCCTCTAAAAAGACCCAGCGTCGAGGCCCAACCCCCGCCGCCCGCGCCGCCCGCCCCGCCCGCCCCGCCGCCGCCGGTCAAAAAGTCGAGCCCAAAGATACCGCCGTCAGTACCTCCTGCGCAGCCAGTTGTTGAGAGCAAAGCAGAGCGGCCTCAAGCCGGGAAGATTTTAGACGGGCGTTATCAACTGGAAGCTCAGATCGCGCAGGGCTCGGCGGGGACCGTTTTTCGAGCCCGCCGTATACTGCTTGGCGATTTCGTCGCCGTAAAGATCCTCCACAGGGATTTGATGAAGGATTCGGTGGCCGTCGAGCGCTTTCGTCGACAGGCCCAGGTGGCGGCGCGCATACACCACCCCAACTCTGTTCAAATCTATGATTTCGGCGTTTCACCGGAAGGCGACGTTTACATAGTCGAAGAGTTGCTCTCCGGCAGAACGTTGAGGGATGCGATTGTAAAAGAGCGCGCGATGACGCTCCGGCACATAGTCGAGATTTTTAACCAGCTTTGCGGCGCGGCGCACGCGGCTCACCTCAACGGGATAGTTCTAAGAGACATAAAGCCTGAGTCGATATTTTTAGAGCAGGGGCCTGACAAAAAGGAGCTTGTTAAGGTCAGCGGTTACGGTCTCGCCAAGATCGACAGCTCGCTCGAAGTCCGAATGACCATGGCGGCTCAGGCAAAAGTTCTTGGGAAGCCTCAATACATGTCCCCGGAGCAATGGCTCGACCAGCCGCTCGATTCCCGGTCAGATGTCTATGCGCTGGGCATTATCCTATTTGAGCTTCTCACCGGCACGGTCCCTTTTGATTCAGACCTGCCCGTTGAGATAGCCGAGATGCATCTGAGTGGTTCCGTGCCCGATATTACCGGCCTCGGACGACCGGATTTAGACGAGGGGCTCGCTTCCGTCGTGAACCGCGCCCTCGCCAAAGACCCGAGGGAGCGACAGCCGACGGCGCTCCATTTGGCGGCCGAGCTTCAGGCGGTCTCCGGCACGCGCGCGGGATTGCTCGGCACGATGATAAATAAGCTTACACGCGTGCCTCCCGTCCGTCCCGTCGTGGTCACAAGGACGCTGACCCCCCCGCCCCCAGGCGAGCACGTGCTCCCGTCGGTCGTCGCGGAGGCGGAAACAAGGGGTCGCGGCGCGCTCAACCGCGTCGTCGTGGCGCTGATGTTTGAAGCCTTCCTGTCACGCATATCTACCGGGTTGATAAAGACCGCCGTCCCGCTTTACGCCTTGCTCGTCTTCGGCCTCGACATAGCCGCCGTGATGGTTATAGTTCTTATCCAAAATGTCGTGCCTCTGGTATTGCGCCCATTCTTTGGGTCACTTGCCGACAAGTACGGTAAGAAACGAGTCTTTCTAATTTCGCTGGTACTCCGAACAGTGGTTAGCGTGCTCTACGCGGTGGCCACATTACCGATACTCTTCCTTGTCAGCTTGATCCGAGGCATGGCCGATTCAGCAAAGGGGCCCTCGACTTCTGCGCTTATCGCTGACAACACGGACGAGAAACACATAGCCAAGGCATACTCCTTCTACACCACTATCAAATCCGCTTCAGGCGGCATCGGAGAAGCCCTCTCAGCATTCCTGCTTGTCACCTTCATGGCTTTTTTGATCGGCACGAGGACCGTGACGGCAAACGTTGCCGTTTTGGACGAGGTCAAAAGCGACGGCTCGCAGGCGGAGCAGTTCATAGGCAACCCCGATGAGGTCGCTAGCAGTCTCACGCTCCCGCCGACCGAGACGCACCCGGAAGGGCGGAAAGTTTTAAGGGTGGAGCAACGCGAGGTGCAGCTCGGAAATGTCCCGCTTGATGATCTGCCAAAGGTGGCCGATAACGCTTTATTGAAAAAGGCTCTCGTAATCATCTTTATCATAGCCGCCGCGCTGTCGGGCCTTTCGCTCCTGCTGGTTTTCATCTTCATTGACGAGAAGAAAAAAGAGAAGAAGCCGAAGAAGGCTCCAAAAGGCGGCGGCGAGGTCAAGGTCTCAGGGCAGACGGTCATCATGCACGCGCCGCAGCAACAGCCTAATGTCTGGGCGTTCGCCCTGCTTGGCGCTCTTGTTACAGCGCCAGCCTACATGGTCACAGGCGAGTTCTTTACGCTTCTAGCGGTTAAGCTCGACGTTACGCCGAACGCGCTGGGGTGGATAAAGATACTCGCGGAGACGGTTGTCCCGCTGGCGTTCGGGCCTTTCTTCGGCTGGTTCGCGGACCGCAGCGGCGCGGGCAAGGTCATTGCGCTCCGCTCTATCTCTAACCTTGTCACTTCTGCGCTGTTTTGGATTACGCCCTGGTTTGCCGGGACCGCATTTCTGGGGCTCCTGATCGGAGGCGCAAGAGCAATCGACGAGATGGGCAAGGCGGCGTTTAAGCCGACCTGGGGAGCCATCGCTGCCAAGGTCTCAAGTTTCAATCTTGCGAACCGCACACGGGCAATGGGAATTCTCGAAGGGGGCGTTGACGCTTCGGACCTGACTTTCCCGGTCCTTGCAGGTCTGCTCTTGCAATATTTCTCTCTAGGAATTCTGATGTTCGTGCGGGCCATGCTTGCGGTAATCGCAGAGATTTATGTCCACTTCCTGACGCGCAAGTATAAGATTTAAGCGAAGATTTCAGGGCTCGCCATCTCAGCTGAGATAGGTAAGGATCACGTAAGCGGCAACAATCAAAACCCCTGCAAGCACTACCATGAACAGCAAGGACCGGACCCACCTTCTAGGAGCGGGTGCCGGGGCAGCCTGCGTCGGTTCTTCTGCCGGTAAGATCGCGGAATAGAGCTGAGTAATTTGCGGGTCTGCGGATTCCAAGTTTGAAACTGCGGGGGTGTCAACTTGCTCGACCGGCTCTGGAGAAGGCGACCCAAGCGTCTTGGTCTCTGGCTGAGGCGGCGCGACTGCGGGCGTATCCAGCGTTGAAACGTCGGCTGACACTTCGTTTATATAATCATCATTGATGACGTTGAAGCTGCCTGTTATTGAAGCGCTGTCGACCGCCGTATTCAACCCCACGCCATCGAACTTGGCTACGATCACAGTAATATTATCTTCGCCGCCGCGCTGGTTGGCTATCTCGACAAGCCGGCGGCAGGCCGTTATAAGGTCGGGCGACTCTTGCGCGTGCTTGCGTATCTCGTTTGGCTCGATCTTGCCGGTTAACCCGTCGCTGCAAACGATCAGGTAGTCGTTGCGGTAAAGCTCAACGGAGGTGAGAGCCACGCTGACCGATGCCTGCGTGCCGAGCGCCTGCATGATGACGTTTTGGGGGACCGAGTTGATCTGTTCGGGTTTGATTGCGCCTTTGTCAATGAGCATCTGGATGAAGGATTGATCTTTTGTTATCTGCTTAATCTGCTCTCCTCGGACCAGATAGGCTCTCGAATCGCCAACCTGAGCGATGTAGGCCGTTCCCCCCTGCACGAGCACAGCGGTAAGGGTCGCCCCCATCCCTTTGAGTTCGGGGTTCTGCTGCGCGTGCTCCCATATCCGATGGTTGGCTGCTTCGGCGGCCTTGTTTAGCTCCGATGTGACGTTCATACCGAAGGGCATCTGTAGGAGCGTTTCGCTCAGAGTCTTAACCGCAAGCTCGCTGGCTATCTCGCCTGCAACCGCCCCGCCCATGCCGTCGGAGACGACCATAAGGCTGCCGCGCCCTCCGATCCTGTGAGTGCTCACGTCAGGGCCCAGTCCAATCTTGCCCGTAGTCAGGTCCGCAATGAGGAAAGCATCCTCATTTTGACTACGCCGCATCCCCGTGTCGGTGCGGGCAAAAACTGATACTAGAACGTCGTTCATCGGTTGAAAAACTATCCTCTAAGCTTCGAAGCGAAAAAGCTGCTTGCCTATAAGTAAAACGTCGCCCGGCTCAAGCCGAAGCTCCTTTTTGATCTTTATAAACGTGCCGTTTCGGCTATCTTCGTCGATGTAAAAAAAATCGTCGCCGCGACGAACAATCCGGCCATGCTTGCTCGACATAAGCTCGTCAAATGCAAAAGATATATCGCCCTGAGTTCGCCCTATCACGGTATCACCCTGGAGATTATAGACCTCTCCCGACTGGCCGCCATCCAGTATATGCCGCAGCCGCCCCTGCGATGTAGGGACGACCGAAGACATGACGACGGTCTGGTTTACAGCCATCGGTGAGCCGCAGCGGGAACAGAGCGGGTCGTTGCCGCTTTCAAGACTCCCGCATTGGGGACAATAAAGTGCGTTGATCGCTACGGGTGTGGAAGCGCTCTCGTCTCGCGGTCTTTCTGCCTGGCGCAGCTGGGTGTTCCCCCCGGCCACAGGAGTGTTGGCGGGCTCGCCCATTCGCCGTGTCGGCTCTGTGACGCGCCTCCTCTCCGGTTGGGCGATCTCCTGGTTCTCCATCTCCGGCTGAATCTGTGGCGCGGCAGCTTCCTGCTCATCGCCCGTGTTCTCGTCCTGGGCGGAAACTATTTCGGGTATTTGGATCTCAGGAGCCGTCTCGGCAAGTCTCCTGCCGCAACTGTGGCAAAAGAGCCACCCGGCCTCGTTGATCGCCTTACAATCGGGGCAGGTAATCTCGTCTCCAATCTCTACTGTTCCCGGTCTTGTCTGAAGATTTGGGAAGATAAGCGTCGAAACCTGACGGCTAGAGTCAACTGACTCTCCTGCGTTCTTTGGCCTCTGATCCGGGACAGCCCCCTCCAAGCGGAGCGCGCACATGCGACAAACCGTTGCACCCGGCCTATTGCCTGCTCCACAGGTTGGACAGGTAATCATGATGAACTGCTCCTTAGCATTTGCTCGTGCCAACCATTATACGAAAAGCCAGAAACGCTGGAAACCTGAAAATCAAGTTGATTCGCCCTCGTTTACAACCCTAAAAAAGAAGGCTGTGGAGCCTGCCCCGGCCCTTGCCGAAGCAGGCTCCGCGCGCGGGTTAAAAGTTGTATTTCAACGCAAACTGTATGGTGCGTTTAGGAACACGCGTGTTGATATAGTTGTTCCTTTCCGTAAGCGGCTCGACCGTGAAGCCTCCGTAGAATATCTGGTTCACCGGTATCCCGTAGTGCGTCTTGTTGAAGACGTTGAAGACCTCCGTGCGGAACTCGATGTTATGTCTTTCGTTGAACCTGAAGACCTTGTTCAACGCCAGATCGACCGTCGCTATACCGGGAGCGCGGAAGATGTTGCGCGGAGTGCTGCCCGGTGCGGCCGGGCCGCCGCCCTGGAGGCTAACCCTGTCAGTAAGGTTGCCGTCAAGGTTGGCGTCGCAGCAGAAGAGCACCGAATAGGGCTGCCCGGTCTGGAACGTGCCTATGCTTGCGAGCTGCCAGCCGCCCAGCACCCTGTTTTCCCTCAACAGCGGGATGTCCCAGATGAAGCTGTAGGTGAAGCGGTGGCGAACGTCGAAGTTGGCGTCGGCGCGCTCGGCCTCGCGGTCGAAGCTATCCTGCGGCAAGGCGGGCGCGCCCGCCATGTCGAACAGGTCCGACACCTCGTCTATCGCGTGAGACCATGTGTAGCCGGTCGTGAACTGTATGCCGTGCGAGAACCGCTTCATCAATTGAAGCTGCAACGCGTGATAGGTCGAATTCGCGTCCGACTCGATTGTCGTTATCGACCCGAGCGCGGGGAAGGGCCTGAAGTCCTCGCCCGGATTTAGGCTGGGGGGGATCACAAACCCGGCAAAATTGGGGAATACGAATCTATTGTTCCCTTCCGGAATAATCTCTGCAAAAGCGAGTGCCGCAACCGGTATCACGTTAGGCCCCAGATTCGGGGTTGCGAACCTGAGCAGGTGAACGCCGCGCGTCCCGACATAACCGGCTGAAAATAGAAAATCCCGATCAAGCTGGCGTTCGAATGTCAGCGTCCAGTGCTGTGCATACGGCGTTTCGAGGTCGGACGCAGGCAGGACGAACGCCGGACCCGAAGAGAAATTACCGAGCGCCGAGGCCTCCACGATAAAAGGAACAGGCCCACCGGGGAACCGCGCACTATCAAAAGTGTTAAGCGTCCCAGGAACCGCAAACTGCGCCGGGTTAACCGCCACAAGCGGTACTGTTCCGGCGGGCAGCCCGAACCCTGCCAGATTAACGGGCAGGAAGTTCGGAAAGACGTTGCGAGACTGGCTAACGACAGCGCCCAGGATCTGATCGTAATAGATGCCATAGCCCGCGCGTATTGAAGTTTTACCGTCCTCGAAGGGGTCCCAGGCGAAAGCTATGTGCGGGGCAAAATTATTATTGTCCCTCTCGAAAATATCTGTCCGCCCGTCGAGAAACTCTTCGAGGCCTGAGACGCTCCTGCCAGTAGGCACCTCGTTTAAGGCCTTCTCGATCTCGATCAGTTGAGCAACCTCAGGCGACCCAAAGGTAGACTCGATCTTTCGGTTGCGCTCTTTAGGCACCGTATTGAGCTCGTACCTGAGGCCCAGCGTCAACGTGAAGTTGGGTTGAACACGAATCTGGTCCGAGAAGAAGAAGTTGTTCTGCCAGTAGCGCAGCTCTATTGAGGAGTCTGGGGTCAAAGCCAGAGACTGGAAAAATCCAGTTGGCGCGCCGACCGATGCGAAATCGGTCCCCATCAAGAAAGCGCCTGTTGTCACACCCTCAACAAGCGGTATAGGATTTCCGAAACGGTCGACGTTCAGGTTCTTCGCGCCGCTGAATACCGCGAGCGGCCGGAAGTTCCTGTCGAGAAAACTGTTGAGATGAATCCATCTTATGTCCGCGCCAAAGGTCAGCCTGTGGCGGTTCATGTCTATGACGACGGTGTCGGCGAACTGGAACGTGTTGTTCGTCCTTCCCTGCGGGAAAGAGAATACGTCCACGCCGACAGGGCTGTAGCCGCTTATCTTCACCTGACCGAGAGGCCCGGTGCCACGGAACCCAGTGACGGCATCTGCTATGAACCCTGACTCGCTGTCCAGGCCTAATGCGCCTAACGAATTAAAGGCTATGGCCCCATTTGGAACCGTTGCGTTAACGACCAGCGGTACGTTTAACAGGAAGGGCACGTCCGGTAAAATCCTGCTCGGAATCAGGTTGGGGTTACGGACTTCTTCAAACCCCAGGCTAGTCCTTCCGTACGATACGCGGAACTGGTTAGAGGCCCTGGTCGAAAGCGGGCTGTTGAGGATTACAGAGAGGTTCTGTGTCCGCACGAGCGCGCGCAGGCTTGAGTAGATGGCCTCGCCCGTCACGGGCAGAATAGTGTCGTCATCGGTGAAGTTATACCTCGCCGACAGCGTGTGGTCCTGGCCGCCCGCCCTGAACAGATGATCGATCTTACCTGATAAGATCATGCCGTCCGCGTTCGCGGGCAGTATCTCCGTATAGGTGTTGTCACGATACGGGCCCAGGGGGTTATTCGGCAACGGGTAAAGGCTAAAAAAGGCGTTGCCTGTAAGCGATGTCGGGAAGGTAGGGATAAGTATCTGAGGGTTCGGCGACGCGTCAAGCCCTATGGCTCCGCTGCCGAACAGTCCGCGTGCGGGGATGTCGGGGACTGCGAAATGCGACTCTCTGCTCGCGTTTATATCCTGGTGCTCGAACGATACGAAAAAGTGCGTCTTCTGTTTAACAATCGGCCCGCCAAGGACGAAGCCGTACTGTAACCGGGTGAATGGGTTTTCACCGTCCACAGGGTTATCAGGGGCCAGTGGCTGACCGTTTAAGAAAACGGTTCTTCCACCCACTGTTACTAGATTTTGGCTCGCGCCGCCTCGAAGATCGAACGGGTCTGTCGCCTTCAACCGCTTGTCGGTGATGAACCCGTAGAGGGTTCCGTGAAAGCCGTTCCCGCCCGACCGCGAAACGGCGTTGACCTGCGCGGCCATGTTGCGACCGAACTGCGGCTCCGGCAGGAGCGTCGTTATCTGGAACTCCTGTATGCTCTCGATGGGCTGCGGCACGAGCGTCGTGAACCCTTGCCTGCGAACGCCGACCTCTTCGTCGTTGTTGTCCGAGCCGTCTATTGTGAAGTTGTTTGCGCGGCTCCTCAACCCGTTGACCGAAAACTGCCCGGACGTTCCTACGCCCGGCCCGAGTCCGGGGCCGACGTTCGTCCCTATGGGCTGCGGCGGCGGGGCGACGCCCGGCAGCAGGAACGCGAGATCATCAAAAGTGCGGATACCGGGCAGCGGGAGGAGCAATATCTCCCAGCGCGAAAAGCTGCCTCCGCGCGACGCGTTAACCGTGTTTACTTCCTGGGCGAATTCCGACACAACCCCCGACTGGTCGGTTGATACCTGTCCCTGGGTGCCCACGGGAAGCGTGCCTGTGGGCTGTGTACCGGGTTGTGTACCGGGTTGAGTCACCGGCGGCTGCGTGCCGGGCTGTGTTACTGGCGGCTGCGTGCCGGGTTGGGTGCCGGGCTGTGTGCCGGGTGTTTGAGGAACGGCTCCGATCCTTCGAAGGGCAATCGGTGGGGGCTGCACTTTCTTTGTTTGCGTAATTGTTATTGGAAAGTTGGAAGCGGTGGCGTTCACGCCCGGCTCGAAGCCTGGCGCCGAAGCGCTCAGGCGATAGAAGCCCGGCGGCAGAGTGGCGATAAAATAACGCCCATCCGGCCCCGTCAATGATGTGCGCGTTAGCCCCGTCTCCTGGTTGACTATAGTTATTGTCGCGCTCGGGACGCCCAGTGCGGTTCCTTCTTCGTATACCCGCCCTTCAATGGCCCCGCTGGTTGAGGTCTGGGCGAAAAGCGAAATTGAAGACGTGGACAATACACATAGGATTACCAATACACTCGAAATTCTTGCACCCGCTCTTTTCATTGAATTTCTCCTCAGTGTTTTTCAATCCCACTGGTCAAAGTTTTTCCTGCTTATTGTTTTAGCGGCTAGAAATCTACATCGGACATAACGCCCGACTCAACCCGTGTAATTACAAGCCCTCCGGCGACCGGCCAAAATAGATCGAGCAAGACGACCTCACCTCGCGGGCGTGACGTTGACAAAGTAGACGAGAAACTCCTCGCCGTCCTTCGCTCCGAAACCCACGGTGCCGTGCGAAAATGTGCTGTCGGAAGCCACGCTCAAAGGCTGGCGGCCCCCGGCGTTGGGTGAACTCGTCAGCTCTATAAAGTGTTTTATCGACGGCCCTCGCAACTCCACCGTTATGTGAAAAGAGTCGCCGGGGCGGCTCAGATCGAGCGCCAAAAACTCCGGCGGCTTGAGCTGCCGCATCTGGCCGTTCTGGTATATGAAGCTGTGGAAAGTATTGCCGCCCGCGCCCTTCGGCCCGACAAGCTGAAAGAGATAGAAGTTCTTGCTGTCGCGGGCGCGCACGATCCAAACCGCGCCCTTGCCGTTGGCGAAGCTTACGTCGAACTCCATAGTGAAATCGGCGTAGTCGTTGTCCTTGACCAGGCCGACCGAAAGCCCCGGAGTGGCGGACCGCACGAGCATCTTGCCCTTGGTTACTTGCCAGCTTCTGGGAAGCTCCCATAAAGCGCTGCCGCCCAAAAAGGAGTCCGCGAAAGGCTCGGAGAAGACGACGCGCTTCATCGCGATGTTCAAGGACTCGCTGCCGGGAGAGAAGCTTCTTGTCAGCGTGACAGGCTCAAATTTATCCTTCGTGACGCGGATCGACCGCTCTCCCGGTCTGATGTTGGTCACTCTCAGCTCGCCGTTTTCGGCAACGCGCCCTTCGTAGTTGTTATCGACGAAAACTTCCGCGCCTGGCTCGCTCTTGATAACGAGATGGACGATAGACACGACGAACTTGGGAGTGACCGTGGTGGTCGCCCCGCCCTCGACTTCTACCTTCTTCTCCCAATCGACGACCGACGCGTGCGATATTCGAAGCGTGTGCTGGCCGACCTCAAGGCCCTGTATCTCGATCTGGTTCTCGGATACTTTCACGGCCTTCTCAGGTTTCTTCCCATCGACCGTGATTGTCGCGTCTGTGTCGAGCGATCCGAGCCCGATCAAGATAGAGCCGGTCACAGGGACAAGCTCCGCCTGTACGGGCTCTGTCCCAACAGGCTTGACGGATGCCGAGGCCGTGAAAGGCTTGTACCCGTCGGAGGTAACCTCGACGCGGTAGAGGCCCGGCGGCAGCTCTGCGCGGAACTGGCCATCGCCGCTGGTCCCTCTCTTAACGGTCACGCTGCCGGATTTTATGTGCACGCTCGCGGTCGGCGGGTCCGTGATGACGAACAGCACGCCGTTGCCACGGTTCTGCGCCACACGAGGGCCGCGAGGTCGCACTGGCTTGACAGCCTTTGGCTTTGGCTTCGGTTTTTCGACCTCAGGGTAATCGCGTTGCGGGTGCGACGAAACCGTCGCAGGCAAAAACATTACGAAGATTGCTAAACAAATAAGCCGAATCATACAGACCCTCAATCAAATAAATAACATCCTTACGAGGCAGTAGTACCTGTTAAATTCACGCCGCCTATTTGGCGTCCTTAGCACAGCGAAAACCGAGATCGGGTCGGGCTTCGTTCTGTTGCAGGACGAAGCGAGTCGTGACCATTGCCCCAATCTTGCTCGCACGGAAACTCCCGCCTCGAATTATCTTGCCTGGTTTGAGATCAGCTTCCCTGGCCGGACTGTCCGGATACCTGAAGGAATCTGATTCCGTCCACTCTATCACATTGCCCGCCAAATCCATGACACCGAAAGGGCTTGCCCCTCCGGGGAATTTCCCGACGGGAAGGGCTTTTCCCCTGTTCGCCTCTTTGACATTTGCGAAACTCGGATTATAAGTATTGCCCCACGGGTATAGACGCTCGTCCGTGCCCCTGGCAGCATACTCCCATTCTTTTTCGGTAGGAAGCCTTTTGCCGACCGACGCGGCGTACTGTCTGGCCTCGAACCAGGTTATGCCCGTCACGGGCAGGTTCCGTTCGCTCTCCGCGAAAATACCATTCTTCCAATCCTCAGACCAGCCCTGGGGAGCGGGATGGTTTTCTGCCTTTATGAAGTTATAGTAATCTTCGACAGTCACTTCATACACGTCCATAAAAAAGGCTTCCATCGTCTGTTGGTGAGCGGGTTTTTCAAACGGGTCGTCGCTTTGATCATACCCCATGGTGAAAGTACCTGCGGGGATTAAAACCATGCCTTCCGGCGCGGCCGGCGGCGCAGGTTTCCCGCTACTGGGCGTCGCCGTCGGGACCTCTCTGACCGCACTGTTAGAGTTTGCTACGGGTTGCGGCTTGTTCCCGATAAGGGTATAGGCCGCTATGACCAGTGCAAGCAAAATGACGAGGCCGCCAGCGACTGAAACCCATTGACGGTTCTTTTTCGGCTGGCTCGCTATGCTGCCGAATAGAGCCGGTGTTTTCGCGTCGGCCAGCTCGTTCTTTACGGCGGCTCCGAGCGCGGGCGGCGATGTGGTCCGCGATCTCTCGGCCGTTTCTCTGGCCGACGGGTTGGCCTGCGTCGTCGCGCCAAAAGACGCAAAGGTCCCAAGCCCTGGAAATGATTGCGGGGTTCTCGTGCCGAGCGTCTTTAGCTCTATGCCCGCCTGGTAAAGAGCCGCTTCAAGCTCCTGGGCCAGTTGCACGGCCGTCTCCTGACGGTCCTCTTTCTGTTTTTCGAGCGCGCGTAGTATCACATGCTCTATCGGAGGGGGCAGGTCGGCGCGGTACTCGTGCGGCGGTTTCGGCTTCTCGTTGGCGTGCTTGAGCACGATCCCCATGGGTGTCGGAGCCTGAAAGGGAACTTGCCCAGTCAACATCTCATAGAGTATGACTCCAAGGCTGTATATATCCGAGCGTGCGTCTAGCTCCTCGCCCCTGCATTGTTCAGGTGACATGTAATAAGGCGTGCCGACGATCATCCCCTGTTGCGTCAGATTGCTTACTTCGGAAGAGGTCTTGAGTTTGGCTATTCCGAAATCGAGGACCTTGACGTGCTCAAGACCGTCTTCGCCCTTGAATAACCAGATATTGTCAGGCTTCAGGTCGCGGTGAATTATCCCCTTCAGGTGCGCCGCGTGGAGCGCGCCGCAGGTCTGGTGCACTATGAAGAAAGTCTCTTCATAATCGAGATGGTGCTTCTCCTTGATCCTCTCCCTCAGCTCGACCCCTTCGAGCAGCTCCATTACGAGGTAAGCTATCCCCGAATCCTTAGTGACACCGAAATCCGAAACGGTAACGGCGTTGGGGTGACGTATGTAAGCGGTGGCGCGGGCCTCCCTGCGAAATCGCTCAAGAGCGGTTTGATCTGATGACAGGTGCGGGTGAAGAATCTTTATTGCGACCATATGGTCCATATGGATATGCGTCGCTTTGTAGACCTTGCCCATGCCGCCTTCGCCTATCTTCTCATCTATCGAATACTTCTCGTCGATGATAGTGCCGATTATCGCGTCAACCTTGGTCCCAGTCACCAATGCGCTGCCGTCGAACGGACAGAAGAGTAGCTGCTCTTTCATTTCACGCTTGCAAATCGGGCACTGCTTCATCAAAAGGTCTCCTAATGCAGGCGACAAGCGCTTATTAAGCGGTTTACATCGTACAATATGCCTATAGGTGTGTCAATTTTCCACATCTTGCTTTGCAGCATTGATACGTGACCAAGCAGGCTAAATTTTTCAGGCTCAACGCTGACCGAACCGGGCCTGCTCAAGTCTTACACTTCCCCGCGCGGAAAGGCAAGCAACCAGATGAGGCTAGAAAGCGTATTGACTAGCATGAACGTATACGCCCATTCCGGGGAAGACGCGACGAGGCAGCTGCCTGTAGGCGCGCTCGAATACCTCAGGAACCGGCCAGTTCTTCGCCAAACGAACCAAAGGAGGATCAACGTGCCTACTCTCATGAAGAGAAAGATCGGCCAGCTCTTAGCTATCACCGTAACAGTATTCGCGCTCGCGTTACCTGTCGTCAGGTCACAGCCGAGCGGTCAGGTGTCTGAAGCTGGCAAGCCCGCAGACATAGTCAATCCAGCCGCGACCGCGACCGTCTCGGCAACGGTCGAGACTGCTCCCGTGCCTAACGGGAAAGATGCCGCCGACGACCCCGCGATCTGGGTAAACCCGACGGATGCCTCGAAGAGCATCGTCATCGGCACAGACAAGCAGGGCGGTTTGGCCCTGTACGACCTGAGCGGCAAACAGCTTCAATACCTGCCCGATGGAAAGATGAACAACGTGGATATTCGCACAGGATTTCCACTAAACGGTCAAAAAACGGACCTGGTGACCGCAGGTAACCGAACAGATAATACCATAGCGATATACCGCCTGAAGCCTGATTCTCGCACACTTGAGAACGTGGCCGCACGCAAAATTACGACCGTCGAGGCGTATGGCGCGTGCATGTACCGTAGCGCGAAGACGGGTAAGTTTTATTACTTCGTCAATAGCAAGACGGGCGGCGTCGAGCAGTGGGAGCTTTTTGACAACGGCAGCGGCAAGGTCGACGCGCGCAAAGTCAGAGCCTTCAAGGTCGGAAACCAGACAGAAGGGTGCGTAGCCGACGACGAGCTTGGACACCTCTACATCGGAGAAGAGGCCTTCGGAATTTGGAAGTACGGGGCCGAGCCGGATGCGTCCGACACCCGTGTGCTCGTAGACAAGGCAGGGCCGGGCGGCAACCTTGTCGCTGACGTCGAAGGGCTGACCATCGCCTACGGCAAGGACGGCAGCGGTTACCTTATCGCCTCAAGCCAGGGTAACAACTCGTACGCGCTCTACAGGCGCGAAGGCAAGAACGAATACGTCAAGAGCTTCAAGATCGTCCCTGGCAACGGCATCGATTCAGTGGAAGACACAGACGGCATTGACGTAACCACCATTAGCCTCGGGCCGCAGTTCCCGAAGGGTCTTTTCGTAGTTCAGGACGGGATAAACGACGGCGGAAACCAGAACTTTAAATTTGTGCCGCTCCACCTGATAATCGAAATGTAGTTGGCTAAAAAGAGAAGCCGCGCTCATAAACACTTATGAGCGCGGCTTTCGGCTTGTCGGGAAGCGACGGTAAAGGGGCAGTTAGCCCCCTATTTATTAACGCTCGCTTTTAACTCGTCGATCTTTTGGCGAATGCGCGTGACAAACCCTGTCGTCTCTGCGTCGGTCGCACCCGCTGCTCTGAATGCGTCACGGATCTGGTCATCTGTGAGCTGACCCACGATTCCGGCGAACCATCGTGCGTGCTCGATAGGAACGGCCTTGAGCGAGCTCTCCATTTTGCCCGTATAGTGCAGGTTGATCTTGTCGCGCGAGACGCCCGCGATGAATCTCTGCTGGGAGAAATCTTTAAGGTCCCATTTCGAGTGCGAGAAGTACCCGCCCGATTTGCCGAAGGTGCCGCCCCAATCCGATTGTATGTACCAGTCCTGGATCGTCTGCTTGTCGTCAGCGTACATACCCAGGACATTGTTGTTGTCGATCTTGGCGTCCCAGTTATTGAGCATGACGTTCAGGATGGCAAGCCCGGATAATTCCTTGGTCCCGACAAACGGGTTCGAGCCCCAGGTCCACCTGATGTTGCGCCGCGCAATCGTGTCCGGGCGCTTCTCGAACATGGCCCTCGTAAAGGAGCCGTCCGGCGCTACGAATTTTCTTGCGCGTGAAAGCTTGCCGACGGCTTCGATCCTGCCGGACGGCATAAAGTAGCTCTCTTCAACCATGAAACCGCACGCCCAGACGATGCGGCTTGCGGCCACTTCCGCCTGAACCTCTTCGTCAAACTTGACGTTCCACTTGACCCCGTTGGCGTCGAGCACTTTGACCTTGGGGTTGGTCCCTGTCACATCCTCTTTATCGAACGTGAAAGGCGGTTTTGGCGCGCCCTCCTGGCTGCCTATGCCCCAGAAGAGGTTGAGGCTTGATACATCGTCGCGGCTTTGCCACAGCACCGGGACTCCTTTTTCGACGGGCGCTGCCGATGTGGTCGGGTCGCCCTTCTTGCCTTTCTTCCCCTTCTTGTTTTTCTTAGTTGTCTCTTCTGACTGATTTATCGAAAGAGTTGACGGAGCAGCGCTCGCTCCTAATGAGCTAGTCAAAAATATGACGGCCAACGTAACCAGACCGATCCGATTTTTCCAGCCAAGATGCTTTATACTCTGCATAACCAGACTCCTTTTCATGCCCGATGAAAATTTTACTCAACCTGCGCGTGTCGGTGATTAATCACAGCAGGCTGAAATCGACGAGTGTCAAAATCGACTCGACTTCATACCCCGACTTCGGTGTACGGTTGCGCGGACAAGATAATTTCACTTGGTCGCCGTGTCAAATGGTTTTTCAGCCCCTTCTGGAATTGCCGGGCCGCCGAGGCGGCGTTTCACTTTGACAGCGACGGGGTAAGAATGTATATATTCGCGCGGCGTGTGTTCACCGAAAGCTTTGCCGCTTTCCCGATTTCAGCCCGTTAAGGAGTTATGACGTTGGATAAACATTTGAATGTTGGGCTCCTTGTAGAGAAACGATACCTCGCGCAGAATCAGCCGTCTGCCATGAGCCGGGCGTTAGCGTCAGAAGGCCACAAGGTGAAGATTATCGACCCGCAGGAGACCTTCTATACGATGGAGGATAACGGCTGGCTTGAAGGCCTCGACATAGTAGTCGGTCGCGGTCGAAGCAACGCCTTGCTATCTTTGCTCAATTGGGCCGAGCTGCAAGGCCAGATCACGATCAATAGCCAGTCGGCCATCTATTCGGTCTTTAACAAGTCGATTATGGCCACAGTGCTTGCAGCCGGGAACGTCAAGACGCCACGCACCTTCTTCGGGAGCATCGAGAGCCTTGCGGAGAATATAAAACAAGAGAGCTACCCCGTAATCCTAAAGCCTATCTTTGGTGACAACTCTCAAGGGCTCATCGTGGTTAACAACGCCGAAGAGCTGGCAGGGATTAAGTGGCAAGACCCGGTTGCGCTTGCGCAAGAGTACCTGTCCGGCGACGGCTACGACCTCAAGCTCTATGTCATCGGCGGTGAAGTCTGGGCCGTAAGAAAGCCGTCGCCGTTTCAGGGGCCGGGGACACCTGTTATCGCTAGCGACAAGGCCGTTCCAGTTGACCTGACGCCGGAGTACAAAGCATTAGGCAGGCGGTGCGGCGAGCTTTTCAACCTGGAGCTTTACGGCGTGGACTGCCTGGAAACCCGGTCGGGGCTGCTTGTCATAGAGGTGAACGATTTCCCTAATTATACGAGCGTCCCGGATGCTGACAAAAAGCTTGCTGATTATGTGGTCGCGCGCGCGCGGAACGGAGGCGGCGTATGAAGATAGCAATTATAAGCGCGCGCAGCGAGTCATCGGGTCGCGGCTCCGTCATGTGGGACGCTATAGATAGGCTGGAAGAGAAGGGGGCCGAGGTCGATGTGATCAGCCCGGAGGAAGGCCCGGTTAATTTGGGCGCGCTGCGGCCAGAACACGACCTCTACATCCTGAAGTCTGGAACCGAGACCGCTTTGAGCCTGTTCGGCACATTACACGCGGCGGGCGCGGCGACCCTGAATCCGTATCCAACCGTTGTGCTGATGAAAAACAAAGTCACCGCCACGAAGGTCTTACACAAGGCAGGTGTGCCGCTGCCTGAGACGTTCATCGCGGCCGAAGCTACGGAATTGACTCCGATTTTAGAAGATGGCCCGCTTGTAGTTAAGCCGCACTGGGGCGGGTCGAAGGGACGCGGGGTCCAGATTGTCAGGGACTCCGATGAGCTAAAAAACATACCTTCGAGCGCGGGGATGATCTTCGCGCAACGCTTTCACGAGCCCGACGGGCGCGACCTGAAGATATATTTCATTGGGGGTGAGGTCTTCGGGGTATTGCGAGTCTGGCCCGCCCGCACGTACGAGCAGAAACTCGGAGAGCCGTTTGAGGTATCCGAAGAGATGCGCGAGATAGCGGCGCGTTGTGGGCGCGCCTTCGGCGTCGATCTGTTCGGGTTAGATATAATCGTGAGCAATGGCGAGCCTTACGTAGTCGATATCAATACCTTCCCCGGCTTCAAGGGTGTTCCTGATGCCGGGCGCTTGCTGGCCGACTACATTCACAGCGCGGCGGAGCGGCTCAAGCGAGGCGAGCCGCTGAGCTTTTCCGAACCGTCGGATTAACCGTCTGCAATCACGCACGCTGACCTGAATAAAACGGGGTGATCTTATGAAACTACACTTTATGGTTGTTCGTCGCGTTCCGCCAGTGCCCAGCCCTGTCCTTGTAGAGGCATACGAGATATTAACGCAGCGGGGCTACGAGATTGAAAACACCATCGCCGAAGAGATGGTCAACGAGTCCGATCAGCTCAGGGTTACAGACGACCTGTACATATTGAAGTCGCATACCGAGCTGTCGCTGAGCCTTGCCGGAATTCTTTATACGCAGGGCGCGCGTCTGCTGAACCCCTTCCAGTCCTGCGTCTTGACGCAGAACAAGATAATAGTGTCACGCCTGTTGCGCATTGCCGACGTGCCTGCCCCGCGCTCCTGGGTCACGGGCGACCTGTCGCTTTTGCTGCCGATTGCCGAACAGATGCCGTTGATAATAAAACCGCATCTCGGCCACAGGGGAGCTGGCATACATATGGTCCGCACCCCCGACGAGCTCGCAAAGCTCCCCGCGCCCGAAGGGCCGATGATCGCTCAAGAGTTCATCGAAGGCAGCGGCGAAGACCTCAAGGTCTATGTAGTAGGGGAGCAGGTCTTCGCGGTCAAGAAGCCCTTCTCAGAGACAAGCTTCACAGTTCCGGGCCGGCCTGTCCCTGTGACCGAAGAGGTGCGCCAGCTTACACTGCGATGCGGCCGAATCTGCGGGCTAGGACTCTACGGTCTCGACATTATTGAAAGCGAGCGAGGCCCGTTCGTCGTCGATGTCAACTATTTCCCCGGCTATAAAGGGGTGCCGAACGTCGCCCCGCTTATCGCCGATTACATCGACTCATACGCAAAGGGCGATATAGAGCTGCATCCGCCCAACCCTGCTACAATCAGAGAGATGGAGAGCAGTCTCGGACAGGCTGACATTACGTTGGCTGACTAGAAGCCATAAACTCGTGCGTGTTTATGATCTTCTTGCTGATAAGTAGCAGATGCGTTTTCATGTCAATAAGGTAAATCCGTCGCTTTTGGCCATCATCGCTGAAGGCTTCTCAACACGCCTGAGTTTCGGCGTGGTAAGTTTCGCCCTCCCTTTGTACGCGCGCCATCTCGGCATGAGCTTTACAGAGATCGGGCTGCTCTTCTCGCTCAATGCGCTTATCGAACAGGCCATGAAGCCGGTTGCGGGGCGGGCAGCAGACAGGTTCGGCCTCAAGCGGAGTTTTACCACCGCAATCGCCATACGCAGCCTTGTCGCGCTGCTGCTCGTATTTGCTTCGGCTCCGTTGCATCTCTACGCCATACGGCTGCTGCACGGCGTATCGGAATCGCTCCGCGACCCGTCGGTCAATGCGCTGATCGCCAATAACGGCAGGCGCGAGACTCTCGCATCATCGTTCGCATGGTATTCGACGGCAAAGACCGTGGCTGGCTCGCTCGGAAAAGCCGCAACAGGGCTCTTGCTCGCGCTGACCGCGCACGACTATTCAGGAGCCTTTTTGATCGCATTCTTCCTGTCATTCTTGCCGCTCTATTTTGTCGCGCGCTTTGTCCGTGACGAATCATTGTTCGAGCACTCCGAAGCCGACGCCCCTGGTCTTTCCCGGCCGCCTGAAATTGCCGTAGACGCGGCACAGCGGTCGAGCCTCAAGGGGTTGTTCCCATATGTCGGGCTCGGCTTTCTGATAGCAAGCACCGCGCACATGCTCCACAACCTGTTTCCCGTCCTCGCGCTCGAATATGCGGGGCTCGATACCGCTCAAACGTCTATCATCTACGCCGCCGCCATCCCGTTTGTGCTTGTCTCTGGACCGTTATTCGGCTGGGCCTCAGATAACGTGAGCCGCAAGCTTGTCCTCATGGTGCGAGGGTTCTCGAACATATTCTCTTCGATCATATATGTTGTATTTCCGACTTATCTGGGAATCGCGGTTGGCAAGATAACGGACGATGTAGGCAAGGCGGCCTTCCGGCCTGCGTGGGGCGCGTTGATGTCGCACGTGTCGAGTTTCGACAGGCGCAGTCGAGCAAGGACGATGGGTTATCTGAGCTTTGGCGAAGGAGCAGGCGAGATCGTCGGGCCCATTCTCGCCGGGTTGCTCTGGGGGCTCTGGGGACTTCCTGCGGTACTTCTTGTCCGCGTCATCCTCGCCCTTGTCAGCGAGGTCTACGCTATGAGTATCACGGGTTCAATGGAAAGAGAGTGGCACGCTTCAGCCGAGAGCGAGATCGTTCGGCAAACCGGAAAATGAAATCAGGCGAGGATAGAGAGATGAAAAAGAGAACGAAAGCGGGCTTTACCGACAAGCTTTTTAGAGTCTTGTCGGTCGTAATGTTGTTTGCGGGAGCAAGCTTCTGGTGGTCGTGCAGCGGGTCAACCGATGAGATCGGCTCCGGCAAGGAAGGGAAGAAAGAGAAGAAAGAGAAGAAGAATAAATCGGCTAAAGAGATGGCCGGCGCGCCGTTCACCGGCGGCACCTTCGAAGCCTCCGGCGTGGCGCAAGTGCCCGGCACCAACTTCGTGCTGTTTGTCGACGACGGCAGGCCGGATGAGGTCCTGCTGGCCGAGATGGACGCTTCCGGGCAACAGGCGGGCAGCGTAAAGCCTTTGAAGATAGGTCTGAGCATCGAGAACCCTGAGGGTATCACTTCGGACGGGGCTTTCTTTTACGTCGTTGGCTCGCAATCGAATCCCAAAAAAGGCGGGGCCAACTCTATCGCGCGGTTCGCGTTCGACCCGGCTACGCAGAGCATAAGTAAAGCCGAGGTGATCAATGATTTTCGCAATCTGATCTTGAGCAAGGTCGCTGACTTGAAAGGCGACGGCGAAAAGAGGGGCCAGGATGGCGGGCTTAACATCGAGGGCATTGCGTGGGACCCTCAGAACAACAGGTTGCTGTTGGGGCTGCGGTCGCCCATAAGAGGCGGCCAGGCATTGATTCTCCCGGTCAAACTGCGAACACCCGGCGGGGCTTTTGCGGCCGACAACCTGGACTTTGGCGACGGGCGGCTTATACAGCTCTCGCTCGACGGGCTGGGCGTTCGAGACATCCAATTCGACAACAGGTTGAAATCATTCTTGATAATTTCCGGGGCCCCGGAGAATCAGGACAAGAGCGAGTTCGTACTCTGGCAGTGGGACGGCAACGCGGCCACATCCCAACCTCAAAAGAAAGCGACGCTCGACCCCGGCATGAAGCCCGAAGGCGTAACGGAGATGAAAGCCGCCGAGTCAAGTTTCATCCTGATCGTCGGTGATGCGAGCCGCTATCTTAAATTCGATTACACGGATTAGCAGCCATAAGGGTCGAGGTCGCGTGTGAGCAGGGCATTTTTTATCAGGAGACGACAGCCCGGTTTTGTTTGAACTCGTCGCAGATCAGCCGCGAGATCGGGTTCCACGGGCGGAGTTGAGAGATTGAGTCGAGAGCCGCAGCGGTCCCTTTCTCGTCAACCACCTTTTGAAGCTCGATTGCTTGCGGGTCGTCCGTCTGTAAAAAAGATAGCGCGGCCGAACACCCTCGGATTAGATTCGTGGGCGTGGTTCCATACCTGTATGCGAGCTTTATCGGCCCGATCAGCCGGTCTTCGGATTGGAGCTTCCTGATCGGGTCGCGACCCACGCGGGCAATCGTGTCCATCAAAGCGGCGTTCGAGAACGTCTCAAGTATCTCGCTGATAAAACCTGCGTAGTGAAACGCGCGACCGTTCTTCTGCTGTAATGCGCCTTGCGCCTCAAGCATGGCCCCGACAACGGAGCGGTTTATCTCCTCGTCCTGCATCGCTTC
Organism: uncultured Clostridia bacterium; assembly: GCA_964615905.1. Lineage (GTDB taxonomy): Bacteria > Acidobacteriota > Blastocatellia > UBA7656 > UBA7656 > DATLMR01. The sequence goes on from CAZTUB010000021.1 coordinate 49,671, forward strand.
GTGTATATACCTGAAGCCTCGCTGGTGACCCAGGTAAGCGCACACGGCATGGCCACAGTTTAAAACGTAGAGCTTCTCCTCTATACAAGCTGAGAAATTATCGAGCCCTTTAAACGGCGGGAGTATGTCGAAGTTTGTTTTCAGGTGGAGCGTGTCGAACAGCACGTCGCCCAGCGCGTCGGCCGTGAAGGTGATGAGACCAGACTCGTCCGCGTGCTGGCCGGACACTACACGGTCAGAGACTGCGGCGCTGAAGCCGACGCTGTCTTGCAGCCGTTGCGCGTATACGAAAGGGACGTGCTTAAAGACAAGGCGCTCCAGTTGCGACCCGGCATTCTTGAGATTCTCGCAACAAAAAATGTCGAGCGGTTTTGTGATGCCTGATTTGACCCTGTTTACGAGAGCGGCGGCGAGCAGGGGCGCGACGGTCGGGAGGTTGTCAGGCCGCACGGTGGTGTAAATCTGGTCGGCACGCTCTACCTCTAAGGCGAACTCAGGCTTCATGAAGTTTACTGCGCGAACGCCGCGAACGGACAATCTCGCTTCAACCTTGCCTTTGGTCTCGACATCGTACCCGTGTGTATTGATAGAGTCTATCAACTCATCGCGGCGGGCCGCAAAGACGACCTCGTAACCCTGCAAGGCGAGGGCGAGCCCAAGCGCGCCGCAGCCTACCCGCCCGGCTCCTATGATGATAATTCGCACAGCGTTTTCCTTTCATCGCGGGCACGCGAGTGCCGCAAGCTTCACCTCAAAAGGGCGTCTATCTTTGCCAGAAGCTCTTCAAAAACCATGTTCTTCTTGCTGATGAAGTCGTCAGCGCCCGATTGCAGCGCCTCGATCTTATCCTCAACCCCCTGTCTTGAGCCCAGCAGGATTATCTGCGTCTCAAGGTTCCCTTTCCGCAGCTCGCGGCATATATCGAACCCTGAGTAATACTCAAGCAGCGCGTCGAGTATGAGCACATCATATGTGAAGGCGCTGCTGACGGCGCGCTCCAGGGCTGCTCGACCGTCCTGAACGTGGTCGACCTGATAGTTCTCGACCTCAAGCCCCCTTATCAGTATCGTTGCCAGCTCTTCATCGGCCTCGGCCACAAGCACCTTCGGCGCGGGCGGGTGTGTTGCATCTTCATCAACCCCCGGCGATGGCGTAAATGCCATAGATAGCGGGGCGACAAGAGTGAGACCCGGAGGAGGAAGGTTTGTCGTCATTGCAGGCACCACGCCGTCAAAAGCTCCCGACCGCAACTGGCTTTCGACGCGTTGCAATTCGCCGGAGGCTCCGAGCTTTATGAATATCTGCTTCGCCTCTTCGAGGTGCGCACGCGCAGATTGTCCGCGACCCATGCGCGAGCGCAAATCGCCTATCGCAGCCTGGCATAAGCCCGTGCGGAACTGGTCCCCGACAGTTTCAAAGATCGAAAGGCTCTGGGTGAGATACCTGTTGGCTTCACCATACTGGTCGGTTGCTATCAAAATAAGCGCGCGCGCGTAAAGGACTCGCGCCATCAAGTCGAGCGCCGGGTCGAGCGAGATGACCGCTTCCGTCGCGTCGATCTGTTCTCGCGCCTTCGTTGTATCGCCGACTTCGTTATAAGCGAGAGCCAGTTCCTGCCCTAACAGTATCTGCTCTTCGAGCGAGCCTTTTTTCTGCGCGGCCTGGAGACCGGTCACAAAGGCTTCAATCGCCTCCTGCCCTTCACCCTTCGCGAGCAGTACGCGACCGAGAATGCGCTGAGTCCTCGCGTAGACAGTCGCGCCGTGGCGTTTGAGCGCGGCCTGTATGACATTTGACGCCGCGTTAAGGTTACCTTGAAAAACCCTGAGCTCAGCGAGGTCAGTGAGGGCGACCGCTTCAGCTTTTGGAAGCGAGTAATCACGGGCAAAGCGCAGGCGGTCTTCGAGGAGCCGTTCTGTTGCGGCCCACGCTCCCAGTCTTACAAGGGCGCGCGACAGGCTGCTATAAACCTTGAGCAGGAGCGGAACATTGCCGATGGCCTCGACCTGTTCCACGACGGACTGAAACAGTGGAACCGACTCGCTCAGTTTCCCTTCGGAGTAGAGGATAAATGCTTGCTGATGCTGTATGCGGGCTCGCAACAGCGGGTCGCTCGTCCCTTCGGCCAGCCGCGCCGCCCGCGTCCAGTTATAACGGGCCCCCTCCAAATCGGTCTCTTTCCAGTCGATCTTTCCAAGTAAGAGGTGGACTTCGGCAATAAGCCGCGCATTCCCCGCGCGGCGGGCCGTAAGCAGCGCGCGGTGCATATTGTCTCGCGCCGATAAGAGGTCTTCCGTCCCGGTAAAAGCTCGCCCTAACGCGGCATAGACGCCCGCTGTCCCCGAATCGTCGCCTACCTGTTCGTGCAACTCAAGGCTTTGTCGCAGCACGTCGATAGCCTGAGCGTATTGCTTTTGCTCGACATAAACACGCCCAAGCCAGTAAAGGACCGTCGCGCGCGAGGGCACGGGTAAGTGGGAAAGCGTCTCCGCGTCGATATAGTTCGACAGGGCCTTGAGCGCCGCCTCGTGCTCGCCTTTACTCAAATAGGCTTCGGCGAGCACGCACCGCAGGTTTACATCCTCACGCGCGTCTTTTAACGGCTCAAGCTTCCTTGAAAGTGATTTGATAAGATTTTCGGTCGTGCCCGGCTCATGCCGCTCCGGCTCTAGCGCCTGACTATGATCTACGGACCTGAAGAGAGCCTCCGGCCCGGACCTGCCGAAACGCAAAACATCGCCGTCGTTGAGCAACTGTTCGGATGTGCGAGTGCCGTTTACATAGCTACCGTTAGTTGATCCCAGGTCTCTTAAGAGAAAATCTTTGCCGAGCCGTATGATCTCTGCGTGGTAACGCGAGACTCCCGGTTGACGCAGAGAGAGCGCATTCTTGACATCGCGGCCTACGGTAAATCGCGGGGCCGTCAACGAGATCACCCGTTCGACATCATTGACCGTGACGTGAATTTCTCCTTTTATCGCCATGCGCTGCTTATGCCCCTTTTTGAGCCTGAGGAAGCGACTCTCTTCCAGCAGTAAGGTCTCCAAGCGCTCTATTCGAGCTAAAGCCAGGGTTGATTCTTAAGTCATAACTGAATGTCGAAGCCAGTATATCCAATTTCCGTTTAACTTTATAACAGGATTCTCAAATTGAATCGACCAGTCGGATGATCGCTTACGGGTTGGATTCTAAACTCAGTTGTAAGCAAATTGTAAGGGCTTTCGGTACTTTTTATCGAGGGCGCAGTTAGAAGGCTCGCCGGAGAAATTCGGCACCGGGCAGGCTGAGCCTGGGAATTTCCGCCTCCGGTAGCTACATTGACATCGACATGTTAAAGCAATAAAGTAGCCTTGTCTAAGGTCGCCTAAACTTACATCGCCGCTTTGATTCTCGGCTTAAGTTGGCTTTATCACAAATAGAAGGGTTCACGTCTATGACATCAAAGAACGACCCTGCTAACAACCATCCCGGCAACTCGCCTGAAAGAGGCGTTAAAGTCTCAGGCGCAGGTAATAAATCTGATTCGGCAGAGCAGCAGCTGCGCGCTAAGAACATGGAGATGACCCCGGAGGAGGCAGAGGCGTACAGGTTATATCTGATCGAAAAGAATCAGAGGCGTTTCAGCAAAGCCGCGGCGGTCGTATCCGAAATCACCTGCGCAAATTGCGGGATGGTTTGCCAATCGCAAGCAAAGTTCTGCAACAGGTGCGGAAAAGGCCTAATCGCCGCGCCACCGCCGCCCGTCGCCGCCGCTCCCAGTGTTACGCCGCCGGTTCAGACGGCCCCGCCAGTTCAGGCGGCCCGTCCTGCACCGCCAGCCCCGGCAGCCCCAAAACCCGCGCGGGCAGAGCCGGTCGTGGTAGCTCGTCCCGAACGCCGGAGCAATTCAAAAAGATACCTGGCCTCCGCGCTGGCGATGATGATCCTCGCGGCCCTGGTATACGCCGCGGTAAAGACGTTTAGAAAACCGGCCGCTCAAGTGCAATCAGCCGCAGCCTCGGAGCCGGCCGCAAGCCCCGGCGCTTCACCTTCCGGCTCGCCCGCCGTAGACGCGGCAAAACCCGTGGGGCCGAATCATGCCGGGTTAATCGCTTCTGCAAAGGCCGCCCTGGCCGATGGGTATAGAATAGATTCCGCGTCCAAGTCCTGGGGCCGTATTGCTGATGCGCGGATGCTCCTGGAGCAGATCCCTTCAGATGCCCCGGAGTTTCCCGAAGCGAAAAGCCTTTTGTCGGAGGTCGACAGAAGGGAAGCCGAGAAAGAGAAGTGGGACAACCTCGTCGCCCGCGAATTACACGCGTCAAACCTTGAGCGCACCTATGCCGAGATGGGCAAAGCTATAGACATCTCGCTTGCCGGTGAGGACAAATCGGTAATAAAGCTCGACTCGACTCTCATGTCGAAACAAATCGTGGATCAGATGACGAGCGATCTGGAATTTATATCGTCGCTGCGAGAAATCGGTTTTACCAAAGCCGTCTTTACCGGGGCGAATCTTCCTACGTGGACATACGACCTGGAGACGAGTGAGCTGGCGGTCAGCGGCAGCCCTGCGAAGGTGGCCTCCGCGCCAGCCGTAAAGAAGCCTCCCGTTCCGGCCAAGACCAGCCCCGCCACAACTCCAAAGGTGACGAGAACACCGACCAGGCCAAGCTCTGAAAGGTTCCCGCCCCGGCGCCATCAGCCCAGGCTGACCGAGCAGGAGAGGATCGAGCAGGCCAAGGAGAGACGGAAGCAGGAAGAGAAAGCTAGGAAGAAGAGAGAGAAGGAGCTAAAGAAGGGCAAGAAGGGATACTGAGATTGGACCCGGTTAAAACCCCTGTGCGCCCTTTGCGCCCGCAAGCCCCGAAATTCACTTACTGAGGATTTGGCCCGCCTCCTTTTGCCCGGAAGCCCCAGACCGCCGGGTAAAGAACAACCGATACCTGTTTCTCGTATTTCCATATGTAGTGTTTGACCGTGTGACAGGAGCGCAAAGATGCGAATTCTATTGGCCGAAGATGAGCCCGACACCGCTAAGCTGTTAGCCAGAGGGTTGCGCGAGCAAACTTTTGCGGTCGACGTGGCGCACGACGGCGAAGAGGCCGTGTTCCAGGCAACGATCAATAGTTATGACCTGATAATTCTGGACATAGGGCTCCCACTCAAGGACGGGTTTGAAGTCTGCAAAGAACTGCGCAATCAGGGGTTAAGCATTCCAATCCTGATGCTTACGGCGCGCGACAGCGTGCGCGACCGCATTACGGGGCTCGACACAGGGGCTGACGATTACCTGACCAAGCCGTTCGATTTTTACGAGTTGCTCGCGCGGACGCGCGCCTTGTTGCGGCGGGGGCACGCGCTCAAGCCTGACCTTCTGGTCATCGCGGACCTGACGATAGACACGCGATCACACAAGGTTTACAGGGCGGGGCGATTGATCGAGCTTACAGCCAAAGAGTACGCTCTGCTGGAGTACATGGCACGGCGCGCGGGTGAAGTCGTCACGCGCGCTGATATTTCCGAGCACGTCTGGGACAACCAGTTTGACCCCTTCTCAAATCTGATCGAGGTCTACATCAACCGGTTGCGACAGAAGATTGACGAAGGCTCTCCGCTGAAGCTGATCCTGACAATGCGCGGCGAAGGGTACTTGCTCGCTGAGAGCGAGGTGCTCAGCAATGCCTGATACGGTAAGAACGCGGCTGACGCTCTGGTACACGTGCGTGCTGGCGCTCGTTCTGGTTCTTTTCAGCGCGGGCGTTTACTTGCTGGTAGCGCATAAGTTTTCTGCACGGCTCGATGCGCAGCTTCAAAACAAGGTCGAAGGGGCGACGAGGCTGTTCGTACACGAAAAGGATGAAGGGGAGACAGATCAGTACGCCGCGCTAAGCTCGTTTCGCAAGCTATATCTCCCGAATGACGCCGTCGCTTTTTTTGATGCGAAAGGAAGACTGCTGGCCGAGAAGAGATTGGGCGAGAACATCACCGCAAGCCTGCCCGATTCGGCGCTCGAAAGCACGGACGACCGTTTAGAGTTCTCCACATTGCCGGGTACGAGTGACCTGCCCGACGGTATGCGCGTGGCGGCTTATCGCATCAGCGCTTCATCGATGAAGGCTCCCTGTTTTGTAGTAATCAGCGAGCCGCTCACCGACCTTGCAGATGACCTGAATTTGTTGCGCGGCATATTTTATATCGCCGTGCCAACGTCACTGGTTCTCACAGGCCTGGCCGGGTGGTTCCTCGCGCGTAAAAGTCTCGCGCCCGTGGTCGTTATGTCTGAAACCGCCCGGCGGATAAGCGCCGAGAACCTTGAAGAGCGGCTCCCTGTTGCCAACCCGCGAGACGAGCTTGGGCGGCTTGCGACGACGTTTAATCAACTGCTCGGTCGACTAGATCAATCATTTTCGCAGCAACGGCAATTCATGGCCGATGCCTCGCACGAGCTGCGAACACCGCTGACGGTGATGCTCACGGCTTCGGAGGTGACGCTCGACCAGCCACACCGCAAAGAGAGCGAGTACCGCGAGGCGCTGGCTATATTTGGGGAGCAGACGCGCAGGCTCGCGCGCATCGTCGAAGAGATGTTCACCCTCGCTCGCGCCGACGCGGGGCAGCGCGAGCTTGAGCCCGGCGACTTCTACCTAGATGAGCTTGTGGCCGAAACCGTCCGAGCGGCTAGCGTGCTGGCCGGGTCAAAAAATGTAGCCATTGAACTCGCCCCGATAAAGTCATCGCCTTACAGGGGCGACGAAGGGCTTTTGCGGCAGATGCTCCTCAACCTGCTCAACAACGCAGTCAAATACACCCATCCAGGCGGAAAGGTCAGCTTGCGGCTGGCACAGCAGGATTCTGCCTATATGATTACGGTGGCTGATACTGGCATAGGCATCTCCGTAGAGGCTCAACCGTACATCTTCGAGCGGTTCTACAGGGCGGACAAGGCGAGGGGCAGGGCAGAGCTTGGCACTAGTAGCGGGGCTGGCCTCGGCCTGTCGATTGCAAAATGGATTACAGATGCCCACGGCGGCCTGCTCACCCTTCAGCATTCCAGCACTCAAGGTAGCACCTTTGTCGCCGTGCTACCCATCCAAGGCAACTGACAGGTCGGCAGATAACGAACGCCCCTGTTCTAGCCGCCTTTCATAGCCCTACAGCCCATCACTTAAGGTTTATTAATCTACTATTAATCTAGGCTTGTGTAAGCTGTTAAAGCCAGGGAAAGGAATGGTTCTGGCTCTACTCACACAGGCGTCCGCCGGGTTGTTGTGCGGCCCGCGCCTGAGAGCCCGTAAAATTGCCCCTTTTCGAAAAAGGGATTCTTAATTTCTGTCGGAGGATGTTATGACTACTTTCAATAGGGTTAGTCGAACAGGGTATCATCGACTACTGCAAATCTGTCTGCTGATTTTAACTTTTGCCACCGTTTCAGATGTAAACTCCGCCCAGAGCTCGCGAGAGCGAGTGGAAGGGGTGAAAAACTTCGGCCGTGTGACAGACCGCTACTTCCGAGGCGGGCAAGTCACAGAGGTCGGCGTGAAGCGCCTTGCCGAGATGGGTGTTCGCACAATAATTGACCTTCGCGACAAGCCAAGCGTCGGCGAGCCCGAAGCGTGTGAGCAAAACGGCATCAAATATTTCAAGTTTCCAATGAACGGCCATGACACTCCAGACGAAAAGACTGTCAACAAGATACTCTCGATAATTCAGGAGTCTGATGGTGGGATATATGTTCACTGCTCGGCGGGCAAGCACCGCGCGGGAACAATCGCAGCCCTCTACAGGATGCGCGTTCAGGGCTGGTCGAAGGAGCGTGCCTGGGCAGAACAGAAGTCATACGGGTTCGGCCCCCCCGAAGAGCATGCAGAGCTATACGCGTACGCATACGGCGGAGCCCCCCGGTTCGTTAATACGAGCGCAGTAGCGTCGTCCGGCAAATCAGAAGATGACGAAGAAGAGAAGCCGTCGAAGAAGGATAAAGAGGAAAAGTCGAAGTCAGACAAAGACGATAGCGATGACGACGATGACGGCGAAGATAAAGACGACGACGAAGACGACGATAGTGATGACGACAGCGAAGACGATGACGACGACGGCGAAGACGACGACGATGGTGAGGACGAGGAAGAGTCCGACAGCGACGATGATGAGGACAGTGACAGCGACAAAGGAAAAGATAAGAAGCTGTCCGGCAACGGCAAAACAGACAAGTTGCTGGCAAAAGCAGATAACAGGGATGAGTCAGAAAACATTGAAAATGCTCAACCCGCCGCCGCCGGTGAACGTGCCTCCAGCGGGCCTGCTGGTCGCCTTTCGCCCGACGGCAGCTATATCAGTCTGGCCGACGCGCTCAAGAGCGCAAAGGCCGAAGGGGCAAACGGCAGCCTGTTAAAGGTCGATCTCGAATGGGATGATATTCGCAAAATCACGACCTGGGACATTACATTTTCATCAGGCATGGAGTACGAGATTGACGCAAGGACAGGCAAGCTGCTCGATGCCAAGCCCAAAGCCGCAGGGAAGCTGGCTGTGCTTTCGCCGCTCGAACTCGACGGCTCAGCGAAAAAGGTTTTGACGTTTCAGGAAGTAATCAAGAAGGCCGAAAAGATGCAAAGCCAGCCAGTGGTCGAGATGGAGTTAAAACGCATCAAAGGTCGTTCGCAGACCGTATTTGAAGTGGCCCTGGCAGATGGGGCTACACTCTACTACGACGCAGTGACAGGAGACGCGATCACCGATATATAGGTCGCTGCTCTGAAAGTGGCTGTTCGCAAGTTGTGGACGATGTGACCATCAAGAGAGTGATTCCGAGTAGATGAATACGCATGTTCATCTACTCGGAATCTTCGACTGTCTCAGGACCTCTTATATCTTGCGGCTATGAAGACTAAGGCGCAGCAGTCACATCCTTAGCGCAACGGAACCCGACATTGGTGTATTCGCCGTCTCGTGGGGGCAATCCTTTTCGGTGGGTAGTTGTGGCGCGATCTTGCGCCTCTTGCCACGAGCCGCCCCTTACTACTTTCACCTCTCCTTCAAGCGTCTCCGGCAATGAGCCGCCTGGGTAGGCGACCATATCACTCGAAGTCCACTCCCAAACATTACCCACCATATCGTATGCGCCGAAGGGTGATCTCCCGGCCGGGTGGACGCCGACTGCATCGACATGGCCATGCGATGTGTTATGCGCGTTTCCGGCTTTGGTTTTCCATTGATTGCCCCAGGGGTAAAGACGTCCGTCTGTGCCTCGCGCGGCGAACTCCCACTCCTGCTCGGTCGGGAGCCGTTTCGTGGCCCAGCTTGCATACGAGTTAGCGTCATCCCAGCTTATCCCCGTAACGGCGCGCCTGGCCCAGCCAGCAGGGTAAGTCCCGTTTACCCACCGTGGCGGCGCTTGATGCCCTGTCGCGTCAATGAATCTCTTGTACTCTTCGCAAGTCACTTCATACACATCGATAAAAAATGGTTTTACACTGACACGGTGCTGCGGTCTTTCGGATTGCTCCCCGGTGTCGCGCCCCATTAGAAATTCTCCGCCGCCCACATAGACCATCCTGTCCGGCGCTTTTGGCTGGGAGGCTGGCGCGGGCGTGCGCGAAGCGGCAGGCGGTTGCGCCGGAGCCTGCGGCGGGCCAACCTGTGCGTTCGGGGTAGACTCGGTGCCTGAATCTCGAAATATTATTAGACCGGCTACTACCAGGAGAACAAGAAGCAAAATTCCTATGATGGTAGCTGCCACGAGAAATTTTTTGGCCGCGGGTTTTGTGATACCACTTTTCTCGTGTAATGCCGCAGGCTCAGGGCTAAAAAAAGCTGCTCTTTCCCGCTGTGCATCCTCCATCGTGGATAGAGGCGTCGCCGGTGGTGCCTGGGGTTCAGGCTCAACACGTGAGGCTGCCTTCCTGGCTGAGCGCACAGGAACAGGCCCCCTTACCGATGCGATAAGCTCGCGGGCAAACTCGCTTGCCAATTGCGGACGGTCCTCTTTGCGCTTTTCGAGCGCGTGCATCACGGCTTGCTCAAGCCTTGGAGGAACGTCGCTGTTGATCTGGCGCAACGGCGGCGGCGGCTGGGTTACATGCTGGACTATTATGGCCGTCGGGGTCGGCGAGTTGAAGGGAAGCATCCCCGTCAGCATCTCGTAGAGCACGATGCCGAGGCTGTAAATATCTGCGCGTCCGTCTATCTCTTCGCCCATGCACTGCTCAGGAGACATATACTGCGGCGTTCCCACCAGCATGCCCTTCTGCGTCAGCGTGCTGACTTCCGCCGAGAGGTCACAAAGCTTGGCTATACCGAAGTCCAGGACCTTGACCGTCAGATCATTGCTCGTTGCGTTGACCAGGATGTTATCCGGTTTCAAGTCACGATGAACGATGTTCTGGCGGTGCGCTTCGTCAAGGGCGCTACACACTCTTGATATGATCTCGACTGCGAAAGAGGGCTGGAGCGGGCCTTGCTCTTTGATTATCCTGGCGAGGTTCTTCCCTTCGACCAGCTCCATCACGATATAGACCAGATTGTTTGGCGAGACAGCGAAGTCGTATATCCCGACTGCGTTGTTATGTTTTAAGCGGGCCGCAGCCTGGGCCTCGCGGCGAAACCTTTCGATTGCCTTTTTATCACCGACCGAATCCGGGTGAAGCACTTTGACCGCGACCGTATCACCGATATGCATTCGGGTGGCTTTGTAGATTGAGCCCATGCCGCCCGATCCAATCTTTTCAACGATCCTGTACTTGTTATCGAGCGTGTAGCCGACAAGATCGTCGGCAGACATATCACGTGATGCTCTCGGACCCGTATCTCGCGGCAGGCTATCGACACTTGCCCCTGAAGAGTCTGAAGAGAGAGGCTCTGTACTGGGCATCGCAGCACCGCAGCCGGGGCAGAAGCGGACGTTGCGACGGTTCTGAATTCCACAGTTAGGGCAGATCATCTAAATCCCTCTGACTTGAGTCGTGTTCAGAACTACGCCCATATATTACGCTTTTCAATCAAATTCTGCCGACTATATTCACTCAGCCAGCCCGGTTCTAAACGGCTCGGTCTGTGGCAACTCCCGCGACAGGAGACAAAAGATTGAGTCGGCCTCTTACCGCGGGAGTCGCTGCACTGCAAGCCAGCACGATCATTGACACCTGATTTCGATTGAAGAGATCGCATCGCTCAGGTCTGGATTTCCTTTGAGGGTTATATGCTGAGCGCCCGGGCCGAACGTCTGAGTGACGCCGGAGAACTGCTCGCCTACCCATACGATAACCGTCGCCTTCGGGCCGACCTTTAAGCTTTCAATCTCGTCGCCCCAGTTGAGCTTGATTGCTCCGGGAAGGCTTCTCAGATTGGGCCATTTTCCAGGCCCGCAGATTATGTGATTGTCGTCGGTTACATCAAGCTGTTTATCGTCGAAGACATGCACCCAGCAATCGCCACAGCCCGGCGACGGGGTTGCGGTCGCGACCGCGACATTCGCATTGCCAGCGGGCGCGTTGCTATTGGCCTGGTCTGCTGCCGGTGAAGCTGCGTTGGGCGGAGTTACAGTCGCCGTGTTTGTATTGGTTGCCGTTGAGTTGCCTCGACAGGCCAGCAGTAAAAATAAGCTAAGCCCGACCGCGACAAAAGTCACGAAGACCGATCTATTGGCTCTCATCTCATTTCTCCCTTGCGGACTTGATGTCCGCTCGTTAAATGACAAAAGCTAACGAAAGCCTTGCCTTCATTAGCCAAAAAGGAAGAGCGCAACCCAAAATATTTGCTTATAGTGAGAATGTCAATGCGAAAGGGTCGGTAAGGTGGTTCATGTTCGATCCGCGTTGTAAGAGTTTTCAAATCTAATCCATAACAATAGCGGCGAGATTTAAGGTGCACCTTAAACCCCGCCGGTCCGTTGACCCCCCCTCTGAGTCTGGAAATTAAAAAGACTGTTGGCGCTCAACTACTGCCTTCAGTCCCTGCGAGATCGGTTAGACCTCCAGTGATTCTCGTGCCAAGGGTGCCTGTTGGACCGGAAGGATCTGCGAGTGAACCGCCAGTTGTTCCAGCGGCTATTGCGCGACCTGTACCGGCGGTGATCATCGTCGTCATCGTCATCACGATGCCTGTAGCGGCGACCGCCTCGGCGGTCGTCGTCTCGGTCATGCCGGTCGCCATCTCTATACCTGCGCGAGCCTCTATCGTTGTCCCGCCTGTCTCCGAATGGCGAACCGGCAAACGAAACTGTCGGCAGAGCTATAACAGTGACCAGCATGAAGATCACTGCTCTCAGCAATGAGAGTTTGTTTGAAGTAGCAAATTTCATATCTACCTTCCTTTGGAAAAGGGTATGTGCTTTAACGCACGCTGGTGTGTCGGTTGACAGAATCTCTTCGAGCAGTCGGGCTTAGTGCCCTCAAGCAGTGTGCCACGATTTACGACAACTTATAGTGATGAAGCAGAACAACTAACGTCATATCAATGGTTGACGATGTACACCAAAAAATGCCCCGCTATACTATTTAGTATGTGAAGAGCCTTGGCCGGTCGATTGTCACAAGACGCGAGAGGGGATAAGACTGTAAAGTTCAAACCTGGCTCGCTACAAAAACTGCGCAATACGTAGACACGTGTAATCCGGATGCCGGGATTACACTTAACCGGCAGTCATCCGGCTTGCTGTAGGATGTAGAGGGGCAAGAGAGCTACGAGTGGACCGGGTTACGATTAACCGGGTCCACATCAAATCGTCGAGAAGCAGGTACCGTGACGTATGCGGGGTTAGCGTGTTTGTCTGACGCGCTCGATCTTATCGACCATAATCGCCCCGACATCATCACGTTCAATCTTCGACCCTGTAACTTTCACCTTCCGCCCCGCGAGGCCCGCCACTCTCGCCTTTATCGGTGTGGAGGTCTTATTGACCAGGAGATAAAGTTCGCCGTCATCCGAGACGAAGCCGACAGGGCCGCCGCTTCTTATACAGGCATTTGTGCAGGCGGCATGTTCCGGGCCTTTCCCACTACCCTTGTGGCGACTTATGTAGCAGAACATATCCACGACTTCTCCCTCGACGGTGATGGGCTCTTTTTCATCCGAGAAAGCCCACACGCCCTGGCCTCCGCTCACGCTCGCGAAGACCACGAGAAGCAAAACAGCTCTAATTGCGAAACGACTTACTCTCATCAATACTCTCCTTTCAAGCTATTGAACCAGCAGCGTCGCCCATTGGCTCCGGTCAGAAAGACGTGCGCATCGAATAAGCTGCGCCCTGATCTAATCGAAGCGGTTTATATGGGGCGACTTCCTGAGCAATCATCTGATTCGGGCAAGTTCGATCAGGGCAGAGATTATCACACGGGCTGGTTGGACGGCAAAGTGTAACGGTTAGTGAGGCGCGAGCCGTTAGCCCATCAAGCAGCCATCGAGCTAATTGACCATATGTGTATTCCACCCTGTCCGCAACAGCTAGACTATTAATTCTTGCTCGAACTTGAAAGGGAGACGATACACGTTGCGGAACAGGTCTGCCTTACGCTCTGCGGTCCATAACTCGAGATCGCACTCACTGTTGGATTCAATATAGAAGGTAACGCCTGCGCTGGCCAGCTTGCAGTGAACCTGCCTGATTGTCTGACGGCGGGAGCGATCCAGCGCATCGGCAATCCGCAAGATTGCGGTCAATTTCTGCACAGTCATGCGGTGAGAGATATCGAGCGCAAAAAAGTCTTCGTGCTTGCGTTGCGAGCGAACCCCCGCGTCCTTTTTGGGAACCTTACCTTTTATATATCTAACCATATTTGCGATGAGAGCTACCTCTATGCTGTTAAATCCCGGCAGCTCGGAATTCTTTATCAAGTACAAGCCGTGGCGATGATTATCCTCATGAGCAATGTAGTAGCCTATGTCGTGAAGCAACCCTGCAAATCTCAAAAGCCCCCGCTCTTCATAGCCCAATTCATGAAGGCTAACCGTTTCATCGAATATCCTGACTGCCATTTCCGCGACGTGGTGAGCATGTGCCGCATCGTAGTTGTATCGCTTTGCCACCGATAAGACCGATCCCATTCGCACATCAGGACTGGCCTCCGCAGAGGGATAGGACCCGGCTTCTTCACCCGGCTGATCCTGTGAGTGCGATTCTCGATCACGTACTTCTAATTCGATTGCAGCGCGTCTTCGCAGGTAGTCGAGTATCACGCCTTCACGCAGCGACCAGTCACAGGTCGTAATCTCTTTGGCTCCCAGCTCGACCAGTATTGATTCTAAGAGAGTGCCACCGGCGACAATAATGTCTGCGCGTGCCTCGTCCAGGCCGCGAACCTGGCTGCGCTCACGCGTTTTTAGGCGAAGCAGCCGCTTGTTCAATCCGCCCAATTGCTTCGTCGAGGCTGTTTGATTGAAAGAGCCGAAAGTCGAATCATCCGTCGCGTCGTCGGCCTCCGACTGCGTCACGGCGTTTATCAGGTTTAGAATCGTGCCTGACGTGCCGAGGACAAAATCGTACCCGGTCTTGTCAATCTCCCATACAATTCTGGCGACCTCTGCGCGGATGTGAGATTTGAGATTCTGGTACTCCTTCTTGGATACAGGATCGGTCTTTATAAACTGCTCTGTCAGCCGAACCGCGCCCAGCCTGGCCGACAATAAGAGTTCCGGCTCGCCGCCCGCCGTCACTATAAATTCGGTTGATCCCCCGCCAATGTCTATGATTAGAGCGCGGCGGTTGTTGAAGTCCGTCACCTGTGAAACCGCCAAAGCAATGAGCCGCGCTTCCTCGACGCCCGGCAGTAACTGCACTTCCAGACCGGCCTCCCTGCGCGCAGCCTCGATGAATTCCGCTGCATTATCGGCTTCTCGTACGGCTGAGGTCGCGGTTGTGAGTATGATATCGGCCTCGTTCGCCTCGGCCAATTGTTTAAACCGCCGAAGTGTGGTGATTGCCCTGGCAATCGTTTCCTCTGATAATTTATGCGTACTAAGAGTCTTCGAGGCCAGCCTGGCCATATCCTTTTCGCGGTCTATTATCTGTAGGTGCTGGCCGGGCTCGGCGCGGATTACAGCCAGATGGATTGAATTCGATCCAATATCGATAGCTGCTATCTTCATGATCCGAAGCCTCTCTTACCGGGGCTTGGCTCGGCAGATAAAAAGACCCTGCTCTCGCTGGAAGGATCAGGGGCCATGTCCAAAGAGGGGCTGCGTTTACGAGTCTGAGAAAGAGAGCCCCTCAAGCACGTCACGTAAGGCCTGCTTTTCGGCCAACACCTTCTCTTCGCGTCGGCGCTTTTTCTCAGGGATCTTTTCGGTCTTTTGCTGAAGAAATTCCGTGTATTGCTTGTTCGCGCCCTCAATGTCCGTTTTCAGATTCGCGAAATGGAAACCGACATCATCCAGGGCTGAGACCAGGACCAAACAGTTTTTCTTGAGGTAGACTTTGGCCTTTTGCGTAGAATTTTGCTCAGTCCTTGTTTTCCATAGTTGATTAAAGCTCTCTTGCCATTCGCGAGGCGGTTTATCGGATAAGCAGAACGGAATACTATACTTCTTGTTTTTTCTCGAAGCCCTCTCTTCGTCGTAACCGGTAATCTTTATAGGTTCGAAGTCCTGTTTTGACATCTGTCACCACCAGTATTCTTAATCTTGATTTAGCATTTGAAGATGTAGCAGTTCTAAACGGGCGGTCTAAGTTTGTCAATAGCCAACTGCGGTATTCTAAACGGCGCGCCAACACAGAGATTAGAACGCTGAATCCAGGGCCGGACCATTTAACCATGACGACCGCCGAAGACTAATTTCATAAAATTCGCCTCAGGCTACAGCCGCCGCGCGCCTGGATCGGGCCTCTTTTTACCGGCGAAAGAGCAAGCTGTGAATCAGACCGGCGAAGGTCACAAGCCATGCTGCGAGCGCGACGTATATAAAGAAGCGAGGGATAACGAGCAAGGGCTCAAAGTTGATTGCCCTCGATAGCTGTAAAGTGCACGCCGTGTACATCCCTAGAGGAAAGACCATCCCCCA
The DNA here is from genome assembly GCA_964615905.1 of uncultured Clostridia bacterium. Taxonomy (GTDB): domain Bacteria; phylum Acidobacteriota; class Blastocatellia; order UBA7656; family UBA7656; genus DATLMR01. Next base: position 65,646 of record CAZTUB010000021.1, read on the forward strand.
GTATTGGGGATCGTACGTGAGAGGAAACCGCTTGCGAACGTGCCGCCAGAAGCCGAGTATGAATAACAACGGTATCCACCAGGTTCCCGCCGCCCAGAAAAATAACGTGAACCCTTTTAGGAACGGCAAGATCTCCGCCAGAAAACTCCAATTTGGGGCAGCGAGGATCAGCCTTGCGCCCGCTAGGGTCGTGATGGCGACGGCTCCCATGTTGATCCAGTAAGGCGGGGTGAGAGTGGCTGGCATCAGATTGAAGAAAGTAAACCGGTAAAAGATCAGGGTGATGAGGAGCAGATAGAGCATACAGCCGAGCAGAAACATGCAGAGCGTGAAGAAAAGCAGCGCCTCGCGGTACTCTCCCGATTGATCGACCAGAAGAGTCCCAAGGACAGAGATCGATTGCGTTGCCACGGCCGCGATCAGCCATGCTCCGTTGAGCCCGCTTTCCAGGGTCGGTTTATTTTCCCGCACGGTGACCGAAGTAAAAAATGTATAAATGATTATAAGCCATAGCAGCAGGCCGACCAGCCAGAGGATGACCGCCACTTTATGACGCGCAGCGACGATCACAAACTGTGTGCCGAGCACACACGTACCTGCGACGACAGTAAAAAAGCCCGGACCGCGAACGTGATCTGTGATGTCGGCTTTGATCCGAGGGAAGAACCTGAACACCCGGATAAGCAGCAGCAGCCAGAGCGCTGTGTAAGCGACAAGGTTGACGCCTAGCAGTCCCCACGCCAGCCACGGCATTCCCAGCAGGTGCGTGGCTATGGATATGATCCCTGTCGCCATGACCAGGGCGAAGTAGCCGGGGAAAAGGTTAGCCGCCGCGCTGCCAATCAGTCCGTTCTTCTTCTCTTTTTCTATCACTATTCCAATTTGTGCGGTCGTGATCCAGGGGGGTCTTTCTCGCTAACTGTTTATCACGATCTAGCCCGACGGATCTGCGTCGTTCGATAAGTGCTCTGTGCCGTCTGTTTCTTCATCACAGCGCTTGCAGTTTAGCTCGGCTCCGAGGCGCGATGAGCGCCCCTGCTCTGTCAGCACCCATGTGCGCGTCACAAGCGGCGGGTTATGCCGCACGTGCTGGTAATGGCCGCACTCTAAAGCCGCCCGCCAGTGGCCCTCGTCGTCCTTTTCATAACCGGTGATTTTTTGCTTCATCGCCTTTGACGAATGTAGCCTGTGCTTGTGTAGCGCCGCGAAGCGGGCCGCCACCACAGGATGATCGAAAGCGCAATCAGCCAGCAGACGCCAGAAGCGGCGACCAGAGGTATCAACTCGCGGTATTTGTGCGCAAGCGCGGCCTCCACGGTTGCCGAGAGTATCCACAGTTGCGCGACGTTGAGCATAACGAGCATGACGAGCCGCGCCTGTTCTACTGCCGCCCGCCCGCGCCCCGTGCGGCGGCGCACCGCTTCGACTTGAACAGTCTGACTCTCACGCGCCCTGCCCCGCGCCTGATCGTCTTCCCTCTTGTTAAACGGAACGTTCATGGCGGCCTGCCTTTCTTCCTACTGCCCATACTTCGCCGCCCTCGCGGACTTCGAGAACTATCTGATCGAGCGGGCGAGGGGGAGGCCCGAAGAGGACGCTGCCCGTCCGCGCGTCAAAGCCACCTTCGTGGCAAGGGCATTCGAGGCGCTGGCGCGTCTGCTCGAAGTAGACGGGGCAGGCAAGGTGCGTGCACTTCTGTCCATACGCGTAATACTGCCCCTCGCTCAAGCGGACCAGTATGGCCGTGTCATCCTCGTTCGGGTAGCGGAAGTTCAAAGCCGAGCCCGGCGCGAGACTCTCTGCGCCTTCAATTCTCTTTGGCTCAAAGCTGAGTTGCTCGCCCGCGTCGAGCGCAGCCTTGCCCGCGAGCCCTGCCGCGCTCACAAAAAGCGCGGTCGAGGTGAGAGCGAGGAAGTTGCAAAACTCGCGGCGGGTAACCTGCGCCTCTTCGCCGCGCTCGTAGGGGAAATCGTGTTGATGCGGCGCAGTTGCGCGGCGCACGTCTCGCTCGTCCGACATCTCGCCGCCCAGCGTGTCATTCATAAGCGTCTTGTCAGGCATCTTAGAACTCATTTTTCTTGTCTGACTCCTCAACTTGCGTGTCGATCCACGACTCATTCTCTTGTCGCTCAGCCAGGCCGAGCCGCCCCTCGAATACACCGCAGCCGTCAAAAGCCACTTCATCCGCGTCGGTCGGCAGCATCAAATAGACTTTCGTCTCGACGTGCTGGTTCCCGAATACATGGACGTTGACGGGCTTAGTGCCCCTGAAAGGGACCACCTGCTCATAGCGTCCGAACGAGATCGCGCCAGTCGGGCAGACCGATGCGCACATCGGCTTTAAACCCTCGCTCGTGCGGTCATAGCACATGTCGCATTTCATCTGAAGATGCATCGCCGAGTTATATTTGGGTACGCCGAACGGGCAAGCGTTTATGCAGTTACGGCAGTCCAGACAACGCGGCTTGAGCGCGGACATGACAATGCCATCTTCCGAAACTTTTATAGCATCAGCCGGACATACGAGGGCGCAGGTCGGCTCGACGCAGTGCATACAGACGGTAGGCATCGTGGCCGTCGTCTCTCTGCGGTCAAGATAGTCTACGAAGATCATAGAGAAGCCTTTATGAGTCCCGCACTCGCGGCAGGCCGCCACACACGAGCGGCAACCGATGCAGCGCTGCGGGTCGATGAACATGGTCTCTTCCATTCTTCGGTCCCCTGTTATGCCAGCAATTATTCTCTGTCGCTCAATCGGGTTACAGCGCTTCTTTCCGCGCCGTGGCGGCGCTTGCCGTAGATGGGCAGCTCGCGCGACCGGATCCTCTCTATCCGGGCGGCGCACGCCTTGTATTCCGGTATCTTTGAAACAGGATCGAGCGCAGGGTTCGTCAATTGATTCGCCGCAAGCTCCTCGCCCCAGTGGTAGGGGATGAAGATCGTATCCGGCCTGATTGTCCTTACGATAAGGGCCGGGAATATACCCTCGCCCCTGCGCGAGACGACCTTGACCCGCTCGCCGTCGGCGATCTGGAGCTTCGCGGCTGTCTCCGGATGAATCTCGACATAAGGCTCCGGGCATTGCTGTACGAGAAAGCCGATTCGACGGGTCTGGTTGCCCGACAGGTACTGGTAGACGACGCGCCCGCTCGTCAGTATCAAAGGGAACTCATTGTCAGGCACTTCGGCGGGTGGGGCGAACTCGACGGCGTGGAACCTGGCCCTCCCGTCGGGGTGATAAAACCGCTCCTCAAAGAGCCTGGGTGTGCCGGGGTGATCTTCCGATGGGCAGGGCCAGAATACGCCGTCCTGCCGCTCGATCTTCTCGTACGTGATTCCATAATAATCCGCATTGCCGCCTTTAGACGCCACGCGTAGCTCGTCAAAGATCGCGCGCGGGGTGTTAAAGGTGAAGTACTTGCCGCGACCCATGCGGCGGGCGATCTCCTGAATAATCCACCAGTCCTCGCGAGCTTCGCCCGGCGGGTCACATGCTTTGTTAATCTTTACAACACGGCCTTCGCTGTTTGCTGTCACGCCTTCGTCTTCGGCCCAGGTCGAGCCGGGCAGCACAACGTCGGCATAGCGTGAGCCTTCGGACATGAAGAAATCTATGCAGACGTAAAAATCGAGGCCCTCTAGCGAGCGGCGCACCTGATTCGTATCTGGAAGGCTTACCATCACGTTGTTGCAGATCGAAAGCAGCCCGCGAATCTCGCCTTCGCGCATCTTCTCAAACATCTCCACGACCGATACGCCTGCCTGGGGCAACTCCTCTTCCGGCAGGCCCCAAACCTCGCAGACATACTTGCGGTGTTCGGCGTTCATGATCGAGCGTTGGCCTGGGAGCTGGTCCGCCTTCTGCCCGTGCTCGCGCCCGCCTTGCCCGTTTCCCTGCCCTGTGATCGTCCCGTAGCCGCAACCGGGCGCGCCAATCTTTCCCGTGGCAAGGACGAGGTTGATATACGAGAGCACGTTGTTGACCCCGTTCGTGTGATGCTCGATGCCGCGAGCATGCATGAGCATGCTGGTCCTTGCGCGACCGTACAGGCGGGCTGCCTCTATGATCTTTTCGGCAGGCACACCCGTAATCTTGGAGGCAACCTGCGGCGGGTAGCGCAAGGCAAGCTCCTTTGTCTCTCCCCATCCGTTTGTGCGCCCGGAAATAAAGGTTTCGTCGGTCAGACCTTCTTGAATCATCACATGAAGCAGCCCGTTCGCCAGCGCTACGTCTGTGCCGGGTCGCAGTTGCAGGTGTATGTCGCCCTGGCGGGCCGTTGGCGTTTCGCGCGGGTCAACGATGATCCAAAGCCCGCCCCTGTCACGCTGTTGCCATAGGAATTTGTTCAGCACAGGGAACGTCTCCGCACAGTTCGCACCCGCGATCAAGAGTACATCTGCGAGAGGAATGTCGCTCCAGGGGTTGGCGGCGCGGTCGATGCCGAAAGCTTTGTTGTTGCCGGCGGCTGCGCTCACCATGCAGAGCCGCCCGTTGTAATCGACGTAGCGCGTCCCCAGCCCTGCGCGAGCGAATTTGCCCATGAGGTATGTCTTCTCGGTCGTGAGTGATGAGCCGGAGTAAACCCCCAGAGCGTCTTTACCATGGCGGGCCTGAAGCTCCTTGAATTTCGCGACGACCAGACCTAGCGCCTCGTCCCAGCTCGCGCGCTCGAACATGCCTGCGCGCTTTATCAGGGGATACAAAAGCCGGTCCGGGTGATGCACTTGCAGGTAAGCAGTAACGCCTTTCGGGCACAGGCGGCCTTCGTTGACGGGGAAATCGTAGCGCGGCTCGAACCCGACGACGTGATTCGACTCGACCAGAAGGTTTATCCCGCACTGAACGGCGCAGTATGGACAGTGTGTGGGCACGATGTTGTCAATGACGCGGTCGGCGCGCCAGCCGTCGTACGGGGCGTCGTGGAGGTGAGGCCCGAACTCGTCTATGATCTTCTCAAGATTGCCGATTTTCCCCATGGTTTAGTAACTCTCGGTATCCGGTTTCGCCGCGAGCGGCTTCCAGTAAGCGAAATAGTCGCCGCCTCAGCTACTCCTTTCGCGGTATGGCAGCATAGGCTAGTCCGCGCATAATCCGTTTACATCGCGGGCAGTAATCTTGCAGCGTATGCCCGTCTCCCATCCGGTAGTCGAAGCCTAACTGCCCGACAACATCCTTCAAATCATCGAGCCACATCTGGCCTACAAACTCCACTCCGCAACGCGGACAGGCGGCCTGCGGCGTCTCTCTTTCGCTGCGCTGGTAGAGCTCGACGCCGATAGAGGCCGGACGCTGCACGACATGAAAGAGCTTGCCGAAGGGCAGATAAAAAAGCGTCATGATGACGAGCGCCTGGTGACTGAGCGCGATGAATGAGTACATATAACCTTCAAGCCAGAGGCTCGACGCCGTTAGCATGAGGCCAGTCACAGAGATCGCTATCAGCAGCAGGTGAGGGACGAAGTCGAGCATAAATTGTTGGAGGGCGATGGCCCCACGGTCGTGCAGTCGTCTGTGGATCGCGATAGCGCAACCGGCTATGACCATGACGGCTGTAAAGTCCAGCGCGTGAAACGTGACCCATGCGATTATGCTGCGCCCCTCGAAGATGGATGTAGGAAACCCGAAAAGGTATGCGCGGTAGCCTTCGGCTCCTTCGAGCTTGAAATGTATCCAGCCGAAAACGAGCGGGAAAGTAACTAGCGCCGACAGGATGCATCCCCACATGATCAGCGCGTGCATCGCCCATCGGCTGAACCCGCGCCGGGCGATAAACCGCTGCTCGATGAGGTTGTGGGTTAGGGTCTGGGCTGCGCTCTTTGTGTGAGCGGCGAACCTTTTGCGGTCACGGAAAAGTTTCCAGCCGCGCCGCCAGTAAACGCGCGTGGCCGGGCGCTGTATCCAGAGCGCGTAGCGGAAGACGACCGCGCCGAAGGCGACGACGCTCGCCACTGTGTACCCGAACAGCGCCGGGTCGTAATGTTCAAGGTTGCGCGACCCGATGATGATTAAGGCAGTTAGTCCTGCCGAAGCGGCAAGGGCTAAAAGCACCGGGCGACGATGTGTCGTTGGTACAGGCATACCTGAGATTTTTCAAGCAGACGGCTGGAGATGATAAGCGGCTACGGTGCGGCGTTGCCTGGCCGATCACTCGCCGTCTCTCTAAATTGTAAAGAATTGGAGATGAACCATATTCACAGGCTTCCTCTTGGTAAGGCTGTTTCCTTATACCAAGAATACCTTCTCCATCAATCATGCACGGCCGGCATCTTCAGCAGGCTACTGCAAACGGCCTACTCTATCAGATCCGGGTTTTTAGGCTGTAACGCATCCCCGATGAGACTCTTGATGGCTTGCCCTACTTCGGCTGCGATCTCGGCGCTCACGCTTCGCTCGTAAAGCGGAAACAACTCGCGCTCCTCTTTGCGGATGTGTCTCTCAAGCAAGTCCGCAAACTCGCTGAGCGCAACCGCAAGCTGCGAGACCTCCGTCCCGCCGAGGCTGCGGCCGATCTCTTCGAGCTTTCTGTGTTCCGCGATCAAATTATCCAATAAGGGGCGAGCGCCTGGAAAATCTCGCATCGCGGGAACCAGCGCTTCCTCTTCTGCTTTGAAGTGGGCCGCCAGGTCCGTAGCGAAGAACTGAGCGGCCTGGGCGGCTTTCTTACGAACCCAGGTTTCATCATTGCTACAGGTCAGCAGCCCCCTATGTACGCGAAGGCAGAGCATCAGCCCGTAATGGTGCTCTCGCGAAAGGGGTATCAAGCTCTCGTGCCGACGGGATGGTTTCACGGGTTCCCTCTAGCCTTCTACCTCGATGGCCCGAGGGAACAGGACGTTGTTTTCCAGATGAATGTGCTGGTGTAGGTCCTGCTCTAACTCCTCCAGCCTGCTGTAGAGCGTCCGGTAGCTGATGCATGCTTCCGACGGCGCGGCGAAATCGTTGCTCAATTGCCGAATGTTACGGAGTATATCCCCGGCGGTGTCGTGCTCCGCCATCATCACCTGTACGGGGTTGCGCACTGTGCCGAACATCGGCGCGGGCACGGCCTCGCCTCCGTTTTTTCCATGCTCGATCTCTGTGATGTAGGGGAAAAGTATGTTCTCTTCTTTCTTCATGTGTAGGAGCAGGTCGAGCTTTAGCTCCCCGAAAAGCGCCTGAATCTGTAATAGCTCCGGCCGCCTTTCGCTATAAACCGAGCAGACTTTTGCGAGCAGCGGCTCGATGCCGTCAAGCTCCTCTCGTGTGAAGTGATGGTGCCTATCCTTGATATGCGTTATCAGTGATGCGAGGCTTACGGCCCTCCAGTCTGTTGCCTGGTCGGGCGCTTGCATCGATAATTCGACCTGCTCAAGCGATTGCACGACCTCTTCGACAGAGACGCCCGCCGCCTGGCAGGCTTCAGTGATCGGACGCGCGCCGCCGCAGCAATAATCTATACCCATCTTCTCAAAGACCCGGGTCGCGCCCGGCATCTCAATAGCGATCTCCCTTACTGTCACTGAGTCATTTAATTGCATGTTGCACCTTCCTGATATGCTTAGCTTCCGATTTAGAGCTTAATACAAACCAGAGCTCGATGCAGTGACATAAGTCATAGGCTGAATAATATTGAGGATTCGTTAGCGGGCTAGATAGGGTCGCCTTCCCTTTCAGCTTCCCATATCGGCAGGTAGATGGTGAAGGTTGTGCCGCGTCCGACCTGGCTTTCAAGGCTGATCTTCCCGCCAATCTCTTCGATAATCGTGCGCGCAAGGTAGAGGCCGAGTCCTACGCCGGGCACGTCAGCTGGCTCTGCCGTGTCGATTCCAGACCCCGTCGACGCAGCAGCCGGGATGCGCCGTCCGCGAAAGAATTTTTCAAACACGTGGGGCCTGTCCTCTTCCGCTATGCCCCGCCCTGTATCGCTTACTCTTATCACGACGTGGTCAGCGTCCGCAGACGCTGCGAGCGTAATGCGCCCGCCGTCGGGTGTGTACTTGATTGCGTTTTCAATCAGGCTGCATAAAACGCGTCGAAATGCGACACGGTCACCGACCGCCTGCGGTAACTTGTCCGGCACTTCCGCGCGCAGCTCGTGGCGGTGCGCCTCGGCTGCATGCCGCTCGATCACGAGGCAAGCGTTGATGACTTCTGCCACGTCAACGCTATCCAAAACGACATTAAACGTCTGGGATTCTATACGCGACAGGTCTAGCAGGTTTAGCACCAGGTCTATCTGCCGGTCACATTCCTCTGCTATGGCTTGCAAATATTCGCGGCGCTCCGCCTCACTCAACTGACTGCGCAGCAGAACGCGAGTGAGGGTCTTGATAGTTGTCAAAGGCGTCCTTAGCTCGTGCGAAACCCCGCTAACGAAGTCTGACTTCAAGCGGTCAAGCTCTGCCAGCCGTGTAGTGCGGTCCTCGATCTCGGCGGCCATCGAGTTAAAGGCCTCGCCCAGCTCGGCCACCTCGCCGCCGCCGCTTACAGGGACGCGGGTAGATAAGACCCCTTTGCCAAACATGCGCGCCACATCACTGAGGCGGCGAACAGGCATTGCGATGTCGCGGGCGATTATAAGCGCCGCCGCCACAGCACAGAGTAGGGCCAGCAGGCTAAAAGCGATATAACGCTTTAGCTGTTGTTCGGCGGGCTCGTAGAGAGATTCGCTCGGAACCCCAACTGCGACCACGCAGCCGGTTGCGCCTGCGCTTGCCAGTCCGTAAACACGTTCTACGCCGTCAATGGGACTTTTCAGTTCGATTACTGTCGATTGCTGATCCGCGAGTGTGGCGAACAGAGGAGAGCCGCTTAGATCGGTTCCGAGGTGTGTTTCCGGCGTCGGGTTGCGATATAAAAGGATCCGGCGCTGTGGACCGAAGACCGTTACCACGGCGTGGTCGCTTTGCCTGGCCTCATGGAAGAATGACTGGCTCATCTGCGTCACGTCTATCTGAGCCACAATCGCGCCGCCGCCTTCGATAGGCACCGCCATCACAAGCATGCCCTTGTCGGGCCCGTGCGTCCAATCCGTGTCAATTGCCCATGACCTGTGCCGCAGCTCTGATAAAAGGTCGCCGGCCAGCCCGGCGACAAGCGGCGGAGCCTTGGTCGGTTCCGACATCACGGTGTCGCCCATCTCGTTGAGAATGCGAATACCGACCCAGTGTGACCGATTTTCCGTAAGGAATCGCAAGCCCTTCAAGAAGTCTGCCCGGTTTGTAGGATGCTCAACCGAATAATTCGCTACCGTCGTAAGCGGTTCACGCTGTGCGCCTATCCACTGCTCGAAAGCGACAGCCGCCAATTCAGCCTGCTGTTTTACCGATTCGTCGAGCTGCTTTCGACCGGATGCCCACATCGCCGACAACCCTGCAAGTCCGACGTAAGCTAACGGGAGGGTAATGCCTACAACAAGTATGAGCAGTCTGACGCGGATGCCACCTGTCATAAGTCTTCCGCATGCGATAACGCATTCTGTTAAGAGGATAGGTTCAGCCAAAAAATCACTTAGAAGTATAACAGTCGGCCATATTGACAGCATAGGAGGAAACACTCACACCAGGTGCGTGATTACTCTGATTCAAGGGCCGTTTGTACTTGGTATTGTCTAATAGCCTGGACTGAAAAAAGCGTGGGAAGATCACATGGTTTTTAGAACTGGCCCAAACAGATATTCTGGAACCTCCGCGACAGAGATCATCCGCGAAATGGAGCGTGATGCGGCGGACTATCCAGATAAAGGGGGAACACTTCATCAGTTCTTGACGTGGTCGCTTGCGCAGCTTGACGACCGGCTCCCTTTGCGGGAATTGGATTTGAACGCTCAGTTAAGTGAGGAAACACTGGCGTTAAGCTTCCTCTGTTTACTGGAAGAATACCGATTGGGCGTACTGGCACAAACTGATAAAGGCGAATGAAGAGTAGTAACAAGATCATTCTTGAAGCGAGGAAAAGCATATGAGACGAACACACATTTTAGCTTTGTTAATCGCACTATTGGTTCCACTAACGGCCCACGCCGAGGATCATAATAAGGCTTTGCTGGAAGCGGCCAAGCGCGGTAATGCAGAGGCAGTAAGAGCACATCTCGATAGAGGCGCGAACGTCAACTCAACAGACCAGGAAGGCTCCACGGCATTGATCCTTGCTGCATACTGGGGACGCCCCGAAGTCGTCAAGGTCTTACTTGAAAAAGGGGCTGACGTGAACGCTCAGAACAAGCAAGGACGCACCGCGCTGATCTCAGCGTCGGAAACGGGTCGTACAGAGTTTGTGAAATGGTTACTGGCCAAGGGCGCTGACGTAAAAGCGAAAAACCGCGACGGGCGTACATCTCTAATAGAAGCCGCTGCTAGAGGTCACGTCGAGATTGTACAAGCTCTCGTAGTAGCTGGCGCAGATTTAAATGTGAAAAACGACATCGGTCGTACTGCGCTGATGCTCGCATCCTACTGGGGCCATCCAAAGGTGGTGCAGGCGCTACTTGATAAGGGGGCAAAAGTGGGTGAGAAGGATCAATCAGGGTATCTGGCCATCGATTTCGCAAACAGCCAGGGTCACAAGGAGATAGTTACAATGCTGAGCAACGTAGTATCGAAACAAGAATAGGACGGCCCAACTCATTTCGATCTGGCTTCAAAGATAAACCGTGCTATCTCGACACGGTTGCTGAAGCCCTTTTTAGCCTGGATATGGCTGATATGATTCTCAACAGTCCTCACGCTGATCTCAAATTTGGAAGCGATCTCCTTATTGCTAAGCCCGCGCGCGACAGCCTCGGCAATCCGGGCTTCGGCTTCGGTTAGCTCTTCCCTGTAGTCTGGCGCGCGCTCCGGCTTACTCGATTCGCCTACCATCCGCGCCATCTCTGCGCAAGTTCGATCAAGGCGATTAAATAGTGACACGATAGCCGCCAGCAACTCTTCCGGCTCAAAGGGCTTGGTAATATAGGCATCCACACCCGTCCGGAAGCCTTCAATACGATCTTCCCTTTGATCCTTAGCAGTCAAAAAAATAACCGGTATCAGCGATGTGCGAGAAGAAGAACGAAGCCTATGAACCAAGGCGTGACCGCTCGCAGCAGATTAGGCTCATCATCGACTACCAAAAGCCTCCTTGCCACGATGCAACTCCTCCTGTATTAACTTGTTTGATATTATCCTATACTGCGCCTTAAAAGATGCACGCGTGCATAGTTTCAACAAGAGATTATCAAGATCGCTCTGAGTCCGATAATCTCACCAACAACGATATACCAACCCTTTTCCTACCCTTTTACCATAGGGTTAGTCTTCGGCGTTATCGGACTCAAGTATTTATGTGGATTTGTGTTTACTCTTGGACTCACCTCTACTCCTCTTTGCTGATTTTTTCTCTTGCATTTAGGAGTGGAGTAAACAATCAATTCCCGTTGATCGGGCTTTGATGCTTGCTGCTTGACGTTCATAACGCGTAGCGTTACTATGCGGCTGTGTGATCAAGAGCTTCTATGGAATTGTGGCCGGGAGGGTCTTTTTGAGAGACATGACATATCCCTTCCCTGCTGGCCTTTAACGGGTCTCTGTAGAAAATGTCCAATGCTAGGCTTTCGATCCTAATTAACAACCATTTGCACTTCAGCTTCAGGTGGGAAATGGTGATGCTTACGAAGTCCAAATAACTGATGATTAAAGAGGTTATTATGTCTGAGATGAAAGAATTTGCACCGGTACATCCTGGGGAGGTATTACTTGAGCAGTTTTTGAACCCCCTGGGAATCAGTCAATACCGAGTTGCAAAGGATATTGACGTGCCCGCGCGAAGAATCAATGAAATTGTGCACGGCCAGCGGAGCATAAGCGCTAATACTGCCTTGCGGCTCGGTCTCTATTTTGGCACGTCTGCCGAGTTCTGGATGAACCTCCAAGCCAAATATGACTTAGAAGTTGAGAAGAATCAGTCCGGCGCTGAAATAATGCGGAAGGTTAAGAGATCGGCTGCTTGATGCCAGCATATCGATGTTCAAAGCCTACTAGGAGGTGAGATTTTATGAAGGTCATCGCCGTAGCTAATCAAAAAGGAGGCGTCGGTAAGACCACGATCACGCGCGAGCTTAGCGCATGTTGTGCTCTTCGAGGTTATAACGTCCTTGCCATCGACTGTGATAGCCAAGGAAGCCTTACGAAGTCGTGGCTTGAGCTAGAGCCTGAGTGGCTTACGCTGTCGCATGTCTTGCTTGAACCCGAGTCGGCCGGGCAAAGAACAAAGCCTCGCCCGCTTGCAGAGGCGATACTTCAAACCCCCGTAGAAAACCTCGATATGATCGCATCTGACATACGGCTACAGCGGTTTGAGCTACAACAAGACTATATGACACCCCGTCTGCGCAACCAGATAAAGGAACATTGCACGGAATACGACCTGGTCTTTATTGACTGTCCACCGCAACTAGGAAAGCTATTGATAGCCGCATTTAATGCTGCCGATTACCTTTTGATCCCCTGCGAGGCCGATGTTGTAGGGCTCGTGGGATTGCCTGACCTTGATTTCACCATTGAACAGGTCCTTGGCAATATGAATCCTGAATTACAGCGGCTCGGCGCGGTGATGAATAAATACAAACCCAATCGCAATCTTTCATTTAATGCGCGCAGCGCTATTGAAGGAGCGACAGAGATGGTTGGCCGTCTGTTCGATACTAACATACATGAGTATTCAAAGATCACTGAGGCGCCATCGGCAAGGATGGCCGCCGTGGACTTTGCGCCGACGCACCGCGCTGCCGAACAGCTGTGGAGCTTTACCGATGAGGTTCTGGAAAGGCTCGGACTCCACCGCCAGAAAATTACTGCCGTAAAGTGAGAGGCTTAGTCTATGGCTGATACGAAAAAGAAACCCGGAGAAGATAAGACCCGCCGCGTCGGGCCTAAGAATCAAATACAACTTCCAACCTTGCGGCGGATCGCTATGCCGCACGAAACCTTGATCCCGAGACGATCCGAGCCTACTGAGCCGCCCCCTGCCCCGTCGACCGTAGAGATACCAACTAATCATACCAGTCAGGACTCACAGACCAGTCTGGTCCCTGAGACCAGTCAGGACTCACAGACCAGTCTGGTCTCAGACCAATCAGCTGATAGGACTCAGACCAGTCTGGTCTTAGAGACCAGCCAGGTCTCTAAGACCATTCAGCCTGAGCGCAGCGTGGACTTAATGGCCAGTCTCCCCGATGTAAAAGGCTATTTAAAACTGTGGCTTCAATTGATTGATCATCTATATCCGCAACTTGACCCGTTTGAGCGAGCGGTGCACGAAACACTTTACAGATTATCCTGGGGCTTCGGTAAGCCTAGCTGCACCATCAGTTATCAGAAGATAGCGGAGCGTACGGGTATGAGCACAAAGAGCGCTCAGCGTGCGGCTGTGCGGCTTGAGCTAAAGGGTCTGGTAGGGAAATCAGCGCGTATCATAGGCTATAATAAGGAGCAGGGAATAGAGTTCAGCGTGGTCCCAGCGCCCAGACAGGTCTTAGAGACCAGACTGGTCCCACAGACCAGACTGGTCCCACAGACCACCATAATAGATAACAACATAAATAACAACACACAAACACAGAGTGTGAGCGCGAGGTCTCGTTTTAGCTTGAAGGAATGCCGCCAATATGCCGATCACCTTGCCAGCTCAGGACAGGGAATTACCAACCCCCGCGGATTTGCAACGACGATCTTCAGATCAGGAGATGCAGATGCAGAGATAGAGGCATTCTTATCTCCACCGACGCGACTCGACATCGCCAAGTGCCCAGACTGCTCTGGTTCTGGTTTTCAATACCTGGACCCAACCGACATGGATAAGGGAGTAAAACCGTGCCGCCACGAGCGACTTCTGTGATACAGGGTGCTCCTGGGGAAATAGAACAAGACTATATTCAGCGCCGGTTTAACCAGATACCCGTATAATTGATCGCGCTGGAATCCTGCAGAATCGAGCGACTTGCAGAACCAATTTATGCAGGTCAGTGTATAAACTTTCCCGATGAAGTGCAAATCTTTGTCGAACGGACCAGGTCAAGCGATTTAATCTTTGTTACTCTGCTACTTAGTGTGTTTCACACCTCTTTAATGTCAGTTCCGGCAAATGATCTTTCCGGAATTAACTTTTGATCTGATTATGTATAAAGTTCTCTAAATGCAGGCTGTGAGACCATAAAAATAGCTCTGGAGGGAATTGCTTTCACGATGCCCACTTAAATCTTGAGAAATCACAAGATTGATGGCCAATCCACATATAGGAACAGGTAATCGAACTTTGAGATCATAGGCCGTTGGAACTCAGGATCGTTCCCGGAGGGTCTATAACAGCATTGGTGCCGTTTCTTTTCGTTCAGGCTTTGATATACGAATCCCTTCTTGTAAATCTGTCATCAATCTGACGAAGTATTACTATTAAGCGGACTTTCAGTCGCGTCAGCGGATATGACCGACCCGCCTAAGCAACCGAACAAATCGCGCGTCCGACCTGATTATGTCGACCTCAGGATTAACCTTTAACCAGCTAATCATTTCACTGCGATCCTCATAGGCCATATCGAGGTATTTGAACGCGACATCTCGATCACCGAGGGCCGCGTGTATGATTGCTTTATTGTAGGGCGAGACGTAGATGCGTTCCGACAGGCTCTCCAACTGCTGAATGGTACTCATTGCCGCCTGCCGGTTACCCTGCAAGGCGTTGAGATAGCCAGTGTACCTGAGTAGTTCCGGGCTTCCCGACGGCCGACCTTCTTCGAACTCTTTCTCGGCTTGAAGGAATTGCCCTTTCAAAGTGTATATAAACCCTAATAGTGCGCGCGCCGGGTAGAGGCCCGGGTCCATCGCCAGAGCTGTATGAAGTTGCTCAATCGCCTTATCATATCTTCGCGTCATGTAATAGGGGACAGAGATTGCGTAGTGTATGGCAGCTGACAGGGGATTGATGTAATGCCCCCTTTGCAATGATGCAAGCCCTTTTTCATACTCTCCGCGAAGGGTCAGGAATATGCCATATCTGACGTGGACAATTGGGTTGAATGGATTGAGTGACCTTGCGATCTTGAACTCCCTTTCGGCGGCGGCCCAGTCATAGTCGTAAAACATGTGCACTATTCCCAGAGATATGTGAGCTTCCGTCAATCTGGTATCTATCTTTAACGCCATCAATGCAGCTTCCCTGGCCTTTGGCATGACCGCCGAGGGTGCCGCCACTTGGCTCGCAAGCCTGTAGTAGCTGTCGGCCAGGCCTGCGTAAGCCAGCGCAAACCCTGGATCAAGCTCTATCGCCTGCTTAAAGAACCCGATAGCCGTGCGCGCCCCCTCGCCAGTCATCCTGCATAAAAAATGCCTCGCTTTTAAGTAGAGCTGGTATGCCTTGTCGTCATCCGTGTATCTATGAACGAAGCTCTGATCGTCCAGCTTTGAGAAATGCAACTGCAGCTTGTAGAGGATTCGGCTCTCGATCTCCTGCTGGATCTTAATAATATTTGATAAGTCGAGTACAAATTCTTCGCCCCAGATAAGCGCCCCGTCTGTAACCCTCACCAGTTCTACGCTGAGTGTCACCTGGTCGTGTCGTTTTAGCACCCGCGCCGATAGGACCGATTTTACGCCAAGATGATAGCCGACCTCCTGGGGGGTCATTGCCGTGGCTTTCAAGCGCGACACGGTACTGTATGCCATCACCAGAAGGCCCTTTATTTCCGAGAGCCTGTTGATGAGAGTTTCGGTGACACCGTCTGTTAAATAATCAACCTCCGGGTCATTGGAGGCGTTCACAAATGGCAGCACCGCCAGCGAGTCCAGTTGTATATCATCATAGCCGCCAGGCAATATCGCTGTGTCCGTTTCAGCAAGTCGAGGCACCGGTCCATTAGTATCCTGCTTAACGTCAACCGCAGCGACGAATCTATAACCTTGCCCTGAGACTGTTTCTATGTAGTTGCGTTGGTGCTTAAGGTCATCCAATACTTTTCTGAGAGCTGAGATGCCGACGGTGATGTTACTCTCCTCTACAAAAGCGTGAGGCCAGACGTGTCTCAAGATCTCTTCCTTTGTGACGATTTTTCCTCTCCTATTAACCAACAATAGAAGCAGGTCGAACAGCTTGGATTTGAGATGAACAGGTTTATCGTCTCGCAAGAGTTGCCGTAAAAATGGGTCTAGCCGAAACGGCCCAAACTCATATACCTTTCTATCTCTCATGCCCCTAAGACCTGACTCTATTTTGTACGATGCAAGCCCTCGCCGCCTGGCTAAATGATCCTCTATACGTTATGGATTCCCACGACCACTGTAAAGTCTTAGGCGTGGGGCTGCTATCGGACAACGATAGCAATTCACACGCTGCACGGTAATCATTGCTTCGACAGTGTCCTCTAACAACCTACCCCTATAAGTCCCGTAGCTAATTGTCAAATCAGGTGATTTTGGGTTTTAACGCCGAGTCACCGGACGCCTCGTCAAAGGCGACCATCGCCGCGCAAGCGATTAGGAATTCTTAGGAATTTTTTGGAAAGATTAAAGACTTTGCCAATGTGCTTTGGGTACCATCCGCGCGATCAGAATTCAGGTCCTTCGGGCGAAGATTGGGCCGTGAATGTCTGGAGCGGAAAGATCATACGATCCAAAGTAACAGGGGCTTCCACAGGCCGCTTCGGAAACGACCGCCTCTAGTCGAGTGAACTGCGACGTGCATTGTACGCGCAATAATTTTGAAGGGCTGTGCTGCATTTAATAGGCCCAGATGTGACTTGCAAAACCGGTAGGGGGCTGGGAATCAAACCATCCCAAAGAGGGGGCAATGGCTAAAAAGAGCAGAAAACTTCGAAAGCGCGTTTCATCGTTGCCACAGATCAGGCGTAGGCATGTTTTCATTATTGCAATCTTATTTTTCGCCACATCAGCAACTGCTCTCTTGAATTGGATAGCCGCCGAACCAATCAGGATTGCACCGCCTCCGGCGCAACCATCGAATAATCTTTCGCCCGGCAACCCGTCGAAGGAATACATATATGCAGGATCGCGTCTTGTTGCTATAGAGGAGCGCGCCGGGGGCACCCTCGCTGCTCCAATTGGCCTTGTAGCAATCGGAGGCTCCGGCGCACAGATCAGTCTAGGCTGGGCTGCTTCAGCGGGCGCTCACCATTATCAAATCGAGAGAAGCAACAGCCTCTCCGGTGATTTTTCCGTAGTCTCTTTCAATGTCGCTTCTAATAGCTTTATCGATTCGAGTGTAACCCAAGGATCGGCATACCTCTACAGGGTGCGGGCTGCGGACCCGGCAGGGAATCTCTCCCCGCCGAGCAACATAGACCTGGCGACAGCTATGGCCTTCACCGACGACCCGCTGGTGAGAGCTACGCCTGCCACGACCGGTACGACTATTAAAGCCGTGCATCTGGCACAACTGCGTCAGGCTGTTAACGCCGTCCGCATTGCAGCGGACCTTTCTGCGGCATCGTGGACACACCCTGACCCGGTGTCGAGCCCGGCCGGGCAACGCAGGAATATTTTTCTCAGAGACGTGCTCGATCTCAGAAGCGCGCTTGATGAAGCACTGGCCCGTCTAGGGTTGCAGCAACCTTATCAAACCGATCCGACCCTGACAGGAGGAGTGGTCAAAGCGGCTCACTTTCAGGAGATACGAGAGCGCGTGAAATGACACGCCGTTGAGTTAACAAGTTGTCCGCTTACCAGGACGAAAAGAGGAGAAGATGAAGATGAAAAAGACCGAACAGCGCAGCAAGAAGACGGCAAGCATATTTGCATTTGCGATTATTTGTTTCGCCCTTTTGTCCTCATGGCAATTCAGCCCTGCTGCGGCTCAGACTTCGAGCCAATGGGCGACCAGCGGTAATAACATCAACAACACAAACGGCGGCAACGTCGGCATCGGAACGACGACGCCGGCGAGCAGGTTGCACATCTCAGGCGGCGCGGTCGAAAGTCAGTATTCTTCGGCGTTGAATCAGGGTTATGGCTTCTTCATATCGCGCGACTCAAATCACTTTGTCGAAAATGCCTTCTTCGACGGGCAATGGAAAGCTATGCGCGACGGGAGGGCCGCCGTTTTTCAGACTAATACGCCGAACGGATTCGCCTTCTACGTTCGCGCAGATGACACCGCCCGCGCGGCGGGGGCCGCAAGGGCGTGGTCCGATCTTTTCGTCATAAAGACGAACGGGAATGTCGGGATCGGGACGACGACCCCCGGATCGAAGCTGTCGATAGGGTCGGGAACGCCTGCGGTATCGACGCTGGCCGGTCTGAATGTGGCGTTGGGAGGGAACTCCTATGTCTCGGCCAGCAACGGAACGGTGAACACGTTCCTGGGAGCGGACTCCTCCAGCTACGGGATAATCGGCACATTATCGAACCACGCGCTGGGGCTGAGAGCAAATAACGCGCTGGCGGTGACAATACTGCCAAACGGAAATGTGGGTATAGGAACTGCCGGGCCAACGGCCAGGCTCCAGGTAGCCGGAACGATCAACGCCACGGGCGACATCACGGCAGACGGGAGCATCGCGGCCAAGTATCAGGATGTAGCCGAGTGGGTCCCTGCGCGGGAATACCTGAAAGCAGGAACGGTTGTGGTGTTGGATACGGAAGCGAGAAACCGTGTTATGGCCTCGGGTGAAGCCTACGACACACGAGTGGCCGGGGTGGTATCAGAGATGCCGGGGCTGATCCTCGGCCAAGCAGGCGAGGGTAAGGTAAAGGTAGCAACGACGGGGCGTGTGATGGTGAAAGTTGATGCCAGGCGCAGCCCGATAAGAATTGGAGATCTGCTTGTGACAGGAGAGATGACAGGGACAGCAATGAAGTCAGAGCCTGTGATGGTAGCAGGACGAAGGATGCACGCGCCTGGAACGATCATCGGCAAGGCGCTGGAGCCGTTGGAGAAGGGCACGGGAGAGATACTCGTGCTATTAAGTCTGCAGTAACAGAATGAACGCGCAAGCAGTACCGGGGTAGGGCCGGTCAAATATCACTTTATTCATCAGGCGTTAAGAGGTCTACTAATGAGAAAACACGCTTTCCATTTCAATACTCGCAGCACCCGAACTCAGCTCAGTCTTATTAAGCGAGGCCTCCGCCCGGTGCTTCTGCTAGCCGCAGGCTGCCTGTTACTGCATACTGCGAAGTCCTTCGCGCAGGAGATTCAATACGCAAAAAATGCGCCCGACTACACACTGCGTAGCGGGTTGCGGGTCGATCCGGCGAGTCGCGCGCTAAGCATCGATATTCCCCTCGGCAGCTATCCGGGCCGGGGTGGAATGAGCATGCCGATCAGCATCACCTACTCTTCAAAGGTGTGGAATATCGAGTTCGACGGCGAACTGGAAGACCAGTTCAATCGCCCGTACTGGACATACCTCGCGCAATACAGCGGCGAGCGCGACCGGGCCGGGTGGACGAGCAGTCTCGACCCGCCGCGTATCCAGGAGAGCTTCGAGGGGTATGACGACTTTACAGGGCAGCCCGGCGGCATCTCAGGACATATCCAATGCGTCGCTCGAATTCATGTACTGATGCCTGGCGGCTCAAGAGTCGAGTTGCGCCAGAATGATCTGCCGCAATACGGCTGCCAGAGGTCGGGAACTTACTACTCTGTTGACGGCTCGCGCATGCGATACGATTATGACTCAAGGACTCTCTTTCTGCCCGACGGCTCGCGATACATCTTTTCCGTACCCGGCGCGGGCCGTCCGTCCGAGGTCCACCTCTACATCGACCGTCATGGTAATACTCTCACCTACAACTCGGCCGCCAGACAATGGACCGACACGCTTGGCCGCACGTTCGGTCTGCCATTGCAGTCGGAGCCGCCGGCCAATGTCGACATCTCAGGGGGTGACTTCCCGTACACAGTGCCGGGAATAGGCGGCACTCCGATGACCTATACGTTACGCTGGCGTCGCCTGCGCGATCCACAGACCGGCGAGAGCGTTCTGACCGATCCTACGCAAGAGCTTAGATTGTCTGGCGACTTCGATTGCGGCTCGATCCCGCAGCAACCTGTCTCGCCGAGCCTGTTCGCATCAAACAAGCGCAACAGCATCTGCACATTCGGGACGGAGAGGTTCAACCCCGTCGTCCTCGCGGAAGTCGTGCTGCCGAACAACACTTCATATCGCTTCACCTATAACGTCTGGGGTGAGATAGACAAAGTCACATACCCGACCGGCGGCTACGAGCGTTACGTCTACGCAAAAGTGCCGCCCATGACCTACATGAAATTCCCCTACAGTGAGGCTAATCGAGGCGTCAGCGAGCGCCGCGTGAGCCATGACGGTACGGCGGCCAGCGAAGTCGTGTGGAAGTACGGAACCGAGTATACGCCTGGCACTTCAGGGCCATATGTCTCTACTGTCACGGCTCCCGACGGCACAGTTACCAAGACGAGCCTGCACGCCCATCCACAAAACTACGGACATGTGAACAGAAGCGCGCCCTTTGGCTTCGAGGACGCGCGCATCGGCATGGCGTATGAGGAGCGCGTCTTCGCGCCCGCCTCTCAGGGTGGGGCGATGCTCAGACGCTCACTGACAGAGTTTGCCTATGAGAGCACATTGATCAACATCCCGGCTGGCGGCACGACACAGGCCACGCGCAACCCACGCCCCGTGAGGGAGGTCAGCCTCATCCTTGATACGGGCGGCAATGCGCTGGCCAAGATGATCACATATCAATACGCGGCGACATACCCGTCGGCTGAGTTCACCATTGGCCTGGACCGCACAGGCATAACCGAGCCGCATTTTCTTGAGATCGGGCAGACAACGGCACATACCGCGACCATCGGGGCCATCGCCGCTAATAGCTTCCCGCCAGCCAGCAGCTCAGTAACTACATTTCTGGATGATCCCGCTTATCTGGACCGCTACATCCTCGGCCTTCCGACAGCAGTTATTCTCAAGGACGCCAATGGTCAAGCCGTATCGAAGACCGAGACTTTCTATGACGAGGCGGCATACAGACCCGTGAGCTACGCAGACCTTGCGGGAGTCCCGCACTACACGGACCCGGGGCCGGACGCGCCACGCGCCACCCCGACTACAGTCAGAAGCTATGTTGACATCGCGGCCAACCTTTATCTGGAAACGCACGCGCGTTTCGACCAATGCGGCAACTCGGTCGATTTCTGGAATGAGCGAGGCGTTCTCTCTTCTCATAAAGAATATTCGGCTGAGTATAAGCGCGCCTACCAGACACGCGAGACTACTGCCGTGCCGGACCCGACTGGAGTTCACGGCTCGGCACAGCCCTTCGCTTCAAACAGCACTTACGATCTTGTGACCGGGCTGCCTCTGACAACAACCAACATCAACGGCCATACGGTCAGCTTCAGCTATGCCGACGATACAGGTGCGCCGGACCCTCTCAACCGCTTGAGGAAGGTGACGCGTCCAGACGGCAGCTGGACGAAGTATCACTTCAACGACATGCCTGGCAATCTGTTCATTCGCACTGAGACGAGCATGGACGAGACGCGGAGCACGCAAACGTACCAGTACTTCGACAACCTTGGTCGCGTCACAAGGTCGCTATCATCCGAGGGCGGGGCCAACTACATGGCCTCCGATATTAAGTATGACCAGATGGGCAGGGTCGAAAGGAGATCGTACCCGTATAGGACGCAAGACCTGGATAGTATGAGCCGTGGAAACCTGTGGACGATCAATGCTTATGACGTGCTGGGGCGTGTCAAGCTTGTAACTGCACCGGACGGTACGACGGTAGAGACCAGATACGAGGGAATCTATACAACCGCGACGGACGAGGCGGGCAAGAAGCGGCGGCAAAAGGTAGACGCGCTGGGGCGTATAGTGCGAGTTGACGAAGCGGACGCCGAGGGCAATCTGGGCGCTGTGAATGCGCCAGTCCAGGCCACCTACTACGACTACGACACGCTGGGCAACATCATACACATACAGCAGGGGACAGGCAGCAATACCCAGCACCGGTACTTTGCTTATGATGCCCTGTCGCGTCTTACCTACGAGCGACATGTTGAGCAGGTTGGCAGGCACCAGTTCAATGATTCTCTGTCGGGCAATGGGAGCTGGTCGCGAAAGCTCGTCTATGACGAGACCGTCGATAACGTGAGCTACAAGGGGTTGCTGACGAGCGCGCACGATGCGCGGGGTATCAGAACGCGGATACGCTACGATCAGTTGAACCGCGCAGTCAGGACGAGCTACACAGACGGTACGTCGGAGGTGACAAAAAAATACGACCAACAGAGGAATGACCCGCAGACAAGCCAGCCATATTTCAACAAAGGACAACTGACTGAGGTAAGCACGGTAGCCCTTGCGGGCATGCCCGGCACCATGATCGCGTACGATTATAATCTGATGGGCAGAGTCACTGGGCACCGTCAGACCGTTGGCGACATGACTTATGGCTTCAAGTACGGCTATAACCTTGGCGGGCAAATGGTCTCGCAGACATACCCGTCGGGTCGCGCGCTAAGCTACGACTACGACGATGGGGCACGGCTGTCGGCAGTAGAGGGCGGGGCCACCAGCTACGCAAGCGCCTTCGCGTTCAATAACCACGGGCTGCCGGAGTCGTTCGCGCTCGGCAACGGTGCAGTCTACTCGATGGGCTACAACGCGAGGCTGCAAGTTGCGAATATCAGCCTGGTGAAGGGGGGCGTGACGACACAGCGGTATGAATATAAGTACGGGCGGGTTAACCCCACGACGGGAGCCGTTGATGAGACAAAGAACAACGGGCAGGTCGGTAGCATAGAGAGCTGGTTCTCTGTCAAGTCGAGCAGTATGGGTATGATACTCAGCAAGCAGTGGCAGCAGCGATTCTCGTATGATTCGCTCGGTCGGCTCTCGGCGGCGGGTGAATTTCGCGGAGACAACAACCAGACGACGTACTTGTTGAACTACGACTATGACCTGTACGGGAACCGTTACCAGAAACAGGCGAGAAACAGCGGTAATCCATTCATACAGCACTGGGTCGAGGACAACGCGTTCGACCCTTTGACAAACCGATTCAGGTCGGGAGTGACATACGACGAGGCAGGCAACATCATATCCGACACGAGATTCCGCAATCAGGAGTTTCAGTACGACGCCAACAACCGCCAGAGGCAAAGGTCGAACCTGGACGGCACGGACCCTGTAGTGAGCGTATATGACGGGACCGGGCAGCGAGTGGCGATGATGACGAACGGACAGATCACCGACATCAAGGTCTACGACGCGACTGGCGCATTAGCGGCCGAGTACGAGCAGAGCCTTACGACGGGAGGAGGTACGCAGTACGTGATGGGGGACCATCAGGGTTCGCCGAGGGTTGTGATGATGAGCGACGGTCGCTTGTCGCGCCACGATTATCTGCCGTACGGCGAAGAGTTCCTCGTGGCAGGCGTAGGCTTGAGGACGACAGGGCAAGGGTATGACCGCGAGGATGGGGTTAGGAAAAGGTATGCAGGGATGGAGGAAGAGGATACGCCGGGCATGACCCACACATTGTGGAGAAAGCTCGACTCATACGCGGGGAGGTGGACGAGCCCCGACCCGTATGGTGGGAGCATGGAAGTGACAACTCCGCAGACGTTCAACCGGTATACGTATGCGAATAACGATCCGGTGAACCAGGCGGACCCGACGGGATTGTGTCCACCAAACAGTGATAGCCAGAGCGTCTTATTGAAGAATGCCGATGATTACGTGAGGAGGTTGTTAGAGCCGATTCTGAATATGGCCAGGGACCAGGCGTATGAGTTCAGAAATATGGTTCACGGAACTCAGCGGATTGGAGACCAACGAGCGGAAGGTCAACAGACCGGCAGGCAAGAGCCTGCACCTTCTCCGAGGCCGACAGAAGGAGAGACTGAATCAAATAATTTTTCGATCTTTTCATTAGACGGCGAGGAGGTGTGGCGTTTTGATATATTCCGAGGGATAGATTTAAAACCGGAGGACCCGATGGCTCGTTTTCGGGAACGGAACTACGATCAGTGCGTCGAAAAGGTCCAGGCGCTTCAACTGGAATTAAGCAAAGACATGTGGGCGTTCGATCTAGACCCCAGCGACGTTACGGGGGCCGGTGGCGGCGCTTTGACGGCTGCGCAACGGGCGCGCCAGCTGTCAAACTTGCGCCGGGGATTACTGGTGGGAGTCGGCGGGCTAGGGGGACTAGTAGTTGACAAAGGCCTGGATATCGGTGTCCAAGCGGGGGCGACCGCGGCGGCGGTAGGTGAGGGGGTGTCGCTGTTCAAATCCCACTGTGTACAATTATTCGGCAACTGGCCTGCTATCCGTGAGGAACGCGCAATTCAAAAGCGAAGACAGGAAAGTTTTCTGCGAGATCTAGAGTATAAGAGAAAACAAGATGCTGGCAGGATCAAGTTAGGCCTCCCCATAGACCCTCCTGTGAGGCGAATGTTTTAATGGAACGGCAGCGACTGTGCAGTCTAGGCGTCACCCGATTTCAATTCTCCCATGCGCCATGGCGCAGTCGGCTGCCGTCACTGCCAAGCTGCCGATATTGAGCGGACCGGCGCGTCGGCGCGAAGCGAGGAGGGCGCAACTCACAGCCCGCAAAGAACAAGCTGCTGCTGACGATCCGAACTCTGCCGCTAACAGAAAAAAAGTAAGGCATCTCGAAAATAAATCGATGGTGTTTTACAGAAAGTACAACCAGGCCGATTACAACTTGAGCCAGGCGCGCCGGGGTAGTCTGGCGCGCCTGGCTCTCGCATCCCTGGACAGAATCAATCCGTTCTACCTGCCGGAATAAGTCTGCTTGCGTGCTCCACCTTTATCGCTTGCAGAAGGCGCTTGAACCTCTCATTTCTACTACACCGCGTCTCTTCCTGCCAAAGTCGGGATTAACGGCCCCGCTTATTTGTGTTA
>CAZTUB010000022.1:0-67341 GCA_964615905.1 uncultured Clostridia bacterium
CGCGCGACATGCTTATCTCAAGTTTTGTTTCCAGGTCCTGCGCAAAAAAATCCCGACTGACTTGCTCAAGCTGGTGCTGGAGTCGCTCGTCTACACCATGATTTACGATGTAAAAGAACCCATAATTGCGGCACGCGAGGCTTATCTCAGCCGCGACTTTGTGACAATCACCAACGCCAGTTACCAGCGCGCTAATGTCGATAACCGGGATGTGCAAGCCAGGCGTCGAATCATTCATGTCATGCGGACCTCTAAGTCGTGCTGGCAATAATATAGGGCTTGAGTTTAAGTGATACCAGACGATTGCGTGCTGCGATATGTATGAGCATACCTTAGCTGAATTAGGTAGACCATCAATTCATAATGATTTGCTTTGTTGCTGCTTCAGGAAGTCAGGAGTCCAACAAGCGAAGCTGTGAGTGGGTAGACAGGCGATATGTGCAGCGGCCTCTGTCCTGGAAGTGAAGTGAAGTGCTTGCTATAATCTTTATCCTCGCGGAATGTGTTTGACCTCACCAAACAACAACACCGGGATTGGTTGACCGTATCTTTTGTCCGCAAAGTTGCTCGTTAGCTCTAGAGCCTTTCCCTCAATATTTGGCCAGGCGTGGACGACTGGCCCTGTAGATTTTTTCGAGGAGGTAGTTATGCACATCTCTACATGCTCAAACGTCCAAACCCCGACAACATTCAATCAGCATGGAGCTCTCAAGAAGAGACCTCTTACCCTTGCCGCTCTGTTAATTCTAGGTATGCTGCTTATGAGCTTACCCGGCACTTTGGAGCGCGTCGAAGCCCAATCAGGCCCTTCAATGCTCGTCCCGAATCTGGCAGTAAGGGCCGTCGTCACCGGGCTGGATCTGCCGACCACTATGGCCTTCATCGGCCCAAACGACATCCTGGTGCTTGAGAAAAACACCGGGCGGGTCCGGCGTGTTATCAACGGAGCTATGCATAGCATCGCGCTCGACCTCGACGTCAACTTCGGCTCTGAGCGCGGGTTGCTGGGCATCGCCCTGCACCCTGATTTTCCGAATGACCCCGGCGTTTATCTTTACTGGACGGAGAGTACCACCGGCACAGACACGGACGTGCTCAGCCAGACCCCCCTGTTAGGCAACCGTGTAGACCGGTTTGTATGGGACGGATCGACTCTCACGTTTGAACAGAACCTCATTCAGATTCGCGCGATACAGGAGGACGCAGGACAGCCGCCACGCGGCAACCACAATGGCGGAATTATCGCCTTCGGTCTTGACGGCAAGCTTTACATCTTCGTTGGCGACGTGGGACGGCGTGGCCATCTGCAGAACCTGCCCTGCGGGCCGACAGCCGATTGCCCGGGGCCGACTGTACCGGATGACCAGTTCGGTGGGCCGGAGCCTGACAACGCCCATCTCACAGGGGTCGTGTTGAGGCTTAACGACGACGGCACCACGCCGACCGATAACCCGTTCTTCAGCGCCGGTGGGGTCATGGGCGGTGAGGCAGGTGCCAACATCCAAAAGATTTTCTCCTACGGCCATCGGAACAGTTTCGGCATGGCCATTGATCCCAGGTCAGGCAGCCCCTGGCTCCAGGAGAACGGCGACGATTCATTTAGCGAACTCAACCGCGTGGAGCCTGCGATGAACGGGGGCTGGATTCAGATCGCCGGGCCGGTCGAGCGTATCGCACAGTTCAAAGAGATCGAGACAACTTTTGGTGGCATGAATTTGCAGCAGATTCGATGGCCGCCTACGAACATAGCCGACACACCAGAGGAAGCGCTCGCCCGCCTATTCACCCTTCCTGGGAGCCACTATAGCGATCCCGAGTTCAGTTGGAAGTGGGAGGTAGCGCCAGGGGGCATCGGCTTCCTAAGCAGCCGAGCGCTGGGGCCGCAGTTCGAGGGCGACCTGTTTATGGGGGCCGCCACGCCACTGCTAGAGGGAGGCTATCTATTCCATTTCAACCTTACGGGCAACCGCAGGAAGATCGGCGTAGACGATCCGAGGTTGGAGGATCGGGTCGCGGACAACCTCGCCAAGCACGAAATCACCGAAAGCGAGAGCCTGCTTGTAGGCAGGAACTTCGGCGTCGTTACCGACATCGAAACCGGGCCCAACGGCAACCTCTATGTGGTTTCACTGTCGAACGGCGCGATATACGAGGTATTTAGCAATAAGAAGTCGCCGAAAGCTAAATAAGGCGTCAGTCATTCAAATTCGCGCATGGAATCGGGGGCGATGAAGTCGCTCATCAATCAGTGATTCGTCATCGCCCCGGCTGACGCTCCGAAGATGATCTGGCGCGACTGCCGCGCTGTAGACAAGGGTGCCCGTCGAAGCTGACGGACTTTAACCGGCCGCTTGCGCTCCTTTTGTATATCCACGCCAGGACTCGCAAGCGACCACAGATTTATATTGTAATTTTGGTTCCTTTGTAGTATTACTTGCCTGCTTTCAACGGGGAAAAACAGCAAGAAAACAGGTCTTTTATGGTATAGGGACCGAGCGCCTACAGGTTTTGGGAACGAACACGCCTTTAGAAAAAGACTTCTCTTTACGAAAGCGCCTTTAGATAGTCGTACTTAGAACAGGGCAAGACTCATCTCCAGTTGTACTCACCTACTCTCTTGGAGAGGCTACTAATCTGGCTTCTGGCTACTCGTGCGTCTCGTCTAGCACGAGATTGTAATGAGGCTATGTAATAACTCGCCGTCGGACCACCGATCTTTGAAATCCACAAACAGCCGACTAACTGCTAACCCCTGTTTCTAGGCTTGCCATGCAAGCGGACGGAGGAGGAACCATGAACGTCAAGAGAATGAAGCTAGCCTTAATTGCTTTCCTGATAGCGTGTACGCTGCCCGTTTTGTTGTTGAGCAGCGATACGTCAAGTTCAAACGACCAACTGCTAAGGACCGGTATGAGCAGCGCGGATTACCTTCTGGCCGACTACCAGAAGTGGGAAGCGGAATATGTGAAGAATGGCGGAGACCGTAACGTGGTCTTTGGTCTTGGCTGGTCAAAAGGGCTATCGACTGAAAAGACAGATGGTCAGGGCTTAGTCAAACTCGACCTGATTAACGGGACGATCTCGGTCGAAGCCAGAGGTCTACCCAAGGGTGAGGGATGGGACTTCTGGCTGATCGACAATGGTACCAGCAGTGTGATCCCAGATTCGGATGACGTAATAGTGCGCGGCGGCAGCTTGAAGCACGACGGCAAGGTTGCGAGGCTTGAAGCCACTCTCGGCAGCGATGCTTTCGCCGACTTCGATCCCGACCTTTACATCGTCGCGCGAGCGGGAAAAAGCCCCACCGAGGAACGTGTTCTAGTGGGCACTACAACACTGTTCCACAGACTATACCGCAGCGGCCAGCGAGGCCAGTTTGGCCTTCTAGCCGATTCTGAGCCAGCACAGCCCGCCCCCGACAAGCGCAGCTTATTGACTCGCATCTATGAGAACCTGTTTCCAACGGCGCGCGCTGAAATAGGCACGATCCCTGATGGCAGCGGCGGCAATCCCGACGGGACGCTGACTCCTGTGGAGACGCTGATTAATCAGGGAAGGACACTCTTTTTCAACGAGACGTTCGCCGGCAACGGGAGGACTTGCGGCACCTGCCACCGCGAGAACAATAACCTCACCATAGACGCCAAGTTCATCTCAACGCTGCCGCCGAATGACCCGATCTTCGTGGCGGAATTCGTTCCCGCGCTTTCACAGAATTTTGAGAACCCCGTGTTGATGCGGAAGTTCGGATTGATACTGGAGAATGTGGATGGGTTCAACAACCCCGGCGTCATGCGCGGGACCCCTCACACGCTCGCTCTGCTCCAAAACACGCTGACGCCTGTCTCAAACGGAGGCGATGGGACCACCATCCCGCCAAACGAGAGGACAGGATGGGGTGGTGATGGTGCCCCAGGCACAGGGACCCTCAGGGAGTTCGCCATAGGTGCTGTGACACAGCATTTCACCAAGACCCTAAACCGTGTACCGGGTATAGACTTCCGATTGCCAACCAATGCCGAGCTGGATGCTCTAAATGCGTTCCAGAGATCGACCGGTCGCAGGCAGGACCTTGTTCTGACAGGGCCGGGGGCACTGAGCCTCAAAGGAGAAGTGCCGAGGGAAGGTCAGCGGATATTCAACAACGGCGGGTCTGTCCTGGGGCAGTCAAACGCGGGAGCAGGGAAGTGCTTCTTCTGCCATTTAAACGCAGGGGCGAGCGACTTTTTCTTCCCCGGACAGAATGCTAATTTCAACACGAACGTCGAGCAGCTTCCGTCCCAACCGGCTGACCTTGTCACTCCACCCCAACCTAACCCGCCGGATGGCGGCTTTGGAACGGGCACGCCGCCTCCAGGCGTTTTTGGTTTCGGCAACGGCTCGTTCAATACGACCGTATTGGTCGAGGCGGCAGATACAGGGCCGTTCTTCCATAATAATTCGGTTGCGACTATAGAGGGCGCTGTAGACTTTTATAACAGCACCCAATTTAACACCGCGCCCGGCTTCGGGGCGCAAATAGGCGGGATAAAGCTAGAGGCCACCGAGGTAGTTGCTGTGGCAGCATTCCTGCGAGTCATCAACGCGCTAGAGAACATCCGGTCGGCCCTTGAGATAGAGACACGAGCCAGAAACGCCAGGTTCCTCTCCGATGCGACCGACCTGCTGAAGCTGTCGATCAGTGAGCTTGAAGATGCCATTGAAGTCCTGAACTGCGCCGGGTTGCATCCTGAAGCTGTGCAAAAGCTGCGCAGAGCGGTAGACCTAGATAACCAGGCGCTGGGCACCAATAGCCGGTCGGGAAGGCAAAACTTAATCGACCAGGCTATTTTGCTGAAGAACGCCGCCCGAGGCGATCTGGCAAATTAACGCAGTTCTGAGTTCGGGATGTCTCATTGCAACAAGTCAACAGTATGAGTGCATCCGGTTAGCGTTGACTCAGACGCAAGCGATGTGGGAGACGGATTGCCGTCTCCCACATTTTTAATTGCGCCGCCTGTTTGCTAACTCCAATCCTGGGTAGCCGGACTTGTTAATCGCCGATGCGACCCGTACAGGACTGCGGGCTGGAATCGCTTGCCAGCCCGGTTTGTCTGACCCAGCGCGTTACGCCAGGAAACCTGTGTCACTGGCTCGCTGGCCTCTGGTGACGCATCAAAATCCGCGCTCGTAATCCGGATTAAGGCGTTTTTATGCGATATGTCTTAAGCATGTTGTCGGCGGCGTCTTTGACCTCAAACACAAACTTTCCGGCGGGCAACATCAGGACTGGAGCGTCGCGCCCTGTCATTACTTCCACCTGATCTACGGGCACCGCATCGCCAGTCTCGGTTTCCACGCGCGCGCGAACCAGGCAACGCGCGGCGGGCCCACAGATGTTTCTCGCAAGCCTGTAGGGCTTTCTATCGCCGCCCAGGCTCAACCATGTTGGCCGGCCGTCACGATAAACGCTGCGGGGATGATACAGTGTTGCGTCCACCTTTCCTTTTACCAGTGTCGACAACTCGCCTTTCGCATTTCGAAAGATGGTTGGTCGAGAAATCAGTTTCTTCTCGTTCAGATGGCGATATAGCGGGTGCTCGTACTCCGGCGCGCTGTGCTCTGTCATCTCGGTCTGGTCGATTGTGAATGGGTCTATTCCGGTAATCTCTTTGACCCTTTGGGCCATGGTCTTTGCCCCAACCAGAGTGCCCGACTCGTGTATATGCGCATAGCCCGCGTGCACGAGGATTTTAGCCTTCGGGCTGTCTTTCAAGATCCGTTCAACAAGGTTCTTAGCCTGCCCTTGCTCGCGGTTATCGGGAGTGTATTCGCCTGTGTACTCGTAAGGCACGACGCGATAGCCCAGCTTGAGCGCCAGGCGCACGAGATCGCCGTATAAAGGTTCGTTTGTGTAGTACCCGGTCATCCTATTCGGGTAACCGCGTTGATTTAAGCTCGTGTCCTTCTCCGACAGTGTCTCGGCCGCGAAATGAGTGAAGCCCTTCCTCCGCAACGCCTTCAGTAATTCATAAGTGAATGCCCGATGCTGCGGCACATGGTGTGCCTCATTAATCAAAATGATTTGCGAGCCGACAGACGCGCCTAATATAGCATCAAGCGCATCAACTGCCTCGTAGCCTTCCAAATGCGACACGTTGGGCGGCTTCCCGGTTGATGATTGTCCATAGAGAGAATCAGCATACTTCAGCGCATCGATATAGTTGCCGATCTCCGCGGACGCGTTCATAAGCAGAAGCCCCGCCATTGATTGCACATCTGCGCTCTGTGGCACGCCAGCCGACTGCGAGTCTTTGGCCCTGTGGTATGGGCGGAGGGATTCAATCTCCATGAGCGGATTCCCCCTTTCCCGCGCCTCGTTACTCTTCTTTTGGATCTCTTCTAGCAACTCCTCTTTTGTGGGTTCCACTCGTTGCTGCAAAGTGACTGGTGGTGCAGCGGAGGCGACATAGACGGCGATTAACAATAAAGAAAGCTTTGACATTATTCCTCTTTTCGGTGAGAACTCATACAAAACCCAAAGGCTATAATGCTTCGAATCATCTGCCCCGTAAGCTAGATTATCGACCTTTTAATACCCGATTCCCACGCTCGCAAGCAAATGGCTCTTGAACCTTCGCCGCCAAGGAAATACCGGCAAGTTCTGTCTAATCCTTTCGCGGCGATCTATTTTGCAGGCCAGTAATAGAATCGCTCAGCCGGGGCATCTTTAATAGCGAAGATCATCTCTTGTAATGAGGTAGATATGAAGCTCAGTTTGATCGTAATGTTAATGATCAAGCGACGAGTAGAACAGGCCCAGGTCAAAAGGCAATAAATATCCGGGGTTCGATGAGCTGAGAATTTAGGCGTTCTCAGGTAACGGGCCAAAGAGGAATCTTCTCCAGCCGCTGACTAGTTTATCGAACTCCTCAACGAGCATAGTTGCCGTTCTTTAAAACTCTTCGAATTACTCCCAATGAAGTTCGCATCCGAGAAATTCTTGTAGGCTACGATTGTGAGCCCGGTAGAAATCTGCCAGTAGTTCACGTAACCGTGGTGCAATATCAGATGGGGGCGCGTGGTTGAACCGGCGAGACAGAATGTCTCTGTAGTCGTGGCGTGGCACTTCGAGGTAATCTTCCAGGTCTTGCATGATGCGCTTTGCGTTGCCAGGATGACCCAGTTCCTCTGTGATAACTACCCTGATCTGGCCCCGCCCATATTGAGAGACCCAGCTTTGTAACTTATTAAGATAGATGCCCGGACAGATGTAATGAGTATTCTCCCCTTGCGCGTGTGCTTTCAACTCAGCCCGTATGTCCGTTTCAAAATCCCTTACGTCGAAGCCCAGGGTATTGCCACCAGCTTGAAAGCGCTGATACATCCGGTGGTGTGAATAAGCCCTATCAACAGGGTTTCGGATCATAAGGATCAGTTTAACGTCCGGTAGGTGTTGATGAAGAAGCGACGGCGAAACGTCGTGAAAAGTGTTAGCGCTTGCCTCACCTGTGATGTATTCCTTTCCTGGGTCGCGCTCAACCCGGACACTTGCGGGTAATGCCGCGCCTGCTTGATCCGATGCCTCCCACTGAAAAAACAGGTCACCTTGATACTCGCGTGTCGGGAACAGGGCATAGTACTCATCAATGTGCGATGCAATGTATTCGGGGCTATGCAAACCAAAAAAGTTCGGCTCTTTCTCTGCGCAGGGCAATACATTTGGGTGTGCTACAAGGTAGCGATAAAGGGAGGATGTGCCGCATTTATTTGCTCCCAGGATAAAGAAGCTTGGACGTAGATGATCCATAAATAATCTCTCAAATATGATCTTGCTTACTTTGCCCCGGAATCAAATCCGCTGCCGTAGATAAGATCCTCAGCAGCCGTCAAGACTGCCTCAACCGTTATGCCAGTCAAGCAAGGAGGCTCGATAGGAACCCCGCACGGCGGATCGAAGATGCAGTCACAAGGGCTACACGGAAGTTGAACGCGGACGACTCGTTGGCGGTCCGGAAGACACCATGGCCCCCACTTTAGAGGGTCGAGCGGCCCATAAAGCCCAATTACCGGGGTGCCTACCATGACGGCCAGATGGACTGGACCGCTATCGATGCCAATCACTATGCAAGAGCGGCGGTAGAGCGCCGCCAGCGCACCGACTGAAAGCCGTCCTGCCAAACCGTATGCGCATCCGTCGCTTGCCTCTACGACCGCCCTCACAAGAGCATCTTCGCCCGGCCCACCTGGCACCAGCGGAGTCATGCCCCAGCGTCCCCGTATCTTGATAGCGAGCTCGCCCCAACGTTCGGGCACCCAGTTCTTGAGCGTCCAGCCAGACCCTGGCTGGAAGACTACAGGCCTCGCGCCCGCCTCGGGAGCTTCGAAAATCACTTCATCGGCGACGACCTCTTCTAACGGGGTCGGGACGAAATTTCCTGGTGTCAACGTCCCATCCTCGCTAGCAATCGTCACGCCCAGGAAGTTGGCCGCTACTTCAACAAGCTTGAGCGTTTGGATCACGGCATGCCCTTCCTCATAAAAGGGAAGAGCAACGGTCAGAAATGGTTCTGTATTGGGGGTCGCATAACCGATACGGATCGGGATTTCAGCCGCCACGGCTAGTTCGCCCGACCAGGGGTCTTCGGGGCGAGACAAGATAATGAGGTCGAAACGCCCGCGCAGGCTGCTTGCCGTCTGGCTGACAATAGCGCTCCAGATGGCCGGGTCTGGTGACCCGCTCAACGGCGGGAAGGGGAGCGCAAGCACCTGGTCGATCTCAGGGCAATGTCGGATAACGTCGCCCATTTCAGTCGTCACCAGAAAGCTTATATGAGCGTCTGGGATTGCCGCGCGGAGCGCAGCAGCGGCGGGCACAGTCAACAGCACATCGCCAAGATGATCCGGTCGGGCTATAAGGATACGAGGCTTAACTCTTTTCTTGCACACTCACCTGCTCCGGTTGTTAAGAGCTGCACCGCTCGACCTCGTCTGCCGGAAAGCTCAAGTGTCGCCTGCCTGTAAATTACGGGTCGTAATTCAAGCACGGCAGTTGTTGCCCGTACTTTGTGTAGTACTCTTCATTAAGCTCCAGCTTGTTCTCTTCATAGTTCCAAATGTATGAACACTCGCCAAAGTGTCTAATCTGGTATTCATACTTCTTTTTCCCGTTTATATTAAGCCAGGTTAAGTGTTTTATATGAGCAATCTCCTCCGGAATGATCTTTCCTTGTAGCTCATGAGACCTGCTGCCATCGTTATAGAGTATTATGTTATCCGAATAAAACTTACTGATTCCCTGGCATCGATTCGTCCAAAATATTCTGGGAGGGTGAAATCCACTCAGCCAGACTTTGCCATCGAGTATATAATTCCTAAAATTTATAGCGTACCAATCGGCCAGGTCGTTCTGGCAGACATAATATATTATCGATTCGATTTGTCTCTCTTCATAGATTTCATCTCCATCCAGCAACCAGATAAGCTCAACCTTCTGATCCAAAAGATATCTCAAGGCGAAGCCCCTGGTCTCCGCTTCTGAAAAGAACCTCAATTGATTTTTGTCGGTGATAGAATATGGATCATTTATCAAAGAAAGGTGATCGAACGGGTATTTTTCGCGACATAAAAGCTCGCGCGCGGTCTCAATATCAAGAGCATCTTCCTCATATCCCAGCTCGGCGTATTCCTTGAACATGCCGTTAACCGCCGCTATCTTGAACTCAATGCCGGGCACTCGCGAGCTAATATCGAACCACGGACGAAGCACGCTTTCCAAATTAGCGGCGCAATCAAACAAGCACGCTAGTATGCCTATCTTCATAAGCTACAAAACATCGTATCCGTAAGCGCGTAATATATTGTGATCGACGGTTTGCCGAATGATCGCAAGCAGCGTGTCGCTCGACCGGGCCAGGTGATTATCGCTCAGATACCGCCGTCGATCAAACACGAGCGAAGGGTGCAGCAACTCTGAGCGGGTTTGCCCATCAATGGCGGCTCGCAGGTAGCGCGTCGGCCTGACATAGCGCTCGTGACGCGGCCTGAGTCCCCACAACCGGCGTGCTCGGTCCAGCGTTCCGTCAAAATCTGTCATAAGGTCTTCAAGCCGAAAAAGCATAGCGCCATCATCGCAATTCAACAGCGGAAGATAGCTCCCGTACAATACGTTCCACTGATCTAGCGCCTCGACGATCTGTTCTCGCGGCAGGTCTTCAAGCGGCGGCAAAGACGGCGTATCGTCCAGGCGCGTGAATCTTATATAGCTCACAAGCCAGGAGTAGACATATCTTACACTGATCGCGAACTTGACCGTTCCCGCATCGAACGCCGCCCGAACCGCCGACAACTCCTCGCTGCTTATGCGGCTGAGCAGCTCTACACTCCTGCCCTCGCCTTCCCAATCTGTCCCGCACCAGTTGAACGGCGTCTCTGCCGTCGCATGTTTCCAGCGCCCAATGTTCATAAGGACACGCACATTGGTGAAGTTCTCTTCCAGCGCGAATTTGACGAGATTAGTCCCCGTGCGCATCGCACCCTGTTGTTTTACAAAGGTGACATCATCAGGAGGGCTCATATCAATTGGTTTAAAACCGGCCCTAAAGTACGACACGCGGGTATAGCCGCGCCCCAATAATCACCAGTATGAGAGTCGTGGCACCCAGCACGCAAAAATCTACACCTACTCCGAAACTGCTTGTCCCGTTCCTGATCATCAAAGCTCTTAACGCGTCCACTTCATAACTCAGAGGGTTGAGACGCGAAATCAGGCGAAGCCAGTCCGGCATGATTGAGATCGGATAGATTGCGTTGCTGGCGAAGAACAACGGCATGGTCATTATTTGACCTATACCCATGAATCGCTCGCGGGTCTTAGCCAGACAGGCGACGACCAGCGAGAAGGTCGAGAACAAAGCCGCGCCAAGAAATACGACGGCCAGCACTCCCGCGAGGGCCAAAGGGTTCCAGTTCATCTTTACCCCCAGCGCGAGCGCAAGCGCGTATACGATCACTACTTGAGAAAGCGAGCGTATCCCGGCCGACAGTGCCTTACCCATCACCAATGCAGCGCGCGGAGTGGGGCTGACAAGAAACTTGCTCGTGATTCCCAGATCGCGCTCCCAGATAAGGCCCACTCCATAAAAGATGGAGATAAAAAGTACGCTCTGTGCGAGGATGCCCGGCGTCATAAAATCGAGATAAGTGATATCGCCCGTCGGGATTATTTGAGCCCTGCTGAACACGTGGCCGAACAACAACAGCCATAGCGCGGGCTGGACGGCGCGCGTTAGCAGCTCAGTGAAATCATGACGCAGCTTGCGGATTTCCAGTTCGGCAATCGTCAAAGTCTTATTCACAAATGACGCGATTGCTTCGAGCGGACTTGCCGGAGCTAACAGCAATGAATCAGCCAAGCCGCCGGGCTGTGCGTCTCCCTCTTGCAGCCTCACGATAGTCTCCTCCCGATTCCAGCGTATCCCCGGCAAAGTGAATGAATACATCGCCCAGCGTCGATAGCTCCTGGCCGAGAGAGGCCTTCAGGCGGTCCGGAGCATCAACGACAACCACGCGCCCCAGGTGCATGATCGCTACGCGACTGCAAACGCTATCGGCCTCTTCCATGTAATGAGTCGTCAACAGAATTGTTGTCTTATAGTCAGCGCGCAGCCGCTCGATGTGTTCCCAAACCGCTTTGCGGGCTAACGGGTCAAGCCCTACCGTAGGTTCATCGAGAAATAACAGCGGCGGCCTGTGTAACGTTGATTGCGCTATCTCCAGGCGTCGAATCATCCCGCCCGAGTACTGGCGTACAAGCTTATGTGCAGCATCGGTCAACCCCATGAAAGCCAGCGCGTCACGCACAACCGACTCTCGCCGCCGGGCAGGCACGTCGTATAGCTTGGCAAAAATGAGCAGGTTCTCGTAGGCGGTCAGCGAGCCGTCAACCGAGATCGTCTGCGGCACATAGCCGATCAGTCGCCGCACGCTCCCGGCATTGCGAGCTACGTCATAGCCGGCGACAGATGCCTGGCCTGATGTCGGAGGCAAAAGGGTTGTGAGCATTTTAATCGCAGTAGTCTTTCCCGCGCCGTTCGGTCCCAACAACCCCAATACCTCTCCCCGTTCCACTGAAATGCTCATCGCATCGACCGCTGTCAGCTCGCCAAACTTGCGCGTGAGCGCCTGGGTTTCTAGAATCACCATCCCTATGCCCCACAAGATATGCTTATCCTGACGGATTCGACACGAACAGAGTACCCGGTTTCAGTGGAGCAACTCAATTGATCCGGCCTGAAATTTTGAGCGAGAGACTAAAACAAACCGAGTGAGAGGGTGCATTAGAATAGCGGCGACAAACGCGGCGCTGTGATAAACCGGCTTTCGACCGGCCATCCCTTGCAGAGTACCCGCAAGGGATGGCCGGTGCGCTTGCCAGCTTAGTGATGCTTGATGACCGTCTTGTTTGAGATCACCTGAAGCAACTGCATCATGCCGCGATCCTCGTGGGCAAGGATGTGGCAGTGCTGCACGTACATGCCGGTAAAATCGACAAACCGGGTACGCATCCTGAAGTAGCCGGGATCAACACTGGTGACCTGACCGGCGCTATCCTTGGTAACCTTGGCTGGCGGGATCCCGAACGTGTCCCACCAGACGAAATTCTTGCCGGGCGGGTCCTTGTACGGATCGTCGAGCTTCAAGTGCTGCGGCACCCCGTTATTATAAAAGCCTGTCGGGTCGTAGACTTCTACAATCTGGAACGGGTTGACGTGGATGTGGAAGGGGTGCGCGATAGCATTGTTCTGATCGGCATTGATGATCTTCCACTCTTCCGTGGCGCCAAGAAGCATCACCTGATCGATGGTCTGGTCCTCGAACTGCTTGCCGTCTATCGTGAACTGACCCAGTACGCGGGTGCTTGAAGGGTCCGCTGTCCCCTTATTCGAACCGTAAATGACCTCCCGCCGGAGACGGATCGTGGCCGGGTTGATATCGTTAAGAAATACTGGCATAGGCGGGTAATCACCCTGCTGGGTCGGGAACCCCATAGGAGCTCTGATTGCGGTACCCGTGACATTGATGTAGAGTAGCGGGCCCGCGGCAGCATCCTGAAGCACGTAGCACCCCGGCGTGGAAGGCGCTTGAACGAGCAGGTCAAGCCGGTTGGCAGGTGACATTTGGATGGGCTGTGTCCCGTTGCCTGAAGCGCTGTAGTTCCCCCAGGCTAGCTGAACGCCGTCCTGCGCGGTCTGCCTGAACTGAATATTGCCAGCGGGCGCGGGGGTCTGCGCAGACTGGAACTGGGCGTTGACAAACTTGAGCACAGTCGCGTTTATCATGCGAAACAGCTTGACCTGGTTCGGCCTCATCCCTATGGTTGGGGCGAACTGCCCGTTGACAAGGACTTTGGGTGCTGCCTGGCCAGCCGTCCTCATCAGATTGATCGTGTCGGTAATCTGATGGAAAACCAAAACGACATCGTCCAGCTCATTACCCGTCTTCTTGTAAAAGTCCTTCAATACGCGGTCGTATCCATCCTTCTCGTTGTCCTCGATAATTAAAGCCCCGGCCAGCCCGTTAAACAGGTTTATTGAAGTCGAGCCATGTTTGTGCGAGTGATACCAGTGTGTTCCGGGAGCCTGGCCCATTTCGACATTAGTCTTCGGCGGCTTGGCCGTGGGATCCACCACCGTATACCTCGGTATTTGGAAGCAGATGGGGTACGAGCCGATGTAATATTGTGGCCAGTTGCCCTGAGCGATGGTCTCTGCGTTCTGAGGCCATAGCTGCAAATTCTCAGGAAGACCTCGTCCGCTGGGGTTTGCGCCAGGGCCTGTGTAGGGCGCTGTCCTATCGTAGAGCCCGACGAGACCCCTCTGGTTAGGGTCTGTCTTGCCCTTTTCCAAATCTCCCATCTGATCTATCCGCCATTTCTCAGGAAGGTCTTGCCACTTTTGCGGCTCATGACCTAGCTCACAGTGCTCGAACATCGGCTCGAACCAGCTCATGATATCCTGGGCTTTCTGCTGCGTCATTTGCGGGTCGGGCCGCACAACAACCAGAACATTGTCGCCTGTGGTTGCAGGGGAGACATGAGTTCCATGAAAGTGCATGTTTGCGGAGCTGGACCCGTGAAAGCAGTTTGGGTACTTATCATTGGCCGGGTAAAAGTTGGCGATCCCGCCCTGTCCGGTTGTTGGATCGGGAGGTTTGCTCGACTTGTCACAGCCACCGGCCGTGCCGCGCCCCTCTTCGCTCACATCGAGCGTGCCAGGGAAATCTCTAACCTGGACGGTGTTGAATAGGCTGATCTGAACTTTATCACCTAGCTGGCAGCGGAGTGTCGGGCCGGGCTTGGCAGGCGAAATGGTGGCCGTCTGCGGGGTGCCCGGCAGCGCCGTGTCGAAGTATCGCAGCATAAGCTGTTTCGACGCCGGAGCCGATACCTGGGGCGGCACAGACCGGTTTGCGTTTGTCACTCTTATGACCGTTTTCAATATACCGCCCTGGCTTTTGACCTCAAAAAGCTCCGGCAAAGGTCCGCCTGAGGAAGGACACGGCTTGATGTCCTGTGGTACCGCGTATATTAGCGAGGACGGAAGCAACTGCGAGATGGCAACGGCGGATGTGCCCGCCAATGCCTGGCGCAAAAACTCCCGGCGAGCGGCACGCACCATCTGCTTCTTTGTTGCCGGGGCTGCCTTATCTGTGTCTACAGCCTGCACTTTCATGTCATTGGCTTTTGCCATAAGCGCCTCCTTAGTCATGCGTATGCCTCATTTCGGGGGTTGGTTTACAGTGATCGTACCTGTCTCGCCCTTGTGTTTAGTACAGAAGTAATTGATCGTCATTGGATTCGGGGGTGACATGATCCCGGATGTCGCGGGGTCCTGGCCGCCAACCGTTCCCGGAATCTGGTCCACTAAATTCCAAACCCCGCCCGGGATATTCATCGCCGGCTGGTGTATCTGGCTAGTGTTATTGGACCAGAAGATGGCGTCCCCGGGTAAGACCTCAAGGGGGTTAGGATCGAATACAGTCTCCTCGTTCAATACATTTATGTCAATCTTATAGGTCGGCATGTGGCAACTCCTTTCTCTAGCGGTTGGTCCGTTGTCACCGATAGGCGGCCGCAATCCAGCCCGCCTATCGCACTCAAGACGTTCTTAAGACTCGATCCCACACATTTCAGTCAGAGCCTATTTGTCGGATCACTTTTGCTCTTACCCGAGCAGCTACTGTAAAAGATAAAAAATGCCCGTATGAATTATGCGTCTGGCTGACTGGCTGCCACGGTTCCATCGTTTAATAAACCCTTGGGGCTCAAATAACAATGAGTTCGTGCTTAACCCTATTTGCTCGTATTATCCAAAAGCTGTTGAGTGCGAAATAGCTCTTATTTGATGGGCGCTGATAATATAACATTCACTACTCAAAGTCACTAAAAAATCTATCACCCGTGACTGTCGAGTAGATGGCAAGAGTGAGTCTTGATCGCAAGCCAGATTCTTTGTCCATTTGAAAGCCCCAACTCATCTGCCGCTTGCCGTGTGATGCTGACGGCCCAGGTCACGCCGCTCTTGACGCGAACAATTGAATAGTCGCCTCTTTCTTCAATAGCAGTTATAGAACCACACAGTACATTTCGAGCCGATGTGGAGCGAAGGTTTTCAGTTGCAAGCAGTATGTCGCCTGAGCGAATCGCAACCTTAACGTGGTCTCCCTGATTCTGCCTGCCTAGAGGAATATCCAGATAACAAGAGCCGCTTCCATCATTCGCCAGCGTTGTCATGGTCCCGGCGTCGGTGTTTCTTTGCACCACGACCGCTTCAAAGACATTCTCAACGCCGGTCAATCGAGCGACACTTGCATTGACAGGCCCTTGAAAAATTTCCAGAGGCTCACCAGCCATCGCGACGCGTC
The DNA here is from genome assembly GCA_964615905.1 of uncultured Clostridia bacterium. Classification (GTDB taxonomy): domain Bacteria; phylum Acidobacteriota; class Blastocatellia; order UBA7656; family UBA7656; genus DATLMR01. Next base: position 15,904 of record CAZTUB010000022.1, read on the forward strand.
CATGCTCGTATGCGACAAGATGGTTGCCCAGCGAGACAGCCTCATCGCGGTTGTGCGTCACATAGATCATTGGTAATCGCAGTTCGCGGTTTATCATCTTAAGGTCTGTGATGATCTCCTGCTTGGTTGCTTCATCTATCGCTGAGAGCGGCTCATCGAGCAGGAGCAGCCGAGGCTTACTGGCCAGCGCCCGCGCCAGGGCTACGCGCTGCGCCTCGCCGCCCGATATATCGCAAGGGCGTCTGGGCGCCGTATGCTTTATCCCTAGCCGTTCCATAAACTCAAGCGCCAGTTTGCGTCGTTCCCGCCGTGGGAGGTCTGCGATAGGGAATTCAACGTTGCCCAGTGCCGACAGGTGCGGGAAAAGCGCAAGGCCCTGAAAGACCAGACCGACACGGCGGGAACGAACAGGGATATTTATGCGCTGCTGTGAGTCGAACAGCGTGTGACCGTTAACGCTGATACGACCCGAATCAGGTTGGATGATCCCGGCGATGGACTTGATCGTGCTGCTTTTGCCCGATCCCGATGCGCCAAAAAGAATGGTGATTTCAGGCGGCGCATCAAACTCTATGTCGAGCGTAAACGCGTTGGCCGGGCCGCGCGTCGGCGCGTCGGCGGGCCGCGAATCTCGAATAGAGTTCTCTCCAAACTGTTTTTTTATCCTGACTGAGATCATGGCTTCTCACTATAAATCATGCGAGATTGGTCACATATTTATGCCACAAACCCGCTCACTGCGAAAATGAAAAGTGTTGTATGAGTCAACCTTTTTGCGAGCAAGCACGTCAGGCTCGCGGCAGGTCTTCCAACGGGGTTTCTATTACACAAGGTGGCAACTGATCGTTGCGCCAGTAATACCCCCGTGCTATACTCTGCTCCCTCTTCCAGGAAGCAAAACAGACAGTCACAATTTAATCGGATCGGTTCATATGTACAGGGCGCGCAAAGAGCGTGAGGCAGGGTTGTGATTTCCACAGATGCAAGTTTCGAATTATTCGATGAACAGGCAACGATCTTCGACCAGCGGGCCGGGCTGCCTGTTGAATATTGTCGGACGATTGCCAGCGCGGTGGTCGAGATCGGGCAGCTTGCTCCCGGCGATTTAATTCTTGAGGTGGGCCCCGGAACGGGTCAGATCAGCCAGTGGTTCAGCCCGCCGATACGTTACGCGGGGATAGATAAATCAGCAGGGATGCTCAAGCTGTTTCAGAACCGGCAGGACGGTGGCGCGATCAATCGGGTGCTTGTTCGCACTGATGCCAGTCAAGGCTGGCCGATTGTCAGTGGAGCGGCGCGGGTGATCTTCAGCTCAAGGGCGATACACCTGCTCGATCAAGAACATGCTGCTTCCGAAGTATTTCGCGTAGCCGCCCCCGGCGGCGCGACGCTGATTGTCGGCCGCGTTGACCGGGACCCGGAGAGCGTGAGAGCGCGCATGGCTAGAGAAATGAATAAGGGATTACGCAGGCATGGATATGAGGCACACAGGGGCGAGCAACGTAATCAAAAGCTATTTGAATCCTGTCACCGGCGTGGTGCTCACGTGTTGGAGACTGTGACTGTCACGACCTGGAAGGTCTTGGCGAGCCCGCGTCAATCACTCGATTCCTGGCGCTGCCTTAAAGGTCTGGGCGGCACGGCGGTCCCGGCTGAGACTAAGGAGCAGATCTTAGCCGAGCTTGAAGTCTGGGCAGGACAGGTGTTCGGCGGATTGGATGAGCAGTTTGAATCTGAAGAGGCCTACACCCTCCGCCCGCTCCGTATACCGTCGGCTCAAGTAGGATGATTGAGAATCATTACAACCTTCATGTATGGTGAACAGCAATAGATGGACAATGATCTTCTTACCGAACTCGGCGAGTCGCTGCTTATAGGCTCTCTGGACGAAGAGAGCCTGATGGCACAAACCGGCGGGCCTCCACCTGTGCATATATTGCCAGAGGCCAACGTAGTCAAGATTGGCGGACAGAGCCTGATCGACCGTGGCCGCGCGGCAGTATTCCCTCTGATCGAAGAGGTCGTCGAGAATCTCGGCCGCCACAAGATGCTGATAGGAACGGGAGCAGGCACCAGGGCGCGTCACGCCTATAGCGTCGGGCTCGACCTCGGGCTCCCGACGGGCGTGTTAAGCGTGCTAGGAACCTTCGTCAGCATGCAGAACGCCCGCATATTGAACCATCTTCTGGCAAAGCATGGCATCCCCTTCATTGAACCGGCTCAGTTCGCACAACTCCCTCTCTACCTGGCCGAGCGAGGGGCCGTGATCTTCTTTGGCATGCCGCCTTACATTTACTGGCACACGAACCCTACGCTGGGGCGCATCCCTCCGCACCGAACGGACACGGGTTGCTATCTGGTTAGCGAGGTGTTCGGGGCAAAGTCCATGATCTACGTCAAGGATGAGAAAGGGCTCTACACAGCCGATCCGAAGAAGGATCGGAATGCCACCTTCATACCGAAAATTACCGTGGCCGAGCTGGCGCGGCTCGATCTTCAGGATGTAGTCGTAGAGCGCAGCGTCCTTGAGATGATGCGGAATGCTACCTACCGGCGGTCAATCCAGGTAATCAACGGGCTGGAGCGCGGTAATTTGACGAGGGCGCTCGAAGGGGAGCACGTCGGCACGATTATCACCGCCGATTGAGCGAGGCCGCAAACAGTTGACCAGGACAGGAGGAGATTTAATTGACCGATTCAAGCAATAAGCCCGACGGTCGGCATCACGTCGAATCGATGCTCATGCGGGAAAGCCTCATGGATAAAGTCGTGCAAAGGGCGACCGAGACTCCGGTCTTTCGCATGTTGCCCGATGCGTATGTGATCAAGGTAGGAGGCCGGTCAATCATTGATTCGGGGCGCGTGGTCGTCTATCCGCTGGTCGAGGCCCTGGCCCATTGTTTAGAGTCGAAAAAACTGATCATCGGAACAGGCGGGGGTGTAAGGAGCCGCCACGTCTTCTCAATCGGTATAGACCTGGGGCTTCCGACAGGCGTGCTCGCGCAATTGGCCATGGCTGATGCTCTAGCCAACGCGCATATACTTGGCACGTTGCTTGCGCCCTATGGCGTGGTCGCAATTCCGCCCGATCTTCTGGGCCACCTGCTCCCGTTATTCATGAAGAGTGCACCCGGAGTGGTCTTTAACGGCGTCCCTCCTTACTCGTTGTGGGAGCATCCGCCGGCAACCGGGCGCATACCTCCGCATCGTACCGATGCAGGCTCTTTTCTGCTTGCCGAATGTTTCGGGTGCAAGTCCCTGGTCCTGGTCAAAGACGTTGACGGCCTTTATGACAGGGATCCCAGGCGCTACCCTGACGCTAATTTCATACGAGAGATCGGCACTGCCGAGCTTAGGAGACGCTCCCTTGAGACTCTGCCGTTCGAGAGGGTCGTGCTCGACTTGCTTGATAGCGCCAGACTCCTGCGCTCATTTCAGATTGTAAATGGTCGCCACCCGGATCGAATAGTGGCGGCGCTTGAAGGCGAGCATGTCGGCACTGTCGTATATGCGGATTAAAGGTCTGCTCTCATCGCGTCTCGCAGCGCCCTCCACCCGATCATCTGTATGCCGGATTTTCGCGCGAGGTCGCGTAGCTCCGCGCTCATGAAAGTCTCATAGTCAGCTACACGCTGTGGCCAATCATCGGTAATAGCCCTCAGTTCAGGCGTATCCTGCGCCGGATGGATCATAAAGTAGGTCAGGCCCGGCGGCAGATTATCAAACACATCTCTCGCTTGATCTAACCGACCTTCCGAGGGCTTGTTCAAATACATTTCCCTCAGGTGATCGAAAACCGGAAGCCCTTGCTCTTCCCATTCATTGATTGCGCGCTCTGACAGTATCGCGACCCATTGCGGCTGCCTCACCATAAGGACCGGCAGCCGTTCATCTAAGCCCAGCCCGACATACTCGCCGACGAGCCGCGTGTCGAGGGTCGCGAACATATGACAATTGATATGGGTCAGGTCCATGCCTGCTTTTCGGGCCTGATTAATTTGGGCCTGCATCTCGGCACGAATTACTTTCGGGTCAGGACGCTGCCATAGAGACTGGTTGCGGTAGAAATAGCCCTCTGCATCAATCAGCCCGGAGGCAGGGTTTCGCGTGGATACGGGCGCCCAGCGATAGTTATCCCATTCACTTGTGAGCGTCAGGTGAACGCCAATATCGACAGACGGTCGCTTGCGGCAGAAGCTTGCCGCCTCAGGAAACCACGGGCACGGGACCATCACGGAGCCGGAAGAAACAAGCCCAGAGTCGACGAGATCGATAAATGCAGGCAGGGTAGCTTGACACATCCCTACATCATCCGCGTTGATGACGATCACACGGTCTGTAGCCTTGAATCCCAGCCTCTTAAGAAACGGGTTATGGCCCATAGTCTCCTCCCGGTTCGCGCCGGTGCATCGAGAAGACTGTGTCGCTGACTTTTGTAGCCCTCAACGGGAATTTCTGCTCCAGCGCGCACAGGTCCTGGTAGGTCAGTTTCCACCGAGGGTCTTCAATGACCCAGTCCATGCCTTGCTGATCGGTCAGAATCTGCCCGCCTGGTCTTAACGACCAGATGTAGTTATCAAGCATCAGATAAAAGTGATACTTGCAGCAGGCAAAGCTTGCCAGGTTGTTATCTACGATAAAGTCATACCGGTTTCTTATCGTCAGAATGAAATCTCTGCTGTACTTGTTGAGGAAGTGGGCCGAGTAATTGCCGATCCGCAGAGAGTCTGCGAGCGTTTTCTCATTACGGCTGACGGTCAACCCGTCTATGAGGTTGACTCTGTTTGCGAACCGGCTGGCAAATTTGGAGTTCCCGACCCCCACGTGCAGAATGTTTTTGCCGCTCAGGTCCATCTCATCCATCTCGGCTTCTATCCTGGCCTGATCGACAGTTGTTTCATCTTTTGTGTGATCTACCCAAATCGGCATATCGAGCGCCAGTCCCGGATTTCCCATCCTCCCGCAGACCTCTGGGCAGGATTCGTACTGACTCTTGAATTCAGTCATGGTCGCCCTCCGCGAGCCTATCACCCTCCTTGCGGGCAACGATCAACCTGTAGCACACGTTTTTTTGCAGGTAGAGCCGTTCCAGAGCCAAACCACCTAAATAGGCCGACAGCACGGTGCGCGCGGAGTTGAGACGAATCATTTTGTATAAACGGCTATATGTCGCTTCCAGCCTGTCGAGCACTGCCGTGTTTCGAGGCTGGACTTGCGGGGTCAGGTCCTCCTCGTGAATCACACTCAATCCCGCCCGCTCGATAGCCGTCAAATAGTTCTCCTGCATCGCATAGCGGGCGCAGCCCCAGTGGACTCGCAATGCCTTTGCCTCGTCCGGGGCTTCGCTATCGATGTCGACCTTCGCCATATCGTCAAGTATGACCATCAAGCCGCCGGGCCGCAGGCTCTTTGCGAGATTTGGGATCGTAGTGTTTAGGTCCCGCGAGTGTATGAGCGATTCGATGGCAACTACCACGTCGTATGTCTCAGCTACCGGCGCGTCATAACTCTGTAGGTGGAAGCGGCATTCGCCATTAAGGCCCCGACGCCGCGCTTCGCGTCGGGCAACGCGAAGTTGTACGCGACTCAGCGTGAGGCCGTCATAAGACCCGCCAATGCGGCTGTGCCATCGAAAAATCGTCCCGCCGAATCCGCATCCCGCGTCGAGCACACGAGGGTCCGCCCGTATCGGCGCAGCTTCGAGCAGTCGGTCGTTAACGTACTCCAGGCCCGCCGTCCTTCTGCGTCCCGCTTCCGTTCCAGGCGGAACTGAGAGCGTCTTATGCATGGTAAAGCTGGCAAACCTGTCTCGATAAGTCAGCCAGTTGGCTAGCTGGACATAGCGGGAGAGCCAGTCGTAAAAGGCCGGGATTTCGTCGTGTGTAATCAAGATATTTAGCCTCCAGCACAGATTTATCGTTCCGCAAGCGGGTTGGGTCAAAATGCAGGTTCCGTTAATCTCTTACCAGGGATTTCAAAAAGTCGCGAATACGCCCGAAGCTCTGATCCCAGGTCGGATGCATACCAATGTGTTTATAAGCCGCAAGGCTCATCTTTAGCAGCCGCTCTCGATCTTCTTCTATTTGCCGTAAGTATCGAGCGAGCATGTTCGCATCTCCGGGGGATGTCAAGAAACCTACCTCACCGTGGCTCACAATTTCGTGTGCGCCGCCTGCTGTGGTCGCAATAACAGGCAGACCGCAACCCATTGCTTCAAGGTAGGCAATTCCCAATGCCTCGTAGTGGGATGGCACGACCAGAACGTGGTTTCGGACGAGGTGACCGGGGATCTCGTCGTTGGGCACCTCGCCCACCAGATCCACATAATCTGATAGCCCGGCTCGGAGAATTTGATTGCGGATATTCTGCGCGTGTCCGGAGTCCCTGGTGAGGCTTCCCACAGCCGTTAGCCGCCAGCTACCAGCCGCCAGTTGACTCAATGCCTCGATCACGGTGTTTAATCCTTTGCCGGGGACCACATTCGCAAGAAAGATCACTCGCAAGGGGCCGGGTTGTCGCGCGCGCTCGGTTACCCCCTCCAAAGAAACCTCATAATGGAGGTGGTCACGGCCAGGGTATGCCACCACCCCGGGAATATCTCGTCCTATGAGTTGCTTTACAGTAGCGCGTGTGGTATTGGAATTAAAGATGGCTCCGTCGACTGTCTTGAGGTATTTTCCTTCGACTGCCCCATACAGCCGCTTAAGCCAAGTCGGACGTGATTCGCTCGAACGCAGCAGGTGAACTAGTGTGACAATGGGGTAACGGACACGGCTTTTCAGCCACAGGTTCAATAGAAACAGAGACGGATGATTGAGTTCATCTTGAATAAGTACGTCGAACTTCGCCTCCTGCAAACGTCGCAATAGGTGTCGCGATAGATTATCAGCTAGATGACGGCCGTAGTCGCGCCAGGGCAGAGAGAGCACTTCCACCCGGTCTCCCCGCGCCCTCAGGTAATTGACCAGTCTGCGGTCGTAAAGATAGCCGCCCGTGAGGGTTTCTAAATCCCCGTAGATTATCAATCCGATGTCCATGTTTTCCGATCCCACTCGTCAACCAGGAGGAGATGTTCGGCGACAAAGTTATGTCTCACAGAGACTGTGTACAAAGGAACACAGCCCAGACGCCTGCCACCTATGCCCGTCAAGTTTCATACGTCAGATATTGAGACATCAGTTGGCATTTCGCCGCGATATATCAACATCTCTGTGCCTGCGCTGATAGCTGATACGAGCGTCTGAACCAGAACCAGCCCGGCAGCAGGCACCGTCAATTCTTCCTCGCTCACCGATACTTGATACGGCTCAGTGAAGTACAGTGCCAATCGCTTTACATCTCCTCCCAGTTCGGATCGCCCCAAAAAACCAGATCGTCTCCCATCCGCTCGTGGCGGAGGTTGCGAAGGTGAGGGAAATGGTTAGGGTCGGACTGGCCTGCTCTGCTCACGGCTGGCAGGCCGCCCACAACCACAGGAGCCACTGTCAGTACCAGATGGTCAACCAGCCGCTCTGACATAAAGCTGGTGATGATACCAGCGCCCCCTTCTGCCATCAGGCTATTGATACCCAATTCGCCTAATCGCTCCAGCAAAGCACGCAGGGCGACTTGCCCCTTCGCATTGGTCGGCAGGCGCAGCACGCGCGCGCCTGCGGCTTCAAGTATTCTCTGACGTTCGATGTCGGCTGCCTCGCTCGTTGCAATCAAGAGAGGCTCAAAGCGGTTCTTCAGCAGGTTGCTCGTTATTGGCAAGCGCAAGTTACTATCTACCACGACCGGCTGCGGGTCTTTGCCTTCGACCAGCCTCACCGTAAGTCGAGGATTGTCGGTCAAGACGGTACCGATACCTAAAAGAATGGCATCGTGCGCGGCCCTGAGTTTGTGAGTCAGGATTAGGGATTGAGAACCACTCAGGGCCAGGGGCTTTCCTGAGCTGGCCGCAATGCAGCCATCCAGGCTTTGCGCGTAACTTAAAGTGATAAATGGCCTGCCTGTTTGCAGGCGATGGCCAGCGGCCCTTTGTAATAGCGCCTTGATGCCGTCGTCATTATCGGGAAGCTGAGAGGTTGTACCCGGCGAATTCAGACGCTCTGCCCGAACCCCGTTGTCGCGTTCTGCCGGGACAAAAGAAGATGAATCAAAGCTCAACAGGTGGCGCATTCGTTGAACCTTGGTCAACAAATATGCGGCGTTCTCAGAGGTGACGCCGGATTGTAGCGGCACGCGAGCTTTGACGACAATGCCCGATTTCTGTAGGCCCTCGGTCTTCAGCGGGTTGTTGGTGAGCAATCGAACTGAACAAATGCCCAGATGCTTGAGTATAAGAGCGGCGATGGTGTAATCGCGTTCGTCTGCTCCATGTCCAAGCAGGAGGTTGGCCTCAACCGTATCGTACCCTTGATCCTGAAGATTATAGGCGCGAAGCTTGTTGAGCAGGCCAATGCCTCGCCCCTCCTGGCGCAGGTAGATGAGAATCCCTAGCCCTTCCTCCTCGATCAGTCTCATGGCCTGGCTCAGTTGCGGCCCGCAATCACATCTTAGCGAACCCAGCACATCCCCCGTGAAACATTCAGAATGGACCCGCACAAGCACGTCTGCTTGCTGGTCTACATTACCGATCAGTAGTGCGAGGTGCTCCTTATTATCGAGGTTGCTGGCATAAAGGCGTAACTGAGATTCACCAAACAGTGTAGGTATACGGGCAGATGCCATTTGAGTTACTGTCACCTCGACCATGATAACCGATACCTCCAGGCCCCCGGAATTAGCGCCCGATCATTATTCTTTCCAGGCGCACACCCACAGACCGCCACGCAATGAATTTATTCGAAAAACTCTCCCGATAATATCGAGCCCCTGGCAAACAAGACCGAGAACCAGCGGCATATCTCCCTTCGGAATGAAGGTCCAATAGCCGATCTGTATACAACAAAATCCAGAGACTGTGAGCAGGCGCACGAGCTCGTCACGTTTTAAGAATTTGTCGGTGGAAAGGTGTTTGGTTTCCAATCCGAGTAATGGAGCAAGCGCCTGATACCAGATATATCCCCCGTTAATTGTGAGACAGAAGAACCGCCCGCGAGGCTTCAGTATCCGGCGTGCGCTTACCAACGCGGCCGACTTGTCAAACATGTGTTCAAAAGCGCCCACACACATCGCTAAATCTATTGAGTCTTGAGCCAGAGCACCTAGCCTCTCCCCGTCATCGTTGATAAAGGTAAGCTTGTCGTGCCAGGATGAATCCCGCAGGCGCTGTTGAGCTACCTCAATCATTGCTCCTGATAGGTCAATCCCAATGCCTCGCCCTATTTCACCGGCCAGAGCCAGAAGATGGTGTCCGTTACCGCAACCGACATCCAGGACAACATCATCGTGACAGGGTTTAGCGTATTGTTTGATCAGAGAGATACGGTAATTGAGCAGGAGGTCTGGATGGCCGTGCCGCTCAGAATAAGCCTGGGCACAGTTGTCGAAAAAATCTCTTATGCCCGCCCTGCTATCCACCTGTGTTGTTACCAGTTTCCTGAGCATATCGCGAGTCTGTTATTCCAGGAGAGCGGAAACGAAAAAAGCCAGTTCCCAGAGTTATTACCGTCTAGAGCCTTTCGTTGATAAAATTTAAAAGCGACGTCTTCGTCTCTTTCAGCGAGAATTTCTTCACCCATTCAGACCCGTCGATTCGAATATCGCGACTCAAAGCTTCATCGACCAGATCGAGGATTTGGCCCTGCTTCCCGGTTGTGTTCCCATAGACGTGCGGTCTTATATCAGCCTCGTCAAAGCCCCAGTAGTTGCCATCTACGATACAGGTAGCGCCACAAGCTATCGCCTCAATCAGCGCGATACAAAAACTCTCCTTCGGTGAGGCCATGACAAACATTCTGGCTCGGTTACAGAGGTCGGCTATTTCTTGGGACGGTTTCCAGCCTGCTGTTGCAAGGGGGCTTCCAGGATCAACAGTAGAAAAAACACTTATGTTATCAATGTATTCATTCACCTGTACAAAATAATTTGAATCATTGGCTCCACCGACCAGGTATAAAGGTAGCTTGTACTTTTCATATATCCGCTCTTTATAGTCACGGACTAATTCCTGTTGATTCTTATCCGGGTGGATTCTCCCTACAGATAGAATGAATTCTTCCTTACGCCTGTTCTTAAAAAAGATTTCCGAGTTATAGCAAGCACCTAAGAGCATAACGCCTTTATGCGGATTGGTACTCCGATGCGCCATGATCCCTTTAAACAGGGTATCGGGCAAATCATCTCGTGGGTGAATATCGGTCAGGCAGAAGGATGGTATTTGATCTACGAGCCGCCTTGTGAATTGATTTTCTTTGAAGCCTATGAAGAGAGCAAATTCAAAATTGTAAACGAGTAAATTTTCTACTGTTACGTTGCCGGTAATCAGCTCGTCGTGATGAAACAATGCCAGCGGATTCCACTCGTCCATAGTGGTTGCAAGGAAGAAAACATCGTAATCAGATAGCAGGTGTAATTGATAGTCCAAAATCAGCCTTTCACAGCCACTGGTCACGACAGGATAAGGATTCGCGGAAGAGGCAATTAAGGCTTTCTTCTTCATATTTCTAGAAGGATTTACTGTATTGGATCGAAACTTAAAATGCTCGTATTTGCCGAAATCACTTTTACAGCCTGTGGACGAACATCAATATATTACATATAGTACTGAAAATCACTAAAAATAGAGCGGACGCCGTTGCAGCGCAATCGTAGTAACTGACACATAGCGCAGCCCGTCTTAAAGGAGCCCTATGGGAGGTAAGAACCAAGGCGATAGCTTGAACAGTCTCTTCGCTTATAAAGTCTGTATTAATCTGGACAGAAGGCCCGAGCGCTGGGAGAGAATGAAGGAGCGGTTTGCTCAACATGGAATAAGCCACGTAGTGAGATTTCCCGCTATAGACGGCCTGAGCATGAACATTCCCGATACCTGGCCTTATTCGGCCGGCCACTATGGTTGCCTGCAAAGCCATCTGGCGGTGATCAGGGAAGCTCAAAGGGATAAAACTCCGACCATCCTGATCTTTGAGGACGATTGCATTTTTGATGATGAGTTCAACCAAAAGTTCTCGCATTACATGCGCCAACTGCCAGGCGATTGGGACATGCTTTTGTTTGGCGGAACACACTTTGAAGAGCCAATCAAAGTTTTCGATAATATAGCGAAAGCAAAGATGACATACCTTACACATGCTTATGTGCTGAAGCATAACACGTATAAGATACTTATCGATTTATGCGAGCAGGGCCGAGGAGCCATAGACGACCACACGGCAGCATTACAGAAGGATTTTAATTGCTACTGTTTTGTGCCCGATCTGGTTTGGCAGGAGCGAATTGATTCCGATACAAGGCCTGACTTGGGAATAAAAAATCCGAGCAGCTAAACTTTCATTTGTATTTGATGTGGCAGGTTTGATTTATTCGGGCTATAACCTCGCCCAACTGAACGGTTACTCTTAAGACTTTGCGTCGTATAACGCGGATTTCGCCCTGGTCTCCCATTAACCTTTGAAGAATGTAGAACTAATTTAACCAATGATCTCAAAGCCGCTTCTCGCATGAAGAGCTGCACGCCCGATGAGAGACCTATACCTGAAACAACAAAAAGGGAAACTGACTTAAGATAAAACGACCTTGCGAGTCTGATAATTTCCCTTTTATGCAACCGATGGCTTTATCCTAAAATTGCTAGCTCATTATTCTTTTACATTATCGGATCCAGGCAACAAGGTTGTTCTTCTATGCTCTTAGCTTCATCTTTAAAAGGTAGACATTTCGGTACGTCCGCCTCCGTGTTTAGACTATTCTGCTACCAGATACTATAGAAAGAGAGCGTTGCAGGTCTTGATCCGGCGAAAAGCGCTTTTTCAGAAGGATTCGAGGACTCTTCTTTATACTGACAAATTTACTCTGTGAGGCAGTCGAACGCTCTAAGCCACTCTCAGAGGTTTAATCTTCTGATACTCAGATTTATTAGCTTCGGCAGCCTCCCACAGATCAACTGCCTGCTGCATACGAAGCCAGAATTCAGGTGAGTTTCCAAAGACTAGGGCAAGCCGATGCGCCATGTCGGTCGATACTCCGCGCCGTTCCTGGCAAAGCTCATTTATCGCCCGACGACTAACGCCCATCATCGCCGCAAGCTGAGTTTGATTGATCCCCGCTCCCGGTAGTATATCCTCGCGTAACAGCGCACCAGGATGAGTAGGACGTCTGTTTCTCTTAATGGTATTTGTGTTCTTCATCAGTGATAATCCTCAAAATCAATCTCGGAGGCATCGCCAGAGTCAAATGCAAAAGTGATACGCCAATTCCCTGTGACCGTGATGCTCCAGGTTCCCTTACGATTCCCTTTCAATTCATGAAGGTTGAAGCCCGGGAGCAGCAAATCCGATACCTCACCCGCACTGTCGAGCGCGTCCAGTCTCCTGGTAAGTTTTTCGGCCAATTGCGCTGGCACTCCGCGATGATCACCATTTTCAAACAGCCTCTTAAGGCCCTTATGCTTAAAACTTTTTATCATTCGTCGCTTGACGCAGTGTAACTGCCCCCGTTACATGATTCAAGCGCGATGATATAGTTAAGCTGCCTGATCATCGCTCGGCCCAGGAAAAAGTTCTTGACTCGTCGAAAAGCAGAGTGTTATATGTTGAGAGGTCATTGGACCTCTACAAGGCTTATGGACAGATCGCTCGGTCACATCTGTTGTATCTGTTGCGGCGCGCCAGTGGCGCGCAACGCAGAGCCTTTAGTGGAGGACCCTGACGGCAACAGCTAAGCTGTAAGCTTTAAACTAACGTTTCTGAAAACCCACTATCGGCCCTGCGCCGGTGGTGGGTTTTCTTTTTTGGATTGAAGATGCGGAACCGAGCAACAAAGTCCGGCAAGGTCTATCTGGTCGGAGCCGGGCCAGGCGACCCGAAGCTGCTTACAATCAAGGCGGCCGAAGCACTGGCCGCTTCCGATGTGATAGTCTACGACTACCTTGTGAACCCTCAAGTGCTGGCGCACGCAAGGCAGGGTGCCGAGCTATTGTTCGTCGGCAAGCAAGCAGGCGAATCTTATATCTCACAATCCGAAATTAATGATCTGCTTGTTGAACGCGCCCGCGCGGGTCAGGTTATAACACGGCTGAAGGGCGGCGACCCATTCATCTTTGGCCGTGGCGGTGAAGAAGCCGAAGCACTCGTCGATGCGGGGATCGAGTGGGAAGTGATCCCAGGTATCTCTTCAGGAGTAGCTGCCGCCGCTTACGCAGGCATACCGCTCACACATCGCGACTACTCTTCAAGCGTCGCATTTATAACAGGCCACGACGGACGTAACAAAGCGAACAAGAGAATCGATTGGTCGATCACTGCTCACGCAGCCGATACGCTTGTGATCTTTATGTGCGCCGAAACAATTGCACAGATCTCTAGCGCACTCGTCGCCGCAGGCCGCTCTCCTTCAACTCCCATCGCCGTCATTCGATGGGGAACCTACTCGCACCAGGAGGTCTACTCAGGCACGCTTGAAGATATAGCCGACACTGAATCCGGGAACGGCACAGCCGGTAGCATGAAAATCCATCCGCCTGCGATTGCAATTATAGGCGATGTCGTTTCACTCAAAGATAAACTGCACTGGTTTGGCCGGCGCTCAATCAATCTTGGACTGGAGCAGGCCGCCAGGGTCTAACATGGGTCTTGCAGGAGAATTCCAATGGCACAACCTGAACACCAATTCATATCGCTCTCCTCAAACTTGAACGCGGTTAGTCGAGTAAAAACAGTCGCTGCCCGCCTCGAAAACAGCTCGCCTCAAGAGATACTGGCATACGCGTTTGAAGAGTTTGCAAAGAGCGTCACCATCGCCACCGGGTTTGGAGTCGAAGGCGTGGCGCTGATCGACATGGCTGTGAAAATCAACCCGCGCCCGGAAATTTTCTTTCTAGATACGGAGTTCCTGTTCCCGCAGACATATGAGCTGCGCCGAAGAATCGAGGACCGGTATCGAATAACAATTCGCGCGGTAAAACCTCAGCTATCGCCGCAATCACAGGAAGAAGCATTCGGGCCTAAGCTGTGGTCGCGCAACCCCGACCTATGCTGCCGATTGAGAAAACTTGAGCCTTTGAAAGAAGCGCTCAACGGATACGATGCATGGATGACCGCGATACGTCGCGACCAGACGCAAGCGAGAAAGCATGCGCAGGCGGTCGAGTGGGATTATCAGTGGGGGCTTGTAAAGATCAACCCGCTTGTTAACTGGACCAAGCGCGATGTTTGGAACTACATCATAAAAAATGGAGTCCCCTATAACCCACTCCACGATCAAGGTTATCCAAGCATTGGCTGCACGCATTGCACGCGCTCCGTATCGGCGGGTGAAGATGAACGCGCAGGTCGGTGGGCAGGGTATGCAAAGACAGAGTGCGGGCTTCATTCCGCGAGTCCGCGCGCCAATTCATCGAGCTCACTTTAGTGAGCGTCGATATCCCGGGCGGGTTGGCTCGGCTTTCTGAAAGCAAAGTAAGGAGGCGGAAGAATAGATTATATCCCTCTCCTCTTTTGCCTCTTTACTTTGCGATATATGAGGTGAAGTGATGAACCATATCGAAGAACTCAAGAAGCGTAAGGACGGGCTTGACGTGCTCGAAGATATTTATCGTTATGCCCGCCTCGGGTCCAAATCCATCGATCCGGATGACGAGGCGCTGTTTCGCTGGTACGGTATTTACACTCAGCGCCCAGCCGAGGACGGCTACTTTATGGTGCGCATGCGCGTACCGGGTGGCAATCTTACGCACACACAGTTGCGAACGATTGCAGACCTCGCAGACGAGCACGGGCGCGGCCTCGCGGACATAACCGTCCGCCAGAATTTTCAGCTTCACTGGGTGAGAATCGAAAGCCTGCCCGATATACTCAACAATCTTCACGATGTCGGTTTGTCAACAATCGAAGCCTGCGGCGACTGCGTGCGAAACATAATCAACTGCCCTGTGTCGGGTGTCGACGACAATGAGCTATACGATACGACGGCGCTAGTTCAGCAGGTCAACGATTTCTTCGTCAACAACCGAGACTTTTCAAATCTGCCTCGCAAATTCAAGATCGCTATTACAGGTTGCGGGGTGCGATGCGTTTACCCGGAGATCAACGATATAGGGCTATTCGCGGTGCGCGACGATGAACGCGGCGGCATATCCTTTCGCGCTCGCATCGGAGGCGGGTTGTCGACGCAACCGCGATTCTCGAAAGACCTGGGCGTTCTAGTTGCGCCAGACGAGGTGGTTGACTTATGCGCAGCAGTCGCGGCGGTCTTCAGAGATGAAGGCAACCGCGCAAACCGTAAGAAAGCTCGCCTCAAATTCCTTATTGAACAATGGGAGATTCCACGCTTTCGCGGTGAAGTTGAGGCGAGACTTGGCCGCAAGCTCCGCAGAGCCGCGACTCCTGAAGCAGAGCCAGTGACTGAAAAGGATAGAACGCATCTTGGCATTCACCGGCAGCGCGAAAAAGGGCGCTATTATATTGGGCTGTCGGTACTGGGCGGGCGAACATCGGGTTTTGAGCTTAAACGGCTCGCCTCGATTGCCGAAGAGTACGGATCGGGACGCCTGCGAACAACGAACACTCAAAATATAATCCTGCTCGACATACCTGAGAGTAATCTTGACCTCGTGGCGCGCGAGCTGGACCGCGCAGGGTTCGATTATAAGCCGAGCTGGTCGCGCAAAGCGATAATCGCTTGCACAGGCGTTCAGTTCTGTAAGCTGGGACTGGCCGAAACAAAGAAACGGACGGTCGAATTGAATAGCTATCTCGAAAACGCGCTCGACATGGATGATCCTCTGCGCATCAGTCTAACCGGGTGCCCCAATTCTTGCGGCCAGCACCACATCTGTGATGTAGGGCTCGAAGGCTCGACGACGACAATCGACGGGGTCAAGCGCGAAACCTTTCAGGTCTTTCTTGGCGGCGGCGTGGGCGAGCACGAGACGTTCGGGCGAAGAATAGGCGCGCGCATTCCATCCGAAGACCTTGCCGAATCGATGGAGAGGTTATTCGCCACATACAAGCGGGACCGGAAAGAGGGCGAGACTTTTCAGCAGTTTTGTCTCCGCCACACTAATGAAGAGCTGGTTCAGTACCTGGCTAAACCAGCCCCTCTTAGCGTTGCTTCAACTCGTGAGTGATTCGGCTGCTTACTTTTGAATCACCCACTCGTTGGCGGAGCCCATATGACCCGTGTTCTTGTCTATGACGAGTATACGTACCTGATAAAGGCCCGGACGGTCGACTTTCAACTCGCCCGTGATCTCTATGCCTTCAGTGGTGGCCTTCCTGAACCTCTCATCGGAAAGGTTGATCGTGTAGACACGGCTTGCTTGATCGACGACCCGGTCGCCCATGTTTGAGACGAAAGTCAGCACCTCGAAAGTAGCCTTATCCCGGCTGGCCGCTTGCGTAAAGGAGGTTTCTGAAAGAATTATCCTGGCGGCGAAAGATAAGACGCGCTGCCCGGATTCGCCTGCTGATCCCGGCCTGGCAGAGGTGATCTCTACGCGATGATCTCTGAGCGGCACAAGCGAAGAGACCGCCAGGTTGACCCTTTCCTGTCCGGTGAGCGCTTTCGCTCTTACTTTCGAGTCTTCGGCGAAATAACCGGTCCGGGTATGGATAGACAGGTCAGGCCGATCCTTGATTTTTATCTTCACGCGCCGAAACTTTCCGTCTTCAGCCGTATTCGAAGGGTAGTACGAGACAAGATAGTACCCATTATTATCGGCTACCACGCGCGCGAGTCCCAGGCTTAAATCGTTGTTGTTAAGAATGGCAAAGCCGCCCGTGTCATTCGACATGAATCGCATGCCGAGCTGCGAGTCGGCCAGACGGTCAAAGTCTCTGGGGATGCGATTGCGATTGCTGCCGTCTTCGAACATTGTCTTTGGCTGGTGCGTGGCCGCCGTTCCGCCTAAAACGGTAGCTACGAGCCCGCGCGGGTCGAGCGCGTAGATGACAAGTCCCGCGCGACGTGACTTCCGGATAGCGGCCGTCAAGCCGTTTTCGGTAGAAGGCGAGGGGACGTGCTCCGAGACATAGACGGCAAGTTTTCTGCCCGGAACGTCGCCCACAAAAGTAGCCAGCCTTGCAAGCGCCGCCGCGTCCAAACGGATTTTTTGCTCCGACTCGCGGGTCTGCGCTATGTCTGTAACAAGAGCATCATATTCATCATTGCTGAGGTCGAACCCCTCTAGAACGTCCTCTCCTACTTCTTTGGACAGAGAATCCCTGTACTCAACGCCCTTTTTTAACATTGCGTCGATCACGAGACGAAGCACCAGTTTGTTTTTCGTCGCGGTGCGAAACGCAGACAGGCCGCCGTTGAGGCTTATCAACGATACCTGGTCTTCCGGCCCAAGTTGCTCCGTGATAAATTTCACAAGCCCTTCACGCAGTCTCGGTCGATTTTCAAAACTGGAGAACGAGTTGAAGATGATAAAGACTGTGCGGCCCTGCTCGGAGACAAGACCGTCTTGCGATGCTGCGGATGAGCCGCTCGCCGTCGCCTTGCCGCTGGCTTCCTTGCCATGCTTTATCATGGAGAGAAACTCTACCTGCTGCGGCTTGCCGTCTTCGGTTACGATAAAATCTTCCTTCTTCAAACCGGTGACCAGCTTGCCCGATTTATCTTTTACGACCACGTCTAATTGAACGAGATCCGTGCGCAGCCTTACGCCTTCCCCGCTTTGAATCTTCTGCCCTCTCGCGGCAGTCCCAATAGCCGCGAGAAAAGAGAGAACAAGAAAAACGGCTGTTAACAGTTTGAATTTGATGTTCATAAGGTAGCTCCTTCTATGATAAGCGCGATTGAACAGCCGCGCCTCTTTGCCCCCCGTCAGGGCTGCTTCTTGACCGTTTCGACGCTCTCGATGCTCGTGCTGAAACGGTGATAATCGCGAAAAACCGAGATCGTATCGTAAGTCCGCTCTCCGAATACATAACCGTATGTGTCCGCGTTTAGCTCTGCGCGGCCCGGCAGCCATGTCCCTTCAGGCTGCCTCACTTGCTCATACAAAACCGCCGCCCGAACGGCCTTCCCCGACTTACCTTTTGGCCAGGCTTCAAGGCGGGCCAGGACCTTCTCTTTCGCGTCTATCCAAACTTTACCCACAAGTGCCGATACGTAGCTCTCTTCGGGCGTGAAGCGCATCCCCTGTCGCGGCTTGAATTCCAGTACGAGCATTTCCCGCCCGTTCACATTATCTCGCGCCGGAGAATGAAACTCCGAAGAACGGAGAAAAGTAACGGGCGTGAAGATAATCTTGCGCCTGCTGCGAGCGCTTTCGAGCACCACCGTGAAATAGGTTCCCACTGGCGGCGTCCCCGCGCAGTCCGATCTGAAAACGGGGTCTTCGCTATGGTGATCGCTGCCGGCGCGCTCCGCTTCTTGAAGCTTCTCGCCGGCGCGCAGCCGTGCGCGCAGCCGTGCTTTGTCTATCGCCTCTTGAGGGAGCGCCCGCCCGTTCCTGCTGGTTAAGATGGGAAATTGTTCCGTCAGCCTCCCTTGCCTGATCGGCGGCACGTATACTTCATAAATCTCGGACCAGCTATGGACATGACCGATTTTATCAACCCCGCGCCTGATCATCTCCCACGTGTATGTATACTCGGTTATCACCTTGCCCGACCCTTTACATATGCACTCGCGGACAAGCGCATCGAGGTCTTGTGAAGCGGCCGTCTCGAAGCGGGCGGTTGCTTGCGCAAGAGCCACGCCCCCCTGATCTAAAGCAAAGGACAGGCAGACCAGGAGTATGGCTTGATAACAGAATTTTGAGAACACTATGAGGAACGCCCTGCTGTAAGATTACACCCCGAAGCTCTGGTTCTTCTATAGAACACCCGCGCAACCGGCTTCTTGCAACAATCTCGGGCTAATTATCGCAGCATAGTCGCAAGCCATCCAGAGCAAAGAGAAGTTTACTCTATGGCAAGGTCAGCGCGGCACTTAAGCTCTATCTCGCCGGTAGAATCTTTCAGGCTGACAATAACTGCGTAACGACCGCGAGCAAGAGTTTTACTAACGATCTGGTGATCATCTTTTTTTCCTTTCCCGAATTATCCCCGATGTCCGACGAGATGTTCCAGGACAAACTACCGCTACATAACTGCTACCGGCGGAATAATTCTGCGGTCGCCAGTCATTACTAGTTTGTACACGGTCTCGCTGGAAGTAGTCGGGGCAGGACGGGGTGATTTTTATGAGCGTATCTATGAAGCGCGATCAACACGAACATTCACACTCGCAGAATCGGCTTGCGGTTCTACCCACTCCGGTAAGGCTTGAGAGTGATAAACGCACTGGCAAGGGCGTAACGATTGCCTTTATAGATTCGGGGTTCTACCCGCACCCCGACCTGACCGAGCCTGAAAACCGCATTGTCGCATTCGAGGATGTAAGCGCGCGCGGTGTTTCGTTGACTGACGCCGAGCCCGCTAGTTGGGATTGGCACGGCACGCAAGTATCAGTGGCCGCGGCCGGCAATGGTTATCTTTCAGACGGCGTGTACCGGGGGCTTGCCTGCGACGCGCGAGTAGTGCTGGTCAAGGTGAGCGAGCAAGGAAGAATCACAGAGGAGAATATCGCGCGCGGCATCAGGTGGATTATCGAGAACAAAGAACTGTACAACATCCGCGTTGTCAGCATATCGCTTGGCGGCGACGCAGATGTTTCATACAAAGAGAACATCGTCGATCAAGCCGCCGAAGAGGCGGTCAGGTGTGGCGTGATTGTCGTCGCCGCAGCAGGAAACTCAGGGAATCGAGAAGATCATTTTCCCGTCCCCCCGGCGAACTCTCCCTCTGTAATCACCGTCGGCGGATACGACGATAATAACCGAATCGGTAGCGCTAAAATCGATCTCTACTGGTCGAGCTTTGGGCCGACCGCCGACGGCTTTGTTAAACCTGAGCTGCTGGCGCCCGCTATGTGGGTTGCCGCGCCGATACTTCCCTGTACCGGTGCTTATAAGAGGGCCGAAGCTCTTTCCCAAATCGCTCACGCTCCCGATTACCTGTTGAGCAATCTCGCATCCGATTTATGGGAGTCGGCCGAGCTGCCTTTTTCATACCGTCGAGAGAGCCCGCAGGTGATTCGCCGGGTGGCCGAATCGCTGCTAGGCGAGAGCAAGATAGTTGCTACGCACTACCAACATGTTGACGGCACTTCGTTCGCCGCGCCGCTAGTGGCATCTGTTGTAGCGCAGATGATTGAAGCCAATCCCGGTCTCGCGCCGGATGCGATAAAGCACATACTGATCTCTACCGCTGATCGGATTCCCGGCGCGCCCGCGCTGCGGCAGGGTTACGGAATACTCAATGCAAGCCGCGCAGTTGAACAGGCTGGCCGCGAGCGGCACACAAACTCTATCTGCTACTTCTGCCCTCCCCGGATCGAAGACGGAAAGCTAGTGTTTGACTATCACGACGATGCGGCAGAAACCGTTACGCTCGCGGGCGACTTCAACGGTTGGAACCCTGCGCTGACTCACTTCACGAAATCAGCCACTGGCGCGTGGCGCGCAGAGATGGACGCACCAGCGCCGGGAAGTTATCAGTACAAATTTATAGTGAACCACACGCGCTGGATCGACGACCCAGGCAACGCGATGAAAGCGCCTGATGGCTATGGCGGGCTGAACTCTGTCGTCAGCCTTGCCTTAAGCGCAGCTGAGTAAGCCGCGACAAGTAAGAGATAGAAAGATGAATACAGAGATCGCCGCTAACACTTCGCGTTTTACATCTAGCTCAAAGGCACGCGCGAGCCACTGGCCGGAGTACGCGATGGAAGCCTTTGGGCTCGGCCTTTTCATGATCTCAGCCTGCGCTTTTGGGGTTCTCCTAGAGCATCCCGACTCGCCTGTCCATCAGGCGATACCCGGCACAACGCTGAGGCGCGTCTTGATGGGCGCGGCGATGGGGCTCACCGCTATAGCCAACGTCTATTCGCCCTGGGGAAAGAGATCGGGCGCGCACCTTAACCCTTCCTTAACGCTGGCTTTTTTTCGACTTGGCAAGATCAAGCCAAGAGATACGGTCTTTTATTTGTCCTCACACTTTATCGGCGGGCTCGTCGGTGTCCTGTTGGCGCGCGCTACATTCGCAGAATTTTTAGCCCACCCGGCCGTCAACTATGTTGCAACAACCCCCGGCTCAACCGGAATTGCCGCAGCGTTTATGGCCGAAGCCCTCATCTCTTTCATATTGATGGCGGTAGTGCTCAGGCTATCGAACACCGCGAGGCTATCGCGCTTCACCGGCTTATTCGCGGGCGCGCTGGTGATGGTCTACATCAGCATAGAAGCGCCGCTCTCAGGCATGAGCATGAATCCCGCGCGGACCTTTGGGTCGGCCATCTCTGCAAATACCTGGACCGCACTCTGGGTCTACTTCACGGCTCCCCCACTGGGGATGTTGCTTGCGGCTGAAGCTCACTTGCGGCTCGCGGGAGCCGGAAATATCTTCTGCGCCAAGCTCCACCACGACAACGACAAGCGATGCATCTTTCGATGCAACTTCGGACAAATCTAATAAGGAGATTCACCAATGAGAATGCGAAAGATTAGCCTGGCCCTTTTTATGACAGCCGCTTTCTTAGTGTCGCATTATTCACTAACCTCCCTGGCCCGCGCTAACGGCGAGACGCGGTTTGTGGTGCGGATCGAAAACGTCTCTAGCAAAGACGGCCAGACGTCGCTGAACGGAAGCCGATGGCCTTTTGCGCTCTCTCCCGGCATGTGGGTGACGCACAAACGGGCGGCGGCGCTATTTGAGGAAGGCAAGACGGCGAGTCCCGGTATCGAGATGCAAGCGGAAGATGGTAATCCTGAAGGGCTCATAAGGATGCTTGAATCTCAAAATCACAACGGCCACGGTCTGTTCAATACTCCGGTTGGGGCGAGCGCACCCGGACCAATCGGACCGGGCGGGGCTTATGAGTTCATCGTTACCGGCAAGTCCGGAATGAAACTCTCAATCGCGCTGATGTTCGGCCAATCCAACGACTGGTTCTATGCACCCGGAAAAGGTATTGATCTGTTCAAGAACGGCAAGCCAGTTACGGGCGACATAACCTCGAATTTCATTCTATACGACGCCGGGACCGAGAAGGATGAAGAGCCGGGCGTCGGGCCTAACCAAGCGCCGCGCCAGAAAAACCCCAACACCGGCGATGACGAGCACGGTGTGGTTCGCAAAGTAAAAGGCTCTGCATTCCTATCCAAAACCGGAGAGATGTTTCGAGTCACCATCACACCAGAGGAGAAAATGTAACCATGAAAATTTTGATTAGAACGATCACCCTTGCCCTGGTTGTAATGACGGCAACCGGTCTTGCAAGCGCGCAGGTAGCGGAAAAGAGGACCTTGACGCTCGACGGCGCAAAGCGAGTGATAGCGGCGGCGGTTGCCGAGGCCAGAAGGTTGAACGCTCCCGGCGGCGTCATCGCCGTCGTAGATGACGGCGGCAACCTGATTGCGCTCGAACGCCTGGATAATACTTTCGCGGCTGGCGCGACCGTTTCAATCGGCAAAGCGCGAACCGCCGTGCTATTCAAGAGGCCAACAAAAGTATTCGAGGAGATCATCAAGAACGGGCGCACAGCGATGGTCGCGCTCCCGGACGCTCTCTTCACGCCGCTTCAAGGCGGCATACCCATCGAGTTTGAAGGAAAAATCATAGGCGGCATCGGCGTTAGCGGAGCGGCCAGCGCGCAGCAAGACGAAGAGCTTGCCGTGGCCGGTGCAAATATCTTTAAGACCGTGGCGATGAATCCTGAGATGCCGCCCGCGCCCGTAACTTACTTTGCCAAAGAGAAGGTCGCGGCGGCTTTTGCTAAAGGAGCTGTCCTGTTCGACGCAAGCGATAAGTACATGGTTCACGCGAGTCGTCGCGACAAGGCAGGCAGTGCCGAACTGCACACGAAAGATGCAGACATTATCTATGTGCTCGAAGGGACCGCCGTTTTTGTCACAGGCGGCACGGTCGTCGAGCCAAGGCAGATTGCCGACGACGAGATTCGCGGCAAAGAGATTCGCGGCGGCGAGACGCATCATCTTGGCAGGGGCGACGTGATTATAGTCCCCGCTGGCACTCCTCACTGGTTCAAAGAGGTGTCCGCGCCGTTCAACTACTACGTTGTGAAAGCTCGATAAGAAGGAGCAGAAGATGAAGACGCGAATCTACATTTCGATTGCAGCGGGGTTGGTTGTGCTGGCGGTCGCGCTTTCGAGCGTAGCCGGGCCAAATGCGCCCGCGCCCACAGGCAAGCCGGAAGCGATTATCGATCTGGCGACCGAAGAAGGGGTGCGGATGGTCAAAGGCGAATGGCGATACAGCGACACTCGCATAGTCGAAGTCGATTTTCGAGCGCCCGGCCCTGACATGCAGCCGACCGGCGCGCAGGTCAAGACCTATGACTACACGCCCCACGCGGGTGGGGCCGATTTCGACGATTCGAAGTGGCAAGTAATCAGCCCCACGACGCTTGACCAGCGCCGCGCAACAGGCCGTATCTGTTTCAACTGGTATCGTATCAAGATCACGATCCCTGAGCGCGTTGGTCATTTCGACACCTCGGGCTCTACGGTAGTGTTTGAGACCGCGCTTGATGATTACGCGGAGGTCTGGGTTGACGGCGAGCTGCCTCGACATATCGCGCAGACAGGCGGCGCAGTCGTGAGCGGGTGGAACGCCCCGAACCGCATCCGAATCGCGCGTGACGTGAAGCCCGGCCAGCAGATCCAGCTCGCGGTCTTTGGCATGAACGGGCCGATCTCAAACCCGCCGACAAATTTTATATGGATGCGTTACGCGAGGCTTGAGTTTTACAAGACCGAAACTCGCGGGCCCGTCGCGATCATTCCCAGCGAAGTAAACGTCGAGGTAATTCGCAAAGAGGCTGAGATCGACCGAATCATCGGGCCGAATCCGAAGGTGTTCAAGCTAGCGGAAGGGTTCAAGTTTACCGAAGGCCCGGTGTGGACAGGTGACGGGTTGCTCTTTAGCGATCCGAACAGCAACGCGATCTACAGGTACACCCCGAACGGAAACGACGTGGGAAGGCTTGAGCTGTTTCGCATGCCGAGCGGCTATGCAGGCGCGGACGTCGCAGAGTACGGCCAGCCCGGGTCGAACGGGCTAGCGTTCGACTCCAGCGGGCGGCTCACGATCAACGAGCACGGCAATCACAGGGTTTCGCGTCTCGAAAAAGACGGCAGCCTAACGGTGATCGCGGACAGGTTTGAGGGTAAGCGGTTGAACAGCCCGAACGATCTTGTTTACCGCTCGGATGGAACGCTCTTTTTCACAGACCCCCCGTTCGGGCTGCCGAAGTTCTTTGACGACCCGCGCAAGGAGTTGTCTTTCAGCGGAGTCTATTCGATCTACAAAGGCAAGCTGCAACTCCTCACAAAAGAGCTGGCCGGGCCAAACGGAATTGCGTTGTCGCCTGATGAGAAGCACATATACGTCGGCAACTGGGACGAAAAGAGAAAGATAGTCATGCGCTACGAAGTGAACCCGGTCGGCACACTGAGAAAGGGCCAAGTCTTCTTCGACATGACCTCGGCCAAAGGCGAAGACGCGATTGACGGGATCAAAGTAGACAGGGAAGGCAATCTCTATGTATCAGGGCCGGGCGGGTTGTGGGTGATCTCGCCTCAAGGCAGGCACCTCGGAACGATCATGCTTGCCATGCACCCGCACAACTTTGCGTGGGGCGACGAGGACGGCAAGACGCTATATCTCTGCGCGCGTGGCGGTCTATATCGGATGAGGCTCAACATCGCGGGCGAAAGACCGCTGGCTAGAAACTAGACTCTGCGACAGGAGAACCAGATGCGTAAGGAT
This sequence comes from uncultured Clostridia bacterium, assembly GCA_964615905.1. Taxonomy (GTDB): domain Bacteria; phylum Acidobacteriota; class Blastocatellia; order UBA7656; family UBA7656; genus DATLMR01. Next base: position 40,830 of record CAZTUB010000022.1, read on the forward strand.
GGACGTTATTTTGTGATCACACATAGAAACGGGACCCTTCCGGTTGGCGGATGGGTCCCTGCCGCTACGAACCGCGAACGTTTTGACCGACGTTATACCAGGCCCGTCATAAGCAACGATATTCTGAGCGACGAACCCGAAAGGGATGACGAGACGCGACCGCGCAGCCACATCGTCGATTCGCTTGAAAGCTTGCTGAGAGACGAGGTTGAAATATAAACTGCCGGGGACACAAGGGTTTCAAGACAGGCTCCTTAATCAGTTAAGACATTCCCAACTTCGTCTGTCGGCGCTGGGCGTTCGCGAGGTTTGTATGGGCAACCCGGACTATGAAGTCATTCAAGAACTGACGCGAACCGAATGGTACATTCTTCAAAGAGCCCGCCGCGGTCGTGACGGAAAAAATGTGCTTCTCAAATCCCCGCTTAGAAACCCGCCCAGTTTGAGTGACCTTGTTTTATTGGAACGCGAGTTGGAGACGCTGCGCGAGCTATCAGCGCGCGGCCTGGCGAGCGCGGTCGAGATGCGCCGTGACGAACGGGCTTGCTTTCTGGTGATGGAAGACAGCGGCGGGATCCCGCTTTCTTCGCTTTTCATCCGGCAAAGCTTGCCGATAGAGTCTTTCCTGAAGATCGCGATTCAACTCTGTACAGTTCTAGCAGAGTTGCACCGGCGCAATATAATACTTAAAAACATCAACCCCGCGAGCATACTCGTTCATCCCGAGACGCGCGAAGTCCAGATAGTAGATTTCAGCCATGCCTGGCGCGCTTCCGGCGAATCGCAACAGATAGTTTCGCCCTACACGCTCGGCGAGATGCTCGCTTACGTTTCCCCTGAGCAGACCGGGCGGATGAACCGCTCGATAGATTACCGCACAGATTTTTACTCGCTCGGCGTTACCTTGTACGAGCTGCTTACCGGAGCAGTCCCGTTCCGCTCTGACGATACGCTTGAGCTGATTCACTGGCACATAGCCAGGACCGCCCGCCCGCCTGTAGAAATAAACCCTGATATTCCCGAAGTAATCTCACAGATAGTGATGAAGCTGCTCTCAAAGACCGCCGAGCAGCGATACCAGAGCGCGCTCGGGTTGAGAGAAGACCTTGAGCGGTGCGAAACCGAATGGGCCGCTCACCGCAAGGTAGAGCCGTTCGCGCTCGGCAGCAAAGACGTATCGGACCGGTTTCTAGTATCTCAAAAGCTTTATGGACGAGACCGCGAAGTAAAGGATATGCTCGCGGCTTTTGATCGCGCATGTGACGGGCCGGCAGCGATGATGCTTGTCGCGGGTTATTCGGGTATCGGCAAGACCTCCCTGATTCAGGAGTTGTATAAACCGATCGTTCGCGAGCGCGGCTATTTCATCTCAGGGAAGTTCGACCAGATCGCACGCATTCCCTACGGCGCGTTCATACAGGCCTTCAGGGCGCTCTGCCGCGAGATGCTTACGGAGGGCGAGGAGCAGCTCGCCTTCTGGCGTGACTCTTTATCGCAAGCGCTTGGCGTAAATTGCAGCGTCATAGCCGAAGTCATACCCGAAATAGAATTGATCCTGGGGCCGCAGCCGCCCGCCCCTGTGCTTGGCCCTGCTGAAGCTCAGAACCGCTTTCGTTTAGTCTTTCAAAACTTTGTCAGCACGCTTGCGCGAAAAGAGCACCCGCTCGTTATCTTTCTTGACGACCTGCAATGGGCCGACTCGGCGACGCTCAATCTTTTGCAACCGTTGCTGGCGAGCCCCGATATTCAGTACCTGTTTTTGATCGGGGCCTATCGCGACAATGAGGTAAACGCAGCCCACCCGCTCGCGCGCGCGCTACACGACCTTGCGGAAGATCGGGTGCGGCTGCATCACGTTGCACTTGGGCCGCTGGCGCTCGGCGATCTCGCGTTACTGATACGCGACACTCTACACGGCGACCTCGCGGATGTTGAGCCTTTAGCCAGATTGGTCTTACACAAGACTGAGGGTAACCCCTTCTTCGTTATTCAGTTCCTCAAAGCGCTCTACAACGCAAAGCTGATTGAATTCGACTATGACCACAGCCGCTGGGTCTTTCACGTCGAGGCAATAGCCGAGGCCGGTATGACCGACAACGTCATAGATTTAATGACTCGGCGGATTCAGAAGCTCTCGACAAAAGCACAGGGCGCGCTGATGCTCGGAGCCTGCATCGGCAGCCGCTTCGACCTGCACACGCTCGCAGTGGTCAGCCAGCAATCGTGCGAAGCCACCGCCGCTGATCTATCTGAGGCGCTCGACGAAGGTGTGATCCTGCCGATCAGAGATTCATATGCGCCGCTTGCAGGCGACGCTTCCGCGCTGGAAACAGAGGCTAACCCTCTTTACTCTTTTTTGCACGACCGCATGCAGCAAGCCGCTTATGCCTTGATCCCTTCCGAGCGCAAACAACTTGTTCATCTAACCGTCGGCCGATTGCTGCTTGAGAAGGCCGGAGGCGACGCGGTTGAAGAGAATGGCTTTGACATCGTCAATCATCTCAATCTCGGAAGCAGTCTCATCACCGATGAAACCGAACGATTGACCCTGGCGCGTCTCAATCTGAACGCGGGGCGCAGGGCGAAGTCTTCAACCGCGTACGAAGCGGCGCTGGGGTACTTTAATTCAGGAATCGCGCTGCTCTCGGATAAGCACTGGGATTCGAATTACGAGCTCGCCTTTGCCCTTAACCTCGAAGCGGCCGAAAGCCAGTACCTTTGCGGCAACTTTGACGAGGCGGGACGAAAGATCGACCTGCTCCTCGACCGCGCTCGGACGAGCCTGGACCGCGCAAAGGTCTACAACCTGCGGATGGTCCAGTACGAAAATATGTCTCGCTACGCGGATGCGCTGGCCGTCGCTCGCGAAAGCCTCGCGCTGTTTGGCCTCTCCTTTCCCGATTCTGCGGAGGATAAACAGGCCGCGCTCGAACACGAGATCGCTTCGATTCAATCTCTGCTGGCAGACCGCCAGATCTCCTCGCTGATCGACCTCCCCGTGGCAGACGATCCCGATGTACGGATGGTCATGAACATCCTGACAGACATCTGGTCGCCCGCATACATAACGGGAGACGCGGTCCTTGCGCGTCTGATTTCGGCCACGATGGTGCGGCTTTCGCTCGTTTTCGGGAATGTTGAAGAATCGGCCTACGGCTATGTCACACACGCCATCACAGTCGGGCCTGTGCGTGAGGATTATCAGTCCGCTTACGAATTTGGCAGGCTCGCTTTGCGCGTGAACGAGAGGTTCAACGATTCAAGGCGGCGCGCAAAGATTCACCAGCAGTTCCACGCCCACGTAAACCTCTGGCGAAAGCCAATCGAAACCTGCATACCGCACGCGCGCGAGGCTTGCCGCAGCGGGCTTGAGACAGGCGATTTCCTCTACGCTGCTTATGGCGCGTCCACTGAAGCCTGGCCCGCGATATTATCAACGCAAGACCTCGCCCAATTTGTGAAAGATTATTCGCCGAACGTAGCGCTGATCGATAAGCTCAAGATTTCAAGCTTTGCCGATGCTCTTGAGCTCATATTGAATTGGGCGCGCGCGCTTCGCGGCGAGACCGTATCGCCGCTGTCGCTTTCCGGCGAAGGATTTGATGAGGACAGCTACGTCGAGACATATTGCCACGAGCCGTTCTTTATGATGTTTCAAGCGGTGGTCCGCTTGAACGTCTGCTTCATCCTCGAAGAGTATGAAAAGGCTTTTGAAGCCGCCCGACTCGCGCGCCGAATCAGTTATCATCTCGCAGGGACAATATGGCCCGTCTTGCTCGATTTCTGGGGCGGCCTCATTCTGGCCTCACGCTTCGACGCCGCGACGGAAGATGAGCAAAGAATCTATCTCGATGAAATGGAGCAGGCTCGCGACTCGCTTGTCGTGTTAGCCGAAAATTGCCCGGAGAATTTCCGCTGCCAGTCTCTCCTGCTATCCGCAGAGATCGAGCGCGTAGCTGGCCGCCCGCTTTCGGCGCTCAACCTCTACGGCGAAGCTCTCGATTATGCCGTCGAGATAAATATGATCCAGCACAAGGCCCTGGCTAACGAGCTACAGGGCAGGTTCTGGCAAAGGCTGGGGCACGAACAGGTGGCCGTCATGTTTTTGGCCGAAGCTTGCGCCTGTTATGCCGCGTGGGGCGCGGCGGCCAAGGTCGAACAACTTGAGCGCAAGTATCCGCAGGTTCTAAGCAGGCACACTCTCAAACGGGATCAAGCGCAAGCAGAGATCACAGCAGCGGAGACGGCAGAATCGAGCGCGGAGACGTTGGACGTGGTGACGGCGATGCGCGCGGCACAGGCAATCGCCGGTGAAACCGAGCTTGAGCGTTTGCTAAGCAGACTTATGCGCATCGCCATTGAGAACGCGGGAGCTGAACGCGGCAGCCTGATCTTTGAGCACGACGGCGAGGCGTTTGTTCAGGTTGAAGGCTCACTCGATGCAATCGAGGTCAAGCTGAGCGAAGCAGTGCCGCTCACACGGGCAAAGAATCTCTCTCGCCGTGTCGTCAACTACGTGAGGAGGACTTCAGAAAGCGTCGTCGTCGCAGACGCGGGAAGCGATGACCTTTACGCAACCGATGAATACATACTTTTAGAGCGACCCCGCTCAATCATGTGCGTGCCGATGGTGAACCAGGGTCGGCTCGTCGGCGCGTTCTATCTTGAGAACAACCTTGTAACAGACGCTTTCACGGCAGACCGGATCAAGGTAATTCAGCTTGTCTCATCCGAGGCGGCCATCTCTCTTGAAAACGCACAGCTTTATGACGAGATGAAACAGGAGGTCGCCCGCAGGCGTGAGGCCGAAGAGATACTACGATCAATCGTTGAAGGGACCGCATCCGTTACAGGGAACGATTTCTTTTACTCGCTTGTGCGCCATCTCGGCGCCGCGCTCAAAGTCCGCTACGCATTTGTTACGGAGTGCCGCGACACGACGAAGAGTAAAGCCAGATCACTCGCCTTCTGGACAGGCGAAGACTTTGGCGAAAATTTCGAATATGACGTATCGTTGACGCCTTGCAAGGATGTGCTCGACGGCAAGCCGTGCTTCTACCCCAAAGATATTCAGACACTTTTTCCGGGCGACACGGACCTGGTCACGTTGAAGGCCGAGAGTTATCTCGGCGTGCCTGTCTTTGATGCGGCGGGCGAAGTGATAGGCCACCTGGCGGTCCTCGACGACCGGCCAATGGATCACAACCTGCGGCGCGTATCGGTTCTAAAAGTCTTTTCCGCAAGGGCAGGCGCCGAGATGGAACGCCTTCAAGCCGAAGCGAACCTTCGAGGCGCGCTCGCCGAAGTGGAATCGTTAAAGAACCGCTTGCAGGCTGAAAACGTCTACCTTCAGGAAGAGATTCGCCGCGATCATCACTTCGAAGAGATTGTCGGCAGCAGCCCGCCGCTTCTTGATATGCTTGGCCAGATCGAGATAGTCGCCCCGACAGATTCGACCGTTCTGATTAACGGCGAGACCGGGACAGGAAAGGAACTTATCGCGCGGGCGATACACAACCGCAGCTCTCGCCAGCAGCGCCCGCTTGTAAAAGTTAACTGCGGAGCGATCTCGGCCGGGCTTGTCGAAAGCGAACTCTTTGGCCACGTCAAAGGCGCTTTCACGGGGGCAATCGATAGGCGTGCAGGACGGTTCGAGCTTGCAAACGGCGGCACGCTCTTTCTCGACGAGGTGAGCGAGCTGCCACTTGAGACACAGGTAAAACTGCTGCGCGTGCTCCAGGAGCAGGAGTTCGAGCCCGTCGGCTCAAGCCGCACCGTCCGCGTCGATGTGCGAATAATCGCCGCGACCAATCGCCGCCTCGAAGAAGCCGTCCGCGAAGGGCGGTTTCGCCAGGACCTTTTCTACCGCCTCAACGTCTTTCCGCTCCGCGTGCCGTCGCTCAGCGAGCGGCAGTCAGACATACCGCATCTCGTCAGGTTCTTCCTCTCGCGCTTCTCAAAGAAATTTGGAAAGAGAGTCGATGGCGTTTCGCACGAGAGCATGCAACTGCTGATGAACTATTCGTGGCCGGGTAATGTCCGCGAGCTTCAAAATATCATCGAGCGCGCGGTCGTGCTGTCTCAAAGCAGCACGCTTACGCTTGGCCGCAACCTCTTCCCTCCCCTTGAGATGACCGACCGCCTCGCGTTTTCAAAAGGTGTTGGTACGCTCAATGCCTCTGCTCGACCTCAAAACAGCGCCGACGAACCACCCATCACGCTTCAAGAGGTGGAGCGCCGCCATATCCTCGATATCCTCGATCAGACCGGCTGGACCATCGACGGACCGAACGGTGCAGCCCGACTCCTCAGCCTCCACCCGAACACCCTCCGCAGCCGCTTGAAGAAACTGGGCATCCAACGACCCCGCCACGAAATATCGTAGTTCACCTCGCCACTTCCTGGCCTCGCCCACGAACCACGAAATATCGTGGCAGCACGATTATCCCTTCGTTTGTTATAAGCCCTGTTATTTAAGCATTTAAGTAAGGACTGATATGCTGAGGGGCCTGGAATGACCCTTGCCCTAACGACACTTGGAGAAAGGAGTCGCGTGATGCTGAGGATTTCGGAGATGAGCGCAAAGGGCGAAGAGAAGGCGTTGCGGTTAGAGGGCGAAGTGATTGGCCCGTGGGTCGACGAGGTAAGAAAGGTCTGTGAGCCGCTACTGAGCAACGGCCATCGGCTGACGCTCGATCTGGCCGATGTGTCGTTTGTTGACCGCAACGGTATCGCGCTTCTTAAGGCATTGATGAACTCTCAGGTCACGCTCGTTAACTGCTCGTCATTTCTCGCCGGGCAGCTTAGATGAAGGGAGAACTTGCCATGTCTGTTAATGCGGATGCGCAAAAACTTTTGGAGAGCTTCGAATCGGAAGCCTTACCCCAGATGAACGATCTTTACAGGGCAGCTTCTTCGATGCTCGGCAACCGTACCGAGGCTGAGGATGTTTTACAGGAGACATACCTGCAAGCCTGGAAGTCTTTTCACCGCTTTACACCGGGCACAAACTGCCGCGCGTGGCTTTTTAAGATTCTCTTTCACGTCATACAGCACAACCGGCGCAAGTGGTTCAAGGCGCGGCTGGTGCGAGAAGAGGAAGAGAATCTGGAAGCAATACTTGTATACGAAGCGCCAATTCCGCAAGACCTGAGCGATGAAGACGTGCTGGCCGCGTTCCAGAAGATCCCTCTTGCATACCGCGAAGTGGTGCTGCTGTCGGACGTATACGACTTCACGTACAAGGAGATTCAAGAGACTCTGGCCATACCGATAGGAACGGTGATGTCGCGGCTGAGCAGAGGCCGCCAGTTGTTGCGGACCTGCCTGGCAGAGTTCGCCAGCCCGGCCTCGCCGCAGGCGGCAGTTGCGGCGGGCTCGACTCTCAGAGCGACCAGCACGGCGCAGTTATTTTGAGCGCGTGGAATTTTACGCGCGGCCCGCGGCATTCAACAGGTGAACGAAAGATAATTATTCAATGCCAGATTCGGTTTCCTTTTGGAGATAGAGTTATGTCTGACGGAAACGATTACGACGTTATCATCATCGGCACGGGAGCAGGTGGCGGGACGCTCGGCTACAGGCTTGCTCCTTCAGGCAAACGAATCCTCTTTATCGAGCGCGGCGGCTATGTGCCACGCGAAAAGGACAACTGGAACTCGCGGGCGGTAAACCTCGAAGGCAAGTATCAAACTAAGGAAAGATGGCGAGACAAGGACGGCAAGGAGTTGCATCCGCACACGAATTACTATGTCGGCGGCAACACAAAATTTTACGGCGCGGCGCTATTTCGTTTTCGCAAAGAGGACTTCGGCGAGATTCGCCACCACGGCGGCATATCGCCCGCGTGGCCCATCTCTTACGAAGAGATGGAGCCCTATTATCTCCAGGCAGAGCATCTCTACAACGTGCACGGCGAACGCGGCGAAGACCCTACGGACCCGCCTGCGAGCGGGCCTTATCCGCATGCTGCGGTTAGTCACGAGCCGCGCATACAGCACTTGAGCGACGACTTTGCTCGCCAGGGCTTGCGCCCCTTCCATGTGCCCGTGGGCGTTATGCTGGACGAAAATAACCCGCACGCCAGCAAGTGCATAAGGTGTAATACGTGCGACGGTTTCCCCTGCATGGTGCAGGCGAAGGCCGACGCTCAGGTGTGCGCGGTGGACCCTGCGCGGGCATACTCAAACGTAGACTTGCTGACGAACGCGCGCGTAACTCACCTTCAAACCGGCGCGTCAGGGCGCGAGGTGACGCGAGTTCTTGTCGAGCGCGGAGGCGAGCGAGAGGCTTACTCGGCAAAGATCGTGGTCGTTTCAGCAGGGGCAATAAATTCGGCCGCGCTGTTGCTGCGGTCTGCCAACGTGCGTCACCCGCGAGGGCTTGCTAACGGCTCGGATACAGTCGGGAGGCACTACATGGGCCACGTAAACTCTGTGCTGATGGCCATCTCAAAATGCCCTAACCCCACGGTCTTTCAAAAGACGCTTGCGGTAAATGATTTCTATTTCGGCTCGAAAGAGTGGGACTATCCGATGGGCCACATCTCTTTTGTCGGCAAGCTGGACGGCGATACTTTAAAAGCTGGCGCGCCGCCGCTTGTGCCGGGCTTCACGCTCGACCTGATGGCCAACCATTCGCTCGACTTCTGGCTTACATCTGAGGACCTGCCCGACCCCAAAAACCGTGTAACGCTTGACCGCGAAGGAAATGTTGTCTTGCGCTACAAGCCGAATAATGAAGAGGGACATAAGCGCCTCATCAAAAAGCTCGAAGGGCTGCTACAGCAGCAGAGCAAGTGTCCTGAGCACGGGCACGAGTGCCACGTCGGGCTTTTCTCGCGCCATCTCTTTGCCGGACAGCGCATCCCACTTGCGGGGGTGGCGCACCAGAACGGCACCGTTCGATTCGGGCACGACCCGCGAACATCTGCGCTCGACGTTTATTGCAAGGCGCACGAAGTCGATAACCTTTACGTGGTAGACGCGAGCTTCTTCCCGTCGAGCGCGGCGGTCAATCCCGGCCTCACGATCATGGCGAACGCGCTGAGAGTCGGAGACCACTTGCTCGACCGGCTCGGTTAAGAGAACAACTATGAAACTTGCGAAAACAGATTTCGGATTCCCGGTCTCGCGGATCAAGGCGGCTATGGTTATAAAATTGAGTTTCTTAGCGATCCTCTTTTTCCCGCAGGCAATCGCTGGGAATCACCCACTCCACACGGCGGGGAGCCGTGGACTGAGCGAACCCCATCTCGTTCAGTCAACAGGCGCGGCTCCTCGCCCCTCCCTGATCATTGGGGCTCTGGATGCTGTCGGGGTAACTGTGCAGGACGCAGACGCAGCAATTGAATTCTTCTCGAAGGTGCTCTCGTTTGAAAAAGTCTCTGACGTAGAGCTGGCAGGAGATGAGTATGACCGGCTTCAAGGGGTATTCGGGGTAAGGATGCGAGTCGTACGTATGAAACTGGGTGATGAGTTCATAAAGTTGACCGAATACCTTGCGCCGCGCGGCCGCCCGATTCCTGCGGACTCGCGAAGCAATGACGGCTGGTTTCAACACATCGCGATCATCACAAACGATATGGATCGCGCTTACGAGTGGCTGCGCAAGAATAGAGTTCAGCACGCTTCGCAGGGGCCGCAGACGTTACCCGATTGGAACAAGAACGCGGGTGGCATAAAAGCTTTTTACTTTAAAGACCCCGAAGGGCACGTTCTTGAAATCCTCCAGTTCCCCAGAGGCAAAGGTAACGCGAAATGGCACAGGCCATCCGACAGGCTATTTTTGGGAATAGACCACACCGCGATTGTCGTCGGCGACACTGAAGCGAGCTTGAATCTTTACCGCGACACGCTTGGAATGAAGGTGACAGGCGAGAGCGAAAATTACGGCATTGAGCAAGAGCGTTTGAATAACGTTTTTGGCGCGCGGCTGCGGATCACGGCCTTGAGCGCCCCAGCAGGGCCCGGAATCGAGCTGCTCGAATACATCGCGCCGCGAGACGGCCGCCCTTATCCGCAAGACGCGCGGACAAACGATCTTTACAACTGGCAGACACGGCTGCTCGTTGCGAACGCCGCCCAGGCTGCGAAGGTACTGGGCGAGCGAAGATACAGGTTTGTGTCGTCGGGCGTGGTGGCGGTCCCTGCGTCAGAGATGGAGATTAAAAAGAGCTTTCTTGTTCGCGACCCGGACGGACATGTATTACAGTTGATCGAAAAATAAGGGGGAGCGAAAAATGAGTTCTACACGACCGCTTTTTATTCCGGTGATTCTAGGGACAGCGCGTAAGGGCCGCGCCAGCGAGCACGTGGCAAAATTTGTACTCGCGGAGGTCGCCAAACGGGCAGGAGTCGAGACGGAGCTTATCGACATAAGAGAACTGCGGTTCCCTGACGACGATGCGGGCGAAGCGATCAAAGACCCGAACTTTTCTGCGACCGTCGAACGCGCGGACGCGCTGATAATTGTCGCGCCCGAATACAACCACGGTTACCCGGGGCTGCTCAAACACGCGCTGGATACGAACTTGAAAGAGTACATCCATAAAGCGGTCGGCATCTGCGGCGTGTCGGCGGGGTCGTTTGGCGGTACACGCGTCATAGAGAACCTTCTGCCCGTCATGCGCGAGCTTGGGCTCGTGACTATCTTCTGGGATGGCAACTTCGGCCAGGTCCAGAAGATTTTTGATGACCAGGGAAACCTCCTCGATCAAGCATACATAAAGCGGACCGACAAATTTCTTAAAGAGTTAATCTGGATGGCTCGCGTCTTACGCTACGGTCGCGAGCATATTGCCCCGGAGTAAGGAAAGGAACCGATTGTGAACGCGGAAGAGAAAAGGCTTGAGATGTCGAGAGAGCGCGAGGCGCACTGGAAGCGGTGGGGGCCTTACCTGAGCGAGCGGGCCTGGGGAACGGTGCGCGAAGACTACAGCCCAGACGGGGCTGCGTGGGACTACCTTCCGCACGATCACGCTCGCTCGAAAGCTTACCGCTGGGGTGAAGACGGCATTGGCGGCATATCCGACCGGCACCAGTATATTTGCTTTGCCATCGCTTTGTGGAACGGTCGTGATCCGATCTTGAAAGAGCGAGTTTTCGGGCTCACAGGCTCTGAGGGCAATCATGGCGAGGACGTTAAGGAGTACTACTTCTATCTCGACTCGACCCCGACTCACAGCTACATGAAGTTTCTCTACAAGTACCCGCAGGCCGAATTTCCCTACGCGCGACTTGTCGAAGAGAGCCGGCGGCGCGGACGCAAAGAGCTTGAATTCGAGCTGATGGACACGGGCGTTTTTGCCGATGATCGTTACTTCGACGTGGTTGTCGAATATGCCAAAGCTACCCCCGAAGACATTCTTATTCGTGTAAGCGTGACCAATCGCGGGCCTGAAGCGGCGAAGCTCGATCTGCTGCCGACGATCTGGTTTCGCAACACATGGTCGTGGGACGCGGACGGCCAGCGACCGCGCCTTCACAGAGTGGAAGATGTAAAAAACGCTTCGGCGGTTCAGCTCTGCCACAATTATTACGGCCACCGCTGGCTTTTTTGCCAGGGAGCGCCCGATCTGCTCTTCACCGAGAACCAAACAAACACACGGCGGCTCTACGATTACAGTAACGGCTCGCGATTCTTCAAAGACGGCATCGACGACTACGTCATCCACGGCAAAAGCGATGCGGTCAACCCTTCGCTGCACGGCACGAAATCGGCGGCGCATTATCGAATGATTATCGACCCGGGCGAGACAAAGGTGGTCAACCTGAGGTTGACGGACCTTGAAATTCGACCGGCAAACGGCGACCCGTTCTGCGCGGGTTTCGATAAAGTTTTTCAAGAGCGGCAGCGCGAGGCGGACGAGTTTTTCGATAGCGTCATACCGAATCATCTCTCTGATGATGCAAGGCGAGTCATGCGGCAATCGCTTGCCGGTTTGCTCTGGAGCAAACAATTTTATTACTACGAAGTGCGCAACTGGCTTCATGGCGACGCGGCAGAGCCGCCGCCGCCAGCCGAAAGGTTACGTGGCCGCAACAACCAGTGGACTCATCTCTACAACGACGACATCATCTCAATGCCCGACAAGTGGGAGTATCCGTGGTATGCCGCGTGGGACCTCGCGTTTCACACGGTCCCGCTTGCGCTCGTCGATTCAGATTTTGCAAAAGACCAGCTCATATTGCTGCTGCGCGAATGGTACATGCACCCGAACGGCCAGCTCCCGGCCTACGAATGGGCATTTGGCGATGTTAATCCACCCGTGCACGCGTGGGCCGCGTGGCGCGTCTACAAGATCGATAAGAAGCAGAGCGGCAAAGGCGACACGAAGTTTCTTGAGCGAGTCTTTCAAAAGCTCATGCTCAACTTCACATGGTGGGTTAATCGCAAAGACTCCGACGGGCGAAACGTCTTTCAAGGCGGCTTCCTCGGCCTCGACAACATCGGCGTCTTTGATCGCAGCGCGCCGCTTCCCACGGGTGGTCACATAGAGCAGGCGGACGGCACAAGCTGGATGGGCATGTATTGCCTGAACATGCTTGCGATTGCGCTTGAGCTTGCGCACGACAACTCTGCTTATGAAGATGTGGCGAGCAAGTTCTGGGAGCACTTCCTCTACATCGCGCACGCGATAAACAACCTTGGCGACGACAATAGCAGGTTGTGGAGCGAGGAAGACGGCTTCTATTACGACGTTCTTTCGCTTCCCGACGGCGACGGCTTCGCAATGAAGATTCGCTCGATGGTGGGGCTCATCCCGCTATTTGCGATAGAGACTCTTGAGCCGGAGGTGCTCAAGCGATTGCCTTCGTTCAAGAGGCGGCTCGAATGGTTTATCGACAACCGCAAAGATTTGATTGGCAACGTCGCGTGCATGAGGACGCCGGGCGAAGGAGAACGGCGCATGCTTTCGATAGTTGACCGCGACCAGCTTCGCCGCGTGCTAAAGGTTATGCTCGACGAGGCGGAGTTTCTTTCACCCTACGGGATTCGCGCTCTTTCGCGCCATCACCAGGACCACCCTTATTCGCTCCGCGTCAACGGCACAGAACACACTGTGAAGTACGAGCCCGCAGAATCGAGCACAGGGTTATTCGGCGGAAACTCAAACTGGCGCGGCCCAATCTGGTTTCCCGTCAATTTCCTGATAATCGAGTCGCTGCAAAAGTTTCACCACTACCTCGGCGAAGAGTACAGGGTCGAATGCCCTACAGGCTCAGGGCAGTGGATGACGCTCTGGGAAGTCGCCGCCGAAATCTCAAGGAGGCTGACGCGAATCTTCCTGAAAGACGAGCAGGGCCGCCGGCCTGTCTACGGCGGGGTAGAAAAGTTCCAGACAGACCCGCACTGGCGCGACCTGATTCTGTTTTACGAGTACTTCCACGGCGACAACGGCGCGGGGCTGGGGGCGAGCCATCAAACGGGGTGGACGGGCCTTGTAGCAAAGCTTATTCAACAGAGCGGCGAGTGACATAAAAGAGTTTTCCCGGCGGGACAGCAAGGAGAATAAGGATTATGAAAGCTGTAGCGGTATTTCCCGGTCAACCCAACACAGTACATATTGCCGAGCTGCCCAGGCCGTCGATAAACGACATCCCCGGCGGGCGCGGTGTTGTGGTCAAGGTTCTGCGGGTCGGAGTAGACGGAACTGATAAAGAGATCAACGCCGCAGATTACGGCGCTGCGCCCGAAGGGTACGATTTCCTCGTGCTCGGTCACGAAAGCTTTGGCCAGGTCGAATCGGTCGGACCAAACGTGACCGAGGTAAAACCCGGCGAATATGTTGTGGCCACTGTGCGGCGGCCGGGCTCAAGCATATACGACCTGATCGGCACGAATGATATGACTACCGATGATATATACTTCGAGCGAGGCATTAACCTGCGACACGGTTATTTGACGGAGTATTACGTCGATGACGTTGAATATATCGTCAAGGTTCCGCAGGGCCTTAAACAGATTGGTGTTCTGCTCGAACCGATGACGGTTGTTGAGAAGGGCATCCACCAGGCATACGAGATACAACGACGGCTCAAAGTCTGGCGGCCACGGCGAGCGGCGGTGATGGGTGCAGGAACTATAGGCCTGCTCGCAACTCTCGCGCTGAGATTGCGAGGGCTCGATGTTACTACGTTTGGCCGAACGCGCAAGCCCTATCTCAACTCTGACCTTCTGGAAGCCCTCGGGGCCAGATACGAATCGACCGCGGAGCTGGGTGTAATTGAAGGCTCGGAGAAGTATGGCCCGTTCGACCTGATATTCGAAGCCACTGGCTATTCGCCTGTTGTGTTTGACAGCCTTCAGGCTCTAGGCAAAAACGGCGTGCTTGTGCTATCGAGCGTGACGGGCGGCGACCGCAAAATCGAAGTGCCCGCAGACAAGATCAACCTTGAATTCGTGCTCGGAAACAAGGTTATGGTCGGGACGGTCAACGCGAACCGCGAATATTTTGAGATGGGTGTGCGCGACATGGCGCAGGCCGAAGCCGAATACCGGGGCTGGCTAGAAAGACTTCTGACGCACCCTGTCCGGGGGCTTGAGAATTACCGCGAGTTGTTCGACAAGCTGACCAATGCGAAAGGGGCGATAAAAGTCTTTTGCGAAGTCGCCGATCTTTAACCTGCTCAGAGCGTCTAAGACGGAGCGAAAAGCCATGATTCGATTCGATCAGGAATTGTGCAGGGATGTGAAAGCGGCCTCCGAGCGCGAATGGCTTGAAACAAACGGGCTCGGCGGGTTTGCGTCGTCAACTATAACGGGGCTGAACACGCGACGCTATCACGGGCTGCTCGTTGCCGCCACAAACCCGCCTGTTGGACGAACGGCGCTGCTCGCGAAGCTTGAAGAGACGCTCGTGATCGAAGGCCGACGCTACGATCTTTCAGCCAACCGGTACGAGGGAGCGATTCATCCGCAGGGGTATCAATACCTCAAAGAGTTTCGACTCGATCCCTTCCCCGTCTTCTCATACGAAATCGACGGAATTGAGATCGAAAAGTCGGTCTTCATGATTTATGGCGAGAACAGCACGGGCGTTCAATATAAAGCTCGATGCGCGGGTGAGCGTAGATGTTTTCTTGAAGTGCGGCCCTTGATCGCATTTCGCGATTATCACGGCACAACGCACGAAAACGCTGTGCTCAACCCTTCCGTCATGATCGAACGCGGCCTTGCGAGTGTCGCCCCTTATGAAGGACTGCCCACCCTCTATCTCGCTCACGACGCGGGGGAAGTTGATCCACAGGGTTACTGGTATCGCAATTTCGAATACGAACAGGAGCGCGAGCGGGGACTCGATTTCAAAGAAGACCTCTTCTCTCCCCTCGCTTTGAAGTTCGATCTGAGATTTGATTCAAAGACCGCCGCGCAAGCTTCAATCATAGCTTCGATTGAGCGACGCGAGGCGAGCGATGCGGAGCGCGTCAGGCGAGATGAGATCGAGCGACGAAAGGCTATAGCGGCGTCCGCTCCAAACGAAGACAGTCTTGTTCAGGCGCTGGTCACGGCAGCCGATCAATATCTGGTGGCGCGCGGTACCTATAACACGATCATCGCCGGCTATCACTGGTTCGGCGATTGGGGCAGGGACACGATGATTGCGCTGCCCGGTCTTACGCTCGTCACCGGTCGCCGAGAGATCGCAAAGAGCATCCTGCTCGAATTCGCTCGGCACATCGACAGGGGGATGTTGCCCAACCGGTTTCCCGACGCGGGTGAGAAGCCCGAATACAACACGGTTGACGCAACGCTCTGGTATTTTGAAGCCGTTCGCGCCCTGCTCGACTACACGAACGATTACGAATTCGTGAAAGAGAATCTGTACGCGGTGCTGGTTGACATCATCGATTGGCACACGCGAGGCACGCGGTTCGGCATTCGCGTCGATGCGGACGGCCTGCTCGCTTCGGGCGAAGAAGGCGCGCAGTTGACCTGGATGGATGCAAAGGTCAGCGATTATGTGGTGACGCCTCGGCGGGGCAAGCCTGTTGAGATTCAGGCGCTGTGGTATAACGCGCTGCGGGTCATCGGAGAGCTTGCGCGCGAGTTCGGTGATGCGCCAAACCAGAAGCGCTACGGCGAAATGGCCGCCCAGGCGAAGCGTGGTTTTAATGCTCAATTCTGGAATGAAGAAGCGATGTGTCTATACGACGTTGTCGAGGGTGAGAAGCGCGATGCGTCGATCAGGCCAAATCAAATATTTGCTGTGAGTCTTCCCTACACCATGCTGTCGCGCGAAAAAGCAAAGCGCGTCGTAGCCGTAGTCGAGCGAGAGTTGCTCACGCCTTTTGGACTTAGGAGCCTTGCGCCGACAGACCCGCAATACATCGGCCGCTACGAAGGCGACGGCTGGGAACGCGATATTGCTTATCATCAGGGAACTGTGTGGGCGTGGTTGATGGGGCCGTTTATCACCGCTTACGTCAAAGTCAACGGGGAGAACGTCGGCCGCTCAAACCGAGCGCGAGCACGCGCAACAGAATGGCTCGCGGGTTTTCAAGATCATTTGAGTGACGCAGGGTTAGGCCATATCTCGGAGATATTCGACGCCGATAGTCCGCACAGGCCACGCGGTTGTATAGCGCAGGCATGGAGCGTGGCAGAATTGCTTCGCGCCTCGGTAGAGGACGTCTTCTGCATAAAGCCATCCAGATTCCTGTCTAGGCCTGCCTAGTGTCGAATAATTCATCCTGCCAACGATTCCGGGGAATATTCTTCAAGACTTCAGGAATTGTACTAGTGAGAGGCACGATAAAATGGGCTACTCTCATACCAAACCTGTTAAGGAGATATTCAGATGCAAAGGCGCACAATTATAGCCTTATTTGTTCTGGTGGTGGCTGGAGTCGCATGGTACCTGTTTCGTCCGGAGCAACTGCTGATCAATAAGAGGGTGAGTGAAAATCTTCCGGCCACCGCAAACGCAGAAGCAAATTCGACCGGAGCCGATAGAGTCCTGCTCGAAGGACAATTCCATGATGTTTCTCATAAAGGCAGCGGGCAAGCGACCGTTCACCACCTGGCGGATGGAAAGCGATTGTTGCGATTCACCGATTTCGAGACATCGAATGGTCCGGATGTTCGCGTCTACCTTGTCGCCGCACAGGATGCTGCCGACAGTGAAACCGTCAAACAAAGAGGCTTTATCGAGCTGGGCCCGCTAAAGGGGAACATCGGCGATCAGAACTACGATCTTCCTGAAGAGGTCGATTTAAACAAGTACAGGGCAGTCACTATCTGGTGTCGGCGCTTCGGGGTCAATTTCGCCACCGCGCCGCTTATGCCTCGTTCCTAGCCTGAAGGCGCATGGGCACTCTTGCAATCAGTCCTTTTACCAGGACACGGGCTGGATGGCAGATGAAATATCTACTCCAGCTCTTCCCCTCTCTAGCCTCGGTATATCAAGCATAGGGAATGGCGTATGAACGTGATCAATTTTGAACAGAGCCGTTGCAGGAAGATTCAGACCCTTTTGGATTCATACTTGAAGAAGGAGCTCCCGGTCGAGACAACACGCAATCTGCTGAGTCACATTGAGAAATGCTCGAACTGTCTGCAAGCTCTCGAACTTCGGCGGCGGGCGAAAGACCGTCTGAGGGCTGCGGTCCTTAGAGAGCAGGTCCCTATAAACTTGCAAGAGAAGATCAGAGACACCATCCGCAATGATTCTTCATCACGGTGGACACAATGGCTGCTTGTTGCGGCGGCGACTATAGCTCTGACGGCAGCAGGCACGGCGGCGCTGCAATTATGGAAAGGTTACTCGCCAGCAAGCTCTGAGTTAATGGCTTATCGAAATGATCCCGACACGCAGATCTTGAAGATCGGCTTTGATAATCACATGCATTGCGCTGTCGATAAGGGGTTCGCCAAGCGCCGGTTCGCTGAAGAGGAGATGTATGCGCAGCTTGGCCCGGATTTCGGTAATCTGGTAGCGATGGTTAAAGCTAGGCCGACCGACGCTTTTGAGCTGATAGTTGCCCATCGATGCAGGTTTCAAGGGCGTGAATTTGATCATCTGATACTGAAGGGTCAACAAACAGCCATTTCACTTGTCCTTACGAAAAATGACGGCCAATCTTTCTCCAGGCGAGGGGCTGCGGAAGCCTCGCAATCATCCGCTGTTGCTCTTTATGAAGCGAGCTTTAGAAATATTGAAGTAACCGGCTTTGAGACGGGTGATTATCTCGCTTTCGTAGTTTCAGACCTTGGCCGAGAGAGTAACCGTCAATTTGCTTCTACAATGGCTCACATCCTATGCGACTTTATTATTGAGTCAGAAAGAATAACGGGTTGACCAGGCGACTTATAAGCTTTGCTGGCTAAGATTCTTTAAATTTCGGCAATATTTAGAGTTGATTATGGAATTTTGCTACCCAGCTCAAATTAAAACTGCCCCCCCTCCCCTTGAATAATTCTTGATAATAAAAACTACCTGTGATATAAGCAGCCTCTACCCAGGCCCCCGAACCCTTAAATATGAGGAGGCTCGCTGTGAAAGCGTACAAGTTCTTTGGTTTACGTGAGAACTGCTTTGCGCCCAGCCCGAACCCACGATATCTCCATCTAACAGACCAGACAAACGCTTGCTTGTTTAAATGCAAGTTTGTTATTGAAGAGCGCCAGGGGTTGAGTGCCATAATCGGCAAAATCGGGTATGGTAAAACATCGGTTTTGCGTGAGATAGTCAACAGCTACATCGACGATCCCACTTACAGGATCGCCATGGTTCCAAACGGCAGCTTCCCTTCTGAAATGCAGCTGGCCAAGACGATATCGGGCGAGCTTGGCCTCGCGGCCCGCCGCTCGCTCGTTGCACAGATCACAGAAATTCGAGATTACGCGCTCTCAATTTATGCTGAAGGCGGCAATATCGTTTTGATCATCGATGAGGCTCAAAATTTGAAAGGAGCCCAGTTCGACTTTCTCCGCGAATTGCTTAATTTCGAGACGAATGAGAGCAAGACTATTCAGATCATCATCGCAGGTCAGCCGGAGATTGAGAATAAATTGGCTACCAAGCCCGCGCTCGTTTCTCGCATTATCCTCACAAACTATTTAGATACTTTCACTTACGAGGATATGTGCGGCGCACTCGATCACCGCGTCCGGGTGGCGGGCGGACTCGATGCTCGTGGAATATTTGAAGAGTCAGCATTAAAAGCGCTTTACCTGGCCTCGCGAGGCGTTCCGCGCGAGATTATAAAGCTAGCGAATGCGGCGCTTCTTCTCGGAGCGGTAAATCATATCCAGCCACTTAACGACGAGTTAATCAAGCTCGCAGCAGACAATATTCTTTCTTCGGAGCATAAAGATGAGCAGCAAGAAACCGCTGAACTTCGCGCAGGCGCTGCGAGCTAGGCCGGGAAAGGCCGAAGAGAGTGTACCTGATTCGGAGCCTTCACAGGCTAAGCCATTGCTCTCTCTATCTCACTCAACCAGCGCGGCCGTCGCCGATAAAGCCTCTCATAACGAACAGGACGATCAAACAGAAATCGAGGATTCGGTGGCTGGCCACCCAAAAAACAACCAGGAAGTGGCCAGCCACCCAGCCACCCAGCCACCCAGCCACCCAGCCACCAGAGGCCCTGTGGCCAGCCACCCAGCCACCCAGCCACCCATTCAAGATAAATTAATTGAGTGGCCAGCCACCGATCAAAAAAATCAGGAGTTGATCTATAAAAAAGACTATTCCAGAATGCCTTCGCGCTGGGGGAAAAAGGACGCAACTTATAGAATCAACGATAAAACTAAAGCCGATTTCGATGCGCGGTACGGGGGGCAGAGAAGCGCGATTATCGAAGATTTTATCACTTCACTACTAGGTGGCCAGCCACCCAGCCACCCAATAATCAGAGAGTGGTGGCTGGCCACCCAATCACCCAGCCACCCAGCCACCCAGCCACATGATTTGATGATTGATGATGATGATAGTGAAGAGAGAATTAACTCACCATCATCAGTCATCAATCATCAAATAGGTGGCCAGCCACCCAGCCACCCAGCCACCCATGAGGAAGATGAAATTCTTTTTTTCTGGTCGAAGTGGACTCGGAATGTGATCAAAGATTCCGACAGGGTGGCGCGGGAATTAGTGCGAGACGTACCGCCGGCGGTTTGCAAAGCAGCTATCCTTGTGGCCTTTCATCGGGCGAAGCGAAAAATTAACTCGTTCAATTTTTTCGTAGAAGAGATCCGCTTCACATACGAGACGACTCCCGAAGTTACCGACGAGTACTGCCGCGCGGCGATCTACGCCATTGGGCGTGATCGCGGGCTGCAATTTATCCCTGAGGAAGAACGAGGCTGGGTAGAGGCGGCCCTGAAGGCAAGAGGGAAGCTATAGGAGGAGCCAGTGGAGATTAAAAGGAAACGTTTCACGGCGTTTCACGACTGCTTTAATTATTGTAAAGAAGAGAAATATCGCCTTTGAGCGAATGAGTATAGAGATATTTCCGATAATAATATTTTTCGGAAAAATCAAAACCCGCATGAGTTGCTGATGACCACAGATAATCTAACTTTGACCGCTACGAAAGACGCAGGCGCGCCCGCCAAATTCGATATAGGGCTTGCAAAGAGATTTAGTGAAAAGTCTATCTCTGAGCATACTCGCAGAGCTTATCAAAGAGTCGTGCGCGAATTCTTCTTATTCGTGGGAGACATTCACCCGTTTCAGGTCACTCCTGAGCAGGTATTGAGCTTTAGAGACGCTGAACGCGCCGGGCGGAAAAGACCGGCTACAATAGCGTTCAAGCTTGCTGTAGTGCGCTCGTTTTTCGAGTACCTGCGCGCTGCCGGGCTTATCAATCTCAACCCGGCATCAACAAAATTGGTTTCTCCGCCGGAGGTCCAAATCGAGGGCGCGGGCCGCGCCCTTACACCGAAAGAGGTGAGCCATCTACTGGCGGGGCCTGATCGCGCCAAGCCGGAAGGTGCCAGAGATTATGCGATCATGGTTGTGATGCTAAGGACATCTCTGCGCGTCAGTGAGGTCTGCTCGCTAAAGGTTTCGTCCATAAAATGGAGTCAGGGTCGATGGCTGATAAGGTTTAAGGTCAAAGGCGGGAGGGAGCGCACCCTGCCGCTGCCTGCCGAAGTAAAAAAAGCGATAGATGAATACCTGGTTCTCGACCGGCAGAGGCGAAAGGTGTTACTGAGCGACGGGGAAGAGGCCTTCTTGTTTCAACCCCACACGAATTACCGCACGCTGGAGTTTGATAAGCCGCTCTCGACAAGAATGGTCTGGAACATAGTTTCGCGGTGGGCAGATTATGGTGCGATAGGGAAAGTCGCGCCACACGACCTGAGGCGGACTGCGATCACAAAAGCATTGGACCAGGGTCTAAGCTACCGCCAGGTGCAGATGATGAGCGGGCATAAGGACCCCAAGACCGTAATGCGATATGATCACGGCCGAGAAAATCTCGATCTGAATGCGGTGAATTTTCTTAACTACGAGGAATCTTGATCTCATTTCTCAAAGGAGGACGTAATGCCCTTTGACCCGGCGCGTAAGCTGAAGCGGAGCATCTTCTCGGTCTTGTCTCTTCTCTTGATCGGCTACTGGGCTCCGCTGCCTATTTTGGGTCAAGAGACAGCTCTCGACAGGTACATATCGCGGCCCGATCCTGCTTACTCGTGGAAGCTTATCAACACAGTGCCCGGAGACGGCTATACGGGATTTATAATCGAGCTGACATCGCAAACGTGGCGCAGCGCGGCCGATGTTGACCGGCCTGTATGGAAGCACTGGCTAACGATCATCAAGCCTTCTAAAGTCCAAAGCAACAAAGCTCTGCTCTTCATCGGAGGCGGCAGCAACAATGACCCCGCCCCTACTTCGATTTCAGAGCGGTCATTGAGCTTTGCTCTAGAAACTAACACGGTTGTAGCCGAGCTGGGGATGGTCCCGAATCAACCGATCAGCTTTTCCGACTCAAAGGACAAACGCCGCATAGAAGACGATCTAGTTGCATATAGCCGTGTAAAGCAGATCGAATCAGGCGACGATACGTGGCTTGTGAGGCTGGCAATGGTCAAGAGCGGCGTTCGCGCGCTGGACGCCGTCCAGCAATTCATGGCAAGTGAGGCAGGCGGGCGACTGAAGGTAGATCGGTTCGTAGTTTCAGGAGGTTCAAAAAGGGGCTGGACCACCTGGCTTGTGGCCGCTGTCGATAAACGCGTCTTTGCGATAATGCCTTCGGTAATTGACGCGTTAAATTCAGAGGCGATCACAAAGCATCATTTCGAAGCATACGGTTTTTTCTCTCCCGCGCTAAAGGACTACGTCAATCACAAGCTGTTTCCCGATAAGATAGGCACGCCCGAATATCAGCACATACTCGCGATTGAAGACCCGTATAATTATCGCGACCGTGACCGGCTGAAGATTCCCAAATACCTCGTGAACGCTTCGGGCGACCAGTTCTTCTTGCCCGATAATTCACAGTTCTACTTCGGCGGGCTCCGAGGTGAGAAGTATCTGCGGTACGTTCCCAATGCCAAGCATAACCTCGCCGGTACTGACGCGCGTGAAAGTATGCTTGCGTTTTACCAGGCGGTTTTAAACGGGAAGCGCAGGCCCGAGTTTTCGTGGGAGAAGATGAAAGACGGGTCGATTGTAGTCAAGGTCAAAGATAAGCCCCGGCAGGTAAATCTGTGGCAGGCGACAAACCCGAAGGCTCGCGATTTTCGAGTTGACGCTATAGGGAATGCGTATACGAGCGCTCAGTTGAAGGAAGAAAAACCTGGAGTTTATGTCGGGCGAGTCGAGCGGCCGGCGCAGGGGTTCACCGCGTTCTTTGTCGAGCTGGTGTACGACAGCGGCGGCAAGTACCCGTTCAAGTTTACAACCGAAGTGAGTGTCGTTCCCGATGTTCTGCCTTTCAGCTTCAAACAGGCAAAACCATGAACGTCGATTGTGGAAGAACCGCCCTCTTGCAGAGCGAACTTTTTTGCAGACGAAGCGTTACCAGGGTAGACGCTGATATAATCGAAAACGCTTAGCCGTTCGCGCAGTTCGTGCCCAAGAGGTCGAATGATGCTGACCCAACTTAGGATAGAATTTTTTAAACTGACCCGCTCGAAAAGTTTTTACCTCTCGTTCATCGCGCTCGTCGGATTTATCGTCTTGATGCTCTGGGGGTTTTACTCCTACAGCGAGCGCAAAGCATCAGGCGGCGGAAGCGGCGGTCAGGCGGCCCAGCAATTCAAATACACATACGAGTCGAAGAGCTATTTTAACGGCCTCACCTTTGCGCTCTACTCGGTCGTCTTTTCCTTTAGCCTGTTAATCCCAATCTTCGTCGCGATGACTGCGGGCGCGCAGATCGCGGGCGAAGCGCGGGCAGGCACGTTGCGCATGATCTGCATACGGCCCGTCTCGCGCGTCTCTATTTTTCTATCGAAGTTTTTGGTCGTCGCTCTACACACTTACCTGTTGATGGCGTTCTTCATAGGGCTGAACCTGCTGGTCGGGTACTTCTTCGGCTACGATAATCTTGAGCTCTTTCCCGGCCCGCTCAACCTTGTCGATGAACCCGGAAAGATCACGCGCGATGATGCGCTGTGGCGGTTCTTTTACGCTAGCTTTTCGGGTACGTGGGCGTTGCTGGTCGTCGCGGCTATAGCGATGTTCTTTTCGGTAGTCCTGGACAATTCGGCGATGGCGGTCGTGACCACGCTCGCCGTTTACATCATGCTCTACATCATCGGGCGCATAGAGTTTTTCGAGCATTTGCGCCCGTTCTTTTTTACGACCGCTATGGACTTCTGGCGCGATGTCTTCAAGCCTGTTATCCCATGGCGAAGCTTTTATCATTATGCGAGCATCTGCGGCGCATACATCTTCGGGATATTGCTCGCCGCCGTTTCAATCTTTGATCGAAAGGACATCACAACCTGAGATGTTGGCTAAGATTCTGCTTGCCGCCATGTTTGTGACGATGATCGGAGCGTCGATCTACTTCGATCCCGTGCGCGAGCGAACGCTGCTAGGCACTCGCGCCGTAGAGGGAACGAAGCTCCGGTTGATGACCTGGAACATCGGTTATGCCAGTCTCGAACGCGACTCGCGCGCGCACACGAGCGACCTGGAAGCCGTGGCCGAAACGATCTTAAAGAACGATCCTGACGCCGTCGCGCTTCAAGAATTGAGCGGGCCCGATCAACTGGAAATCTTGCTGGGCCATTTAAAGCAGCGTTATCGCGGGGCCGTGTCGAGCTTCGGCAAGTCTGATCGAATTGAAGCAGTGCTTGTCAAATCTCGTGAGTCGCGCTTTGACGACATACCAAGCGGCGATGGATTCGCGATTGGGGCCGCGTTTCGTCTCAACAAGGAGACGGCGGAGATAATTTTAATCAGCGCGCACGCAGATGCCTTTAACGCCGCGCGCAGGCGGGTCTTTACAGGAGACGTTGTTGACTGGGCGCAGGCGCGAGCCCGTGACCAGATAGTCTTCATCGCAGGCGATTTCAACTTCGAGGTGAACGCGAAAGGCCAGTCGAATCTTTACACGGATAATTTGAAGCACGACAGCGAAGCGTACAGCTACGTCTTGAAATACTTCCGCGACCTGGGACGCGACGCGGGCGCGACCGCGATCAACGACCGCCGGATCGATTACATTTTCGGCCAGCCCGAGGTTGCATTGCTGCGCAGGGCCGAGGTGTTGAAAGGCACGGCCGTCGGCTACATGGACCACCTGCCTTTGCTTGTCGAAGTCGCGCTTTAACAGGCGAGAAGCATGACCGATATTGTTCTCGAAACCCGGGACTTGACCAAACAATACGGCAAGCGCGTTGCCGTAGACGACCTCTCGATGCAGGTCGAGCGCGGCGACATATTCGGCTTTCTTGGGCAAAACGGCGCGGGCAAATCGACAACCATTCGCATGGCCGTAGGGCTTGTGCGGCCTTCGAGCGGGCGCGTCGTCTTGCTGGGCCACGACATGCAAAAACATCCCAAGCGAGCGCTTGCGCGGACGGGTGCGATTGTCGAATCACCTGCGTTTTATGAATCACTGTCAGGGCTCCAGAATCTGCGGCTGCTCTCTGCAATGTCGGGCGGGGCAGAGAAGCGTTCCATAAATGAAGTCCTCGACATTGTTGGATTGCGCGCACGGGCGCGCGACCCTGTGAGGGTCTACTCGCACGGCATGAGACAGAGACTGGGCATCGCGCAGGCGTTATTACCCTCGCCTGAGTTGATTATCCTCGACGAGCCGACTGACGGCCTCGACCCGCAAGGTATTCACGAAGTGCGGTCGCTTATTCGTAGGCTGCGCGATGAGTTGAATCTAACGGTGCTGCTGTCAAGCCACCTGCTTTACGAAGTCGAGCAGATTTGCAATCGCGTTGCGATAATAGACCACGGTCGGCTGCTTTATCAGGGCACTATTGATGAACTGATCGCCAAGGACAAGACTGTAAAACTGAGAGTCGACCGGCTGGAAGAAGCTTTTCAATTGCTCAAGCTCCACCCGCAGGTTTCGGTCACGGGCAACGCGGGCGAGGCTCTTTACGTCCGCATGTCTGACGAACAGATACCGCTCATCAACCAGTTCCTTGTCGCGCGCGGTTTCCGCGTTATGGAACTTTCTCCCCAGCGCGAGACGCTCGAAGACGTGTTCTTGCGGCTCACAAAAGCGAAGGTAGGAACCGACAGGTATATTCAATAGAGCTACAGCACCTTCGGGCGCAACTCGGGGAAGACTTTTGATACCTTGCCAATCAAGTAGTCTCCGTATGTGCCTCGGAACTCGTGAACGCTTGATTGATCCCATCGCTCGCTCTTGTTATCGTTGACGCTCTTTGCAAGGGCGATTGGCCCCACCGCCGCATTGAAGTTTGGATCGAAAAAGAAAGGAAACGATAAACGATCATGCGAAGTCAGGTTCTGTACTCGGTGTGGTGTTGAAAGGTACTCGCCGCCTGTCATTCGATCAAGCATATCCCCTATGTTGCAAACGAAAGAGTTCGGTATCGGGGGAGCGGCTATCCATCGAGACTTCACCTTTACTTGCAGCCCTGCCGACATATCCTGCTTGAGAATAGTTAGCAGTCCATAATCGGTGTGCTCGCCGACTCCCCAATCAGCCCTGGTTTCAGGCATTGACCGAGCGGGCGGATAGTTGAAGATTCGAAACAGCGTCAGCGGGTCGGATGTGTAACGGTCTGCGAAGTATGACTCTTCAAGACCGAGGCTGAGCGCCAGTCCTCGCATCAAGGAGTGGCCGAGCGCCGTCATCGCGGACATGTAATCGAGCACCACCCGCTTGAGTTGCGGCATGTTTGACGGGAATAGGTTTGGCCCGTGAAGAGGCGTTCCAGCCTTCACCTGAGGGTGGTCAGGCCCAAGCTCAGCGCCAAAGTAGAGGCCTTCTTTTAGATCCGGTTTGCCCGATGTCAACTCGCCGCCGAGAGGAAAGTACCCGCGCCAGGCGCGACCGCCGCGCGACATGCTTATCTCAAGTTTTGTTTCCAGGTCCTGCGCAAAAAAATCCCG
>CAZTUB010000023.1:0-66895 GCA_964615905.1 uncultured Clostridia bacterium
GCGCGGCTACTTTACAAGTCACCAACAATGCCGGGCTGGTCCTGCAACTCCTCACGCTTTCGGATGAGCAGGCTGCCGGAATTGAAAGGCCTCAAGGGCAAATGCCCGGCGACTTCGCTTCACCTGGTATGCCGGTCGAGGCAACCACGCTTGGGCTCTTTAGCGACTCTACTCTCGCTCACTCCGGCTTTGATCTCAACCAGTCGGGGATCTCAGCGGCGGCGATCATATCAATTTGTAGCGCGACAACTCCGCTCTCGCTTTGCGAAGCGCTGATGATTGCGGCTGCGGCCGAGGGGGCCGAGCTTCTTTACGAAGACCAGGTGCTTGCTGCCGCCGGCGCTCGGAGAGTAGAAGACGATCCGGTTGAGATAGTGACGCGGGGCTTCATCATCAGGCTTCATGCCGCCGCTGGCGGGCCGTCAGAAACAGCGCGGGCACTGCTCGAAGTGGCCGCCGGGCGGTTCTTGACTATGCCCACAGTGCCGATGATCACGGATTGGGAGAGCCCTCTTCCGGGAGTGGACTTCGTTGCTCGCTCTGAAGCAATGCTCAAAGTTATCTGGCGAGTTCGCAAGTGGGCTGAGGGTGACGGGATTCAAAAGAAGCTCGCGCACGTCCTTGTGACAGGAGAGACAGGAGTAGGAAAGGAGCATATCGCGCAGCTCGTCCACCACTATAGCCGCCGCTCGGACAAGCCTTTCAAGACAGAGAATATGGCTACAGTGACAAGCGACCAGGCCGTCGCCACAATCTTCGGAGCAGTCAGAGGCGCGTACACCGGTCTGACTGGTGATAGAACCGGGCTCGTAGAAGTTGCAAAAGGCGGGACGCTCTTCCTCGATGAGATCGGCGAGATGACTCCACAGGACCAGGCTACCTTGCTTCGCGTGCTGCAAACCGGCAGATTCCACCGGCTCGGCGAACAGGTCGAGCGAGAGGCCGATGTCCGGTTCGTGCTGGCGACCAACAGAAACATCTTTGATTCAACCCTCTTTCGCGAGGACCTGAGAGAGCGATGCCTCCACATTGAGATCCCTCCGCTCAGGAACCGCAAGGCGGATATTCGACCTCTCGCCGAATCCTTTGCGCGGTTCTTCCACGTGAAGCTGATCGAAGCCGCCGTGTTATGGCTTGAGCAGCAGACGTGGCCGGGCAACGTTCGCCAACTCCGCTCAACCATACAGAAGGCTGCGTTTGAGGTCGGTGAGGGTGAGGAGCTGACGCTCGCTGCTCTCCAGGATGCGGCCCGCTCGGCCGGTTCCGCAGGTTCTACAGCCCCGTCGCCGCAAGCAACTCTCCCTCTCACGCTCCTCCCGGATGAGACTTTGGAGGCTGCTGCTGCCCGATTCTATAAGGCGGTAATCAGGCAAGCTCTCCAGGATGCAGGCGACAATGTCACCCGTGCGGCCAAGAGATTGGGTATAACGCCGCAAGGCCTCCGCAAAAAAGCACGCTCTCTCGGCTTCACTTTACGCGCCGAGGATGACGCTTAAGCGGCGGATTTGCCCGCGACAGTGCAGCGGTTTCCGGCTTGCCAGCCAGAGATTAATCAGGAACCGCCGCCCGGAGTATGTCCCACTGGAACTGTCAGACCGTCACTCAGTCACAAGACTTTTAGAAGGAGCCGGATCAATTCGATGAGATTTAAGACTCGTGACGGCTTCATGCTTGACCGCAAAAGAGCCGCCGCGCTCCTGCTAAACGGCTGGGTCTTACAGATCATCAAGGGGCGCAGGAGGCCGACTCCTGCCAGCGCCGCAGCCATAAACACGGTTCTCAACCTCGTCCTTCTGGAAGTTTCAGACATTAATTCTACGCTCCCGCCCGACATGAAACTGCTCGCGGCCGAGCAGGAGTACCTCCAAAAGTGCGCCGTCTCGATTGCCTGGGCGCGGCTGATGGGCCACATCGAGCAGGGAGAATCGATCGAGCGAGTGGCCGTCGGGTACATCGCCGCGTACAACTCCGCGCAGATTCTGCGCAACTCTCCCCCCTCTCTCGGCTGCCTTCTTGCCGCCGCCGTCCGCGATCACACCTCAGCGAGCCAATAGGACCGCACTTGCTTGTCAGAACCCGGCCGCCTGGCCCGGCCAGACTGACCAGCCCCCCCATTTCCGTGCAGGGACAATCACCTTTTTCGTCGGCTGGCCAACAACTTTCGCAATCGCCTTCGACTCCCAAATCCAAACAGCACCTCGATCCATCCGGACGCGCAAAGCCTCAATTGCGGAAACATACGTTTCTACCTATAGAACCGGTTGTTTCTTCCCCTTCCTGCTTCCGAGGTGGTAACTACGCGCTAACCGCCTGTGTTTATTGCTTTTCCCTAAGTTTCCAGTATCTGGCACAACGATTGAAATAGGCCAGAAGCGAGGCCGCACAGGCCGCCCCTAAGATAAGACAGTCAAAATCGGCACAATCGGGAAGGAACCTTAAACATGACGTACAAGTTGCCAGAACTAACATCACTCTTCGACGCGCTGGCGGGCGGAGAGAGCGCGGCCCTCTGGGGCCAGTCCCTTATAGACGCAATCAAGCAGGGCGAAAATCTTGAGGCATGTATATTCGAGGACCGGCCACAGATGGGTGGCCTGCTGATCGCCGGGCGCAAGCCTGCAAAGGTTGACGTGGTCAAAGAGACTTTCACTCTTTCGGTTTGCGGCCTCGACCGGGGCGTCTTCTTTACAGCCACCATGAGAATCATCGTCAAGCGTGCCTGTTCCGAACAACTCGCGACCAGCCTCCGCGTGATGGCCGAGCAGGCCGCGGCCCTCGCCGCCCAGTACGGCACCAGGCTGGACGGCGGCGCTGGCCAGTCCGGTCAGGCCGATCCATCGATGCCCTGGGGCATCTTCGTTGCAGGTACCGCCACACGGCGGATGGTTGAGGACATCCAGTTGTATGGGCCGGCCCGCCAGCCTGTTCTCATCACTGGCGAAACCGGGACAGGGAAAGAGCGCGTCGCGCAGGCGCTGCACGCGGCGTCGGGGCGAACGGGCAATCTGCTGACTCTGAACTGCGGCTGCATAAGCCCGGAGCTGCTCGCCTCGGAATTGTTCGGCTACGTCAAGGGCGCTTTCACCGGCGCGAACATGAACAAGCCCGGCATCTTCGAAGCGGCCAACGGCGGGACAGTCTTCCTCGACGAGATCGGGGACATGCCCGCCCGCGACCAGGTGGCGTTGCTGCGCGTTCTTCAGGAAGGCACCGTGCGGCCGCTCGGCGCAACTCAGGAAAAGAAAGTCGATGTCCGGGTCATCGCGGCGACCCATATGGATCTTCAGCAGATGGTCGAAGCCGGGACGTTTCGCAGGGACCTCTACTACCGGCTCAAAGGCTTGGCCATCCACGTGGCTGCTCTCAGAGAGCGCCGGGACGAGATCCTTCCTTTGACGGATTACAAACTTGCCGTTCTCGGCAGGGAGATGAAACGCGAGGTGGTCCTCACAAAGGCTGCGCGCCTGGCCGTAGCCAGCGCGCCGTGGGAAGGGAATGTCCGCGAGCTTATGCAATGTCTCGAAGCGGCGGCGGTGCGCGCACGCGGCGGGGCCATCGACATCAAGGCCCTTGAGTTGGACGGAGCGTTGAGCGCACAAGCTATGCCCCACCTGGCGGTCGTAAAGACTGGCGGAGAGGTAAAGACTGGCCGAGAGGCGGACCGGCGAGAGATCGAGATCGTCGCAGGCGAAGCCGCTGCCGGGGTCGGGATAGATCGGAACAATATTTTGCACTTTGCGCGAGCGGGCGCTGAGGAATTGCTGGGCGGGGCCTCATTTGAAGAGGTGCTCGAATCTATCGAGCGCACCCTGTTGGTAGAGATGCTCACCGCATGCGAGTGGAACCTCCGCGCCACCACTCGCAGGTACTTAATACCGCTCACGACGCTCAGGCGGCGCGTGAGGAAGTATGGGCTGACCGTTATTAACGACGACGAATCTGACAGAGCCAAGGCCGACGACGCGGCGGCGTAAGAGCAGGACCAGGGCTTGATCTAAATAGAACCTGAAGGACGGGCATCATAATGAATAGCACAAACAAACAAATGACAGATGACGCAACGGCCCTCGCGCGAACGGCCCTCAGATTTTATGTCGCGCGGAACATCCAGGCGCGAATTCACCCTGGCAACGTAGCGCCTGGTGCGCTCCGCAACGTCGAGCAGGCTTTGGAAGAAGGACGGGCCGAAAGGGACTTGATACTCTTCAGCGCGGGGCAGGCAGTTGCTATCCCCGAAGACATGCTGAGCGACATTAAGCAAACGGCGGTCGGGCTTGCGGACGCTCTGATCAAAGGCCGTGATACCAGCGCGCTCTTGCAGCTCGCCGCGTTGATGCGACGGCTCCCCTTGGGCGAGTTTGATCCGACGCTAATAGGTGGGCTTGAGATAATTTCCGGCGAATACGCAATGGCCGCCTAGAGTCTCTATCTAGAGTCTCTATCTAGTGGTCGCCACTTTTCCCGGTCGCCCCTGATCGTTAGCCGCGTGTTTGAGTTGCCCCCCACCCCCGCAAGCCGAAGCTCGGAGTGATCTCGCTCCGAGCTTCGGCCCCCCGACGCACCAGTCTCACCAGTTTCGCCTCCACCACCGACTCGGTTTTGAAGTGCCTTTTATTGTCATCTGGTTTTGGCCGCACGCCGTCACCTCGCTCGAACGACCGCCAAATCCAAGCACCCATAAACAAATCCAGCTACCCACAAAACAGTGGAGCACGAGTAGTGTTCTGTTGCTGACGTAGCAACCAGCCTCTACGCCATTCTCTTTAACGGTGCTTTGACTTCGGCAGGGCTTACCAGTCCCCGCTGGCCCGAGAGATAAGAAGGGGGCGCGCGTCAAAGCGGGTTGCGCCGAATTCGGCGCGGCGGCTGCGCCGAATCGGGCACAGCTAGCTTGGGGAACGCGGCGTTTGAGCCTTTTTCTTGAACGTTGACGGCTCGCGCCTCTGGCACGTCTTTTGAAGTTACCCCGTGCGAGCAGGCATCGCTTGCCAGTCCGATTATCACAACGAGTAAAAGAGAGGTTCCCTCAACATGCGAAATCTTGGGCAGAAGATCAGCAACGCACTAAAGAACGCCCCGCTAAAGAGCGCCCCACTAAAGCGCGCGGCCCGATTCGTTCGGGCCGAGGCCGAAGTGATCAGCGCATCTCTCCGTGGCGCTGAAGCCAGGCGCTTTATGGTTCTCGCGGCTTTCACCCTTATCATTGTCCTTGTGGGCGCTGATGCTGCCCACGCTCAAACAACCTCGGTTGACGGCGGGAAAGTGACCGAGACGCTCCGCAACTTCGCAGACACGGTCTATTTCGAGTGGCGCATCCCGATTTCGATCATCGGGCTTTTCATAGCGGCCTTGGCCTGGATGTCGTCGAGCCCGCAGGGAAAATCCTGGGCGCTCCGCATCTTTGTCGCGGTTGTTATATGGGCGCTCATTCCGACCTTCATCGACCTCGTGTCCGGGTGGACCGGCACGACAGGCAACAACAACATCGGCGGCACGCCCGGAACCTAGCGCTTCGGGAGCCGATGTCTTATGAGCAACGAGCCGCTTCGCGAATATAACGTTCACCGTAGTCTTTCGGACCCGGTATATCTCTTCCGCATGTACTTCATACGGCTTGAAGAGGTGGATCTCGCGCTGGTCGCTTTCCTGAGCTTGCTGGCCTGGATTCTTATAGATATGTTCGGGCATTCGAAGACGAAGGTGTGGGGACTGACCCTCGATCCTTTCGGCGGCTTTTTGGTGGCGATCATATTGACGCTCGCCATCAGCGCGTTTCATAAGTTCCGCCCCGAGGGGGGGATCGGCCATATCTTACGCGGCGTCCGGGAGCCGAGGCTTCTGGCGCCGCGAACCTTTCTCGGCGACCGCGCGTGGAGGCCCTCATTTAGACTAGCCCTCATCCCCGACGATTATCGCTTACCGATGTGGAAGCGAAGAGAGAAATCCTAAAAAAAGAAACAAGTTCTAAAAAGAGAGAAATTCTAAATGGACGGGTTGCTATTAATTGGGGCGGCGGCAGCCGGAGTGGCCGCGTGGAAGTCAGGCATAGGCGAGCTTGTCTCCGACCGCGCGGGCGATTTCCTGGGGCGCTGGGGCATATATCTCACGCATGACTCCGGGGCATATTCGGACCTGCCTGAACGGCTCGCTTATCGCGACTTTCTCGGCGATGTGGTCGAGACGCGCGACGGCTGGATGTGGGGCTGCCTGGAGCTTCGGCCTATATCAAGCGACGGCTATAGCACCGAAGACTGGAACGCATTAGGTGAGAGGGTCAATCGAGTACTGACGACACTCGAAGATAGAACCTGGGTCCAGGTTATGCTTCGCGCCGACATGTCGGCGGAGGACGGCGTTTCTGTCTTTTCTCGTCTGGCCGAGTCTTGTAATGACTACTCGTTGAAAGCTCTGGTCAAAGCGAGAGCGAAACATCTTGAGCGGGAGGCGCTGGCCGGTCGCATTACCCGCCACCGGCTCTGCGCTTTTATCGGGAGGCAACGCAGGCCAATCGCGCAGAAGGTGCCGTTTAAAAGCCTATTTACCAGCAGCGCCTGGGCTGATCTCGAATACGACGACTTTCTACAATTGAGAGAGGAGACGATCAGGGCGCGCAACTCATTCATGAACGCATATGCGGCCGTAGGCGGCTGGGCCAGGCCTGTCGACGCCCGCATGGCTTTCGAGATCGCATATGAGAAACTGAACCCTGAGCGTGCCCGACGTCACCCCGCGCCTGCTTATACGATGCAATCATTCGCTCGCCAACTGGTTCAGCAGGCGGCCCCGCCGCAAGGCGCCGGTCGAGCGGATGACATATCACCCGAATTATTGCTCGCCGAGCTGGACGGCCCGAAGCGCAAAGTCAGACGGCGCGCGCCACTTAAGAAATCAGCCGGAAGCGAGACTCTGTTTGCCGACAGCCCTCGCGAGAGCCTGTGCATGACGCCGCTTGAAGTGTGCGGCGATCATTTCATCATCGGGGGCAGACCCTCGATGACAATAAGTATGCACCGGCTGCCCGTAAAGACGTTCGCAGGGCTGATGGAAGCGCTTACAAAGCAGGCAGGCCTCGACTTCGCATTCGACGTGTCAACGACCTTCGAGATCGGCAACCAGACCGAATGGGACGAGCGCTTCGAGCGCATGCTCCGCCGAGCCCGTATAAACATCCAGAGAAGCAACAACCCTAACCAGGACGAAGAGCTAAAGCGCGACCAGGTGTATAACCTGCGAAACGAGGTGAAGAAGGGGGAAGAGAAGATCGGCAACCTCGGTCTTACGATCTCCTTCAGCGCCGATACGGTAGAGCAGCTCAGGGCACGGCGCGATCTGATCTTTGTGGTACTCAGACAAATGGACGGGATGGAAGGCGTGGTCGAGCAATCCGTACCGCTCGATCAATTCTTCGCGACTCTACCCTGCACGCCCCACACGGACTTTCGCAAGCGGCCTGTCCTTTCTCATAACGCCACGGGGCTCATGGCTCTCACGGGCTCAACGACAGGCGTAGCTGAAGACGAAGCTACTGACGTGTTACAGCGAGCTGACGGCGGCCTCTTCTTTTGGAACCCGCGATCTCGCCTGTTCAATTCAGGCATGAGCCTTTATTGCGGCTCGACGGGTTCGGGTAAGTCCGGCGCGCTCAACCGCCAGAGGACGGTACTTCTCGCCACAGGCCATAGGGGTGTTACTCTCGATTTCGGCGGATCGGCTTTCCGCGTGTGCGAAGCCGTTGGCGGCGAGTATATCGACATCACAGACGCGCGCAGAACACGCGGGCTGGGCCTGTTCGACATCCGTCCGAGGTCTGACGAGCAGTATTTGCCGGAAGAGTTAAACGAACAAGGGCTGCCGCTTGACCGGCTGGCCCAGGTCGAAATGATGCTCGAAATGCTTTGCCTTGACCCCACGAGGCCCAAAGAGCTTGCGCTCGAGCCGCGCCTGGCTTCCTATCTCCGCGAGGCGATTGCCCTCACATACGGCAACCTTGTCGATGAGACGCCAACAATCGACGACTTCATTCGCACGCTCAAGCGCGCCCCCAAGGGCCACAAAGAAAAAGGCGAAGAGCTGGCGGCGCGCCTTACTATCTACGCCACGCACGGCTCTCTCGGCCGCTTCCTCAACGACAGGTCTGAGCCGATTTCGGTCGAGAACCCTTACACGGTTTTCGATTTCCGCGGGGCGCTCGACGATCCTCGCCTGATGCTTGTGGCATCGATGGCTGTCATATCCCACATCGGGCGTCTTCTGCGCGTGGGCCGCCACATCACAAAATTCATCGACGTGGACGAGTTCAACGTGGTCAGCAAAAACCGGCTGATCTGCCGGGCCATCGACCAAAGCATGCGCACGGCGCGCAAGCTCAACGCGCTCTGTTCGGTCGCCTCCCAGGACCCGGCCGATTTTGACGAGTCCGACGAAGCGCGAGGTATTCGCGGCAACTGTGAAGTGTACTGGCTGTTTAATCTGCCGAGGCCCGATTACGCGGGGAAGATATTCGAGCTGGCGCCCGGCATTGTGAAACTACTGGGACGGCTGCAGGCTATCGCGTCAAACGACTACCGCGACTGTGTGCTGATCTACCCGGGCGGCGGGTGCGCGCATCTTCGCCTCCGTAACGGGCCTTTGGACTCTCGTTTGCTATTAGGAGCGGGCAGGGAAGTCGCGACGTTCGACCAGGCGCTTGAGGACATCGAAGGCCCCGTTTACCAAAGGCTGGTTGAAGCGCTCTCGGTCGATGGGTTAGGGACCGACGTCCCCACGGATAAAACGGCGGCGCTCTTCTGACCAGAGTGCAAGCGTAGAGCGCGATCAAGTTTAGAGACTTGAAGTTTAGAGAGAGCGATTTTAGACGGCGGCTAATCTTAGCCGATCTTGACGGGAGAAAACGCTATGACACGCAGGCTCACATCCTTGTTGCTCACGGGGCTCCTTATACTCGCGGCCTCGGCAGGCACCACTTACGCGGCGGTTGGATTCCAGATCGTCAAGGATCCCTGGTCAATTGCCGAAACGGTATCCGGCTTCGGCAAGACCGTCGCCGAACTGAAGGAAGTTCACGACAAGGTCCACAAACATTTCAAGTACGCGCAATGGCGTGATATATGGCAGAACCCGCTTGAGATAGAGGACGCCAGGTCGCGCATCGCCTCCATCAAAGTTCGCGTGCGCCAGGAAGTGGGATGGGGGACGGGCGGCGTGTTTGACGAGAAGCTCCCCAACACGCAACGCGCGCTTGACGATCTGCAAGATGTCGCCGAAGAGGGCGACGAGGGCAAAGCGTTCGCCCTGCGCGAAAACCTCTATGAAATCTACGGCGACCCGACGGCTGGATCAGTTGATAGAGGGATGCGAAACGCCGCGGCGGCGACCCTTCAGGTAGGGCGCGCGAATAAAGCGATCGAGGAGAACCTCCGAAACGCGGCGGCGACCAAAGAGCTTCTTTTGAACTGCACCGACTGCACGCAGTCGGACAAGGACCGCCTGACCACAGAGCTTAATTACTACATGACGATGGCCAGCCAGTATACAGCCCAAAGCTCGAACTACCAGGCGCTCTTACAGTCGGACGTGGTCGGCATGCATGCGGAGCGGATTAATAAGGAAAACCAGAACCGTTGGAGCGAACGCGACAACGCCAAGGCCCTGCTCGGCACGGTGCGCGTCGGCGTCGGCGCAATCGGAAGTCGCAGCAGGCAGGACTAAGGCAGACCGGATTAAGAGCAAGCCCGGTGACGACAGACTCGGACTTACGGCACTGAGAAGCCCGCTCCAAACGCAGCCTGCTATTTAAGCAATGGGGATCAGGCCCCCGCCTGGTCCCTGCCCCTCAAATCAAAAGTGAAAGAGTAAGAGGAGATCGGCCCAATGGTCGCACTACTAACTAGCTTGCTGTCAATAGTCCTCGACGTGTTGCCGACCCCGTGGATAAAGCTCGCGGATTCGGAGGGCGGCCTGGAAGCAATCCAGCAAATGCACGATAAGATTTACCTGGCGGCCTGGGGGCTGTTCGGCTTTCTCGCAATAGTTGGAGGCGGGCTTGTCGTCTCAGGGCTGATCGCGAAGGTAGAGATAGACCCGAAAGAGCTTATTTTGAGAATGGTGCTGGTCGCCTGTCTCCTGGTCGGGTTTGAGTTCATGTTTTACGGCGTACTCGGAATCGGCTTGCAGGTGAGTTATGAGATCATGACTCAGGAAGATCAAGACAGCGTCAGCAAGTCTATTAATGAGAGCGTGCCGAAAGACGATGGCGAAACGGGAACGACTACCTACGGCTGGCTTGTCGGGGCGGTCACTTTCATAACCAATTTCACGCTCGATCCCGGCGTGGGCCTCGTAGGGATGATCATCGCGCTCGCGGATATTCTCTTTTTTATCAGCTTGATATTTATGGGGCTGCTCTGGTTGGCGCTCGTCATCGTGCATTTCGTCTTTGGGCCGATAGTGATCGCTCTGGGGGTTGTGCCCCGCTGGGGCAACCGGTTCCTGTCGTCGTGGACGGGCTCTCTTATACAGCTCGCGATGTGGCCAGTGTGGTTTGCGTTCGTCACGTGGTTTATCACGATCACGAACAAGGTCTTCATCGTCACAAACGCCAGCTCGGTCGGCGATTCGGATACGAAAGCTCAGAATCTAGAATCCGCCTCGCTTGCTCTGATCTTTGCGGTGATGAATTTTTCTGCACCCTTCATTATCAACATTCTCTTCCCGCTGTCACGGACCAGCCAGATGGGCCAGTATGCCTACAGTATGGCTATGAACAAGGTCGGCGGAATGGGGTCGTCCTTCACCCGCACGGCCGGGGCTGCCGTAGGCGCCGCCGCTGGTGGACCCGGCGGCGCAGCGGTTGGCGCAAGCGCCGGTGGGGCCATGTCTGACGGCACGCAAAAGATAGTAAACCCGGTAGGGGGAGGCGGCGGTGGCGGCCAGACGGCAGCAGCCGGCGGCGGCGGCGGCGGTGGCGGCGGAGCGACAGGCCGCGCTTAACAGGAGCCTGCTTAACAGAACTCCTGGTTAACAGGACTCATGTCTAATACAACTCGGCCGTAACGCGGGTTATCACGAAAGAGTTATATAATGAGAAATTTCTTAAAACGGCAGGCGAGTGTCGTAACAGCCCCGCCACCAGCGAACGGAGCAAACGGAACAAGCGGCGCACCGCAGGGCCGACATGCGACATTGGTCAGTCGGCCATCGGCGAGCAAGGCTGCGCCGGAAACGGTTCACCCGGAAGCGGCGCAGGCGAGCTGGCTCAAGGATGCCGTCTCGGCTCGCGCCTACAGCGGTCGCGCAGAACTCAGACATCACAACGCGTTTCTCAAGCTGCTCATCTTCATCCTTCTGTGCCTGTTCGTTTACCGCGAATACTCCTGGCGTCAGCACGCGGGGATCCTTGCGCAACAGCAATGGCTTGTTTTTCACGATAACAACGGCACGACGACGGTGGCGAACGCCTCGGAATTTCGCACAGGTCCGAGCGATGAAGAGATAAGAAACCGCGCCTGGGAAGTCTTGCGCTGGATTCTGGGGGCCGGGTCGGGGAACGTTGACACCGCATACGCTGAAGCCAAAGCGCTCATGACCTCGGAGATGCAGGTCGAATTCGAGGCGGCGCTCGGGAGTCGCCGCGGCCAGTTGAAAGACCTTCGCGTTTACAGAAAGCTGGAGAATGTCCGTGTAGAGCCGCTGACAGAGAGACACTTGCCGCCGGGAAGCCGTGTGCGCCCCACCAGGTATGACATCCTGGTGACCGGCACGATGGACACCTACCGCGAGGGGACGCAAGAAAAGCTCGCGACCGGCACCTTTGCCTATCACGTCCATCTGGTTCCACTCGACCGGCGCACGGTCGATAACCCTTATGGGATTTTGGTTTCGGAAATCTCTGAAGTAAACGTCGCGGTCCCGCAGGGCAACCCTACGGCCACCGCCAACACTGATCGAAAGGAGGGCCAGGGAACGGAGGCAACAGAGAGTCAATAAGGTCCAGGCCGGGTTTGCAAGCAGGGTTAACGAGCGGCCCGGCCTATAGGGTAGGACCAGACGAGTGAAGCTGAGGGCGAGCGCCAATGGAGTGCTCGCCCTCAGCTTCCTTTGGAATGAGATTTGAAAGGTAACGGCCCGGTGTGCCGATTACGGCGCACAAGATCATCTCCAGGAATTAACAATGAGGAATAAGCTACCGCTATTATCGCTATTGATGGCTCAACCTATCTCGCGAGCCACGGCCTGTATTTTGCGCCTGCTCTGGATTGTGGCGCTCGCCGTTGTCGGCATGTCTCAGGTGGGCGGGCAAGGAGTCGGCGAGCAAGGATCGCCCCCTTCGTTTAGTCGCCCCCGAAGGAGCACCGAGCCCCAGGTAGTAGCGCCTCCCGCACGAAAACCTCAGCCGGAACCACGGGTGGGTATCATGCCAGCGACGAATAAGGAGACTGGCGGGCGCAAGAACGCGACCAGATCGACGAGTGGACCGGGCGGCCTTCCGTTTCAGATCGAGGTGGGGTTGAACCCTCGCCCTGACCAGGTGATTCTTGCCGTGGATGCGGTGACTGCGTTCCATTGCCCGGATACTGTCTTGCAGGTGCTGTTCGGAGATAAGCAAGGGATCGGGCTTGCTGAATCGGTCGAAGGGCAGAGCAGGACCGATTTCTATCTACGCCCGACTAAACCGGGCGTAGTAACAAACATATTTATAGAGATGCCGACCAGCACGGTGACAGTCATGATCAGGACGGTTGCCGTCAAAGGCGGGCCGAAGCTTGGAGGCTATCACGGCCAGGTATATGTCAGGGCGCCGGGCTACCGAGACGAGTTGAAGGCCAAACGCGAGCGGCTTGATTCAACCGAAAGAGATCTCGCCGCCTGCAATGCCGAAAAGCGAGAGATGGAAGAGACGATCAAGCGCGACACCGAGCAAGGACTTGCTCGAATAGAAGCCGCGTTGATGTCTGAAACGCTCGGCATACTTAGTGGCGGGAGCGGGAAGGCTGGCAAGCGCATCCAGACCAAACGCGTCCGGGTGGCACAGATCGGCCAGGCCGCGAGGTTTGAATCAGGGCGCGTCTGGGTAATGCTTGAGATTGAAAACAGAGATAAGCACCAGCCGCTAAATCTCCAATTGTCATCCGACGGGTTCCAGCGCGTTCTTGCGTCGACGAGCGATATCGCTCCCCGCGCGCGCGCGCGCCTGGCCGTCGTATTAATTCCACCTTCGGATACGGCAGGGGCAGGAGCAACTCGCGCGGTCGCACGATACCAGAACCCGGCGGCGCTCACCCTGACCATCGAAGGCGAGCAGGTCGTTCTGCCGCTGCGCTAGCAAAGCCTGTAACCGAGCGAGCAGAGGATAGGCACACTTGTTGCCTGCGGAATAAGAACGACGGTCGCCCCATTACAGAAAGATTGGAGCGGGACCTATGAGCAATAGTTGGATCGACCAGCAACTGCAAGAAGAGAGGGATGATCAGGAGAGAGATATTCTCTTTGACCAGACGGCGCGCACTGCCGAACATGATCGCGCGCTCGATGATGATGAGCGCCTGGACCGTACCGAGCAAGAGTTCATCCTTCGCGAAGATGAGGCCGATAGTCTTCTAGTCCGGCCAACCGTCGCGCCCCAGTCGGGCTGGGTGAGCCCACGCGCGGGCGTGTTTGAGGACTATGCTCGCGGCGAGGAAGATGAGCCGGAAGAGCGGATTGTATCCTCGCTCAACGACCGCGAAACCGGGGCGAGCGCCGAGCGCGTTCAACCGGCCGAAGTCGGGCGACCCCGTGGCCACATTAACAAGCGGCTGGTCATGGCGGCGGCCGCGATCATTCTGGTCTTTGCCGTGATGTTTTTAGGCGGTGGCCGCAAGCGCACCGATGCCAAGGCAGCAGACACAGGGCAGGCCGCGAGGAGCGCAAGAGAGCTTGAGACTAACGCGCCCAGGCAGTTCACAGCAGCAGGGGACGGCACGCTTGGAAGTCCTTCCTCCCAGTATGTAGCGCCGCCGCCGCCGCCGGTAGCACCGATCGAGCCGCCTCCACCTGCGCCGCCTGCGCCGACCCCGGCCCCGTCGCCGGCACCAGAGCCGACGCAAGACCCACAATTCGCGGTGCAGTTGAAGGCTGGCCAACGCGAAGATAAGCTGGCAGGGACGCTCGAGAATGAAGCCGACAAGCAGCTAATCAAAGAGGCCAAAAGCGGCGGCGTCACAACCGGTGCCCCAAAGGGCGCGCCCTCTCCTATACCCTCCGGCACCAAGATCGACATGCGGCTCGACGAGCCGTTGCGCTCCGGGGTTGCGACGATCGTCGCGGCGACGGTGCTCTCTGACATACGTGATAAAGAGGGGAAGGTGATCATTCCGCGAGGCAGCACCGCAGGCGTCCCCTTCATGCCGTATGAGGTGAACAAACGAGTTGTGAGCGATAGAAGGCGCGATATTGTATTCACAACGCCCGACGGCCAGCAAGTTACGCTTAAGGGAATGGTCAAAGGCTCGGATGGGTATGCCGGACTCACGGGAAAAGTGACCAATGTCGGGGGCGGGTCAAAGCTCGGCAAAGTGCTGGGCACGGTAGCAAGGACCGGGGCCAGGGTAGCCGGTGGCGTAGTTGGCGACTACAGCTCGGAAGCCGAGCGCGAGATCGACCGCACCGCCTATGATTACAGTAATACTTACTTCGAGCGAAGCTCACGGGTCGTAGAGATCCAGGCTAATGCCCGCTTCTACCTGATCGTAGGATGGTAGCTGTTATGAAAAGCCAGCGGAACCTGAACAAAGAACAGAAGGTAAACACCGGGCAGGATGTAAACCCCGAACGCGGCGGGGTCATGCTGGTGCTCGCGCTCATCAGTCTCGCGGTCACTGTCTTTATTCTGCTTTTGACCGTCTTGATCTTTGCTGTGACCACAGCAGGCTCGGCAAGCGCCTTCAAGACGATAGACCAGCCCGACCGGGCAGGCTTGAATGGCGAGTATGATCCGATGGCAAACCCGGACCTGGGCGGCGACATTATAGAGGCGACGCCAGGCGAAGCGCGGCTTGTGTGTGCGTTCATACCGGGAATAAGCCACCCCCGCACCAATGCGCTCGACTGGCGCGTAGCCCGGCGCTGGGCAGGTGTTAAGAGGGAACTCGACGCGCGCGGCATCAGGTTCACGGCAAATTACGCCTTTCGCACGAGCTGCCAACAGTCGAAAATGCGCGGAACCTACGGAATAGCAGCGCCGCCTGGCGCGAGCATGCACGAATCCGGGGCCGCGTTCGACATCAACGGAATAGGCCGGAAGGCACCGGGCTCGAAGTACGGATTTAAGACCCCGCTTGGCCAGCAGATAATTCCAATCTTTGAAAAGTTCGGTTTCCGCTGGCTCCCGCACGACCCCATGCATCTTGAGATGCGGCCGGAGCAGCTCGGCGAGCCGAATAAATTCTCGCTGATCCGAAAGATGCAAGCCGATTTCAATCGCGGAAACCCGACGGGCGGCTGCCGCGGGGATCGTTGCGCAGTGGACAGATAGCAGTGGATAGATAATCGTTATTCGGAAACTCAGTTGCGTGAAAGTCAGTTGTGCAGTGGATGTAGAAGATGACCAACCTTGATACTACAGGCAGCCAGCCCGAAGTCATTCAACCGGATCAACAAAGGCAGAAAGCCACAGAGCGCAAGCTCGCGACTGTCTTGTTCGTCACAGGGCTCGTAGCCTTCACGGTATTTATATGGAGGGCAGCCACGGTGCCTGAGAGGGTGGCGCGGCCGCGCGATCCCGGCGGCAAGGTTCTCTCGCTTCCAGGTCGCGGCGTCTGGTCACCGGTCGAGCAATTTACGCTCGGTAACATTGTCGCGGTCGGATTTTCTGCCGATGGCTCGACGGGGGCCGCCATCAGCTCGTCAGCTAATCTGGTGATCAGCGCCGATGGCGGCACAACCTGGGAGGCGAGCCCCGGCCCGCCGATCTCAGAAGGAGAGACAATAAGCGCGCTTGCGATCTTGGCGGACGGGGAGCTTCTGGTAGGCACTCACATCGAGGAATCAGACTTCACGGGTGTCTATGTTCGTAGGCCCGGAGCGCAGT
Source organism: uncultured Clostridia bacterium (assembly GCA_964615905.1). Classification (GTDB taxonomy): domain Bacteria; phylum Acidobacteriota; class Blastocatellia; order UBA7656; family UBA7656; genus DATLMR01. The sequence goes on from CAZTUB010000023.1 coordinate 16,067, forward strand.
GGGAAGCAAAGACAGGCCCGCTCGGCGGGCTGACCGGGGCAAGCCCGGACGGGACGTTCTTCGCGGGCGGGGCGGGGCTGTGCGGCATTCGCGAGGGCGGAAGCGTGAGCTTCCTCAAGGTGCCGGACTGCGCAGGCGTAACCTTCTACGCCGCGTCCGGAAGTGAAAGCGCCGTGCTGACAGCCGGTAGTGACGGGCTTTTGGCGAGGTCAATTGATCGAGGGGCGAACTGGAAGCTTCATAAATTCGGCGCTCCGTTAGGCGGCCTCTACCCTCAACATCTGAATGCCGTGGCGATAAGCAGCAACACGGCGCTGGTCGGGGGCCTCAACGGCGCGCTATGGCGGTCGGACAGCCAGGGCGAGGAGTGGTCGAGCGTCGATGGGTTGAGCCCGGAGACGATGATCGCAGCGCTCTACCTGGATAAAGCAGGCGAGGAGGCCGTCGCTGCCGGCGGCGATCCGAGCGGTACGAAGCCCTTCGTCATGCACACGAGTGACGCGGGCCACACGTGGAAGCTGGAATCAGTCAGGACCGCTGAGGCGCGGATAACCGGGGTCGCCAAAGGGCGGGCCGGGCTGTTTGCCGCAACGCTGGATGGCTATCTTCTCAAACGCCGCTGATCAAACCCCACTTCTGTTTTCCCAGTCTGGCAAGCGAATTGCCTTCAGGTCCGAGCAGTATGCCCCTACAAACGTGTTAAACAGATGATCTAGGAGTTAAGAATGGATAGCACTCGAACAGAAACGAATCAGGGAAATACAGGCGGCCAGAACGGTGGTCAGGGCACGGTCGCAGGCGCATCATCGCAATCATCAACCAAAGCCGGGGGTACACCAAAGCGCCAAGGAACGGCGACAAATACTGTCACTCTGACATTCGCTGACGAGAATGAAAGGCGTGAGGCTGACGCGGCGGCGACGTTCCTTGGCCATGCAACCCTCGAAGAGTTCGTCCACGACGCTGTGATGGAAAGAACCAAAGGCGAACTGGAGATCTTCAAGCAGATGCGCGAGTCGGTTCAGACCCCGGGCGGCCTCAAGAAGAAGTGATAAAGACAAGGCGAACGATCACCCATAGAACGCTCCTACTGGTCGCGGTCTGTGTGCTTACGGTAGGCAAGGCAACGGGCGCGCGGGCCTGGCAGACGGCACCCGCGCGCTCACAGCCAGAAACCACAAGCATAAAATGGGCAGGGCCGTCGGAGTACATTGCAGGCACCCCCGCATCGCACAAGAAGGCGCTCCGTGCGCTCGGCGCGGAGAAAGGCCGATGGGTGGCCGCTTACTTCACGCTCGACTGCGGGGATTGTGACCGCGTCGCCCGGATGTTAAACGCCTATAAGGATACTGATCGTATCCTCGCGCTCGCGCTCGGCTCCGACATTGATGCGCAAGCGTGGGCCAAAAGGCTCGAACTACGGTTTAAGGTTAAGGCGGTCACCGCGGATACCTTCGAAGCGTTGGGTGCGACGGTACTGCCGGTTCTGGTCTTATTTGAGAATGGGGTAGCCAGAGGAACTCGCGCGCCGTCGATGGAGAAAGGCTGGAAATGACCGCGACCAAGGGGGCACCGGCTACAGGTATAACTTCTCTTACAGGTCTAACATCTCTACACCAGACCGAGCGCGTGCGCGCGTGGATAGACAGACTGCGCGGGGTCAATTACTTTATCGACCCGCAGACCGCTCTGACGGTAGACATCTGGTGGCAGACAAGGCCCGGTCCCCTCGTGCTGGAAGGCCCGCCGGGCGGTGGCAAGACAAGACTCGCCGAGGCAATAGCAGAAGCCTTGAGCCTTCACTCATCCTTTTACCGGCTGCAGTGCTACGCCTCGATCGGAAAGAAGCAAGCCCTTTATGATTGGGACGCGAATCTTCAAAAGATAGCACTGGACCGGCATCTACAGGAAAACGGAGGGACGATTCCGACGAACCCCTCCCGTATTATTTATGATTGGGCCAACATGGTGCCCGGCCAACTGGTCCGAGCGATGATGGATCCGAACGAGCACACCTTCACCCTGCTCGACGAGGTTGACAAGGTCCCGCGCGGGGAAGCCTTTGAAGCGATGCTTCTTGAGTACCTAGGTGAAAACGCTATCACGATACCGGAACGCAACTTCAGATTGCGGCCTCGCTCAGGCTTACCTGTGCATACGGTAATCACGTCAAACGCCGGTGTGGATAATTCCAGCCTGACCGATACGCTTTCCTACCCTCTCTTACGACGTGGGATATACATCTACGTGCCTGAACCAGACCGGATGCGGCGCTACATGATATTGAGAAGCTACGCCCCGAACCTGCCGCGCGAGGTGATTCGCGATGCCGTGATCTTCGTAGAACGCGTCACAAAGTGGCAATTGGATAAAGCCGTAGCCTTATCAGAGACGGTCATGTGGATCAAGGCGCTTGAATACCTACAGGTCGAGGCGTTGACTGTTGAGGTGATTCACGCCACGCTCGGGATGGTCGCAAAGATCGCGGGGGATATAGATAGGCTCGCAGACTCCGCGCGCCAGATCATCGAGCACGTGAAGAACCACCGCGACGAGATAGATATCGAGCGGGCCGAGGCGGAGCTTGCGGCCCCTCTAAAGTAAGAGTCGGGCTCGCTGTCACCGCCCAAGTGCCCCGAACACCCAGGCAGACCCGTTCCTCGGTTCTTACCATAACACCACCTCCCGACACGTAAAACATCGCCAGACCATTTTGTACATCTCTGGTGCGCGGGTTGCTTTGAGGGTATACGCCGTAGCAAGACACCCTCAGCAGGAGTGCAATGGATGGGTTGGAAACGCAACAGACTCTGGAGAGTGGGATGCCCTTTTATCAAAGTGGCGTTTGGGTTGGCCCTGGTCATCTACGTCGGCGCAAAGATGGTCGCTCGTCTCGAACCGACTATGCCTGAAGCGAGGGCCGCTCTGGCAGTGAACGTAGCAGCAAGCGACCGCGCGCCTCAGGCGAGTGAAGAAGGGACGCTATCTTTTGCTCCGCAGTCCGAACCGAGGCCGGACTCGGCGAGCGACGCGGGCCCAGCTACAACATCGGCGAGCAGCCAGAGCGCCGAAAATGGCGCAGGTGCGCCGGAATCGGCACCCCTCAGAATAACGAGTGAATACGGCTACCGTGTGCATCCGATCACCAAACAGACCCAGTTCCATGAGGGAGTGGACGTTGCGCTTAAAGCAGGGACGCAGTTGAAGGCGATTGCGGAAGGCCAGGTCACGTTTGCCGGGTACGCAGGAAACGCCGGACTGATGGTGATAATGCGCCACGCCGATGGCTTTGAGACGCGCTATGACCATCTGTCACAAGTATTGGTAGCCACGGGAGCACAGGTGAAACGGGGGCAGGTTGTCGCCTTAAGCGGCGGCTCCGGGCGCGTGACGGGACCGCACCTGCACTTCGAAGCCCGCCGCCATGGCAGGCCCATATCACCGGAGGTCGCACTAAACTGGGCGCGGGCCCTGATTGCTCAAAGCTAGCAACTGCCAAAGCTGGCAACGGCCGACGACGGAGCTGAAAGAATAGGAATGACAGCAGTCCAACATAACGCAAGCCATCAGAGAACCCGACTGTGGGGCAGGGCCGCGATCATTTGTATCGTGCTCCTCGCCGCAAGTGTGGCACAAGCGCAAGCCAATGAGCCACGGCGACCTGTACACCCCTCGCCGTATAAAACACCGGATCAGCCCAGGCGAGACGCGAAGCCCACTGAACGAGATGAACGAGGGCGGCAGTCTTCGGCAGGCGAGAAAGAGGGCGGGGGCGGCCGGCAGGGTGGGCAGACGCTTTTCGGCGGGACTACGACCGAGGAGCGACCGTTTTATAAAAAGCCCTTCTTCATCATCTTTGCTGCGCTCTTATTGCTGGTTGCGTTCAAGGCAGTTGAGCGGCTCGCCAGGCGAGGGATGAGGCATACGACTACGGGGCGGCTGGCTTCGTCTCAGGAAGTGGCGGAGAAATACGGCTGTCAGCCACAGGCGGGAGGCTACCTGCTCGGGCGGCAGGTGCCCGAAGATGGGATCTCGGCCTTTCTTCATAAGGCCATAAACCGGGCAGGAACAAACGTCGAATTGCGCTTATATCCCGAACAGCGACTGAGCCACATCATCGTGCAGGCCGGACCGGGGGCGGGGAAAACGACTGGTCTGTTTATCCCTGCAATACATGAAGACGCCTATTCTGGCGTCTTCAATCTATATATCGTGGACCGCAAAGCGCCGGAGATTTATCAGATGGCCGCTAAGGTCTGGCGCGACAAAGGCCACCGCGTGATCTATTTCGACCCGTGGAAGCCAGAGTTAACCTGGGGGTTCGAGCCGCTGTGGCAAGCCGATAATAACCGGATCGAGGCGATGGTGCAGACGTTTGTGATTGTCTCCCCCGATCCGGAGTCATCGCTTCGGCACTACAGAGAGATGGAGCGCCGCGTTCTAAGGGCTGTCTTCCACGCGGCGCAGCAGTGGGCGTGGTGTCGTGGCCCGGCGTCGGGGCTCAGGTGCAGGTGCCAGCATTCGGAGCAAGAACATGACACAAATCGCGTGGCGGACCCGGGATGGAGCTGCGGGTGTAAATGCAGGCGGCATTTCTGCACGCTGCCTGCGGTAGCAAGCATCCTGACGAAGGGATGGAAAGCCACAAGGGCCGCCATCGAAGCGGTGCGGCCCGACCTCAACGAAGACCTGGCCGACCTGTGGGAGATGCACCCCTCGCGACTTGCGGAGATGTTCGTAGGCTTGGCCGGGCGCATGGAACTCTTTCGCCAGGACGGGCCGGCGGCCGTATTTTCGCGCAGCGACTTCATCATCGAGGACATAGTACCACCGGTCAGCTACGGAAACGCGGGGCCGCGCACGCTTCTAGTCGTCGGGGCTCCTCAGTCACACGGCGACCTGGCGACGCTCGTCGCATCGCTTATGACACAGTTGATAGCTAAGGCGGTCTATCTCAGGCGCGACCAGATGGCGGCTCAGGGCGTGCGCTGGCAGGCGGTCGTCCCGGTAATCGCGATGCTCGACGAATTCGGCACGTACATCGTCCCTGGCATAGACGACTTCGTAGCGACGGCGCGATCCGGTGCAGCCGGGGTGCTGGCGGCTCTTCAGAATCAAGACCAGCTACGACAATGGTACGGCATGGACGCCGTCGATAGGATGATGACGAACTTCCGAACGGAGATATATCTGAAGGGGTGTCACGCGCGCGTTGCAAAAGACCTGTCAGATCGGACTGGGACGAAGCTGGTGATCGACGATGTAGCCAACCGCTCGAAAGGGTCGAGCGTCATGAGTTTCTGGTCAACGCACTCGCGCGGCACGAGCGAGCGCCCCGTAGAGGTGCCCGTGCTGCGGCCCGACGAGATCGAATTCATGCCCGAAGACAAGGCACTGGTTGTAGGGCCGACGCTCCCGGCCAGAATCCAACTCATCCGGTATTACGAAGACCCGCAGGTCGCGAGGTGGGTAGAGCTGTCTGAACAAGAGGTCCGCATGCGGACGCGGATAAATGCCCAGTGCGATGAAGCGCAGGAGCCGCGTCCGAAAGGAGAGCCGCGACGCCTGCTCACGCCGCGCTTCAAATGGTCGCTGCTTCCGGGCGTTCTTGAAGCAATCCAACGCGAGGACGGGGCTCACGAGCCGATGCTGGCTCAGCAGCGTGCCAAAATAGAGGCGAAGGCGCGTGACCTGAGAATGACCGGGGAACTCGACGCGATGGCGCGGGCGGTTTGCCAGCGAGAACTGCGGAGGTTCTCACGCGCGCATGCACAGAAGTTAATCAGCCATTTGGAAGGGCTGGAAAAGCAACACGACAACATGAAGGAAGGTCGCGGCGGCGCTAAGAGGTTCGCATGATCGGGAAAAGTCTGAAGGCGGAGTACGGTATAGACCTGCGCGAGATGCTGCAAATGCTCGACTGGCGCGGCAGGCTCACGATGTTTGGCGGCCTCGTTCGGGTGTTTACTCTGGCGCAAGCCGCCCGCTTCGTGTGGAACGGCGACCTGGCGGCGGCTGAAGCAGGGCTTGACCAACTCGAATGGCAGGACAACTGGATAGCAGCGCTCGACGGCGTTCCCCTCCCGAAAGGCATGGGTGGAGGCCACGCAAAGGTCTACCACGTCACTGACAAGGGCGGAAAATGGTTGATGGATAGCTGCCGCGAGCTGGGGCACAGGCTCCGGTTTGGCGCAATGAACCGGAAGATGCGCGCGCGAATCCCGCACGAGTTGCTCGTGACGGAAGGGTTTTTGACCGTGTGGGAGAGCGACACGGTGACGGATTTCTTACCGGATGAGGAGCTACGGCACCGCATCCGTGCCGAACAGGAACGCCGCCGGAAGCGAACGCTTCCGCGTCTGGCGAGCGAAGCGACCGGCGATTTCATTCTCGTTTTGGCGACGGGCGACCCGGCGAGGCCCGAAGAATGGGTCCAATACGAGGCGGCTATCAGGTACAGGGATCACCAGATCGCGGGAAAACCGGCGAGGATGAGGTGGATAACCTGCACCGACACCCAGGCCGACACGGTCGAAAAGGTGACCGGTGTGAGGTCCGTCCGGATTGGTGACGTGCGCAAACTGCCAGCCGATAGAACTGACCAAGCGGCCACGATAGGGCAGGCGGGGCCGGGAGGCATCGGTGGGACACAGGCAAAGAGTGGTGGCCGTCCGCTCGACAAGCGAGTGCTGAAGGCGATAGAGACGCTCGGCGGTGCCGCCACAGCAGAGGCAGTAGCAGCCGTGTTGGGCGCGTACCGGACACATGTCGTTCAAGCATTGCGGCGGCTGGAGGCGGGTGGCCTCCTGTATACAGTCGAAGGGCAGCTCGATCCGGGGGTGGGTGCCGGACGGCCGCAGAAGCTTTACGTGCGGTTTGGCCACAGGTTGGATGGGCGGATGGAGAAGCTGATCGCGCTCACAAGGTCAGAGGTCATCATGATATTTTCACCCAGGGGCTACAGGCTTGAGCCGAGCGCGACGACGCCGGATGAGCTAAAGTTGGAACATGTAGAAGGGGAGAAGGTGGCAGTGGTGGTCGTGTTGGACGATCCACGAGAGCCGGAACAATCGGCCCTGGCCCATGTCAAACGAGTCGAAGCCCGGCAGCCAGGAGCGGCAACGAAGGTATTCATAGCGGTGGCTGTGCCAGGGCGCGCGTCGTCATTTCAGGCAATTGACCCTCAAAGTCTGCCGATTAACGTAGTGCGGGAGCGGGCGCGGAGGCGGATGCCACCGCCGTCGGAGAGCGGCCAGGGACAGCAGAACGGAACGGAGGCCGCCGCCGCACGATGAAAAGTCACCCGTACATTATTGGCACGCACGGACGGAACCATTATTGTACGCCACGGGGCAGTACAGTATTGGCACGCGCAAGCGTAATCCAGTCAAGCCAGAACTTAACAGCAGATGGACAATATTGGCGAACGGCGAAACGCGCGACCTGTACAATTTTGGCCGCGCGGCGAATGCCAATATTGGATGCGCGGATGCGTGTACAAAACCCTGAGTGCGCGGGAACCGGCGCGAGGGCAACAGTTAAGAAGAGATGTCCAAAATCGCATAGTAGGGGCAGCGCGATTAAAATATGGAGGAGAAACGGCGCGCGAGCGCGAGTTGCGAAGCACGGCTTGGAAAACGCGGCGGTACGACCAACCGTAGGAGTAAGCAATAGAAGTGAAGCAAGGCAGTGGGGAGTGGGCGACAGTTGGAGACAAGAGAGGCCAGTGACGAGAGCGGCGAGTGATCGAGTGTAACGGACAGGCGGAGCGAAGCAGGCTACGATGAGACGGGCAAGCGGAATGCGGACCGATTGATAACGGGCAGAGGGCTGATAATTGATCGAAAGGAAGGGCAGGGATGAAGAGTCTGATAAAATCAGCAATAGGACAGAACCGGAGCGTGCTGCCTGCGGATGATGCGGAGCCGGACGAGACACTGCGGCTCGGGTTTTACAGAGTTGATATTGAAAAGATATTGCGAGGCCAACGCGAGATTGTTGACATAACCCAGGAGCTCGCGGGCGTCGCCCTCAAGATCGAAGGCCTCGCCACCGAAGCCCGCGACGTTGGTACGGGCAACACGGAAGCGACCGCCCGGCTGTCGGAGGCCACCGCCAGACTCTACAGAGCGACGGCCGCCATGCAGCAGCATCTCACCACGCTCACCACGTCTGTGAGTAACCTGCCTGCCCATATCCGCGCGGAGGTCAAGACCGCTGTGAGTGAGGCAGTCTCGCAGGCGCTAGCTGGCATGGTCGCCGATCAACTCGACTTCTTCGGACGAATTGAAAGGACGCTCGCCACCCCCAGGCCGGAGACTCAGTCACCTGCCCCCGTGTCGCCGCCTGCTGCGGCGACAGCGTCGCCCGCGACCACCGGCACAACCCTGCGCAGCACAAGCTCGCAACAGCCGCCCCGCGCGGCTGCGCCAGCCAACGCAACCGCAACAGGTGATCGGAGGGACGGCGGGAGTCGTCCCGCTACCCCTCCACCTCCAACCGAACCGGCCCGGCCCGACCTGGCTGAATCACAGCAGGGTGGGAGTGCTACCGACCAATCAATCAGGGCAAGCCAGCCAACCAGAGCAACGCAGTCAACCGGAGCAACACAATCAACCGGAGCAACCCAGTCAACTTCCGGCGCGGCAGCAGTCAAAAAAGATGAGCCCGCGCGCGAACCGGGAGCCCCCGGTGCTCAGAATAGAGATGAGACGACCCAGATCGGTTATCATTATTCAGCGCTGTACAGCGAGGCCAGCGCCGTCAACGCCTTGCTGACTGAAGGAGCCAAGTCGGCCAGGAGCCGACTAGCCTCCTTCACGGATAAAGCGAAGCACCCCGCCGGAACTCTCTCTGCCCCCCAGTGGGTCAGGGACGAACTCAACCGTGCAAACAAGCATGTAAACTCGGCCCCGGCCAGGACGCGTGAGATCATGGCCGACCTCGTATCAAGGCTTGCCAGCCTCGCCGAGAAACCAGAGGATGCCAGGCAGGCCGCACGAGCCGACGCGTCCCCACCCGCCAGGGACGGGGGCCAGCCCACAACGTCGGCAGCAGGTTCTGTCGGGCCAAGCAGCTCTACCGGTTCAGGGGTGAAAAGTGACGGCGTTATTGTTGACAACATGATTTGACGCGCGACGCATGAGTGACCAGTCGCTCGAAAGAGATTGGTGGAGCAGAGCCGATGCAGAGCATACAGTCCGCGGACGCAGCTCAATTCCGCGCCTTAATTGATCAGATAAAAAGAAACCACCCCCTGCGTGATGTGTTGGAGGGGGCGGGCGTCAAGTTCCGCTCCGCGAGCGGAGGCTGGATTGTCGCCCCCTGCCCATTTCCAAACCACTCGGACTCGAGCCCATCCTTCAAAATCAACCAGCGGAGAAATCCCAACAGCTTCATCTGTTTTGGCTGCGGCGCGCGCGGCGACGTCTTTGATTTTGTCAGAGACTACTTCGGCAAGCCCACCCTCGACGATCAAGTACGCCACCTCACAGGACGCGGCATCTTCGACTTGATTGGTGGTCATAACGAAGACGGTACCGCACAACGTGAAGCCCTTGCCCAGGCAGCCCAAGAACAAGAGCGCCGTCGCGCGGAGCGCGAGCAACGCGAAGCCAGGCTTGCTCCTGTGCCCGACGAAAAAGCCGCCCCGATATACGAGGCCTTGCTCGGCCTGCTCGAATTAAGCGACGCCCACCGCGAAGAGATCCTCTATGATCGCGGCTTTTCGCCTGACACTGCCTACGCGCTTGGCTGGAGGTCTCTTCCCGTCTCCCGCGACAGGCGGCTCGAATTGTGCAGTCAACTCTGCCGCATGCGGTTTGACCTCTGGCGCGTCCCAGGGTTTTTTCGCCTGCCCAAAGACGCTGGCACTAGCGCCGGCAAGTGGTGCCTTGGAGGCTCCCGGCTCGGGCATCGTGAAATCTCCGATCAGGCAAAAGGCCAGACCTGGCCTGTTTACGGTTTGATACTGCCAACCCGCAATGAGCAGGGCCGGGTAGTACGTTTGAAGATTCGTAACAGCTCGGCTCCGGCTGAGGCGAGCGACGATATTCGCGAAAGGTTTTGGCCTCAGAAGTACATGGCGCTATCGACAAGCCAGCGCACGGGCGGGGCCAACGCGGGGGTCCGTGTTCACTTCGCCGGGCCGCCGGACGGCGGTCGGTTTCCCGGCGTGCTCTGGGCGACAGAGGGCGAGATCAAGTCCGACATCTCTGCTCATCTCCTCCAGGCCCGCTTCGCAGGGTTGCCCGGGGTCAGTCAAAACACCGAGCTGCTGATCGAGGCGGCAAAGCGAAATGGATTCAAGCATATCTTCATTGCGATGGACGCGGAGCAAAAGATTCACGTTCATGTGGCGGTCAGACGCATAGCCGTGCAGGCCCGCTGGGAAGATATCGAACCGCGCGTAGTGATCTGGGATGAGAGTGAAGGCAAGGGCCTTGATAATCTGCTTGTTCGGGGGCAAGCGTGGACAACGCTGTCGGACACTGAGTGGTGGCGAAGTCTTCGCGATGAGGAAAGACACTCTGTCGAAAAGCGCCTGGCTGGATCCTGCGTCGGTTGAGATCGAGGGCTGAGCTAAAGGAGGTGCGCTCTCCTGTCGGCCGCACCGGTCGCCTCGGTCGCCAGACTGGTTACGACGGTCACCACAGATTGACGGACTCTGACCCAGGCTTCTCCTTCACTCCAAAGGTTCGTCGAGCACTTCCTGATTCAAACCCATAGAAAACCTATTCGCCTGAGAAGGCAAAGCGAATCTACGCCTCCCCGCTGGTCATAACGCTCGGCCGAGCGCGCGCGATCCGCTGGCCGTAATCTTGGCAAGCACCTCTCAGTTCAACTGCCAGCTATGTTGTGCTCGGATTAAATCCCCGGAAAGAGCCTGCGCTCGATCGTGGCACGTAAGTAGCTTTACCAGGTGTGTCTCGATTCGACTGCTTTAGAGGAACGAAGAAAATGCCAGGCGTACCCTTCAAAAAAGCTAAACCAGGCACCTGCGCGCGGGTCATTTTCTTCTTTTTCCTATTGGTAGTCTTCTCAGTCGCCGGGGCTGCGCCGATTCTGGCACAGGACAATAACTTCAAGGGCCTCAGCGCTCGGTTCCGTGATGAGGCCAGGTTAGCACGGCCCCAGTTAGCACGGCCCCGCACTTCCAACTCGCAACCAGCCAACAGGCGTCACGGCCCGCGGCCACTGCCGATTGATCTCGCGCGCAAGATCGTCTCCATTGCGATCAGCGAGGGCGTCGATCACATGCTCGTGCTCGAGATGATGCGCCAGGAGTCCGGATTTAACACCGGGGCTCGATCAGGCAAAGGCGCTGCCGGCCTTATGCAATTCATCCCCGCAACGGCGCGACGGTTTGCCGTCAACGATCCCCACAACCCGGATGAAGCTATTCGCGGCGCCTGCAGGTACATCAAACACCTGGCGAGCCTGTTCGACAATCGCATCGATCTGATCCTTGCCGGCTACAACGCGGGCGAGGGCGCGGTTAGAAAATATGGGAACAAGGTTCCTCCATATCGTGAGACACAAAATTACGTCACCTCAATCCTTGCGGGCTACCGCCGGGCGAAACAATTACAAGCCGCGGTCAAGGCCAAACCTTCATCCCCCCAGGCTGCAGCTTCGCCGGGCCCTCCGGCCTGGCACGGTCAACCTGTTTCAAAGGAGCAACTCTCCGACCTCGGCCGCATACCACGTATGGGGACAAGCCGGAGAAATACTTCCAATTAACTTTCACTGGAGCAACCATGGAATCAAGCTCTTCAACAAACGCAGCCACGGTCGCAGGCACCCCGCCATTCGCCTTAACTTTCATCGCAGACCGTCCGTCTCTCGCGAGGGTCGGCGAAGTCCTTCGAGACACGCGCATCAACAGGGGCAAGGGACTAAGAGATCTTGCGGGAGCAACGGGTCTGCGAATCGTAGACATAACCGCGATTGAGCGCGGCGAATTTGATCTTACTGCCATACATATTCAATCTCTTCTCCGTGAGCTCGCGCTCCCGGTTTCAGAGATGGACGCTCTTTGCCCTGGCGCTAACATCAGCCTGATGCTCCAGAACCTCGGCAACGCTTCGGGTGCGGAAGACAGCGCGCGCGCGCCGGTTGATGATCGTTCGAGTGACGACCTTGCACCTCGGGTCGATCAACAAGCAGCAGCCAACCCAACGACCCCCCAGAGTCTCGCCCCATCACAGGCGGAAGGCAGTCCTTCAACAGTCAAGACGGATCGTCCCCAGCCCTGGGCAGTCTCAACAAGCGGCGAGCCCACTCACTACGACGTGCGCGCCAGCATCCCACAGCTTTTCCAACGACTGCGACTCCCCAGGCAAGCCAGCCAGGCCGGAGCCCGAAGGGGCCGTCAGTCGCCGGGCGAGATCGTTTACGTCTGGTCGAGCACCACAGCCGGCATGACAGTCAAGATACATAGCGGCATCAATCCGCGCAGCGGTCTGGTCAACCGAACAGGGAAGACACGCGAGCGGCTCGCGCAACTTCGGTTCGAGATTACCGATGATCGCTCCGGCCTCCTTGTTCGACACTGGACCATGTATGTCTCCTTTGACCAGCCGGACTGGCCGGCTCACGTCCAGGCAGCTTGCGGGACCAGCCTGACCCTGGCCGGTCACAGGCCTCGCTGCCCGATTTGCAAATCAGACTCGATGCAGCTCAAGGAGCGGGAACTCCTGATTCGCTGGGAATGTTCAAACACGCCGTGCAGGGGTAAGTTCCCATTACGACGACCAAACTCACTCGAATACTTCCCGCTGCGTTTGACACAGAGCGCCAGGTCTAGCCACAGCGCCAAACGCCGCGACAATCATTCATCGCCTGCTTCCAATCGACACGCGCCGGCCGGACGGGTGGCGCGGTCAGGATCACAAGGGCAGGACTCTGGATCACAAGAGCCCGGCTCAGATCTCCAATCCGAAGCAATACTCGGAAGGCCGTCGCCTGCGGCGCTCGCGGAGATCACTAGCATCTCGGCTCAAACGGGGGGCGCATAATCGGGTCGGTTCGCCGAACTCGATTTGGTTATCAGATTAATTTCGTTCTCAGAGAGGTCTTCTTTTGCGAAAGTATACTCCGGCTCCACAGGTTGATGATTATGCTCGCCCGCTGATCGAGCATTTTCACCCTCATTTGGCTGGAGTGCCCTGCATTTATGTTTTCGTTGACGAACTCCCGATCACCGGCGGCAAGAAGACCCTCGCGCGGATTCGCAAGGTATCCGGTCTTAACGCATTCCTGATCACCCTCGCATACGGCCAGGCGGGTGACAGAAGCGGGCTTTGCAATCTCCACACGAACCCCACGGACGGCATTCTCGTCATGGAAATAGTCAAGCCGGAGTGGGATTTTGCCGACGCGAGAAAGCGGTTCGCTACGGTCGACCACGAACTCTCGCACGTGAAGGTAACCGACAAAGCAAAGCTTTTAATAATAAAACATTTCCTCGAAGAATTCCCCGAGGTGATCGATCGCTGGGGTGTCTATCTGGAGGATCGCCGCCAGTTCGCTCAAACCTGCGCAAGACAACTCAGACTCGAAGCCGCGGGTCAGCTGCCGGACGGAATGCGCGCTGATTTCTTTCTCTCACTGGCAGCCTCATTTTCTCAGCCCGGCGCCCCAGCCAACTCCCACCAGGGATTTATCGACAATAGTCATCTCGTAATCGGCGGCGATTCCCAATCGGTTGAAAACTCTTTTGAAGACGATCTCGACCCACAGCCTGGCCGAGATCAAACCGCTGCCGCTGCCGCAGTCGATTCCGCAGACGGGCGCGCCGAAGCTTCTACCGGTGCCTCTCAGTCGCCAGTCGCCGACTCAACCGGCGGGGGTCAATCAGCATCACTCGACCCCTCATCTGAGATCGCGGCCGACACGATCGGTGCTCGGATCGCTGCTGATTCCTCTTCTGAAATCACGTTCCAGGATGATTTGAATTCCCAGCCCTATCTAAGCACGACCGGCGGCGTGCCGCACGCATCACAACCTCACAACACCTCTCCGCCTCCCAATTGACCGGCCCCCTTCGAAGGGGGGTGAGCAAACAGCGCAATCAAACATCGTTGATCGGGACTAGAATCCGATCAATCATATTCGATGAATGTTAAACCCGACTGGCCCGGAAGTCTGAAAGATAAACGGCTGTACCAGACGACGATTGCCTATCAATTATGTGATTAGCCAGGTGAACCGTAACCGGCGCAAAGCTGAACCATTGTGGCGCAGCAGGATCAAACCGAATTGGCTGCAAGCACTGTCTTGCTGATTCAGCGACCCGGTCCGCCGTATAACACAGTTGTCCTTTTTGCGCTTTTTCGGCTCCGTTTGTTGCTGCCGGTAATCTTTGTATTTAAAGCTGTTTACGGGTCTTAGCTTATTAGTAGGGCCAGAGCCGTTGCGAACCGGGTTTGGTAATACCCGAAGGGCCACTCGGACGCGCAGGAGGCCGAGCAACGAATCACCGATCTTAACCGGCGAGGCAAGATCAATTTGATGTCGCGATCAATAATAGCGCACCGGTCCAGAAGGCTTGGACTCACGAGACACACGCGAGGGCTTGGCTGCCTCCGCTGGACTGCTTCAACCCAAGCGGGGATACGTGGCACAAGACATCACTCAAGGCCTGCTGAGATTTGACGAGCAAGATGAGACCACGCAAGATGCGACCGCGCATGCCGCGCGCGGTGAAGTCGCGCTCACTCATCCCAACGAGTCTTCTGATCCCCATGCGGTGACTGAAGCCTTGCCCTCAACATCGGGTGACGCGACACTGGTTCTCTGCGCCAATTGCGGCAGCCGGAATACTCACCGGTTTGGAACATTCGATGTCACGATATGTGATCTCCCTCAGGCCGGGCGACCGACAAAATTTAAGCGTAAGCGACAACGATATATCTGCAGGTCCTGCGGCTCCACCTTTCACGAACGCCATCCCGATCTTGATGATGACAGGGCAGCCACCGTCAGGCTTGTACGTTATGTAGAAGCCGAAGCGCTCCGGCGCTCGTTCACCTCTATAGCGGCCGATGTTGGCCTCGACGAATCAACCGTCCGAAGGATCTTCAAAGATTTCGTCAGGCGGCTGGACCTCGAAGCATCCTGGCCATCGCCTGAAGCGATCGGGCTTCATCGCACGACTATCAATAAGACTCCGCGGCTCCTGATCACCGACCAGCCGCGGGAGGCTCTCTTAGACGTCTTGCCTTCCACTGAGGATCACATGCTCGAACAGCGCCTCGCTGCTCTTTCAACAGGATCTCCTATTCATACCATCGTCACCTTTCCCAGTGACTCCTACCGTGGACTGATCACAATCGTTTTGCCCGACGCCGTCATCGTCGTTGATCCTGGGTACATGCTCGAGCAGGCGATTTTACTCGTCGAACAAGCTCGCCGGCTACTACGCCAATTCTTATCCGCTTCCGATCAACGTAGCTGGACCAGACACGGCGGGTTGCTACTCAAGCGCCGAAAGGAGCTGCTACCTCGCGACGCGGCAAAGCTCGACTCGTGGTATGCCAGGTTCTCCTGGCTCGCAGATGTCTATGCTTATAAGGAGGCATTGTTTTCTCTCTATGAGGCGGAAGATAAGACGACGGCAGAAACATCGATGTCCGGGCTGCTCGCCTCCCACATTAGAGCGTCGCCGGAAGGAGTGCCGCCTGACGCGCTCCCCGCGTTCATAAATCTCAGGCGCGTACTCGACGCCTGGCAGCACGAAACGCTCGCCTACTTCGACGCCTCGCTTAGCCGAGGACCTGAAGCGATCCGGAGGCGCGCAGTTCCCGCTTTTTACGAGCTTCCGGGGGTGTCTTCCTTTGAAGCCATCAGGGGTATACTCCTCTACGGATCTATTTTCCCCGACTCTTCACACGCCCAGGCTGAAGCCCGAAAGGCAAACTCATCCCTACACCTCCCCCCGCATACGAGTGCCGCCCCCTTTCTTAACCAGGTATTCGTCGAGAGATCGCACGCCTCTTTGTGACCGCCACACCGAATGAATATGCCACCGGCTATTAAGCGGACAGTTGACAAGTTTCCTGCAATATATTTATTGACAAATTTCCTGCAATTTAATAAACTGCACGAGTCATCTTTTATTGGATTATCAGGATTGGCCGGTGCGGACCAACGCGAGGGCTGGACAAAATGAGCAGCTACTACAGAGATTATGCGAACGAGAGCTTCGAGCCGGACGACGATCACACCGAGCAGCCACGCTGTGAGAGGTGCGGCGCTTTTCTTCCCTTCAATCCGAACGCAAAAAGCAAGATCAAAGTCGGGCAACAAGACGACCAGACCTACAACGATGAGGGCGAGCCTGAGACCTTCACGATTATCTCCGAATCCTGGCAGCCGATCCTGCTCAGGCAGTGCAAGCGATGTGGTCATTGCCAGGACGAGATGGACGGCGGCCAGGAGGAGACTGTCAGGTTCAACCCTCCCCTGGTCGGGGATTGGAGGCCCGTCGAGGGCAAGCCCGGCGAGTCTCAAGTGATCTGGAGAGTCTAGAGAAACCTTTTCGCGTGCCACCGGGCGCGCTAGTAAACGGAAAAGATCGAATGACTACGTCATCATCAAACGGGCAACACGATTATAGGAAGGCAGACTGGCTGCTCTCCGTCGAGTCGGACTTTGTCACGGCAACGCTCGACGGAAACAGCTTTGCCGTCGCCCGCGCGACCGGCGATAAGACGGGCGGACGGCCCGAACAGGAGCGGATCTCCAACCTGGCTTTGATGGCCGCCTCGCACTCTATGTTTCGCGCGCTTGAGCAGATCAGCGACAAGACCTCCGTCAACTGGCTCGACATCGCGCGCTCGCTCGCAAGCCGTGCTATCGACCATCTTCTCGTCTTGTTCGAGTCGCACCCGCCCGCCCCCGGTCCGTGGTCGCTCACGTTTGAATCAGCCCTCGGCGCTCCTAAGATCACCGCCGCCGTAGACGGCACCCCTTTTGAGATCGCTTCTTTACTAGAGCCCGGAGGAGGGCCGTCCGCCCGAGAGGTCGGCTCCTTGATTCAAGCGGCCCCGTCTCTTTTCGAGGCTTTAAAGACGATCCTCGATCAGAAAGCGGGTCTTTCAATCGAAGAGGCTCGCGCAATCGCCCGACCTCTGTATCGGGCGTAGTAAAGAAGTCGGCGCGTGCCGCCAGTCCAGCATTTCGTTTGGCGTACCTCGTCGGCTTTCTTGTTCCCGCGACCTAACGTCTAGCTGAGGCGCGCGCGGTAGCGCGTTGCCTCCAGCAACTTGTTCGCCCAATCGGTTCTCACTTTTGCCAGTCCCATTTAGGTACATTGATGCTCTGACGGACTTTCCGTAGGTCATCCAAAGTCCTTCCACACCCTACTAAATTCATTGCGCTCATGTTTCTCTTTCAATTGTCGAGCTTCGATCCATTACTTAAGTCGAGCCAGCTATAAAGTTTGGCATCCTCAAGTATGCCTGATAATTTGTCGATGACTTCAACATATAGCTTCGCCCTTCAATCACAAAGCCGTCCAAATTGTGCTCTATCGTATAGGCCGAGAGATCGGCTATGTTGTTTATGAATCCCCTACTTTTGAAATTCAGGGAGGTATTACACAAGACACCGTAACCGGTACGTGCCTTGAATGCCATAAGCAGCTCATGCAAATGGCTGTTAGTCACAGGTGACACCGTTTGAATGCGCGCCGTCCCATTGACATGTGTCACCGCAGCTAGCGCATCCGTAGAAACGAAATGCGTGTAAAGCATAAATGGGCTCGGGTGATTGCAGCCAAACCATCTAACAGCATCTTCTTCGAGGCAGACGGGCGCAATCGGACGAAACTGTTCGCGCTGCTTAATCTCATTCAGCCGCACCCTAGTGCTATCCTGGAATGGCGAAGCAAGAATCGAACGATTTCCCAACGCGCGTGGTCCGATTTCGTATTTTCCATTTACCCATCCGATGATCAGATTGCTAGCCAACATGTCGGCAATCATTGCGTAGTTCGTTTCGTACTCATCAAATAAAGATGCGTCGAATGCGGCATTGGCTATAAATTCAAGGCCAGAGTAGACATTCCAATCTATCTTAGGGTTCCCTGTTAAATGGAACTGCGCGTCAATCGCCGTGCCGATCGCTGAGCCTGAATCGTTGGCAACAGGTGGCACGAATATCTCGGAAAAAAGATTGGTCTCCTTCCACTTCGTGTTCCAGTCACAATTAAGTCCGCAGCCTCCAGTGATCAGCAACGGCATGCCTCTCATCATGTTCGACTCGGCAAATTGATAAAAACGATCAAATATTCTGTCGCTGAAAATCCCTGCGAAATTACGAAACTCCGGGTCATCCAAACCTACGTTGTAGTGTCGACAATGCCTTAACACCTCACACTCCTTCGGCTTTAGGTGCAGGCAATCCTGCATGAGAAACGCGATTATTTTCTCCTCTTCATCCGAAGGCTTGCTTCTCTTCGAGAACGAAGCCAAAGCCATGAGTTTTCCTGCGTCAGAAAATCGGGAGAATTCTGCAACACTTTTATCAAAGGTTGGGTCAGCCAAGCCGTAGAGCAGGGCATAACGATGTCCAGGTTCAGGCATGACATCAGCGAGCTTTGTCAAATTGAACTCGGAATCGATTTTGTAGAATGATCCGATCACTCCTTCCCAAAGTAATGCATAGCACGGGGTGCCCTTAGGCAGATTCGACATGCCAAAGGCACAGAGAAGATGGGAACGTTCGTGGGATGATGAGAAGTATTGAACCGTCTTCCCCAATAGGCGTTTTTGACTAACTATAATGTCGCTGGTACTGACGCCATGGTATCCAGCAAGAAAGTACTGTTCAGACAGATGAGTGTCGCTAGGCCACCAGCCACCTCTACAAAGCACGTCGGGAACTTCTTTGAGTTCACCGAGAACACTGAACGCATCCGGAACGGACAGTGGTGAGTGTCGATAACCGGAGTGTTTCTCAGCCTCAATTGATGCTACTAAATGTCCGTCCTCAAGATAAGCGAATGCGCCATCGTGACCCGGATTGAATGATAGAATTTTCATTGTGCCAGCTGACTCCAGTTAAAACTACGCAGCCTAACTTACCCGGCCTAGATCATCCGGCCCGGGCGAGGAAATAACGGAATTGGCCTCCAGAGCAATCGATCCCACTATAGTGGTTGCAGGGAGCCGTCGGTTGTTGATTCGCCCGGCAAGTTTGGTAGAACGAGATAGCCAACTGTTGACATGGAGCGACAGTGGAAGGTGCGGGATTGGTGTCGGATCCCAGATCGCGCGCCTATGGACCAGATTATCGTCAACTAACCAGCGGATCTCGCACGGGCTCCACTCAATTGCGAAGCGGTGGCTTGCTTTGGATGCGTCAAACCCGAGTTCAATATAGCTTGGAGCACCTCTATAGCCATAGTCAAAGTTTGCTCCTTCGCCACCTGGGTTGTAGAAGACATTGACCAAAAGGCGGTCTGGTCGATTCCCCGCGATTTCGATATCTATTTCCTGTCGTGGTGAGTTACGGTGGAGAAAAAATCCGGTGACCACCCCGGGCACATTTGATGCTTGGATGGTTGCTTCGAATTTTCCGAACAAGTATTGGTCCCGACTGCATAACGAAGCGGCGGTATAATCTCGAACGCCTAGGGGCTCCCTTTTGACGGAAAGCGCAGCCCCGTTTCCAGAACTGAATTCGACATTCGAGGGGCGAAACAAGGCCAAATTGTCCGTGAAAGTGTCGCTTCTTAGAAGCCAGCGTCTCGTGTCGAGACATTCCAAACAGTCGGTAAATCTAAACTTTCCAGTGTCCGTTTGTCCATCCTCTGTCGGGACAGCGCTAATTCCTTGCCACCACTTACGGGGCTCAATGACCCATGGCGACCGATCACGCCTAGGGCTTTTGCATTTTAGGACTTGGTCCGCTTCAATTGTTCCGTCGAGAATTGGTCTTTGGCCAAGGTCATTCAGCGCAGGGTAGGAGCAGGTGGGCGGCGCACATCTGAGGTGTTCGCAAACGACTTGCCATTTGTTCGGTTCCTCTGAATGAAGCACAGCTATGTCGGCACCTTTGAGGTCGTCCTCAACACTGAGGAAAGTGCCATCTGCTGCGATGCCCTTGGCTGCGGTAAGAATAAACTTTGCCTTCGGGTAGCGACTCCGGAGTTCCCTGACTCTTGCGTCCAAAGATCCTATGTTTACATATGCGTCAAAAACCCGATTGCCTCTTCCCTCAAGAAGCCGTTCTAATTCAGGAGCTGGTAATGCCTGGAGATCACTGCAGCATTTGTATCCTAGCATGGACAAAGCCATTGCAAGCGATGAATGGCCGGAGCCTTCAGGCCCAAAAGCAAACACTGGTTGCTCAGCTGGGCGGATGTTAAATAGGGATGCTCCTTCACTAGTGATCGCGCCAATTGTAGTGAGAGTGGGAAGTATTGAATACAAGTTGGTAGATCTAGCGTCATGTCGTTGGCTAATAAGAGGCCGTTTAGTCGCGCGTACATCCAGCACTTCGAACTGGTGATTTATCCAGAGGTCAATGGGGCCACGACAAGGAAGTAGGCGAAGGAGTTTCTCAGCACCCTTGCGGGAAAGAACATATCCGGACAGATGCCAGAGCCCGCGCACTGGGCGGAATACGTTACTTGAAAGAAAGGTTTTTGGCGCACCGTGCTTCACTTCGAGATACGACACATAAAGAACGTCGAATCTGCCCTTCTTATCATATTCGGCCACGACTTCGTCCCACGCCTGGTCCAGATATCTTGAAAATCCGAAACGAAACCATACGTCGTCTTCAAGGATAAGTGCATACTCATGATTACTCGACGCAACCTGCCTCCAAACATTGATGTGTGATCTAGCGACTGCAATCTCAGCCCGACTCATTCGAATCGGAGTATTTAGTTCGAGACGCGTGGGAAGAACTAACGGTTGGGGTTCTACAAAAAGCTGATCTCCAAGCGTATAAAATGGATCAATGTCGGCATCCTTGGATGGCTCCTGCGAGAATTTATTAGCATCGACGGCGACATGCCGCTCAGTCAGGCTCAAGAGTTCAGCTCCCGACGAGTCCAATACGTGCCTGAGCTCTTGCTCCATCTTGGACCAGCGGCCCGGTTCACGATCAAGGTTGATGACATAGACCTTCTCAATCCTATGGCCTTTCGCCGCACCTTGGACACCGAATGTTTGACACTTCCGCCTCGGCAGAAGCCTCCGAAGAGTCAGCCAGAATCGGAAAACGTGACAGACAGCTGATAGTGGACGGCGCGCCAAGTTCACCGCTCCTCCGCGCGTCGTGAGGCCCGATACGCTTGCCGATTCGAAAGCCTCCAGTTTCTCTTATCACTCCGGTAACTGAGTGGCCACTTACTGGTGGAAGTCTTCTCCCAATCGTGCACAACGAGCAGCGCTTCCTCCGGACAGCTTTCATCAGCGACCACTTCGAATATGGATCTGGTGAGGTTGCCAGGGCCAGTGGTTGCCTGGACTTCGGGCAGCTCGCCTTCTGATTCTTGCTCAAGGGCTATCGTAGCGTTCAGCAGTGCACGCTCTATAATAGGATGATTGCGAACCGCGATCAAAGGGGTGGTATTGAAGTAGAAGATCCAGCTCAATTCGTTTGCCCCCGGATTAACAAAAACTGAGGGTGGAACCATCTGAGCTGTCGCAATGTCGTAGCAGAACGGCTGGAGCTTCAACCGCCCATCTGTGAAGAGGTGATCGATTGTCGTTCCATGATAGATGTCGTCAGCGTCAATATAGAAGCCCCCCTCTACGAAGATGTAGGAGTAACGGAAGTAGTCCGACTTCATTGAAGGGTGATAGCACTTGTCAAATGCGCTCTCATATCGCGAGCCCAAGTGGATCCGGATAAATTCCCTTGCCGATCTCTCGTCGAAAACCTGAAGCTCGAATCCGGATTGCTCGAGTTTCTTCCAGGACTCCATGCAATCCCTAACGTCCCGGGGCAATCGGCCAAGATCATCCCAAAACTGCACTATGCGTCTTGGAGGTGTGGCTGGTGTGGCTAGGTGCGCTGCGGGCGCCCGGACTTGTTCATTGGAGCGTTGTACCAACTCCCGGACGAAATTGGAGCGAGCACGGTCGTCCTTTCCTAGGGGATCTTTTTCACTGGATTCGTGCACATTCATGAGTTAATTCGATAATATTTTGCAGGTCTTCTCGATTGTCAACCCAAGTATGAAATTGGTCAGCCGGCTCTAAGCAACTCAACGTCTCGCGTCAGCGGGCCGCGAGCGGCACTTGTATAACGATATGAAGTAGAATCATCACGCTATACTCAGTTCTCACTGAGCGGTCTTGATGAAGCCCTTCCCAAACCGGACAAACACCTTTCAGCGTATCCGGCTTTCCACCACTACTTCCTCAAAGAGGTCGGATTCCTTCTTCAATCTCGGACTCCGACAGCCTTCTGCTCAACTTTCAGAGGATTTATCCCATTGCCTGTAGGCGAGCGCCCCTGATACTTCTGTCGAACAGGCTCGCTACTCCGCTGTCCCGCTTTTGATCCTTCAGAATCCGCTTCGTGGCTGTGGCCCTTCGCCTTGTACGTGCCTTTCTCACCCGCTGAGTAAGGTAGGAGCAGAGCGCGTTGCTGGATTACGCCACGACTCTCTCGTAGCTCACGCACGTTTCTCCACTCCCCCCTCCAAACCCGCCGTGCGACTTTCACCGCAACGGGCTTTCCATCTGCCGATCTACCTCAAATCTGAGTCTCCTTAGCATTTCATCGGCATTCACAGGAACTTCATCCCATTACTACCTCCGATTACCTTTGCGCCGGAAGTCCCGACAGACTACAACCCTTCCCCTTGTGCACGGCTCTCCCGTGCTCTGAGTACTATGGTTGCTCCGACTCTCATATCCGTCATCGGCAGACCTCTTGCCTTATCATCCAGATATAAGCCTCCCACGTTCATAAAGATAGACTCTGCAAGGTGACTTAGGCAGTGGTTACCAGTACAACCCAATCCGCTCTTTGCGGAATCCCCATCGGCATCAGGGTAAGTCCAAGTGACCTGCTGCATCCTTTGGACTGGCATCTTATCGTGACCAGTCTCGGTAACTCCTAAGGGTTCGTTGGCTGCCCCGTAGACTCGTGGCTCGCTACTCCCACGATTACCTAGAATATTACGTGGCAGGGGGCGAGTTTCCCGTAGGCTGAACCCCGCTTCGCTTGCACTCACCTTGCCATCTCTTAGCCAAGCCTTGCTTATTGGCGCTCCAGGTCTCGCCGCACAAGTACCTTTTAGGGATAACTGTTTCACCCTCACCTTGCATCCGGAGAGAGCTACATCCCAAAGGCTAGTTGCCCACTTGGAATGGGCTACTGGACTACTGACATACATCGTTCATCCATTCTATCTTCGTGCTTCGTGGCGCACATAAGAAACTCGCTCGCCGTGTTCCGGTTCCTGTAATTGTTAGGCGCGGCTTGTGCCAGGCAATACAAAGTCCAACCCCAGTATTTCGCATGCTCTGTAACATAGACTTTCTGCCATTTCCCATCCTCCGCAACATTCTGGGCTAAGGCAAATAGTAAGCACTTTTATCGTTCCATGCCGGGTCTGGTTTCTCACGGCGGTAAAAAGCTCAAGGAAATAGTCATTAGAGAATAATTCAACCTGTTTGTCATCGAACGACCTATAGACAAAATAATCTAGATCAATATTGCAAATCCACAATCGTTTTGATTCGTTGAGCCAATACTCAAGGTTTGCTGGAACAGTCCAAGGATCATAATATTGCACTTGTCTATGTCGCGGTTTATCACCTTTATTGTGAGTCGCAAATATACATGTATCAATGAAATGTCCGTGCTTCTCAAGAAAAATGGAAGCGTAGTTATCCCATCGGAACAAAGGAACACCACTGCCCATAGATATCTCATGAATGAAGTTCAGATACTCATCCAAGTCAATACTCCAAAGATCTGGGCATCTATCAACCCAAGTTCCAATGCGACTGTAAAGCGTATCGCTATGCTGATCTATGTGGATGAGGTTGACTTCCTCTCGAGGCATTATATGCTGAACCCAACACCAAAGGGCCGCCCGATGATTGTCCATGATATAGACATTGTCGTGCTGCCATACGAAGTTTTGATTATAGACGCCGGATAGTTTCCTGCCCTTGAATGGTACTAGCCATGTTGCCATAAATTATATCTCTTAAAACCGCTCAACCTGATGCTTCGCTTCAGTGAAGATTGAGTCAATATCGCCCAATAAAATATCAATCTTGCATTCTATTAAATAGCCCCGACTTGGCGGACAGTATTGCCTTCTCTTCTCTGCAAAACAATCAAAATCGCAGAGAACAACTTCATAGTAGAGACTCTTACGTCTATTGTCGTGCTTGCAAAGAGGTTATTCGGCTGCTCTCATGTACTTATGAAAATTAACCTACAAAAGCCTTTGTTTCAAGATGCCACACCAGATGATGTTATAAGAGAATATGCCTTTGCTCTGGCGGCTACAAAGGACGATGAATGGTACCCGTCTGGAACAGCAATGATAATTGGTCACCGCCTCGCAATTACGGCGAAGCATTTGTTTGAAGAAGATTGGGATAAACTTGAGCGATACTCTGTCATTGCAAGTCAAATTCTAGAGGGGGGAACTGTCGGGGCTTTATGGTATACAGAGAAAGTATACCGCTCGCCGCACACTGATATTGCCATCTTATTCTTAAGCCCGGTAAAAGGATCCGAGAGTGCTGCGGCTTATGAATGGAAGCATGCTCCAATTCTTAGTATGAAGCCTCCAAAGGTTGGCGAAACTATATGGGGCTTCGGGTATCCCAGTTCAGAAAGTCAGGTTGAAAGGTTGCCCGACAGGATCAGGGTAAATTGGAAAGATAAACCATCTATTACAACCGGAGAAGTGATTGAAGTACACGATGAGTTTCGGGACCGAGGCATGCTTAAATTCCCATGCTTTCGGACCAATGCAAGATTCGATCATGGAATGAGCGGGGGCCCAGTCTTTAATGATCGCGGAGAATTGTGTGGTTTAGTATGTTCTGGCCCGCCACCAGAAAACGATAATGCAGAATGGATTTCGTATGCTGTAAGCCTCTGGCCGCTCATGGGGACCCTGCTAGATATCCAGCTAGAAGGATTTCCTCAAGGATATAGTTACCCTTTTCGTAAGCTAGCACAACTCGGCTATGTTAAGGCGTTAAATCTAGACTGTGTTGCACTAGCAGTTGAATCAGATCACTCTGTGAGAGTTGGGCTGAAGAAGGAATAATTGCTATAAATGCAGGAAAGCAGTTAAAAACTTTCACACCCAAGTTATAGGTAAAGGGTCTAACGCTCGGCATCAGTAGGCGCGGCGCATAACACTCATGGAAGCATGCGAAACTCGCTCGCCGCGCTCCATTTCATGCGCCTGTTAAATTGCCTACATCTTTAGGATACATAATTGCAGATTCAAGTCAGAAACGGCTTGAAATTGAGAATTAGATTATCTACCAAACCCACAAGACGCTGGAGCGTTTCAATGACGGATTTACCCTCGATAACCTCCGGCTCGGTGAACGACGAAGGTACTTTTCGCTCGCTATTCAGCTTTTCGCGTAACGTGTGCAAAGAAGCTGAGGGTGGTCTGAGCCTCGCATTAGAAATCCTTGGCCGGCTGATTTTCAGCATGGCACCCTGCTGGACCTTGAGAGGAGGCGAAAAGGAAGGTGTCGTTTCTATCGCCGCAGATTCGAAATGAAGGGAAACGTCGCGCTGTCGTCTGCGACGTGACGGATTGCGATCGCGGCGCACAACCGCTTTGGCTCGCTTTTCGTCGGAAACTACAAAAGGCACATTGAAACGTTCATCGTCGCGTCGGCGAAGATACCGTTTGACCTTTCCTCAATCATTATATTATCTAATCGCCTCTGCCTGAGCGGGCGATCCTGTCGTGATAGGACTTTTGCCAGATTGCACGAATTCGGAGGCCCCAATGCATAGGCTCGCTATTCAATAAAGACCCTGCCAAAGTGATTAAATTCATTAGATCAGCAGCGCTTCAATCAGTCTGATCCTTCCGGTTAAACCGGTACGTTATGTCCGAAGTGCCAAAACGCCCTTGACAGTTTTTGATTATTTTCGATCATGGTACATGTATTTTCGGGCCGGGGCGAAAATCATGTCGATCTCACCACGCCAGCGCGAAGTATTTGATTACCTGACACGCTTCGTCGGCGAGTACGGCCATGCCCCCACCATAGCTGAGATCCGCGATCACTTCGGGTTGAACTCTCCTTCCACTGTGCACAGTCTGCTTTCCGCTTTAGAGCGAGAAGGGCTGATTCGCCGCATCCCGAACGTAAGTCGCGGAATCGAGATCATTGGCTCCGATCCATCAGATAACGAGTGCGAAATTCCTCTGCTCGGCGTCATCGCCGCCGGCCGACCCATTGAAGCTATCTTGAGCCAGGAGTCGATCTGCGTCCCGCGCGACCTGCTCGGTAAAGGCAGAACCTTCGCCCTGCGCGTCAGAGGCGACTCAATGATCGGCGAGGGAATACTTGACGGCGACTCGATAGTCGTCGAATCGCGCCAGACGACCGAAAACGGGCAAACGGTCGTGGCTCTCATAGACCAGAGCGACGCCACCGTTAAAGAGTTCTACAAGGAGCGCGGGCAGATTCGATTGGAAGCAGCCAACCCGCGCCACAAGCCGATTATTGTCAAGCCGACAGACCGCGTCCGAATTCAGGGCGTAGTCATTGGGGTGCTACGAAAGTACAAGAACTGACCGGAGAAGGATTTGATCTTTTCAAAGACACTACCCGTGAGCATGGCTCGATCAACGGCAGTATCTTCTCTAGCCCCGGCGCGTAGAGTTCTTCTAACAGGGGAAGGCGCAGGCGAGCTCGCGACCCATGTTACCGCGCGGCACGTCTGTGAGGGTAACACGCTCCGGTTTATCTGCGGGGATAACCGCTTCGACCCCTACGCCATATCCCGCTTCGCTAAAACAAACAAACTGCGACCCGAAGACGCGCTGAGCCGAATACTGGTCGCCCGCGCTTTCACCGCCTACCAGCTTGCGGAGCTTGTCAACCGGCTCAACCCTTCTACTTCAAATGACCTGGTCGTGATCTCAGGGATATGCTCGACATTCTTTGATGACGAGGTGCCCGCTGTTGACGCCGCGCGCCTGTTTTACCGCTCGCTCTGGCGAATAGTAGAACTGTCTCGCAGCGGAATGACCTTGCTGATTACTCAGGGCCAGATGCCTGCGCGTACGCGGCGCGCTTACTTCCTCAAAGACCTCTGCTATGCGGCCGACACGGTTTTGCGCTTCGACGGCCGGCACTCATTCAGGCTTGAACAACGTGGGCGCGCGGCATTGCCGCGCCTTGCGGCATTAGACCAGAAAACGGGTGATTAACCTTGGGGCGCACGGTTTTGCCATTCAGCCAGGTCCTTGCCGAGCAACAGCAGCAGCTCGGCAAGTTCCGCCGCGCCCTGCGTGAAGAAGATCAGCAAGCGTTCGACGCTCTATTTGAGCAGGCCCGATTGCACATACAGGCGGCCGTCTACTATTCGGACCCCGACCCTGCTATGGCCATCTTTCTATCTGTCATGATCGAAAGCTGGAAGCAGATAGACGGGCTGCAGACAAAAGTGGCGGAGCTTGAAGAACAGTTGAAATCTCTCAAGGCGAGCAATGGTGAGACGGCGGCTTGAAGGGTGGTTATTGGATTTAGATGGGCTCGGGCCGGAAGTGGCGCTATGGGTCTATACGAACGATGGCCGACTGGTGAGGCTCACAGAAGGATTTCATCCGCCGGTCTACGTTCAAGGAGAGCGGTCGAAACTAAGGAGCCTAGCGAGCGATCTCGAACGGCGCGGCATCATCTCGCACGTCAGGTGGGCTGAGCGTCAGGAGTTCTGGAGCGGCAGACGAATCGAAGTGCTCGAGCTTCGTGTCGCGGATTCCTCACTGATGCCCGGTCTCCGCAGGCTTGCCGCGGCAAGAGACAGAGAGTTCATCTTTTACAACTGTGATATTCCTGCCGCGCAGCACTACCTGTACATCAAGCAGTTATTCCCGCTCTGCAAACTCACCTGCGAAGTGGACGCTTCGGGAAACGTGCTTGAAGTCGCTACAACCGATTCGCTATGGGAAACTGATTACAACATACCAGAGCTGCGCAGACTCAAACTGAGCGGCGAGCGGATGCGTCCGGTGACGACCGAGAGCCGCATTATATTGGAATGTGAAGGTAAGCAGACGATCATAAGATTTCGAGATGGCGCGCGGGCAGTCCATCTGTTTAATGAATCCATAGGACGGTTTGATCCTGACATAGTCCTGAGCGAGTACGGGGACACGCTGCTTATTCCCGCACTGCTCAGGCTTGCCAAAAGAGAAAAGCTTGATTTGAAGCTGGACCGCGACCGGGTGATCACTAAGCGCAAGATCGTGACGGAGGGAAGAACTTACTTCAGCTATGGGCGAATAATCTATAAAGGCCCATCATACCCGCTTTTCGGGCGCTGGCACATCGACCGCAGAAACTCATTCATTCATAGCGAGACTGGACTCGACGGGGTCGTAGAACTGGCAAAGCTCTCAAAAACACCTGTTCAGCGAATGGCCAGAATCTCTCCCGGCTCCGCCATGTCTTCGATGCAGATCGATCGGGCCATAAATGAGGGTATTCTTATCCCGATGACCAAGAGCGAGCCGGAGGCCTATAAGACGGCCCTTACGCTATTGACCGTAGATAAAGGCGGGTTGACGTTTCAGCCGCCGGTGGGGGCTTTCGAGCAGCTTGTGGAGATAGACTTCGCATCGATGTATCCGGCCATAATGGCTCGACATAATATATCGCCCGAAACTGTGCTCTGCTGTTGTTGCGAAAACGATGCTGTGCCTGAAGCCGGCTACAGCGTATGTGATAAGCGCCGCGGGCTGATACCACTCACTCTGGATCCCTTGCTGGAACGCCGAAAGCAATACAAGCGGATGAAGCGGCAATCTGATTCAGTTAGAGCTCGAGAGGTCTACGATTCACGCCAATCAGCCATCAAGTGGATGCTGGTTTCTTGTTTCGGTTACCTCGGTTATAAGAACGCGCGCTTCGGGCGCATAGAGGCTCACGAAGCTGTGACCGCGTTCGGGCGCGACAAGTTGCTTCGAGCAAAAGAGCTTGCCGAAGCAGCGGGATTCAAAGTGCTGCACGCCCTTACTGATAGCCTCTGGATACGGCGCGAGGCTGCGACAGAGGCAAGGGTGCTCGCATTATGCGATGACATCACGCGCGCCACTGGCGTTGAGATGAGCCTCGAAGGGGTCTACAACTGGATAGTCTTTCTACCCTCCAGCACAAACCCAAACCGGCCAGTTCCCGCGCGCTACTATGGAGTGTTCAGCGATGGCAGGCTGAAACTGCGAGGCCTCGCTTGCCGCCGTTCGGATACGCCGCAGTTCATAAAAGACGTCCAGTGCGAATTGCTGGCCCTCACAGCTAAAGCAAAGACACTCGATGAACGCACCAGGGTCATGAGAGAGGTCGAGGCACTGTTACAGAAACGTATTAATGATCTCGAGCAGGGGAAGGTGAGCCCTGAAAGGCTGCTCGTGAAGCGGACGCCAACAAAGAAGATTGAGGATTATAAGGTTGATACGAGAACAGCATCGGCCACGCGGCAACTGCGAAACGCAGGAGTTAAAGTACATCCCGGCGAGAGCGTAAGCTACTTAATTACTGACGCTCGATCCAAAGATAAGTCGCGGCGGGTCAGGGCTGAAGATGTAGGAGGCGAATCCGCCTATGACGTTGGTGAATACGTCAAGCTATTGAAGGCAGCTGCCGCTGAAGTATTGTTCCGTCATACCTGATCGTTTAATCCCTGTTGGTCTACTGTGGCCATGCAGTTATAAATAGAATAAAGTCCTGAACCGAATAATCATGGTGTAAACAATCGCTGCCCTTTATCGCCGTCCGGATGCGCGCTGAACGGCTCCACACTTGATACATTCGCCACCGCTTACTCCTGCCACCCCATGCGACGCAATTGCAGTCTACCACCTTCTTTTACTTTCATTTAGAGCCATTTCTTTTACATTCATTTCTTGACAAATTTCCTGCAATTTGATAATGTAGGGAAGTCAAAAGAACGGGTTGTACTTACTTCATCAAATACTTGGAGGACGATCATGGCTAACATGCGTAGGGGTACTGTCGTCGAAGGTGTCGATCTGTGGTGCAATCAGGGAACCTCAGATAAGGTCTATAACATAACTTTGGAAGATGTCGGAGGAGGCCAGTTTGTTGTTAACGCCCATAATGGCAGGCGAGGCAGCACATTGACTCCCCAAGTGAAAACTCCGTCCCCGGTCGCCTACGCTCAGGCCAAAAGAGTATTCGATAGAGTCGAGAGCGAGAAAGTGGCGAAGGGCTACCATGTCACCGGACGCACGGGCAACCAGTCTTCGGCCGCTCAAGCATCGCCCGCGCCCCCCTTACCCTCACCGCAAGCCGCCACAGCACCGACGGCCCACGTTGCGCCAGTGGCGACTTATCAGCCAGTCGGTTATATGCCCCAGCTTCCTAACCACGTGGAGCGGGGCGAGTTTGAGGAACTGCTGTTCGACGATAACTTTTACCTTCAGCAAAAGATGGATGGCGTCCACCTCTTGCTGGGTTACTTCAACAGTCAGGTTCTTGCCTCAAACAAAAAGGGCAAAGGCATCCAACCGCCCGACTCGATTGCTGCCGAGCTGCTTCAGCTTATGCAGGCCACAGGCAACGACGCGGGCATCTGCCTTGACGGGGAATACCTGCTCGACAACCTGTACGTTTTCGACCTCCACATGCTGGCCGGACAAGCACTCGCGCTTTTGCCGTTTGCAAAAAGGGTCGAGCGCATGGACAGGCTTGCCAAAGCGTATGCGACCTGGCGGAGGGAGCAGGGCTTCGAGGGCGAGCCGCGCATCCATTTCCTGCCTACGGCTCGCACGACTCAAGAGAAACAGGCCCTGCTTGAGCAGATCGAGCGAAGCGGCGGGGAAGGGCTTGTTGCCAAATTCGCGCACGGCTTGATTCGCGCCGGACGGCCAGCCTCCGGCGGTGAGCAGCTTAAACTCAAGATCAACAAAAGCGCAGACGTGATCGTCAGGCCCACCGACAAACGCTCGCTTGAGTGTTTCGTCTATCTCGACGGCGACCTCGTAAGCGTGGGAGGGTGCGCGTCAGGCGTGACTCAGGGTGATTATGATCGAGCCGTCGAGGCCGAGCGCGAAGGCAGAACGCTTGTCGCAGAAGTCCGTTACCTTTATGCCACAGGCGACGTGCAGAAGGCCGTCGGCAGCGTGAAGGGCGGGCAGTTGTATCAATCCGCCTTCCTGCGCTACCGCGACGATAAAGAGCCTCATGAGTGCCTTGCGAGTCAGCTCGTCACCACCAACAAAAGCGTGGTGAGCCTGCCACAGATCGCCGAGGCAATCGTACCCGATGCCGCTTGAATAGGGTGATAGAAGACTCCGGCAACCGCCAGCTTAACGGAGGCGACCCTTCAGACGGGGCCACCTCCGCCGGTTGGTGTGATTCGGGTTCCTAGCACATCGCTCCACCTTGTGCGGATCGAATTCTCGGCCGGCGTGGCATGACTTTGCGCGCCGATGTTGTAGCGATCATTCTCTTTCGATTTTGGAGGTCGTCGGTGGCAGCTCTCCTTCAACAACCTTTGCCCGGGTTCAACCAGCGCTGGCGTGATGGCCGGGCTTCATACCGCCCCGCCGGAGAGGTGATCGACACGAGCAAGTACGAGGTCGCCGAGATTATGACTGACGAAGAAGCAAGGAGCTATGTTGTAGCTATGCGTTATTCGAAGGCGTATGTCGCCGCTCGGCTAAGGTTTGGGCTTTATAGAGGCGGGCAATTGACAGGCGTTGCGGTATTCTCTCATCCTTGTTCGAATCGCGTGCTCACCAATACTTTCCCCGGCACACATCCTTTAGAAACCATCGAGCTTGGCCGGTTCGTCCTCGACGATTCAGTGGAAGGCAATGGCGAAACCTGGATGCTCGCGCGCTGCTTTGAGGTCCTCCGCAAAAAGGGGATTGTCGGCGTTGTGAGCTTCTCAGACCCGGTGCCGAGGACTACTATCACCGGTGAAGTTCGCCATGCGGGACATGTGGGCTGTATCTACCAATCTGCTTCGGCTCGTTTCCTCGGCCGAAGCACTCCCCGCACGCTAAAGCTTCTGCCCGATGCGCGCGTCCTTTCCGATCGCAGTATTCAAAAGATCAGGAAGGGCGAGAGAGGGTGGAGGTACGCGGCTCGCTTGCTTGAAGAGCATGGAGCTGACCCCGCCCCGGAGGAGGGCCGCGCAGAGTGGCTCGCGTACTGGTGCCCACGCTTGACACGCCCGCTTCGCCACCCCGGCAATTTCAGATATGCATGGGCCTTTAACCGCACCCTGCGCCGCAGGCTCGCGGCCCCTTTGCCGTATCCCAAAAAGGACGCCTTTATCCGGTCCGAAGATCTAGGGCAACACGACCTGATAGACCTGCCAGTTGGGGCTTAGACCGAACACTTTCGACCGCGAGCATACGTGCGCACATCCGGGCTTAACGGCTTTCGCACACCCTTTGCATAGCCAAAAGCAGGCGCTCGATAAGCAAATGAGTTTAATCGTCTACGATATTCCCCACGCCCCAGATCCGCCCGATCTGCCGCTCGACCTGGTCGATCAGGCCCTCTATGGCCTGACGCGCCTGCCTATAGACGCGCCGCCCATGTTTGAGGATGCTCTCCGCTATTTCGGGCGGGAGCGCTACATCGCGTTGCGCTGGAAAGCCGGCACCTTCTGTTACCAGGGGCCATTCTTCTCGGCTGCCGCAAGCCAGTATGCGTGGGCCGCCTGGTCCGGTCATATGATCGTGCTGCCGGAGCTTCTTCCCTTTGCCCTGGGCTCGGCCGAACAAGATAGCCTCGACTGGCTTCTCCTCGACCGATCAACCCTCGCTCTGTATGCAGGCAGCTCGACCGCCGCCTGGTCGTTTCTCAGGTCCCAGACAGAAGCCCGGCCCCGTCCTGACCCTGCCGTTCAATTACCGGATGGTCGCACCGTCATGCTCGACCATAATGATCCCGATGCCCACGACCGGTTTGTCGAAGCCCTCTGGCGGCGATTGCGATATGATCTAGGAAGCGACGAGACACAATCGATCTCGCCGAACCGGGAGCCCGAGCGCCGCGCCGTGGCCGCTATGACCGAGTGGCTTGACGGTTTGATTACCCCTCCGATCAGGGAGCGATACTACGCCATAATGCGCCTGATGCTCATCTCTGCTTGTTCGACTCCCGCCGTCACCCGACATTCAGAATAAATCTATCTTTAAGCTCTGATTTAAACGCCATATTTTTATCCGTGATCCATTAGGACCGGCCCCCTATGGCATGTCTATTGCATCTTCGTTAGCCGGATTTATAAGCGTCAGTCTCCTGCCGGAGACGGGCGCCCGAATTGGCCGCCGCTTGTAAGCTGGCGACGGCCAGTTTCGAGCGCTTCCCCCTCGCGTGTGCGGGGGGCTCAGTGAAAGGGGGGAGACTTCCGTTTATGAACCATCGGCAGGGTCGCCAAACAACGCCGGCGGCACTGCTTTGCAGCGACCGACGGGGGAGGCACATTGCTCGCCCTCTCCCGTCCTTTCCTCGGGCCACTGGTTGCTTTTAGTTTTATTCTTAGTTAGCTTCGCGGTTTTTGAGTTTTGACAAACCGCTTGATCGCGGGCGGCGATTCCCGGCCCAGGGTCGCAACGTAGTAGTCGAGGTTCCACAGAGTAGGAAGTGATGAGCGCAGTCGTGGGAACTCTTTTCTGAGCTGATTCGAGGTGTGACTCTTTAAATGCTTGATGATCAGATGAGGCGTGATCGTCGGTGGGGCCTCAAGGTGGATAATGACGTGGCCGGGTGACACTTCGACGCGTTTGATATCAACCCCGATCCCTTTTGCCTTCTCACGGATGGCTGCCTCCATCCGTTCGGCCACATCGCCTACAAGCACCGGTTTGACATACTTCACGCACCAGGCCGCGAGATACTTCAGCTTTGCCGACACAACGCCACCAGATTTCTTTTCTACACCTGGCCTTTCGACCCTCTTCCTGCTAGGCAATGCGCCAACCCTCCTTTGCCACCTATTCTAACTCATAATTGTACAATATAAACCGTTTGTTATACCGCTCCTTATCTGTATAACAGTACAATATTAGCTAATTGTTTTATTTTTAACAGTATACGTTTATATTTTTCATTATTTTCTGGCCGTTTTTTCTCTTGACTCACCGTAACACCTTTGATACCATCGCCTCGATGAAACGCTATTACAAACGAGTCTAGTTCTAGCGTGGGCGGCCCACAGTCGCCCACCGGGAGGTAATGATGGCTACCGCAGCGCAATCTTTTACGTCTTCGCCGCAAGGCGCGCGACGGACAGTGATCTCGCTCATATGCAGGCAGTCTCAAGTTGACCTGTCGCGCGCTAAGGCCCGTGACGCCCAGGCGCAGAGCGCCACTCAGAGGCTCGCTCCCGTCTCCCTCAATCAATTACTGGCGACCCTTCGCGGCAAGCTTCGCGTCCGCGTCGATTTGCTTCAAGACAAGACTGGCGTTATTCCCGGCGGCCCGGCTCGGATGAGTGTTGCTTCCAACATAGGCCGTTCCGAGCTGGTTGTAAGGACCTATCCCGTCAGGCAGCTTAGCGCCGACGAAAAAAGCGACGCCACGTGCTACGGCGTGTGGGACATAACTATCGACAACTCTGTGACCGTCCGCGTTGGAGGGCAGTTGTCACTTTCAGGTCTGGTCGAGCGATTGACTCCTCTACTCGTGAGACTAACTGCTTCCGCGCCCTCGTGCCACGACAACAGAGGCGGCAGCCGATTTCCTCTAGGCGGCCAGCGGGGGACGATATAACTGCGATTGACGCAGATGAGAGATGGATATGATACTTGGCAGTACGACTACACAGACCGGTCGCCAGACCGCAGCAAACTTCCTGCGAAGCTTGACGGCCACTCCCTCAACTGAGGCTTCCTCATCTCAGTCTCGCGATCCGCTTCCTTCTCCTGTTCAGGGCTGTGGCGCTTGCCATTCGTGCCGAACTCGCAACCGGTACGGATGCTCTCAAGTACCTGGGGCTGCGGGAGCGGTCATGGCCTCGGTCGAGTACTTCGAATCTCTCCAATGCGTCAACCCGCATTGCTATAACGCTGCCCGCCATCCGGGCCAGCTTTGCAACGAGTGTGAAGATCGGTACTAAGACGAGGATCGGGGCCGTGAGCTAGCGTAAGCCCGGTTCGGACGTGACTGTGCCGACGGATGGCCACCGTGCAATCGCCAGCGAAAGGGCCATCTGCGGTCATATAAGATCTGGCGCGTAGCGCCTTCGGAAGTTTACCCCGTGCCGCTCAACGCGGCGGAAGGACAACAGTGACGATATGAGCGATCTGACCTTGTCGCAGCCCACTTTGTCACAACCCGAAGTGCTCGCCTTGCCGGTCGGGCATCGCCCGCCCAGGCTCGGCGGGTTTAAGCCCGAGGTGGAGGTAGCCCTCCTCCGCGTCGCGCGGGCGGCCCTGGCCACTCACGCGCCTGACAGGATAATTACGGGGATGTCGCCCGGGTTCGAACAGGCGCTCGCGCAGGCGGCGCTCGATCTCAAGATCCCATACGTTGCCGCCTTGCGATACCGTAACCAGGATTCGACCTGGCCGGCTTCCACAAGGCGGCGCTATGAATCGTTGCTTGAAACGGCGGCCGACGTCAGGATTCTTTCTGAGTCTAATGATACCTTGATAGTTGACTCCTACGATCTGATGGCAGCCCGAAGCGATGGGCTCATCCTTTCGTTATGGGACGGTTCTGTTGATTCCAGAACCGGGGCCTCCGTTCGGTTTCTTCAATCTCAAGGCCTGAAGATTGTGCAGCTCTGGGGCGACTGGCTGACTTATCTCGCTGTTCGAGAGGAATGAATGAAGCTCGACCTATTTCCAGGGGCCGTTTATCTAAGCGACTATCTCTCTATGTCCGACCAGGCAGCCCTTGCTTTAAGGTGTGCCTCGCTCGGCTCATTGCCGGCGGGACTCTATACGCCTACCCTTAAGACCGGCCAGAGCATGTCTATACAAACCATGTCTATGGGCCTGCACTGGAATCCGCATACTTATTCTTATGGAAAGTTCAGGGATGATTACGACGGGGCGGAGGTCGTCGCGCTGCCGGACGACCTCGCAGAACTCGCCTCCCGCGTGGCCCAGGAAGCGGGCTTTCCGTCTTTCAGCCCTGATATTGGCATACTTAATTACTACGACGAAACGGCCAAGCTTGGCCTCCACCAGGACAGGTCAGAGCGACCTCACACCATCGAACGCGGATCACCGGTGGTGTCACTCTCGCTGGGGCTTTCGTGTAACTTCGTCATTGGCGGGTTCGAGCGGACAGGTCCGACTCGCAAGGTCAAGCTCCGGTCGGGAGACGCGTTTGTTTTCGGCGGGCCCAGCCGGTCGCGGTTCCATGGTGTTACACGGGTCTTTCCTAATACAAGCCCTATGGAACTGGGACTGCGCGGAAGGTATAATCTTACCTTCCGCGAGTACTGAAGCCTGAAGGAGGGTATCCGCCCGTCCTTCCTGGTTTCATAAAAAGCCCCTTCATCAAGCAGGCAATACCAACAAACGGCTGCTCCCCATAAGGGGAGCAAGCCGGAAGGGCGAGACTATCAGGAAGGGCGAGATAATATGCAGCAAGTTCGAAGAAGATTAACGCGCGTGCCGGATGCGCCTGCCACAGACGGCCCTGTCGTCACCTCGGCGGTCAGGATGGCTAGGTGGACCATAGCCGGAGGGGCAACGCGCGCTGACGCCGTCCACTTCGCCGCGCGCTACTACAACGTGCCCTGCGCGATCATCGACACCAGGCTCGCGAGCCAACAGACGACCGAGCGCCGCCCGGCGCGATGATCAAGCGGCGATTTAATGTCTATTATCTTTACGATTTATTTTTCTGTCGTTTCTGCTTTAATTACTTTCGTGAGGCCTCTAGTCTCCACGTCTGGCCCGGGGAATATCTTATGCTTGAATTATTAAAGGTGCTGGTGGGCGAGGGCGTTGATCACGCCCTGGTCGAGCTCGCTTTATACACACAGCCGTCTGACAAATTTATTGATCGCATGCTCTTCCCTCAAGACCTTGTCCCCGAGGGGCTCAAAAAGGGAGATGCTTTCTACATCAGGATCCTGCGAGCGCTCAAGCGCCCGGACTCGGAACTGGCCGTCGTTCGCCTGGCTCTGCGACGTTTCGGGAAACACAGAGACGATTGCGCATCGCTTCAGGTAGATCCGGGCGCAGCGGCCGATCCGGATTGTTCGTGCGGCTTTCGTGCGGCTCTTCGCAAAACCGCCGGCGACGAACTGCTTACCGTCTTGAACGACGCTCGCGACGAGATCATATCGCTTAAAGAGCGGCTCGCGCAATTCGCAAGGCCTGAGCTGTTCTCACTGATGTCGAGCCTGTCCAGCCTCTGCTACGGCCAGCTTTGGCAGCCCGGTGTCGAGTTTGACATCTTCGACGTCGTCGAAGGCCGCGCGCGCGCCGTCGGCGAGTTTCTTATTACGACCCGAGATATAAATCGCCTCAAAGAGCTTAGTTATCTGGCAGGGGGATGGATGGTTTGGGATCACGGGAATAATTGCCATAAATTCATGCCGCTCGACGAGTGGAAGGCGGAGTATGCTTTCTACGTTTCGCGCGACATCTCGCACGCGCCGGATGATTCGCCCGCGGCCCAGCCGGTCGCATGACCTTGACCCATCTTCATCATCTCCAAAACCCGAGTCTCAGACCCCTCGGCCCCACTCTCGCAGGTATTTATTTTATTGCCATATTTCCTGCAATTTGATAATCTCCACTCATGGGCAGTGAAGGGCACGAGCCATTGACAGACGTCGCTTCCGATCGATTGAGCCCTGATTTAACCGCCGCGGCGCACCGGATCCGACGCGCGGCGAGAATTGAGAGGTCGCTATATGCTGGCTAACACAACCTTGACGAAAGGGACCAGGACAACCGGGCTTAACACGGGCGCCCGCCGCTCGCGAAAGACCGTATCTTTGCCCCCCGCGCTATCTACTGAAACGGTGACCGCCATCGCCGGCCTGCTTTATCCAGCCGCCGCGTGGATCGACCAGTTCGGTCGCCCTCACTACGGGATGGACAGTGAGAGATATCTTCGCGCCGCTTGCGCGGGAACAAGCTCCGGCGGGGAGCGCTCGAAGGAGCGGTTGCCGGTAGGGTGGGATGCCAGGTTGCTTGGCCGGGACTATGTCATCTTTCATAACTGCAACCCTGAATTCGGCAAAGACACCAGGACCCGGGCCGGGCGCCCGGCCGAGCTGCCTGAAGAGGTGATCTCGCGAATTCGATCTGCGTCAAGCTCACACACCCGCCGTGGCTGGAAGACTGCCTTGGCCAAGCAGCTCGGAATTTCAGAGGCCATGGTCACTCGCGTCCTGAGGTATGAGCGCAGGTCTGGCGACAGATCGAAGCGGCCGCACCCGGCTGATCTCCACGTGGGATCCGTTAGTGGACAGCTCGTCGACGAGCTGCTCCGAGGCCTTGTCCCACAAGCGCGCTGGCTTCGAACTTTTGGTCGCACGCCCTCGATCACGGGCGTCACCTGGCTCTCTGTCGAGATCGGAGACCAGAAGTTTTTCTACCCCGGGATCGCAGAGAACAGGCTATGAGTTTGAATACAATCAAGAACGAGAAGGACCTGGCTGGGGCACTGCTTCAGCAGGAGCAAGCGCGCGCACTTCGCCCGCGTCTACGCGCGCTTCATATCGCCGCCCGTATAGGCGCAACCTCGCGTACCGGCATTTTGAGTAATGTTTCGGCTGCTGGTCTGACTCTTTGGAAGCGGCCCCTGGGCGTTTGCTACGATGAACAGGCGCTGCAGGAAGTCTTACCCTACCCGTTCAGCATGGATGGGTTGCGACAGGCAATAGCGAGACTGGATGAGAGGGTAGACCAAGCGCTCAAGACGGATAAGAGGGCCTGAACTGCGCTGCTAGGCTGCGCAGTCTGGGCCTTTCCCTCATGGTGCAACAACCCGCACCATCCTACCTTGAATGAAACCTTCACAGAATAAAACCTTCACAATAATCAAAGCGGCTCCGTTAACAATTCCACCGCTCCGCGAACAATTTCGCGTCCGGATCACATAAGCAATAAAGGACAAAAACGGTGGTGCGCCGGTTGACAAACAGTATGATCTCAAGCCGCGACGCGACAGCGGAATCGCCGAACGACGATCACGCCGTCGGGAGTAACTTTCCGCCCGATGAACAGACCGTCAATTGCTATCAGTGCACCGACCGTGATTGTCTGGGCGACTACACCCATTTTGAGCAACCAGTGTGATAGCTGGCAGGAGGGCAGGCTGCCCTGAGCCCGACAATATATCTGGCTCTTCCGCACCCATCACAGCCCATTTACCCCATCCTGACCAGCCCATCCCGCCCTTAATTCAGGGTAACTCTATCATTTTGCTGGACTTCTTGACAAATTTCCTGCAATTTGATAATCTTCAGAGTATGAGGACGCGGACATCCAGCCGATCTTATGCCCCCGGCGACATAGAAGCCCGAATGTCGGCAGCCCGCATTCTCCTGATGCGCGAGGCTCCGTTTTTCGGCTCTCTCGCCTCGCGGCTCAGGCCGGTTGCAGACCCGGCGATTCGGACGATGGGTGTTATGGCAAGCGGGCTGATGCCTTACTGCCCTGATTTTGTCGGCACGCTCCCACTGTTACAACTGGCGGGGTCTTTCGCCCACGAGGTCTTGCATCTGGCGGGCGACGTGTTTGGACGCTGCGGAACGCGTGACCCTTATACCTTCAACATCGCCCACGACCTTGCGATCAATCCCCTCGTTTTGAAATCGAACCTCGCGCTCCCGCAAGGGGCGCTCCTCGATCCCCAGTATTACGACATGGCGGCCGAAGAGATTTACGAGCGAATAAAGAGCGAGATGGGTTCCGCGCCCCGCGCCAAATCCAAATGGAAACTGCGCGGCAATAAGAACCCGTTCGGAGCGCCGGGCGTGGGATGTGCCGACCACGGCGATCCCCGCAACCGTCGCTATAGGGAGCAAGGCCCTGTGCAAGGAGAGATGTCGCCCGAAGCCTGGCGCGCGGCCATCGCCGAGGCAGCCGAATACGCGCGCAGCATGGGCAAGCTCCCAGCAGACGTTGCGCGGTGGGTAGGCGAGCTGTTCGAGCCGAAGCTCGACTGGCGCGTATTGCTTGAGCGCGACGCGCACGCAGCCTTTAATGAGTCGGAGACCACCTGGAAGCGGCCCTCGCGGCGCGGCATTGCCTGTGGCTATCGGCTGCCCGGACGGCGGTGGCTGGGCTGTGAAGCCACGATTGCCCTCGACACTTCAGCCTCCATCCAACAGGCGGAGATGACCACGGCGGCAAGCGAGGCCGAAGGCATACTTACCATAGCAGGCGCGGCCCTCACGGTCTTCTGCTGTGATGCCGCAATAGCCACCGAGATCGAAGCCCGCAGCATACGTGATGTCACCATCAAAGGCGGCGGCGGAACAAGTTTCATCCCCGTGTTTTCTCGCATAGCTGAGCGCGGTCGCGAAGGCAAGCCTTGCCGTCTGCTCGTCTATTTTACAGACCTCTTGGGTGTCTTCCCCGCAGAGGTTCCAAATTACAGAGTCATCTGGTGCGTGCCCAAATCGCTCAGGGGATCAACCATCCCTCCGCCGTTCGGGCAGGTGCTCTTTTTCTGAACCGGTTCTTTTTCTGAATCGGTCTGGTTTCATTTTTCGGTCTGGTTTCAATTTCTAACGAGAGGCTAACTGGTTATGATAACGCTCGATGTCATCACCCCGGTCACGATTGATCAATTTAAGCTGATACTTAAAACCGCGCCGACGGACACAGCCATCTTCCTCTGGGGATCCCCAGGCGTAGGCAAAACCGACGCGATTCGCCAGGTCGCGCTCCAGATGCAGGCCGAGCTTCATTACGAACTGCTCTCGACCAAGCAGCCCGAAGACTTCGAGGGCGTCCCTTTTACCAGAGAGGTCGGCGGCAACCTCTATACCTACTTCGCCCCGCCTTATAGATTTCACACGCTTGTTGGCGACGACGGCCCCCGCGCCGTCCTGTTCCTCGACGAATTAAATACCGCCCCGGCCCAGGTGCAGGTTGTCGCCATGCAAATGGCCCTCGGAAAGAGGGTGGGCGATCTTCAGCTAGGCCGCCGCGTGCTGGTCGTCGCCGCAGGGAACCTGCTGTCAGACCGGGCGGCTGTGTTTGCGCTCTCCAAGCCCCTGCAAAATCGCTGGGAGCATTATCGCATCATCACCGATGCGGATGTCTGGGTGAAATGGGCGCTCGCTAATGGTATTGACCCAACTATCATCGGCTACATACGGAGCCAGCCCGCCAAGCTTATGAACTTTGACCCGGACTCGGCCAGTCCGAGCTTTGCCACCCCGCGCACCTACGAGATGCTCGACCGCCGCGTCAAGGAGATGGGCTGGGACGACCCGCTACTGTTCAAAGCGATGTCGGGTTGTGTGGGCGAAGGCGTAGCTCACGAGCTTGCCGCCTACCGTAACCTCAGGACCGATCTGCCAGACCCGCGCGACATACTAGACAGCCCGCGCCGCGCCCCCGTACCAGATGGGCCAGACAGGTGCTACTTCGTCCTTTCTTCGCTCGTGGCCCACGTTCTCAGGTCGCCGTCTTATCAGGATGTGGTGCAAAGCCTGTTTTATGTTACGCGCATGTCGCCGGAGCTGGGCGTCAAGTATTGCAGAGACATCTTGACCGTGCCAGGCGACGCGAGGAACGCTCTGATTCGCGCCGTAGCAACTAACAGCGAATTGAAGCTCTCCTTCAACCAGGGTTGGAGCAAGGCTCTCACTCTGTTACAGGAAGAATACGATCAGGTGGCGGCCTAGCAGATCAACCCGTCAGAGGCTCGATACTTCGGGCTTAAACGATCCTGCGCGAAGGAATAGATATGATAAATACGCACTCGGCACTTTCAACCACAGGATTTTCAACCACAGGCACGCCGGAAGGCCCAATCGCTTCCTTATCTCAGGTCGGCGACCCCAATCTCTCAAGCGCCGAACCCGCTACGGCTTCACCCGCTACGGCTTCACCCGCTACGGCTTCGCTCATCTCCGACGGCACCAGTGAGATCGACGCATTGCTTGCGGCAACGCTCAGTCCCGACGACCTGGCCGCGATAATCAAAGACCCGGATTCGCCCCCTGAAATGTTCGCCTTTGCCGCCGATAAGATAATCTCAAAGCTTATTGCGAAGCAGTGTAGAACCTATCTCGACTACAACCAGGCGGCGGTTGTCGGAAAGATTCTCAATGACCCGCGCGCGAAACTCGGCCCCGTCGCCGCCAGGCTTGCGCGGCACACTCTCGCCCTCGCTACGAATACTAACTACCAGTTCCGCATCGCCATCTCCGATCTCTATAGGCAGGCCGAGTTACCCGTCTCCCTTCTAACCGAGATGCTGCGGCCCGACCTTGAAGCCTGGCGGACAGCGAGGCTCGCGGTGCTTACAAACCTTTTTGCGTACCGCGCGAAAGCCCTCCACGAATCAAACAGTGAAGGCAATCGCTCCGAGGTGGACAAGATAGTCTCCCTGATTGAAGGTGTCTTTTTAGACGAGCGGGCGATCCGCGAGCAATGGAAAGATGATACGCCCGCCGAACAGCTCACCCGTATGATAAGTCGTCACCTGATGACGTTGCTCAACGAGTTATCGCCCGTCCTGTCGCTGCCGCTCCTTGATCGCTTGATCAGCCTCCGTCACGCGAACTGGCCCACCCAGGTTCTCGCTTACATTGAAAGACCGGACATCTACGATGAGAGGAGAATAGACACCCTCTTCACGCTGAAATTCCTGCCCGTGGACTCGCGGCTTGTCTCAAACCCTAACGTCACCAGCTCGCGGCTGTGGGCTGTCTACGCTCGTTACGCAAAGGATAACCCCCGTCTCGCAGGACAACTCCTCGCATCCGTCCCTGAGGTTTCAACCTTTCTCGAACGGACCGCCTTCGGCCTGGCGTTGAAAGGCGTTGTCGAACGGCGAGCGGGGAAGCCACCCGGTGACGGACAGCCAGCGCCACCTCAGTCAACACCACATCAGTCAGCACCGGCAGACCCGACAGCACCGACAGCACCATCCCCCGGCACGGACATCTCTGACCGGATGCTGAGAGCGGCCTATGAGTCCTGTCTTTCCGACCCTTGCGACCAGGATACGACGGTGGCGGCCCTCGCTTATGCGCGATTCGGCGAGGAGGCGGGCGAAGCCCTGGTCAAACTGAAACGCGACCCCATAGCCGTCGCCCTGTTTCACCAGTGGGAGCGCGACCCGAAAGAAGACCTCCTGCTCCACGCGCTGTTAGCCTACCCTCGAAAGGGCGTGCGCCACACTATGCTTGTGGAACCGTTCAAAAGTCGCTTTGGCGGGGTAGACCTCGCTGCGGTCACACGCATGGCCCCGGAGGCAAAGCGACTTTACCGTGATCTCATTCTGCCTCGCTTCGCTCAAGACCGCGCCGAGGAGGTACGGAGCCTGGCGATGTCCGCCTTCGTGGTGCTTGCGCGCGACGGCGAGGCCGAAAAAGAGTTCGCTATTCGACACGGGATGCTTTCCGATCTCGCGCAGCTTGCATCGCACAAAGGCCAGCTTGCCCCGGAGCATTTTGACATGCTCTTAGCGCGCGGCTCGGCTGCCGTCTCGTTTGACCACACGCGCCTGCTTCTCACGCTGGCCGAGCGTAAAGACCTGACTTTAGACCAGTACAAAGCCCTCGCTGCGAGCGGCATAGACGCCGTGACGGCAAAGGTCATCGCGTCGGTGGGCGAAAGCTTTGACGGCGTGAAATCGTTTTTGATGAGCCTCAGAACCGTCGGCATGGAAACGCGCAAGGAACTGGCTCGGCGGGCGGAATGGGATCAGTACGAACGCGCCTTCTACTTGAGACATCAAGACCACGAAGTCAGGCGCGCGCTTGCCGGGGCGAGCCAGGCACTTACGATCAAGGAGGTGATCACCTTGCTGGGCGACTCAAACGCGGAGGCCCGAAAGGCATTGCTCGACAATCCTTGCTGGCCCAGATACGCGCTGATGCTTGAACAACTGATCGACGAAGGATCGCGCACACCTGCGCCAG
The DNA here is from genome assembly GCA_964615905.1 of uncultured Clostridia bacterium. Lineage (GTDB taxonomy): Bacteria > Acidobacteriota > Blastocatellia > UBA7656 > UBA7656 > DATLMR01. The sequence goes on from CAZTUB010000023.1 coordinate 60,341, forward strand.
GTATGAATTGATAGTGACTCTGAATTTCCGCCTGTCCAAATTTAACCTGGGCAAATTTAACTATGGTCAGGGTAGCTCAACCGTTGTAGACTATCCTCACCCTGCAACACGCCACGCTTTGGCGTGCCCGCGCGACTCGATTGCCTGCCTGCTCCGTTCTAGCTGACCACAACTCTTATGACCACATTGGCTCAGACACTGTTGGCCTTCGCGCTCATTCTTGGATCGATGATCATCATCCATGAGATCGGCCACTTTCTGGTCGCGCGCGTCTTCGGCATTCGCGTAACCGTCTTCAGCGTCGGGTTCGGCAAGCGCCTCTGGGGGTTCAAACGGGGCCACACAGATTATCGAATAAGCCTCATTCCGCTGGGCGGCTACGTGAGCATGGCGGGCGAAGGCGCTGATGCTGTTGGCGCTCCCGACGAGTTCTCATCAAAACCCCGATGGCAGCGTATCTGCGTCGCGGCCGCAGGGCCAGGTGTTAACATACTCGCCGCCCTCGCCATCCCGGCATTGCTTTCAATGTACTCTCACCACAGCCCCGCTTACTGGGGCGAGCCAGCGCGAGTCGGGCGGGTCGAGGCCGACTCGCCGGCGGAGCGCTCCGGGGTAGCGGTCGGAGATCTGATCACAGAGATAGACGGCATTCATAACCCGACCTGGCTCGAAGTCGAGGACCGCGTGCTGATTCACGCCGACCACACCGTAACGCTTACGGTTCGCCGCGGTGATGCGGCCCACCATTTAACTCTCGATGTCGGTAAAGACCCCTATCACACGGGCCAGGCTGGATATTCCGGCATGCTCCCCGATCTCGGCGTTGGTGCCAGAACCGAGGTTACCGGCGTGGTCAAAGGGTCGCCCGCGGACATAGCAGGTCTGCGCGCGGGTGACCACCTGCTTTCGATTGGTGATCGCGAGATATCGCCGACTGCCTACGGTAAAAACGACATCTCTGGCGCGCTCAGAGCCAGCGCGGGAAAACCCGTCCGCATCACGCTCTTGAGAGACGGCGAGCATCTCTCGCTCGATGCAACGCCTGAAATGGTTGATGGAGAGTGGCGCATTGGCGTCAGGTCCTCGCTTCGAGGGATCCCGATGTCCGAGACTCATCTCGGACCCGTTGCCGCGCTCAAGCACTCCATAAGCGTGAACTGGCGGGTACTGAGGCTCACTGCCAAGGCGTTCGGCCAAGTCATAGACGGCACGAGGTCGCCCTCAGATACGTTCTCCGGGCCTATAGGGATCGCCAAAGTTTCCGGCGACGCGGCCGAGCGAGGCGCTGGCGCGGTCCTCGGGCTTATGGGGCTGCTCTCGCTCAATCTCGGCGTCTTCAACCTGCTCCCAATCCCGATGCTCGACGGCGGCGTCATATTCATGCTGGGCTTTGAATCATTGCTTGAGCGATTCGGCTTGCGCCTGGCGGCTCGCCTCCGCGAGCGGATTATGAGCGTAGGCTTCGCTTTCTTGATGACGCTTATGATCTTAGTTCTTGTAAACGACATCGTGAGGCTTATAGCCGGCTAATCGGATTCGAGATCAGGGGGCCGCTTCCGTGAATCAGGTTGACCACAACAGCAATAACGGCTATCCGGGCAATAACTCGCGACTGACAATCGACCAGGTCATAGCTGCCATAGTCGCCTTCAGAGATCAGATATGTAGCGACGACAAACAAAAGAGGCTCTTTACGGCCTGGCTCATCCTGGCGATCTCGCTCGCGCCGGCGGCGGCGTTCCTTATTGTCGCGCCGTTGTTCGTTGCCTCCACGCTTGTCAGCATCATGCATGTGATCCTCAAGCTCTCTTTCGTCGTCACGATAATCGGCTTGTTTCGCTGGGGCCATGCTTCACTCAAGATCACCATCACGCGGATCATCACAACGCCCAGCCCTTCGCTCATGCTCCAGCGGCTTGCGCTCATAGCCCGAGCCAGGTGCATGACTGTGAGTGTCATATCAGAGGTCCCGCCATTGCTGGCCTACAGGTACTTTGGCTGCCGCTTTATCGTCGGGGAAGTCGTCGATCAACAGGGCACAACCGGCATAGAGTTGAAGGGCCCCGTCGCGGTCGTCGAGATACTCTCGGGCGTGCTCGGCGACTGGGGCAGGCTCTGCCGACACGACCCCCCGCGCGCGTGAGCCTCATAACTTGTGAGCCTCGTAACTCGCGCACCTCTTGACCGGTGACGCTTGAAGCGGCGCAACTACTCTTTAGGTTGCGCCGGAATTGGCGCACACAGGCGTGCCTGACCTGCTATCCGAGTGGCATAGGCTTTGCCCTAATATTCATGCGCGTGAATAACTGCATGCGGCAATAACTGCGCGCGGCTCCGGACCGTTGCGACCCGATGACTGCTTGAAGTGGGAGATGGCCTGAAGAGGAACCTTTGCTCAAAGCAGCCCACGCTTGCCCCTGTGTTTGACAGGCCTTCTGCTTTCGAGAGTCATCTCAATCACCGACTGCGCGCATCACGAAACGGCACATCGGGCCGCCTGCTGCCGGTTCTCATGCCCCCAATATATCCGCGAGCTTTGATCGTAAAGCCCGCTCCACCAACTTTATCATCGCGGAAATTTATTGACAAATTTCCTGCAATTTGATAAAGTTGGCCCATTGAATTGAGGGCCGACGCGCCCTTTAACTTGATTGAGAATTCAGGAGGCAGCTATGAGGTTCAGTGCAAACAGTACGAAGTTGGCAGACGAGATCGGCGTTGTTCTGGGCGTTGTGGAACGCAAGAACACTATCCAGATTCTATCTAATCTATTGATCGAGGCGCATGCTGATGATCGGATCACTATCCAGGGTACAGACCTAGACTCGACTCTCACGACCGATTGCGCGGCGACGGTCGGGGCGCAGGGCGCTATCGTTGTTCCCGCCCGTAAGCTGTTCGACATTATCCGTAATTTCCCGTCGGGGTCAGAAGTTCATTTTGAGCGGGTTGACAAGCAGTGGGTCAGAATCATCTCCGGGGCTTGCGAATTCAAGGTTATGATTCAGGACAAAGCGGCTTTCCCGGACGCGCCCGGCCCGGTCGGCCCTTCTTATAGGTTCCCGGCTTCGCTCCTTTCCGGTTTTATTTCAAAGACGGTTTATGCCATCACACAGGAGGACTCCCGGTACGCCCTCAACGGTTCGCTGTTTCAGATAGCCGACGGGACACTTCGTATGGTCAGCACCGACGGCCACAGGCTCGCGATGGCATCTAAGGCCACCGACGAGAAACTTGACGACCTCAAGGTGATTATTCCTAAGAAGGCCCTCAGCGAGCTGCTCAAACTCACGTCTGCGGGCGGGGATGAACAGGTCGAGTTCTTCAACGGGCCGAACCACCTTTATTTCAAGATTGGCCGACGTTCGCTTGCCAGCCGGATGCTCGCAGGGCAGTTCCCGAATTATGAGCTTGTCATGCCGAAGGATAATGACAAAACGGTGACCCTCGGCAAAGACATTCTCATTCAGTCCATTCGCAGGGCCGTTCTGATGGCCGACGAGCGGAGTCAAGGCATCAAGCTCGATCTTGAGGCCGGGAAGCTCACCATCACCTCACAGTCGGCGGACGTAGGTGAAGCGAAAGAGGTTCTTCCTATCGATTACAGTGGTAGCGTCCTTACTATCGGGTTCAACGGATCATATCTGCTCGATTTCCTCAACACCGTCTCGTCGGAGCAGGTCGTCTTTGAAGTCAAAGACCACATGAGTCCCGCTCATTTGCGCCCGGCCGCAGTTAACGGGCTGGCGCAAGATGGCATAGTGATGCCCATGAGACTCTTATGAGCGGGCACCGCTCAAATACGGCTTTGTCTTTTGACAATAAAGTTTCAAACTGAGCCGACTCTTTCCGAGGCCGCCCGAATATCACAGGCAGCCTCGGAACATGAGGAATATATGAGCCTGCGACGCTTCAATCTTTACCTCGTTACCTTTCATCCTAGCCCCCGCGCTCGCCACCGGTCGCCGCTCGCGAATCTGCCTGACAGCAGCCAGGTGGCGGTATTGCCTGGCGAAGACCGCGACGGTCGCGTCCGAGTGTTTGGGGTTGGCGAGTTTACCGGCGGGCGCGGCGCATACCCGGTGTCGAAGCGCCATACCTGTGAGCTGATAGGCACTACACCTGAAGACGCGTTCATCTTCTAGTTGGCGGCTTCAAAGATCGAGAGTCGTGATGGCGACTGATTCTACACAGGTGATTCATTTCCAGAGCCCATCCACAAAAGACTTGATGGGCTCGCGGTTCGATTACTCGGCGATGATGCCGCCAGAGCCTTTGACTTATCAGGGCAGGTTTGTTGTCACCTGTCTACGCTCGCCACGATCCGGCATCAGGCTCTACGTTCTGGTTTATGACCTTCACGGCTGGCCGATGCGTGTGATTCAACATCGCGGCTGGTTCAAAGACCAGGTCATCTACGCAAGACCAGCGACGGATCGGGAGATGGCTGAGACACACATGCGCCATTACTGCATAGCGGCTGACCATTGGGAGGGGATCGTCGAGCGCGAGCAAGCGTATGGAGTAGACGCAAACGAGGCTCGGCTGATCTGCACCGGCTCGCCTTATATCGCAGGCTCAGACGACGATGCCAGGTTAAACCTCTTGCGCGAGCGAAGGGCCAAAGAGCGAGAAGAGCAACAATTCCCGCTGCTCGCACGGGCCGGGTTAATTCAGCTTATGTACCAGCGGAAGGGTGCTTGAGATGGCCGCAGGGCTCCCCCTTCCTCCGAAATCCAGTTGCACCTTCTGCACCGCAATGAAAGAACCGGAGATAAGAGAACTCCGGGCCGAAGACCCACATACCTATTACGCTAATCTGGCGCTTGAGCGCCGTGCTATTGAAAGCGGCAAGCTTGAGCGTAATAGAGACGGCGAATTGAAGATCAAGGGGCTAGGCCGTACTCGCTCATGGGCGTCTCTCGAAGAGAAGTTTTTGGAAGAGGAGAGGGCCACCCGGGTTAATCTTGTACAACTCACTTCCAATCTATCAAGATTGGCGGAGGCAGCATGAGGACAGTCAACGTGAGCTACTTCAACCAGCCGGTCGAGCCCCTTCCGCCCTCGATACCCGATGGCGAGAAGCGCGCAATCGTGAACTCAACTGACTACAGGGTGGCGGTCAGTAACAGTTGTGATGTGAAAATAAAGTTGTAAATGAGTGGCTTTGCACAAAATCTTCCCCGCTTGCACAAAAACGCTTCTACAAGCCTCTAAGGAATTGCCTAAAATACTGTGCAGCCAGCCTGCCCGAAATAATAGAATTGTGCTCAAAATAACATGTTATTATGTCCTGCCGATTCCGTGTTATATTGCACACCGATATTTAGCCGCCACGAGTGCAGTAAGTTTGCTCAGTTATAACAAGAGCTTAGGCTCTCAAACTAAGCCACACGGCAAACGCCTTTAGCACAGTCACTATTTCGGGAGTCTCGTGTTGATGATCGTCTTCATCCTCCAAGACCAGCCCTTGATAATGCGATGCCGGGTCGTTGCAATCGCACCACCTGTCACCGGGTTGCGTATGCCCTCCAAATACCGGGAAGGACAAACAAATAATGAGTGAACAAACAGCAAATAGTTTTTTCATCTTCTCTCCTTTAGCGGTGAAACATGCCCAATTGTATCAGCAGCTACTAAAGGAAGTAGGCGACTATCGGCAGTTAGGCAACCGTCTTATCGGGCTTGGAGAACAAGCGCATGCTGTCCGTGCCTTCGGTAGGGTAAGAGAGATCGGCCAAGTTCTTTCCAATTTACCTCTAAAGAGCTATCAATCAATAGGCTATTACTTCTTAGCTGTCGCAGCCAATAGCAAAGGCAATGGGGATCAAGCAGAGGCTCTAAGGCTTTTCGAGCTAGCCACTGATGCAGCTCCGACACAATATAAAGCGAAAGCTATACTATCGCTAGCAGCAGTTTCAGCTCATACGAGGGACTATAAATCGGAGATGTACTATTACAATGAGACGCTTAAAGTGAATGCGTTAAGTCTCGCCAGCATAGAAGCTTTAAGAGGCATGGCAATCTTCAAAGCGAGAGAAGGCTATCATGGTCACGCAGTAAAAGAGCTTGAACAGCTTTTACCCGTTATCAAATATGCCCCGCCTCATATACGTCTCAACTACCTTAATTCTTACGCTGTTGAATTATCCGAAGTAGGCCGACTAGAAGAAGCAAGGAACGTCTCATTGATAGCCGTGTCTTCGCCTCTTGTACGAGCCTATCCAGAATGGCAAGAGACATATTCGGAAGTAAATCAGAAGCTCCACAAGCGACGGTCAACCGTTTCTGTCTCTACTCCTAAGTCTAAGCCTAAATCTAAACCTAAGCCTGTGACAAGTGGTAACGTTTCGTCCATCTTTCGCCGCAACGGTCTGCCTGAATACTCGCCCGTAACACAGGCCCTCCCTTTGAGATTTGTGGATCCGGGCGGGGAGGCTTCAGACCCTTCGGCAGGCCGGAAGGTGTTGACCTATCCGGGCTGGGCCGAGAAGTCTGCCCCCAGCCCCAGGCTCTTGCTCAAGTCGCCGACCGGGAAGCAATCCGCAAAGAAGG
>CAZTUB010000024.1:0-62659 GCA_964615905.1 uncultured Clostridia bacterium
TCACTTGTCACTCCTACTCGTATCTGAGAGCGATCATCGGGTCTACCTTCGTCGCCCTGCGGGCAGGGATGTAGCTGGCGAGCAAGGCCACGCCCGTAAGCGCCAAAGCGATGCTCGCATAGATCACTGGGTCCGTCGCGCTCACCCCGAATAGCAGCGCCGCCATCCATCGCGTGAGTATGAACGAAGCGACAAGACCTATGCCGACGCCGATTGATGTGAGTACCGCCCCCTGCCCTACTACCATCCTCAAAACGTCGCCGGGTTTTGCACCGAGCGCCATGCGAATGCCGATCTCGTGCGTCCGCTGCGTGACCGAGTACGACATCACGCCGTATAGACCTACCGCCGCGAGCACCATGGCGAGCGCGGCGAATATGCCGAGCAGCAGCATCGCAAAGCGCCGTTGCGCGAGCGTGTTCGACATCATCTGCTCCATGGTCGTGACGCGGAATACAGGCTGGTCTTTATCAATCGAGCCAATCGCGCCGCGCACCGCAGGGGCAAGGCTCGCCGGGTCACCCGTGGAGCGAACGACGAGGTACATGCCCCCAAAAGTGCGCTGGCGGTGCGGGATGTAATACTGCACGCGGGGCTCCGCGTTCTCTAACCCTCGCTGCTTGACGTAGCCCACGATGCCGACGACCTCGCGCCAGATGGGGTTGCTCGCCCCGCCTTCGAAGGTTATGCGTTTGCCGATTGGGTCTTCGTCAGGCCAGTACTTGGCCGCGAGCGTTTCGTCGATTATCGCTACAGGCGTCGAGCCCGTCCGGTCTTGCTCTGTGAAGTAGCGGCCTTTGATGAGTGGTATCCGCATGGTCTTGAAATAGTCCGGGCTCGCATTCCACCGGTCGCCGTGAGGCGAGGATTGACCCGGCGGGACCGGGCGGCCTTCTATCTGAAAGCTCCCGCTTGAGACCGAACCGCTCATCGGAAGCGTCGAGCACGCGCCTACCGATTCAACACCGGGCAGCGCGCTCACCTGCGAGTAGACCTGCTGGTAAAAAGCGTCTATCGGCGCGGCCTCGCGGTACCTCGCGCCCGCGAGCGACACCTGCATCACGAGCAGGTTCTCGGGGTCGAAGCCGGGATCGACTCGCTGGATCTGAAGAAAGCTCTTGATGAGCAGGCCCGCGCCTACCAACAAGAGCAACGCGATTGCGACTTCGGAGACGACCAGGAGACTGCGAACCGTCTGGCCTCGCCCGCCCGCGCTTGAGCTTCGCCCGCCCTCTTTGAGCGTCTCGTGCAGGTCGGTCTTTGATGCCTGAAACGCGGGCACAAGCCCGAACAGCACCCCCGTCAAAAACGAAACGCCGAGCGTGAAGGCGACTACGCGACCGTCGATTCCGATCTCTTTCGCGCGCGGGATATTATCCGGGTTTAGCGCGACCAGCAGGTCTACGCCCCAGAAAGCGAGCAGCAAACCCAGGGCCCCGCCTACGAGCGCGAGCATCACGCTTTCGGTGAGAAGCTGGCGAATGATACGCGACCGGCCAGCGCCAAGCGCCGTCCGGATGGCCATCTCTTTTTGCCGCGTGGCCGCGCGCGCAAGCAGGAGGTTTGCGACGTTTGCGCAGGCGATAAGCAGCACAAACCCGACCGCCACGAGCAAGACGATCAGCGCTGGCCTTATGTCACCGACGACCTGCTCGCGCATTGACGTGAGCGAAAGGCCCCAGTTGGCGTCGGCGGGGTAATTGTTCGGGAACTGCTCTTGTATCTGCGAGGCGAGCTGGTCCATCTCGACCTGAGCCTGGTCGATTGTGACGCCGGGCTTGAGCCGCGCGATGACGTTCAGGTACTCGTTGCCGCGCCTGTTCGGCCCAAGCTGCTCGGGGGTCCAGGCCATCGGCGAGTAGATGTCGACGGCGTTTCCGAATGAAAAATCTTTCGGCATGAGACCTATGACCGTATAGCTTTCGCCGTTGAGCGTAAGTGTCCTGTCGATTATCTCAGGGTCGGAGCCGAACCTGCGCTGCCACAGCCCGTGGCTCAATATGACGACGCGGTTGCTGCCCGGGCGGTCGTCTTCGGCAACGAACGAGCGACCGGTTGCGGGCGCGGCTCCTAGGGTCTCGAAAAAGTTATGGGTGACGAGCATCCCTGTTAGCCGTTCGGGCTCGCCCTGCTCGCTCAGGTTGGCGCTCCAGCCCGTAAAGGCCGTGATGTTTTCAAAGGACTGGTTTTTATCTCTATAATCTATGTACCCGGGAGCGGAGACGGAAGCCTTCAGCCCCATCTTTCGGTAATGATGATTGAGCAGTATAAGCTGCTCCGGGTCTTTAAACGGGAGCGGTTCGAGCAGGACCGAATTTACAACGCTGAATATTGCGGTATTGGCTCCGATTCCGAGCGCGAGCGCGAGCACAGCTATTGTAGTGAAAGTGGGATTTTTGACCAGCATCCGAAGGCTGTAACGCGTATCCTTCAGCAAAGCTTCCATGTATGCACCTCTATTGATCGTTCGGACACACCTGTGGCAGGCGTGACATAAAGCGGCTACAGTGGGGTGCGGCCCGGTTCTTCTAACCAAAGACCGTGCCACATTTACCTTTCGAGCTAAATGATAAAACGGAGAGAGTTCGTCTACAGGGTGCAGAAAGGGTGGAGCCTGCAACTGTTCGCTCGTGGGACCGGGTTGTCTCGGAATCGAAACCCGCCGGTCAAGCCCTCACCCTGTCCGACTGCCCGCCCGCGCCTCACTTCCTGCGAGCCAGGCCTCGCCCGCGAGCGTTTTCAAATGTTAAGCCCGTGACAGCCTTTTTATCATCCAGGGCGAATTCCAGCTTTACGATTCGCACGAGGCCGAGGTTGAACCCCGCGAAAGCCGTCTCTGATTGAGGCACAAAGACCGTCGGTATGAGCGGGAGTTGAGCAGGCAGTATGTATGCGAGTTTTCCTTGCTCCCAGCGACAGCGGCGAACCTCGCTGCCTCGCTCGAAGTTGATCCGAAAGTAAGTCATGGCCGCACCGGGTTCAGAGACGGTCCCCAGCAGCTCAAGCGATTTGAACCGGCCGTGCTGCTCTTGCCATCTCCCCCACAATCGCGCCGCCGTCTGCTTGATCTGGTCGGCAGGCACGCGGCCTCGGAACTCTTCGACGAAAGGCGCGAAGTCTCCGGCCGCCATCGCTTTGAAAACGGCCTCGCCTCTGCGGTTGAGATCGGCGTGGAGGTTCTGTTTTGAAACGTCCGCGTCTGAGAGGTAATCGAGCGCTTCCTGGCCTTCGGCGGCGATCTTCAACCGCCTCCCTTCGGCCTCGACCTGAAGCCGTGCGCCCGACCCGAATTCGTAACTGCCCGCGTACCGCCCGATTGTTTCGGGGGCAACCGCGACAGCCGAGGGCAGCGTGCGCGCCTTGCCGCCAAAGATTATGGCCGACAGGTCCGGCTGTAGCGTGACCGTTGGCATGAACCGCCCGAACATCGTGTTTGAAGCGACGATAAGAACAACGTCTTCGTCGACGTAACGATGAAAGATCGAATTAAACCCCTGAAACGATATTCCGTCGTGGCTAATCAGGCGGCTTTTTCTCGGCGTCTCGCTGACGGCCCAGCCGTACCCGTAAGCGACGCGCGGCTGGTCTGTCGGCGCGTGGGGCGCGAGCCACTTTCGCTTAGCGTCTTTGCTGAGAATCTTATCGCCTCTGAGCGCGACTTCCCACTTGTAGAGATCGCCCGTGGTCGTGATGACATAAGACGAGCCACGGAACCTGTAATCCTTGCGCTCGGAATTCGGAGCGCCTTTGTCTACCGATTCGTTGTAGCCGTGAGCGACCACGCCGCGCTCCCACTTCGTTTCGTCTTCATAAAACCCTGTATCGGTCATGCCCGCCGGTTTAAAGAGCTGCTCGGTCAAGAAGGCTTCAAAAGAGTTGCCCGACACAAGCTCGACAACCGCAGCGGCGAGCGTGTACCCGGCGTTTGAATACGAATACCGCTCTCCGGGCCTGGATTGAAGCTTCGTCGCGAGCATGCCTTTGACGAACTCGTCGCGTGTTACGGGCTTCTCGCCTTCGAGCGCGGCGGCAAGCCCCGAAGTGTGTGTCATCAGGTGATGGAGCGTGATACCGGCTTTATCCGAGGGCACGTCTTTGAGAAACTTAGTGATGGGGTCGGTGGTCTTGAGCTTCCCTTCGGATTCGAGGCGGAGGATTGCAGCGGAGGTAAACTGCTTGGTGATCGACGCCACGTCGTATACGGTGCGGGTGGTCGCAGGCGTGCCGGACTTCTGATCGGCCAGACCGTAGCCTTTGTGGAGCGCGACTTCTCCGGCTCTGGCCACGAGCACCGTACCCGAAAACCCGAACTCCGAGGCGCGCGTCAGGTACTCGTCGAGCGCGCGCCCAAGCTCGCCCGCGACTACAAAGCTCGCGGGGCCGGTCTCGCCGCCGGGGGCGGGCAAAGCCAGGGCGGCGAAAAACAGGAAGAAGAATACAACCGTCAAAGCAATCAAGCGTTTTAGCATGTGATATCTCTTTTGTCGGGCCATTTTGATCTATGCGCAGGTCACGGGCAAGCGGTTATTATCGCCCGATTGCGCGCAATTAGTTTGAAGAGCTTGTAAAAATGGGTTAAACCTGTCAAAGATTTGTAAAAAGCCGCCGTTCCTGTGCCGGTCAGCGCACGCGGTTGAGGTATATTAAATCTCATAAGAGGCCATCAGGCGGAAAGGTTTACGAAGGTGTTAAAGCTCAAGGCTTTGCTCAGCCGGCACGTTATGTGGGTAGTCATGCTTGCGGTTGCCGTGCCGCTGCTGATTATCCTCGTCGTGCAATACAAATCGCTTGTCGAGCTTGAGCGAACGACCCCGATTGCCAACAAGGCGTGGATGAAAAAGTACCTTGTGACGATAGGCTCGCGCGTCGAGAAGGTCTATCGCGAGGACGCGGAGAAGACCCTGTCAATCGAGCCGGGCGTCCTGGACCGCGAGCAGGTCCCTATGAACCTGTCTGTGATCGCGGCGCACTTCGAGCAGAACCCTGCGCGGTCGGCCAAGCGGCTCTTCGTCAGCTTCACAGGCGAAGCGATGGGGACCGAATACTCGAAGGTGATGTTCTATGACCCGGACTCTGAGAAGAAGTTCAGGCCGGAGCCGGGCAGCGCGCAGTGGATGGCGGCGCATCGCGCATCGGGCGGCTGGCTCTATCACAGCTTCATAAACATGGTTCTGGACACGGCCGTGATAACCGTCGACGAGCGCGACCCTGAAAACCGCATCATCACCAAGCCGGTTTTAGACAAGAACCGCAGGGTCGCCTGTGTGCTCGGCATGCTGGTTGACGAGAAATACCTGAGCGAGGAGGTGCTGCCGCAGCTTGTCACGGAGTCGCTCACGGAGTTTTTCCCGAACGACCACGCGGACGTGATCGTCACGCTTTACGACAAACACGGGAACGTCTCTTTCGCAAACCAGACGCTGGCGGCCGAAAAGTTTGAAGCGGCCGAGGCGCTGCCGTTCATCTTCAAGGACTGGAGCTTGATGATTCAGATGCGAAACATGACCGAAGAACAGGGCGCGAAGCGGGTCTTCGCGGTCAACCTGTCGCTTTCGGTCTTGATGACCGCGCTCGTGCTGGGCGGGATAATCATGGCGCTCAGGACGGCCAGCCGCGAGATGAAGCTTTCGAGGATGAAGTCGGATTTCGTATCGAACGTCTCTCACGAGCTGAGGACGCCGCTCGCCTCGATTCGCGTCTTCGGCGAGTTCTTCAAGATGGGCTGGGTAGACCAGCCGCGCAAGATACAGGAGTACGGCGAATATATCGAGAACGAGAGCCGCCGCCTCACGCAGCTCATAAACAACATACTCGATTTTTCAAAGATCGAGTCGGGCGGCAAGACTTACCAGTTCGAGCGCGCGGACCTGAAAGAGGTGGTCGAAGAGACGCTGAAAGCCTTCGACGTGCGATTGAGCCAGTGCGGGTTCAGCGTCAGCTTCAAGCCTCCGACCGAGCCGCTCGCGCCGGTCTTGATAAACCGCGACGCCGTCACGCAGTCGCTCATGAACCTGCTCGACAACGCGATCAAATACTCCGGCGCGTCGCGCGAGATCACGGTTCAGATAGGGCAGAAAGACGGCTCGGTTATGGTCTCTGTGATCGATTACGGCATAGGCATCCCGCGCGAAGAGCGCGACAAGATATTCGATAAGTTCTATCGCGTAAGCACGGGGCTCGTGCACGACGTCAAAGGGAGCGGGCTCGGGTTGTCAATCGTCAAGCACATAGTCGAAGCGCACAGCGGCAAGATCACCGTAGAGAGCACGCCGGGCGCGGGCAGCACTTTTACGCTCCACTTTCCGGCGACCGAAACCGTCGGGGCGAGCGATAAACCGAGGCAGTCGAAGACGGTCGAAGGCGGCAAGCTCCCTGTAGACCTTGGATTGAAGCCGGGGATTTAGAAGAAGAGTTAGGAGAAGCGGCGGATATGCGGAGGATTTTGATAGTCGAAGACGACCCGGCCATGTCGGTGGCGCTCAGGGACGGCTTTCAGTACAAAGGGTACTCGGTCCAGGTTGCCGAGGACGGAAACTCAGGACTGCGGCTGGCGTCTGAAAAAGGCGTGGACCTGATTATCCTCGATGTGATGCTGCCCAAAATGAGCGGGCTCGACGTATGCAAGCAGCTCAGAAACGAAGGCAACGACATCCCTATAATCCTGCTGACCGCGCGAGGTCAGGAGATAGACAAGGTCATGGGGCTTGAGCTTGGCGCGGACGATTACGTCACGAAGCCCTTCAGCTTTATGGAACTGGTCGCGCGCGTCGAAGCGGTGCTCAGGCGCACGTCAAAGAACATAGACAGGCCCGATGTCTTCGAGTTCGCAAATCTATCGCTCGACTTCCGCAGGAACCAGGCGACAAAGAGCGGCCAGCCGCTCGACCTTTCGCCGCGAGAGTTCAAGCTGATGAAATACTTCATCGAGCACCGCGAGCGCGTGATAACCCGCGACCAGCTGCTCGACGCGGTCTGGGGGTACAACTCCTTCCCGCTCACGCGCACCGTCGACACGCACATCGCAAAGCTGCGGCAGAAGATCGAAGACGACCCGGGCGCGCCGCGCCATATAATCACGGTCCACCGCGCCGGGTATAAGTTTCTCTGCTAGAGCAACGCGCCGGACCACAGCGCGAGCGGCTCGCGCGCCGTCTTGTTGAACTCCGTCGCCGCGCGGTTGTATGTGGAGAGCAGCTTTCTCTTGTCGCAAAACGATTCCGTGAGCGTCGCCTTACCGTAAGCCTTCTCGATCACCACGGCCATCTTCCACCCGACCGTATACCACGGACCTTGAACCCCGAAAAAAGAGTAGCCCGCTTTCTGTTCTTCTTCCTTGCTCAGCTTCTTCTCTAAAACGTCCAGGAAGAACTTTTCGACCTTTTTAAGGTCGGCGTTGAAGTTCTGCATGTCGGCGTCCCAGCGCCGTCGGTCGTCGGCGCTGCTCGATTGGTGCGGGTGAACATCCGGCTCCCCGGCGGCGGCCAGCATGGCAAAGCCTTCTCCGAAAGCTCCCATCCACCCGAGCACGCTCTGCATCTGAGGCGAAAGCTTCGCCGTCTCTTCATTTGTATGAGCAGGCGGGCAACTGCCGCCGTAACCGATGTGGTGAAGCTCGTGCGCGAGGGTGTTTTCAAACTGAGCGGCGTTGACCGTTGGGTCTAGATAAAGAAAGATGGCCGGGTCTGTCGTCACTTCAAAGACGAAGCTGTTATCTCGCGGCTTTATCACAGGGTATATCTTCGCGCGTATCGACGCGCCGCCGGGCAGATAAGCAAGCGCGCGGTTTGCCGCGCCGGTCACGCTCGTCTGCTTCCACTTGCCGAGCGTCTCTTCAAGAGCAGGCGCGCGGGCCGCAAGCTCGCTTGAGAGAACAAACGCCTTGAACTCCGAGTCGGTAAAAGGGCGGCTCATCGCCGCTTCTCGTTTCTTGAGCCGCGTGTAGCCTTCGCTAAGAAAAAGCCGCTGCCAGTCGGCTTCGGTTACAGGCTTGCTGGCGCGCGTCTTCGCAAGTATGGCAAGCACCGCTTCTGCTTCATCGGCAACGGTGCGCACGTCCACCCTGGCTTCGCCAGCCTGCCCTGTAGGCGTAAGGGGCGTGGCGGTCCCCGCGCCGAAACACAGTGTTAGAATCGCTGCGGCAATCGTCGTCTTAACTCTCATGGCTCTTTTGGCTTGGCAAGCTCGTACTGGCTGTCCACGTGATGTTTCTTGTAGTCGCTGTAGCGCGCGATCACGTTCCGGTTGAACTTCGCAAACAGGAAGAACCGCGCAGAGATGTTCGCCTCGGAATAAGAAGGTAGCCAGACCTCGTCGCCGACTTTCTCCTGCTCGAAGGCAATTGCGGTCGAAGGCGAGACGGAGCCGACAAGCCCGCCGCCGATCTTGAATGAATCGACGAGCCGCGCTTCCAGCCGCACGATCTGCCGCGCCTGCTCGTCGACCCAGATCGTACCGGCCAGTTTACTGATAAGGCTCTCGCCACGGTTTTTGGGCTTGAACCCCTTGCGGGGCTCGAAATCAAACGCCATGACCTGATGGCCGCGTAAGGTCTCGCGGCGCACGCTTGTGATCGAGCTGATCCTCAGAAAGCTCAAGATGGTTATGTCGTCTTCGTCCTTCTCTTCCCGCTTCCCGCTCTCGCGCTGGCGCGCGGCGCGCTCTTTCTGCTTCTGGCGGTCTTTCAATAATTCTTCGACCTCTTTTTGGACCCGGCGGTCCTCTTTCTCCATCTCACGCTCGGAAAGCGCCTTGCCGTCTACGCTCACAAGCCGCCGGATCAGGCGGCCCGCGACAGGGGTTACGTCATAATCGCGCGTCTCGCTCTTTTTGACGCGCCCCTTGTCCATCTCTCGCTCTGTCAGGCTTTCACGAAAAGTATAAAGCTCTCGCAGCTCTTCTATCTTCTCCTGGTTTGCAACGACCGCCTTCATCAACGGCTCGACATCCGCGAGCGACGCGCCGCCAGCCTGCGGGTATCGAAACTGCGCCTCATCCGGCGCGCGGTTATGCTCTACTTTGTCGACGCTCACGAGCGATTCGCTCTCGCCTCTTTTAATCCTGATCGAGAAAGGCTCCATCACTTTGTCGACCGGCCGGTGGTCGCCGTAAAAGACCTGCACGACACCTTCGCTCGTGTCGCGTTCCTGTTTGATTATCAGCCCGCTCGCCGCGTCGAAAAAGAGCCGCGCGCGCACCTCGTCTTTAACGAACTCGACGGCCCACGCGTCGCGGCCATCGACACTCGACTTGACCGGCGCGCCCGCGTATATGCGGTTGGATGAGAGATCGTTCAGGCGCGTGTTTGCGAGCAGGGATTCGAGCCGCAGCCTTCTGGCTTCATCCCCAAGGAGCGTGCGAAGCCCGCGCTCGTCCATCCTCCAAGCGGACTTTCCGTTGTAGGCTTCGCTCGACGTAACGCCGTTTGCGGTTATGTCTATTCGAAGCCGGTCGGGGCTTGCGGCGTGATAGAGAAAGCTTCCCGCGCCGCCCTCGGCGCTTTTAAGAGTACCGCTCACGGTCGTGCTCTTAATCCGCTTGAGCGCGCCGCCGCCCGATGCTTTTTTGTAGCGGTCGATCACCTTGCCGGACGACGGCGGCTTTGCGGCCTGAGCCTCTGCCGGGGTCGCGAGCGACATTACAAGCGACAGGGCGAACACCGCACATATCAACGAAACGACAAATCTTCTCATCAGAACCTCTTGATGGTTATAACCCGGTCGCGCGGTATAATCGCACGACTTATGAACGCTATTGCTTTTCGCTCTTGCCAGTTGATAATTGTATCCGCACACTTGGCTTATACGAAAGAGCTACGAAAGAGCCTCGGAAAGGAACGCGCTTTATGACGGGCGACCCCAAACGACTTCTCTTTGTATGTGTCGAGAACTCGAATCGCAGCCAGATGGCCGAGGCATTCGCGCGCATACACGGCGGCGACAAAGTTCAAGCTTTCAGCGCGGGCTCGCGCCCGTCAGGCCAGGTCAATACGAAAGCCGTCGAAGCGATGCGCGAGGTCGGCTACGACCTCAGCCTGCACGCGTCCAAATCATTAGACGACATTCCTGACGTTGAATACGATTTCGTGGCGACGATGGGGTGCGGCGACGAGTGCCCGTTTGTCAGAGCCCGCAAGCGCGAGGACTGGAATATACCTGACCCAAAAACCCTGTCGCCCGACCGGTTCCGAGAGGTACGCGATCTGATCGAGAGCCGCGTGAAAGAACTTATCAACAGTCTCGGATAGATGGAGCACTCATGCGAAAGAGCATCCTGGTCGTGCTCGCTTTTATAAGCCTGCCTGTGAGTATAAGCGGCGGCACGCGTCTGAAGGTCGAAGGTCCAGGCCGCGAGATAACCGAAGCGCGCGAGCTTATCTTTCAAGGCAATTACGGCGAAGCTCAGGCGCGATTCGCGGAAGTGTCGCGCAAGCACCCCTTGAGCCCCGAAGGCGATTTCTACCAGGCGGTGGCGCTTGTATGGAAATCCTATGTGGATGCGAAGCTCGATTCGGGGAGCAGAGATTTTGACGCACAGATTAACGACCTGCTCACCTCGGCCATAAAGAAAGCCGAAGCGATACGAGCGCGGGCCGACAAGTCGAAAAAAGAGGGCGAAGACGCGCTCTACTATCTCGGCTCGGCTTACGCTATGCGCTCGCGCGTGAGCTTTTATCAAAACCACGGCGTCCCGGCCGCGCGACAGGCGCGAACGGCGCAGGACCATCTCGACTCGCTCATCAAAACGAACCCCGAATACTGGGACGCCTATTTCGCGCTCGGAAGCATCTATTACCGCGCGGGTGCGCTGATGGATTCTTCGCTCGCGCGGCTGGCCTCGGCCATGCTCGGAGCGAAGGCGCTACCGGCAGGCGACCGCGAGCGCGGGCTGGAATATCTGAGAAAAGCTGCCGAACAAAGCACGCTCGCCGGAGTCGACGCCAAGCTCGCGCTGCTTGAGATATACGCTCTTTCGGAATCTCGTTTCGACCAATCACTCGCGCTCGCGCGCCAGCTCCGAGCCCTGTATCCGCACAACCAGACATTCGCCCGGTATCTGTTAAGGAGTTACGCGGGCTTGAAAGATAAGCGAGGGCTCACACAGGCGGCCCGCGCGGTGCTCGCGCAGGTGAAGGGCGCGAGAGCGGGGTTCGGCCTTTTCATGAAGCGTGAAGCCGAAAAGTATCTGGCAGAGGCTCGAAAGCTCTAGCCCAAAAGCCCCCGGTCAAAGCCCTTGTCTCGGCCTGCTTGCTCTCGCTTGAGCGAGCGGGTTAACATCCCTGCTTTATGGACGACACCGGCAGAGAGATCGAAGTCACACGGACATATCTTCAATTAACCAGCCGCGACGAGCTAAACCCCGCGCGTGCTGAAAGCGACCGCGTGAAGATCGAGCGTGCGCGTAATTGTCCCGCCTCTTTTTTCCGCTACCTCTATGCGGAAGTAGGCCGCGCTTATCACTGGATAGACAGGCTCGCCTGGACAGACGCGGAGTTGCGCGCGCGTCTCTCGGACCCGCGAGTCGGGTTGTGGGTGATGTATGTGGACGGGTCGCCCGCAGGTTATTTCGAGCTTGAACGCCACGGCGACGGCTCGGTTGAGGTGGCCTATTTCGGCTTGCTTCAGGAGTTTTTAGGCCAGGGTTTGGGCAAGCACCTGTTGACCGAAGCGGTCGAGCAAGCCTGGAGCGAAGGTGCAAATCGAGTATGGCTTCACACCTGCACGCTCGACGACGAAGCCGCGCTTCCCAACTACGTCAAACGCGGCTTCAAGCCTTTCAAACAAGAGCGATACTTCACAAGTGTGTCGCCCGAAGAAGAGCTGCGCCGCACGGTCTGACCGGCGGCGAGCCACTCGTCTCGCCGCTCGGCCCGCTCCCTGCTCATGTAAGCTGAGGCAATATCTCGCGGCCGTAAACCTCTACGGTCTCTTCTTCGTCGCCGCTCATCAAGTAGATATTGAACTGAGTGACGCCGATCTCTTGAAGTTCGCGCAACCGGCGGACGTGTTCTTCGGCCGGGCCTACGATGGCAAAGCGGTCAACGATATCATCCGTGACAAACTCGGCGTTCGAGCTGCCGACCTCCGCGTGGTGCAGGTAGTTGTAGCCCTTACGGTCGCGTATGTAAGCCGTCAACTCTTCGGGCAGCTCTTCGGGCTTGTACCGCGAGACCAGATCGACGACGTGGTTTGAAACCAGCGCGGGGAACCACCTGACGCGGTCGCGGGCCAGCGCAAGATCATCCGACACCCAGACGGGGGCCGCGCTCATCACGCGAATCTTTGAAAAGTCACGACCGGCTTCCTCAGCGCCCTGCCGCACAAATTCGAGGCACCACTTGATGAGGTGCGGGTCAGCGAACTGCAAGATGACGCCGTCGCCCACGCGGCCCGCGCACCTGAGCGCCTTCGGCCCGTACCCGGCGATCCAGACGGGCGGGACGCCGTCGGTCGCCCAGGTCATCTGTATGGCGCGGCCTTCGTAATCGATCTGCCGCCCCGCGCATAGATCGCGAATCACCTGGACCGTCTCTTCGAGCCGTTCGAGCGTGGTGGGCTTTTTGCCCATGACCCTGCGCGAAGAATCTCCTCGCCCGATCCCCAGGTCCATGCGCCCGCCCGATATACGATTGATCGTCGCAAGAAGGCTCGCGGTCACGGTCGCATCGCGCACCGCAGGGTTAGTCACGCAGGTCCCCAGCCGCATGCGCTCTGTGTTTACAGCCATAAGCGTAAGCAGCGGGTAAGGCTCCTGCCATAAAACGTGCGAATCGAAAATCCAGCCGTAGCCGAACCCCGCCTCTTCGGCCTGCCTCGTGAGCGCCACTATCCGCTCATGCGGCATGTCCGGCTTAAAAGTGATTGCGAATTCATCCATAAGCGTCCCTTTCTTAAAGGCGTAAACCGTGAACCGTAAACCGTGACAAGAGAGAGCAGGCGAGACTTTCGGGTCCCTCCTTCTTGTCACGGTTTACGGTTCACGGTTTACGCCCTGTTTCATCTCCATCCGACCTGGCGGCCCCTGTTCTGTTCCTGCAAGTAGTCATTGAGCGGGGCGAAGTATTCCAGCATGGCGCGCGCGCTTATATCTTCGCCGGTGGCGTCTTTGATTACCTGCCGCCAGTCTTTCGTCTGTCCCAGCTTCAGTATGTTCCAGAGGAACTGCCCGACCTCTTTGTTGCCGTAATAGTTACAGTTGTGCGGGTCTTGCTTCAGAATGTTTTTGGCTATGTGCATGTGAAGCTGGTATTTGATCAGGTAGGCGAGGGCGTAATCGTAATACTGGCCCGGGTCGTCGATGATATGGGTCTTTGTCGCGGCGTCCGTAAACTCTTCGCCGCGCGCGGCGGGCGGCTCGACCCCCTGGTACTTCGTGACGTACTCCCACCACCGGCGGTTAAGCTGGTCGGCCGGCAGGTTCTGCTCATAAAAATCGTGCTCCCAGCCGGTCATCACCCCTGCGGAAAACGGCACGAATACGATGGCGTTATCGAGCGCCTCGTTAAGGAGCCATTGCATCTGGTCAACCTGCATGTCGGCGGGCATCACGCCCACCTGCTTGAGGTAAGGGACCTGGCTCGACGCGATTGAGATAAGATCGCCCACCGCTTCATGAAAAGCGCGGTTCGCGCCCCCGCGAAGCGTGACAGGCACTTCGGGGTTCGTGTAGGCCATGTAGTAGTAGACGTGGCCAAGCTCGTGATGCGAAGTGTAGAACCAGTCGGCGTTCGGTTTGACAGACATCAGCGAGCGAACGTCGCGGTCGAGGTCTATGTGCCAGGCCGACGCGTGCGTGTTCTTCTTTCGCGGAGCGCCCGCCGGCAGCTCGTAAAGGTCGGACTTTTCCCAGAACGACTGCGGCAGCTGCGGGTAGCCGAGCGATACGTAAAACTGCTCGGCCTGTTTGACTATCCATTCGGGCGACTTGTCTTTAAAGAGCGCGTCGAGGTCTACGCCTTCGACTATGCCGGGCCACGCCTGCGACCAGCGGTTGCCGAGCCAGTGCGCGGGTATCATCTTAGGCACGGGCTGTTTGTATCGCTCCGCAAGTTTGTACTTGGTGAAGGTGTGCAGCTGCTCGTAGAGCGGGCGCATCTGCTCGACCATCCCTTCCGTGAGCGCGCGCATGTCCTTTGTCGGCATGCCGTAGCTCGATACTTCGAGGTCGAAGAAGGAGCTAAACCCCATCTCTCTCGCCACGCCGTTCCTCAGCCGCTGCAGTTCGAGCAAACCGGGCCTTAAGGCCGGGCCGGTCTGCTTTGATACCTCCCACGCTCTTTGCCGCTCGGCCAGGTCGACGGAGTTGGACAGTATATCGTCGATCTGGTTCGGCGTGACGACGCGAGCGCACGTGTCGCCCTGCTTCTCCCAGCAAAACTGAAAGCTGTTGAGGATGGCCGCCTGCTTCGCCTCGGCCGCCACCCTGGCAGAGACTATATCGGGTATCGTTCCGGGGTAAGCCGCTGCGGTGTAGAGAATCTCTTGAAGCTGGCGGACGGAAAGATCGTCGAGCTGGTCTTTATGCTTGAGAAACTCTTTGGTCTTTTCGATGATGTATACGTTTCCTTCAAACGCCGCTTTGGTCCCTGTTGCCCCTATGCTCTGGCCGGTGTGCTCGTCGGTTACGTCTGTGCTTGCCTTCCACTCGGCTTCGCTGGCGACGGCGTAAAGGCGCTGGTCGATTGTGCTGTACATCTGGAGAAACTCTTTGACCTCGGCGCGAACGTCCCGGCCTTGCGGAGACTGGTTCTGACCCGCGCCGCTACACCCTCCGGCGATGATCGACAGCAAAATCGTCAGTAAGATCAAAAGCGTTTTCGATTCCATATAGGCTCCCGTGCTCGAAGCGCGTTCAAGTAAGTCGTGGCCCTCCTTCTACTCTTGCGAAGCGAGCGGCCCGTAGGTTTCGGGTCTGCGGTCGCGGTAGAACTGCCACGTGTTTCTGACTTCGCGTATCTGGTCCAGGTCGAGTTCCGCTGTGACAAGCTCGTCGGAATCGCGCGAGGCCTGCGCGATGATCTTCCCGCGCGGGTTGCAGAAGTAGCTCTTGCCGTAAAACTCGCCAATGTCCCACGGCTGTTCGTGCCCCACGCGGTTTATCGCGCCTACGAAGTAGCCGTTTGCGACGGCGTGCGCGGGCTGCTCAAGCTCCCACAGGTATTCCGAAAGCCCCGCGACGGTTGCCGAAGGGTTAAAGACGATCTCTGCCCCGGCCAGCCCAAGCGCGCGCGCGCCTTCCGGGAAGTGACGGTCATAGCATATGTAGACGCCGATCTTTGCGTAAGCGGTCTCGAAAGTCGGGTAGCCCAGGTTGCCCGGCTTAAAATAGAACTTCTCCCAGAACCCCGGCGCGACGTGCGGTATGTGATTCTTGCGGTACTTTCCTAAGTACCGACCGTCGGCGTCGATGACGGCTGCGGTGTTATAGTAAACGCCCGTGATCTCTTCTTCGTAGATCGGGACGACGATGACCATACCGTGTTTCTTCGCGACCTCCTGCATAAGCTTTACCGTCGGCCCGTCGGGTATGCGCTCGACAGCTTCGTACCACCGCGTCTCTTGCTCGGCGCAGAAATAGGGCGTGGTAAAGACCTCTTGCATGCATATTATCTGTACGCCCTCGGCGGCCGCCTGGTCGATGAACTTCAGGTTCTTTTCCGTGTTGGCCTGCTTGATCTTTTCGATTGGCTCATCGACGGGGCAGGCGTTAGAGGTTTGGATCAGTCCACATTTAACTGTTGCCATACGTCCTCCGGGTTATATCTAAAACTTCACTTCAAGGTCGACCCACGAGGTCTGCGGGAGACCTGCTTCAATCGCGGGGTCGAAGCGGTACTGTAAGACGGCTTCGATAGCTCTCTGGTCCAGGCCGTAACCGAGCCGACGATTCACATAAGCTCTGACCGGGCGGCCCGACGCTTCGACAAGCACGCGCACGCCTACCGCGCCTGATACTCGCGCTCGCAAGGCGCGCTCTGTGATCGCGGGTTGGACCGTCTGCCGTATCGAAGCCGGGCGAGAGATTCTCGACTCTCGCGGCACGGTCGCGCGGCGCGGGCGGCCTAAAGCCGCGGCCGCATTTTCGGCTGTTCTGAGGTTTTCGAGAGAGGACTGGACCGCCTGCCGAAATGCTTCGCGGGCCGATTCGCTGACGCGCGACGTGTTCATCAATTGAGCGGCGGTCCGCAGGTGATCGGCAGCGTCGGGCTCGCCGATCTGGCCGAGCGCCCAGACGGCGTCATAGCGCGCGTCGTAAGTCGGGTCGCTCAGCATCTCGATTATCTCATCGACGCCCTCCTCGTCCTGAAGAAGCCCGAGCGCGGCAAGCGCCGACGAGCGCACGGCCGTCTCTTTGTCTTCGAGCAGCCTTGAGAGCGTTCCGGTATGAGCGCGGTCGCCGAGCATGCCTAAGGCGAAGGCGGCCGAGGCGCGCACCTCCGCGTTCGAATCTTCAACCGCACGCGCAAGCCCCTGTGCGGCGCGCGGCTCGGTTATCTGGCCTAAAGCAAAAGCTGCCGCCTCGCGCACGCCCGCGTCTTTGTCCGAAAGAGCGTCTATCATGGCATTCACAGCATCGCGCGCGCGGATGGCGCCAAGCCGGTTGAGCGCCTCACGGCGCGCCGCCGCGTCCGCGCTCTTGAGGTCCGCGAGCAGCCGCGCAGGAGCGGGAGCGGGCCGCTCTGGAACCTGAGCCGCGCCTGTCGCTGCCGCTTGAAGGGCGAGAACTACTGCTATGAAGACGTTAAGAAATCTCTTTGTAGTTAAACCCATTACCGGTCTCAGGATTGAGGACTCCATGTCGCTAGAATAAACTTTAACGGGCGAGGCTTCAACAGCAAGGCGTTTGTGTTCAAAACGAGATGCTATAGCTGACGCCCGGATTGCGGCCCTGCGCCAGCAGGAACGTGAAGGCGTGTCGCCTCCCTAAATTATAGGTCAGCGTCGGGTGGACCTTCACGCCGTCAAAGATCACAAGCGTCGATAGCCGCTCGGTCCAGCTGACCGTAAGCCCCGCGAGCGGCAGAAACCTGTCCTCGTAAGAGCTATAGGCCACGCCCACATAACCTGCGACGGGCAGCTTTATGTGCTCGCGCAGGTTCTTGCTCGCGGTCGCGTAGACGGACCTGCCTTCAGGCGTGCCTATGCGGTCCGAGCTTGTGCCGAAGATCAAAGCCGGGCGGCGCTCGGTCTCCGTGACCGCGACAAAGTTCGCCAGCAACCCGACATCACGGGCGCGCGGGTTGTACTCGACGCCGAGCGACAGGCGCGGGTGCAACCGGTACGTCAGCGTAGT
Source organism: uncultured Clostridia bacterium (assembly GCA_964615905.1). Taxonomy (GTDB): domain Bacteria; phylum Acidobacteriota; class Blastocatellia; order UBA7656; family UBA7656; genus DATLMR01. The sequence continues at coordinate 17,290 of CAZTUB010000024.1, forward strand.
CCGAACGCTTGCGCGCGGTATCTGGTTGCTTAAAACTCTTATTCCGAAGGTCCACTTATCGGCAGACCCGTCTTCAGCCCCGCTCACGGCGCGGCCCTCGCCCGGTCAGAGCGGTCAGCTCGGAACCGATGCCGCCTTCCCGGCTCCATCTTTGGAAGCCTCGTTCTTCGAAGCCTCTCTCTTTGCAGAAGCGACCTGCGACCTGGACTCTCGCTCGGCGGCGGCAAGCAAAGAGTCGAGTTGCTTCTTGAGGTCCGCTACTTTGATTATGCCTTTGAAAGTCGCGACGATCTTTCCGTCGCGGTCGATGACGACCGTTCCAGGCAGCGCCGAGCCGAGGCCGAACCGCTGCATCTGCTCTGCGCTCGCGCCGAGCCAGACGGGAAAGTTCAGCTTCGTCTCTTTGATAAACTGCCTTACCTTTTGCTGGTCGGCAATCGTGTCGGCGGCCGCGCCGATTACCTGCACGCCCAGCGCCGCGTACTCGTTCTGGACGGCCGCGAGGTCGGGCATCTCTTTGCGGCACGGGACGCAGTAGGTGGCCCAGAAGTTCAGCACGACCACTCGCCCGCGATACGAATCGAGCCGCTGCTCGACTCCGAACAGGTCTTTCAACGCAAGCTCGACCGATGTGCCGATGACGTTCACTTCCGGTTCCGTCGCCGCAATCGGCTCCGCAAGCACGACGAGCGCATCGACCTTGATGAAAGGCTTGTTTTTCTTCTTGCCCGGCGTGCCCGTCACCTCCACGCGCTTGCCGATATATCCGAGCCAGTTCTCGCCCTCGCGCTTAAACTTTCCCAGTTGAAGCTCGTGAAAAGTAAACCCGCCCTGATCGTTCGCCACCACAAGAAACGACGGCTCGCCGCTTGTGACGCACTCTTGCGCGGCTTCCAGATCGGCCCGCGTGCCGTAGGGAGTCGTCTTGCGGTCCGCTTTCGCCCAGCAGTCTTCACAGCAGACAACCTGACCTTCCAATTTGACGGCGGCAGTCTGGGCCATCGCCCCCGCGTAAAAAACCTGCGCGAGCAGGAGGCTCAACAGCAATCGTTTCATTCGATTATCTCTCCAAAAAAAGACTGAAGATTCACACTTCAGATTTTCTCATCAGCAGGAGGTATATGACAAACGCAAGGCCGAAGGTAACGAACCAGCTGTAGGTGTAGAGAGTGTCAAGCAGGCCGGGGTCGGCAACCGTTCCGCCCGGCGTCGAGGCGGCGCGCAAAAAGCCCGGAACGACCGGGAGGATCGCAAGCGCAAAGGCCGCGACCGCGCGCCAGTTTATGCCGTTGGTGTAGCTGTAGCGCCCGTCAACCAAAAACAGGTCCGCGAGCGAAAGGTTCTGTTTTCGTATCACCCAGTAATCCGCGATCATTATCCCGGCAATCGCTCCCATCAAACCGGAATAGCCTATCAGCCACGTGAAGATGTAGGCGGCCGCATCGCTATAAAGCTTCCACGGCATCATCAGCACGCCGATCCCTGCCGTTATCAGCCCGCCTGCGACATAGGAGATTCGCCTGGGGTTGAGGTTGGAAAAATCGTTCGAAGGCGAGACCACGTTCGCGGCCATGTTCGTCGTCAGTTGAGCGGCGAAGATCACGACCGTGGCAAATAGCACGACGGCGATGCTGTTGAACTGGCCGACAAGCTCGACAGGGTCCGGGATGGCGCGCCCGAATATGAGCACGGTGGCCGACGTCGTCGCCACGCCTATGAAAGCGAACGCCGTCATAGTCGTGGGCAGACCGAGCGCCTGGCCCAGCACCTGCGACCGCTGGCTGCGAGCGTAACGCGTGAAGTCGGGTATGTTGAGGCTGAGCGTCGCCCAGTAGCCGACGCTCGCGGTGAGAGCGGCCGGAAACATCTGCCAGAAGGTCGGGCGCGGCCCGGAAGGATCGACTTTTTGAAGCGACGAAACTGAATCGAGCACGCGGCCCATACCACCCGCTTCCGACACGGCCCACCACAAAAGCACAGCGCCTCCGGCCAAAAGCAGCGGCGCGCTCCAGCTTTCGAGATACTTGATCCCCTCGATCCCGCGAACGATTATGATTACCTGTATCAGCCAGAACAGGCCGAACATGATAAACGCGTGCGCGGGCACATCGGCCCACCCGCTCCACATCGCCTTCATCAACCCGTCGAGCGCGGTCCCGCCTATCCAGGTCTGAATCCCGAACCAGCCGCAGGCCACAAGCGCGCGGGCCATCGCCGCGATATTCGCGCCGCGCGTCCCGAACGACGCGCGGCACAGCACCGGAAACGATATGCCGTACTTTGTCCCCGCGTGCGCGTTCAAAACCATAGGGATCAGCACGACCGTGTTGCCGAGCAGGATCGTCAACATCGCCTGCCACCAGTTCATCCCCTGCTCGATAAAGCCGCCCGCAAGCGTATAAGTCGTGATGACCACGCTCATGCCTATCCAGAGCGCGGCGATGTTGTAAGTAGACCAGGTGCGCTCTTTGATAGTCGTCGGCGCGAGGTCGCGGTTCCATAAAGGAGAGTCAGATACGTCCCTGTCAAGCTCGACGAAATCAAGCTTCTCTTGAGATGAAGCCCTTGATTCAACAGCCATCCGAATCTCCCTTTCAGGTTTCAGTACCGTCCGCTGAAAGTAGACCGGCGCAGGAACTCGCCCGCGCCCGGCGTGCCCGTGTAGTTGCCGTCTTCGATGATGACGCGCCCGCGCGAGAGCACCGTCTTTGTCACCCCGCGCACGCGAAATCCTTCATAGGCGCTGTAATCGACGTTCATATGATGAGTCTCGGCGGAGATTGTCATCTCCTCGTTCGGGTCGAAGATCACAATGTCTGCGTCGGAACCGACGGCAATCGTCCCCTTTCGCGGGAAGAGCCCGAACAGCTTGGCGGCTGCGGTCGAAGTAAGCTCGACAAATCGGTTCAAGCTGATGCGGTCGCCCACGACTCCGCCGTTATAGATAAGGCTCATGCGGTGCTCGACTCCGGGGCCGCCGTTCGGGATCTTTGTGAAGTCGTCGCGGCCAAGCTCTTTCTGCTCTTTGAAGCAGAACGGGCAGTGGTCGGTCGAGATGACTTGCAGGTCGTTCCCGGCGAGCCCTGTCCAGAGCTTGTCCTGGTTCCACTTTTCGCGAAGCGGCGGGGTCATCACATACTTCGCCCCCTCGAAGCCTTCCTGCTCGTAATAGCTGTAGTCTAAAAAGAGGTACTGCGGGCAGGTCTCCGCGTAGGCCGGGAGCCCCAGGTCGCGCGCCTCGCGCACCTCTTCGAGCGCGTCTGCGCAGCTGAGGTGAACGATATAGACGGGCGCGCCGGCCATCTCGGCTATAGCGATTGCGCGGTGAACCCCTTCGGCCTCGGCCTTTGTGGGGCGCGTCAGCGCGTGGTATTTCGGCGAGGTGTGGCCTTCGGCCAGAGCGTGCTTGATGATCTCGTTTATGACTATGCCGTTTTCGGCGTGCATGCAGATGAGCCCGCCCGCCTCGCCCGCGTTCTTCATCGCGCGGTAGATCGTCGCGTCGTCGACAAGAAAGACGCCGGGGTAAGCCATAAAGAGCTTGAAGCTCATCACGCCTTCACGTATCAACTGGCGCATCTCCGGCACGCGCTCGTCGGGCAGGTCGGTCGTTATCAGGTGGAAGCCGTAATCGATAGCCGTCTTGCCTTCGGCCTTCTGGTGCCAGTTATCGACCGCCTCGACAAGCGCCTGGCCGTGGTGCTGGACGGCGAAATCAATGATCGTCGTCGTGCCCCCGTGCGCGGCGGCGATTGTGCCCGTGCGAAAATCGTCCGACGAAGAAGTCCCGCCGAAGGGCAGCTCCATGTGCGTGTGCGGGTCGATGCCTCCGGGGATGACAAGCTTGTCCGAAGCATCCAAAAGCCGGTCAGCTTCCATGTCGAGCGAGCGCCCGATCACGGCGATCTTATCGTCTTCGACAAGAATATCCGCCCGGTAGTCGTCGACCGCCGTTACGATCCGCCCGTTCTTGATTAAGGTCTTCATATCAACCCTCTGGGAAAGGTGACGAGTGACAAGTGACAAGTGACGAGTGACAAGAAAGACCGACCGCAGGTTTAGTTCTTGCCCCTATCTTGTCACTTGTCACCTGTCACTTGTCACTGTTTCAAATGCGCCGTCGAGCGCGGCGATCAATTCGTCTATGTCGGATTTCGTGGCGACAAGCGGCGGGCCGAGCCTGATTATGTTGCCGTAGAGACCGCCTTTTCCTATCAACACGCCGCGCCGCCGCGTCTCTTCGAATACTTTCAGGATCGCCTGCGGGTTGGGCTCTTTGGTCTTGCGGTCTTTGACGCACTCGATGGCCTGCATCAATCCCTTGCCGCGCACGTCGCCTATGACCTCGTGCTTTTCCTTCAGCTCTTCGAGCCGACTGCGCAGGTAATCTCCAACTTCGCGCGCGTTGCGAGGCAGGTCGTTCTCTTCGATCACGCGGATCGTAGCGAGCGCGGCGGCGGCTGTGACAGGGTTCCCGCCGAAGGTCGAAAAGGTGAGCGAAGGGTATTTGTCCGCGACTTCCGCCGTCGCGGTCGTACACCCGATGGGCGACCCGTTCGCCATGCCCTTTGCGAAGGTCATCACCTCAGGCTCGACTTCCCAGTGCTCTATTCCGCACATGTGATCGCCCGTGCGCCCCCACCCCGTCTGCACTTCGTCGCAGATAAAGATGCCGCCGTAACGGCGAACAATCTCTGTCACGACCTTGAAATAATCTTTCGGAGGAGTGATAAACCCGCCCACGCCCATGATCGGCTCGGCGATGAATGCCGCGACGCGCCCAGATGTCGAAGTCTGTATAAGCTCCTCGACGTCCCTTGCGCATTCGAGCGCGCAATTGTCGGGCGTGGCGTTAAACGGGCAGCGGTAGCAGTAAGGCGCGTGCGCGTGGACTATCCCCGCGAGCGCCGAAGGCGCGTGCTTCCACGGCGCGTGGCCTGTGGCGGCCATGGCCATGACGGAGCGACCGTGATAGCCGTGGCGCAAGGCGATGATCTCTGTGTTGCCCGTGTATATGCGCGCGAGCACCATCGCGGTTTCGTCGGCTTCGGTGCCGCTGTTGCTAAAGAAGCTCTTCTTCAGCTTGCCCGGCGTGATCTGGTACAGCTTTTCGGCAAGCTCAGCCTGCGGACGGTTTATGTAGAGCGTCGATGTGTGGCTGATCGCCGCCACCTGCTCGCTCACGGCATTGACCACTTCCGCTCGCGCGTGGCCTACAGAGACCGTGAGCACCCCGCCGAAACAGTCCAGATAGCGATTGCCGTCCGCATCCCACACGTGCATACCCTCGCCGCGCTCCAGCACAAGCGGGTCCTCGTAGTAAGTCCCGACGCAGGGCCATATAAATTCTCGCTGCTTTGCGGCTAGTTCTTCGCGCGAAGAGTTGGGGTTTGCGTTTAGAGCGGTCATCTGTCCTCCGGTGAAGCTATAATTTAATCGCAGGAAAGGCCGGACTATTTAACAACAGCCGACTCGCACGGGTCAATCCTTTGCAGCCGCTGGTATCTTTTCGCGCCGAGTGGTATAGTCTCACACGTCACAAACAACGGCCGCCCGCGTATACGAACGTACGCGGGCGGCTTCGCTTTTGGAGGAAAGATTATGAACAGTTCAGAAGCTAACAGGTTCGACGCAAAAAGAGTCACGCGAACCTACGTTCAAAAGATCGACGCCGCGCCTGCCGACATATTCCCGCTGCTTTGCCCGGTTAGAGAGAGCGAGTGGCTCGAAGGCTGGCAATGCCAGGTCGTCTATTCAAGGTCGGGGCTTGCGGAAAAGGACTGCATATTCAAGACCGCGCGCGAAGGCGAGGCCGAAACCGTCTGGACCATAACGCAGCACGACCGCGACAGGTTTATCGAGTTCCTTATGGTGACACCCGGCTCAAGGGTCGGGCGGCTTGAGATCGAGATCGCTCAAACGTCGCCCGACACGTCGGAGGTTCACATCTCCTACACCTTCACGGCGCTTGCCGAAGAAGGCAACCTCTTTATCGACGCTTACACGGAGGACCTTTTCAACCAGCGCATGCAATGGTGGGAGCGGTCAATGAATCACTTCCTCGCCACAGGTAGTTTGCTAAAGTCCGGCGCGTCCGTATAATCAGGCAAATCTGGTTAATTCGTGCGACGAGGAGCATCAATCGAGCTATGGCAAGGTACGGACGGCTGGTTCTCTTTCTTCTCGCTCTTGCGGGCTTCGCCATACCGGTCGCGGCCCAGGGCCGTGACGACGCGCGCGAGGTCACGATCCTGTACACGAACGATTTTCACAGCGCGGTCGACCCGATCCCCGCATACTGGCTGCCGGGCAGCCCGCGCCTGGGCGGGGCCGCGCACCTCGCGACTTTCGTAAACCAGATACGCAGACGCGACCGGACAGTCTTTCTCTTCGATACCGGCGATATGTTCACGGGGATGATGTCTTTTTTGACTCGCGGCGAAGCGATGATGGAGATGATGATAAGCATGCAGTACGACGCCATGGCAATCGGCAATCACGAGTTCGATTACGGCGGCGACAATTTCGAGAAGCAGATGAACCGCGTGCCCTTCCCCGTTTTGGGCGCGAACATATTCTATAAAGGGACGAAGCACCGCTACAGCCGTCCTTACGCGATAATCGAGCGCAACGGCGTGCGGCTGGGCGTGATCGGCATCATCGGACAGGACGCTCGCAGCGTAGCGCTGCCGTCGGGCATAACCCATCTGGACTTTCTCGATCCTATACCGGTTGTGCGCGAAGCCGTGGCCGAGCTAAAACCGCACGTCGATCTGATCGTCGTGCTCGCGCATCAGGGAAAGACAGGGCCTATGCAGACCGACGCCGAAGCTCACCAGGACTTGCAGCGCGACTTCGATGAAGACATACGGCTGTGCGGCGAGGTCGAAGGCATAGACGTATTCGTCGGCGGCCACGCCCATCGCGGGATCGAAAAGCCGTTCGTTCACCCGAAGACCGGCACTCTGATAGTACAGACGTACGGCTACGGCACGCGGCTCGGCTATCTCAAGCTCAGGGTCAGGGACAAAAAGATCGTCGCGCACGAAGGCGAGCTGTTGAAGGTGTGGAGCGACCGTCTGGCGCCAGACCCCGTGGTCGCGGCAAAGATGAAGCGGTACAACGAGCAGGTGGCGGGCGAGATAGGCGAAGTCATCGGGCGCTCGAAGGTGCGGCTCGTCCGCAACTACCGTAAGGAGTCACCGCTCGGCTCTTTCGTCGCGGACGTGCTTCGCGAACGAAGCGGCGCGGACATCGGGCTTACCAACGCGGGCGGGCTCAGGGCCGATCTGCCCGAAGGAAATGTGACGAAGGGAAACGTGCTCGACGCACTGCCCTTCGTCAACTCGCTGGTCGTCTTCGAGATGACAGGCACGGAGATTCGCGAAGTGCTTGAGCAGAGCCTTTCGCTTGAGCGCGGCATGGCGCAAGTGTCGGGGCTCAGGGCCGTCTACGATATGAAGCGGCCCGTGGGCAATCGGCTGGTCGAGCTTCAGATCAACGGGAAACCGGCTGAAGACGGAAGAGTGTACCGCGTCGCTACCAACAGCTTTCTCGGCCAGGGCGGCGATCTTTACCAGACATTTCTTCGCCTGAAGGTCGTCAGCGAAGAGAAGCTGCTTTCGGAGATCGTGATCGATTACCTTCGCAAGCATAAGGTGATCGAGCCGCCGAAGATGGGCCGGCTGATCGAGGCGACACAGCGGTAAAAAATTGAAGCCCGTATATTCGCTTATGACAAAATCGAGATCGCTTCTTCTATTCGCTTCCCTTCTGGCGCTCGTCGCCGTGTCAGCCTGTCGCGCAAAGAGTCGCGTCGCGCTGCCCGATGCCAGCCCCGTCACAACCATCCTGCTCGTCAGGCACGCCGAAAAAGGCGCAAGCCCGCCCGATAACCCGCCCCTGAGCGCCGATGGCCAGGAGCGCGCTCGCGCGCTCGCTCACGTTGCGAGCGAAGCTGGCGTGAAGGCGATCTACACGAGCCAGTTCGCCCGCACGCGCGAGACGGTCGAGCCGCTCGCGAATCGACTGGGTCTGTCGATCAACCAGATCGACGCTTCGGACACGGCGCGGCTTATCAACGAGGTCAAATCGCGGCACGCGGGCGAGGTGGTCTTGATCGTGGGCCATAGCAACACCGTCCCGAACATAATCGATGCGCTCGGCGGCGACCTCGTCCCGACGATTGACGACAAGCAGTACGACTACCTTTTTGTCGTGACGCTTCCGCGCGCGGGCAAGGCTAAAGTCGTGCGGCTCAAGTACGGGCGGCCCACCTGAGCGGCTTTCGATTCCGCGACAGTCTGATTCCACAAACGGACACCGCGACGCGATTCGCCCGGGCTTCGCGTCGCGGCTAATCTCAACCCCTGCACCAGTTCAAATTTCCCGACGCGCTGGCACGCCGATTGACTCTAACATTGAACTTTTTCGCTATCGTGGCTCGTAATAAGACTCGACACATCTGGAGGGGTTAATGATCGGAACACTATTGCAAGACCTTCGCTATGCAGTCCGCATGATGATAAAAAGTCCGGGCCTGACCGCCGTCGCAGCGTTAACGCTCGCGCTGGGTATCGGCGCAAACAGCGCGATCTTTAGCGGGGTCAGCGCATTCGTGTTGCGGCCCCTGCCGGTCGAGGAGCCCGACAGGCTCGTCCGCCCGTTTGAAACCGATAACCCGGACGAATGGCTCGGCAATTTCTCCTACCCCGATTACGTCGATTATCGCGAGCAGAATGATGTCTTTGAAGGCATGCTCGTGCACAACATAGTCCAGGCGGCGTTGAGCCGCGACAACCAGAACGACCTCGTCTGGGGCGAGCTTGTATCGGGCAACTACTTCGACGTGCTTCACGTTCGCCCCGCGATGGGGCGCGGCTTTTTGCCCGAAGAGGACAAAACGCCCGGCTCGCACCCGGTTGTCGTGCTTGGGCACAGCCTGTGGGAGCGGCGGTTTGACCGCGACGCTTCAATCGTGGGCCAGCCGGTAACGTTGAACGGGCAGGCGTACACGGTCATCGGGGTTGCGCCCAAGGAGTTCCGTGGGACCAAGTTCGGGCTCGGCATGGACTTCTGGGTCCCGATGATGATGCATAAGCAGATAATGAACGGGACCGACTGGCTCGATGATCGCGGAAGCCACTGGCTTGAGGTCGTCGGCCGTCTGAAACCCGGCGTGACCGAAGAGCAGGCCGCCGCCGCGCTTACGACGATCTCTTCAAGGCTCGCCGCAAGCTATCCGAAAGAGAGGAGCGCGAATCTCAGGGTGATCGTCCTGCCTGAGACCAAAGGCCGGTTTGACGATGCGTCGAGCACCATCGCTTTAGGGTCGGGGCTTGCGATGGCGGTCGTCGGGTTGATCCTGCTCATCGCCTGCGCGAACGTTGCGAACCTGCTGCTGGCGCGCGCCATCAGGCGGCGGCGCGAGATCGGCATAAGGCTAGCGCTCGGCGCGAGCCGCTGGCGACTCATCAGGCAACTGCTTACGGAAAGCTGCCTGCTCGCGCTCGTGGGCGGGGGCCTCGGCCTGTTGTTCGCCTTCTGGGTTACAGACCTTATGTACGCGCTCATACCGGTTCTGCCTTATACGATAGTCATAGACTTTGCGCCCGACGCGCGGGCGCTCGCCTTCACGCTCGTGATCTCGCTGGTCACCGGAATAATATTCGGGCTTGCGCCCGCGTGGCAGGCTTCAAACCCCGACGTGGTCCCTGTGCTCAAGGGCGAGACGGTTTCGTTCAAGCAAGGCTCGTCGCGCTTCTCGCTTCGCAACATGCTCGTAGTATCGCAGGTCGCGCTCTCGATGATCGTGCTCGTTTGCGCCGGGCTTTTCATACAGAGTTTTCAGAAGACGAGGTCTGCCAACCCCGGTTTCAACCCCGACAACGCGCTGGCGGTCTCGATGAATCCGGGCCTGCTCGGTTACACGCCGGACCAGACCAAAGAGTTTTACCGCCGACTTATCGAGCAGACGCGCTCGCTGGCGGGCGTCGAGACGGCAAGCATGGCAAACCAGCTGCCGCTCGGCGACGGCTCGAACTCGACGGGGCCTTTAGTCAGAGAAGGCGAAGAGCCGCCTCGGCCCGGCGAAGGCATAGACTCTCTGCTCTACCTCGTAGGGCCGGGATATTTCGAGACGATGCAATTGCCCATTGTAAAGGGGCGGGAGTTTAGCGAGACGGACCGCACGGACCGCCCGCGCGTCGCCATCATCAACGAGACGCTTGCGCGGAGGCTGTGGCCGGACCAGGATGCAGTCGGCAAGCGTATGAGGGTGGGCGATAACACCGCTTTGATCGAGATCGTCGGCGTGGCGCGTGACGGCCGCTATCGCACGATTGGCGAGCGCCCGAGGTTCTGCCTCTACTACCCTGCTTATCAAAGAAACGAGTCGGGCATGACGCTGCTTGTGCGCACGACCGGCGACCCGGAAGCTATTGTCGGCGCGGTGCGGCAGGAGATAGAGAAGCTCGATTCGCGGCTGCCTATCTACAACGTGAAGACGTTGAGACAGCATTTGACCTGGGGGTTATGGGGGCCGCGCATGGCCGCCACGCTATCGCTCAGCTTCGGGTTCGTAGCGCTGCTGCTTGCGGCGACAGGGCTCTATTCTGTCATGGCCTACACGGTGAGCCAGCGCACGCGCGAGATCGGCATTCGCATGGCGCTTGGCGCGACAAAGTCCGACGTATTAAAGCTCGTGGCCGCGCAGGGGATGGGTCTAGCCGTGACGGGCATCGTCATAGGGCTTGTCTTGGCATTCGCAGTTACGCGCGCGATTGCAAGCCTGCTTGTGGGCGTAAGCTCAACAGACCCCGTGACCTATGTAATCATCACGGCAGGGCTTTTGACCGTGGCGCTCGCAGCCTGCTACACCCCCGCCCGCCGAGCGGCGAAAGTAGACCCGATGGTCGCGCTCAGGCATGAGTAGGCGTAAACCGTGAACCGTAAACCGTGACAAGTCAGAGAAGGGTAAACAGTGACAAGTGACAAGTGACAAGAAGGACCGAGCGTGATTTGTGCGGGTTCTCCTTCTTGTCACGGTTCACGGTTTACGGTTTACGGTTCACGCTTCCCAATCCTGTTCGTTTCTGGGCAGAGGCTTCCCACAACTGGACATCCTTCCGTTATCGCTTTCACGATCAGTCTTTATATCCTCTGGTTTAGGGCGTTTTTAAGACGCTGGCACGGCAGTTGTTCTACGAGTCACAGATTTTCTCTAGGAGTCTGAAATGGGAGTTCTCTTACAAGATATCCGTTACGCTGCCCGGATGACGCTCAAAAGCCCAGGCTTTACGGCGGTGGCCGTCATCGCGCTCGCTTTAGGGATTGGCGCGTCGAGCGCGATCTTCAGCGTCGTAAACGCCGTGCTGCTGCGCCCGCTGCCGTATCCTGAGCCCGAACAGGTGATGATAGTTTCCGAGAGCCGCAGGAACAATCCTGCGGCATTCAGCACCGTCTCGCCCGCTGACTTTTTCGACTGGCGAAGCCAGAACGAAGTCTTCACGGAGCTGGCCGCATACAGTTTCACAGACTTCAATTTTAAGGAAGGCGATAAGCCCGAACGCGTTGCTGGCGTTCAAGTCTCTCCAGGTTTTTTTGAAGCGCTCAATGTAACCCCCATGCTCGGTCGCACGTTCACGGCTGACGAAGAGAAGGCGGGGCAAGACCGCGTGGTTATCTTAAGCCACGGCTTCTGGCAGCGGCGGTTCGGAGCGGACCCGGCTGTGCTTGGAAAGACGCTCTCGATTGAAAGCCAGACCTTCACGGTCATAGGCGTGCTGGGGCGCGACTTCAGCTTCCCCGTAGAGCCCACGGACCCTCAATTGTGGACGCCTCTTTCGTTTGAGGAAGGCGAGCTTCAGCGCGGCGCGCATTTCCTCCAACTGGTAGCGCGGCTCAAACCCGGCGTGACCGAAGAGCAGGCCCGCGCAAACATGGAGACAATAGCCAGCCGGCTTGAACAGCAATACCCTGATACGAACACCGGCCACACGTCGAAGGTCGAGTCGCTTCACCAGCGCATCGTCGCAGACGTGCGGCCCGCGCTTCTGGTATTGCTCGGCGCTGTCGCGTTTGTGATGCTGATCGCCTGCGCCAACGTCGCGAACCTGCTGCTCGCGCGGGCCGCTACCAGGCAAAGAGAGATCGCAATCCGCACAGCGCTCGGCGCGAGCCGCTTCCATCTTGTACGCCAGTTCCTGACGGAAAGCTTGCTGCTCGCGCTCATAGGCGGCGGTCTGGGACTGCTGCTCGCTATGTGGGGCGTAGACCTGCTCGTCTACATCAGCCCCGAAGATATTCCCCGCTTAAACGAGATAGGGCTCGACGGCCGCGTGCTTCTATTCACGCTCTCGGTCTCGGTGTTGACAGGGCTGCTCTTTGGCATGGCCCCCGCGATTCAAGCTTCAAAACCCGACCTCACCGAATCGCTCAAAGACGCCGGGCGAGGCTCAATCGGGAGCCTGCGCGGCAACCGCACGCGCAGCTTTCTGGTCGTCGCAGAGGTCGCGTTGGGAGTCGTGCTGCTGATAGCGTCGGGCCTGCTGATAAGGAGCTTCGTCAGATTACAGCAGGTCGCGCCGGGGTTCGATCCGGCGAACGTCGTGGCGATGTCGCTGTCGCTGCCCGATACCACATACCCAGAAACCGACAAGCAGGTGACGTTCTACAAACAGTTTGTCGAGCGCGTGAAGTCGCAGCCCGGCGTGGAGTCGGCGGCATTGATTACGCCGCTTCCTATGGGCGGCAATACGATGATGCTCACGTTCAGGGTCGAAGGACGCGAGCCTTTGCCGCCGGGCCAGCGACAGTCGGCCAACTGGCGCGCGACCACCGACGGTTACTTTAAAACCATGAGCATACCGCTTGTCCGTGGGCGCGGGTTCAGCGAAAGCGACGACGAGAAATCGCCTAAAGTCATCGTCATCAACGAGGCGATGGCGCAGCAATACTTTGCGGGTGAAGAGCCGCTCGGCCAGAGAATAGCAATCGGCTACGGGCCTAACAACACGACCGCCGAGGTAATAGGGATAGTCGGCAACGTCAAACATCACGGCTTGAACATTCAGGGTGGGAGCGAGATGTACACGCCTATTTCGCAGACGCCGCTGCCGTTTGCAAACCTCGTCGTAAAGACCGCGCTCGACCCTCAAACCGTCGCCGCCGCCGTGCAGAGCCAGGCCGCCGCGCTCGATCAGGACTTGCCCGTACATTCGGCGAAACCTATGGAAGCCTTCCTTTCGGCTTCGATCTCGCGCCCCAAATTCAACACGCTGCTTTTGACGATCTTCGCCGCGATAGCGCTTGTGCTTGCGGGCGTGGGCATCTACGGCGTGATGGCCTATTCGGTCGCGCAGCGCACGCACGAGATGGGTATTCGCATGGCGCTGGGCGCGCGGCGGGCCGATGTATTGAGGCTCGTGGTCGGCCAGGGCATGACGCTCGCGGTCGTCGGCGTGGGGCTCGGCCTTGCGGCGGCGTACGGTTTGACGCGGCTTATGGAGAGCCTCCTTTTCGGGGTCACCGCTACCGACCCGCTCACATTCATCGGCGTTTCGCTCGTCCTGGCCACGGTATCGCTTCTGGCCAACCTGATCCCCGCCCGTCGCGCCACCAAGGTGGACCCGATGGTCGCGCTTCGGTACGAGTAGGAGTGACAAGTGACGAGTGACAAGAAAGAGCTGTCACCGGGCTGTTTGTTTCCTACTTCTTGTCACTCTTCACTTGTCACGGTTTACGGTTCACGGTTCACGAAGGAGAAGCTATGGAAACTCTCTGGCAAGACTTTCGATACAGCTTGAGAACGCTGTTGAAGACTCGCGGTTTCACGGCGGTTGCAGTGTTGTCGCTTGCGCTTGGGATCGGCGCTAATACAGCGATCTTCAGCGTGGTCAACGCGGTCTTGCTGCGGCCGCTGCCTTACCCTGAGCCCGACAGGCTGTTGACCTCGCGGCTCAACCTGTCGCTGCTCAACCTTAACGATATAAAATCTCGCGCCCAATCGTTTGAAGAGGTCGGGGGGATAGTGACTCAGGCGCTCGATTACACGGGCGACTTTGAGCCTGTGCAGGTCAACGCGGGGCTGGCCACGTCGGACCTTTTCACGGTGCTTGGCGCGCAGCCGACTCTGGGGCGAACGATCTCTGCCGATGAAGACCGCGAAGGGGCCGGGCGCGTCGTGGTGCTGACCCACCCGTTCTGGCAACGCCACTTCGGCGGGAGAGCCGATATCATCGGCCAGACGATCTCGCTCAGCGGAAACAGCTACACCGTCATAGGCGTGCTTGCCGACGGCTTTGTATTTCCGCGAGAAAACCCGGACGTGCTCGTCTCGCTGATAGTGGCCAACCCGCTCGCGGGCAAAGCTCGCGGGGTCCATTTCCTGAGAACATACTGGCGGCTTCGTCCGGGCGTGACGCTTGCACAGGCGCAGGCCGAGATGGAGGTGATCGACCCCGCCCTTGAACAGCTCGCCCCGGCTGAAAACAGGGGCCGACGCACGACCTTTATGGGGCTGCACGAGCGAGTCGTGGGCAACACCCGCCCGGCCTTGCTCGTGCTGTTCGGCGCGGTCGCGCTTGTGCTGCTCATAGCGTGCGCTAATTTTGCGAACCTGCTTCTGGCTCGCTCTGCCGCGCGTCAACAGGAGTTAGTTATTCGCGCTGCGCTCGGAGCCGGGCGCTTTCGATTGATTCGCCAGCTGCTCACCGAGAGCGTGCTGCTGGCGGTCCTGGGCGGGCTTGTAGGTTTGCTCTTTGCCATGTGGGGCCTTGACCTGCTGGTCGCGCTAAAGCCCGCGAACCTGCCACGGCTTTCGGCCGTCGGGATAGACTCGACCGTGCTCGCTTTCACCTTTGCCGTCTCGATCCTGACGGGACTCGTTTTCGGGCTGCTGCCTTCGTGGAGCGCTTCGCGAACGAACATCAACGAATCGCTCAAAGAAGGCGGGCGCACGAATACGGCGGGCGGCAGCCGACAGGGCCTGCGCAGTTTGCTTGTCGTGTCGGAACTGTCAATCGCGCTCGTGCTGCTGATCGGCGCGGGCCTGCTCATCAAAGGGTTCTGGCGGCTGCAATCTATCGAGCCGGGATTTGACCCCGACAACGTGCTGACGATGCGTATGGACCTTCCGGACACTCGCTACCGCGAGATCGCCCGCCAGACAGAGTTCCGGCTGCAAACGCTTGAAGCGGTCAACTCGATTCCAGGCTCGCAGGCGGCGATGATAAGCGAGATCCCTATGGAAGGCAGCCCGCTTTTTCACAACTTCGTGATCGAAGGCCGCCCGCCCATCGAGATAGGCGAAGAGCCGGAGCTTTATTCGCGCACGGTCGCGGGCGATTACTTCGGCGCTATGCGGATACCTCTGGTCAGGGGGCGCGACTTTACGGGGCAAGACCGCGCGGGGTCGCCGCTTGTCGGCATCATCAACCAGAGCATGGCGCGGCAATACTTTGAAAACCAGGAGCCGCTCGGCGCGCGCATACGATGGGCGCGACAGGAAGGCGAGCCGCAGTGGATAACAATCGTAGGCGTGGTCGGCGACGTGAGGCAGTTCGGTTTTGGGCTGCCCGAAGAGCCCGCCGTCTACACGCCTTACGCGCAGTTGACCCAGCCGTGGAAGCGGTGGATGAGCCTTGTCGTTCGCAGCAACACCGACCCTCAAACGCTCGCCGGGCTGGTCAAGAAGCAGATATGGTCTGTCGATAAGCAGATACCCGTGACAAAGCTCCAGACGATGAAAGAGGTGATGGCGGCCTCTGTCGCCGGGCAGCGATTCAACATGCTTTTGCTCGGAATATTCGCGGGGATCGCGGTGACGCTCGCGGGCGTAGGCATATACGGCGTCATCTCTTACTCGGTCGCGCAGCGCACGCACGAGATCGGCATTCGCATGGCGTTGGGCGCGCGGCCCACCGATGTTTTGAGACTGGTCGTGGGTCACGGGCTGATGCTTGCGTGCGTAAGCGTGGCCGCAGGCCTTGCCGGCGCGTTCGCACTTACGCGGCTGATGGAGAGCTTGCTTTTCGGCGTGAGCGCGACGGACCCCGTAGTCTTCGCCGTGATACCGCTGCTGCTCATCTGTGTCGCCTTGCTCGCAAGCTACGTCCCTGCGCGCCGCGCGATGAAAGTCGATCCGATGATCGCGCTCAGATACGAGTAGGGGTGATAAGTGACAAGTGACAAGTGACAAGAAGGAGAGAAATCGCGGCCACGTCAGGTCTTTCCTGTCACTTGTCACTTGTCACTTGTCACAACTCTAAAACCATGGATATACAGAGACAGATTCGTCGGAGCCGAACTCAGGTGATATTCAGGCGGTATGTGCTGCCCGGCGTCGTGCTGTTCGCGCTGGTCGTCGGCATAGGCGCTTTGCCTGTGGGCTTCGTCTACTTCTACGGCAAGTCATTTGACAAGCAAGAGTCCGACAGCGCCGTTAGAAGAAAGGTTCCCGAAGCGGTTCGCGCGAGCTGGCTTGAAGCGGCAAAGAACAAGCCTGTCGCTTTTGTCGATGTGACCGTTGTGCCGATGGACGCGCCCCACGCGATTGCGGGGCAGACGGTCATCGTCCGTCAAGGGCGCATCGCAGAGATTGGCCCGGTCAAAAGCGTCAAGGTTCCTGTTGACGCTAAACGGGTAGAGGCGAGGGGCAAGTTCCTGATGCCCGGTCTGGCCGATCTCCATATACACCTTCAGGAGCGCGACGAGCCGCAGGACAATCTCGTCTTGCTGCGGCTGTTCGTGGCAAACGGCGTGACGACCGTCTTGAGCCTGCGCGGCACGGCGGCCCACCTTGAGCTTCGCGATGAAATACGCGAGGGCGAGATATTCGCCCCAAGGCTCTACACGGCGGGGCCTTTCATAAACGAGCCGTTTGTGACCACGCCCGAACAGGTCGAGCAAGCAGTCATAGCTCAGAAGCGGGCCGGTTACGATTTCGTCAAGATGCACGGCGATCTTTCGAGAGAGGCTTATGCGCGGCTCAATCAGGTGGCGCGCAAAGAGGGGATACGCGTGGTCGGTCACGCGCCGCGAAATCTCGGCATCGAGGCTATGTTTGAAGAGCGGCCGCACGCCGTCGCCCACGCCGAAGAGTACATCTATGACCGCAACAACAACTCAAGAAATTTCGCCGCGCTTGAGCCGCGCATACCTGAGCTTGCTGCGGCTACCGCGAAGGCAAACATCTGGCTGATCCCGAACCTGACGGCTTACGACATCATCGGTCGCCAGGTGGACAACCTCGATTCGATCTTAATCCGGCCGGAGATGCGCTTCATGCCGCAGAACATAGCCGAAAGCTGGGGCCCTCAGACTAACCCTTACACCCGCCGGTTCGGCAAAGAGCTTGTTCCGGGCTTTCGAGCGCGATACCAGTTTCTCGAAAAGCTCGTCCGCGCGATGCGTGACGCGGGGGTGCGAATAGTCACAGGGACCGACGCGCTCAACGTAGGTGTTGTGCCGGGATTTTCAATACACGACGAGCTTCGCTGCCTGGTGGCGGCGGGGCTGACTCCGTACGAAGCTTTAAGAGCCGCGACCGCCAACGCGGCGGAGTTCCTCGGCGCGACATCAGAGTTCGGCACGGTGACAGTAGGCAAGCGCGCAGACCTCATCCTGGTCGACGCCGACCCGCTCGCGGATGTCGGCAACGCAAGCAAGCGCGCAGGCGTTATGCTCGGCGGGCGATGGTTCACCGAAGCCGAGCTTGGCAAAGTCCTCCTAGACCGCGACCGGTAACGGGCCGCGACCACACGAGGTAAGATCATGGATACGCTGTTGCAGGATATTCGTTATGGCGCGAGGATGCTCGTCAAGCGCCCCGCTTTTACGGCAATCGTTATCGTGGCCCTCGCCTTGGGGATAGGGGCCAACAGCGCGATCTTCAGCGTGGCAAACGCGGTGCTGTTCAGGCCGTTGCCTTATCAAAACCCCGAACAGCTGGTGATGGTCTGGGAGACGAACCCTTCGAGGGGCTATGACGACTCCGGCTGCTCGCCGCCCGATTTTCGCGAGTGGCGCGTGCGCAACCAGGCTTTCGAGCAGATGGCCGCTTTCAATTCAAACGCCTTCAACCTCACAGGCACGGACGACCCTGAGCGCGTCCCCGGAGTAGAGGTGTCGCCCGCGCTGTTTTCGACGCTCGGAGTCAACCCCGCTATGGGCCGCGCTTTCATGCCCGAAGAAGAGGAGTTTGGCCGCCACCGCGTCGTCATCCTGAGCGACGGGTTGTGGCGGCGACGGTTCGGGGCAGAGCCGAACATCGTAGGGAGGGCCGTCAAGCTCAACGGCGAAGATTACCAGATCGTCGGCGTGATGCCCGCGACCTTTCAGTACCCGGATGCGCGAACGGCCCTGTGGATACCGTTGTCGTTCGCGCCAAACCACTATCTGAACACGCGGGGCAACCATTACCTGAACGTGGTCGCGCGACTGAAACCGGGCGTCACGCTTGAGCAGGCGCAGGCCGACATGACATCAATCGCCACGAAGCTCGAACAGGAGTACAAGGAGAACGCGGGGCTTGGCACGCGCGTGGTCACGCTGCGCTCGGAGGTGGTAGGGAGCGTCGAGCCCGCGCTGTTTGTGCTGCTCGGCGCGGTTGCCTTTGTGTTGCTCATCGCCTGCGCGAACGTTGCGAACCTGCTGCTTGCGCGGTCGGCTGCCAGACAAAGGGAGATTGCGATTCGGACGACGCTCGGCGCAAGCCGCCTTCGCATCGTGCGCCAGCTGCTGACCGAAAGCATAATGTTAAGCCTTGTCGGCGGGATGCTCGGCCTTCTGCTCGCGCTCTGGGGCGTGGACGTGCTTGTGAGCATCGGCCCCGAAGATATTCCGCGCCTGAGCGAGATCGGCGTAGACGGGCGCGCGCTCGTCTTCACATTCGGGTTGTCACTTTTGACAGGGATAATCTTCGGGCTCGTTCCGGCGCTTCAAACTTCAAAGCCCGACCTCAACGAATCGCTCAAGGAAGGTAGTCGCGGCACGACCACAGGCATAGGCAGCCGCCGCATACGTGGCGCGCTTGTGATCGCGGAGGTAGCCCTGTCGCTCGTCTTGCTCGTAGGCGCGGGCCTCATGATTCGCAGCTTCCTTGCGTTGCAGTCGGTCGATCCGGGGTTCAACCCCGAAAGCGTTTTGACGATGGCTATCGCTTTGCCTGAGTCTAAATACCCTGACGCGAAGCCGGAACAGAGGGCCGCATTCTTTAATCAACTGACCGAGCGCATAAAGGCGCTGCCCGGCGTAACGGCCGTCGGCACGATCACCGCGCTTCCGCTCTCGCGCAGCTCGTGGGGCAAGCTCTTTAGCAGGGAAGACCGCCCCCCTGCCACCTCGCTCGAAGAGGTTCCGCTCGTGCAGTACCGTCAGGTTGCGGGCGACTATTTTTCAAGCCTGGGGATACCGCTTCTGAGAGGCCGTCTCATCGACGAGCGTGACGGCAGCCAGAGCCAGAAGGTCGCGCTGATAAACGAAACGCTCGCGCAACGCTTCTTCCCCGGCGAAGACCCGATTGGCAAGGTGATATACCTGGGCCCGCCCCTCAACTTGATCGACAGTGCCAACCTGCCGCCGGGCTTCGATTTCCCGCGCATGACCATCGTGGGCATCGTCAAAGACGTAAGGCACACGGGACTCGGCCAGGCCGTGGCGCCTGAAGTCTACAACCCGCACCAGCAGGCGCAAGGGATAGAGATTTCGCGAAGCATGTTCGTGGCCGTGCGCACGACCACAGACCCGCTTTCGCTTGTCGGAGCGGTCAAAAGCCAGGTCGCGGCGATTGATCGTGACCAGCCCATAGCGAGCATAAGCACTATGCGAGAGCGGCTTCGCGGATCGCTTTCACAGCCGCGATTCAACACGCTGCTGCTCGGCATATTCGCATCGGTCGCGATGATCCTCGCCGCCGTCGGCATCTACGGCGTGATGGCATATTCGGTGACGCAGCGAACTCACGAGATCGGCGTTCGTATGGCTTTGGGGGCAAGGCAGTCGGATGTCCTGAGAATGGTCATAGGCCAGGGGCTTGCCCTGACGGTCGCGGGGATAGCGATAGGTCTTGTCGCGGCGCTGCTGATGACGCGGCTGATGGAGAGCTTGCTTTTCGGCGTGAGCGCGACAGACCCGTTGACCTTTGCGTTGATCGCGCTGCTGCTTGGGAGCGTGGCGGTATTTGCGAGCTACATCCCCGCCCGCCGCGCGATGAAAGTCGACCCGATGGTCGCGCTCAGATACGAGTAGCCGTCGGCGAGAGATAGGGAGACAGGATGGAATCGATCTGGCTGGATATGCGTTATGGGTTGCGCGTCTTTTTGAACAGCCCCGGTTTCGCGCTCACGGCGGTGCTGGTGCTCGCCCTGGGGATCGGCGCAAACACGGCTGCCTTCAGCATCATCAACGCGACTCTTCTGCGCCCGGCTCCTTTTGTCAAAGAGCCTGACAGCCTTGTCCGCCTGTCGAACTCAGAGTTCGGCCCGTTCTTCTCTTATCCCGCTTACAATGAGCTTGCCGAAAAGAGCACGGTCTTTTCCGGGCTTATATCTTTTGCCAGGTTGCCTTTGAGCCTGGGCGGAGACGGCGAGCCTGAGCGCGTAAGCGGCCTTGTTGTTTCGGGTAACTACTTCTCCACGCTGGGCGTCGAGGCGCGGCAGGGCCGCCTGCTAACGGCAGAAGACGACCGCATTCGCGGCGGGCACACGGTGGCGGTGCTCGGTTACGGGATTTGGCAGCGGCGCTTCGGCGGGTCAGACGTTACGGGCCGCAGCATAAAGCTCAACGGGCACGCTTTCACGGTTGTCGGGGTCGCGCCCGAAGGCTTTAACGGCGAAAAGACGCACAGCCGCATCGACGTCTTTGTGCCGCGAATGATGGAAGCCGAGATCAGCCCGCGCGCTAAGCCTGCGCTAGACGACTGGCGCGAGCCCCCTGTCACCGTTATCGGCCGGTTAAATCCCGGCGTAAGCCTGGACGAAGCCGAAGCGGAGATGGACACCCTCGCGGCGCAGGTCGCCCAGCGAGACCCGTCGGCCGAAGCGGTTGACATAGACGTGAGCGGATGGTTGACGAGCGCATCGTTGAGCGAAGACCTGATCGGCGCGAGCGCGGTCATGACGGTTGTCACCCTTGTGCTTGTCATCGCCTGCGCGAACGTTGCGAACTTGCTGCTCGCGCGTGCGGGCACGCGCCGCAAAGAGATCGCCGTCCGGCTGGTGCTTGGCGTGGGGCGGCGGCGGCTCGTTCGCCAGCTGCTCACGGAAAGCTGCATGCTCTCGCTGGCCGCAGGCGCGCTCGGGTTGCTTGTGACTTTGTGGGCCATCGACCTCGTGTGGGTATGGCTGTCGGCAAACACCGGGATGACTTTCATCCCCGGCGTGAGCATAGACTGGCGCGTGCTCGGATACACTGTCGCGCTCTCGTTTTTCACAGGGATAGTCTTCGGGCTTGTGCCCGCGCTTCAGGCGTCAAAGTCGGACCTTGTAACCGCGCTCAAGGAAGGCGGCCCGACCATTGGCTATCGCAGATCGAAGCTGAGGAGCGCGCTGGTCGTATCTCAGATCGCCGTCTCGCTCGTACTGCTCGTCATCGCCTCGCTCTTTATCAAGAGCTGGCACAACACCCGCGCAAGCAAGGCCGTGACCGATAGCGACAGGGTAGTCGTTATGTCTGTAGCGCCGGTCGAGCAAGGATACACGCGGCAAAAGGCAAAGCAGTTTTATCAAAGCTTGATCGAAAACGTCGGGCGCGTTCCGGGCGTCGAGTCCGCCAGCCTTGTCAATTCAATCAACATCAGCGGCGTCGAGGGAGATGTGACCGCGACCGTTGAAGGGGACGCGGGAAACCGCAACGACGGCAGGGTCAGTTATTACCTGGTTGCGCCGGGGTACTTTCGCACGCTCGGGTTCCCTGTAGTCCAGGGGCGCGATTTTACGCGCGAGGACGGCGAAGGCTCGACGCTGGCGGTGATAATCAATCAGAGCATGGCTCGCCGCTCCTGGCCCGGCTCTGACCCTCTGGGCAAGCGTCTCCGCGTCGAGAGTTACTTCGAGCGAAACGCGCCTTACTTGCGAGTCGTAGGCGTGGTCGAAGACGCAAACGACCGCAACGCTTTTGGCAGACAGCAGCCGACTCTGTACGTCCCACTTTTTCAGAGCCACTCGTCGGAGATGACGATAGTCGCGCGCACTTCGGTTGACGCTAAAGGCTTGATAGCGGCGGTAAAACGCGAGGTGACGGGGCTTGATCGAGATATGCCTGTCTTCAACGCGAAGACGCTTGGCGAGCACATCGGCTATCTGATTGCGAACGAACAACAGGTTTCAACCTTCGTGACCGTCGCAGGGTTGCTCGCTTTGGTGCTGGCATCAATAGGGCTTTACGGGGTGGTCTCTTACTCGGCGAGCCAGCGCACGCACGAGATAGGCGTCCGCATAGCGATGGGCGCGCGTCCTGTGGATGTCTTCAAGCTGGTCCTGGGCGAAGGGTTGTTTCTGGCCCTGGCGGGCATCTCGGTCGGCCTCTGTCTGGCCTTCGTCTCCGCGCAGGTCATATCGAGCGCGCTCTACGGCGTGGGGGCTATGGACCTCGGAATTTACGGCCTCATCTCGCTTGTACTCGCCGCCGTCGCGCTCACGGCGAGTTACCTCCCCGCGCGCCGCGCCACAAAAGTCGATCCGATGGTCGCGCTCAGATATGAGTAGAGTGACAAGTGACAAGTGACGAGTGACAAGAGGGAGAGAACGATCAAGGTTCAGTCCGGTCTTTCTTGTCACTCGTCACTTGTCACTTGTCACTCGTCACTTGTCACTGTTCACGGTTCACGCCCTTTTACGTGCGGCTGCTGCCCCTGCCTGGACAAGCGCAAAGCCGCGCTGATAAAATCACCCGTTTTGAAATGGGCGATGAAGACGATACGGAAGAGGCGTCCGAGCCGGCGGCGCAGGCGGCTGACTTTACCGACCCCGAACAGGTCGAGCGCCGCGTGTGGCGCAACATCTTTGCCGTTGTAGCGATTTCGATAGTAGCCGCTGCCGTCTTCGCCGATTTGAAATTCATGCTGGGGCTGCTGGTAGGCGGGGCGCTGGCGCTTTTGAACTACCGCTGGCTCCACTCCAGCTTGCGCGCTATCCTATCAACAGGAAGCCGAAAGGCTCCGCAGGGCACCACGCTCAAGTTCATATTTCGATGGGTGGTCGTCGGAGCGGTCGTCTACGCGGCAAGCCTGACAGGATTTGTAAACGAGATAGCCGTATTGGCAGGGCTTTTTGCCCCGGCGGTCGCGGTCGTGATGGAAGCCGCGTACTCGACTTATAAGACTATCACCGATCAGGGAGAACGATAAGACATGTTGCTTGCGCTACTGGCGTTATTGCAGGACGCACACGAAGAGGCGGTTGAGCACACGGAGCAGGCGGCGGCGCACCACACGCCTGCGGTTGTCGAATGGGTCAACCACGTCGCCGGTCCTGCCGTCTTGCAGGTTCAAAAAGCGGTGATGCCGTCGATCTACGGGCTATTCGGCGCGACCTGGCACGAGCCCGCAGCGGGCGAGCTTATAATCCCCGCGCACGTCATCTGGACAATCGTGCTGATGATTATAGCCGTGGCGCTCGTGCTTTTGCTTCGCGGGAAGCTTTCGGTTGACCGCCCGTCAAAGGGGCAGCAGCTTCTCGAAGTCGGCGTAGAACAGATTCGCGGCATGCTCGATCAGGTCGTCGGCCCGTACGGCCGCCGTTATGTGCCGGTGGTCGGCTCGTTCGCTTTCTTTATCCTGATAGGCAATTTGATGGGAGCGATTCCGGGGCTCGGAGCGCCGACCGAGAACATAAACGTGACGGGCGCGCTCGGCCTCTGCTCGTTTCTTTATTACATCGGCACAGGATTTCGCCAGCAGGGCATCAGCTACCTGAAGCACTTCATGGGCGGGCTCGGCGGCGCGCTCCTGCCCATAGGGGTGCTCATCTTTTTCGTCGAGATCATATCAAACAGCGTGCGCCCGGTGACGCTCGCGCTCAGGCTGTTTGTCAACATGTTTGCGGATCACCAGATCGCAGGGGTCTTTTTGAACCTCGCGCCGATACTGGTTCCGATCTTCACCATCGTGCTGGGCATCTTCGTCGCCTTCGTGCAGACCTTTATATTCATAATGCTTTCGATGGTCTATTTATCAGAGACGGTGCCGCACGAAGAACACGACCACGAAGAACACGGGCACGGCCACGAGGCCGTAGCCGAAGCGCACTAATTCGCAAGACTGGGGAAGCTGTGAAGTCTGGTCGTTTATAGAAGTTGATCGCACGCGCGTCGCAGGAGCCTTGCAGCATCAGGGGCAAGCGAATACCGGACCCGTGGAAATAATCCCAGGCCAGTCGCGTCCGGCTTCCTCCAATTGACAACACGCGGGCCGGAGACGGGCACGCCTCGAAGGGCCGGATTTATTTATACACCCCGGCCTGAAAAGCTCGCGCCCGTCGCCTCGCCGCACATATAGGGAGAGTGACAAGTGACAAGTGACGAGTGACAAGAGGGAGAGGTGTGAGCCAACGGTTTCTTCTTTCTTGTCACTCGTCACTTGTCACTGTTTACCTCTTTCTTTTAAGGAGGAGAAAATGTTTAAAGCAAAATTATTCGTTATGTCTGTGATGATGATGATGCTGACTGTTGCAACGGCGGCCGCTCAAGCGCCGGGCACAACGGGCGCTCCGGCAGGCAGCGGCGGGAACTTCTGGGTGATCCCTGCGCTCCCGGCGTTCGCCGTGGCCATCGCGGCGGTCGGCGGCGCGCTCGCGGACGGTCGCGCGATTGCGGCGGCTTGCGAAGGGACCGCGCGCAACCCCGGCGCGGGCGGGCGCATATTCACGATGCTGCTTCTGGGCCTCGCGCTCATCGAAACGCTCGTGCTCTTTACGTTCCTCACGCTGTTTCTGTAAACCCGCCAGCAGGCGACCGGAAAGGGGGGCCTGCGGGCCTCCCTTTTGATTTTGGAGACCAGTATGCAGTTTTTCAAAGATAGCATGATCGAGCTTATCACCATGACTTCGACCAATCTGCCGCCCGATGTCAGGCAGGCAATGGCCCGCGCAACCGAACAGGAGAACCCCGCCACGTCGGCAGGGACAGCGCTTTCGGTAATATCGAGCAACATCGACATGGCGTGCGACACCGAAGGCCCGATCTGTCAGGACACAGGCATGCCGACGTTCGAGATAAAGACCCCCGTCGGCGCTAACCAGATTGTGATGAAGCGCGACATCCGCGAGGCCGTGGCCGAAGCGACCCGTCGCGGCAAGCTGCGGCCCAACTCCGTCGATTCGATCACGGGCGAAAACTCCGGCGACAACCTTGGGCCGGGCACCCCCGTCCTTCACTTCGATCAATGGGAGAACCCCGACGAGATCGAAGTCAAGCTGCTGCTAAAAGGCGGCGGCTGCGAAAACAAGAACATCCAATACTCGCTCCCTGCCGAGTTGCCGAATCTGGGCCGCGCGGGCCGCGACCTTGACGGGGTGCGAAAGTGCATAATGCACGCCGTCTGGCAGGCGCAGGGGCAGGGGTGCAGCGCGGGCGCGATAGGCGTAGCTATCGGCGGCGACAGGACGAGCGGCTACCAGCACGCAAAAGAACAGCTCTTCCGCCTGCTCGATGACACGAACCGGGACCCCCGGCTCCAGGAGCTTGAAGAGTACGTGATGCGCGCGGCGAACACGCTCGGCATAGGGACCATGGGATTTGGCGGCGGGGTGACTTTGATCGGCTGCAAGATAGGCGCGCTCAATCGCCTGCCCGCGAGCTTCTTCGTCTCGGTCGCTTACGACTGCTGGGCCTTCCGCCGCCTGGGCGTCGTGCTCGACGCCCGCACAGGCGCGATCAAACGCTGGCTCTACCGCGACGAGCGAGAGCCCGCGCGGCATACGGCTGCAAGCGAAGGGTTCCGGCTCACCGGCAATGAGAAGAAGCTCGTCGCGCCCATCAGCGAAGCCGATGCGCGCTCGCTCAAAGTAGGCGACGTGGTGCTCGTATCAGGCGAGATGTACACGGGCCGCGACGCCGTACACTCTTACCTGATGAAGCACGAGCCGCCGGCCGACCTCAACGGGTCAGTGCTTTATCACTGCGGCCCCGTGGTGATGAAGAACAACGGCAGTTACAAGATCACCGCCGCAGGCCCCACGACAAGCATACGCGAAGAGCCCTATCAGGCAGACATCATCAAGCGATACGGCGTTCGGGCGGTAATCGGCAAAGGCGGCATGGGCAAGCGCACGCTCGACGCCCTGGCCGAAGCGGGGGCCGTTTACCTCAACGCCATCGGCGGCGCGGCGCAGTATTACGCACGCAGCATCGAAGAGGTGATCGACGTGAGCCTGCTGGAGTTCGGCATACCCGAAGCGATGTGGCATCTGCGCGTGAAGGACTTCCCCGCGATTGTCACTATGGACGCGCACGGCAACTCGCTGCACGCAGACGTTGAGTCGGCATCGGCGGTTATGCTCAAGCAGTTGGCCGACCCGGTCTTTTAACGCGCGCGGGAGCGTGCGCGAGCGCGCTCCCGTTTACTTTTACCTTCCACAAAGAGTATCTTTTCACCATCGCGTAATAATCGAGTAAGCCCGGTCTCAGTAAAATCGAATAAGCCCTTATAGCGAGGAAGCCCGTTATGGAAGCATCATTGAAAACAGTCGGCGTCGCTTCAGCTAAAGCGCGCGAGCGAGCGCAATCGGTCCCGTGGTTCGTTTATGCGGCGCTGTTCGGCTCGACAAGCATCGTCATCGGCGGGTACTGGGACATCTCCTGGCACCAGTCGATAGGGCGCGATACTTTCTGGTCGCCGCCGCACATGGCGATATACCTCGGCGGGATCGCCGCAGGGGTTTCGTCCGGGTGGACCGTTCTCAGATCGACATTCTCAAGCGCGGCGAGTCGCGACGAATGGGTTCGGCTGTGGGGATTTCGCGGCCCGCTCGGCGCGTTTTTCTGCATCTGGGGAGCGTTCGCGATGCTGGCCTCAGCGCCGTTTGACGACTGGTGGCATAACGCATACGGGCTCGACACGGAGATACTGAGCCCGCCGCATGTCGTGCTCGCCTTAGGTATAGGCGCGATCCAGCTTGGGGCGATGATTGAAGTGCTCGCGCTTCAAAACCGCGCAGAGCGCGAGTCCGGCGACCAGGCAGTCAAATACCGCGCGCACCTGCGCGTGCTCTACGCTTACGCGGCCGGGATGCTCGTGGCAAACATATCGGTTATGGCGTGGAGCTACATGTACCGCACCCTCATGCACAGCTCGATCTATTACCAGGTGGGCTGCGGGGTGCTGCCGGTTTTCCTGGTCGCAGCCGCCCGCGCATCGAATCTGCGCTGGCCCGCGACCGTGACCGCCTCGGTCTACATGGCGTTGTGGATCGCGCTGCTGTGGATCATGCCGCTCTTTCCCGCAGAGCCGAAGCTCGGCCCGGTCCGCCAGCCGGTCACACATTTCATCCCGCTCGAATTCCCTATCCTGCTCATCTTCCCGGCAATCGCTATCGACCTGCTCATGCGGCGCAAGACGTGGAAGAGCGACTATCGCCTGGCCGCCGCGCTCGGCCTCGGATTTTTCGCCGCGCTGCTCGCCGTGCAATGGCCGTTCGGGTCTTTCCTGATGTCGGAGTATGCGCGCAACTGGGTCTTTGCCGTCCACCGCTTCCCATACTATTTCGAGCCGAACTGGGAAGTGACGCGGTTTATGTTCTACCCGTGGGACCGGACGACGACCGCGCTCATCGCAGGTCTTTTAAGCGCGATACCGCTTGCGATCATCTCTGCCCGCGTAGGGTTATGGTGGGGCAACTGGATGCGGAGGGTCGAGCGATGAACAGCGACCGACCTGTGAGCAGGGACCGGGCCACGAGCAGGAGCCGAGCGACGAGTGCAAGCGTTGCTTTTATGCTTGCTGCCGCGCTTGCGATCTTTTGCGCAACCGCGAGCGCTCACATCGGCAGCCCGGACATATTCTTTGACGGATTCGCAGGGCCTTACAAAGTTCTCGTCAGCGTGCGCCCGCCGGACGTAGTGCCGGGGGTAGCCGAGATCAACGTCCGAGTGGACGACGAACACGCGACTCGCGTAACGGTCCAGCCCGTCTACTACCGCACGGGCGGCGATAGCGCGCCCCGCCCCGACGAAGCGGCGCGCGTCGCGGGCCCTGACAACTATTTCAGCGGCCAGCTATGGCTTATGGAGTTCGGCTCGTCGTCGGTCAACGTCACTGTCGAGGGGCACAAAGGCGCGGGCTCTGTGATCGTGCCTGTTCCCGCGATAGCAACCGCCCGGCGCGGTATCGATATGAAGCTCGGGGTTCTGCTCGGTTGTTTCGGGCTATTCCTTTTCGCGGGGGCGGTCGCGGTTATTGGCGCGTCGGTGCGGGAGAGCGTTCTGCCGCCGGGCTCGAAGGCGACAGACGCTGATCGAAAACGCGCGCGGCGAATGATGGTGATCGCAGGCATCTTCTTCGCGGTGGTCGTTGCGCTCGGCAACTGGTGGTGGACGAGCATAGACGGCGGCTATCTAAGCAAGATGTTCAAGCCTATCCGCCTGAGCGCAGTCACAACCGCCGAAGGCGACGCGCGCGTGCTGCGTCTTTCGATGGACGATCCGGGGTGGTTCAACCGCAGGGTTGACGATCTTGTGCCGGACCACGGAAAGCTCATGCACATGTTTTTGGTGCGCGAGCCTGCGCTCGACGCGTTCGCCCACCTGCATCCGGTTAAGATAGATTCAAGAACATTCGACGCCCGGCTCCCGGATATTCCTGCGGGCACGTACAGAGTCTACGCCGATGTGGTTCACGAAAACGGCTTGACCGAAACGCTGGTGACATCAGCCGAAGTGACGGCCGCCCAGGCGGCCAAAGAGCCGGGCGCAAGCGATAAGCTCCGGGACCCGGACGACTCTTTCTTTATCCGGAGCCAGTCGGCAGGGGCCTCGCAGCGGCTCGACGACGGCTCGACGATTACGTGGGAGCGTGAAGACTCTTTTCAGCCTGTCGCGGACAGGCTTGTCCCTTTGCGGTTTACGGTAAAAGCGCCCGACGGCAGCGCGGCAAGGCTTGAGCCTTACATGGGCATGACCGGTCACGCCGCGATAATGCGCGAAGACGGCGCAGTCTTTGTCCACGTACACCCCGTGGGCACAGTCTCGATGGCGGCGCAGCAGGCATTTTCAAACCGCCTGGCCGGTGATAACCCCGGCGCCGACCCCGGCTCGGTTGACCACACTTCGCACAATCGCCCGGCTGAGGTTCCCGTTTCCACCGAGCAGGCTGACAATCCTGGCGTTGTCTCTTTCCCTTATAAATTTCCAAAGCCGGGCCGTTATGTGATATGGGTTCAGGTCAAACGCGACGGCCGCGTGCTGACAGCCGCATTCGAGACGCAGGTTGAATAAGCAGCCGGGAAATCGCTACGGAGGTCGCAACTATGCTTGCACGAGTATCGAAGACTCTCCTGTTTGTGGCCGCTTGCCTCATTTGCTTTCGAGACAGCCCCGCGTCACTCGCTTTCGACAATAACGATCTCAACTCCGCCCTGATCTCGGCGATACGCGCATCAGACCTTCGATCAATCGGCAGCCTGCTCGACCGTGGCGCGGACCCGAACGCCAGAGATGGAAACGGCGACACGCCGTTGATCCACGCCGCGTTAAATTCGACTGCCGCATCCGTGAAGCTGTTGCTCGAAAAGGGCGCGGACCCGAACGCCAAGAACAACCTGAAGATGACCGCGTTGATGCTCGCGGCGGGCGATATTCATAAAGTGACGCTGCTGCTTGCGCGCGGCGCTGATGTTAACGCCGCGTCGGGTACCGGCAATACCGCCTTGATTATAGCCGCCGGTTATTCGGGCTCATCGAGTACAGTCAGGCTACTGCTCGACCGTGGCGCGGACGCAGGCGCTAAAGATAACAGGGGCAGGACCGCGCTGATTAACGCGGCAAGCGGCGGTGACATAGCGATCCTGCGGGTGTTGCTCGAAAGGGGCGCGGACCCGAACGCTAAGAACAGCGACGGCGAAACCGCGCTCATGTGGGCCGCCGTTTACGAGCACAGGGACGCCGTGCGGCTCCTGCTTGAAAAAGGCGCGAACCCGAATGCGAAAGATAATCTGGGATACCCGGTTCTAATGTGGGCGAGCGACATCGACACGCACGAAATATCCGGCATGCTGCTTGCGCGCGGCGCTGAGGTCAACGTGAGCAATAACGACGGCTACACGCCGCTCATGTGGGCGGCGCAAGCCGAGAGCGGGAACCCTCAACTCGTAAAAGCTCTGATCGACAAAGGCGCGAACGTAAATGCGAAAGCCAAAGACGGCCTCTGCGCTTTGACGCTGGCACAAAGAAGAGGCAACACGGCTATCGTCAAGCTGCTCAGACAATCGGGCGCTACCGAGTGACAGGTTGCGAAAGGAACTAAACCATGCGAGCAACAGCTTCTCTTATCTTCGCTCTGGCGATCTCGCTGCTCTGGGCCGAAAGCGCGTTCACCCGACCAGGCGGCTCTGCTGAAGTGATAAGCGCCGTAGAAAAGAGCCTGCCGTTGCTGCAACGCATCGGCCCGCCGTTTATTGAAAACACCGGTTGCGTCTCGTGTCACCACAACGTTCTGCCCGCCATGGCGGTCGCGGTTGCGCGCGAGCGCGGCATAAAAGTTGACGACCAGCTTGCTCGCCAAAACACTGTGGCGGTACTCGAAAAGGTCGAGGCGGCTCGCGAAAAACTTCTTTGCGGCATAGGCATTCCGGGCGACGCAACGACGGTCAGCTATATCCTGATGGGGCTGGCGGCGGCCCGGCACACGGCCAGCGCCGACACCGACGCGATGGTCCATTATCTTCTGGGCAAGCAATCACAAGACGGGAGGTGGTCGCCCGTGGCATACAGGCCCCCTCTGGAGTTCAGCGACTTTACGACGACCGCGCTCACCCTGCGCGCCGTTCAGCTATACGCCCCGCAAGGGCGCGCCGAAGAGGTCGCCCGACGCCAAAAGATGGCAAGAGCCTGGCTTAAAAAGGCGCAGGCCGCAAACAACGAGGAGCGTTCCTACAGGCTTTTAGGGCTCAGGTGGGCAGACGCCGAAAAGGGCGAAGTCGATAAGGCCACAAGGGAGTTGCTCGCCGCTCAACAAAGCGACGGCGGATGGGCGCAGCTCTCCAGCTTAACGAGCGATGCGTACGCTACGGGGCAGGCTCTGGTCGCCCTCAACCAGGCGGGCGCTATTGCCGTGACGGATAAGGCGTACAGGCGAGGCGTCGATTTTCTGTTGAAGACGCAGAACGCGGACGGGTCGTGGCAGGTCCATAGCCGCTCGATACCGCTCCAACGTTATTTCGAGAGCGGGTTCCCGCATAAGAAGAACCAGTGGCTTTCCGCCGCAGGCACCAGCTGGGCCGTCATGGCCTTAACGCTCAGCCTGCCCGGCCCGCAGGGCGCGCAAAAGAACCTTCTTTTTGAGTGACAAGTGACAAGTGATAAGTGACAAGAAAGAAGAGGATTGGCGTGGCTGCTTCTCTCTTTCTTGTCACTTGTCACTTGTCACCATTTACTGTTTTCGTAGTTTTTTCACAAACCGGCGCACGCGACCGAGCGCGAGAAAACCGTAAAATTTGGTCGAATCTCGCAAGGCGGAGCGACCGACGGGCGCGGGCTTTATCCCAAGCCTCCGCAGCCGCGAGTTCGCGGTGTAGACGATGCTCCGGCGATACAGGGCCGCGTTCTCGAAAGTTATGCTGAAAGAGATAGAGACTTCCGGGCCGTTTTCGACCCAGTGCGGCGCGGTCGCCGGAAAGTGGAGCCCTGTGCCGGGGCTGATCTCGAACCTCATCGCCTTGCTTCTGTACTCCTCCTTAAAGCTCAAGTTGTACTCGCCCGCAGGGTCCGCGTAGAACGGCTCTAGCTCCTCTTCCGAAAGCACAGAGCGGTCCGCGCCGTCAAAGATGTTTATGGTCTTTGTCCCGCGAACCTGTAAAAGGAAGTTGTACTCAGGGTCCATGTGATAAGGCGTGACCGAACCCGGCGAAGAGATAAAGATAAACCCTTCGCGCTTTCGCATGCCGGGCGCGACCCGCTCCGACAGTAGCTGCACTTCGTCGAGACAGGCGTCCAGAAGCTCGCGGTATTCGGGGTCGCGCTCGACAAACTTGAGCACCATCCACGAGCGGCACTCCTCGATCCGGCGTATCGTCTCCTGGATCGAAAGCCCCGTGCGCGGCCCTTTGTAAAGCCCCTGCCCAACGGGTATGTCGCCCGCGTTGTAAGCCACGCAATCTTCCGGCAGCCGCTTTGAAAGCTCTACGAGGCTCGCTAGACTGAACAGCGGATGGCCCGAAAGCTCGTGGCGAATGACGAATGGGTTGCGGTTAAACTTGGCGCGAAACGTATCGGCGTCTATGTCGAGCAGACCCGGCCGGGGAGCGAGGACAGATGACTTAGCACCTGGCAGCAAGTCCTGCATGTAGTCTTCGGTTTTCAGCAAGCCGTAGCTCATATAAATATCCCTCCGCTCAGTCGCCAGCCGTTATCGCCTGGTCTTCGGCCGCAGGCGGCGGTTCAGCCATTTCAACATTCCAATCCCTGAGACGATCAGACCGCCCGGAGCCTTGCCCGTCCCCACGAGCACGTATTGTATGGCCAGCCTGTCTGTCCACAGGCGGTTTATCATCGAGTTGTCCGCGTTGGCGCACGAGTCCATCCAGTCTATATCCGCGCGCTCGTGCAGGCGGCGGATGTTATCCATCTCAAGCAAGACGCCGGGCGAGAACTTCGCGTAGCTATCTTCATAAGCGATCTTGAAAGCGAACGAGCCGCGGCCCGCGATGAAGTTGCACTTGTGCGCGACTGGCGTGCCGCCGACGCGAAGCGCTAGCATCATCAACCGGCCCCGCGAGAAAGCCTCGCGCGCGGCCTCGACAAAAAAGGCGCGGTCTTCCGCCTTCGATACAAGCGCGCGGCCTTCCTGCCCCTTCCAGCTGACGGCTTCGAGCGCGAGAAACTCTTCGATCCAGCTTTCCAGCTCGTCAGCCTCCGTCAGCTCCGCATATTCGAGCCGGCCTTTTTCCGCGAGCCTGTTCTCTTGCCGCCTGAACTCCTTCCGCTTGATTCCGGGCAACGCGCTTGCCAGGTACGATTCCGCCGAAGCCTTCGGGCGAAACATCGCGCGCGTGAACGACTCTACCGTGAAGCTGAAAGCAGCGCGTTCGCTTATGCACTCGACGAGCAGTTGATGAAAAGGCCCTTCGCCCGGAACGTACCCGAACTCCGCGAGCGGCGCGCCGTGGTCGCCTTCATCGAGCCACTTGAAAAAAGCGCTCAGGCACTCGCGCGCATAATCCTTGTGAATGAGCGGCGTGCACAGGTAGCAGTATTTATGCTTCCACATGCTCAAGGTTTTGAAAGGGAGGCGCGTGCCTAATCCATTGTAGCTGTCGTGAAGCTCAAGCGGGAAAAGCCCGCACAAGACTTTTCGCTCGCCGTTCGAGACGTATACGAAAGCCAGTCTTATCGCGGAGTTTGCGGCAAGCGATTTGAGCGCGGGCAAAAGCATCCACGGCTCATAAAACGGGTTCGGCTCCAGGGCATTCTCCGCCAGTTGCTCCCAGCCTTCCCGCTCGCAAGACGCCGCCATTGTTTCGGCGATCTTCTGAAAGTCATCCATTACGACGACCTCCACACGGCCCGGCTTGATCCGCGCGGGCGCGAGGCGCGCGCTGTGCGGGCTCGCGGGTCGCTGCGGAAAAGGGATCACATCGGTTGTCGCCTCGATTCGTCTTGAGCTCATCAGAAATCCTTCAGCCCCGCGAGCAGGCACAAAAACTTATAGCTCGCCGTCAAACGGAGCTTGCGGCTGATCCATTTGAGCAGGGGCATAAAAGAGACGACGAATTCGCCCGCGCTTTTCCCTGTGCCGACAAGGACCGTCTGCATGACGCGCTGTTCGGTCCAGAGCTGGCTCAGGTAGCTCCCTGAAACCGCGCACGAATCCATCCATTCAATCTCAGCATCTTCGTGCAGCCGGTGAATCTGCTCGACCTGCAACAACACGCCGGGCGAGGATTTCGAGTAAGCTTCATCGAAGGCGGTCTTGAAGGCGAACGACCCCGCGCCTGTGACAAAGTACCACTGGTGAGCGACCGGGCGATCATCCAACAGGAGCGCGAGCGCGCGAAGATTGCCGCGCGCAAAGGCCGCCGTCACCGCTTCGCGAAAGAACCGGCGGCTGGCCTGGTTGCAACCGAGCGCGCTGCCCTGTCGCCCCTTCCACCCGCTCGCTTCAAGTGCGAGAAACTGCTCGATCCACAGGTCGATCTCCGCGCCGTCGTCGAGCATGACATAACGCAGATCACCCTGTTCGGCTAACCGCCTCTGCTTGCGTTTCAGTATCCTGCGCGTGTCGCCTGACACGGCCTCGCGCAGGTAGAATTCCGCCGAGCCTTTACGGCGAAACATCGTTCTCAAGAAACGGTCGGAGACAAAATTGATCTTGCCGCTTTCGTGAAAATAATCGACCAGCAGGTGATAAAACTTCCCTTCACCCGGCACGTGGTTAAACTCCATCAGCCCCGCTTTCGACGGGCTTTTATCGAGCCAGCCGAAGAATGCTTCTATACACTCGCGCTCGTAGCCCGCACGTATCAGCGGCGTGCACAGGTAGCAGTGTATATACTTCCACAGCCTCAGCGTGGTGACTGGAAAGGCCCTGTAATGCCGCTTGCGCTCAAGCGGGAAAAGGCCGCACAAGATAGGTCTGCCGTGTGGGCGCAGCGGGTCCGGCGCTGTAACGAGCACGATCTCGACGCGGCTCCCCTCTCCGAGGAGGCGAAGCGCAGGCAGCAGCATCCACGGCTCGTAAAAGACGTTAGGCTCGATTGCCGCGTGGGCGAGGTCTTCCCAGTCCTTCTGCCACTCGGCCAGATCATCCGGCTTTTTGATTACCACGACGGACAGACTTACGTATGCGCGCAGCCTAGGCTGCGCGCCTTGCGCTGCGCGGCGCGGCGCTTCAATAATTGCGGGGCTGTCTGGTACTGCCTCGACCGTGGCCGTCATAGATTTTCTTTTAGCGCTCATCTAAAAACTGTTAGCGAGAGCAAGAGCCATTCCACCCGAAAAGGGCATAAAATCCTATAAAAACCGGGCTAATCCAATTTCCCAATCGTCATATTGACCGAAAAGACCGGACCCCGGTCACAATGAAATGTTAGACAGCCCTGAATGGCCTTATGCGTCCGGCCGGATCATTCCGCGTAAATCTTTTCGTATCTTTCGATCATCGCGCGGAGGCCGTACTTCTCGGCGAGCTTTCGCCCGTTCACTCCCATCTGCTGCGAGCGATTCGAGTCTGTGAGCACGTCGACGAGCGCGGCGGCGAGCGCCGCGCGATCTTTTGGCGGGACCACGCGCCCCGTCTCGCCGTCACGAACGACCGCAGGCAGGTCGCCCACGGCAGTCGCCACAACGGGCCGTGCGGCGGCCATGGCTTCGAGCACCGCTATGGGCAATCCTTCGCGATCAGACGACAGAACGAACGCGTCACTGGCCGCGAGAATCCGCGCAACGTCGCGCCGGACCCCTAAAACCTGGACCGCGTCATTCAGTCCTGCGCGAGCTATCTCCTCAATTATCGCTTCGCGCTCGGTCCCCTCGCCCACTATCAGCAACCGCGCTCGCGGAACCATCTTGACGACATCTGCGAAGGCGCGCACCAGCAGCAGGTGATTTTTTTCCGGGTACAGCCGCGCGACTATTGAAACCACGCGGTCCTGAGAGTCGAGCGCGAGCGCGCGCCGCGCGTCGCTTTTCGATTCATCGAACGCGCCGGGCTCGACCCCCGCCCGGATAATCTCAAGCTTTCGTTCGGGAATGCCAACGCGGTCGCGAAGCATGCCGCAGCCGTCCGAGCCGATTGCGACAACCTTGTCGCAAAAGATCGAAAGCACACGAAGCGCGATTCTAAACCGCCGCTTCTTGTAATGCTCGATTGAGTGCTCAGTGTGAATCAGCTTTGCCCCGGCGAGTTTTGCGCCAATCGCGCTATAAAAGAGCTGGTTGAAATGGTGAGTGTGGACGACGCGGACGCGGCGCTCGCGAAACAAGCGGTAAAGCCGCCACATCAAGCCAAGCTCGATGCCCGGCCTGCGGTTCATTATGAAATAAGGTATCCGCGCGCGTTTGACTTCGGGTTCGAGCGCGCCGCCCTGATCGACCGCGCACATGA
Source organism: uncultured Clostridia bacterium (assembly GCA_964615905.1). Classification (GTDB taxonomy): domain Bacteria; phylum Acidobacteriota; class Blastocatellia; order UBA7656; family UBA7656; genus DATLMR01. Next base: position 53,540 of record CAZTUB010000024.1, read on the forward strand.
GGCTTGTGAACTTCTCCGGGTTGAGGTGCGAGGCTATCGTGTATGCATACATCTCGGACCCGCCCGCGACAAGCGACCAGGTGACGTGCGCCACCGCGCTTGGCGCAGGAGGGCTGAGGGCCGACTCTCTCGCGGTTGCCCCGCCCTTAGTTGTCCCGCCATCAAATACAAGGCTTTCAGATTCAACGCTCATATGAAATTCGGTTTCCATCTCTGTCGTCACCGCTCTGCGCTCGCGGCGCGTGTGCGCATCTCTCTTATCATCAGTCGCGGGAACATCAGGTTCGCGCGAAACAGGCTCATGGAGTGCTCTCTTTCGACGTGTATTCGCCGCAGCACATAACGCTCTGACGGGTCCTGGGTCGCCAGCCCTTCATCATACGAGACGGCGTAGCGGTAGCCGCATCGCGCAACGGCCTCTTCGGCCCGCTTGCCAAACCGCGAGGCCCGCCCCACGGGGTACGCAAAGACGAGCGTCTCTTCCCCAAGGTTGCGCTCGATGGTCTTTTTGCTCGCGGCGATCTCTTCTTTCAGCTGAACCTCGTCAACGTTTGCAAGTATGGGATGAGTGACCGTGTGGCTTCCAAACTCGATGCGGCTCGCGGCCATCTCTTTCACCTCGTCCCACGACAGGTGCATCCCCGACGCGAGGCCGTTAGGCGCAGGCGCGTCCGTCCTCCGGGCAAGCGTCGACACGAATTCCGCCCTCACCTCTTCCGGCACGTCCTTGATCCAGGCGAGTATCTTTTTAATCGCTTGCTGACGGTCTGTTGCGGAAGCGAGAGGGACCGCTTCGGCGGAAATCTGTGGGAGCGTGATCGATTGCCGCCGCGACTGCTTCACGCACCAGGCGATCTCGTCCCACCAGAACAATTTCTGCTTCCCTATATGACCGGTCGCAAGAAAGATCGTCGCGGGTATGCCGAGCTCTTTTAGCACCGGGAAGGCGTTTGTGTAGTTGTCCCTGTAGCCGTCGTCAAAGGTGACGATGATCGCGCGCTGCGGCCACGACCGCCCCTCGACTTCACAGCCGTACAGATCCTTAAACGAGATGACATCGAAGTTGGCGCGCGCGAACTTCATCTGCTCCCTGAAGGCGTGGCGGCTTGCGCTTATCAAGTCCTGATCGAAGGCGAACTCTGCCGGGTCGTCGTCAAGGACGCGGTGGTAGGCAAGTATGCGCAAGCCTCTGGCCTCGCCTCCGACGGGCAGCAGCTTGCGAGCCACCGGATTATCCAGCGCGCGCGCGACAAGTTCTCTCTTACTCATACCCATCCTTGCGACCCGGTGACAGAGATAAACTCCGGTTAGATAGCGGTCGTCTTCAAGACCCGTTTTATGCTTCGCAAACCGTCGAGGACTCTTGTTGTCGTACTGTACAACACCTCTTTTGAATCGGCTTGCGCCAGCCGCATCTGAATTATGCTTCGCGTCTGCCCGCCCCACTTCGTCTTATAGCCGCTCTCGCCGCCTTTTAGAAAGTCGTACTCGCAAAGCCCCATCTGTATGGCCGTCTCGACCGCGTAGCTTTGAACCAGCGTGCCGGGGCTTGTCAACGCGCTCTTCGCTTCGCTAAACCCGCCCTGGTAGTAATACATCTTTCGGTTGTACGTGAAAGCGTAGAGCGCCGAGACGGGCTCGCCTTGATAGTTCACGATAAAGAGCTGGAGCCACCCCTTATCGAGCAGCTTTGGGGCAACCATCTTGTGAAACCGCGTGAACTTTTCGCTGGCAAAGACGCCGGGCTCTCCGCGACCGGTCCATCTTTGCTGGTGCAGGCGTATGAGCGCGTCGAACGCCTCGTCGAACCCTTCATTGCTGTCGATGATCTGCAAACTACCCCCGGCGGCGGCAAGCGTGCGGCGGTCCTTCTGTATCTTTCTTCGAAAGTTCTGGCTGAGGCCCCCGACAAGCTCTTCCCAGTCGCCGGGGAGCGAAAGGTATGTGCCGATCTGATCGCGCATCACTTCGCACTTGGTCCCTGTCGCCTCGCACAGACTCTTGAGCGCGGGCAGGTTTCGAGACTCCGCCGCCAGGTCGGTCAGCAGAATCTCGTCCCAGTCGCTATCGGTTTTGAAAAGATAATCTAACAGCGCTTTAACGGTCTCTTCTTCCCTCCCGTTGCGGATTATGAAATCGAGATAGTCGCTACATATCTCGTCGGCCTCGTCTTCGCCGGAGGCGAGCAGTTCGAGCCGCCGAAACGGGAGCAGCCCGTAATGCTGCACGGTCCGCTTGAGCAAGGGCGCTATGCCTATGACCTGCTCACGGTCGCTTGCGACTAGTATGTTCAGCTCGCGGTCCGCGCCGAAGACATCCCACCACGTAGTCAGCCATTCCCACGTCAATGTGATGGAGTTCGCGGCGCTTTCTGCGAGCAGACTGTTCCATACCGGTTTCAAACCTTCGAGCCCGTCGCGCGTCGTTATCTTGTTTACAGTGATCATAAAAAACCGATCTTGCCTGAAAGATTATAAAAGTAAGAAAGACGGCCTGATTCCGGTCGCAGGGTGCTCTCCCGTTGCTTCTTTCCGAGCCCTGCCGAAAAACGATGCCGAAAGCCGGACGCCCCCCATCACAAGCGCGCCCACGAGCGACCCCACAATGATCGCCGTGATTGATTTGCGACTCGTAAACCCTTCGTCAGCCAACAGCCCCGCCCCATCAACCGAACTGCCATGCGCGCCCGCGCCAGCCGCTCCTGCCCGCAAACTGGTTTCGTGCGCGCCGATGTCGGGCCCTTTCCCCTGCGGGCGGGCGGTCCCTGAGTAGTCGATCAAAACATCCGAGACGACCTCGCCGCGATCTATGGCGGGGCTTCCGGGCGAGAGCCTGCAGAGGTTCGCCGTATCGAGTCGCGGGTTCGCGATTATCGAGCGGCGGTCCGCGCCCACGCCCCTTTGCCACTCGGCGAGGCTCTTCCAGTAATTGCCCGTGTCCGGGTGTATCTCTTGCGAGAACTTGTAAGGCTCGCCGCCCGGACGGTAATAGATGTTCGAATCGGAGACGATCTGGTCGGCCATGTTGACGATGAAGAACATCGGCCGCTCGCTGAACATAACGAGTATGTTGTTCTTGAACGTCACCTGCCGCGACCGCACGTCACGATTGTTCATCACGACGTAGAAGCCCGCGTGATTGGTCCGTGCCGCGTCATAGACCGTGTTGTTTAGAAAGCGAATGTTGCTGCCCGAATAAGTGCCTATGCCTGCGCCGATAGTATTTTCGATGATGTTGTTTCGGCCCAGGCAGTTTATCGCTTCGTACTCGACGCCGTCGCGCATGTACTCCTGGTCCGTGTCCTGGCCGAAGAGCAAGCCGGAGTTGCCCGCGTTGACTATGCGACACCCTTCGACCAGCCCGTCGCGCGCGCCGCCTTTCAAGTATATGCCGGTCGTGCGTGTGTCGTGGACGTAGCAGCGACGGATCACCACGCCTTTCGAGCCGATTGAATCTATCCCTTCGGCGTTGTTGTCGCGCACGCCCGTGTGCGCGATCTCGCAGTCTTCTATCAGGAGGTTGTCGGCGTTCAAGGTCTTTATCGCGTCGCGGCCGGTGTGATGAACAAAGCAGCCGCGAATCACCACGCCCGTGGTCGAAGGGTTCCGGTCTATGTCGACCTTTATGCCGTAATAAGCGCCGCCCTTTATCTCAAGATTGATTAACGAAACGTGATTGCCGACGATCACAAAGACGCTCGAAGGGCTGCCCTCCCCTTCCGTGGTGCCGCCTTCAATCGCCGCGCGCTCTCCCTTGTAAGACGAGATTGTAAGGTTAGATTGGCCCACCCACAGCCGCTCTTTGATCGGGTAGCGCCCGGCCCTGAAATATATCGTGTCGCCGGGCGAGGCTATGTCAATCGCGCGTTTAGGCGTGGCGAGCGGCTCGGAGATCGTGCCGGGGTTTCGGTCGTTGCCCGTCGTCGAAACGTAAAGAGTGGCCGCGCGCGCTTCCGCCGCGCCCGCCCCGATTATCGCAAGCGAGAAGACCGTAAAAAGTAGCACCGTTTTTCTTATCATCGCAGCCACCATCGCTTATCGGCAGAACCGCCCGTCACACTTTCCGGTTCTTGAGCTTTAACCTGAAGTAATCGGGGTCGAGCCCTGCCACGCGCGCTTTGAAGGCGAGCCCGCCCATATGCCCGTTGCCCACGTCGATGCGGCGTATGTTGAACAGGTCTGCGCGGGGGGAGTTGGCCCCGCCGTAAGCCGAAGCCGCCGCGTAGTAGCCTGCGCGCTTGATCGCTTCGATTGCCTGGTTCGAGATGTCGGAAGGCTTGCCCCAGGGGAACGAAAATGATCGCGGCTTTCGTCCAAGCTCGCGGTTTAGCGCGGCAAGCGAGTCCGTCACCTCGTGCTCGACAGTCAACGCGTCGGTCGCGCCAAGGTTCGTGTGATTGACCGTGTGAGAGCCGACCTCGAAACCTGCGGCTTCCATCGCCCGCAAGTCGCCCCAGGTCAGCTTTTCAAAAGCGGGATTCGCATCATTTCTCGCATCATGCGGGAACTCGCGGTCCGTGCCGATGAACCCTGTCGCCACAAAGAATGTGGCCGTCACCCCGACCTCTTTTAAGACCGGCACTGCTTCAGAGAAGTTATCGCGATAGCCGTCGTCGAAGGTTATGACCACAGACCGCCGCCGCGCCTTTCGCCTTGACTGCAACCGCTCGCAAAGCTCGGAAAAGCTTATGCACTCGTACTTGCTTTTCAGGTATTCAAGGTCGGCTCGAAACTCGTCCGCCGGTTTCGTCAGCACGTCGCGGCCGCCAACGCGATGGTAATAGAGAACGACCGCGCGCGACCGGCCCAGCAGCGCCAGGACGAAATCGCGCACCTGTACATAACCGCAGTACAGGTAGATTGAAAAGATCAGGGTCTTTGCGGCACAGACGACGCGCGAAGCCACAGGCTGACGAATCGCACTGTCGGGCGAGGCGGCTGGTTCTATCGTCCCTACTGTTTGACGGCTCATCATAGACACTTCCATCTCTCTTTCCATCAAGCCACCCTCGCCTTCGCGGTCCTTGTTTCAGGCGAGAGCGTCCGGTAAATCTCAACTAACCGCGCGAGTCTCGATTCGGGCGAATGGCGCTCGGCGACTTGACTGCGCGCGCGGCAGGCGAGGCGGCGGGAAAGCTCCGGTTCAACCAGGAGGTTTCCGATCTCGCACGCAAGGGCGCGCGGGTCACGAGCCTCGACCAACAATCCCGTATCGTTATGGGTGATTATCTCAGGCACGCCGCCGACGCGGGTTGCGACTACCGGCACGCCTGCCGCCATGGCTTCGAGCAAGACGTTGGGCGAGCCTTCGCTGTGCGAAGGAAGCGCAAGGAGATCGGCCATCCCGTAATACGGCCTGACATCTGAGACCTGCCCGGCGAAGATCACTCGCCCGCCAAGCCCGAACGAATCGATTGCCGATTCGATTGCGGGCTGCTCGGGGCCGCTGCCGACGATGACCGTCCGCACGCGCATCTCCGGGTAGAGTCGCCTGAGGTGATCGAGTGCGGCTACGAGGTCCGCGTGCCCTTTCTCGCGTGACATGCGGCCTACGGCGAGCACCACGCGCTCGTCGTCTGTGATCTTCAAACGCGATCTAAGATCGCGCACTTCGCGGTCGTTTATGTCTGCGGCGCGGCTCACGTCGATTGAGTTGTGCAAGACGCTTATGCGATTGCCCCTGACTCCAAGGCTTTGAAGATCGCGAGCGAAAGCCTCGCTCACAGTAACCACTCTCGCCGCGCGCTTGAGCGACAACCGGTCGAGTTGGTTGTAAGCGCGCATCTTCAAGTTTGTCGTCGTGTAGCCGTGGTGAAATGCAATCCAGGGCAGTTCGCGCCACAGCCCCGAAAGCCATACGAGGAAGTGGGACTTGACGTTGTGAGTCTGGATGATGTCGGGCGCGCGGCGCGCTACAGCGGCGCGCAACTGAGGCAATATGCCGAGGTCGAATCTACGCCGCTCGTCAATCACGTCCGAGCTTAGACCTGCCGCGCGAACGGCTTCGATAAACTGGTTTGAGCCGGTCGAGCCTGCGCGGCTGAAGGTGACTATCGAAGCTTCGACCGCGTCGGCCCTCGACCGAGCGTTACGGCAAAACTCGACAAGATTTTTTGCCGGGCCTGTAACACTGCTCGCTTCAATCATCGCGAGCAGCTTTATGGCCGACTCCGTCTCGATAGCTTGAACGCTCATCATTCTCCTGCCCTCTGTTCGCCGACCACTGGCCGCTTTACGGCTTCGAGCGTCTGCCGGTTGATCGAAGTGGGCGCGAGCAGCAAGAAGCCGTCTGGGCCTCCCGCCTCCTGGCCTGTCTCTAAGCTTGTGAAGAAAGATTGCACATCTATCCACGAGACGCGCGCGTTCTCTGCTTCGACCCAGGCCCACTCGGCGCGCGGGCGGGCGGTGAAGAGCCGTCTTGAAACCCACACGTCGCCGCCCTCGTCCCAGCTCTCAAGCACCTTCGACGCGAACTTCTCGCGCCAGCTCGTTTCGTACTTCGAGCCAAGCTCGATCACGGTGTAGATGTTCAGGTCTAGCTCAATATTTACGGGGTTGAACAGCGCCGCGCGTTGAAAATTGACGAGATCGTCCTGCTGCGTCATCGTCACAAGCAAGCTGGTCGGTCTTAGCAGCGGGGCCAGACCCGCTATGCGGCTGCTTATAGCCTGCTCCTGGCCCGCGAGCGCGGGCTTCGACATGCTGACCAAGCTTGTCGCAGCCATGACTATCATGAAGGCCAGGCTCGTGAGCTTGAGCGATTTAAGCGAGCGCGGGGCCGTTAGCGAAACCGCGAGCGATAAAAAGAGCGCGGGGTAGAGCGGTAAATATCGCTCGACCGACGCGCCGTCAAAAAATATCGCAAAGCCGATCACAGGACCGGCGGTCAAGCTCATAAGCGCGAGCGCGCGCTTTCCTTCGACCGAGCGCAGCAGGTTTATCACCGCCGCCGCCGCGAACAGGTAGAACAAGGCGAGCTTCCACAGGCTGAGCCGTAGAAGATCGAGAGCCGAAACCGGGTTGAAGCTATCATTGAGCAAGAACCGCTTGAACAGAGTCGCGTCGTCGCCCATAGGCACGAGCGAGCGCGGCACGCCGAACGCCACCCGCGTCGCGCCTCGAAGCTCCGTAATACCGTGTGACGACGCTGTTACCCAGGCGCGCAGGTCTGTCAGGTTGAAAATCCCAAGATTGATCAGCGCGATTGAATACGAAACCGCAATCGCCACTGCGCACGCGAGCGCGGCTTTCAAAGCCAGCTTGCGGCGGGCATAATCGAACCCCGAAAGAAGAACCGGGGCGGCAAGCGCTGCGGGCACGGCCCAGATGTACAGGAACCAGAAGCAGACGGCGCACGCGAGCGCGACCCCTCCGCCAATTGCCATCCAGCGATTGCCCGGCCCGCCTTCGGCCGCCTTTACAAGTAAGAACAGGCCCAGAAGCAGAAACGCGAGGCCGGGTATGTAAGAGCTTCCGGTCTGGGCAAAATTTAAGAAGCCGTGAGAAAGCGCAAAAGCTGCCGTGACAAGCAGGGCAGCCCGGCGGCTTTGCGATAGCAGGCGCGCAAGCCGATACATCAGCAGCACGCTCGCAAGCCCCGCGACCCAGTTGAGCGCCATCAGGGTCACAAGCACGTTCGTTTCCGTGTCCGCGCCTACGATACGGCTCGTCACAGGCTCAGAGACCTGAAACAATATCCAGCCGAGCGGCCGCCAGAAGAGATGGCCGAACTCCCAGAACTCCGACCCCGTCAGCACAGACTCGACATAATCGACCGTGTCGGCCATAAAGTGCGCGTTTGTCACCGAAGTGGCCACAAGATAGACGACGGCCATAAAGCCCAGGTCGGCAAAGCGGCCTGTTGCGCGTGCCGCCGCTCTGTCCCCCGCACGGTCTTCTATCTGGTTTTTGATCGAAGCAAAGCCAGCGGCCATTCTCAAATCCACACCTCGGCTGATCTCTATCAATATAAAGTGTTAATGGCTCGCCATTTTTATATCGAAAGCGACCTTTTGGGCTTTAGATGGCGGAGGCAATCGAATATCGCTCAATTCGTTCGGCAAACGCCTCTTCCAACACGCGCCCGCGCATCTCGACCGGCACGTCCAGCCCAAGCAGTGTCAGCACAGTGGGAGCTATGTCGAGGTTGTTCGATTCCACTACATGACCGCCACGCCGCACGCCCGCGCCGTAGAGAATCATCATCCCTTTTGGGTCATGGCAGCCGGATTTGATAAAGCCTGTGTTGTAGATAAGGTCTTCGTAGCGGAAGCTTGAATCGTTGTGGGGGAAATGGACGAGAGAGTTTTCCGACACCCCGTCGTAGCAGGTCAGGTTGACGGTGATTCCGTTTTCGACCACCTCGATGTTGAACATATGCTGGTCCGGGGTATCGACGTAGACCGCTTCGAGCACGCCGACGATAAAGTCTCGCGTCTCGGTCGAATCGGTGTAAAGGTTGAACTGGTCCGACATGGTCGAAAGCGCGCGCACTCGCGACTGGACGCCGAGAATCTCAAGCAGCTTGTGAAGCGAGCGGACCTGCGCAATCGATTTGCCGCCCTTCAGGCGAGTCGAAAAGGGCTTCTGCCCCATGCTCGAAGCGATTATAAGCACCGTCTCGTCGTCGACTAACGCGAGCACTCTTTTGAGCAGCTCGTCCGCCGTGCGGTAGCCGTGCTCGATTGCGCCGCCGAAGATGCGCGTCTCTTCAGGGCTCGTCTCCTGCGGGAAGGCTTCCGGGTCCATAGCCTTCCAGTACGTGTGCTGGTAATGAGCGACGTGGTTTGTGTGGAAGGTGGCGAAGCGCGGCCGGTGGCGGCGGTAGAGACGGCTGAAGAAATCGAAATTCACAAGCGGCTGCAACGCTACGCGCTGCCAGCGCAGTCCGGGGTTGACTCGCTCGCGCGCAAGCTGCCGCGTGATGCGGGCGATGGTCCCCGCGCTCAGACCGAGCGCGACGAGCTTTGCGCCGAGCTGGGCCTTAAACAGCAGCCCGTCTTGATCCGCAGGCAACCTGACAGACCGCGTGTATGTCAGGTTCAACTCCTGTATGGGCTGCAAGGATTTCGGATGAGTCTGGGGGTCGGGCGAGAAGGTGTCCGGGACGTAGAAACCCCTG
>CAZTUB010000024.1:62669-64524 GCA_964615905.1 uncultured Clostridia bacterium
CTGACAGGGCGCGGCGGCCAGGAGCATACGCTGCCGTATACGCCGACCGAAAGCCCCGCGTCGTCGACGATCTCCCAGAGCCTCCGCGCTTTTATCGATTCGGGCGGCTGCTGCAAAAAGAAGACGTTGTGGTCCGGTTGCGGGCGGCCCGTGTAGACCGTTGTCCAGGTTATCCAGGGGTCAAGTTGCGGCGGCAGGTCGACGCTCATAGGGGTCGCCCAGGTGCCTTCGCGTTTCAACCGCTCGAAGGTCGGCAGCCGCCCCTTATCGATCAGCGGGTCGATCAAATCCCAGGTGATCTCATTCAACTCTACAAGTAAGACTTTCTTCCCCGTCATCTGAGTCATCTAAAAAGCCTCCGGCACCCCACCCGTCTTTTCGATCCGGCGGGCAGTCACGCTCCTGAGGAAATCTACCAGCGCCGCCCCTTTCCGAGACCAGTCATACTGCGCGCGGACAAGCGCGCGCCCCTGCTTGATAAGGCTTTGCCTGCCGGACGAGTCTCGCGCGAGATCGCGGCACGCGGCGACAAGCTCGTCTTTAGAATCGGCCACGACAATGTCGCGGCCCGGCGTCGCATCGATCCCTTCCGCGCCGAGCTCGGTCGAGATCACAGGGACGCCCGCCGCGAGCGATTCGAGTATCTTGAGCCGCGACCCGCCGCCTATCCTGAGGGGCACGATTGAAGCGGCGGCCTCGCGATAAAACGGGCGCACGTCTGTGACGGTCCCCGTCACCTCGACGCCGGGCAGGGCGGCGAGCGCGGCGACTGCGGGCGCGGGATTGCGGCCTACGATGGTGAAGACGAGAGAGGGGTTTTCGGCGTGCACAACGGGCCAGACCTCGTGCGCAAAGCGCACAACCGCATCGACGTTGGCGTGATAATCCATCGAGCCCACAAAGATTATTCTATTACCGGGTACTTTATTGCCGACCTCTCGATTGCGCGATTGATCCGGTTGAGGGCATGCGGCGACCCAATTGCGGTGCGCCTGCTCGATCTTTTCGTCTGAATAATAATCGACATCAACCCCGTTTTCTATAGTAATCACGCGAGCGCCGGGCGCTTGCTCAAGCATCCTCGCTTCATCCCTGCGGCTCACGGCGATGTGCGCGTCAAGCTCTTTCATGGCCCACGCTTCGAGCCGCTCAAGGCGGCGCGCGGTCGAGCGGGCGTACAGGCGGCGCGCGAGGCTTGTAGCGTGCTCGCTATAACGACGCATGACTTCGGAATCTATGTTGTGCCAGTCGGCAACGACAACGGGGCGGCTTCGCGCCGCGCGAATCACCGGCAGGTAAGCCGCCAGCGAGAGCGATTCGATCTGAACCACGTCGAAGTCCTGCTCGTCGAGCAAGCGCGCAAGCTCCGACCGCATAGACTCTGTGTAGTAGTTCAGCACGGGCAGCGGCGTCGTCGTCAAAATCCCCCGCGCAATCTTTCCAACGGTGTAAGCGGGGTCGCGCGCGACCGTCACCTCTTCGCAGACCGAAGCCAGCCCCCTTTCAGAGTCAGGGCCAGTGACAGGCTCGCTCGCGTCGTCTGCGAATCCGAGATAAGTAACGCGGGCCGCGCGCGCAAGCTCGCGGGCCAGGTGATAGTTGCGCAGCTTTGCGCCGGTATTTGTCGGCCAGCATTCGCGCGGCGCGAAATAGAGCACCCTGAGAGGCGAGCGCGCGCCCGAAGCCAGCCCGTGCCGGGTATCAGTGTCGATCTCTGTTTGCACCGTGAGACTAAGCATACTCGATCTCTTCGCCTTCCTCTCGTTTCAGGCTCTGGTGATAACGATGGTAGAGAACCGCGCCCATGCTCGTCATGAAACAGAAGATCGGCGAGTAGGCGTGTGTGAGCAACGAG
>CAZTUB010000025.1:0-57134 GCA_964615905.1 uncultured Clostridia bacterium
GGCTGCGCGCCGAGCGCGACGCGCACGCCGATCTCCCGCGTCCGCCTGGCGACGGAGAAGGCCGTCACCGCATAGACACCGGCGAGCGACAGCATCAGCGTCACAAACGCGAAGCCGACCAGGAGCGCAAACCAGAACGCGCCGCCGGACTCCGCCAGACGAGGCAGCGGTTTCGGATCGATCACGCGTAGCGCGGGATCGGTCGCCTGCGCAAGCTCGCGGAGGCGCACCGCAAAACCCTGCGGATCGCCGCGAACGTGAATGGCGACGCGAAGCGGCCCCGTCTCACGCGGCAGCGTCGGCTGATAGATGCGGGCTCGGCCGAAATCGCTCTTATTGTCGCTTACGCCGAGATCGGGCACGACACCGACGATGTCGTACCACGATTCTGCGGTGGGTTCGGGACTTGATGAGAAGCGAAACCGGCGGCCAATTGGATTATGGCCGCCAAGTACCTGATTGACGAAAAACTCGTTCACGAGCACGGCACGCGTCCGGTGTTCCGCGTCGGCCGTCGTCAACGCCCGGCCGCTGATCACGGGCGCACCGACCACGTCGAAGAATCGCGGATCGACGGACACGACCCCGGCGCAGTCACCCACACAGCGCTCACTGGACTCAACGACCGGACCCGGGTCCATCTTGATCCCGCGCCACCTGGTACGCATCAACGGCATTTGATCGGCGTACGTGACGTCCAGCACGCCCGGCTCCTGTCGGAGCCGGTCGGCGAGCGCGCGGTAGCGTGCTTCGAGCCGCGCCGCACGCACCGCCGGCACCGTGTCTCCACTCGCCGCGACGCCGTCAAAGCGATCGATTTCGAGCGTGGCCGTGAGAAATGCTTCGGCCGGGAATCCTGCTGGGATTTTTCGCGTGACGTCCGCTCCCACGCCGAGCAGCGGTAACGGAAGCACCGTCGTGAGCGCAATCTGCGCGACGATGACTACGGTCCACACGCCGCCGAACTGTAACCCGCCACCGCCGCTTGACGCGGCCCGGAGCCTGTCACCAGCACCACCCGACGTCACTTTGAGCGCGGGAACGACGCCGGCGATTGCCGCCGCGAACAGCGTCAGCCCAACGGCATACAGAATCGTCGTCGTCGAAAGCGAGGTGTCGATCCAAAACGGCAACGGACCCGTTTGCACTTCGAACTCCGTCCAAGCCAGCGCGAGCACGAAGCGCGCAACCACGAGACCAACAACCGCGCCGACGGCGCAGAGCAGGAGCGCCTCGGCAAAGAGTTGCATGATGAGGCGCCCACGGGTGGCGCCGAGTGCGGCGCGAACTAGGAACTCCCGCTCTCGACTGACGGCGCGGGCGAACAACAACATTCCGACGTTGCCGCACAAAAGCGCGGCCACCAGCACGAGGAACACGTTGATCGACGCCAGCACCAGCGCCGCCGCTTCTGGCAAATCACTGACAGCGTCGGGCAGAGAGAGGACCTGCAGGCGCACATTCTTGTTCGTCTCCGGAAACGTCGTCGCTGCTCGGGCGCCGATCGCCGCCACCTCGGCGGTCGCTTCGTCGCGAGTACGGCCCGGCGCCAGCCGCCCAAAGACATACCGCAGGCTCGGCGATGCCTCGGGAATCCGCTCCAGATGCAACGGTCGCCAGACGCCGTTCCGCTGTGGAAATCCGTAGCCGCGCGGCATCACGCCGACTATCGTGACAGGCGTGCCGCTGATGCGAATGACGCGGCCGACGGCGTCTGCCTCGCCGTCCAGCTTGTTTTTCCAGAAGTCGTATCCGACCACCACGACCTCGTCTGCGCCGCCCCGTTCATCGGCTTCCAGCAGCGTGCGTCCCATCAACGCCGGAACGCGCGTCAGCGCAAAGGTCGACGCGGTCACGTCGGCGACGGTCTCCGGCTGACCGGGGCCGTCGCCGACGGCGATGTTGCGTTCTTCCACCTCGACGGCGCTAAGATCGGTGATCGTGCTGAGACCGTCGCGCCACAACTCGTAATCGCGGCGCGATGCGGGGACCGACCCATTATCGGCGACATTCCAGTTCCGCAATGCGACGATCGCGTTGCCGTCCTGAAGCGGAATCGTCGGCCAGAGCGCCTGTCGCGCGATCTCGAACCCGACGGTGCCGACGGCGATCGCGAACGCTACGGCAATCGTTGCGATCACGGTGAGCGCAGGATGCTTGACCAGCATGCGACCGCCGAGCCTGAGGTCGAGCACCGAGAACCGCAGACTGTCGAAGGCGCGCAGCCCGCGTGCGCCACGGCCGCGATCTGTGAAGGACGGAGCGCTGCCGCACTCGAGACGTGCCTGACGCGCGGCCTCCGCCGGCGTCAACCCCGCGCGCACGAGTTCCTCGGCGCGCAAATCCATGTGAAGGCGGAACTCCGCCTCCATGTCGTCGCTCAACGCGTCGCCTCGGCGAAGGGCGCGAAGAAGGGAACGGGTCCGTGCGAGAAGCGAAAGCATAGTTGCCATCTCCTAATCCAATTAAGTACTCAGACTAATTTAGTTTGAACTATCCTTGATCGAAACAATTGAATTTGAAGCACTGGACATCCCAAAATGGTTCAATCTAATTTTGTGCGAGCACTTAGCTCGACTTTATCCATTCATAGTTCTTTGAAAAGAAAACGACAGATAGTGCAACATTGTTTCTGTAAATTCACTCCTCACGGGAACAGCCTTTAAGAAAAAGTTAGATAACGCGCACTACTCTGCCAGTCCTCGCTCATCTCCATCAACACGGCTGTCACCAACCACTCAAGTGATCTCGCATTCGGGAATACGCTCACAACTCTCGTCCGCCGTTTTATCTCTCAGTTCACTCGCTCGCACAGGTTCGCCGTCCGCAACCGCTTCTGATGCTCTGCAGGAAAGTTGAATACCGTCAGCCCTGGTGGTGTCCCAGTTTGATATGGAAATGCCTAAGATTTTAGTATGGACCCGGCTAATCCGGTACAAAAACACTAATCTCGTGAAATACAAGACATAAGTCTTTTGTTACCCTCTATCTAGAAGTACATCTCTCATCAGCGTAGCGGGAGGCAATATGTCCGAGGGACCTGACAAGCGCCACATCAGCAATGCGATTCTGGTCTTAGCCCTGACTTTCATTATGACCAACTCAGACGCGTCTCGCACGACAGCAGGCGAAAGCGTGGCGCTCAGCGCCGTTTTCCTCAAAGTCTCTGAAATGCAAACCGTGCAACAAGAAAAGAGCGTCGAGCAGGTGCGGAAGAATATCCAGGTTCTCAAGGGCCTGCCAGCCTCGCAACTCTTCCCCTTGATGAACTTCGTCTCTGCTTCACTCGGCGTCAGATGCGATTATTGCCATGTGAACGCCGGAGGGGACGACTGGGTATGGGAGAGTGATGATAAACAGACGAAGCGAGTCGGGCGTCAGATGATGAGGATGGTTCTCGATATTAACAGAAATAATCTAGCCGACTTCCAAGGGACCGGCATCACCTGTTACACCTGTCACAGGGGTCAGACCGTAGCCTTGACCCTCCCGCCCCTTACTCTGAACGCGTCAGGTAACAAAGAAGCTGAAAGTATCAGTAAGGCAAAGATCAAAGACTCTTTTCCTACCGTCGAACAGGTCCTAAATAAGTACTTTCAAGCGGTGGGTGGAAAAGAGACGACCGCGAAGTTCACGACTCGCGTTTTCAAAGGTGTGAGGGAAGCCTCAGAGGGTAGACACTGGCCGCTTGAGATATACATGAAGGAGCCAGATAAATTTCTATTGGTCGTTACCGTTCCGCAACAGGGTGTGATCTATCAAGGGTTTGATGGTGTGAGGGGATGGGTGAAGAATCCGGGGGTGGAACGGGAGATGAATGGTATCGAGCTTGAGGCGCTGAAACAGACTGCGGAACTATACCAGGTTATAAAGGTTAAAAGTGAGCCGGCGGGGGCGGCGGTAACAGGTAAAGAGAAGATTGGCGAGCGCGAAGCGTATATACTCCAGTTTCAGCCTGCAAAGGGTGTTACCGAGAAGCTTTATTTTGACGTCCAAACCGGATTGCTGCTTCGCAAGCTTACATTGACGAGCACCCTGCTTGTGCCGATCCCTGAACAAATTGATTTTGAAGATTACCGCGAAATAGACGGAGTAAGAGTCCCGTTTACAATTACCATCTCAAACATTGACACATGGTTTAGCTCGACCCGGAGATTCACAGAAGTCAGGCACAACGTCCCAATAGATGATCTTCGGTTCAAACCGCCCACGACTAAGAAGTAATGTCATATAGAGTATTTGCCTTTTGGCGAACGCCCTCGCATTATTACGGCTTTGAGGGTCGTGTACTAAGTAATGCGGCAACTCTGCCTTTTTGAGTAAAGCATCCAATCGACGTTTCACATTACGCGGGTCAATAGGAGTTTCAATGCTTGTAGTGCAAACCGGCGATTCGGCCAAGGTCACTTCGCGGCACGGTGATGCGGGGCGTTTGGCCGCGCGGGAGGCTAGTCATGCTGTTCCACGTCAGCGAAGAATCCGGCATCGGGCGATTTGAGCCTCGACCGTCGAAATATGCCAGCGGGCTTGTCGTGTGGGCCATCGACGCGGCTCGCCTTCGCAACTACCTGGTCCCGCGTGAGTGCCCCCGCGTGACCTACTACGCCGGGCGAGAGACTACGTCGGCTGATATAGAACGGTTTCTTGGGTCAAGCCCGGCGGTCGTCGCAGTCGAAGGCGGCTGGTTGGAACGCTTGCGGTCCTGTCGGTTGTACTGCTACCACCTGCCGCCAGAGACATTCGAGTGTATTGACGAGTGCGCCGGTTACTTCGTGAGCCGAGTGCCCATTGTGCCCGCATGCGTCGAAGTCTTCGATGATGTGATGGCTGAGTTGCTGAGGCGCGGAGTGGAGCTGCGTTTCGTGCCGAGCCTCTGGCCTCTGCGCGACGCAGTTGTTGCATCCAGTTTGCAGTTTTCACTCATACGCATGCACAATGCGTTGCCGAGGGCGACGGCCTGACAATGGCGTCAACCGGAGCCGCGCACGCGAGTTTTCTATTCTTCTTTCAATCTGCGGAGTTGAAGTTGATTCGCCGCCTCACCCGTTTAACTGAACAGGAATACCCTGATAGGTGCAATGACCTATTTGATTCCAAACTCAAGGCGGATAAATTCTTTAACCCCCTCACGCCCTTTCAGTCGCAGCCAGGCTGGCCCGCCTTCACGCTCAACTATCAACTCGAAATCAAAGAAAGGGCAACACAGCCGCTCGTACACGATGAACTCGGCCAAATCTTGCACAGTCGATGCTTCTGATGAGAACCGCAAGGCGTAACCATCCGGCAGCTCTCGCACTTCCTGCTTTCCGCTATTTAGCTTTTTTATCAAAGCCATATAGCGCTGCCGTTGTTCCTTATTCAACCCCGCCATATTACAGATAAAGGGAGACTCTTTAGTCGTATCATCCTTCGATTTTGTCATGGTTTGTTCTTGAGACTCCGGCGTCTTGCTGGCGTCGCTCTGAAGCGCTGCGACCGTGCCGGTAAAAAGGGTTACGCCCAACAGCGTGAGCGCCGCCAGAGTACAAAGCCTGTTTCTGATGTCCATCGCCGTTCTCCATTTTCGAGTTTTATTTATGATAAGCAGCCGTCAATGATTCAGAGGGCCGGGTCTTTGAAGCTGGCTCGATAGAGTATTCAAGCGACTCCAGGACTCGGCAAACGGGCTGCTCGGCGCTACACCCGCAAGCCTGCGCCGTAGCGATCAGCTCGTCGCGCATCTGCTGAAGGTTACGGATTTTGTCTTCGATATTTTGAATCTTGGCCTCCACGATTGCTCTTGCCCGCTTCGTGTTATGAGGTCGCGTCTCTTTCAACTCAAGAAGCTGGGCGATCTCAATCAAAGTGTATCCCAGCTCCTGGGATCGCTTGATGAATCGGACCCGATGTATGGCGTCTGCTGAATAAGACCTGTAGCCGGAGGCGAGCCGGGCCGGTTTCCTTAAAAGCCCGCGCCGCTCGTAAAAGCGTATGGCCTGGACAGTGACACCGGTTTCTTTTGCGAGTTGCCCGATTTGCATATCGCACCCTCCCAACCAATTTAAGATAATACACTCTATACCTCGGTATAGAGTCAAGCAGGCAGGGCGTAGACGAGGGAGATTATCACTCCACTGAAACGGGCGCTTGAAAAGGACGAATTTGGCTGGACTCAAGCCAATAGCGATAGCATACTCGGTCTTATCCGCAGGCTCAGGATAAATCATTAATTTTAATCAGGGGTGTTTATGAGTCAACACGAACCGGAATCAGGGCTCAGCTTCGAGAGAGTGGTCTTTTTCAGCGACGCGGTTTTCGCCATAGCGATCACGCTTCTCGTGCTTGAAATCAAGCCGCCGCACCTTGAAGTCCACAGCGAATCCGCGCTGAGAAACGGGCTGTTTCATCTGCTGCCGAAATTCAGCGGGTTCATAGTCAGCTTTCTCATAATCGGCATGATGTGGATTGAGCACCATCGAATCTTCCGATACATCACAGATTATGACGCGGGACTGCTCTGGAGAAATCTCGTCTTCCTGCTGACCGTCTCGTTCGTGCCTTTCCCGACGGCTTTGTACAGCGAGTACTTTTGGAGCCAGACGGCCTTCATCCTCTACACCGCGAGTTTCGCCGCCGCAGGGCTTACAAAGCTCTGGGTCTGGCAGTACGTCGTGCGCAGGGGCACGCTCCTCGGATTGCACACGGACAAGCTTACGGCAAAGCGCATCAGTCGAAGGTCGCTGGCCCTGCCGCTCGCTTGCGGGCTGGCGATATTGCTGTCCGCGGTGACCGTCTGGATTGCGCCGATTGCTTTCGGGTTTATCCCGGTGCTTGCGTGGCTGCTCGACCCCACGCGCCGCCGCGATGAGAAAGAGGATGCACGCACTGCCGCCGGGGCTTGAATTAAGAGGTTACTTCGCTCCGCTTTCACTTATGCAGTAGAGATAACGCTGGCTCCGCAAGAACAGCTCGCCTCCCACGATAACCGGCGAGGCGATGAATGTCTGATCGGCAAGCGTGTTCGTAGCCAGAACCTCAAGCTTCTCGCCCATCTTCAAGATGATCACGTCGCCTTCTTCGCTTGAAAGATAGAGCTTGCCCTTTGCCCCCACGGGCGAAGCTTTGAAGTTGTACGGGCGCGGCAACCGCACCTGATGAAAGTAAGGCACGCCGTCCGCGACATTGAAACAACTGACCTGTCCCGAATCGGTCACAACGTACAGCTTGCCGTCGAATAAGACGGGCGAGGCCGTGTAGGCGATGCCGCGCGTGTGAGTCCACAAGACGGATTCGCTGCCGGTCAGGTCTCCCTCTTTGCCAAGTTTTATTGCCATAAGCTTCGGGTCGCGATGCCCGCTCATCACGTAGACCACGCCGTTATGATAGACGGGCGCGGGGATAACATTTGACCCAAGACCTCCGCACTCCCATATCAGCTTGCCGGTCGCGACATCGTAACTGCGCACCCTGTTGGTCGCGCTCACGACGACCTGGCGACGCCCCGCGTGGTCGACGATCAACGGTGTGGACCACGAGCTCGGCTCGGCTCGCTCTGTCCTCCACAGCTCTTTACCCATGCGCTTGTCGAGCGCGACGATGAAAGACCCTGCCTCGTGGTCGAAGGTCAGAATGATCCGGTCGCGGTCAAGAACCGGCGCTGTCCCTTCGCCAAACTGCAATCGCATCTTCATCTGAACGCCGAGGTCTTTCTCCCAGGCGAGCTTTCCATTCAGGTCATAGCAGAAGATGCCCCGCGAGCCGAAAAAGGCGTAAACGTAGCGGCCGTCGGTGACGGGCGGGTTTGAAGCGAAGCTGCCGTACATGCGGTGGTAGCCTTCGTGCGGCGTGGCGACGCGGGCCGTCTTCTGCCAGACGACTTTTCCCGTCCTGCGATCAAGGCAGAGGACCTCAAATTTATGCTCCATGTTTCCGCCCGCGCCGCCTCCGGCCCGACGTCTGCCGGCCTGCTCGCCCTCGTCTGTGGGCGTCGCGTTCTTTCCGGTCGGGATCGCGGTGGTGAGAAAGATCTTATCGCCCCAGATTATCGGGGTTGAGTGTCCGCGACCGGGAATCTCCGCCTTCCACTTGACGTTCTTTGTGTCGCTCCACGATACGGGCGCGTCGGTGGCGGCCATGCCGTTTAAGAAGGGGCCGCGCCATTCCGGCCAGTGCGCGGTCTCAGTATTCCCGTTGGCCGCGACAAAGATAAGCGAGCACAGTACTATGTTCAAAAGGGTGATGGTCAGCTTCTTCATCTCAACGCCTCGCCTGCCTGATTCAATTTTGAGGTTCCACTGTGGCAGACCATTCTACGCAAACTTATCGGTATGAGCCAGGGTTAAGACCAGTATAGATCGAAGAACCAGCCGAAAAGAAAGCGCGCGGCAGCGGGCCAGACGGCGAAGACCGCGTAGCCGCCAAGCGCGCTGCTCAAGCTGATCGTTGTGTAGATATAGCCGGGATAGAATGCCCTGAGTATGTTGTAGGAGTTGTGGCTCGAAACCAGCCCGATGAAGTACAGGATCACAGCCATCCAGACGGGCACGTCCGCGACGAAGCGGCCGACGGTGAGCGCGGCAAAGGCCGACCAGCCGAGCAACAGTATGACGCTGTGGGCGAGGTTCGAGATCACATAAGCGTCGAAATGCGTATCTATCTCGATGCGGAAAAACCGCTGGAGGCGGTCAAGAATCAGTGCGGTTAGAAAAGCGACGCTCCAGAATATGACGTAACCTTTGGCCAGGCTGACGGCGAGCATTATCTTTCCCAGAGGCCACAGCAGCAACGCTGCCAGCGCGAGAAAGATAAGGGTTAAGACGGCGGCTATAACGAAATTGGACTCTTCTTCTCGCATAGCGGCCGCTCGGCGGGCGGTTATATCCAGTTGCCGGTCGCAAGCTCGCCTTTTACCATGCGCCCGTCGAGCATGTAGACGAGACGGTCTGCGAGGTGGACGAATCGCGGGTCGTGCGTAACCATGCAGATAGTCGTGCCCGCCTGGTGAAGCCCTTTTAACAGCTCCATAATCGCTTCGCCGTTTGCCGAGTCGAGGTTTCCCGTGGGCTCGTCGGCCAGAAGTATGCGAGGGTTGCCGACAAGCGCTCGCGCCACGGCTACGCGCTGCTGCTGGCCGCCGGAAAGCTGTACGGGGCGGCGGCGGGCTTCGTCCTTCATGCCGACCTTCACCAGCGCCTCTTCGACACGCTCGCGGCGCTCGCTCGTCTTCATCTTTTGATACGACAGCGGCTGCTCGATATTTTCAAAGACCGTCAGGTCGCCTATGAGGTTGAAGCTCTGAAATACAAAGCCTATCTCCTGGCTGCGAATGCGAGCGCGCGCCGACGCGTTCAAACGCTGGACGGGCTCGCCGTCAAAGCAATATATGCCTTCGGTCGGGGAGTCCATCAAACCCATGATCGCAAGCAACGTCGATTTGCCGCACCCGGACGGGCCTACTATCGAGACATATTCTCCCTGGCTGATCTCAAGGTCCACTCCCGCAAGCACGCGCGCCTCGACTTGATTAGTGCGGAAAACCTTCGTGACATCTTCCATGTAAACGAGCGGTGAATAACTCATGCTGCTTCCCTCCACGGACAAAAATCATCTATGCCGTTTGCACCTGTACCTGAAGACGCGCCGTTCGATAAAGCCGAGCTTCTTGGCGCAGACCATGCAGATGCCGTAGGGTCTGGGCTCGGCTATCAGGTCGCTGTCGATAAATCGCTTGACCGACAGCAGTCGCTTCTCTTCCTCTTCCGATCTCACTCTTTGCGCGCGCTCCTCGCCTGCCTTAACGGCCGAGTACTCTTCGGCGCTCAAGACGACTTTCAGCCATAGCTGAAGGTCGCGGCTGCCGAGCGCGAGCCAGCCGCCTTTCGGGCTGAAGGCGACAGAATTATAACTGATATCCTTGAACCTTACGCTCTTTATCAGCGCGGCGGTCGAGCGCTTCCACACAAGAATGGTCTGGCCCAGGCTGCCCGCGGCGAGCATCGTCCCGTCGGGGCTGAAAGCGACAGAGGTCACGCTGTTGTAATGGCCCTTGAGCGTCTGCACCTGCCTGCCCGTGGAAACGTCCCAAACCTTTACGAGCGAGTCTTCACCGCCCGACGCTATCAACCTTCCGTCGGCGCTGAAAGCGAGCGAGGCGACGCCGCGCGCGTGCCCGATCATAGTTCGCACGGCGCGTCCTGTCGCCACGTCCCAGAGCTTTATGCTCTTATCGATGCTCGCCGACGCGACAAGCCTGCCGTCGGGGCTGAAGAGAGCAGAGGTGACGCGGTTTGTGTGCGAGCCAAGCGTCTGTGCCTGCTGCCCCGTCACCACTCTCCACATCCTCACGGTCCGGTCATAGCTTCCCGAAACGAGCCATTGCCCGTCGGGGCTAAAGGTAACCGCGCTCACTTCAGCCTCGTGTGCTTTTAATGTTTGAATCTCGTGACCGGTTTCGGCGTCCCACAGTTTTATGGTCTTATCGCGGCTGCCTGAAGCTACCCACTGGCTGTCGGGGCTGAATGCCACCGAGTTTACGCTTGCGACGTGGCCCGTCAGCAGCTGCGTGTTCAACCCCGAATCGACCTCCCATAACCTGATCCCACCGTTTAAAAAACCGGAAGCAAGCAGCCGCGCGTCGGGGCTGAACGCTATCGACCTGACATAATCGTGCGGGTCCATCTCGTATTGCTTGTAGAAGAGGTCGTATATGCTTTTAAGCTCTTCCTGCACTTCCGAGAAAGCCTCTATCAACCCCAGCCCCGCCTTGTAGGTCTTTGCCGCCGCCATCTGCTGTTCGATTGTCTGGATGATTGTCGAGATTCTCTGCTCGACGGGCTCCGCTATGACGTAGCCTTCTATCAGCTTCGCGTCACGCTTGACCTGCGCGACCTTCGCCTTAACCGGCTCCATGAGATTGTCGAGCAGGCTCTGGACCTCTCGCCTCATGGGGTTGAAGACCTCGTCCGATCTCGCGCGCTCGTAGTAGCGAGGGTCGCCCTTGATGGCGGGCTCAAGGCTCGCAAGCGCGCGCTCGTAATCGCCGAGCATCGCGGCAATCCCCGCGCCTTGATAGTGTGCCTCATAAAGCTCCGGGTTGAGCCTGACGGCCTCGCTCATTGCGGCGAGCGCCTGCGGGCGGCGTTGCTCTATGGCGTGGACGATGCCCACGAAATAATAGGCCTCTGCGCACTGGCGCGCGTCGGCAGGCCGCGCATACTTTGCCGCCTTCAGGAAGTACTCTGAGGCTTTCGCCAGATTGACCGTGTGGTACAGGTAGATGTTTCCAATCGAGCGATGGACGGAGTAGTCGGGGTAGTTTCGCCTTTCGGCTTCGAGAAAGTCGGCCAGCGCCTCTTCGTACCACCCGTTGATGTATGCGCGTTCGGCGCGTGAGCGGTAGGCGCGGGCTTCGCGCTCAAACTCCGCAAGCCGAATCTCCTGGAGGATGTCGTTGAGCGCGTGCTGGCTCATCTCCTGTTTCCAGATTATGTCGCCGAGCATGATGTTGAAATCGGCGTTGAGCCGGTCGAGCCCCCCCGTCAGCTTATCGACCGCAAGCTCGATGCTGCGATCAGCCTCGGAAGCAGCAAGACCCGTCCGTATGCCGACCGCACCCAGCCCCGCTTCGAGCGCCGTCTCGTAATCCTCAGATTTGAGCCGCACCCCGATAGACTCGCCGCCGACCTTTAAGATCGCCAGGTCTTCGGACGCGGCCGTCTCAGACGACGCTACGCGCGGCTGGCTGCGGATATAATCGGCCCACGATTGCCGACCGTAATAGACATCGAGTATGCCCATAGGAAAAACGCATGACCAAATACTGTGCCATACGGAATTATGAATAATACTGAAGAATAAAGGAGTTTACTAATCGGTGCTCGCCTGAAGCGCGCGCTTGTGTTCAATTGTGGGATGATTGCGTCTCAAAATCGAAGCCCTTCGGGATCTAAACCGCCAGCCTATCGGGCTTTGATCCCGAAGACGTGGTCGCGCCCGCGAAGGATTATCATGCCGGTTGAGATGGCGGGCGTGGCCATCAAGACCTCGCCCACGCGGTTCGTCGCCAGCAACTCGTAGGCGCTTCCTGCGCGTATGACGAAGACCTCGCCGTCCTCGCTGCTGAAATATAGCCGCCCGTCTGCGGCCACGGGCGAGGCGCTGAACGCGCCGCCCTTCCCCCCCAGCCGCTCAAGATATGTTCGCTTGCCCGTCTTTGCTTCATACTGCGTCAACACGCCGTTGTCTGTGCATATGTACAGGTAGCCGCCGTAAACAATCGGGGTTATGATGTGCGGGCGCGCGCGGTTTCTCCAGGCGACCTGCTCGCTCGACTCCGCGCCGTTTGCGAGCGATATGTCGCCGCTCGCGCCGAGCCGGACGGCGTAGAAAAAGAGCTTGGCCTGAGAGCTTCCGCCGCCAAGAAAGGCCAGGCCGTCTGCCACTACGGGCGTCGGTATCTTCACGTCCGCGCCGTCGGCCAGTCGCCACAGCTCTCTGCCCGTCATCGCGTCATAGCCTCGAAAGAATTTTGTTCCGCTCACCAGAAGCTCTGCGCGCCCGCCGCCTTCGTAAACCGTGGGCGTGCTCCACGCCGTATCCTCGTCGCGCGGCGTATGCCAGACGCGCTTGCCGTCTTTGAGATTGTAGGCCGCGATAAACGAGCTCTTCTGAGTATCACACTGGACTATGACGAGGTCTTTGTAGATAACGGGCGAGCTTCCAAAGCCATAATGCGATTCAGGGTCGGGCGTCCAGCCGCCGTCGAGTAAGCCGAGGTCTTGCTTCCACAAAAGCTTTCCGGCGAAGTCGTAACAGTACAACCCTTCCGAGGCGAAGAAGGCCACAACACGCCTGCCGTCTGTGGCCGGGGTGGAGTTGGCCTGGCTACCCTTCAGGTGGCGTTTCGCTTTGGGCGCTCCTTCCGCCGCCGTCCGCTCCCAGACGACGCGCCCGCTCGTTTTGTCCAGGCAGTAGACGCGCCAGCTATGCCTGGACAGGTCCGAGGACGATTCGCCCGAATGGGTGGGGCCGTCAAGGTAGACAGATTTCGGGTCGCTCGTGATTGCGGTCGTTACAAAGACGCGGTCTCCCCACACGACAGGGCTCGAATGGCCCACGCCGGGGATTCGCGTCTTCCATAAAATGTTCGCAGCCTTTTCAGCGTCCCAGGTCGTAGGCGGGTTCTGCCCGTCGGCAACCCCTGACGCCTTCTCGCCACGAAACGAAGGCCAGTTCTGCCCGTCAGCGCTGGCACAGATCAAGAGAATCAACGAGAGCGACAGAGTTCGTTTCATCCGGCTTCACCTCTTACGGGGTAACGTAATTGCCGGGGTCAAGGTTGAACATCTCTATGCAATGTTCGCTTGCGAAGATGTAAATCTTCTCCTTGTAGACTACGAACAGGTCGGGCTTGCCGGATGCCTCGGGCGCGACGGGGCAGAATCCGTCCATCTGAATCCCGTAGCGTTTGGACTCTTTTTCAAACGCCGCCTTGTTCTCTTCGCTCGCGAAGAGGTAGCGAAACTGCCCGGCGGTTAAAGAGTAACGCTCGTCGCCTTTGACCTCCTGCCCCCGCGTGAGCATTACCGGGTCAAGCCCTTTAAGCGCAACCGACGAATCGCTCTTTTGAGCCGTGACGCCGTTATCCAGACCGATCATAAGCGTTAAAGCCAGCAGGCCTGCCGACAGAGTAGCGATAAAAAATTTCCTTGATTGCATCTTTCCACCTCTCTTTTGTGTTGGTCGGTGGCCCGCGGCCGTCAAAGCTGTCGAGTCAAAACGTGCAATTCTCTCTTCGGCGCTGACCACCGGCCACTGACCACTATCGAAGAGTATCACCTGCCGGGAAGTTCTTCTTGCACGGATGCAATACTTTTTGAACGGTTCAAACTTGACGCGACCTCAATATCTGGCATCTTATGGTGCATGATGGCTACAAGGGCTTTAGTGCTGGCGCTGGTCTTTTCGCTCTTACCGGCTGCGGGCTGTAGCGGGTCAAAGGCGACATCGGTTGGGAATGGTTCCGGTCGCGGCCCGACGAAAGATAAAGGGTTCAAGCCGCCCGCGCTGCTGGGCAATCTTGAAGAGCAGGCGGTCGACGAGAGCAGCGGAATCGCCGCTTCGCGCGCCAACAAAGACTATTTCTGGACGCATAACGACAGCGGCGGCGGCCCTTTTATATATGCCTTCAACCGCGAGGGCAAGCGCGCGGGCGTCTGGCAGATAGCAGGAGCGACGGCCCGCGATTGGGAAGACATGGCGGTCGGGCCGGGGCCGCAAGCCGGTCGCTCATACATCTACGTAGGCGACATCGGGGATAACGGCAGGCAGCGAAGCGAGATCATCGTCTACCGCATGCCGGAACCTCGCATCACGACCGAGTCCGCGCAATTTACAAAAAGCCGCCCCGATAAATCAATCTCGGCTGAAACGATTCGCCTCGCATACCCCGACGGCCAATACGACGCGGAAGCTTTGATGATTCACCCGCAGACAGGCGATCTATACATCATCACCAAAGAGTTCATCGGCGCGTCGAAAGTCTACAAAGCCCAGGCGCCGCTAAAAGCAGGCGGGGTGACGCGGCTCGTCAGAGTCGGCAAGATTGTAATGCCCGGCTGGATCGGCGGGGGTGTAACCGGAGCCGATATTGCGCCGGACGGTCGAGCGGTCGCGCTTTGCGATTACGCGAACGCTTACGAGATCAATCTGCCCGAAGGCCAGCCCGGCGGGTTTGATGAGATATGGAAGCTTCCCCTCGCGGAGATAGCTCTTGGTAAGAGAAAGCAGGGGGAGGCAATCTGCTACCGGTCGGACGGGCGAGCCTTGCTCGCTACGAGCGAAGGTCGCCCGTGCCCTCTGATCGAAGTCGTGCGCGAAGATTGAGAGTCGCGAGCAAAGCCTGTTCCCGTTGCCCGCCCTGACTACGCCCCGCCGCCGAAATCGGCCTGAAATGTTTTCGTGATATTACTCATACTTATGTGAGAGCAAGGTTGACTCGATACTAGAAATCTACTGAGCTCTCGCCGCACTGGCGGGCGGGACATGCGCTGAAAGCTTTTCGCCCGAAAATACATACACAATTTTTGACCCTGTTCTAGACCTGCGGTCATTGCTAGAGCGGGATTTTATCTCCCAAGGGTAATCGTCTTTAGAGAATCTGACTGAAAAATTCTGGTAAAAGGGAGGAAGTATGCATTCGACAAAGCCCCCAAAGACAACCGCCACAGGCTCTAGAATCCTGACGCGCTTAAACGGCAGACAAGCTTTAAGGAAGGCCCTGGCACCGTTGTTAATCTTCGTTTTGGCTTCGAACATAATTACGGCTTATGCGCGGGAGGACCCTCCAAAGCCCGAATTCACATCCGAGCAGCAGGCCAAGATAAAGCAGCTTGAAGCCGAAATCGAGCTTTTAAAATTGAAACAGGCGAAGGAGGCGCTAGAGAAACAGATTCGCGATGCGCAATTCAACCCCAGCGTTTCAGCCCCCGAAGGCAAGATCACTTTGAACAACGTCGCTATCGAGACGGAGGTGATGTCTTACATGGCCATGTCCGAGGTGGTCGATGATATAAGCAAGGAGATTTTCAAGAATTTCGGGGGGGCCACTGCCATAGCGATCTATAACTCGAAGGAGGTGAAAGACTGGCGTTTCTACCAGGCAGTGTTCCCGGTTTTCAGCAACCAGATGAACAAGCTTATAAGAGAGTACAAGAATATACTCGGGCAAGAAGAGACCGAGAGGCTTGCCCGGTTGAGCATTCTCGAAAACGAAATACTTGCGCTCGACGCGGCTGGCAGGACCCGCACGTCGGGGCAGGGCGCGTTCAAGGATTCGCCACTGGAGGGGGTCCGCGCGGGCCTTTTCGACATCTCGGCTACCGCGAGATCGTTCCTCGATCTGATGTCTTTATTCAGGACCGAGACGACAATCACAGGAAATCCCGTCACGGTGGATGAATCGGCGCTAGTCTCCGAGCTGGTCAGACACCTGGCGAAGATGTACAACGGCAAGGCGAAATTTTATAACCCCGCAGCCATGTCCCCCCAGTTCAATCTAAGCTCGCCGACCACGACTATCAACATGGTCAAGAACGGAACCGATTTGCGAATAGACGCGGAGAAGAGCGTCGTCGGCTTCGACTTGCTCTCGACCCTGCTGGCGGAAAAGAAGGCTTTGCTGGAAAAGGTAGAACAGGCGCTAACGTCCGGCAAAGCGCAAATAAAGACTAACGAAGCTGCTATCTCGACAAATGATTCAATGATCAAGCAGTTGCAAGCCAAGCTTGCACATACAAGTATACCTGAAGTCAAAAAGAAGCTCAGGGAGGAGATTGCCGCGCTTGAGAAAGAGAACCAGGGTCTGAGAGCTAAGAATACGGAACTGGCGGAGGCGAAGGCTCTGAACGAACAACGAAAGACTGAGCTGACCGCCGCTATTTCCATCGCGGAACAGGCAGTCGCTATTCACAGGCCGCAGGCCGTACAGCTCAGGTCGCTCAACCAGCAGTTTGACAAGCTCCTGGGCGACTTCGCAAAGCTCGACGTAACAACGGGCGTAAACCCGCTCGCGGTATTTGTAAAGGCCGAGAACATTGAAGAAGCGCTGAGGGGCAGCCAGGGCTACTGGCTCGCAGTCAGGGCGGTCAAGGCAGGCGGCAACAACCGAACCCGGCGTAATCTCATAAGGTACTTTTCCGGCGCAAAGGTAGACCACAGCGGCGGGGTCATAATCGAGTACGCGCTTTATGACAAGTCGGGGGCAATCGTCTACTCCGATAAGTTTGCAAGGTATGACCGTTACAAGGAGCCGAAGGAGATAACAAAGTTTGTCGACCCGTAGGTAAATAGCACTTACACGGCTCTATTCATCAAAAATTTGCCAGCGGCTCTATTTGCCAACAGGAGGTAAAGCTCATGAAGCGGATTCTATCAGTCGTCGTGTTCCTATTCGCCGTGTGCAATATTAATGCCGACTCCCCGGCAACAGACGGCATTAAAGAGAAGACTCACAAGGCACACCAGGAGGTTTTCACGCTTCCGTTCGACCAGGCCAAGTTCGACGCTTACAAGGCCACCCTGCCCAGAGACGGGGGATACTATATCGTCGAAGGCGACATGCTGCTTAACAATGCGGAGCTTTATACGTATGTCGTAAACAGACTTAGCCCGGAGAAAAAACCGAAGCCTCTCGCCGAGAACACCGAGCTATCGGTGAATATCCTCCCGAACGGGAAAAGGGATTTTTACGAGGACCCGAACAGACGCGACCTGACCTATGCGGTCGACAGCAAGTCCTTCCCTTCACCGGCTCAGTACGATGTCGTCGTCGCGAGCATGCGCGCGGCCGGGAAGGACTGGCAAGACGCCTGCTCCGATTGCAGGCTTAAGTTCACGCACTTAAGCGAGCACGACGCAAACGCTTTGCATAAGAACGTGAATTTCATCGTCCGCTACCGCGACGTGAAGGGCGAGTACGTCGCGGCCGCATTCTTCCCGCACGACGGCGCGATGCGGCGCTACGTCAATATCGACCCTTCTTACTTCACGACGAGATTCGACAAAGTCGGCGTGCTCCGCCACGAACTCGGCCACGTGATCGGCTACAGGCACGAGGGCATCGACAGGCTTCCGATCTGTTACAGGGGCGAGGATAACCTGTGGCAGCCGATCACGCCCTACGACGCCAAATCGGTTATGCACTATTTTTGCGGCGGTGGCGGCAGCCTCGCGCTTACGCTGAGCGACGGCGATAAGTCAGGTCACACCGCCCTGTATAAACTCCCCGCGCGCTAGGGGGGACAGGGTTGAGGAGAAGAGATGAAAAGAACCGCCTTGCTACTGCTCTGCCTGGTCGCACTCGGCGCGGATGTAAACGCTCAATCCGTCACAGGCGACGGCAGGCCGCGCAGCCTGCCGCCCGCGCAGCAGCTTGACCACAGCTACAGGGTCCGCAAGATTCACGAGGCCGCCCAGGAGAAGCCCTCGGACGAAGAGAGCTTCAAGCGTTACATCGACGAGCTGCCGCGCGACGGCGATTATTACGTCGTTGAAGGGGACCTGCTCCTCACCAAAGAAGAGTTGATCGCACTCCTCACAAACAGGGACTCGACAGGCAGGCAGGTCGACGCCGAATCAAAGCTGGTCGTTAACCTCGTCCAGGGGAAAGAAGACATCTACCCCGAAACAGGCGGGCGGACGCTCAATTACGCGGTCGATAAAAGCTCGTTCCCAAGCGAGCAGTATTATAACGAGGTCGTAAAAAATCTCGGCGTGGCCGCGAGAGAGTGGCAGGAGGCCTGTCCCGGATGCGCAGTCCGGTTCGTCCACCTCGCAGAGCACGACCCGGCTCCCTCGCATGAGAAGGTCAGTTTCATCGTCCGCTACCACGACGCGAAAGGGTCGTACTCGGTCTCGGCTTTTTTCCCGCACCAGTCGCCGCAGAAGCGTTATATAAACATCGACCCTTCCTATTTCAAAACAGGTAACAACGGCGAAGGTCTGTTCAGGCATGCGCTGGGGCACGCGCTGGGCTACCGCCATCATCAATCGTCGGTCGTGCGCGGCTGCTACAAAGAAGGTGAGACCTGGAAGCGTTTTGTCGAAGACGACACGGAGACGACCATGAAGTATTACTGCGGCGGCGAGCGCGGCCTCGACCTGAAGATAAGCGACAGCGACGCGCGGGGCCACCGCAGGCTCTATTCGGGCGAGGCGGGCGCTGACAGGGGGGCGGAAAGACCCGAAGGTAAGCATAAGCTGATAATTAGGTTTGACGGGGCTGACGTCGCCGAGAACGCGGCTTCGGTCTTGAGCATTCTTCACAGGCTGAACCTGCTAAAAATAGAGACGCACAAAGCTAAGAATGGTGACGGGCTTGAAACGATCTACAGAGAGTATCTCAAGATACCATTCTCTGCCAATAAACCGGAGTTCAAGAAGTTCGCGAGCGAGATAACCAACAAACCGATCAACAGGCTTCAATACGTCCAGGTCGATGAAGAGATCAAGTACCCTGACATCAACGTCGATAAGTACACGTACTCCAGGCGATTTGCGCCGGATTCTGCGGAGCTTAAGAACGTTCGGGATTTCTGGACGGATGTGACAGAAAAAGTGGTTCAGGAACCGAAGCTGGGGACGGTCAGGGTATACCTGATAGGTTACAGAATAGAGCTAGCTCTCGATTCCGTCGAAAAACTGAGAGAGGTGACGAACGAGATAAGGAGCATCGAGAGAACAAATGTCCGCCTCTACAGCTATACATCCGGCAAGGAACAGGAGCAGAAATTTTTCTCCGCCGACGACGCCAAGGTTTTCTTCGATACTTACAGAGATAAGGAGGTGGCAAAGGGGACGCAGGGCGCTTTGGGCGCGTTTGTGAGCCTGCCCGACTTGCCCGACTGCGCCAAGAAGCGTACTAATGACGTCCCGCGACTTGTATTGATAGACAAGGCCGTCCACCTCCACCCCGACATAGCGCCAGCCATCGCGGAAGGCGGCATTGAACCGGCTTCGGCGCCGGAGATAAAAGCAGGCAAGTATGTTTTCGGGACCGTCCTCTTTGATAAGAATGTAGACCATGGCACGCATATGGCGGGCATCATTGCCAGCCAGGATGACGAGATCGGACTGATCGGTGTGCACCCGGGCGCGCATATACTAAATATTAATTGGGACAATTATAAAGGCGAAAAGATCGAGGATCTTGCAGGTGAGCTGGAAAGACGCGAAGGCGGGAACCGCCACCACATCTTTACGATGGCGAGCGAATGGAACTATAAAGCGGAAAACATCATGCCCAGGCAGCTTGATGTAGAGGATCACTTTATCGTGACCCAAATCATGGCGCTCGGCCTGAAGTGGATAACAGCGGCAGGCGACACCCCTGGGGGCGGGCAAGAGATCCAAAAGGTCCAGCCCAACGGGCCGATGAACCTTGGCTATCTGCCCTCGGTCATCGTCGTCACGGCCTGCGAGGACTGTAACACTCCGAACGCAAGGCTGACGCCTGGGGCCAACTATTCCGGCAGTCTTGTACACATTGCGGCCCCGGGCGTGGGCATACCCAGCACAGTCTCCGGCGGTAAATACGCAGTCGTAGGCGGGACGTCTCAGGCTACGGCATTCGCGGCGGGCGTCGCCTCGGCGATGCTGGCCTGTTACCCGACATACGCCTGGAAGTCTCCCAAAGTTAAGGAGCGATTGCAGGTGACATCACGGCCACTTCCTGTAACCAGTTCGCGAGATTATCTGAAGATAGCCGCCGGGGTATTGGACGCGAGAATGGCTTTGCTTGACCCTGAGAAGCACTGGCTGAAGGTCGCGTCTGGCCAGCTCAAGGCATTCGATAACATTGCCTGGTGCGCAAAAGATATAACCGCTCGCAACAGCTCTTTAATCAGCACATTCGATATCCTGCGCATAATGAACAAGGACAACCAGATATGGATTTATGCGAAGCCGAGACCATCCAGGGGAAAGGAGAACGGCGAGGTATTGCGCTTCGGCCCCTTAAGTATCAGCCAGGAAGAGAAGGACAAGCCCTTGTTAAAAGTGGCGGGCGGCCCTGTGTTGAGACTGAGCCAGATCGAGGACCTCTTGCTGTCTCAACCCGTGGCGAATATTTCCCCTTGCAGATTACCGGTCCCGTAGAGGTTGAATATGATGAGAATCTATTGGCTCGCAACGGTGCTGCTCACGATGCTGCTGTTACAGATGAGCCTCGCGGGCGGCTACAAGATATCCGGCCAGCCTGTCAAAGACAAGCGTTGTAAAGACAACCCTGCCCCGGTCACGGAGCTGGGCAAGCGCGAGCGGTTTAGCGTTCAGGTATCGGCAAATGGGCCTATGGAACCCATCTCGGCCCCCGACATGAGATACATGCGCGTCCAGGTTGTCGCCAAGAACCCCGCGCCGAAACAGGAAGGGTGCAACTGGCTCCTTACTATTCGCGATGAAAAATTCCGGCTTGTACAGACAATGACTGCGATAGACTTCAAGGACTCAAGCTTCAAATGGACCAACCGCGTGCCCGGAGCACAGGTATGGCTCGATCTCCGTGCATGCCCCGATCACGACCCCGCCATCTCCGTAGAGCAATACATCGCGATGCCCATTAAAACCCAACACCCGTATTACTCATCAGAAAACCCTTTGAGTCCTCGCTATCAAGCCTTGTACGAGGAGAAGAGTCCAGGCAAGAGCGCCGCCGATACAGAGTTCAGGCCGCTGGGCGATTACGTCGGCTTCTTGATGGCGAGTTGGGGCGAAGAGCCGAACAGGTTATCCTGGTGCTGTTCGGGCGTAGTCGTCGCCCCGACCCTTTTCCTCACCAACTGGCATTGCGGCGGACCCGGCAGAACGTTCGACAACGGACAGGCGCGCGATTTTGACGAGAGCCTGTATTGGGATGACGTGATACTCATGGATATGCTCATAGACATGTCCTGGGACGGCGATAACGTGAGCCGGGAGTATATTTGCACAAAGGTCGAGGAAAGCTCTCCGGAACTCGACTATGCTTTGCTAAGGATCGAGCCGGTCAACTCGACAGGCGCTCTGCGCGTTGCTCCCATCAGCCAGGAATCGCTAAAGAAGGATCAGCCGATCTATATAGTCCACCACCCCGAGTGCATGGAAAAGCAGATCACGACAGCCGGGTGCAAGGTATCAAGCCCCAAATATAAAGGGTGGCGAAGCGAGGATGGTTCTAAGATGTACGACTTCACACACACCTGCGACACGGAGGGAGGAAGTTCGGGCGCTCCTGTTTTCAATAAGGATAGTCAACTCATAGGGATCCATCACCTTGGCTATAGCTTCGGGCCGCCCCCTCTGTGCAAGAGATTAGACCAGCTTAACAAGTCCTTACACATAACCGAGATACTCAAGCACCTGTCTGACATCAAGCGCGATGACCTTGTTAAAGAGATAACCAGGCGTCACTGAGAATCTGTAGGGCTTTAATCCCGAACGACCGCATAGATTATCTCGTCGATGACCTGGCCTTCCTTGAAGATCGACTTTCTCAAGCGGGCTTCGCGCACGTACCCGGCTTTTTCGAGCACGCGCATCGAGCCGGGGTTCCACTCGTACACGCCCGCGTAGACTCTCGAAAGATCGAACGCAGAGAAAGCGTAATCGGTCAAAGCCCTGACCGCCTCGGTCACGACGCCCCGCCCCCAGAAAGGCTCGCCGAGCCAGTAACCTATCTCGGCCGTGCGCCTGTAAACGTCGCCCTTCAGCACAAGCCCTATCCCGCCGACAGCCTCGCCGCCAACGTCGAGGGCAAAGTTCGTTTCCGGTCGCGCCGCAGCCGAATAAGCGATCCAGCCGTCGGCGTCCGCAAGCGTATAAGGGTGAGGAAACGAGTCTCTCAGATTTCGCCACACGTTGCGGTTGTTCGCGTAGCCGACCAGCGACTCTCTGTCCGACTCTCGCCAGCTGCGTATCAGGGAATGGCTCAACTTGATCTCCACCGCTCCTGATTATCATGTATGAGCGGCGGCGGCAAGCTTCGCCTATCAAGCAAAACCTCTCTAGAGAAAAGAGGCTGTGACATGGCTCGTCCCTGCCCGGACTGGCCGGATGCCCTGCTGTGCGCCCCTCGCGCGCAGATGCCGGTCGATGTCGTGCATCGCACGATTCGGGCAGGGACTAGCCTTGTCACCGCAAAATTTCCCGCCGAGACCTCGGCCCGTTAAGTCAATGTGGGGCGATGTAAGACAATCGCGGTTGTGCGAGCACAAAGTCATCGCGCTCCCACAACCGCTTTGAGGAGGAGGCGGAGAGGGACTATCTTCCAGCCCAGGCAAGACCGTCCGGCCCCTGGCCGGGGTCAATCGTCCCCGCGACTGAAAGGGTGTCAAGGTTGATGGCGATCACCTTGCCCGCCTGCATCGCGGCGACAAAGGCACTGCGACCGTCCGGCGTGACGAGCACCCCTACGGGCACTCCGCCAAGCTGTAACCGCTTTATCTCTTTGCGCGAAGTCGCATCGAGCACGATAAGCGCTCCCGCCTTCGGGTCGGTCACAAGCACACGCTTGCCGTCAGGCGTGAACTTGATTCTGATGGGAACCTCTGCGGCTTTTATCCTCTGCTTGACCTTGTCTGTCGCGGTGTCGATGATCGAAATCTCGCCGTCGCCGTTATGGCCGACCCACAGCTCGCTTCCGTCCGGCGAGATGTCGAGCCCTTCGGGTTGTTTGCCGACGGCGATGTGAGTCGCTGTCGCGGTTGCCGCGCTCATATCAATCGCGGTCACGTTGTCCGACAGGATGTTTGCGGTGTAGATCTTCTTTCTGTCAGGAGTAAGCGCGAGCATGTGTGTTATGTTCTGCCCCGTTTCGATTGTCCAGTCTACTCGGTCCGATTGCGGGTCGTACCGCGCAACAGATTTGCTCGCTTCCGCCGTGAAGTAAACCTTCCCGCCCGATTCGACGATACCGTGCGGCCTGCGGAGTTTGCCCAGATCGACGCGCCTTATCTCTTTTCGAGCAGCTATGTCGATCACGGAGATTGTGCTGCCGACGGTCTCTTTTGTGCCGTAGTTGGCGACGAACGCAAGCCGTCCGTCGGATGAGACGGCGACTTCGTGCGGCCCTACGCCTGTCACGACCCGCCCGATGACTTTGAGCGTCGTCGGATCGACTATCGCAAGCGTGTTCTCGATCTTGTTCAAGACGAGAAGGTAGCCGCGCGCGGTCGAGCCCTGGGTTCGGGCTGTGCCGCAAGTCAATGCGACAATAAAGGCGAGCGCCACCGCGCGGCTCAAAAGACCAATCCGAATTCGATTAAACATAGTTGCCTCCTTTACTTCGCCGACGGTATTTGAAACCTCGCATCGTCGACAGGGACGTTGTGCCTTACCTCTTTCAGCTTGATTACAGCGGTCATCGCGGGGTTTACGAGTTTCGTCGTGAACGGAATCTTCACCCCGTCCACTTCGCGATAATCTTCAAAGTAGTACTCCACAGGCAGGCTGCCCTGGGGTGATTCCAACAGCCCGTCCTGGCGAATCAAGAGCCCCGTCTCTGCGTCAAAGTACATCTTTTCGGCCGCGCCCTCGGCGGGCGTCGCTTCAACCACGTAAGCCTGCCGCCCCGCGACTTCGACGCGCCCTTTGACGACCATCCTGGGGTAATGCTGTTTGAGGTTGATGTCCTTGTATAGATCGTAATCGCGTTTCATCCTGGCGAGTTCTGCGCCCCCCTTGCGCCGAAGCCCGCTCATCGGGTCATTCGACCAACCGGTGGTCCCGTCAAAGCCTTCGCTTGAAGCGCCGTGGCCGGGAACCGTAACGACGACAAGCAATTTGTCGGGCGCTTTCTGATAGCCTTCCACTTCGGCCTTCAGACCCATCGTAGAGATTTCCTGAGTCGCCTTCATGACTCGCGTGCTCAGCTTCTTGATCGCCTCGCGCCCGCCGACCGCCTGTACGTACTTTTCGAGAATCTGGTCAACAGTCGGAAGACTGCCCTGTTGGTTATGAGCCGCAATCGCGGGGGCCAAGAGTATGGCCACAAGAATTATTATCGTCGCCCTCGTTTTCATCTATCCTCCTGGAGACTCAGTTTGCTGGAGATTCAGTTTGCGTTCGCGCGGGCGGCGGCCTTTGAGTTTATATGCTCGATGGCCGCTTTGATGTGCGGGTCGCCTTCGACTGAGAGCAACCTTCGGGTCAGCTTGATCTCTTTGTCCGGGATTGCGCCGCGACCTTCGAGCAGAGTCCCTTTCGGGGTCTTGTAATCGGCAAAGACAAACTGAAACAGTGCGCCTGTCGGAAGCTTCACCATATCCGACAACAGCACAGCGCCCGCGCTCCGCTCTCCAATCACCACCGCGCGGTTTATCTCCTGCATGCCGGCCGCAAAGACTTCGCTCGCAGACGCGCTCAAGCCGTCGATCAAGACGACCACCGGCCCTGTAAACGCGCCCTCTTGTGGAAAGCCTATGACCTTCTGCTCGCCCGACCTCATCTTGAACCTTCCAAGCACAACCTCGTTGGAGTTGAGCAGCCCCGCAATCCCGTTGACCATACCGGCGAACCCGCCCTGGTTGCCGCGAAGGTCGATTATCAGCCCGCGCGCACCGGCCATACCGCGTATCGCCTGGCGAATCCGCTCCATCAGAGGCGGGACAAAGAAGTTGAATCGAATATATCCGACGTTCCCGTCCAGCCGCTTTGATTCCATCTCGGCGTAGACCGAGGGAAAGTTTCCATACGGTTTTGTCATCTCGCCCTTTGACTTTTCTCGCGCTATCGTCGCTTCATGCAAACGGTCGTTGCGGTCGAGGTAGAAGACCGCGACAGTTGTTTCCGGGTTGCCGCCGAGCCTGCCCATTAACTCGCCATAAAGATAAACCGCCCTGTCGG
Source organism: uncultured Clostridia bacterium (assembly GCA_964615905.1). GTDB lineage: Bacteria > Acidobacteriota > Blastocatellia > UBA7656 > UBA7656 > DATLMR01. The sequence continues at coordinate 25,357 of CAZTUB010000025.1, forward strand.
CAACAAGACCGTTGCTTTTAGCGTGCCTTGCGCGAACCTGTTCAACCGTGGCTTCACCGATCTTCTGGATGACATAGCCCGGCCGTAACCCTGCGCGTTCGGCAGGCGAGCCCGCGTCGACGCGAGTGATGACGGCCTGCCCCTCGACCATTCGCAGGTCCAGGCCGATGGAGCCCGAAGGCGGCTCCTTTGCCGACGCGCTTCGCTCGGCTTTGGCAAGGGCTTCGGGTGGGATGATCTGAAAATGCGACTGGCGAAGTTCCGCGAGCATCTTTCTTAGCAGCGCGTAAAGCTCGTCGTCCGTGCTGGCGGCTCGCGCGAGCGGCTCGTACCTCTCTTTTACGCGGTTCCAGTCGACGCCCCCAAAGGTCGAATCAAAGTGCCTGTCGTTAACCGTTCGCCAGACTATCTCGAACGTCTCAAGCCGCTTCGTCTCTTGCAGCCCCTCTGACGGCATTTCAAGTGCTTTGGCCTGTAAGCCAAGTGCGAATATTACGGCGATCAAAACCAGTCGTTTCATCAATAATCACTCCGCGCGCGCGCTCCTGCTAATTTTCGAGTGATCAGTTTAGCCGATGGGTCTTGAGCCGCAAGCGTTATGGTATGAGCCGTGGGCTGGAAGATTCATGCCGTTTTGAAGGCGGGGCGAGTCGATGATGCGCGCTACGGCTTTTCCAGAAGCTCAAGCAATTTGTCCCGATAGTTGCGGCTCAAAGTCAATTCGCTGCCGTCGCGCAGGATGACTTTTTGATCGCCGTTGAACAACGGGTGAAGCTCTTTGATCCGGTCAATATTGACGAGGGTCGAGCGGTGGATGCGGACGAACTTGGCCGGGTCGAGCTTCATTTCGAGCTGGCCCATGCGCTCGCGCAGCAGGTGGCTCTGCTTGCCCGCGCGAACCGAGACGTAGTTGCCCGCGCTCTCTATCCAGTCGATCTCGTCCGTGAGCAGGTATAGCACGCGGCCGGACGATCTTATCGCCAGGCGCTTCAGGTGTTTCGGCTCGGATTTTACGTCTTTGAGCAGAGCGCCGAGCCGCAGGTTGAAATCCCGCGTGCCTTCGCGCTCGATATGCGAGCGCGCGTGCGCCATCGCCTCGCGAAATCGCTCGCGGCTGAAAGGCTTTAGCAAGTAATCGAGCGCGTGAACCTCGAAAGCCCTGAGCGCGAACTGGTCGAAAGCGGTCACGAATATGACCACAGGCATCTGGGCCGCGCCGATCTCTTCGAGCACGCCGAAGCCGTCAAGCTCAGGCATCTGCACATCCAAAAAGATCAGGTCGGGCTTGATCGCGGGGATCATATCGACCGCCTCGCGCCCGTTTGCGCACTCGCCCGCTATCTCTATGTCGGGTTCGGACGCGAGATAACGCTTTATCCGCTCCCGCGCAAGCAATACGTCGTCAACTATCACTGTCTTGATCTTCATCATCAATCTCCGAATCGATCTTCCGGAACGGTATCTCAAGGCTTACGGTCAGCCCGCCGCCTTCTGTGGCCTCCAGCTCAAAGCGATGCTTGTCGGGATAAAGGTACGCAAGCCGCGCGCGCGTGTTGGCCAGTCCTATTCCGTCTTGCTCCTCGATCCTCCAATCTTTCGGAACGCCCAGCCCGTCGTCGCGCACGCGCAACTGGAGCACGCCGTCGCGGGCGCGGGCAGAGATATCAACTCGCCCGCCTCTTGAACGAGGGGCGATGCCGTGGCGAATCGCGTTTTCGACAAGCGGCTGTAAAATCATGTTCGGCACAAGCGCGTCGAGCGCGCCGGGATCTATCGCCATCCCGACCTCCAACCGCTCTTGAAAAAGCATCTGCTCCAGCTCGATATACTTTTCCAGAAACTCAAGCTCGTCTCTTAGCGTGACCTCCTGGCCGCCGCTGTCGAGCGTGAGCCGCAGCAGCTCGCTCAACCGCGTTATCGTGCGGTCCGCAGCCTCCGCGTCTCGATAAACAAGCTCGGAGATGGCATTGAGAGTGTTAAAAAAGAAGTGCGGGTGGAGCTGCATCCTGAGAACCTGTAGCTGAGCCTGCGCCAGCCTGAAGTCGCGCTCCTGGTACTTGCGAAAGAATGTCAGCGCCTGACTCACCGCGAGTATCATCCAATAGACCAGAACATTCGTCGCCCCAAGCCCGACAAGCAAAGCCACGATAGGGACCGGCAGGTTATACCTTTGCGGCATGGCCCAGTCGACCAGATACAGGTTGACGTACCTGAGAATGAACATGTGGAGAAATGAGACGACCAGGCTCATCAAGAAGAGCACGCAGAGGTTGCGAAGCCACCGGCGGCGCTCGAAGGGGAATCTCTGGCCAAGCCACAGCACAAGCGGAGTGAGCGCGGCCCAGACATAAAAGAGCGCCAGCGTCGGCACAAACGCCTGAACCCACGTGAAAGACGGGTTGGCTCTTATGTTTGCGATGTAAGTCTGTGGCGTAAACAGCGCCGCCAGAAAAGTCCAGAAGGCGAGCGTTACACCCGCGCCGATCAGCCGTTCTCTCCGCACTTCGCGTCTTTGTCGAATGGATTCAGCCATCAGTAATCATATTAGCTTAGACAATAGGACCGGCTCGATCCAGTTCGGACGCGGCGGCGTGTGACGCAAGACGGCCAGGATGAGACGAACGGGTTTGAGAACGTGACGGACCGTGACCGTGTGGCTTCGGCTTACCCGCGCGGGGAATTGTTTCGTTAAATTTTTCGTGTATAGTCAGCCCTATCAATTCAAAAACGAGGTGCTTATGGACTCCACTCAGGTCAACCTGTTGCTTCTTACCATCTGGCTCGGGCTGGTAGCGATGCTGGTCCTCGATAAAATCTTCGAGCGAGAGCAGTAGTAACCGCGCTCGCCCGCGAGCAGGCTCATCACTGCCCGGCCAGTAACTGTGCGTAGAACTCGACGAGCCGGGCGTAATTCTCTACCGATACACGTTCGTTCGTGCCGTGAAAACGCGCGATGTCTTCGCTCTTCTGGCGCAGGGGGAGGAAGCGATAGACGTTTCGAGTGAGCGATTCGTAGTGGCGGGCGTCTGTCGCGCCAAGCATCAGGTAAGGCGCTACGACCGCTTCTGGAAAGACCTGCCGGATGGTCTGCTGCAACTGCTTGAACGAAGCGTGCTCGACATCGCTGACGGGCGAAGGCTCTGACGCATTTCCCTCAACCGCGATCTGAATGCGCGGGTCGTCGACGACTCTGCGAACGTGCTCGACGACGCCCGCGACCGTGTCTCCCGGCAGTATCCTGAAGTTCACAACTGCGCGGGCGCGCGTCGGCAAGACGTTCTCTTTCGTCCCGCCTTCGATAATCGTCGCGGCGGTCGTCGTTCGTATCGTCGCACCGGTCGTGGGCGAGCGCGAAAGCTGATCTTTGATGAGCGGCTCGAACAGCCAGAGGTTTGCGAACAATACCCTGCGAGACCATCCCATCTCAGGGCCGACATATTCAAAGAGCTTGCGCGTCGCGCCGTCCATCCTCGCCCGAAACGGCTGCTCTTCGAGACGATGTATGCTGGCGCTCAGTATGCCGATGGCGGTGCTTGGCGGCGGGCTCATCGAGTGACCGCCTTCGGTTTCAACCGTCAGCGCGACGGTGGCGTACCCCTTCTCCGCTATTCCGATGGTAGCGACAGGGGCCGCGACGCCGGGGACAAGCCCTTCGATAATCACCCCGCCTTCGTCGAGTATGTAGTCGAGCGCGACGCCCCGCGACGAGAGAAGCGCGCTGATCTGTCGAGCGCCCTGTAGCCCGCTCACCTCTTCGTCGTGGCCGAACGCAAGGTATACGGTGCGGCGCGGCTGAAAACCTTTAGCGACCAGCGCCTCGACCGCTTCGAGGATTCCGACGACGCTCACCTTATCGTCCATCGTGCCGCGCCCCCAGATGAAGCCCTCGGCAATCTGCCCCGCGAAAGGCGGGTGAGTCCAATTCGGTTCAGAGGCCGCATCGACGGGGACCACGTCCATGTGAGCCGCGAGCAAAACCGCCGGAAGCTGCGGGTCGCTCCCCTGCCAGGTGTAAAGCAGGCTGTAATCTGAAACCGTTTCCCGTTTCAGAGTCGAATGCGCGCGAGGAAACGCGGCGGCCAGGTGATCGTGGAGCCCTTTGAACTCCGGCGCGGTAAACTTTGACGCATCCTGATAAGAGATTGTCTGGAATTGGACCGCGCGGCTGAGTCGTTGGGCGGCCTCTTCGACATTCAAGCCGACAGGCTCGGCAGGGCTTTGAGTCATCTGCTTGCTTGTGAACTGTAATGTGCGAACAATCAGGACCGCCAATAAGCCGACAAGTAAAAGGAGCGCCACGAGCAGAATCTTTTTCATCTCTGTTCCACGTGCTCCAGGTCGACTCGGAAATACTGCTCAAGCGCGGCCTTATACTGCTCGTCGGTTTCAAGCGTCTCTTCAGTCGGCGCAAGACCGCGAACGGTCCTTATCAAACGCCTTTCCGACACAGTGATGCGCCCGTCCACTGTCGCCAGCGTGCAGACCCGCTTTCGCGTGAAGGGTGAATCGGGCGAGGTCTGATGATAGCGGCACATCTCGCTGAAATCTTCGAGGCGGCGGGGAATGAGCGTGAACCGGTATTGAGCCTCCCATTCACTTGATTCGCGTTGCAAAAGCACGAGCGCGTCTTCGTGTCGGTCTATGCGGTAAGAGCCGGTCGGTTGAACCTGCTCGCCCGTTTCATCAAGGAGCAAAGGCTCGACGAAAGAGTCGCCGAAACCTACGTCAACCAGCCAACGCTCATCGAGCGAGACCAGAAGCGCGAGGTGATCGAACTCAGGGCCGAATTCTCCAGCGGAATTGCTGACGCGCGCGCTCAGCATCACTACGTCAAAGCCAAGAGCGGTCAGCAGAGCCGCGAACAGCCCGTTCAACTCATAACAGAACCCGCCGCGATTTTCTTCGACGATCTTTTTCGAGAGCGCAGCCTCGTCGAGCTTGATCTCGCGCCCAAGGTGAATATCGAGATTTTCAAACGGGACCGCCGAAAGGTGCGCTCTATGCAATTGCTTGAGCGTCTCGGCAGTCGGCCGAAGCTCGCCTTCGTAGTTTATGCGGCGCAGGTAAGAAGATATGTTCATCTGGTTCAGCGTAGTCATCAATGAGCCGCGCCATTTTACTACCCCCGGCGCGGGATTGAAAATATAAAGATGGCTCGATGCTTGACCGGAGCCATGCTTGCCGGGAAAATTCATGAGGGAGACGAAAAAGGGATTATGAGCAAGCAAAACTCTGATGCAAAAGCGCTCAAGGTGGCAAGGAAGCTCGAAAACGCCGACAACTGGAAGCGGCTGGCGAAATGGAACGAGCAGGGCTATTACGATCTAAAGACCGAAGACACGCGAGACGTGCCGGTGCGGCTCTTTCTTACCCCCGCGCTACTCAACGACGCCGAAGATACGCTCTACCGCCAGATTGTAAACGCGACTCGGTTTCCCGGTGTAAAGCTTGTGGCCATCACGCCCGACACGCATTACGGGTACGGCGTGCCGGTGGGCTGCGTGATCTTGACCGACGCCGAATCGGGCGCGGTCGCGATGGGGCCGGTCGGCTATGACATATCGTGCGGGATGGTAAGCGCGAAGTCTGACGTTCCCTCGGAGGCCGCGACCTATGACAAACGGCTCGCGTTTAACGCAGCGGTCATGCGAAAGGTGAACATGGGGGCGGGCGGCAAGAGCATCAAGCTCGGCCACATCGACCATAAAGAGTTCGACAACCTGATTCGCGGCGGCGCAGAGTATTATGTCGAAAAGTACGGCGCGTCGTTTGACAGGAGCCGCGCAGAGCGCCACCGCATGCCTGTTGACGATGACTGGCGGCCGCCGCTTGGGGGCAAGGGCAAGCCCGAACGCGGCATGGACCAGCTAGGGTCGCTCGGCGGCGGCAATCACTTCATCGAGCTTCAACGCGCAAGAGAGACAGACACGCTCTTTGTCCAGGCGCACACGGGCTCGCGCGGCTGGGGGCACGGGCTCGCCACGAACTTCTTTGAGATGGCGAAAGCCGAAAAACCGGATGTGATAACAGACCTGGACCTCGGCTATTTCACCCCCGACTCGCGCCACTACCGCGACTACCTGAACGCTGTGGCGGCGGGCGGCAACTATGCCATCATAAACCGGCTGATCATATTCGAGCAGGTGGCCGAAGCCTTTCGCGAAGTCTTCAAAAGCGAGCTTGAGCTGATCTACGAGATCAGCCACAACCTCGTGCAGAAAGAGTGGCACCCTGAGTTCGGAGACGTGTGGGTACATCGCAAGGGAGCGACGCGCGCCTTCCCCGCCGGTCACCCGGCGCTTGCCGGCACGATGTGGCAAGACAGTGGCCACCCCGTGCTCATCCCCGGCTCGAATAAAGACTGGAGCTACATCCTGCGCCCGGCACAGGGCGCGGTCAACAGCGGCTACTCGGTCAATCACGGCGCAGGCCGTCGACTGTCGAGAGGCGAGGCGAACCGCACGCTGAACCAGCGCGAGATTGATCGCGAATACAGAGAAGCCGGGATCGTGGTCAACACGGACGGTCGAGTGCCGCTCGACGAAGCAGCGCCCGCTTACAAATCATCGCAGGAGGTGATCGAGGCGGTCGTCGGAGCGGGACTCGCAACGGTAGAATACCGGTTGTGGCCGCTCGCCTCACTCAAGGGCAACGAAGGCGGAAGAGGGCGAAGCAAAGCCCGGCGAGACAAGTCAGGACGCAAGAAAACGAGCAAACACTTTTGAAGTGACAAGTGACAAGTGACAAGTGACAAGAAAGAGGAAAGGGTCAACCATCCTACCTCCTTCTTGTCACTTGTCACTTGTCACTGTTCACCCTGAGTTTTCATGCTTACAATCGACGGCTCTTTTGGAGAAGGCGGTGGGCAGATAGTCCGCACGTCGCTTGCCTTATCGCTGATAACCGGCAAGCCTTTCCGCATACACCGTGTGCGCGCTCGCCGCGACAAGCCCGGATTGCGCCGCCAGCACCTGACGGCGGTTCAGGCCGCGGCGCGCGTCGGGCAAGCCACAGTGACAGGGGCCGAGGTCGGGTCGCGGGAGTTCAGCTTTATTCCGGGTGAGATCAAGGCGGGCGATTACCTGTTTGACATAGGAACCGCGGGCAGCACGACGCTCGTGCTTCAAACGGTGCTGCCGCCGTTGATGATACAGCCGGGGCCAAGCAGGCTGACGCTTGTCGGCGGCACGCATAACGCTTTTGCCCCGCCGCTCGATTTTCTTCAAAAGTCATTTCTCCCGCTTGTCAGTCGAACAGGGCCGCGCGTCACGGCCGAGCTTGAGCGGTACGGTTTTTATCCGGCGGGCGGCGGCAGATTTAACGTGGCGATTGACCCTGCGCAAGAGTTCAGTCGGCTAGACATACTAGAGCGCGGTGAGATTCAATCTCAAACGGCCCGCGCGCTTGTCGTCAACCTGCCCGCCCACATAGCCGAGCGAGAGCTGGCCGTTGTTTCACAAAAACTAGGTTTGACCGGTGAGCAGCTTCGCGTCGAGTCTTCCACAAACGCCTACAGCGCGGGTAACGCCGTAATGATAGAGATTGAAAGCGACCACTTGACCGAGGTCGTGACAAGGCTCGGTGAGCGAGGAGTGCGTGCGGAGACCGTCGCAGAACTCGCGGCCGATGAAGCCCTGCGCTATCTCGAAAGCGCCGCCCCCGTAGGCGAGCACCTTGCCGACCAGTTGCTCATCCCGCTTGCGCTCGCGCGCGGCGGCTCGTTTCTCACCCTGCGACCATCGCTTCACACGACGACGAATATCGAGGTCATACGCAAGTTTCTCGACATCCCCATCGAAGCCGCGCCGGTCGACGATGACAGGTGGCGGATTGACGTAGGAGGCCGGGCAGACTGAGCCACAGGTTACGAGGTCAGATTTCATATGAACGAAGGGTACTCAAAACCGACTCGCGTAGCGATTGTCGGCGCAGGCAACGTCGGGGCGACCTTCGCCTACGCGCTGTTGCTGAGCGGGCTTGCCGCCGAGATTGTGCTGATAGACGCGGACCGCTCGAAAGCGGAAGGCGAGGCGATGGATTTGAACCACACAGTGCCGTTCGCCCATCCGACGCGCATCCTTGCCGGTGACTATTCCAATTGCGCAGGGGCGATTATTACAGTGATAGCCGCAGGGGCGGGACAAAAACCGGGCGAGACCCGTCTCGATCTTATAAAAAAGAACAGGGCCGTCTTCGGCGAGATAGTTCCGCAGATAGCCCACAATAATCCTGAAGGCTTCATCATCATTGCCACCAACCCCGTAGACGTGCTGACATACGAAACGTGGAAACTCTCAGGGCTCGCGGCCGAGCGCGTGATCGGGTCCGGCACGATCCTCGACACGGCGCGCTTTCGCTACCTGCTCAGCCAGCGCTTCGGGGTCGATCCCAGAAGCGTTCACGCATACATCATCGGCGAGCACGGCGACAGCGAAGTGCCTGTCTGGTCGCTCGCAAACATCGCCGGCATGAGGCTTCCCGACTTTTGCGCCGCGCACGACCTGCCCTACGACCAGGCGGCGATGGACGAAATATTTCATCAAACAAGAGACGCGGCGTATCACATCATCAAGCGAAAGGGAGCAACTTATTACGCCGTGGCCGCCGGGTTGATGCGCATAGTCGAAGCGATCCTGAGAAACCAGAGCACGGTCTTGTCAGTCTCCAGCTTGATCGACGGGTATTACGATCTGACGGATGTCTGTCTGAGCCTGCCGACAGTGATCAACCGCAACGGGGTCGAGCGCGTCTTGCGATTGGAGCTGAGCGAGCAGGAGATAGCAGGTCTGCGGCGCTCGGCAGAAATACTAAAAGGGTTGAGATGAGCAGCAATCAGTCGCCGGTGGTCAAAGAAGAGTCGGGCGAAAGCTTTTGGCTCGCTCCTCGCTGATCTTTGACCACCGGACGCGGGCCGCTATTCGTACCTGAGCGCGACCATCGGGTCAACCTTTGTGGCCCGCCGCGCAGGGATGTATGTAGCCATCAATGCTACAAGACCGAGCACAAGCGGGATTCCCGCGAAGGTCAGAGGATCGGTCGCCTTCACACCGAAAAGTAGGCTCGACATAAGCCCGGTTACGAGAAACGATGCCCCAAGCCCGATCACCAGCCCGATCCCTGTGAGCATCAGCCCGTGCCCCACGACCTGCTTCAGTATATGGCCTTTCTGCGCGCCGAGCGCCATCCTCACGCCTATCTCGTGCGTGCGCTGCGTGACCGAATAAGACATAACGCCGTAGATGCCTACAGCCGCCAGCAACAGCGCGACCGCGGCGAAGACCGTCAGCAGGAACATCGACAGCCTTCGCGGCGCGACAGAGTTGGCTATCAGTTGCTCCATCGTGTTGACGTTATAGATGGGCAGATCGGAATCTACCTCCTTGATCCGACCGCGAACCGCTGAGGTCAGGCCCGTCGGGTCGCCGTCGGCGCGGACCATGAGCGTAAGCCCGGTCGTCGGGCTTTGGATATAGGGGATATAAGTCTCTACGCGGGAATCTTGATCGACGCCATAATTCTTCACGTGGTTGACCACCCCGACAACCGTCAGCCAGGGCTCTGTAGACTGCGGGCCGCCAAGTTTTATTCGCCTGCCGACAGGGTCTTCCTCCGGCCAGTAGCGATTGGCGAAAGTCTCGTCGATTATTGCCACACGCGGAGCCGTCTCCGTGTCCTGTCGCGTGAAGTAACGCCCCTTCAACAGTCGTATGCGCATCACGTCGAAGTAGTCGGCGCTTATCCTTGCGATGTCTGTCGAAGGCACTTCGCCGGGGCCGGGCACGGGCAGACCTTCGACTGTAAACCCTGTTTGCCACCCGCCGCCGCCCATGGGAAGCGGGTTGATTATGCCAGCGGAGTGGACGCCGGGCAGGCTCTCGACGCGCTCAAGCACTTGCTGTGAGAAGGCTCGTCTCTGCTGTTCGTTCGTGTACTTCGTGACAGGAAGCGAAATCTGCATCGAGAGAACATTGGCGGGGTTAAAGCCGGGGCTCTCCTGCTGCAACCGGAGAAAGCTCTTTATCATCAACCCGGCCCCGATAAGCAGAATCAGCGAGACGGCCACCTCGAACACGACAAGGCCGCTGCGCAGGCGATGACGAGACGCGCTCGCGCCTGAGCGCCCGCCCTCTTTCAGCGTCTCGTTCAAGTCTGTCTTTGACGCCTGAAAAGCGGGCGCGAGCCCAAACACAATACCGGTCAAAACCGACACCCCAATTGCGAAGGCAAGGACTTGAAGGTCGATCCTCGCATCATTCAGACGCGGCACGCCGGGCGGGCTCGCGCTGATCAACAACCCGACGCCCCAGTAAGCCAGCAACAGGCCAAGCCCCCCGCCCACGAGCGACAGCAAAACGCTCTCGGTCAAAAGCTGCCTGACGATCCTCAACCTCCCTGCGCCAAGCGCGGTCCTGATCGAAATCTCCTTTTGCCGCGAGGCCGCCCGCGCAAGAAGCAGGTTGGCGACGTTCGCGCAGGCGATAAGCAAGACGAAACCGACCGCGCCGAGCAGCACAAGCAGCGCCGGTCTTATGTTCTGCACGACCTGATCGAAGAGGAGGCTTACAAGTATGCCGTTGCCTTTGTTTGTGTCCGGGTATGCCTGTTCCAGGCGGCTGGCTATTGTGCTCATCTCTGCCCGCGCCTGATCGAGGGTTGTTCCCTGTTTCAGCCGCCCGACCGAATAGATCCCCGGATGGTTGCCGCGCGTGTTCATGCCCGGCTGGTCGGTAACACGGCCAAGCGACGCCCACATCTCTGTGAGAGGCGAAGGAAACTGAAACCCGGACGGGAGTATGCCGATGACCGTGTAGGTCTCGCCGTTCAGTATCAAATCCTGTCCGATCATATCGGGGGCCGAGCCAAAGCGCCGCTGCCAGAGCCGTTCGCTCAGAAGCACTACTCGATTGCCGCCCGGCCTGTCTTCATCGTCTACGAAGACGCGCCCGTGCACGGGCGAAACGCCGAGCGTAGTAAAGAGGCTTGCGCTCACTTGCGCTCCCAGAATCCGTTCCGGGTTTTCGCCGCCGGTCAGGTTGAAGCTCTGGCCGCGAAATATCGCCATCTCTTCAAAGACCTTATTCTCTGTGGCCCAGTCGACGAAGTTCGGGAACGACACAGACATGTTCGGGACCTGCTGAGAGGTCTCGGAGATGAACACGAGCCTGTCGGGGTCGTTAAACGGGAGTGGGCGCAACAAAACCGCGTTGACTATGCTAAAGATCGCGCTGTTTGCTCCGATTCCAAGAGCGAGAGCGATCACCGCTATGGCGGTAACCGCCGGATTCTTCAAAAGCATTCGAGCGCCGAAGCGCAGGTCTTGAAACAGAGTTTCCATCCGAGTGCCTCCAGATATGGTTGTGCGGGTCACGAGTAAGTGGCGCGAGCGCAGAAACGGTTGCAGAACTGCGCACAAAAGAACGAACGTCGCGCGAGGAGCGTTGGTTCCGGCTTCCGCAAGGTTTATAATCGATGGCAGCGATATGGATATTCCAAGGGTAAAAAAGATACTCGGTCGCGGGCTCGCGCTCAGGTGCCCGGATTGCGGCGAGGGGCGGTTGTACAGGTCGATCTTCAATATGAAGGATCACTGCGATTATTGTGGGCTGATCTTCATGCGCGAGCAGGGCTACTACATCGGCGCGATCTACATAAACGTGATCGCGACCGAGTCGCTATTGATAGCGGCTTTCTTGATCTACTACCTGGCGACATCCGACAGCGGGGAGACAATCTACACGATCATGTTCGTAATGGCAGTAGTCCTGCCGCTCGCCTTCTTTCGTCACAGCCGCAGTCTGTGGCTCGCCATCGACCACATAGTCGAGCCTCTTAAAAACCGCGTCAAGATCGACCGCAAAATAAACTGATGACCGAGATTTTAGAAGCCATGACCGCCGACCAGATAGAGGCGGCGCGCGAGCTTATTAAAGAGTATTCCCTGACGCGACCGGGCGACCCGGCGCTCGGCCAGGTCGCAGACGAGATAGCGGAGCTTCCCGGTAAATACGCGCCCCCTGACGGCTGTTTGCTTCTGGCCTACGGCGACGGCGAGCTACAGGGCTGCGTGGCATTGCGCAAGTGGAGCGAAGGCACAGCCGAGATGAAGCGGCTCTACGTGCGCCCGTCGGGTCGCGGTCACGGAATAGGCCGCGCGCTTGTCTTGAGCATAGTTGACCGCGCGCGCGCGTTGGGATACGAGCGGATGCTGCTCGACACTATCCCTGGAATGGACCGCGCTCAGTCGCTTTACCGCAGCCTCGGCTTCAAAGAGATAGCGCCCTACCGCAACAACCCCAACCCCGGCACGCTCTATTTCGAGCTGAGGCTTGTGGGTTAGATTCTTCCTTCATATGTTTTGTGCGAGGGGCGCGTGGCGGTATTCACCACCCGGCTGTGGGCTCCCGGTCATACCGGCGGGCCGCATTCGCTTTAACCCCCAAGCGCATCATCGAAGTCCGCGATAATATCTTCGATTGCTTCGATGCCGACCGAGACGCGAATCAATGTGTCGGTGATACCTATCCGCTGCCTGTCTTCCGGCGTCATCCCCAGGTGCGAGGTCGTCGCGGGGCGCGTCATAAGCGTCTCGACGCCGCCGAGGCTCGGCCCGATGAGAGGGATCTTTACCCGCGCCATGAATTGCTCGGTCCTCTCGGAGTCTCCCTCGACTTCAAAGCTGAGCACCCCGCCGAACCCGTCGAACAGCTCGCGCGCGCGCCTGTATGCCGTGTGACTTTCCAGGCCGGGATAATTGACGCGCGCAACTCGCGGGTGATTCTCAAGGAACTGGGCGAGTTTCAGCGTGCTCTGGTTTTGATGCCTGACCCGGAGCGCGAGCGTCTTCATCCCCCGGTGCAGCAAGAATGCCGCGTGCGTGTCGAGCGAGCCGCCGAGGTGGTTCAGCCTGTGCGTTATTCGCTCGATCAGATCGGCGCGGCCAATCGCGGCCCCGGCTACGATGTCGGTGTGGCCGTTGAGGTACTTCGTGCAGCTATGCAACGACACGTCGAAGCCGTGCTCAGGCGGGCGGAAATTGACGGGGCTGGCAAACGTGTTGTCGATGAGCGAGACCAGCCCGTTCGCCTTTGCGAAGGCGGCCACGGCTTTGAGGTCGCCGACTTCGAGCGTCGGGTTCGACATCGACTCGACATAGATTGCCTTTGTGTTGGGGCGCAGCTTCGCCTGCCAGGAATCGGGGTCGGCTAGGTCTATGAAATCATACGACAGCGCGAATCCCGCCAGGTCTTTTGTCACAAAGTCGTGCGTGCCGCCGTAAAGCGCGCTCTGTACCAGGAGGTGATCGCCCGCCGTAAGCACCGTTAGCAGCGAAGTCGTGATTGCAGCCATGCCGCTTGCGGTCACAAGCGCGGCTTCCGCGTTTTCAAGCGCGGCGAGCTTTTCGTGAAGCGCGATATGGTTCGGCGTGTTGTTCAGCCGCAGGTACTTTACGTCGTGGTAACTCGCCTCGTCGGTCGACTCATACGTCGACGATTGAAAGATAGGCATTACCGCCGCGCCCTTGATTCGCGGGCTGGGCTCGCCCGCGTGTATCAGCTTGGTATCGATCTGGTTGTATCTCTTGGCCATGACTGGTGCTCCTTATTTCACACGCTTGAGACGCCGCGAGGGGCTTCTGCGAATAGTTATCAAAGCTATACCGCCGAGTATCGCCGCGCCGCCCATTGCTATGCGCCAGGTGAGGTGTTCGCCGAGGATGATTATGCCGAGCGTCACGGCGACCAGCGGCGTGACGAGCGCTATCAGCATGGTCGTCGTGACATCCATGCGGTTTATCAGCCAGTAGTAAAGAAAGAACGCGAGGGCGGACCCGACTATCGCAAGATAAAAGACGGCCACCCACGCTCGTGCAGTCCAGTTGAAGCTAAACACGTTGCCTTCGACAAACGCGCCTATCACGAGCAGCGGCACAAGCCCGAAGATCATCTGCCACCCGGCCAGAGCCACGCGGTCGATATGGCCGCCGTGAGCTTTTACTAAAACGTTGGAGTAAGCGCCCGCAGCGGCGCTCGTAACGAGCGCCGCGCTTCCCCACAGCGCCTGAGTCCCGCTGACCGTCACCTGGTTGGCGAAGATCACCGCCAACCCGGCTATGCTGAGCAATACGCCCGCGACTTTCAAAAGGGTGATACGCTCGCCCGGCAGATAGAAGTGGGCGATAATCAGGCCGAACACAGGGATCATCGCCTGCAACAGCGCGGCCAGCCCCGAAGAGACGTACTGCTCGCCCCAAAAGACCAGCCCGTAATTGATCGTGAAAGCAAGCACCCCCGTCACGGCAAGGTGGAGCCAGTCTCTGCGGTCGCGTGGCAACGGCGTCCGCCTTATAAAAGCGAGTGTCAGAAGCAAGCCGGAAGCGATAACGAAACGCACCCCCGCAAAGCTGAACGGCGGCAAATCTTCCAGCCCGACCTTTATAAAGAGCCAGGTCGAGCCCCAGATGAGACAGAGCACAAGCCAGACGATGACGGGCAGCCTCGATGCCCGATTCGCCGTCTGAGCCGGTTCAGGCTCGATTGGCCCAAGACTCTTTTTCACCTCGTCTCTTTTGATCTTCGGGTTAATCATCTCGACTCGCAACCGGTCTGTGATAGCGTGCCGCATACGCGGGCGGCGATGTGCCTGGCCCCAGACGCGGGTCGTCCACGGGGTCCGAAGCCACAATCTCCAGCGGGACGACGCCCGCCCAGACCGGGAGCCTGTAATCATCTTCGTCGTCAACGGGCGGGCCTGTGCGCACCTTGGCCGAGGCTTCTTCAAGCGGCAGCCGCAAAACGAGAGTCGCTTTCATCTCGCCTTCATCAGGCTGGCGAACTTCAGCCCAGCGGCCGCGCACGATGTGCTCGGTGAACGCTTCGAGCGCGGCCATCTTCTCACTTGGGTCTTCGACCGCCTCGGCCTTGCCGAAGACGACGACCGAGCGGTAGTTGATCGAGTGATGAAACGCGGAGCGAGCAAGCACAAGCCCGTCTACGAGCGTCACTGTCACGCATACGTCTATGCCTTTGCCAAGCTCGCGAAGCATGCGGCTCGCGGCCGAGCCGTGTACGTAGAGCCAGTCTCCGATCCGTCCATACGAAGTAGGGATCACATAGGACTTGTCGTCAACGGCAAAGCCGACGTGGCAAATGAAAGCTTCGTCGAGTATAGCGTAGACGCTCGCGCGGTCATAAACCCCGCGCTTCGGAAGCCGCTTTACTGTCGTTCTCTCGGTCGGTGCAAAATTCTCCATCTCATCATGCTCCGGTACTGATCGTGCAGGGGTGATTTAGAAAGGCTACAGATTGGCCGGTCGCTCGACAAGCTTTCCGAGTGGCAGTTGAACGGTCTCTTTGACGGTCTTCAACACGACGGAGGTTTCTGTGGAGCAGACAGACGAGATCGCGCACAGGCGGTCCCGGATGAGCCGCTCAAGCTCCGCAGTGTTCGACACGCGGACCTTTACCAGATAGCAGTCCTCTCCGGTGACCCGATGCACTTCCTGCACTTCGGGGATGGCGGCCAGAAGATTCTCCGTGTCCACGCCGCTCACGCGCCAATCAATCTTGAGCATCACGAACGCTGTCAGCTCAAGCCCCAGTGCTTCCGGGCTCAAATGCGTCTCGTATCCGCGAATGATCCTGCGCTCTTCGAGCAGGCAAACCCTTTCGACGACAAGCGAAGGGTCGCAGTCAATACGCCGCGCGATCTCGCGAGCGTCCGTCCGCGCCTCCGCCTGAATGATCGAGAGTATCTTCAAATCTATATCGTCTACCTTCTCATTGTCGTCGAGCATTATCGCCTCCCTTTCGCGTCAAACTAACGCTCTGAACGAATCGCCGGCCTTGAGCGCGCGCTGTTTTTTAACGCTCACCAACCGGCCCTTTATCATCCCGCCAAGCCGCCGCACCGCTTCTTCGATCAAGGCGGGCGTGGTCATCGTGAAGCTCAGCCGCATCATGTTCTTTCGAGGCTGGCTGGAATAGAAATGCTCGCCGGGGCTAAAGATGACGCCCTGCTCGACCGCCTGCAAAAGTAACTGGTTCGTATTGAGCGATTCGGGCAGGCGCACCCAGATCGCCATGCCGCCTTCGGGCCGGTTCCACGAAGCCTCTTCGGGGAAATACTTTTCGAGCGCGTCGAGCATCGTGTCGCGCCTCTCTTTATAGGCCTTGCGGGTGCGCTTGATGTGTTTTGCGAGCAACCCCTGCCGGGAGAACTCATAGAGCGCCGCCTGCGCAAGCAGGCTCGCGTGCAGGTCGGACCTCTCCTTTGCGCGGTTCAGATGCTCGATCACTATAGGCGGCGCGGCTATCCACCCGACACGCAGACCGGGGAAGCCAACCTTTGAAAAGCTGTTTATGTAGATGACAAGCCCGTGCTCGTCGAGCGCCTTGAGCGACGGCAGCTCCGCCGAGTCGTACCGCATCTCTCTGTAGATGTCGTCTTCGACTACGGGGACGCGGTGACGCGCCGCGAGCTCTATCAGCCGCCGCCGCGACTGAAGGTCCATAGTCACGCTGGTGGGATTATGAAAGCTCGGAATCGTGTAGATGAGCTTGGGACGGCGCTGAGACAGGATGTCTTCGAGCACGTCAAGATCAAGGCCGCGCTCACGCACGGGCACGGTGACATAGCGCGAGTTCGCCCCGCAAAAGACGCTGAGCGCGCCCGGATAGGTCGGGTTCTCAAGCGCCACTTCGTCGCCCGCGCCGACGAGCACCTGCCTTATAAGATCGAGCGATTGCTGGCAACCGTTCGTGATAAGAACTTCGTTCGCCTCTGCCCTGATGCCGAGCAGCCGCATCTGCGACACGAGGTATTCCTGAAGCGGCGGGTAGCCGCTCGTCGTGCCAAGCTGGAGAAGCGCGCGCCCCTCTTTTCTAAATACGCGATCAACGGAGCGGCGGAAATCCTCAAGCGGAAAAAGCTCCGCCTGTGGGAGCGAATAGGCCAGCGAGATTGCCGCCTGGCTCTGCCGGTAATTGAGCATGCCCGAAAGCCACGGGTCCCGGCTCTGATCTGCGAGCAGCGCGTCCCACGGCATGGGCAGGCGCTGAAGCGGGTTCGGCACGCGCCCCTGCGCGCGAGTTTCTGGCACCGCGCTCACAAAGGTCCCGCGCCCGACCTGCGAGCTTATAAGCCCGTCGGCGGCAAGCTCGGCATAAGCGGTCGATACGGTCGTCCGGTTTACGCCAAGCGTTTCGGCAAGCTCCCGATTGGCTGGCAGACGGTCACCGACCTTGAGCGTGCCGCTCCTTATCATCTCGCGCACCTGGGCCACGATCTGGCTGTAAAGCGGCGTATGGCTATCGCGGTCAAGCTCAAAAACCACCGGTAAATCGCCTTTCAAATTGGCTTGTCAGACCAGACCATTTTAGACGATCAGCGCCGACTGTAAAGGACCAATTACCGGCCAATTTGAACAGGCCAATCCAGGCGGGGTTTGAGCTTGAGAGGGTATTATTTGCTACTCGCGTTTGAGCTTTATGTCTTGAACGATTCTCAGGGTTCCGTCCTTATCTCGACTGATGGGCCTGAGGGAAAAGCCGCTATCTTCGTTTTGCGCGTCGGCTTTGATCCGGTCTGACAGTTGCGGGTCGCCTTCGAAGACTATCTCGAAGACCTTCTCTTTGTAGCCCGGCCCCGACACTACGTAATGTATGTGCGCGGGCGCGCCGCGTTGCGGATAAGCGCCGGGTTTGATTGTGCGGTACTCGTACCTTCCCTGCTCGTCTGTTCGCATCCAGCCGCGCAGTCGGGGGTTTGAGCTGTTCGTAGTCTCGCCGGAATAGTAGCCGCGAACGTCCGTGTGATAGACATAGACTGAGATGCCCGGCAGTGGTGTCTTGCCGTCCTCGGCAAAGACCGTCCCTGTGACTACAAGCGGTTCGCCGGGTTCGTCCCTGGAGGTGATGACGATCTTTGAAGAGGCGTTCGATTCCGCCGGTCTGTAGCTCTGACCCGAACAGATCGAACAGAGCAGCACGATAAACAACAAGCCAAAGAATTTCATGCGAGCCTCCTTGTGAGCCGTTTCAACTTATCATGTCGTAACTCAATGTACGTCACACGGCCTGGTAAGTGTCACGGCTAGAGGCGCATTTTACACTTTCTTGACAGCTTTAACCTATTTTTACAGTGGCAGGCGGCCGGTGTTCAGCCCTGCCGAACAGTCAGCAGGCTCCCGCCCACTCTCTTTTCTCAGCACTGACCACCGGCCACCGCACACTTCCCTACACCTGCGAGAAACCCGCTTTCTTGGCCGCGGGTATCTCTGTCGGAGGGCCGAGGTCTACCGTCTCGCGCTCGCGTTGAGGCTGGTCGCGCATCTGCTCTGCGAGCCCGGCTCCACGCTCGCCCGGTTGAAATTGCCGTCGCTTGACATTTCCCGATTCGGCGGCGGCGTAGTCTGTCATCGCCACGACCGCGAGCGTGCCAAGCCCGCTTATGAGATGAGTCAATCTCGCAGACTTGTTCTCCGAGTAGCCGCAGAGCCACGGCGAAGCGGCGGTCGAAAGCCCCGCCACGGTCTCGATGACTCCGTGTACGGGGAATGAGATCAGCTTGACCGCGCCCAGCGGGTAACGCGTCATCAAGCTCAGGCCGAGTATCCCCGCCCCCGTGCTTATCGACGCTAGAGTCGCCTCCTTGTTTTTGCTGAACCCAAAAAGCCAGGGCGCGGCAATCATCGCGCCAGCCCAGGCGTAATCTATTATTCCGTGTTCCCTTGGTTTCAAAATCTTCATCTGTACTCCTCCCTTTCTTCTATAGAAGGTCTTCTTTCAACAGAGCGGTGTTGATGGCAAAGGCGGCCTGCGCGCCTTCGGCCGCCGCGACTATGACGAGCTGTACCGCCCGCGATGCGTCGCCCGCGACATAAAGGCCGGGGATGTTTGTCGCCTCATACTCGCCCGTCCTCACCGCTCCCTTCTCCGTAAAGTCGCAGCCGAACTGCGCGGGCAGATTGCAGCCTTGCTCGTTACCTGTGCTGAAGAACATCCCCCGCCGCATGATCGACTCGCCGTTTTTGAAAACTATCCGTTCAAGCGCTCCGTTTGTGCCTTCGAGACTCGCTATCTCCTCTTCGCGCACCTCTATGTGGTTTCGAGACAGCTTCTCAAGGTCTTTCTCGGTCAGCTCGCTCGGCCCGTCAGTGACGAGCACGAGGTCTTTGCTCCAGACCGTAAGCTCTAACGCGAGCCCTTTGCCGTGCTCGCCTTTGCCGTAGACCGCCAGCGGGAGGTCGCGCATCTCCCAGCCGTCGCAGTAAGGGCAGTGCCACACGCTTCGCCCGTAAAACCGGTCGAAGCCGTCGATGTCGGGCAAGTTGTCTACAACCCCGGTCGCAAGCAAGAGCTTTCGCGAGGTGAGCGTGCTGCCGTCTGCAAGCGTTACCTCAAACCCTTCACCGGTATGTCGTGCGTCGATGGCTCCGATGTTCAAA
Organism: uncultured Clostridia bacterium; assembly: GCA_964615905.1. Lineage (GTDB taxonomy): Bacteria > Acidobacteriota > Blastocatellia > UBA7656 > UBA7656 > DATLMR01. Next base: position 44,801 of record CAZTUB010000025.1, read on the forward strand.
AGCTCGATCGTCTCGTAGGGAACCAGCTGCTCTCGCGCAATGCTGAGCAGTTCCGAAGGATCTGTTCCGTCGCGCGTCAAGAAGCCGTGCAGCGCGCTCGACACCCTATTGCGCGGCTTGCCTGCGTCGCAGATGACGACGCGGCGGCGGCACCGGCCAAGTATCAGCGCGGCGCTGAGACCCGCCGGTCCCGCGCCTATGATTATGCAATCGAGCATGAAGAAAACCCCTGGCAGTTCAATATCAATCTCACCCGGCGGCCTGGATTTCAGGAACAAGCCTTAGAATCCTGTCGTCCGCTTCTGCAGGGCTGCCGCGCCCGTCGCGATTCGAAGTTGAAAAATAGATCGCGCCGTCCGGCCCTTCGGCCACGTCGCGTATACGACCGTACTGGCCCTCGAACAGCCGCTCCTGGCTCACGACTTTTCTGCCGTCGAGCACGACTCGAATGATCGACACGCCTTTCAATGCGCCGAACAGAAAATTGCCGCGAAGCGTCGGGAAGGCAGAGCCGCGATAGAACATTCCGCTCGCGGGGGCTACAGCCGGCGTGTAGACGAGCAGGGGGGATTCCATACCGCTGCGCGACTCTTCGTGATGCACGACGGGCCAGCCGTAATTTTTCCCGCGCTCGACTATGTTCACCTCGTCGCCGCCGCCGGGCCCGTCAAATCCCGAAGGCCCGTGCTCGGTTTGGAACTGGAGCCCTGTCGCGGGCTGCCAGTCGAGCCCCTGTGCGTTGCGGTGGCCGTAAGACCAGATTTCAGGGCGCGCGCCTTCGCGGTTTACAAACGGGTTATCGGGCGGCACTGTGCCGTCATCGTTTAGCCTCAAAGTCTTTCCCGCAAGCGAGCCTAGCTCGGCGGCAAGCGCTCGCTTGCCCGCGTCTCCCGTCGTGATGTATAGCTTGCCGTCAGGCCCGAACCTGAGCCGCGTGCCCGCGTGGTAGCGTGCCGCCGGTATCTCTTCGATAATCAATTTGTGGTCGATCAACTGCCCGCCCGACTCGCGGTAACGCTCGACGCGGACGAGTTGGCCTCCCTTGCTGTAGGCATAGGCGATGTAGAGTATCTGGTTAGAGGCAAACTGCGGGTGCAGTGTAAGCCCCATCAACCCGCTTTCGCCGGACGCCTCTACATCAGAGATAGTGGCCAGCGGCTCAGGCTTGAGCTTGCCTTGCTCGATAACGCGAATGCGTCCGGGCCGCTCTGTAAAGAGGATGCGGTTGTCGTGCGTGAAGACAATCGACCACGGCACTTCCAGGTTCGCGGCAACTGTCTCGACCCGAAACCTCACCGCTCCCGCCTGCGCGCTCTGCGTCTCACCCGCTCCCTTCGCGGTAGGCGGCGGGTCGTCGCAAGCCGTGACGGCCAGCAGAGCGAGCGCCAAGAATTTGCAAATGACCAGCTTCTTAGCCATAGCGACAATACACCTCGACCTTTATTCAGCAAGGAGAGTGCCACAGACGATTGAGGACTGAGCCAGGCTAAACGGCTTTGCGCGTGCAGTTAAGTAAACCCGGCGGGGCAATAAGAGGACAGCGACGAACAAAATCAGGACACCGTTATAGAGAGCCCGGTTGCGTTGAACACGCATGACGGCAGGAAGCTTCTAAAGCAATCCTGGGCAAACTGAGCAGTTGTCAGGAGGGCGCGGCGATATGCGCGCAGTTAAAGCTGTGCGACTCGGCGGGCGAGGCTGGCTATGACGGTTATAAGCTCGACGGGCTCGACGGGCTTCGCCACGTGAGTGTCGAACCCGGCAGATAGAGCGCGCATGCGGTCTTCAACTCTCGCGTGCGCCGTCAGCGCGGCGGCAGGAATCCGGCCGCCGTTTTTCTGCTCCTGCTCTCTCAACCTGCGAATGAGCAGATAACCGTCCTCTCCGGGCATCTCTATATCGCTTAGCAAAATATTCGGTCTGGCTTTTTCGATCTCGTCGAGCGCCTCGGCGACAGAGCCAGCCGGGGTAACCACGGCTCCGCACTGCCCGAGGATTACGCTCAGCAGCTCTCTGGCGTCGGCGTCGTCGTCAACCACAAGCACGCGCAGCCCTTCGAGCGACGGGTTCTGGTCGATCACCTTTGAAAGCTCTACGGTGGGTGCGTTCCACTCTATAGGCTCGCCCGCAATCCTGCCCGAATCATGCGCGATCAGCAGTGGCAATTGCACTACGAAGGTCGACCCTCTCCCCTCGCCGCCCGAGTGAGCAGAGACGGTCCCGCCCTGCAATTCGACGAGGTGGCGGACTATCGAAAGCCCCAGGCCAAGCCCGCCGTGCGCCCTTGTAAAGCTTGAGTCAGCCTGTCGAAAACGGTCGAAGACGAAAGGCAGAAAGTCAGGGCTTATGCCTTTGCCTGTGTCGCTCACAGTGATCTCGACGTGCGAGTTTACGCGCTCAAGCGACACCTGTATCCTCCCTTCTCTCGGCGTAAATCGAACCGCATTCGACAGCAGGTTCCAGATGATCTGCTGTAGCCTGTCGGGGTCGCCGAGCACGGGGCCCGTCTCAGGGTTCAACACCAGTTGAAGTCTGATCGACTTGGCATCGACCGCCGGGCGCACTGCGTCGACAGCCGCCTCTATGACCGGCGTCAACTCGACCGGCTGAACTTCAAGCCGGAGCTTGCCTGTGATGATGCGCGATACATCGAGCAGGTCGCCTATTATCTGAGCCTGAGATTTGGCGTTGCGCTCGATGGCTTCAAGACCGCGAGCGACGGCATTCGAATCGAGCTTGCCGCTTCTTACCATCCCGGCCCATCCGAGTATCGCATTGAGAGGCGTGCGCAACTCGTGCGAGACCGTGGCCAGGAATTCGTCTTTCAACCGGTTCGCTTTCAGTAGGGCGGCCTCGGCCTGCTTCAACTCCGTGATGTCCTGGAAGACTAAGACAACGCTCGACGTGTGGCCGTGCGCCGCCGGGAGTATCTTCGCAAAGACGATGATCGAGCGCACGCCTCGCGGCGTATGCCAGTCCATCTGAAAGCCGTCGATGACCTCGCCGTGCGCCGCGCGCACACCCGGCATCCGGTCATCGGGGATTCGGTTGCCCTGTTGATCTGTGCAGTAGTAAGCGGTTTGATATTGCTCGCCGTGCGCGGTCTTTGGGAACTCGCCCCCGGCGATGAGATCGGCAGCCTTGTTGGCGAACGTGACGCGCGCAGTCCCCGGCTCGATCAAAAGCAGCGGCGTAGGCATCAGGTCCAGCACGTTTTCAAGCCATCGCTGCTGCGTCTGCAACGCCTCTTCCGCGCGCTTGCGCTCGATGGCCGCGCCAAGCACGTTTGCCACTGACTGGATGAAGTTTATGTCGTCCTGCGTAAAGATACACTTGCGAATCGTGTGCGCCACAAGCACACCGTACGGCCGTTCCGGGCCGTTTATGATGACGCTCATGCTACAGGTGACGCCGCGCTCTTTCAGGGTCGGTTGAACTTTAAACCTGGTTTCGCGCGCAAGGTCTTTTACGATCACAGGCCCGCCGCTCAAGAGCGTGTAGCCGGAGAGCGAATCGGTTCCGGCACTCACGACTTCTTTGCCGGCCAGCCCTTCTTTTACCCCCTCTGCTGCGACCAACAGGAAAGCGTCTCGGTCCGGCATAAGCTCAAGGACCGCGCTGATGTCGGCCTCAAGCGTCTGGACGACTACCTTTGTAGCCTCGTTGATAACGAGCGGAAGCTCTTTCTCTTCCAGCGCGCGCTGGCCGAGCCCTGCGACCGCCGCCTGTTGTCGCGCGTGGGCCTTTGTCTTCACTTCGGCCCGCTTGCGCGCGCTGGCAAGCAGCGCGATGACGACCACTATCGCCAGGCGGTTGATGTTGGCAAAGCCGAGGTCTATCTGCCACGGCGGGTTCTCAAAATAGATCTCCACCGAGAGCTCTATGAGAACCGCCGCGATAAGACCCTGCGTGCGGTTTCCGAACCAGGCGCTCAGGACAAGTGCGAGAAGAAAAAGAGGAGTCGGGTTTATGGGCACCAGCCACCGCAGCAGCAATGCCACGGCGACGGTTATGAATCCTAGAAGGTATTTTGACAGCCAGGGCTTTACTTGTCTCAACATGCGCCGTTCCTACTCGAAGGGAAAACAGTCTACAGGATAGCCGCGCACGAGACAATGAAACAAGTTTTCGGTTAATCTATAAGAGTTGAGAGTTGAAACCCGACTGCTGAAAACTGTTATGGATATCTTAAGCCCGGTTGAAGTGCGAGTCCTCGGCTCGCTGATAGAAAAACAGATGGCGACGCCGGAGTATTACCCGCTGACGCTCAATGCGCTGGTCAATGCCTGTAATCAGATTTCAAACCGCGACCCTGTGGTCTCTTACGACGAAAAGACCGTCGCTCGCGCGCTTGAGACGCTCAGAGAAAAAGGGATGATTTGGGTAGTGTCGAGCGCGGGCGGGCGCGTGCCGAAATATGAGCAGCGGCTGACGGAGAAACTGAACCTTGCCGAGCAGGAAGCGGCGGTGCTCGGCGTGCTGATGCTCAGAGGGCCGCAGACGGTGGGCGAGATTCGCGGCCGCACCGGCCGCATGTACGAGTTCAGCGAGCTTGCCGAAGTCGAAGTTATACTTGAGACGATGACAGCGGCCCAGCCCGACCCGCTTGTGGTCAAGCTGCCCCGCCAGCACGGCATGAAAGAGTCCCGTTTCGCGCACCTTCTCGCGGGCGAGGTCCGCGTCGAAGAGGTCGAAGCGAGCGTTCCCATAGAGCCTGCGCGGTTGGAAGTGCGGGCCGAAAACGAGCGCCTGGCCAGAGTCGAAGATCAGCTTGAGACGCTACGCGGCGAGTTTGAAGCGCTCAAGAATGCGTTCCTCGATTTCAAAAAACAGTTCGAGTGATTATTCGCAGGCTGCTCAAAGGCTCTCGATATGTTTTTGAAGCCTTTGCATGCCGCGAATCCACCGGTCGTAATCCGCGGCTTTGCGGCGAAAATACTCGGCCACTTCCGGGTGAGGCAGGATCAAGAAACGCTCCTCGGCCAATGCCTTCACCACTACGTCTGCGACCTCTTCGGGTTCGAGCGCGCCTTCGCGCAGAAACTCTCCCTTCTCGGCCTCTTCGAGCATTCGCGTGCGAACTCCCTGCGGGCACAGGCAAGATACTTTGATCCCCTGATCGCCGTATGTGATGGCCAGCCACTCTGCGAACGAGACGGCGGCGTGTTTTGTGACGGAGTAGGGCGCGGAGCCTATTTGAGAGAGCAACCCTGCTGCCGACGCCGTTTGAAGCAGGTAGCCGCCGCCTCTTTCAAGCATGCGGGGCAGCACGGCTCTCGCCGCATAGACGTGAGCCATGAAATTTATCTCCCAGATGCGCTGCCAGTCCTCGTCGCTTACTTCAGGGCCGCCGTCTGTGGCGATCCCTGCGTTCGAGCAGAACAGGTCAACAGGTCCGAACCGCTTTTCGGCCGCCTCGACCGCTTCTTCAATATCTGACTGGCGGCGGACATCGACAGCAACGGCCAGGCCGCCTATCTCTTCGGCGACAAGCAGCGCGCCCTGTTCGTCGCGGTCGGCGACGACGACGCCGCGCGCGCCTTCCTGGCCGAACCGGCGGCACAGCGCGCGGCCTATGCCGCTTGCTCCGCCTGTTACGATGACAACCTTATCTTTAAGCTCCATCCCGAATCCTCTGGCGTTACCTGCTCTAGCTGTATCTCTTCAGCTCCATCTTGCCGATGGCGGCGCGGTGAACCTCATCCGGCCCGTCGGCCAGTCGCAGCGTGCGCGAGTGAGCCCAGGCCATAGCTAGCCCGAAATCGTTGCTCACGCCCGCGCCGCCGTGCGCCTGTATGGCGCGGTCGATAACATTCAAAGCCATGTTTGGCGCGATCACCTTAATCATCGCGATCTCTGCGCGGGCCTCTTTGTTGCCGACCGTGTCCATCATGTAAGCGGCCTTCAAAGTCAGCAGCCGCGCCTGTTCGATCTCCATGCGCGATGTGGCGATGTCGGCCAGGATGGTCCCCTGTTCGGCGAGGGGCTTGCCGAAAGCGACGCGAGATTTGACCCTTCGGCTCATGGCTTCAAGCGAGCGTTCGGCCACCCCGATCAGCCGCATGCAGTGGTGTATGCGGCCGGGCCCCAACCGCCCCTGCGCGATCTCGAACCCTCGGCCTTCACCGAGCAGCACGTTCGAAGCGGGCACGCGCACGTTTTTATAGATGACCTCGCCGTGCCCGTGCGGCGCGTCGTCATAGCCGAAGACCGGAAGCATTCTGACTATGCGCACGCCCGGCGCGTCCATCGGCACCAGGATCATCGACTGCTGTTTGTGCTTCGGCGCAGCCGGGTCGGTCTTACCCATGAAGATCGAAATCTTGCAGCGCGGGTCGCCCGCGCCCGACGTCCACCACTTGTGGCCGTTGATGACGTAGCTGTCGCCGTCACGTACTATGCTCGACTGGATGTTCGTAGCGTCAGAGGAAGCGACATCGGGTTCGGTCATCGCAAAGCAGGAGCGAATCTCGCCCGCAAGCAACGGCTTGAGCCATCGCTCCTTCTGCTCAGGCGTGCCGTATCGGACAAGGACCTCCATGTTGCCCGTGTCGGGGGCCGAGCAGTTGAACGCTTCGGGCGCGATGATAGACCGCCCCATGATCTCGCAAAGCGGCGCGTACTCAAGATTCGTAAGCCCCGCGCCGTATTCGCTTTCGGGCAAGAATAGATTCCATAACCCATCGGCCTTTGCCTTCTGCTTCAGTTCTTCGACTATTGCGGTCGGCTGCCACCTGTCGCCGTCGGAGATCTGCTCGTGATACTTCCGTTCGTTCGGGTAGACATACTCGTCCATGAAGGCGGTAACGCGCTTTTGCAGATCCTTGACCTTGTCGGAATAGGCGAAATCCATATCTGATCGCTCCTCAAAATTGTTACGCGGAATTGCGGGCTCAAATCGCTTTCGTAGCCTAGCCGTGTTTGACGCGCTCGGCAAGCGATTCCAGATAACTTATAATCAAATCATGGCACGAGGATGGGAAAGCAAGTCTGTCGAGGCGCAGATTGAATCGAGCGAATCGAGGCGGCGCGGGGCGAACGACCCTCGTTTGACACGCGAGCAGGTAGAGCGAGAGCGGCAGCGAAAGAGCCTTCACCTGTCTCGCACGCGCGTGCTGGCCGAGATGAAGGCGAGCCGCAACCCGCGTCATACCGACATGCTCAAAGCCGCGCTCGCAGACCTCGATGCAAAACTCGCCGCGCTAGGTGATAATCAGGACTGAGCCTTAGAAGCAGCGATTAGTGACTGCTTCTAAGGCTCAGTCCTCGTCGCCCCGGCCTAGGCGGTAGCCGGTTCTTCTTCCGGTTTGTTAGGGACGATCTCTCCGTCGGGGAGCGTGATGTGCTCGTGGTCAGCCGATACGACTTCGCCTTGCATCGTCACTTCCTCGCCGGTCGGCATAGGAACAGGGAGGTTATCAAGGAACCGCTCGGCGTCGATTGCCGCCATGCAGCCTGTCCCTGCTGCTGTGATCGCTTGCCTGTAGAAAGAGTCCTGCGCGTCGCCGCAGGCGAACACGCCTGGGATATTTGTAGCCATCGACCGGCCAGAGGTTTTCAAGTAACCGACATCGTCCATCTCCAGCTGGCCACGGAACAGGTCCGTGTTCGGCTTGTGGCCGATGGCTATAAAGACGCCTTCGCAGGGAAATATGCGCTCCTCGGCGGTCTTCAGGTTCTTGAGCCGCACGCCCGTCACGCCCGTCTCTGGCGATCCGAGTATCTCTTCGACGGCGGTGTCCCAGATAAAGTCGATCTTCTCGTTTTTAAACGCCTTGTCCTGCATGATCTTTGAAGCGCGCAAATGGTCGCGGCGGTGTACGACCGTCACCCGCGAAGCGTAGCGGGTCAAAAAGTTCGCTTCTTCCATAGCGGTGTCGCCGCCGCCCACGACCACAAGCGGCTTGCCTTTGAAGAAGAACCCGTCGCAGGTAGCGCAGGCCGACACGCCGTAGCCGCCAAGCCCTGCGGGCGCGGGCGCTTCGCCGGGGATGCCGAGCCACTTGGCCGACGCGCCCGAAGCGATAATCAATGTTTCGGCGCGGATCGTCTTGTCTTCCGTCTCAAGCGTGAAGGGTCGCGTGCTCAGGTCGGCTTCGGTTATCCAGGTCATCAAAAACTCCGTGCCGAACCGCGCGGCCTGTGCGCGGAATTCATCCATAAGCTCAGGCCCCTGAATCCCTTTTGAGAAACCGGGATAGTTTTCAACCTCTGTCGTAATGGTCAACTGCCCGCCGGGCTGCGGCCCCTCGATCACCAGCGGGTGAAGGTCCGCGCGCGCCGCATAGATGGCAGCCGTCAACCCCGCAGGCCCCGATCCGATAATTACAACGTCTCTGTGAAGCATATCTTTCATGAAGTTTAGCCTCGCCTCCTTAGTGTTCGGCCACATTATAACGATTCAAACAAGCCGAGTCGAATTACCGGTGCGGCTTTCACGAGAGCGCCGATGCGCGAAGCTTGCCTCCGCGATTTGACCTCCACGATATTGAACAGGTCGTTACCGGAAACGGACAATTCTCCGTTTCGCCTCGCGCCAAAGCCCTTTTATCACTCGTCGAGGCCGGTCCGCCACAATGGCCCGGCATTTGCCGAAAGATTCTGCGACAATGGCTGGTTTCACAGTGGATCGAGGAACTAAGAGAAACGGTCGTCTTAAAAGACAACTGTTTGCTACAATCCTTAAAGGTTAGATCGTCTGATCTCCGCACGCGGGAAGACTTTGGCCCTTCCCGGCCCGGCGGCGACACGGCTGGCGGACGCTCACGACCTATAAACCATATTTTACAAAGATAATCGGAGGAGTTGATGCTTTCTAAAGTATTCCGCGCCGCTATGCTTGCGGCCATCATATTCTTGCCCGTCGCCGCGTCGGCGCAGACAAAGCTTTTGCGCTTCCCCGACATACACGGCGACCGCGTGGTCTTCACATACGGCGGCGATCTGTGGGCAGCGCCCGTAGCGGGGGGGACCGCGACCCGCCTGACTGCTCATCCGGGCATAGAGGTCTTCGCAAAGTTCTCGCCCGACGGCCGGTGGATAGCCTTCACGGGCCAGTACGACGGCGACGAGCAGGTCTACGTGATGCCCTCCACGGGGGGCGAGCCGCGCCAGCTGACACACTATCCTGCGCGCGGGCCGCTCACTCCGCGCTGGGGTTATGACAACCAGGTTTACGGCTGGACGAACGACGGGCGCGCGGTCGTCTTTCGAGCGATGCGCGATTCGTGGACGCTGCCCGTAAGCCGCCTCTACACGGTCGCTGCGGAAGGCGGGCCGGCCGAGCCGCTCCCCATGCCCGAATCGGGCGCGGGCGAGTTCTCGCCCGACGGGACGCAGATGGTCTATTCGCCGCGCTCGCGCGACTTCCGCTCCGAGAAGCGATACGGCGGCGGCCAGGCCAATTTTCTCTACTTGTTCGACCTCAAGAGCCACGAGGCGAAACGGATCACGGAAGGGCCGCGCCCAAGCCGCGACCCGATGTGGATTGGAAACACGATCTATTTCAACTCCGACCGCGACGGCCATTTCAACCTGTATGCTTACGACGTGCCTTCGGCCAAGACCTCGCAGCTTACCAGCAACTCGACTTGGGACGTGCGCTGGCCGAGCGCCGACCGCGAAGGCCGGATCGTTTACGAGCTAAACGGCGAGCTGAACATCTACGACACCCGCAGCAAGAAGAGCAACGCAATTTCAATCACCGTGCCCGATGACGGCCTGTCGCGAAGGCCGAGCCGCATCGCCGCCGCGAACTTTATCGAAGACGTTTCGCTCAGCCCGAAAGGAGAGCGCGTGCTGTTTATCGCACGCGGCGATGTATTCACGGCTCCGGTCGAAAAAGGCCCGACACGCAATTTGACGAACTCGTCGGGTGCGCACGACAAGTGGGCTCGCTGGTCACCCGATGGATCGAAGATAGCTTTCATCTCAGACATGACGGGCGAAGAAGAGGTCTACCAGATAGCGCAGGACGGAATGGGCAAGCCTGAGCAACTGACGACAGGGGGCAAGGCCATGCGCTACCAGCCCGAATGGGCCCCCGACGGCAAGCGCATAGCTTTTAGCGATAAAGACGGCAAGGTCTATATCCTGACGCTCGCCGACCGCAAGCTTGTGGAGATAGCCGATTCGACTCGCGGCCAGATTCGCGATTACACGTGGTCGCCTCGCGGCAACTACCTCGCTTTCAGCATGGGCGAAGCGAACGGCAACTCTTCCGTTTACATTTGGAGCGCGCGCGACAACCAGCTTCGCCGCGTGACCGACGAAATGTTCAACGAGTTCAACCCGGCGTGGGACCCGCAGGGGAATTACCTGTACTACCTGAGCGACCGCGAGTTCGCTCCGCAAATCTCTTCAATCGAGTTCAACTACGCGCTTAACCGCGAGACGGGGATTTATGCGATGGCGCTTCGCAAGGACGTCAAGCACCCCTTCCCGCCCGAAAGCGACGAAGTGACCATAAGCAAAGAAGAGGCGGACGCAAAGCCCGTCACCAAACCCGGCGAAGGCGAAACGCCCGCGCCTCCCCCAGGCCCCGCGCCGCAAGGTCAGCCAAGCGGAGCGCAACAAAGCGGGGCACAGCAGGGCGGCGGGCAACCTGCCGCACAAAGCGCGGCCAACCAGAGACCGCCCGCAGATATAGTTATAGATTTTGACGGCATAGCGGCCAGGGTCGCGCGAGTGCCCGTACAGGCAGACAACTACAACGGGCTTTCGGCAAAGACAGGCCACCTGCTTTACACAACCGGGTCGGCTTTTTATTACGGGCGAGGCGGGGACCGCCCCACATCGCTCAAGATATACCAGATCAAAGAGCGCAAGGAGACGAACCTGCTCGACGGCGTAAACGGTTATGTGCTCTCCGACGACGGATCGAAGTTTCTCGCCATACAGGGGCCGAGCTTTGCCATGTACGACGCCACGCTGCAGGCCGAGCGGTCGAAGAAGACCGTCTCGACCGCCGGCCTCTACGTCGACCGCGTCCCGGCCGAAGAGTGGAACCAGATATTTAATGAAGTGTGGCGGCGTTATCGCGACTGGTTCTACGTTCCCAACATGCACGGGTATGACTGGGCCGCGTTGCGCGAGCAGTACCGCCCGCTTTTGAAGTACGTGGCGCACCGCTCGGATTTGAACTACGTCATTTCGGAGATGATAAGCGAGCTTACGGTCCAGCACGCTTACATCGAGGGCGGCGATTTTCAGATACCGCCCCGCCCGAACGTGGCGCTTATGGGAGCGCGGCTTGAGCTTGATAAACAGTCGGGGCGCTTCCGTGTCGCCAAGATATTTGAAGGCCAGAGCGAAGAGGAGATCTACCGGTCGCCGCTGAAAGAGGTGGGCGTGAACGTATCGGTAGGCGATTACGTTCTGGCGATAAACGGCCAGGAGCTGAAGCCGAACGACGACCCTTACCGCCTGCTCAGAAACCGCGCGGACAGCCCCGTCCAGCTCACGGTAAATAACCGCCCGACGATGGACGGGTCGCGGACCGTCTCTTATCGCCCGATCACAAATGAATCGAACCTGATCTATATGGACTGGGTGAGCTGGAACCGGCGCAAAGTCTCCGAGCTATCGGGCGGGCGCGTCGGCTACATACACGTGCCAGACATGGGCGCTCCCGGCATACGCGAGTTTATCAAGTGGTTCTACCCGCAGCTTCGCAAAGAAGGGCTGGTCGTTGACGTTCGCGCAAACGGCGGCGGCAACGTCTCGCGGATGCTGATAGAGCGGCTGCGCCGCAAGGTGCTCGCCTTGAACTACTCGCGCACGAACGACGAGGCCAACACGTACCCGGACGGAGTATTCATGGGACCGATGGCCGCCATCTTAAACGAGAACTCTTCGTCGGACGGCGACATCTTCCCCGCGATGTTCCGCGAAGCGGGGCTCGGACCGCTGATCGGTAAGCGGTCCTGGGGCGGTGTGGTCGGCATAAGCAACCGTGGCGGGCTGATCGACGGCGGCGGCGTCAGCGTCCCCGAATCCGGTTTTGCAAACAGCAAGGGCGAATGGATTATCGAAGGCTACGGCGTCGACCCCGACATCGAAGTCGAGAACGAGCCGAGGATGATAATTCAGGGGCGCGACCAGCAACTGGAGCGTGCCGTTGCAGAGATCATGAAGAAGCTCGCGCAACCCGTCCGGCTGCCTGCAAAGCCCGCGGCCCCCGTCAAAACGATCAAGAATGGAAACCCTGATCGTTAATTAAACCGGCGGTTAAATACGTAGGGGCAGGGCTCGTCCCCCCCCCTACAATTATACCCAGCCCGCCCCCAGGAAATCGAATTTGGGAAACAGGCTTCCCAACCCCCGACCCAAACCC
>CAZTUB010000025.1:57144-61984 GCA_964615905.1 uncultured Clostridia bacterium
TTGGTTAAGTAACAACGAATTTAGCAGCGGATTTATTTGTGATGACCAGACAGGAAGTAACAACGCCACGCACTCTAATCGCAGACGACCAGCCCGACGTGCTCGAAGCATTACGACTTCTGCTCAAAGGCGAAGGCTACCGCTCGGAGGCCGTGACCTCGCCCGCCGCCGTTTTGGAAGCTCTCAAAAAGAGCGATTACGACCTGCTGCTGATGGATTTGAACTATGCCCGCGACACGACTTCGGGCCAGGAGGGGCTTGATCTGCTTTCGCGCGTGAGGGCGATTGACCCGACCCTGCCTGTCGTCGTTATGACCGCCTGGGGGAGCGTTGACCTCGCGGTCGAAGCCATGAGGCGCGGCGTGCGCGACTTCGTGCTAAAACCGTGGGAGAACAAGCGGCTGCTCGAAATACTCAGCACGCAGATCAAGATCGGCTTCTCGGTCAGAAAAAAGCACCGGTTGAAAAGAGAGATCGAGTTGCTGTGCGGCAACATCCAGCTCGTGTCGGACGCGAGAGAGGTGATGCAGTCGGTCGCAGAGTGCCTGCAAAAGACCTTTCAAACGAGCGTCACAGCGGTCTTTTGCAAAGCCGCGGGCGACCATGCCTTTAGGCTCGTTGCGCGCGCAGGCCGAAACAGCTCGACCCTCAACGGGTTGAAGTTCGAGCCCGAAGACGGCCTGCTCGCCTTGATGGATTGCTGCTTTGACCCGCGCCAGAAGCCTTTGAGCGACGACGAGCAGGAGAAGATCGTAAAGCTCGAAAGCGCGATGGTCGCGCCCGTAAGGCTCAAGGGCGAGTTGATAGGCTTTGTGTCGCTTTCGGCGAAGGCGGGCGGCGAGGCTTACGACGCGGACGAATCGAGTTTCATAAGCTCTGTCGTAGAACAGACCGCCGCAGGGATAAGCAGCCTACGCTCGCGCGAGCAGGAGCGCGAGTTCTCCGACGCAAAAGCTATACAACAAGGGTTGCTGCCAAAACAGATAGAGCAGATCGACGGCTTCAAGATCGCCGGGGCGTGGCAGCCCGCGCACATAGTCAGCGGCGATTACTTTGACGTTTTGAAATTCGATGACGACCACGTGGCGCTCTGCATCGCGGACGTGTCGGGCAAAGGGATGCCCGCCGCGCTTTTGATGTCGAACCTGCAAGCCACGGTCAAAGCGTTCGCGTCGGCGCAAGTTGCGCCCTCGGAGCTTTGCGCCAAAGTCAACCGAGTGATTTGCAGCAACACTGGCGACGATAAATTCATAACGCTCTTTTATTGCCTGATCGACGCCAGATCAAAAAAGCTCACCTTTGCGAACGCGGGGCACAACCCGGCTATCGTGGTGGCGCGAGACGGCGCGACACGCCGCCTCTATGAAGGCGGCGCGGTGCTCGGCCCGTTCCCCGGATGGGATTACGAACAGGGCGAGGTTATTTTGCGCTCAGGCGATAAGGTGCTGCTTTTCACAGACGGCATCACCGAAGTGAACGACTCCGAAGGCGAGGAGTTTGGCGAGGAGCGCTTGATCGAGCTTCTCGTAGAAAACCGCCATCTCGATGCCTGCGAGCTGCAGGCAAAGATCATGACGGCGGTGGCGGAGTTCAGCGGCGGCAGCTTTCAAGACGATGCCACGCTCATAGCCTTATCCGCCGACTAGGCGGTAACCGCCGGCCGCTATCTCTTTCGGGCAAGCATCATCCCGTCGCGGACTGTCAGGCAGACGTTTTCCACGCGGTCGTCTGTCTGCACACGGTTGTTGAACTCGACTATGGCTCGCGTCGGGGTGTCTTGAGGGTTCAAGACCCTTCCGCTCCATAAGACATTGTCGGCCACGATCAACCCACCTCTTTTCAATTTCGGCAGGCAGGCTTCGTAATAGTTCAGGTAGTTCTCTTTGTCCGCGTCTATAAAGACCATGTCCAACTCGCCCGTGAGCGCGGCTATCGTTTCGAGCGCGGGCCCCATGCGAATTTCGATCTTGTGGCCGTGCGGGCTTTCGGCAAAATAGCGGCGGGCGACCTGTTCGGCTTTTGGGTCGACGTCGCAGGTGATTAGCCGCCCGTCATCCGGCAGGCCTTCGGCCATCATCAACCCGCTGTAGCCTGTGAACATGCCTATCTCTAAGACGCGGCGTGCGCCGCTCAACTCGACAAGCAGCTTTAAGAAACGGCCTTCGAGCCTGCCCACCTGCATCTGCGGGTAATCCATACTCTCATAAGTCTCGTCGCGCAGGCGGCTGAATATGTCCGACTCCGGCTTTGTATGATCGTACGCGTACTTCTCTATCTCTTCCGGCACAAGCGTTAGCATGTCAATCCTTTCTGGCGTAAACCGTGAACCGTAAACCGTGACAAGTCAGAAGAGAAGGCCACGCCTGGCACCTTCTCTTTCTTGTCACGGTTTACGGTTCACGGTTTACGCCCCTGGCATTCATTGGACTATTAACATGACGGCCGCAGAAGTCATGCCGCCAACGTTGACTATTCTGATCTCGTGCGCGCCCGACGAGATTGTCACCCGCTTGACCGTAATCGACCCGTCTTTAAACCCTGATGCGGCGAATCTGCCGTTGATGAGCAGCGTAGCGCCAGCGTCGATTCGCGTGCCGGCGACGATCAGCTTCTTTTTGCCTTTCTTGTACTTCACCTTGTTGATTACGGGCGGAGGGACAGGGTCCCCGATTGTGAGTTGCAGCGGGACTTGCGCGAAAGCCCCGCGCTGGTCTTGCACTCTAAGAGTCAGTGGGAATACCCCGCTCGTCGTCGGCATGCCTGATAGTACACCCGAGGCGGGATTCAAGCCCAGTCCCGCAGGGATCGCGCCCGCCACAACACTCCACGTAAAAGGCGGCGAGCCTCCTACGGCTTCAAGCGTCGCTGTGTAGCCGGTCCCTGTCAAACCGGAAGGCAACGCATTTGTGATTATTGTGATCGGCAGAGGCGGGCTGGTTACGGTGATGGCAAGCTGTTTGCCGGTTGCGCGGTCGGCGCTGTCTTTCAACTCGATTGTGAAGACGAAAGTGCCTACAGATGTCGGCGTTCCTGATATGCGACCGGTCGCCGCGTCGAGGCCCACCCCGTTTGGCAGAACGCCCTGTTTCAAAACCCATATGTAAGGCTCCGTGCCGCCTCTTGCGGTCAACTGCTGCGCGTACGGCTGCCCCGCCTCGATTGAATCGAGCGACAGCGTCAATATCTCAAGCACGGGCGCGGGTTGATTGATTGCGACGGCAAGGTTTTCGGGCAAGGCTCCAAAATACCCTTCGCCCTGTTTCATCATCTGCCACTGGAAGTTGTATGTTCCGGGCGCGGTCGGCGCAACCGCGTTTATAAGAAAAGTGACCTCTGCGCCCGGAGCAACAGGGCTCGAAAGGTCAACCTGGTTCACGCCCCAGGTCGTGTTGCCCGACGGGTTTTGTGAGGCAAGCTTATACGCTCCCACATCCCAGGTCGTGTTTCCTGTGTTTCTCATCGTGACAAAGATAGCGGCTGCCGCGCCCGCGTTGAGCGCGGCGGGCATCGTGTGCGAGACAAACGCCGCGTCGTTTACGGGCGGAGGCGGCTCAACAATGTCGCCTACCTGTATGGATACGTTCGCGGACGGTTCGCCAAAGATGAGGTTGTCTTGGACGAGGATCCACTGGAAGTTGTACGCTCCGGGCGTCAGCGGCGCGGTCGCGAAGAAGGTGAGATCGAGCTGCTGGCCCGGCAGCACGACGACCCCGATAGGCGCGACCGTGTTGCCGCCCCACGTCGTGTTATTAGCAGGGTTCTGCGAGACGAGCCGGAACCCGCCAGAGCCGTTCCAGCTTTTCGTGCCGGTGTTGTTCCACTTCACGTTTACTGAGAAACGCTGACCGGGATTAAGTTTTGCTGGCACGGTCTGGCTAACAAACGATGAGTTGAATTGACCGTTGTTTGCCGCGACGGTGATCGTGAAATCTCTTTCAGCCGATGCGAGCGCCGCATCCGTAACCCTTAGCTTGAAGTTATATGTGTCGGCTGTCAGGGGTATGCCCGTTATGCTGCCGCCCGGATTCAGAGCGAGCCCCGGCGGAAGTGATCCGGCGACAACGCTCCACAGGTAGGGCGTCGTGCCCCCGGTTGCGACCAGAGGCTGCGAGTAACCGTTGGCGACGGACGCGCCCTGCAAAGTCGCGGGGGTTACTATCGTAAGCGGCCCCCCGCCGCCCGGCGACGCGGGATAGATAAAAGTCACCCCGTTGATATCATCCGTCTTGAGCGAAGCGCATCGAAGGTCAAAATGAGCGGAGGGAGCCATGGTCGCTTCATTAAACGGCGAGTGGCCAAGCCCGATTGCGTGTCCAAGCTCGTGCGCCGCGACCTCTTGCAGGCTGCACGAGTCCTGTAAACGACAGGACCACGGGTTGAAGGAGACGAACCCTTGAGTCACTTTTCTGAAGAGCGTCCCGTTTATAACTCTTGAGTCTGATTGAACGCCGGAAAAGCCGCCCCACGCGAGCGTGCCGGAGCAACGTGGGCTGGGCGAGTTTCGCCCGTCGCAGTTGTCAAAAACAAGCCCTATGCCGTTGAAGCCTGAGCCCGCATAGCATTCGGTCGTCGTTCCCGCGCTCTGAATCCGCATAGAGCTTCCCGGTACGGTCGACCATGCATTCATGCCCGCAATCGCGTCCGAAACGGCCGTAGCCGAAGGCGCGCCCGTAACGTTCACGACCGCCAGCACCGGCTGATTATCGTCGGGCTCAAACCATCGAGAGGGCGGGTTGACGAGAAAGGTGAATTGAGGTTGAAGCAAACGGTTCTTCTTGATCGAGCTGAACTCTTCGGGCTGCGCCCTCAAAGCAATACCCGCGTAGTGTTCCTGCTCGAA
>CAZTUB010000026.1:0-60717 GCA_964615905.1 uncultured Clostridia bacterium
AGCTCTTCTTCAACCTCCTCGGGAGAGCGCAGGCGGTTGCCGCCTGAAGCCCCTATGCTGCTGAGCAGTTGATACAGCTCCTCGTAAGACTTTGTCTCCTTGATCGCTTTTAAGTGCGCGACGTATGCAAGGCCGGCCGCGCCGCCGCCGGGGCCGAGCGGCTTACCGGTGATTGAGGTGACAGGCGGATCATCGCCGTCTCTTACGGAGACGTTGAACGAGATGTCCATTTCGTAAGTCGTGTCGGATACCTTCTGCGGCTTCAAGGTGTAAAGACGGCCTTCGATGCTCTTGCCGTCAAACTTCACAAGCTCTCTCTCGTATCTAAAGACAACCGCTGACAACAGGTTCTGGTCGAGGCGTACAACTTGAAACGACTCGAAGACGCTCGTGCCGTCTTCGACCTGCCTGTTCTCAAAATCAAATTTGATTTCGTGCAGGTTGCCCGTCTGTTTCAGGCGGTCGACCAGGCGAGCGTTCAGCGCAACTTCGCCGACAGGTTTTTCGGTGAATGTGATGGCGGCCTTCAGGTTCATCTCATCAAAAAAATCGTACTGCCTCTCAGCGTAGGCGTGGTTGACTTTCAGCACCTTTCCGTCGATTACGAGCTTGCCTGTCGCGCTCCCCGGCGCGAGCCCTGTCGGCGGGGCCACGTAAAAAGCGCCCGTCCAGTCGCCCTTGCGAAGCGGCACGTCAAAGCTCGCATCGAAATTGTATTTCTTGCCGGAGTAGTCCGAGATCACCCCTTTAGTCGATGCTCTTGCTTTGACAAGCCTTGCGGTTACGACCTCCGGTTTGAGATCGAACGACTCCTCGGTAAACCCTTTTGACATGAGCGTCTCGCCGTTTATATCGACCGAGGCAAAAAAGAGCTTGCTGCCCTCGATTCGCAAATCGACGATTACCGAGCCGGTGGCCTGCGCCCTCTCTTTCAACTTCGATTGCGACTCCACATCGGCCCTGTTGATCGGCTTATCCGAAAGCAGCAGAAAGATCATCGGGCGCGTCCTGTCGTTTGGAGAATCGATCATCTTCGCGTAGGCGTGGCTGAGCTTGTATGTCTTGCCTTCGACGGTGATGCTTCCTTCGACTTTATTCTGGACGCCGGCGTTTTGAGCGAGCGAAAGGTTTGCGGTCGAGACGAGAAGAACTGCGAGCAAGGTCGCGAGTTTCATGACTTCAACCCCTTTCTGATTTTGCTATACTAAACCGGGAGACAAAATATGAAAAGCTCAATTGCTCTGGCGTTTTTATCCGTCTTGCTGGCTAACGTATTGGCGCAGAACGTATCGAGAAAACCTTCCGGCCCGCTCCCGCAGGGCTACTGGCCGCTTGAAAAGAGCCAGCCCGTAATCGACAAGACGCAGGTCATAAAGCTTGCGCCCGACCTGTCGCATATGAGCGAGGCCGAGCGCCGTGCAATAGGCAAGCTCGTCGAGGTCGGTAAGATTTTTCAACAGCTTTACGAGAGCCAGCGGCACTCGCAGGCGCTCTCGTCGCACAGCAAGCTCCAGCAGCTCGACAAGCAACAGGGATCGACGGCTGCCACTGAAAACCTGCTGGCGCTTTACCGTTTGAATCAGGGTCCAATCGCCACGACGCTTGAAAACAGCCGCGAGCCGTTTCTGCCTGTAGACCCGACGCAGCCGGGAAAAAACGTCTACCCGTGGGGAGTGACAAAGCAAGAGATCGACGCCTTCCTTGCCGCTCACCCGGACGAGCGCGCCTCCATCCTCGATCTGCGCACCGTCGTCCGCCGCAACACGAAAGAGAACTTGCAGCGCGACCTCTCAAAGCTCGCCGAGTATCCGGCCCTTCAGACTTTGCATACGGGTTTGAAAAAGGGGTTGGAGGCACGGCTGGCGAAGCCCGACCCGAAATCTTTTTACGCGGTGCCCTACTCGGTGGCATACGCTGATGAGCTGATAAGAGCTCACGCATTGCTAAACGAAGCGGCCGACGAGTTGCAGGCCACAGACGAAGAGTTCGCGCGGTTCCTGCGCAACCGCAGCCGCGACCTTTTGTCGAACGACTACGAGTCGGGCGATGCCTCGTGGGTGACGGGGCGCTTCAAGAACCTGAACGCGGAGATCGGCTCATACGAAGTCTATGACGACGAGCTGTACGGGGTGAAGACGTTCTTCGCCTTTAGCCTTTTGAGCAATCGCGGGCAGGAGACTGCCGCGTTGCGGCAGGCGATGCGCGGCCTTCAAGCTCTGGAAGACTCGCTCCCCTACGATCATCACAAGAAGGTGCGAGAGGACATCCCTGTCGGGGTTTATGACGTGGTGGCGGACTTCGGCCAGTCGCGCGGCGGAAACACCGCGACTATTCTGCCGAACGAAAACTATCTTGCGCGGCGCTACGGTCGCACGATATTGCTGCGGTCCAACATCATGCAGAACCCCGATCTGTTCCAATCGACGAACAAGGGGTGGGAGGCGGCGGTGGCCCCCGCGCACAAGGATGAGCTGACGGCCGAGGGGAACTTTTATCGCACCCTCTGGCACGAGGTCGGCCATTACCTCGGCGTAGACGCTACGAAAACGGGCCAGGACCTCGACACCGCGCTCGAAGAAAACTCAAGCCTGTTAGAAGAGATGAAAGCAGACCTCGTATCTCTGTTTGTCGCGGAGGCGTTGCGCAAACAGGGCTACTACACGGACCAGCAGCTTCGCTCCGTCTATGCCAGCGGCATCAATCGCGTGCTGCAAAACAACAGGCCTCGGCGCGACCAGCCCTACAACACCATGCAGCTTATGCAGTGGAACTTCTTTCTGGAGAACGGGCTGCTCAGCTTTGACCCGCAGACAAAGAAGCTGAACATTCATTATGACAAGTACCACGACAATGTAGCGCGGCTGCTCAAGAGAGTTCTCGAAGTGCAATACCAGGGAGACAGGGCGGCGGCGAATAGTTTTATCGAGCAATACACGAAGTGGGACGACGGCCTGCACGCAGCGGTGGCGAAAAACATCCGCGACCAACAGCGGTACAGGTTCCGCATCTTCAAATACGCTGCGCTTGGCGAGTGAGCTTTGCCTGACAGGCATAGCGATTGCTCTTTGATCTTCGAGCTTACGATTACAGGAGGGTCAGTTAATGGCCGATAGAGAGCAATGCGAGCACGTAGGGTGTAGCTGTATGCAGGCTGACGACAGCGATTATTGTAGCGCTTACTGTGAAACCGCCGGTGATACGGTCGAGCTTGCCTGTGATTGCGGTCATCCGGGGTGCGCGGCCGAGCTATAAACCGCGCGCCCGTATTGGGTCAAACTTGTCCTTTTAAGTGAGACACTACTGCCTCATTTCAGTGGCGGTCTGTGGCGAGAATTGCCCGCGGGCCGCCACGCTCATTTTGAGAGCGTATGCCGCGCTCGATCCGCGCTCGTGTTGTGAACGCGTATGATCTTCTCTTTTGAAGACTCGCCCGCGACTATCTCGACCGCGCTCTGGGAAACGCCTAAGAGGCGAGCAAGATACCTGCGGCACTCCTCATTGGCTTTGCCGTCCACGGGCGGGGAGCTTATCCTGAGCTTGAGCGCCCCGTTGTAACAGCCCGCGATCTCTGTGCGTTTTGCGCGCGGCTGGACTCGCACCCTGAAAGTTACCGCCCCGTCTTTTTCGATAAACTCGACCAACAGGCTCGCACTCTCCAATCAGACAAAGAGACTGGCCAGGACGCTTGTAAGAAACTGGACGAGCAGCATCGCTATCAGGGGCGAAAAGTCGAACATCCCTGCCACGAATATTCGACGAAGCGGCTTGAGCAGCGGCTCGGTTATGGTGAACAGGAAGCGCATGAACTTGTTGCTGTAGCCCACGCCGAAAAACGGGAGGAAGAACCTTAGAAAGATCGCCACGACATAGAGCAGGCCGAGCAGTTTGATAAGGCTCGCGGCGAGGAATTTTGGGGTCAGCGTGCTCCGGGAGATGTTCAAAAAGATCTCCGCGAACTGGCTGAGCAAGCTCGATATGAAAATTCCCGTGACCAGTATCATCACGCCCATCACAAGCGGTATCAGATCGTAGCGCATATAGCCGCCGCCGAACTGGCTGCGAAGCGGTCGCACGACCGGCTCGGTCCACCTTGTCAGGTAGTAGGTTATCCGTCCGAACGGGTTGGCTCCGAGCCACGCCAGCACGACTCGCAGGATAAATAGAGCGGCGATTATGATCGTGCTCCACCAGACAATTTCCGATAGCACGATGAGTAAAAGTACAATTAAATCCAAGATCACCTCGCGCGGCAGTCAAATCTGCCTATCGTTTTTCACGCGCGCCGAAAACGGCAGTCCCTATGCGGACCATCGTCGCGCCTTCTTCGATTGCCACCTCAAAGTCGTTCGTCATGCCCATAGACAACTCGGTGAGCCTGCGATCACCAGTGCGCGAGCGGTTAAGCCCGTCGAGCAGCTCGCGCAAACGTATAAAGTATGGGCGCGCGGCTTCGGCCGATTCCGAAAAAGGCGGGAGCGTCATAAGCCCGCGCAGCTTTAGATTTCGGGCCGAATCAACCGCCTCGACTATCGCTTCAAGTTCGTCTTCGCGAGCGCCGGTCTTTGTAGGCTCGTGTCCCAAATCGACCTGCACAAGGACAGAGGGCCCGCGAGATTCCTCTCCGCTGATGCGGTCGAGTCGCTCTGCAAGCTCGCGGCTGTCGATTGAATGTATGAAGTCGAATGTCTTGACCGCGAGCCTCGCCTTATTGGCCTGAAGATGCCCGATCAAGTGCCAGCGAAGCCCGTCGCCTTTGACCTGGCCGATCTTCCCTGCGGCCTCCTGAACACGATTTTCGCCGAGGTCACGCGCGCCTGCGTCAACCGCCCTCTGGACTGTTTCAGGGTCGAATGTCTTTGAGACGGTGATGAGGGTAACGTCTTCAGCTTTCCGGCCTGCGCGATGGGCTGCTCGTCGAATACGCTCGTGAATTAAGGAGAGCCGTTCTCGTATCTCTTCGGCCATTTCGGGCTAGATTTTATCAGTGGTCGGTGGTCAGTGGCCAGCGGCTGGCGGTCAGTTTTCACCTGTGAGGGCCAATCTCTCACTCATTTTTTTTACCAACCGCCGCTCCGTGCCCCCCGCCGCCCGGCGTCTCTATTCTCACACGGTCGCCCGCCGAAGCCTTGACCGACTCTTTCCCTTTTATCGAGCGTTTGCCGCGTTTCGTTATCAAGAAAGCGCGGCCAGTCGATCCCGGCTCCCCGCCCGCCAGACCGTAAGGCTGTGTCTTGCGCCGGTCACTAAGCAGCGTCACTTGCGCGCTGGAGAGCAGCTCCAGCTCGCGCACGACGCCGTCGCCGCCGCGCGCGCGGCCTCGCCCGCCCGAGCCTCGCCTTATCGAGTACCGGCGCACTCTCATGGGGTAAGCGTACTCCAGCGCCTCGGCCGGAGTGTTGAGTGAGTTCGTCATATGAGTGTGGACAGCGTCAATCCCGTCGAGGCCGGGTCTTGCGCCCATGCCGCCCGCCACGGTTTCGTAATAGGCGAACTGGCGGCCTGTGCGAGCATCGATCCCGCCTATTGTCAGGTTGTTCATAGTGCCCTGGCTTGCCGCAGGGACCGGCGCACCCGATTTAGAGAGCGCAAGCAGCAACACGTCGACTATGCGTTGCGAAGTTTCGACGTTGCCGCCTGCGACAGGCGCGGGCAACCGCGCATTCACGATTGTGCCCGGAGGGGCGATGACTTTTATCGGGTCGAGCACGCCCTGGCTCGCGGGAACGTCCGCCGAAATCAAGCACCTGAAGACATAATAAACCGCCGAAACGGTGATCGCCTCTACCGCGTTGATAGGCCCGCGCACTTGCTCGGCGCTCCCTGTAAAATCGACCTCGGCCGATTCGCCTTTTATCTCTATCCTGACGGCGATGCGCACAGGATCGTCCGAGTAGCCGTCATCGTCAAGAAAGTCTTCGGCCTCATAAACTCCGTCGGGCAGCTCGCGTATGCAGCCGCGCATCATCTCGGCAGTGTATGTGACGAGGTGCGAAGCGTAGAGGTCCGCTTCCTTGAACCCGTACCGCTCGACTATCTCAAGCAAGCGCACGCACCCCGTATTGATCGCGCCGAGTTGCGCGGTCAAATCGCCTTCGCGTTCCTCGGCCAGACGGACATTGGCAGAGATGAGCCGCATAACATCTTGATTGATGCGGCCTCGGATCATAAGCCTCACGGGCGGGATTCTCAGCCCTTCTTGATAAATCTCTTCGGCCTGCCCCATCGAGCCGGGAGTCGCGCCGCCTATGTCCGCGTGGTGAGCGCGGTTGGCTACATAAAAGATCGGCTTCTTGCTTTTAGAATCGCCAAAGACACCCGCGACCATCGTAACGTCGGGCAGATGAGTTCCCCCCGCGTACGGGTCGTTGAGCACGACCACGTCGCCCGGACCGATCTCGACCACATCGAGCGCGGCGCGCACAGACATCGGCATCGAGCCGAGATGCACAGGCATGTGATCGCCCTGAGCTATGAGCGTTCCGTTGCGGTCAAAGACCGCGCACGAATAATCGCGCCGCTCCTTGATGTTCGGGGAGAAGGCCGACCGCCTCAGGCTCACGCCCATCTCTTCGGCAACGGAAGTATAGAGCGATTTGAATATCTCAAGCTTGACCGGGTCAATCTTCATCGCGGCCGAGTTTAACACGAGCAGTGGCCACTAACCACCGGCCACTGCCTGTGCTATCTTTAAAGCTTATGACTTTGAGCGCGGGGCTGCATACATCAATAGCCGGGGGGCTTCCCTGCTCCGTCGAAAGGGCGTCGGCGCGAGGCTGCGACGGGTTCCAAATCTTTTCACGCAATCCGCGCGGGTGGCTCGAACGCGAGCTTTCCGTCGAGGAGATAAACGAGTTCCGCTCGGCGCGCGAGCGTGCGGGGCTGTGGCCTCTTGCGATACATTCGGTCTACCTGATAAACCTTGCCGCGCAAGACCCGTCAGTGCTTGAGCGGTCGCGCGCGGCGTTTCGCCAGGAGCTTGAGCGCGGGCTCGCGCTCGGCGCTGATTATCTGGTAGTCCACCCCGGCAATCCAAAGACAGCGCCGGCGGATCAGGGAATAATGACCGCCGTCGAGTCGATTCGCGAAGCCGCTCGCGGGTTGAACCTAAAAGGCGCGGCCGGTGGCCCAGGCCAAGCCGGGCAGCAGAACGCTTTGACGATCTTGATAGAAAACACCGCAGGGCAAGGGACTTCGATTGGCTGCAACTTCGAGCAGGTCGCAGACATCTTAGCGATGCTCGATGACCTGCCCGTTGGCGTTTGCCTCGATACCGCGCACACATTCGCCTCCGGGTACGACATCTCTACAGAGAAGGGGCTGAAAGCCACCGAGCGATTGATAGACCGCTCATTCGGCTTTGATCGGGTCAAGCTTGTCCATTCGAATGATTCGAAAGTGCCGCTCGGCTCGCGCGTCGACCGCCACCAGCACATAGGCATAGGCCACATCGGCGCGGACGGGTTTCGCCGTCTGACCCGTAGCTTGAAGTTTCGGCGCATACCATTTATTTTAGAGACTCCCGTGGATAAAGAGCGCGACGACGAGTGGAACCTCAGGAGAATACGCGAGCTCAGCAGCTAGTCTGGAATATTAGATGGCTAATAGCAGGGATGTTCACCCGAATGCATTACCGAACTATGATAAAGCGATCATTGCAACAGATAAACTCAAGAAGTATTGCCTTGATCCTTATAGCAATTCAGGAAGACATAAGGCACGCGCTTTCAAAAGCATTCTAGGCTTTGATCTATCCAATTGGGAGTTGTTAAGACTAACTATTCTAGAAGAGCTGCCTTACTATGAAGCTGAATTTAAAGACGAAGACATTTATGGGAAGAGGTATACTGTTGTTATCTCGATTTCCGGTCCAACAGGCAGTACTGCCAAGGTGCTTACGGGCTGGATAATCGATCAAGGCGCTGATTATCCAAGGATGACTACAGCGCGGGTGCTGATAAGGAGGTGAGTAATGCTCGACATCAAGAAAGCTCAGGAGGGTGACATCGTTGAGTTGATTGAGGATTTGCCGAGGTATCATCTCAAAAGAGGTAGCCGGGGCTTTGTGATTGAGACATTCTCCGAGCCCTCGGAGGCTTATGACATAGAATTTGAGGATGAGAATGGAGAATTTCTTGGGTTTGCATACTCGGTCAAACCCGAACAGGTAAGACAGGTTGAATCAATCACAAAAGATAAGACAGAGCCGAGCAAACTATCTTAATAGATCGAATGATTATGAACGAAAAATTTTCACCGCAAGAGATCGAACCGAAATGGCAGCAACGATGGGCCGAAGAGAAGACCTTTGAGGTCACGGAAGAACCGGGCCGCGAAAAATTCTACGTCCTGGAAATGCTCGCATACACGTCGGGCCGCGCTCACATCGGCCACGTCAGCAACTTCACCATCGGCGAGGCACTAGCCTGGTACAAACGCATGCGCGGGTTCAACGTGCTCCACCCGTTCGGCTGGGACGCCTTCGGCCAGCCCGCAGAGACGGCGGCGATCAAAGAGGGGATAGAGCCTGAGAAGTTTACTCGCGACGCCATAGCTTATATGAAGTGGCAGTTTCAGCGCATGGGCATAAGCTACGATTGGTCGCGCGAGGTCGCCACCTGCGACCCTGAGTACTACAAATGGAACCAGTGGTTCTTTGTACGTATGTTCGAGCGCGGGATGCTTTATCGCAAGACCGCGCCGGTCAACTGGTGTCCGAAAGAGAACATCTCGCTTTCAAACGAGCAGGCGTCGGGCGGGAAATGCTGGAGGTGCGGCACGGACGTTGTCCAGAAAGAGCTATTGCAGTGGTTCGCCCGCACGACCGATTACGCAGACGAGTTGCTCGACGATCTGGAGAAGCTCGAAGGCTACTGGCCCGAACGCGTAATCACCATGCAGCGCAACTGGATAGGTCGCAGCCGTGGCGCGGAGGTGAGATTTCAGGTTGCCGACAGCAAAGAATCAATCGCCGTCTTCACCACGCGAATAGACACGATCTTCGGGGCTAATGTCCTTGTGCTTGCGCCCGAACACCCGTTGCTCTCTACGTTGACCGAAGGCAAGCCCGAGCGCGACGAGGTGCTTGCGTTTGCCGAGAGACTGAAGAAAGAGAACCGCGCCCGCGAAGACAACGAAAAGGAAGGCATATTCACAGGCGCTCACGCGATAAACCCTTTCACGGGCGAGCGCATGCAGATATGGGTCGCCAACTTTGTGCTGATGCAATACGGCACAGGCGCGATCATGGCCGTGCCCTCAGGCGACCAGCGCGACTTCGAGTTCTCGCGCAAGTACAACCTGCCTTTCCGCCAGATCAAGCTCACCGCCGACGGGCGAGAGGTCGCAGTCGAAGACATGCAAGCAGCGGACGAGTCCTGGACCGTCACGGTAAATTCCGGAGAGTGGAGCGGGCTTGGGTCTGAAGAAGCGAACCGGCTGATGACCGAGTACGCCGAGGCTCAGGGTTTCGGGCGCGGCACGATCACATACAAGCTGCGCGACTGGGGCATCTCGCGGCAGCGGTACTGGGGCACGCCAATCCCCATGATTCACTGCGAGCGAGACGGCATCGTCCCCGTGCCCGACGACCAGTTGCCTGTCGTTTTGCCGACGGGCGTGAACCTGAAAGTGGAAGGCGGGTCGCCGCTCGATCATGTTTCCGACTGGGTAACGGTCGCCTGCCCCAGGTGCGGCGAACCTGCGCGGCGCGACACGGACACGATGGATACGTTCGTCGATTCGAGCTGGTACTTCTTCCGCTACTGCGACCCGCACAACGACAAAGCGCCGTTCGATGCCGAAAAGGTCCATTACTGGATGCCTATCGACCAGTACGTCGGCGGCATCGAGCACGCGGTGTTGCATCTGATCTACACGCGTTACTGGACAAAGATGATGCGCGACATAGGGCTCGTCAAATTTGACGAGCCGGTCAGGCGACTGCTCACGCAGGGGATGATAAACAAGGAGACTTTCAAATGCCCCGAACACGAGTGGCTCTTTCCTGAGCAGGTGACCGAAGAGGGTGCGTGCAAGCTTTGCGGTAAGCCTGTCGAGATCGGGCGCATCGAAAAGATGTCGAAGTCGAAAAAGAACGCCGTCGATCCAATCGAGATGATTAATATACACGGCGCGGACGCGCTTCGCGTATTTGTGCTCTTCGCAGGGCCGCCCGAAAAAGACAAGGAGTGGTCGGACGAAGGGTTCGACGGCGCTGCGCGTTATTTGCAGCGCGTATGGCGCATCAGTTACAAGTGGCAGCCACGGCTGATCGAAGCCGCCGGCGAACCGGAAGGCGCGACAGAACTCGGCGATTACCAGCGCCGCCTGCGCCGCCGCACGCACCAGATCATCCGCGCAATCACGGAGAACTTTGAAGAGCGGCTTCATCTCAACACAGTGATCTCGTCGCTTATGGAGCTGACAAACGAGATATACCAGTTCGATCAGGCGGTCGATAAAAACGGCGCGGTGTCGGCTACGGACCTTGAAGTCGCGCGTGAGTCGTTCGAGGCGTTGATTCGTATGCTCGCTCCGTTTGCGCCTCACACGGCGGAAGAGATGTGGGAGAGCTTCGGCCACGGCGAAAGCCTTGCCCGCTCAAGCTGGCCCACGTTCAGCGATGAGTTCGCGCGTGAAGAAGAGATAGAGGTCGCTGTCCAGATCAACGGCAAGCTGCGCAGCCGGTTGTTTGTCAGCCCCGAAGTCGGCGAGGATAAGGCCGCGCTCGAACGCGCCGCCCGCGAAGACGAAAAGGTCTGTGCGGCGGCAGCCGGGCGCGAGATTGCTAAAGTCGTGGTCGTCCCGCGCAAGCTTGTCAACGTCGTTATCAAGTAAAGCTATGTAGGACCGGTTCCGTATGCTAAAGCCTCTGTTAATCGTAATCGGCTTCGCGCTTATGCTCGACGTGTGCGGGTACAAGGCGGGCGGGCGCGGCAGGAGCCTGCCCACCAATATCAAAACGCTCGCCGTTCCGGTCTTCCAGAACTCCAGCCTCAAGTATCGCGTGGAGCAGCGGTTCACGCAGGCCGTCATGGATGAAGTTCTCAAACGCGCGCGCGCGCTCAACGTCACGACAGACCGCGACGGAGCCGACGCCGTTTTGGAAGGAGACATCCGCAGTTTTCGGGCGGCAGGCACAATCCTCGATAACCAGGGGCGCACTCGCGTCTGGGACGTGCGAATCGTCACGAGCGTCACGCTGCGCGACCAGCGCACGCGCAAGATACTCTTTCATAACCCGCGCATGATCTTTGAAGGCGAGTACCAGTTGTCCGATGACCCCGACTCCTTCTTCAACGAAGAGAACCCCGCGGTTGACCGCATCGCCAGAGAATTTGCGCAATCCGTGATCTCGACAATCCTGGAAGGGCTGTGAGCAAAAGGCCAAAGAAGAAGCTCGACGGGCTCACATTTGATGAGCTTCGCCGCCAGTTGAAAGAGGGGCGCGTCGACCCGCTCTACCTGTTTGTGGGTGAGGAGCGCTATTTTCAAGAACGCGCGGTGGCCCTGTTGACCAGAGAGGTTGACGAAGCGATGCGCATCTTCAACGTCTCCGTCTTCGAGTTAGAGACGGATTCAGGCGGCTCGAAGGTCCGAATGGCCGCTGCACTCGATGCGGCAAACCAGTTGCCGATGATGAGCGCGCGGCGACTGGTCATCATCAGAAACTTTGACAAGACGAAAGAAGAAGAGCTGGACGCGGTGCTTGAATACCTCAAGCGGCCCGCCGAGACGGCCACGGTCGTCTTTCAAGCCACGTCGCTCGACCAGCGGCGCAAGATCACTGCCGCGCTCATGAAGACCTGCACGCTTGTCTCGTTTGATCGTCTCAGCCCGCACCAGGCCTCGCGGTGGGCCGAAGAGTTTTTGAAGCGGCGCGGCTGTCGTATAGAGACAGGCGCGCTCAATCACCTGATCGCGCTGGTCGGCACGCGCATGGACAGGCTTGTAAACGAACTCGAAAAGCTATCGCTTTATGCCGACGGCGGGTTCATAAACAACGCTGTGGTCGAAGAGCTTGTCCCGCGCTCGCGCGAGCACACCAGCTGGGAGCTATGGGACGCGCTCTTAGACCGCGACCCCAAACGCGCTTTGCGCCTGACCGACCGGCTGCTTGACGACGGGCTTGAGCCTGTAATGATGGTCGGCGCGCTCGCAAGTCTTTACAGAAAGATGCTGGCCGCCAAAGACCTTATCGCCCGCAATGCGCCCACAGAAGAGGTGAACAAAGCGACGGGCCGCTACGGCCAGAACGCCACCGCTTTCAACACCCGCATCAACCGCACGCCGCGCGAAGAGATAGTCCACGGCCTCCGCCGCATCGCGCAAGTCGACAACGCCATCAAGAATTCAGAGGCCACTCCGCGCCTACAGATGCAGTACCTTATCGCCGAATTGACTTTGCCCGAAAGCGCGCGGTGGAGTATATTTCAATAGTTATGGCGGCATAGTTTTTAGCACGCCACCCGTCACACAAAATGGAGGATAAGGATGCCCATCTTTGCTCACGAGGAAAACCCGTTAAACGATCAGGAGTGGGAAAACATTAAGGCGATTGTAATCGACGTGGCTCGCAAACGGCTGGTAGGCCGCCGAATCGTCGACCTGCACGGGCCGCTCGGGGCGGGGATTCAGACAATCGTACACGATCATTTTTCGGGCACTACGATTGGGCGGATAGGGCTGCTGGGCGAAGAAGAGGCGGACCCTGTCCGTTCGGTACGCCGCGAAAGCGGGATTATTCCTCTCATCTACAAAGATTTCATCCTTCACTGGCGCGACATCGAGACAGCCAGACAATCGAGCACGCCGCTCGACACCTCTGCGGCAGCGGGCGCGGCGGCATTCTGCGCCGACGCCGAAGACGACCTGATCTTTAACGGGAGCCTTGAGATGGGCTACGAAGGATTGATGGTGGTCGAAGGCCGTCACGTGCTGACGCGCCGGGACTGGTCCGAGGCCGGAAACCCTTTTCAGGACGTGGTCGACGCCACGCAGGCGCTTGTGCAGGGAGGCTTCTACGGCCCTTACGCAATGGTCGTCAGCCCCGCGCTCTACACGCAGATGCACCAGGTCCACCCCGGCACAGGCGTGCTTGAGATAGAGCACATTCGCCAGCTGATAACGGACGGCGTCTACCAGTCGCCGCTAATCCGCGACGGGTTTGGAATGGTCGTGGCGACGGGCTCGCAGAACTTCGACCTCGCGGTCGCGCAGGATTTGACCGTGGCTTACCTGGGGGCGGAGCATATGAACCACCCCTTCAGGGTGTTCGAGTCGGTCTACTTGAGAATAAAGCGGCACGGCTCGATCTGTACGCTTGAGCCTGGGACGAACGATACCGCCACTTCGAAAAGGCGCGGCAAGGGTTGAGCGCGTAACCGGCTGGAAAGAATAAGGGCTGGAAATAACAAAAAGAGAACGGCGACCGGTGCCGTTCTCTTTTTGTTTGATCTTAATCTGCCGAACGGTCGTTAGGCTTCGAGCCCGCTGACCGACGAGGTTAGCCGTGACTTGTAGCGCGCGGCGGCATTCGGATGGAGAATGCCCTTCTGGATAGATTTGTCTATCAGCGACACGGTCTCTGGCAGCAGCGTCTGCGCTTCTGCCGCGTCGCCGTCGGCGATTGCGGCGCGGAGCTTCTTTAACTGTGTGCGCAGACGGCTGCGGTTGCGGCGGTTGACTTCGTTGCGTCGTTCTGTCTGCCGCATGCGCTTCTCTGCGGACTTGTGATTGGCCATGCTTCTAGTCTCTCCTCAATCCTGTGACGAAAATGCTTTCTAAAAAAGACTGATAGAATAACCGTCCGCGCGCCCGATTGTCAAGCATATCAGCCCGTTTGCAACCGTTCATGCGCGGCGCGGCTTCTAAAGGTAAGGCCGGGCCGGCGGCAGATTTCAAATCAAGAAAGTCGCGGCCCGATCTGTTAGAATGTGTGCGGAAAGGTTCATAATGCTCGGCACGGTAGTTGGCAATTATCGCATCACCGAAAAGATAGGCGAAGGCGGCATGGGCGAAGTCTTTCGCGGCGTCGACCTGGAGCTTGAACGCGACGTGGCGATAAAGATGCTCCGCCCGGAGCTTGCGCGCCAGCAGGACGTCGTCGAAAGGTTTCGGGCCGAGGCCCGCGCGCTGGCAAAGCTCAATCATCCGAACATCGCGACGCTTTACAGCTTTCTTCAGCACGAAGGCGACTATTTTATGGTGATGGAGTTCGTGCGCGGCGAGTCGCTCGACGTGGCGCTCCGCCGGTTCGGGGCCATGTCTTGCGAGCGCGCTGTCCCGCTATTTTGCCAGGCGCTCGACGGGATGGAGCAAGCGCACAGGCTCAAGATAATCCACCGCGACATCAAGCCCGGCAACATAATGCTCACAGACACGGGCTCGCTCAAGGTGATGGACTTTGGCGTGGCCCGCGTGCTAGGCGCTGCGCGCTCTACGCGTCACGGCCAGATCGTCGGGACCGTCGAGTACATGTCGCCCGAACAGATAAAAGGCGAAGAGGCGGACGCCCGCTCGGACATCTATTCTCTTGGGATATTGCTATACGAGATGCTTACAGGTCGCGCGCCCTTTAACAGCACCAGCGAATACGAGCTAATGAAGGAGCAGGTCGAGAAGGCTCCGCCGCCGCCGACCGTCTTTGCCGCGCATATCCCGCTGGCGGTCGAAGAACCGATCATGCGCGCGCTGGCCAAGAAACCGGAGGCGAGGTTTAAATCGGCGCTCGAATT
This sequence comes from uncultured Clostridia bacterium, assembly GCA_964615905.1. Classification (GTDB taxonomy): domain Bacteria; phylum Acidobacteriota; class Blastocatellia; order UBA7656; family UBA7656; genus DATLMR01. Next base: position 14,736 of record CAZTUB010000026.1, read on the forward strand.
TCGCGCGGCGCTTCTGGCGGCGATTGGCAAGAACACAAACCCGCTCGATTACCTGCCGTCAGGCTATGCCGCTCCGGCTACACGCGTGAGCCATACGGACATACTGGGCGCCGCGCCTCCGGTTTCGGGAGATGCTCGACGCGATAAGGCGGAGCCGGATGAGGTTATATTGTCAGAAGGCGACCCCGCGCCTCAAAGGGTCGTCCCGGTCGCCGATAACGCTGCCCTCGATAAAGCAGTCCCAGATAATGCAGCCTCAAATAAAGCCGCCGCCGACAAAAGCGCACCTGCCCGCGCGACCGCACAGCAACAGGCTTCGACTCAAGCTCAACCGAGCGTGCCGTTTTTTAAGAGGCTCAATTGGAGCCACTACACTGCGGCTTCCATCTTGCTACTCTTGATCGCGTCGGTGCCGTTCGCGCTTATGAGCCGAAACAGCAGGGAGCCCGCGCCGCAGTTACCGGCTGCGACTCGCCCGCCCGGCGTTTCTCAAACAAACCAGAACGCCGCGCAGCAAAACCAGGCGGCGTCCGACGCGTCACCCGCGTCGGCTGAGAACAGCAACACGGACGCGAGCGCGCTGCCGCCGCCCGACGCGCAGCCTTCGGCTGTAAACAGCAACGCTCAGGGTGAAACCGCCGCGACCGTTGAGCCGTCGGCCAGGAATTCAAACGCTCAGCCCAGGAGCGCGAAGGACGAAAAGAGCGCGACTGCAAACAAAAACGCGCAGAAGAAAGACGGAGGGATCGGCGGCTTCTTTAAGAAGATCAACCCGTTCAAGCGCGGCAAGAAGCAGCAGAAGAAGCCTTAGCCTTAAGCGTCAGCTCAGCTCGATAATCTCTTTATAAGTTGGGATGACGACGTTCCAGCCCAACTCTCCGGCTATGCGCTCGCCAAGAGCTTTGGAAGAGTCGGGCTCGCCGTGCGTCATGAAAGTAGCGCGCGGCGGTCGCTTGAACCCTTTCAGCCACCTGATGATCTCATCCGAGTCGGCGTGCGCCGAGAGGCTGCTGATGCTCTCGATCTTGGCGCGGACGGGCACAAACTCGCCGTGAATCTTCACCTCTTTTTCTCCGTTTTGCAGCCTGCGCCCGCGCGTGCCGCCCGCCTGATAACCGACAAAGATCACCGTGCTCGCAGGGTCGGGCAAGTTCCGCGCAAGGTGATGAAGCACCCGCCCGCCCGTGGCCATCCCTGAGGCCGAGATGATTATGGCAGGCCCTTCGAGCGAGTTTAGCGACTTCGACTGGCTGCGGCCTTCGCTAAGGTTGAAGTGGCGCGTGGCTAGCGGGTTGTCGCCTTTGCCTTCCAGCCGCCGCATCTCGGGGTCGTGGTCGGCTTTGTGCTTGGTGTAGAGCCGCGTCGCCGCCGCGCCCATCGGCGAATCGACGGCGACCGGCAGAATCGGTATGCGCCCTTCTTCTTCAAGCTCGCGAAGGTAGTAGACCAGCAACTGCGTCCTGCCTATGGCAAAGGCAGGGATTATGATCTTACCGCCGCGCGACGCCGTGTCGTTTATGATCTGGGCCAGCCGCTCTTTCGGATCGACGGGGTCGTGTTTGCGGTTGCCGTAGGTTGACTCGACCAGCACGTAATCGGCCTCGGCAACTTCGGAAGGGTCGTTTAAGATCGGCTCGTCGTAGCGGCCAATGTCGCCGGAGAACAAGACCGTCACCGGGTCGCGTCCGGGTTCTGTTATGCGCGTGCGGACAAAGCTCGATCCGAGTATATGCCCGGCCGATATAAATTGCGCGGTCAAGAACTTGCTCAGATGAACCTCTTCGCCGTAAGGCACGCTCTTGATCTGCTTGATCGCGGCGCGCGCGTCCTGCTCTGTGTAGAGCGGCAGCGCGGGCTTGTGTTTTGAATAGCCTCGCTTGTTGGCGTAACTGGCCTCTTCTTCTTGGAGCCTGCCCGAATCGGGCAACATGATCTTGAGCAGGTCGGACGTCGCGGGCGTGGCATAGGCAGGCCCCGTAAACCCGTTTCGCACCATGCGCGGCAGGAAACCTGAATGATCTATATGAGCGTGGGTCAGGAGCATCCACCCTATCGACGCCTCGTTTACAGGGCAGGGCTCCCAGTTTCGCTCGCGCAGCTCTTTGTAGCCTTGAAACAACCCGCAGTCGATCATAGCGCGGCTGCCGCCTATCTCAAGAACATACTTCGACCCGGTAACCGTTCCGGTCGCGCCGAGAAATTGTAATGTCGCCATAGCTCGTGACAGTATCAAACGCGGCCCAAGGCGGCAAGCGCAAGGGCGCGCTCGAAAAGCAGGTCTGCCCCGGCAAAATTAATAATCTTTAAATAGGCTTTCGTGTTAAGCTACGGCGGAAAGTTAACCCCTCAATATTTCTGGCTGAGGTTATGAGGCTAAAAGTCAACCGGAGCGCGGCCCTGCTACTCCTTGCGGTCTGTAGCTTATGGCTATATTCCTGCTCAAGCAGAGACGATCCTAACAACACAAAGGCGAACCGTTCGGCCGCGCGATCAGACCTTGTTGACGCGACAGGGATGCTCCTCATCAAGGGAGGCTCTTTAAAGTCGGAACGAGTAAGCCCTTTCTGGATCGACAGGCATGAAGTCACCGTCGCTCAATTCTCAGCCTTCGTCGAACAGACGGGCTACAGGACTGAAGCCGAGCAGTACGGATGGTCCGCCGTCTTCGATGTGGCGACTGGCGAATGGCAAAAAGTGGACGGCGCAGACTGGCGACACCCTGATGGACCCGGCTCGACGGCACAGCCTGACGAACCGGTGACGCAGGTCTCGTGGAATGACGCGGAGAAGTTCGCCACCTGGGCTGGAAAGCGATTGCCGACGGAGGCTGAGTGGGAGTTTGCTGCGCTGAGCGGATTTGCGGGGAGAAGATATCCGTGGGGCGATGAGCTCAACCCCGGCGGTAAGCACCTGGCTAACACCTGGCAAGGAGAGTTTCCCGGCAGTAACACTGTGGCCGACGGCTACCTGCGCCGCGCGCCTGTGGGATCGTTCCCGCCAAACGAAGCCGGGCTTTTCGATATGGCTGGAAACGTGTGGGAATGGTGCCAGAATAATTACCGCGCAGGCTACACGGCGGCGAGCGTTCCAACCGTTGCCGAGCGGGCAATAAGAGGCGGCTCATGGATGTGCAGCGAGAATTTCTGTCAAGGCTACGAGCTGGCCAATCGCAGCCACGCTTCGGCCGACAGCGCGATGAATAACCTCGGTTTTCGATGCGTCAGGAGCGAGTGACACGACCTTTTATTATAGATTGCAAGGTTTGATCCTATGGTTAAAGCGACCTCGATCTTTTTAGTCTCGGTTCTGCTAATCTCGTCGTGCAGCAAAGATTTGTCCGCGAGCGCGCGTCGAAGCGCTCAGGCAGACAAGCTGAACGTCTTGTTGATCGTCGCGGACGACCTGAACACAAACCTCGGTTGCTACGGCGATACGGTAGTCAAATCTCCCAACATAGACAGGCTCGCCGGTCGCGGTGTGAAATTCGACCGGGCCTACTCTCAGTTTTCCCTGTGCAACCCTTCCCGCGCTTCGTTCCTTAGCGGAATGCGCCCCAACACGACGGGCGTTCTCAGAAACAAGACAAACCCGCGCCTGCAGATGAAAGAGATAGTCTTTCTGCCGGAGTTCTTTCGCGCCAACGGTTACTTCACCGCCGGAGTCGGAAAGATCGCTCACGACAAATTCCCCGGCTCGATCACGTGGGATTCGTATGAAGGCAAGAAAGAGCTTGGCTCGACGCCTGACCCGCAATGCGCAAACAAAGATACGTGCGCCAGCGACGCCCGCGACGAAGACCTGCCCGACGGTCGCACCGCTCTGCGCGTGGTCGACCTGTTAAAACAGAACAGGGACCGCGCCTTTTTTATAGCGGCGGGCTTTACGCTGCCCCATTCGCCGTGGCACGCGCCAAAGCGGTTTTTCGATCTCTACCCGGCGAAAGATATGCCGCTGCCGCACGGTTTTGCGGGCAATAAGCGAACTCGCAAGGAGGTTCAACACTCCCGCGCGGCTTACTATGCGAGCGTCTCTTTCATCGACAGCCAGGTTGGGGTGATCCACAAGGCGTTAGAAGACCTAGACCTTTTGAGAAAGACCGTAATAGTTTTCGTTAGCGATCACGGCTTTCTGCTCGGCGAGCACGGTGGCGTCGTAGACAAGAAACTCCTTTACGAAGGGGTGGCCCGCGTGCCGCTCGTCATCGCGGGGCCGGGTGTGCCCGAAGCCCGCGTCTCGCCTCGAATAATAGAGCTTGTCGACATCTTCCCGACTCTGAGCGAGATGTGCGGGCTTCCCGCGCGCGAAGGGCTGGAAGGGGTCAGCTTTACGCCCCTGTTTCAAGACCCGAACCGCGCCTGGAAGACAGCCGCCTTCACACAGACGATCAAGTCTAAGAAAAGCCCGCTCTATCACTCGGTTCGGACAGACCGCTACGCCTATTTCGAGCAGGAGGACGGAACCGAGCCTGAGCTTTACGACCGCCTGAACGACCCCCACGAAGTCAAAAACCTGGCAGACAGCCCCGAACACGCGGAGGTAATCGCGGGCCTCCGCAGCCTTCTAAAACAGGGCTGGCCAGCCGCGCTCCCTCCAATACCTTGAGAACCCAAAAATAATGCTTGACATAAAAAATCATTGGAGTATGCTTAACGGCGTTAAGTGATATAACAGCGTTCACGGAAATCGATTATGGGACCGAAGCAGCGAAGAGAGCGGGAAAAAGAGATAGTGCGGCAGCAGATACTGGACGCCGCGCGCGAGCTTTTCGTCGAGGAAGGCTACGAGAACGTCTCTATGCGCCGCATCGCCGAAAAGATCGAATACTCACCGACTACTATTTACCTCTACTTTAAAGACAAGGCGGACCTGTTGTTCAGCCTGTGCGAAGAGACTTTCGCCAAGCTCGTCGAAGGGATGGAGGCCATACCGCACAACTGCGCCGACCCGATAGTCTGCTTGAAGCGAGGGATGCGCGCCTATATAGACTTCGGGCTGAAATACCCTAACCATTATCGCGTCACCTTTATCAACCACCCGAAACACGACGAAGCGCCGGAGCACTATATGAAAGAGAGCTCTATGGGGATGAAGGCATTCGCGCACCTGCGGTCGGGCGTCGAAGATTGCGTCAAACTGAACCTATTTCGAGAGAACGATGTAGAAAAGATAAGCCAGGCCCTCTGGGCCACTGGCCACGGGATAACCGCGCTGCTTATCACAAAACCGCGCTTCCCCTGGGTCGATAGGGAGGAGCTTATCAACTTCATGCTCGATATGTGCATAGACGGCCTGAAGGCCTGATTTTTTTTGCCCTTATGCTTAACGGTGTTAAGAACGTGATGCGCGTTAACCTGAGAAAACAGGCGGTTTGAGCCGGGGAGATTGAGTTATGGCATCGCTTGCGCGGCGGAATCTATTTCACGACAAGGTGCGGCTGGCGGTCACGCTGACGGGGATAGTCTTTGCGGTGGTGTTGATAACGGTACAGCTCGGGTTGTTCATAGGGTTCGCCTCTACTACATCGAACATCATCGACCGAAGCGGGGCAGACATCTGGGTGGCGGCGCGAGGGCTGAGGAATTTCGATCAGGCGGCTCCCTTCTCCGAGCGAAAGCTCTATCAGGTCCGCGCGACCGAAGGCGTTGAGCGCGCCGAAAAGTATATCGTGCAGTTCAGCCGCCTGAAGCGGACAGACGGCGGCGAAGAGGGCGTGGGCGTGATCGGGTTCAACCCCGACACGGGGTTTGGCGGCCCGTGGTATCTGACCGCCGGGAAGGTCTCAGACCTCAAGGGCGCGGACACGATCATCGTAGACGAGATATACCGCGAAAAGCTCGGAATCAAATCCTTGGGTCAAACGGTTGAGATAAACGGCCACCGCGCGCGAGTGGTCGGTTTTACGGAGAACGTGCGCTCGTTTACGACCAACCCGCGAGTCTTCACGTCGTTCAAGAACGCGCTCAACTATGCGCGGATGAAAGAAGACCACACCACATACGTGCTTGTGAAAGCCGCGCAGGGGGTCGACCTCCAATCGCTCAAGCGAGAGCTTGCCTCGCGGCTCGAAGACGTTGAGGTATACACCACGCCTGAGTTTGCGCGAAAGACCCAGGTGTACTGGATGTTTTCAACAGGCGCGGGCGTCGGAATTTTGATCGCGGCGGCGATGGGGCTCGTAGTCGGCGTGGTCGTCGTAGCGCAGACGATCTACGCGACGACCATCGACCACCTGCGCGAGTTCGGGACGCTGAAAGCGATGGGCGCTTCAAACGGCTATATCTACCGGGTGATAGTCAAGCAGGCGGCGATAAGCGCGACGGTAGGCTATCTGCTTGGGATGCTTGTGAGCGTCAACGTGGTCAACCTGAGCAAGAGCGGCGGGGCTTCGATACAGCTGCCCGTCGAGATGGCCGTAGGGATGCTCGGCCTGACGTTCTTGATGTGCATAGGCGCGTCGGTAATCTCTATCAACAAGGTGACGCGCATCGACCCGGCGATGGTTTTTAAAGGTTGAGATTGAGAGGCGAGATGGAATCAGCAATCAGTGTGCGCGATCTGACAAAAATTTACTCGCCGGGCGCGGCCGAGGTCCGCGCTCTTGACGGGGTAAACCTGGACGTTAACGCGGGCGAAGTGCTGCTGCTGATGGGGCCGTCGGGGAGCGGCAAGACTACGCTGCTTTCGATCATGGGCTGCATACTTCAGCCCACGTCGGGCAGTTGCCGCGTGCGTGGCCGCGAAGTGGCGGGGCTCGGCGAGCGCGCACTGCCGCGCATTCGGCTCGATCACATAGGTTTTATCTTTCAAGGGTTCAACCTGTTTCCAACGCTCTCGGCCGGCGAAAATGTCGAGCTGTCGCTCGACCTGAAAGGCATCCGGGGGCGGCGCGCGCGACGGCGCGCAGGCGAGCTGCTTGAGCTGGTGGGTATCGGCGACAAGTACAGATCGGCCCCGGCCGATTTGAGCGGCGGTCAGAAACAGCGCGTCGCTATCGCACGCGCGCTTGCGGGCGAGCCTGACATCATACTCGCCGACGAGCCGACAGCGGCGCTCGATTCCTTCAGCGGCCGGATGATTATGGAGATGCTTCGCCGGCTCGCGCACGAACAGGGGCGGGCCGTTGTCATCGTAACGCACGACAACCGCATCGTCGAATACGCGGACCGCATCGCTTACATCGAAGACGGGAAGCTCCGAGAGGAACCCGGTCTTGACGCCGCGCACCTCGCAGGCGAGATGATGCGACCACGCGCGGCAAGCTCTTATAACTCGCATCACGCTTGAAAGATTCGGTTTTGGTTCGGCGGAGGACTTATGAAACGAAGAGTCGCATACCTCATAGCAATAACCGCGCTGGCGGCGCTCGTGGCGTTCGCGTTGATAAATCGAGGCAAGGGGCAGCAGGCGGGCGCAGTAGTCCACGCGCAGGCGGAAGAGCAGAAGCTTGTTGCCGCCGCGGGGCGCGTCGAGCCGGTTTCGGAAGAGATAAAGGTCAGCTCTGAGCTTCGCGGCAAACTCAAATCCGTGAGCGTGGAGGAAGGCGATAAGGTCCAGGCGGGCCAGGTTATCGCAGTCCTTGAAAACGATGATTACCGCGCTCAGGTCGCCTCGGCAGAGGCGCGGCTCGCCCAGCGAGCGGCGGAGCTGCGGCTTGTGATAAACGGCGCGCGCGGCCAGGAGCGGCGCGAAGCCGGGGAGGGCGTGAAAGAGGCCGAGGCCATGCTTGATAACGCGCGCGCAGAGATGGAGCGACGGCGCGCGCTCTATGACAAGGGCGTGATGGCTCGCGAAGAGAGCGACCGCGCGGAACGAGAGTACAAGGTCGCGCGGGCGCGTTATGACGGCGCGCGCGAACGACATTCGCTCGTCGAAGCCGAGGCGCGCGAAGAGGACCGCTCAAAGGCGGAGGCGGATGTTCAGCTTGCCCGCGCGCAGCTCGACGAGGCTCGCGCCCAGTTTGAAAAGACCCTCATTCGCTCGCCCATCACTGGCGTCGTCTTGCGCAAGCACCTCAAGGCGGGCGAGAGCGTCTCGGATATGCGCGAGATGCCGATAGTCACCGTGGCGAATGTCAAGACCCTGCGCGTGCGCGTCGATGTCGATGAAACCGATGTCGGGAAGATTCGGTTGAACCAGCGCGCATACGTGACAGCAGACGCATTCGGAGATGAGAAGTTCTGGGGCCGTGTGGTCCGCATAGGCCAGGTGCTCGGCAAAAAGAACATCGAAACTGGCGAGCCTGCGGAACGCGTCGATACAAAGATTCTTGAGACGCTCATTGAGCTTGAAGGGGGCGGCAAGCTGCCGACAGGACTCAGGGTGGACTCCTTCATATTGGTGAGCGAGTAAGACAGAGCTAGAGCAACTTTGTGCCTGGTCTACCTGGCACGCGAAAACAAATTGAATCCGCGCTGGTTGCCCGTGAATCAGCAGCGAGTTCCGATCTTGAAAGGAATGAAAATCATGATGAAGAAGATGAGCACTCTTTTAACGGCAGTGGCGATGGTTTTTGCCCTCGGCTATTCGTCCGTTGCGTTCGGCAAGGAAGTATCACGTTCGATCAAGCTGCACCGCGAAGGCAAGGTCGGCCAGCAGACCATATCCAAAGGCGATTACACGATCAAGTTCGTCGAGGATCAAGACGGCGAGCTAGTCCTTCTTAAAGGCAAGAAAGAGATTTCGAGGGCCACTTACAAGCTGACTCAGTTGAGCGAGCCAGCCCCTGACACGTCCGTGATCTGGACCGCCGCAGCCGACGGGTCGTTCGAGATCAAACGCATCGAGTTCAAAGGCAAGACGACCGCGATTGTGATCGACTAGACCTCGGCGCGTTATCTTCGATTATGGGAAAGGGCGATCCCACGAATGGACACAAGTAAGGTCCGCGTGGGGCCGCCCTTCCCTTTTAAGCCGAATTATTCGCCCACTTAACCGGCTCTCAGGGCATGGCACGACGCTTGACACAAAACCCCTTTGAAATGGGCAGCACGGCATTCTGGTCTAGCCTGCTCCTGCTCTTTGGACGAGCGGTGATAGCGGTCTCCTCCGCGGGTTTGGTGATTGCCAGAATGCCGTGTAAACTTATAAATTCGCGCTGACGCTTTGAACCGCAGCCGAGAATTTTGAAACGACATCTATACGGCTGTCGTATGAGCCTTTGATTAACAGACTTAATCATAAATCGTTAAGAAGCAAAAGGCTTGGTCGCTTCGGTGAGAGTAATACTGACCGGGCGAATTCCGAATAATGGTTTGAGAGGAATCCTATGAATTCAGTCATACAAATGTTTCGCAAATCGAGCCGCGCGGTCGCGGCCTCTGCGCTCGCGGCCTTATTAAGCGCGTCGATGCCGCTCGCGGCCTTCTCGCAAGAGAACCCCGCGCAGCAGGAAGGCGTCATCGCTGCTAGCAAGCGACAGCAGCAACCGCAGCAGCAGCCCAAGCCGCCTGAGACGCCGCCGGGCCAGAAGAAACCGCAGCCCACACAGGACCCACAAAGAGACCGCCAGCGTCAGGAAGAACAGGGCGAGGTAAGGCGTGATCGCCCGGCAGAGACAGAGCGGCGCGACCTGACCGCTCCCGCGCCTGCTGTGACAACTCCCTTGCCGGGTCAGGCAGCCGGGCAGCAGACGCCCAACCCGATCACCCAGCCTCTGGCGCTGTCGCCGGACGTCACGACGCAGCGCGTCGGCGTAAACCCTGACCAGACGGCCATGATGACGCTTCAGGACGCGATCACGCTCGCGCTTCAGAACAATCTCGACATAGAGGTTTCGCGCCAGTCGGTTCAGGCGGCTCAATTCAACCTCTACGCCGCGAGGGGCGTCTATGACATCGTCTCGACGTCGGATGTCAGGTACGGCAGCCAGACGATCCCCGTGGCCTCTATCTTTGCGGGCGGCGGCGAAACTTCGTCGGTCACGCAAAAGACGCTGACTTACAACTTCACGACCGGGCAGGAGATTTCGCGCACGGGCGGCAACTGGCTCGTCGAGTTCGACAACTCGCGCCGCACGACCAGCGCGACCTCATCGACGCTTACGACCCAGTACAACCCTGTCGTCAGATTCACCTTCACCCAGCCGTTGATGCGCAATTTCGGCATAGACCAGAATCGCCGCACCGTACAGATATTGCAGCGCGCGCTCGATCTATCGGACAGCGAGTTTCGCCAGCGCGTGATCGAGATCATAAGCTCTGTGCAGCGCGCCTACTGGGACCTTGTCTTTTCGATTCGAAATGAGCAGATCGCCCGCGACTCGGTCGAGCTGACACGCGTACAGCTTGAGAACAACCGGCGCATGGTCGAAGCCGGGACGCTCGCCCCGATAGAGCTTCGCTCGACGGAAGCCGCGCTCGAAAGCCGCAAAGAATCTGTCATCATCGCGTTGCAGAACATCACCATCGCCGAGAACAATCTCAAGGGCCTGTTATTGAAAGAGCCCGGCGACCAGCTCTGGGGCTCGGCCATCAAGCCGACCGACGAGCCTCAGTTGCAGCCAACTTCATTCAGCCTCGACGAAGCAAGCTCGCTCGCGCTGAGGAATCGCCCTGAGCTTGAGCAGCTGCGGTTACAGGCACAGCAGAAGGATGTTGACATCAAGTTTTACAAGAACCAGCTCAAGCCGCAGGTCGATCTGATCGCCAACTACGGAACGCAAGGGCTGGCCGGTTCGCCCAATCCCAACCTCGGCGTGGGAGACCCCGGCGGGTTTGACGACGTGACGCAGGGGCTTATCACAAACCTCAACCGCGCCCTCACCGATTTGGGACGCGCCACATTCGACCCGATTCCGCCGCCAGCCTCACCCGGCGTCACCGTGCCGGGCAGGTTCAACGGCGGGTACTTCCAGTCGCTCAGGGGCCTGATCAGCCAGGACTTCCGCACCTGGGAGGCGGGCGTAAGGTTTAGCTTCCCGTGGCGCAATCGCACCGCCGAAGGCAACTACGGCAGGGCGCTGGCCGAATCCCGGCAGATAGACGCGCGCCAGCGACAGCTTGTGCAGAACGTGCAGATCGAAGTCCGCAACGCGCTCCAGGCGGTCGAAGCGACTCGTCAGAGGTTTGAAGCCGCGCAGGCCAACCGCATCGCGGCGCAGGCGCAGTACCAAGGCGAGCTTGAAAGATTCCGAGCGGGTCTTTCGACAAACTTCTTCGTCCTTGAGCGGCAGAACGACCTGTCGACGGCTCGCGGCAACGAGCTTCGCGCGCTGACCGATTACAACAAGGCGCTCGCAGACTTGCAGCGAGTGACAGGTATGACACTCGTCAATAACAACGTCCAGGTCCCGACGGCAACCGTGCAGATTCGATAACCCCTGCTTAACTAGTTGAGCAAAAGAAGAAGGGCTGCCCCGACGAGTTTGTCGGGGCAGCCCTTCCGGTTTTAAGGTGCGAGGTTAGCTTGAATTACCCTACAAGGCTGTTTATCTGCTCGCGGTCGTGTTTGGAGAGACCTGTAAAGTCTACTCCAAAGCCCTCGGTGAAACGGTGATAGTTCACCACCCCGCTTGTGCAGACGTGATGACCGTTTGGCAGATGAAACTGAAGCGTTACGTTTGATCCTGTCACGGCGGGCACAAAGCTCTCTACAAATGCGCCTCGCGCAGACAGGTCGAGCACACGGCAATCACGCCCGCTTCCATTCACTTCACAGCGCGCACGCAAAACTGGCCGCGAAGCCCTCTCGCCGGTCGCAGTGGCACAAACCCCGACAGCACTCATAAGCACATCCTCCTGGTTAATAATCACTCACCTCTGTTTAGTTAACGTGGGATTAAAAAGCCTTACAGGATACACCAACACGCCTGCGGATTCAAGAAAAACTTCCGGTCGCCCGGCTAGCTCTTTTTCTCGCCGTCAGAGTTGGCGGCCTGCTGCGCGACGCTCGCCCGGTCTTCGGCATAGGCCGATTGCTCTGCGACATCATCGACGGTCAATCCCGTCTCTTTGAGCTTTCGGTTAGCCTCAGCCGTACTTTGACCGTCGCTTTGGTCGAGCTTCTTCTTGTTCATCGTCTCGTGCGACGATGATGTCTCGACATGAGTTTCATCTCCAGGGTGTGTCTTAGCTCTCATAATCTCACCTTTCTGTCGGCTTTCTTAAAAAGCAACGAATGTGCCAGGATCGCTCCGGGCTTCCGCGCCTCTCGGCGGCGTGAAGCACAGGATTGTACCGATTTACGCCAGGAATCGCTGGAGAAAAATACACTTTGCCAATGATCGCCACAGAAAAGTCTGTCTCGTTCGACAAAGTCCAGGGTATAATTGAGCCTTCATTAAAAAAGAGAGGCAACGCGAATAGATGCCGTCGAGAGAGATTCTCCAACTTGGCGACCCGACGCTATGGGCAAGGTCCGAGCGGATCGATGATATTTCCGCAGACGCTACGAATCTTCTTGCGCGTGACCTCAGCGAAACGCTTGCGAGTTTTCGCGCGGCGACGGGCTACGGTCGCGGGATTGCCGCGCCTCAGATCGGCGTGCTCAAACGGATGATCTTTATCCGCATGCAGCCGACGGGGTTTTGCGGGCCGTTGATAAATCCTCTGATCGTTTGGGAGAGCGACCGCAGGATGGAGTTGTGGGACGACTGCTTCAGCTTCCCCGAATTGATGGTGCGAGTATCGAGGGCGGTTGAAGTTCGGGTCGATTACCAGGATGAGCGCGGCCTGAGCAGGTCGATAAAGGCTGAAGGCGATCTATCGGAGTTGTTGCAGCACGAGATAGACCACCTGGACGGAATACTGGCGGTCGAGCGCGCGGTTTCGCCCAGGGCTTTCGCCACTCGAACCGAATGGGAAAGAATAAAAAGAAGGACTGAGGAGTGAGCTGCGGTCAGTTTTCATGTGAAGATTGACCTCGAAACGGTTCCTCACACGGTCTCGGCAAAACCCCTCACGCGAATATTCAAGCTATCAATGGAAAGTTTTCAGACTTTTCGCCGCCCCTGAAAGTCTGAGAAGGAGAAACGTAAACAGCGACAGGAAAGATCGGGCGCATTTCTCTTTCTTGTCACTTGTCACTGTTTACCTGTCACTACAAAGAGGAGACAAGCTTATGGCAAGTACCTATGACGACATGGCTCACGTGCTGAGGAGGATGGGCTTTGGCGGAAGTCCCGAAGATATTGACGAGCTTGTGCCGCGCGGGCGCGAAGGCGCGGTCGATTTCCTGCTCGACTTTGCCAAGATCGACAACAAGCCTCTGGATGACGTACTCGCCGCGAGCTTCGACTTTTCTGATGTGACGGATAACCAGAAGTTCAACCAGGGCGAGATTCGCCGCTGGTGGTTTACTCGCATGGTCTACTCGCGCCGCCAGTTTGAAGAGAAGATGACGCTCTTCTGGCACAACCACTTTGCCACTGCGCTGTCAAAAGTAGACGACAGGTTGATGTACAACCAGAACCTCACGTTACGCGCGGGGGTCCTGGACCGCTTTGATTCGCTGCTATTAAACGTGTCGCAAGACCCGGCGATGCTTGTCTGGCTCGACGGGACCACGAACGTCTTAGGAAGCCCGAACGAGAACTTCGCCCGCGAGATTCAAGAACTCTTCACTATGGGCGTAAACGACGTAGTGACGGGCGAGCCGAACTACACCGAGCAGGACGTGAAAGAGATCGCCCGCGCCTTCACCGGCGGCAAGTTCCGCCGCGACCGTGCAGGCAGCGGGCTTACGTTTTCGTTCTTTAAGGCGGATAATCAGGTCGATAAAGGGTCGAAGACGATCTACGGCCAGACGGCGAACTTCACCTGGGAAGACGTTGTAACAATCATAAGCGCGCGCCGCTCAACCGCTCGCTACCTGGTCCGAGAGCTTTTCGAATTCTTCGTATACCCGCTGACGTCGAGCGCGGCCGACAAACAGACAATCGAAAAATTTGCCGACGTTTACATAAGCAAAGACCACTCGATAAAAGAGCTGGCCAGGGCGATCTTCACCTCTGACGAGTTCTTCAGCGACCGGGCAAGATTCGGGCTGGTCAAACAGCCCGTCGAGCTTGTCGTCGGCGCAGTGCGCATGCTCGGCGCGAAGTACAACCCCGGCACCTGGGAGCGCGGCCAGAGCTCAAACACACTGGCAGGCGCAACGCGGTCGATGGGGCAAGACCTGTTCAACCCGCCGGACGTGAACGGCTGGGACCTGCACCTCGGCTGGGTCAACACCGCGAGCATGCTCGACCGGTTCAATTTTTCAAACGCCCTGGTGACGAACCGCAGGTTTGAAAATCCCGGCGTCTTTGTGACAAACGACCAGCTAATGAAATACACAAAGACAAGCTCGAAGAAGACCGTCAAGAAGTTCCTCTCGGTCCTCGGCCCACTGCCGACCTCGGGCGTAATCAAGCCGCTCAAGAGCTATCTTGAAACCGACGACCAGGGAAATAAGGTCACGTGGCAGGTAACGGATCAAACGGTGGATAAGAAGGTTCGCGGGCTTGTTCACCAGGTAATGTGCTTGCCGGAGTTCCAGTTGAATTAGGAGGAGAGCTATGGCGACAACCAGAAGACAGTTTATAAAGCTAGGCGCGGGCGCGGTCACACTGAGCATGGTGATGCCGAAGGTATGGCTCACGGACGCGCTGGCGCAGACGGGCTCCGGTCGCAGGATATTCGTCGTGATCCAGGCAAACGGGGGCAACGACGGTCTGAACACGCTTGTTCCCTACACGGACTCTGCATACAAGAGCCTGCGACCCGCTCTCGCCTTCAAAGACTCGGAACTTAAAGACGCCGAGGGGCGCTCGACGATAATCGACAACTCGTTCGGGCTGCATCCTTCGATGGGCAAGGTCAAAGAGCTTTACGACGCGGGCAAGGTCGCAATCGTAAACGGGGTCGGCTATCCTTCGCCGAACCTGTCGCACTTCGTCTCGACAGACATCTGGCACACGGCGAACACGAACGCGGGACAGGGCGACGGATGGCTCGGCAAGTATGCGGACATCGCGCTCTTTGGGAAATCGGGGCTGTCGGCGGCTTCAATCGGCAACCAGCTCCCGAAAGCCTTCTTCGGAGACAAGGTCGTCATCCCCAACATAACGAGCTTTGCGAATTACACGTTCCAGACAGACGCGAGGAATCGAGGCGACGAGAACAACCAGGTCAACACCTTTAACACGACCAACCGGCGCGACTTCCCCACGGGAAGCTTTGCCGAAGCCCTTGCGGCGACGGGCGTCGATGCCGTGAGCGGCGCGGCGCAGGTCGAGACGGCCATTGCCACATACACATCGCCCGTAACGTACCCGATAGGCACTGCGCCCAACGTCAACCCGCTCGCATCCGCCCTGAGGATGGCAGCGCAGCTTATCACGACTATGCCCGAAGCAAACTTGCTATACGTCAACTTCGGCGGTTTTGACACGCACGCAAATCAGATCGGCAACCAGGCCGACCCGGCCAACAAGCTCGTGGGCGATCACGCGACCCTGCTCAGGTATTTCTCCGAAGCGGTCAAGGCGTTTTATGACGACCTTGCCGCGCACAACCTGGCCGACAACACGGTACTGATGCAGTGGTCAGAGTTTGGGAGGCGTCCACGAGAGAATGCGTCGTTCGGGTGTGACCACGGAACTACGTCGCAGATGTTCATCATCGGCAACCCGGTCAAGGGCGGCATCTACGGCACGCAGCCGTCGCTTACCGACCTGGATCAAGCGGGGAACATGAAGTTCGAGGTAGATTTCCGCTCGGTCTACGCAACCTTGCTTGACGACTGGCTCGGCACGGACTCGCAAGCCGTTCTCGGCTCAAGGTTCGAGAACATCGGGTTTATTGGGTAGTGCGAGTGACGAGTGACAAGAAAGACCGGCCGCGCTACTCTACTTCTTGTCACTCTTCACTGTTTGCCTTCCTCGAAAAGGTGCGGTTATATGTTAAGGCTTGAGCCCAGACGAAAGATACAGGTGCTGCTTGCGCTGCTTGCGCTAACAATCGTGGCCTACGCGAAGATAACAGGGCCGGAGGCGCGGTACACAAACGCGCCGGGCGATATTGGCAACTGTACCGCCTGTCACGACCATCCCGGCCAGATCAACATTGGCCCCGGAAGCGTGACCCTGACAAGCAACATCGACACACCCTACCAGACGGGCAAACAGTACACGCTGACGATCACTGTAAGGCAGGCCGGCAGGCAGCGTTTCGGGTTTCAGTTAACCGCAATCGACAGCAACGGGAATCGCGCGGGGACGCTCGCTCCGATAAACCCGGACGCTCAGGTGAACGTCGACACGGGAGTCGGAAGCCGCCAGTACATAAATCACACAGAGGTAGGCACGCTCGCAAACGGTCAGGGCAGCCGCACCTGGCTTGTCCGCTGGACAGCGCCAAATAACGATCCGGGGACAATCCGGTTTTACCTGGCCGGAAATGCCGCCGATAACGACGGGACCAACCAGGGCAACGACTTCATCTACACAAACGTCACCTTTGTCGAGTCTCCGACTTCGCTCGTTACGGCGACGCTCGACACACGCCCGGACAACCTGACGCTCGAAGCCGGGACCGCATTCCCGCTCGCGTGGACCGTTACTAACCAGTCGAATATAGACAGCTACGAGTTGCGATACTCTACCGATGACGGGATGACGTTCCCGATCTCGAACCTGATGTTTGGGACTACGAACGCGGGCGTGACCACCTTCAACTGGAACGTGCCGAACGTGCCTACGGATCAGGCGCGGATACGGCTGCTCGTGGCGACGAAGTCCGGGACCGCGACAGAGATAATAAGCGGCAGGTTCACAATCACCCCCGCGGGCAACCCCGGCGCGCTCGCGCCGCGCATATTGAATGCCTCGATAAGCGGCAAGCACCTGTTTATCGACGGCGAGAATTTTCAGATGGGCGCAAAGGTAGAGATCAACGGCACGACCACCAAGACTTCTAACCTGGATGACTTCTCGCACAGCCTCAAGTGCAAGAAAGGCGCTAAGAAGCTGACTTCGGGCGTTGAAGCGACGCTCGTCGTCCGCAACCCTGACGGGACACGCTCCGACCCATACCCCATCACGAAACCGTGAGCGGTGACCCCTGCGGCGATTTGCAAAGAGAATCGAATCAAATATAATCAAACAATCGGTTCTTGAAGGAGATCGCTAGCATGAGCCATATCACCGAAACCAGTGCCAGGAAGATAACCGTGCCTCACATCCGCGCGCGTAAAGGCGGCGCTCCGATTGTCGCTTTGACGGCTTACGATTACCCCAGCGCGCGGCTCGTTGACGAAGCGGGGTTCGACATAATCCTTGTAGGTGACAGCCTGGCTCAAACCGTTCTCGGTTATGATTCGACCCTGCCGGTGACGCTCGACGAGATGATCGCCGCTTCGCGCGCGGTCCGGCGCGCGGCGCGCCGCGCGCTCGTCGTGGGCGACATGCCGTTCGGGTATTACCAGGACAGCGCCGACCGAGGCGTCGCCTCCGCCATCAGATTCGTAAAGGAGGGCGGGGTCGAAGCGGTCAAGATCGAAGGCGGCGTGCGCCGCGCCGACATCGTTCGCGCAATAGTCGAAGCCGAGGTCCCTGTGATGGGCCACATAGGGCTCACGCCTCAATCCTTGCTCACAATGGGCGGCTACAGAGTTCAAGGCAAGACGCTCGAAGCCGCGCGCGAGTTGATAGAAGACGCGATTGCGCTTGAGCGCGCGGGCGCTTTCGCGATTGTGCTCGAAGGGATACCGACTGAAATCGCCAGATTGATAACCGACAGAGTTCGCATTCCGACTATAGGGATTGGCGCGGGCGTAGACTGCGACGGCCAGATTCTTGTTTTCACCGACCTCGTCGGGCTGACCTTCGGACATACGGCGAAATTCGTTCGCAAGTATGCCGATGTGAAGGCGGTAATCAGCGACGCGCTGAAGGCCTACGCCGACGACGTGAGCGCCCGCCGCTTTCCCGCAAACGAAGAGAGCTATCACCTGCCCGAAGGCGTCGTGGTCGAGATCGAAGACGACCACCCGCTCTCTATGCCGCCGCTTGGACCTGTTAATTAGTGGTCAGTAGCCACTGCCTATGGAGATTATCAATCGCATACCCCGGATGATGTCAATCGTGCGCGAGTTGAGAAGCGAACGAAGGCGCATAGGGTTCGTTCCCACAATGGGCGCGCTCCACGAAGGCCACCTGTCGCTTATGAGCCTCGCCCGCGAGATGTCGGATAAGGTCATAATCTCTGTCTTCGTAAACCCCACACAGTTCGGCCCGACAGAAGACTTTGACCGCTACCCGCGCGATCTTGCGCGTGACGCCGAGCTTGCCTTTACGCGCGGGGTCGATTTCATATTCGCCCCGACGCCTGAGGATATGTACCCCGGAGGGTTTGCTACGCGGGTCACGGTCGAGGGGCTGAGCGAGAAACTTGAAGGGGCAAGCCGCCCCGCGCATTTCAGCGGCGTGACGACCGTAGTCAACAAGCTGCTTAACATCACACACCCGCACTTCGCCTTCTTTGGGCGCAAGGATGCGCAGCAGGTCATCGTCATCAAGCGAATGGTCTCGGACCTTGCGATTGATACGGAGATCGTGGTCGGCCCGACGGTCCGCGAAGAAGACGGGTTGGCTCTTTCATCGCGCAACGTGTATCTCTCAATCGAGGAGCGCAAAGCGGCCACCGCCCTGCGCAGGGCGCTTGAACGCGCGCGAACCCTTTACAACAACGGCGAGCGCGAGAGCGCAAAGCTCATAGCCTCTATGCGGTCGATCATCGAAGCCGAGCCGCTGGCGCGCGTCGATTATATCGCCGTCACGGATACGATAAACCTCGAACCACAGGAGCCGATCCCGCCCGATAGACCCACGCTCGTTTCGCTCGCAGTCTTTATAGGCTCGACCCGCTTGATCGACAACATTGTGCTTAACGGAAACCTTTAGGATGGTGACAAGTGACAAGTGACGAGTGACAAGATAGAAGAAAAAGATCGGTCGGGCTGTTTCTTCCTCTTGTTACTCGTCACTTGTCACTTGTCACTCTCTAAGTAGGTAGCTCGATTATGAAGCGCGCGCCGTGCGGCTGGTTGTCTTCGACCCAGATGCGCCCTTTGTGATCGGCGATTATGTGACTGACTATGGCGAGGCCAAGCCCCGTGCCCCGGTCACGCGTCGAGAATTTCGGCAGGAACAGCTTGTCTCGATCCGCCGCCCGTATCCCGTGCCCCGTGTCGGCAACGACCAGGTGCACCACGTCGCTCTCGCGCAGCCAGATGGTTTCGATCTCAATACGTTTTGAGCCGTTGCCGTTAACCCCGTTGCCGTTGAGCGATTCGACGGCGTTATCAATCAAGTTCACCATCACGCGCTTGATCTGTTCAGGGTCTGCGCGCAGCACAGGCAGGTCGTCCGCAAGGCGGCAGTTTATCTGTATGCCGTCGAGCCGCTCTTCGTAAAGGCTAACCGCATCGCGGACAACGTTGTTCAAAGAGCTTTCGACAAGCTGGGCTTCGGGCAGACGGGCGAACCGCGAGAACTCTTCGACCATACGCTGAAGCGCGGCGACCTCGCGCACGATGGTCATGGTCCCTTCCCTGACTATGTCGCCGAATCGCTGTTCGGTTTGAGCAGCGGGGTTGCGCTGATAGTTCCGCATGATGCGTTCGGCGGAAAGCTGTATAGGCGTCAGCGGGTTTTTTATCTCGTGCGCCATGCGGCGCGCGACCTCGCCCCACGCGGCGGCGCGCTCGGCCTGTATCAGGTCCGTCAAATCTTCAATGACTATTACAAGCCCTTCCAGCCTGTTCTGATAACTCCTTAAAGCTATCGCGGTTGTGGCCGCGTGGAGACTGCTGCCGTCGCCGCGCTTGAACTTCATCTCGGCCTGCGCGGTGTCGCTGCGGCGCGCGCGGCGGCAGAGCGCGGCCAGGTCTTCACCGGGCTGGCCTTCGACAAGCTTGCTGATCTCTGTCCCGACGGGCGGCTTCTCTTTCAAGCCGAGCATGTAGATCGCCGCGCGGTTTATGGTCGCGATCCGCGCGTTCTCGTCGGTCGAGATCACGCCCGTCGAAAGCGATTCGAGAACCGTCTCGATGTAGAGGCGGCGGTTGTCCAGCGCCTGATTCGACAGGCTCAACTCTTCGGCCGCGCGCTCAAGGTTGCTGCGGCTTTCGGCAAGCTGGGCGGCCATCTGGTTAAAAGAGCTGACTAAAACGGCCAGCTCATCCTCGGCCACGACTTCGACGGGATGCGCAAAGTTTCCGCGCGCAACGCGGTCAGTAGCCTCGGCAAGGGCCTGGATCGGCACTGTTATCCCGCGCGCCACATAAAGCGCAAGCCAGCTCGCGGCAAAGATCAGCAGCAGCGTCACAGCCGCGAGCAACATGATGTAGATGGCCTTGATGCGCTTTATGCCGCCGAGCATGCTGTGAAAGTTGTTGTGCTGGGCCGCTATGTTCGCAAGCGGCGTGGTCAGATCCGGCGGCATCTCGCGCGCGATGACAAGGATGCGCGGCTCGCCTTCGGCCCCAACGGCTTTCGCGGTGGCGATCAGGTAAATCTTCGACGGGCTCGCCGCATCGTTTCGACCCGTGAACGGTTCGGCGCTCGAAAGAGCGTGCTGCTCGGCCCTTTTCAGCACGTCGTCTATGACAGAGCGCACATCGCTGCCGCGAGTCTGGACAGTGACGCTCTGGTCGCGCCCCGCGACACGGGCCAGCGCAAGGTTGTAGTCAGCCATCTCGCTTTCGAGACGCCGCTCGAAATCCGCGCTCGTATAGTCCGAGCGAGCCGCGAGTCCAAGCGTTCTGGCCATCGCGCGAGCGTCGATAACCAGATCGCCCTCTTCTTTCTTAAAATAACTCTCTTCGATTGCGCGGGCATCTTCGACTATCTGGCGGGCGGGCTCGCCGAACCATCTGTCTATGCTCCGGTTCAACAGCCCGAAGGCAAAGAAGAAGAGCAGCAGGACCGGCAAAAGCGAAAGCCCAATCGCATAGCCGACGAGTCGCGTCTTGAATTTCGAGCCAAGGCGGTTGGCGCGCCGCTCGCGCACGAGCTTGAGTATGTTCCTCAGAAAGACGAACAGCAGCGTGACGAAGGCGAGAAAGTTGAGCGTCGAGAGCGCGTAAAGAAGTAGCGTCTCGCTCGCGGTGTTTGGCGTAAAAAGCGGGCTGAGGTTGAAGCTCTGCGCGACAAGCGACAGCATCAAAAGCAACACGATTATCGAAAGCACGATTACCGTGGTCAATCGCTTGCGCCCGCGCTGAGTGAGCCCCGATTCTGTTGAGCTTTGCTCTGGACCTGCCAAGAAGTGTCTGCCTCCTTGCATATATTCACGAAAAAGTTGCCCGGAATCAACCGGACCTGGCCCACTACGGTCTAAAGCTGCAAACGCGGTCGTCTTGATAGGCGGCCTGGCGACACCTATAATTGACGGGTTAAAGACACGGCTCGACAGGAAACTATATGGCCATAACTAAAGCAGATGTTGAGAAGATAGCCGAACTTGCGAGGCTTGAGTTGACGCCGGAAGAGACCGAAGCGTTCACAGAGCAGCTGGGGCCTATCCTTGGATTCATAGAGAAGCTCAACGAGCTTGATACAAGCGAAGTGCAGCCGATGTCGCATTGTTCAACGGCTACCGGCGGCGATTATGCTCTGCGCGACGATCTGGTGCGCAGAGGACTTGGCCAGGAGGCAGCTCTTGAAAACGCGCCTGACCGCGAGGCGGGTTACTTCAAGGTTCCCAAAGTTATCGGTTAGATTCCGGGGCAGGAGAGGCTGTGGACTTAAGAGATTTCACAATAAAGGCGATCAGAGAGCGGCTGGCCAATAAAGAGATCGCGGCTACGGAGATTGTCCAGGCGGCGCTCGACCGTATCGAGCGGCTGGCCGACCTCAACGCTTTTATAACCGTAGATGCGGACGGAGCACTCGCTCGCGCGCAAGAGATAGATCGAAAGGCGAGCGAAGGCGGCGAGCTTCCGCCAATGGCCGGTGCCGTAATCGCAATCAAAGACAACATGGTTAAGCGCGGCGTGCGCACCACGGCAGGCTCGCGGATTCTTTACAACTACAAGCCTCCCTACACGGCGACCGCAGTCGAGCGGCTTGAGCAAGCAGGCGCGATCATCATTGGCAAAACCAACTGCGACGAGTTCGCTATGGGTTCTTCGAACGAGAACTCCGCCTACGGAGTGGTCAAGAACCCATGGGACAGAGAGCGAGTTCCAGGCGGGTCTTCGGGCGGCTCGGCGGTGGCGGTCGCCGCCGGGTTGACGACAGGCTCGCTCGGGTCGGATACAGGGGGCTCTATCCGCCAGCCCGCTTCCTTGTGCGGGGTGGTCGGGTTAAAGCCGACTT
Source organism: uncultured Clostridia bacterium (assembly GCA_964615905.1). Lineage (GTDB taxonomy): Bacteria > Acidobacteriota > Blastocatellia > UBA7656 > UBA7656 > DATLMR01. The sequence goes on from CAZTUB010000026.1 coordinate 37,036, forward strand.
ACGGGCGAGTGTCCAGATACGGGCTGCTGGCATTCGGCTCGTCACTCGACCAGATCGGCCCGTTCGCAAACAGGGTTGAAGACGCCGCGCAGGTTCTAAGCGTGATCGCGGGCCGCGACCCGAACGATTCTACGTCGAGCGATTTGGAGGCTACGGATTTTGTGTCACAGCTCGACGCAGACGTGCGCGGGCTTCGCGTAGGAGTGCCGAGGGAGTATTTTGGGCAGGGGCTTGACGAGGAGGTCCGAGGGTCTGTCGAATCCGCTATCGACAAGCTAAGAGAGCTTGGCGCGGAGATCGTAAAAGTCAGCCTGCCGCACACAGAATACGCGGTGCCGGTCTACTATTTGATTGCGACCGCCGAGGCAAGCTCGAACCTCGCGCGTTATGACGGCGTGAGGTACGGGTTTCGCGCCGAGGACGCGCCGACGTTGAAACAGATGTATAGCCGCACGCGCGACCAGGGTTTCGGACCCGAAGTGAAGCGGCGAATCATGCTCGGCACATACGCACTGTCGGCCGGGTATTACGACGCTTATTACGGCAAGGCGCAGAAGGTTCGCTCGCTGATCGAACAGGATTTCCGCAACGCGTTTCTAGATTGCGACCTGATAGCGACCCCCACTGCGCCCACTCCCGCATTCAAGCTCGGCGAAAAGACCGAAGACCCGCTTGAGATGTACCTGTCGGACATATACACGATAACCGCGAACCTCGCGGGCGTGCCGGGTCTCAGTATGCCCTGTGGGCTCTCTTCGATTGGATTGCCGATAGGGCTGCAACTGATCGGGCAACATTTCGACGAAGCGCGTCTGCTTTCGGCTGCGCACAACCTTGAAAGAGCCCTCGACCTGAACGCCCGCGCGCAGATTTAGATGACAGACCGCCACACCAACCAGCCAGCTTCATCAAACGAATCTGACAACGTGCACGCGGCAGGGTTTGGCGCGACAGATGTGCTGCTGCTCTTTATGACAGCGATCTGGGGGTCGAACTTCATTGCGATAAAGTATTCGCTCGAAGACTTCCTGCCGCTCAGTTTTAACGGGTTACGCTTCGCCATTGCATCTATGACGCTGCTCGTCGCCACGCTTGCCACGGGCCAGAATTTGCGCGTGTCGCGCAGGGACGCGCTCCGCCTTTTCGGTTACGGCGTGCTGGCGAACGCAATCTACCAGTCGCTATTTATCACCGGGCTCGCGCACACTCGGACAGGCAACGCGGCCCTGATCCTCGCGACCACGCCGCTGTTTACCGCCGTGATAGGCAGGCTTCGCAACCAGGAGCATTTCACGCCGGGCGCCGTAGCAGGATTGTTGTTGGCATTTGCCGGAATAGTGCTTGTGATTTTAAGCGGCAAAAGCGCGGTCGAATACGGCAGTACATTGATGGGCGACTTGCTGATGCTTGCGGCGACTGCGTGCTGGACTCTTTACACGGTCGGAGCAAAAGAGCTTGTAAACAGACACGGCTCGATGAAGGCAACGACCTTGATGATGCTATTAGGCACGCCGGTATTTTTGCTTGTCTGCGCTCCATCGCTTATCGACCAGCGATGGTCACAGGTTCGCCCTGTTGCCTGGAGCGGGCTAACCTACAGCGCGCTGTTTGCGATTGCGCTCGCGCATTTCATCTGGAATTACGGAGTCAGGAAGATAGGCTCGACACGCACCGCCGTCTATTCCAACGTCACCCCTGTGGTGGCGATGCTCATAGCCTGGCCCGCGCTCGGCGAGATACCAACGGCCGGTCAGGTAACCGGCGCGGCTGTCATATTCATCGGCCTGTACTTTGTCCGTCGCGGGCTTGTGGCCGTCGCGCCCGCAGAGGCGGTCGAGGAAGAACTTGAAGAAGCGAGCCTCTCGCCCGGAAAAAATTAGCGGCCACTCAACGCTGAACGCTATTTCTTGTCGACGACGAGGCGCGTGCCCTGGTTCGCGATGCGCCAGCCCGTCGCAAAGATCAAGCGGCTGATCCGCTCCATCTTTTGAAAGTCGATCTTCTCAATGTCGTCCGAAACCCTGTGGTAGTCGCGATGGACTCCTGTGAAATAGAAGATCACGGGGATGCCGTGTTTGGCGTAGTTGTAGTGGTCCGAGCGATAATAGAACCTCTCCGGGTTGCTCTCGTCGTTGTATGTGTAGTCGAACTTTAAGCGCGTAAGATCGGCGTTGGTCTGCTCGCTCAGACGGTGCAGCTCTGCCGAGAGCTTGTCCGCCCCGATGATATAGACGGAGTCCTTGTCCGACAGCGCGCGGTCGCGCGAATCGTTATTCCCAGGCTCGCGGCTGCGCCCTATCATGTCGATGTTCAAGTTGGCGACAAGCTGTCTGAGCGGCACAACCGGCTCGTGGTCCGTGTTGAACTCGGAGCCGAAAAGCCCAAGCTCTTCTGCCGTATGAAACACGACCAGGATTGAACGCTTCGATCTCGGTTCAATCGAAAACGCCTGCGCGATCTCAAGGACCGCAGAGGTTCCCGACCCGTCGTCATCCGCGCCGTTATATACTTCGCCGTTAGACCTCGTCTCAAGGTGATCGTAATGCGCGCTTATCACGAGGTACTCGTTCTTGAGCACAGGGTCCGAGCCTTCGAGCACCGCCACAACATTTTGAGTCGGGGGAGCGAGCTTTACGCTGCCAGCCATCTTTATCCTGGCCGACCCTTGAATCCGCGCAGGCTTTGGGGCCTGCTCCGATTCGGTTGTCAGATGTGACCTGTCGATCTTCATCAAGCCCGCCAGCGCTTCGACAAGAGGCGGCCCGGCAATAATCGTAGGGATGGACTTGCCCACGGCGGGACGCGGAACAAGCCCAAGCTGCTCTCGCATGATCCAGCCCGTGACATCTTCCCAGCTCGATAGATAGTGAGGCGGAGCCACGCGTATCACCCCCACAGCGCCGCGAGTGAGCGCGGCTTCTTCGCCGCGCTCGTTTTCGAGAAGCGCGGCGGCGTTTAGCGACGGGGGCAGCCCCTCTTTAAGCACGACGATCTTGCCCTTTACGTCAAGCCCTGCGTAATCGTCGTGGTTGTTTCCCGGCGAAGAGACTCCGTGACCGGCAAAAACCAGCTCGCCTTCGATATTCAGATCAGCCGGGCTCATCGACAGGAACCCTTCGCCGTATTTGAAGGTCTTGCTTGTGCCCGCAGCGTTTATAACCACCTCGCTCAACGAACGGTTTACGTTGCGATAGCCGAGCGGGACGACCTGGAAGAAAGAGCCGTCGCGCGCCGCGCCGCGATAACCGTAGGATTCGAGCCTTGACGCCAGGTAACGCGCCGCTAGCTTTAACGACGGGCTGAAGGTGTACCGCCCCCCAAGCTCGTCCGAAGCCAAAAAGCCGAGATGCATCTTCAACTCCGTCGCGGTTATGCTCTCGGTAGTTCTTGCGGGAGGAAGCGGCAGAGTGCTTGCCAGCACGGTCGACGCAGATACGAAGGCAGCAAGCATCTGAACGGTCAGCCATCTGTTGAAGGGATTATAACGGTTCATCTGTGCTCCGGTAATTTGATGAGATTCACAACGAAAGTAGCAGCCGAGGGCCGGTCGGCTCCCAGGCTTTACTCTTTGCCGACCGGCCCGACGACAACGGTGGTCAGGTTGTCAGGGTCGATATATTTGCGCGCGGCCCTGGAGACATCTTCCACTTCGACCGCGCGGATGATCTCAGGGAAGCGCTCAAGGTAGTCGAACCCGAGGCCGTAAACTTCTGCGTCGATAAGAAACTCCGCCACCTGCGAATTTGTCTGGAACTCAAAGACGAAATTCCCCGTCAGGTACGCGCGAGCCGCTTCGACTTCGCTCTCGCTCACAGGCTCTCGCACGATTCGCTCGATCTCACTGCGCAATCCGTCGACCGCCTGCGCAAGGTTATCAGGCGACGTTCCTATGTAAGCGATGAACCGGCCCGGCTCAAGCCCCGCGCTGCCCGTGATGTTGCTGAAAGTCGTGTAGGCAAGCCCCTGCTCGTCGCGCAGTATGCGAGGGATGCGCGACGTGAAACCGGGGCTCGACCCAAGGATAGTATCCATGACTCGTAGCGTGTAGTAATCGGGATTGCGGCGATTGACGCCCGCGTGACCGATGAAAATATTGACCTGCTCCTTTGGCGCAAAGACGTGCTTTTCGACGGGCGCGGTTTGCCGGGAGGCCACAGGGACTTCGGGCGGGCTAAAATCTTCGGCCCGCGCCCACGACGAGAATGCTTCTTCGACCCGCTTCTTTATAAACGCTTTATCTATGTCGCCCACGATGGCAATTAGCGTGTTGTTCGGCACATAGAAGCGGCGATAAAAGTCGAGCATGTCGCTTCTGGTCAGGCGACCGACCGTTTCGTCGTAACCGACCGAAGGGCGGTGCTGAGGCGTTCCCTTGAAAACAAGCTCGTTGAATAAGTCCGAGGCTTGAACTCGTGGAACGTCAAGTCGGCTCTTGATCTGGGCCACGCGGCGATGGACGTGTTGCTGGACTTTATCTTCGGGAAAAGTCGCGTTCATCAAAACATCCGCGATCACATCAATCGCGAGCGACACGTCCTTTGAAAGCAGCGCGGCTTGAACGCCGCTCGACTGGTAATCGCCGTATGTCGCCATACGACCGCCGACAGCTTCGATGGTCTCGGCTATCTGCTGCGAGGTGTGTGTAGAGGTCCCTTCGTCAAGCAGCTCTCCGGTCAGGGATGCGAGCCCCGCTTTATCGTCGGACTCGAATCGCGAGCCAGCGCGCACGACGGCGTTGAGCGCGACTGAAGGGGTCGAGTGGCTTTCAGAGAGCAGGAGCGTCAGCCCGTTCGGAAGCTCGACCCGCTCGACATCCATCCTCGACGCGGGGCTGCCGGTTGCTTCTGATTCGGCCACTGCCTCCGACAGCGAGGGTTGCTCCGAGCGATTAGCTTGCATCCGTCTCCCCTTTCACTGCGGCGGCTTCGGTGTCGTTTATCAAGTACCCGACCGTTCGATTATCGCGGGAGAGGTACCTTTGCACGACGCGGGCCACGTCTCCCGGTTGAATCGCGCGAATGCGGTCGAGCATGGTGGCGAGGTATTTGTAGCCCCGCGACTCTTCGTCTATGCTCTCACTAAAAGCAATCGTCTCGTACTGGCCGAGCATGACGGCTTGCTGCAAAGCCTCTTCGTTGCTCAACACCATGTCGGCTTCGATCTGGCGTTTCGCCTTTTCAAGCTCGGCTGCCGAAACCACTTCGTTTTTCAACCGGTCGATCTCTTCGTAGACCGCCAGTTCGACCGCTTCAAGGCTGAAGCCGGGCTTCAGCTCTGCCTGTATGTAGAAGAGCGACGGGTCTATATGATCGTGATAAGTCGCGTTGGCAAACGTGACCGACTGGTCCGTATCGACAAGCCGCCGGTAAAGCCGTGAAGTCTTTCCCGTAGAAAGGAGCGTCTCGACTACGTGCAGCACGTAAGAGTCCGGGTCGCCCACTTCCGGCGCGTGATAGCCTACCAGCAATCGCTCGACGGGCGTCTCTTTTTTGACGACGACCCGTTTTTCGCCCCGCTGCGGAGGCTCGACAATCCTGTGCTGCCGCACTTCGGGTCCGGGAGGGATCTGCCCGAACAGCTCTTCTACCCGCGCCAGCGCATCGGCGGTGTTGAAATCGCCGACGATCACCAGTGTCGCGTGTCGCGGGTGATACCACTTGTCGTAGTAAGCCTTCATGTCTTCGGCCGTAGCCGATTCAAGGTCATCGAGCCAGCCGACGGTGGGCCAGTGGTAAGGGTGCTGGCGAAAGGCCGTCGCCCAGACTTCGTTTTCGAGCGCCTCCCACGGGCCGTCGAGTCCTATGCGCAGCTCTTCTTCGACCACCTGCTTTTCAGAATCGAACTCTTCCTGCGCAAAAGAGGTGTTGCGTATGCGGTTGGCCTCAATCTCAAGCGCGGCCTGCCACCGGTCGGATGCGAACGTGAAGTAATAAGCGGTGAAGTCGAGCCAGGTGAAGGCGTTGTTCGCCCCGCCGTTTTTGAGCGTGATCATGTCGATCTCGCCTTTGCCGTAGCGGTCCGTGCCCTTAAAGAGCATATGCTCCAGGAAGTGCGATTTGCCTGTCTGGCCAAGCTCCTCGTTGCGCGAGCCGACGCGGTACCAGAGTATGCTCGCGACAACCGGGCGGTCATGCAGTTCTTTGGTGATGACCGTGAGCCCGTTCGTAAGAACGTGCTTTTCGACGCCGCGCGTCGTAAAAGGCTCGATCTGGATTTCGGGTGTCGGGACGGGGTCGGCAGCTATAAGAGTAGTCATAATGGTTTATCAAACGGTAAAACTTCAAATCAACAAGACGCCTGCGGCCGCTACGCGAGCCAGAGTTTAAATATAGAGGTCTAGAAGAACGAGTGTCAAACCCGTGGCCCGCGACGCGTGCGGAGGAAAAATTATTCCACCCGAATCGCGGCTAAAGTCTCTTAAAACAGCAATAAGGACTTGATTTCTGCCTTTTCGCTGTAGATACTTGTGCGTGCTGTCAGGCAAAGGGGAGCAGCTTTGGTCTTGGCCTCATATTAACTGAGTTCGATTAGGCGAACTTTGGATCGCAGGCAACAGACCCGATTAAGCGTTTGCGATTCCGTCCCCAGGCGCGAGGCGGGCGCGGCGTAAACAGAAATAATAGAGTCGAATAACCCCGCCGCCCTCGGCGGTCAACAGGAGACAGATGACTAAGGCAGAGCTTGTAGAAGAAGTGGCACGCGCTGCGGAGTTAAACAAACGCGATGCCGAGGTGATAGTCGAGACCGTATTCGATTCGATAATCGGGGCGCTCCATAAAGGCGAAAAGGTCGAGTTGCGCGGCTTCGGCAGTTTCCGCACGCGCGAGCGCGGACCCAGGCGCGGGCGCAACCCCAAGACGGGCGAGCCGGTCGACGTTCCAGCCAAGCGCGTGCCTTACTTCAAACCCGGCAAGGAGCTAAAAGAGTACTTCACGGACGAGCCGGGCGACGGGGCCGAGGCTCCGACCGGCACAGGCGAAGGCGCGGGGGTTATCGCGCCGGGCGTCGAGGTAGCGCCCGCCGCAGAGTCGACAGGTGCTCCGAGCGCGAATGAAGGCGGCGCGCCCGCCGAGACCGGCGGCTCTGGCGACCACGGCGCAGCCGGGCAGGGTTCCGGCGAGAGTCCCGCGAGCACAGACGCGGGCGGCGAAGGGTCAAAGAACGAAGGCCCCACTTCGTAAGAAGCCGCAGAAAGCTCCGCCAAAATGGAATCTACAAACGGCAAGAACCGGCGCTCCGGTGCCGAGCGGCGAAAGGCCCAGCGGCGCAACCCCGACCGCGCCCCCGAAACGGGCGTGCTCACAACTCGCGCGGGCGAGCGCCGCAAAAAGGCCCGCCGCGCTGCCGATACCAGGCCGGACAAGAAGGGTCCGAAATAGCTCGCCGGAAACCGCGTCTGGAAAAGATTGAGCCTGGCCCCGTTGACCGGGTTGCCAGGCTCAAACGATTAATCGCCGCGATCCTTAATTCATGCCAGGATGGGTTAAGTCCCTGTCTCCCAGCTATTCATATACTCGACCATCTCAGGCGACAGCGTGTCCATCTTGATGCCCATCGCGTCCAGCTTTAACGAGGCGATCTCCATATCGACCTCTTCCGGCAGCAGGTGCACTCCGGGGTTCAGCTTGCCTTGATTTTTGACGAGGTACTCGGCCGACAGCGCCTGGTTGGCAAAGCTCATATCCATTACTGACGCGGGATGGCCTTCGGCTGCGGCCAGGTTTATCAAACGGCCTTCGCCAAGCACCATGACGCGGTTGCCCGTGCTCTTGACCTTGTACTGTTCGACGAACGGGCGCAACTCTTCGCTGGGCTCGCTCATCTCGGCCAGCGCGACCAGGTTCAGCTCCACGTCAAAGTGGCCTGAGTTTGCGACAATCGCCCCGTCGTGCATCTGTGCGAAATGGCGCCCGTCGATCACGTGGCGGTTTCCGGTGACGGTAATGAAGATGTCGCCGATTGGGGCCGCTTCCGCAATCGGCATGACGCGGAACCCGTCCATCACCGCCTCGATTGCGCGGATAGGGTTGACTTCGCACACTATGACGTTCGCGCCCATGCCGCGACCGCGCATCGCGACCCCCTTGCCGCACCAGCCGTAGCCGACGACGACAAGCGAGCGGCCCGCGAGCAAGATGTTTGTCGCGCGTATCACGCCGTCGAGCGTCGATTGGCCCGTGCCGTAGCGATTATCGAAGAAGTGCTTCGTCTGCGCGTCGTTTACCGCAATGGCCGGCCAGGTCATGCGACCGCTCTTTTCCAGAGCGCGCAACCGGACGAGCCCTGTCGTCGTCTCTTCGGTCGAGCCAATGAGACTGTCGAGCAGCTGCGGGTAGTCCTTTACCATCGTGGCCACAACGTCCGAGCCGTCGTCGATGATGAGGTTGGGCGTGGTGTCTAGCGCCATCTGAACGTGGCGGCGGTAGGTATCTGTCGACTCGCCTTTGATCGCAAAGACGGGGATGCCGTATTCGACCACGAGCGCGGCGGCAACGTCGTCCTGAGTCGAGAGCGGGTTCGACGCTATGAGCACCGCATCGACCCCCGCGGCCTTGAGCGCGCGTGCGAGGTTTGCGGTCTCGGTTGTGATGTGGCAGCAGGCCACCATCTTTGTCCCTTCAAGCGGGCGCTCGCGCTCGAACCTTTCGCGGATCAGCCGGAGCACGGGCATCTCTCGCTCCGCCCATTCGATACGCTTGCGACCGGCCGTGGCCAGCCCCAGATCTTTAACGTCACAGTTTGGTACTTGTGCACTCATTGACATCAATCATCTCCTAAAAACAGTAAACAGTGACAAGTGACAAGTGACAAGAAAGAGAGGACTGGAGCTTGTTAGGTCCTTCCTTCTTGTCACTTGTCACTGTTTACTTGTCACTTTCCTTTTAAATTCCTGCCGCGTTGCGAAGCGCGTCAGCCTTGTCGGTCCGCTCCCAGGTGAACTCGGGCTCCGTCCGCCCGAAGTGGCCGTAGGCCGCGGTCTTTTTGAAGATGGGGCGGCGAAGGTTGAGGCTCTCGATGATGCCGCTCGGCGTCAGCTTGAAGTGCTCTCGCACGATGTCGGAGAGCCTCTCTTCATCGACCTTGCTTGTGCCCCGCGTGTCTATCAGAACCGATACGGGCTCGGCTATGCCGATAGCGTAGGCAAGCTGCACTTCGCATCGTTCAGCCAGCCCTGCCGCCACAATGTTTTTGGCGACATAGCGGGCCATGTAGGAGGCGGATCGGTCGACCTTCGTGGGGTCCTTGCCCGAAAACGCGCCGCCGCCGTGCGCGCCCGCGCCGCCGTATGTGTCTACGATTATCTTTCTCCCGGTGAGCCCTGTGTCGCCCTGCGGGCCGCCGATCACGAATCGCCCTGTCGGGTTTATATGAAACTCCGTGCTGCCGTCGATCATCTCGCCTGGCACCACTTCGCGTATGACGTGGTTGATGACGTCTTCGCGTATCTGTTCGTTGCCTACCGATTCGGAGTGCTGTGTCGAAAGCACGACCGTGCCGACTCGAACGGGCTTACGGTCAACATACTCGACAGTGACTTGAGACTTGCCGTCGGGCCTGAGATAGTCGAGCAATCCTTCCTTGCGAACGTCCGCGAGGCGGCGCGTCAGCTTATGCGCGAGCATGATCGGAAGCGGCATAAGCTCAGGCGTCTCGTTGCAGGCATAGCCGAACATCATCCCCTGGTCGCCCGCGCCGCCCGTGTCGACGCCCATAGCGATGTCGGGCGACTGGGTATCTATGGCGGTTATGACGCCGCAGGTCTCGCTGTCGAAGCCGTACTTGGCGCGTGTGTAGCCGATGTCGCGAATCGTTTCGCGAACGATCTTCGGCACGTCGACCCAGACGGAGGTCGTTATCTCTCCGGCCACGATGACAAGCCCTGTCGTCAGCAAGGTCTCGCAGGCGACACGCCCGTACGGGTCGTCGCGCAATATCGCGTCCAGCACGCCATCAGAAATCTGGTCGGCTATCTTATCTGGATGCCCTTCGGTGACGGACTCCGACGTGAATAAATGCTTTTTGCTACCCACTAATATATTGCCTCCTAATAGGTATTCTCCCTGCGGCGGGCCATATCTTAATAGCGAGCCTCAGAACTTCGCATTAAAGCGGGACAATCTAACAGTCCCCCCCTCTATGTGTCAAGGTGACGCCCTTTCACGAAGTGACAAGTAAACAGTGACAAGTGACGAGAAAGAGTGATCAAGCGGCCCGCTTTTGTCTCGTTCTCGTCACTTGTCACTGTTTACTTGTCACTTTCCTGAGAGCTATCATAAAGCTTTAAGGGAGGGCCGCTGTTATGGCTGACCGTATCGTATTCGCGGGCATAGCGCCTCACCCACCGCTGCTGGTCCCGGAAATCGGCGGCGAGCGCATTGAAGATGTAGCCCGTTCGCAGCAGGCGCTCAGAGAGTTCTCGCGCCGTCTTGTTGCCACATCACCCGAAACAATCGTAGTCATATCGCCTCATTCGCCGCTCGACCCGCACTCGTTCACAGCGCGCGGGTCGGATACGCTAAGCGGAGACTTCCGCGATTTCCGCGCGCCGCAGGTCAGGCTGGAATTCAAAAACGATCTTGAGCTTTTAAACGCGATCAAGGTCGCGGCGACGGCGGAAGGGGTCGACCTGCGCGACCTCGGCCGCGATTACCCGCTCGATCACGGGGCGATGGTTCCGCTCTACTACCTGCACGAAGCCGGATGGCGCGGGCCTGTCGTGGTCATAGGCTTTACACACCGCTCGACCGAAGCGCACCTCGCCTTCGGTCGAGCCGTGCGCGAAGCGGCACGCTCGATTGATAAACCGGTGGCCGTCGTGGCAAGCGGCGACCTCAGCCACAGGTTGATCGTCGGCGGGCCTTACGAGTTCGAGCCTACGGCGCACCTGTTTGATAAGAGCGTGGTCGGCGCGATAGCCGAGGGCGACCCGCGCGCGGTCATAAACATCGATCCGGGGTTGGTCGAGCGGGCAGGCGAGTGCGGATACCGCTCGATCATCATCGCGCTTGGCAGCGTGGACGAGAATCTTCGCGACCACGAGGTCCTGAGTTATGAAGGCCCTTTCGGGGTCGGCTATTTGGTAGCGGTGCTTGTAGAAGAAAAGACGAGCGGCGAGGACTGAGCGGGACAGGGTTTCATATGAAGACAGACCACAGACCACTGACCACTGACCAGGGCGAGATAACGCCTCAAGAGCTTGCGCGCCTGACGGTGGAGAAGTATATCGGCGAAGGCGAAAAGCCGAAGCCTCCCGCGCAGCCCGGCGAATTACTGTCAGGGCAAGCCGGGGTCTTTGTGACAATACGGACGACAGACGGAGATTTGCGCGGTTGTGTGGGAACGATCCTGCCTGTGGAAGAGACGATTGCCCGGGAGATAATAGAGAACGCAATCAGCGCGGCGACGCGCGACCCCCGCTTCCCGCCCGTCTCCAGACCGGAGCTTTCGCGTCTTACGTACGGCGTCGATATCCTACTGCCGCCTGAGCCTGTAACCGGGCCTGAACAACTCGACCCCGCGCTTTACGGAGTCATAGTCGAAACGCTCGACAGGAGCCGCAGGGGGTTGTTGCTCCCGCGAATCGACGGGATTGAAACGGTCGAGCAGCAATGGCGCGCGGTTCATCAAAAGGCAGGCATACCGCTCGGCGCGCCCGTCCGCGCGCAACGATTCACCGTTAACCGATACGGCAAGGATTGAGGTTACTGAGCCAAGGGGTATTCCATCTGCTGGCGTATGCGCTCTTTCGCATCGCGGCCCGCGAGCTTTTCGCAAAGGTAAAGCCCAAGGTCAATTGAAGAGGCCACGCCCTGCGCGGTTATCACATCGTCTTCATCGACAATCCGTTTATCGACCACCTCGCGGCAAAAAGGTCGAAGCTCGTCAAACGCCTTGCGGTGCGTGGTGGCGCGCTTCTCTTTCAGGAACCCGGCCGCGCCGAGCAGCACAGAGCCCGTGCAAACGGAGGTCTTCAGACCGCACCCGGCCGAAGTCTTGAGCCAGTCGATAAACCGGTCGTCGCGGGCAAGCTCTCTCGATCCATACCCGCCCGGCACGACGAGCAGGTCGAACTCTTCAAGCGAACCCGCAACGCGGGAAGGCGTAAAGCGCAGCCCCGCGCCGTCAACAACCGTCTCGGTAAATGCGCAAATCTCCCAATCGACCGCAGGCATAATCTTCATGGTCTTCAAACGAGTGAGGGGGTCGAATGCGCCTATGAAATCGAGCGCGGTCATCCGATCATAAATGACGAAAGCAATTTTCATATTAAAGGACAGTAAACAGTGACGAGTGACAAGTGACAAGAAAGAGGCAAGGGCCAAAACCCGCTCCGGTCTTTCTTGTCACTTGTCACTGTTTACTTGTCACCTTCCCCAACTCACCAGGGTATTGGGAAAAGGATCCACGCCAGCAGCAGCCCAATGCCCATGAATGCGCCAAAGACTTTGAGGCCATGGATTACCCGATCTTTCAGCGTGTCGCACTTGGGCTCAATCGCCGCGAGCACTATCGCGGTGATGGTTGCGTAAAGCGACATCATAAGTACGTGCATCAGCGCTTCCTCCCCGCCGCGATGTCATACGCATCGTGCATAACAAGGTAGTTGAGCAATCCCGCGAGGAAGGTGAAGGTGTTGCCGTATTCGAAGGTTGCCGCTTCGGGTCTGGGCACCGTCCCGAACCCAAGCAAGTAAGAGGCGACGTAGCAAAGCCCGGACCCGATCTGCGCGAGGAACCAGAGCACCGTTATAAGATCGAAATGAAAAGCCGAAGGCGGGTCTGCAACCGTCGGCCAGAACAATCTCCCGTCAAGGCTCAGGCCGAGAATGAATGCGCCGGTTATGACCAGGAAAAAGATCAGCCCGCGACCAAACCGACCCAGCACAATATGGCCTGCTCCCGGCACAAGCCACGCTACCAACACCGCTATCAGGCGAAGCGTCGATGAGACAGGGCGCGGCGGGCTTAAAGCAGTGACGCCGTCAGGGTAAGTGTGCGAGATATTGTCTGAGAGTCCGTCTCTAGTCTGCAAGCTCTGCTCCTTATCGGGATCGCTAATTAACCAAGTGTAAGTGTGGCTCGCAAACAGTGTCAAGCAACACCCCGTATCCAGGCGGTCGCGCCGAGGAAGGCTCTCTTGATTTGGAGGGGGGCTTCGGTTATGATGACCCCAACAATCACAAAAGAAGGTGAGAGCGCGATAAATATGAGAATTGTCGTGGGCGGCGTCTCACGAGCCACAAGGTATAAACACCGAGCGGGAAGCTGATCCGCGAATCACTCTCCCGCCGACGCTCCAAGCGAGGTGCACAATGGGAGAGCGCATGACCAATCGCCAGTTGCTCAAATTCAAAGCCGAATCCCTGAGCGAATCCGAGCTTAAAGAGGTTCTCGATTATATAAACATCATGGAGTCGCTCAGCGAGCAGGCTACCAAGCCCGACCTGTTTGACGACGAGCTGTTGAACCTCCTGGCAGACGCGCTGGAAAACCGCCGCGCGCGCGTCGTAAGCGAATGGGACCGCGTCCGCCGCAGGGCGGACAATCGCGCTTTCGCTTATGCCGCCGGAAAGAAGTAGATTCGAGGTTCAGCCGTTTTGCAATCGAGATCGCGGATTACAAACACTTTTCTTGCACTGACGCTCGCGGCATTGACAGCACAGGCTCTGCCAGGCCGCGCGGAGCCTGTCGCGTCCGTCCCTGCGCCTCTTACCATCAGAGATGTCCAGTCTCAGATCGCGGAATTAACACGCAAGCTCAAATCGGGAGAAGAAGAAGAACGCCGCGACGCCGTCACGCAACTCGCCGCGCTCAATACAAGGCTTGCCGCCGACGCGCTCGCGTCGGCGCTTGACGACGCTTCAGAGCAAGTCCGCGCGCAGGCCATCACGGGGCTCGCTTCAATCGGAGACGCTTCGCTTGCGCCGGTAATCGCCGCGCGTCTTGCGCAAGACAAACGCCCCTTTGTGCGCAAGACCGCCGCTTATGCACTGGGACGGCTTGCGAACCTTTCGACTACGCCCGCGCTCATCTCCGCGCTCAAGGATAAAGACGACGAGGTTCGCGGGGCGGCGGCATTCGCGCTCGGCCAGTACCGTGACAGTGCGGCATTAGCCCCGCTCAGCCAATCGCTCGCGGACAAAAACGACTTTGTGCGAGCCCACGCCGCGCAAGCGCTCGGCGTGCAGGGGGCGGCGGCCCGCGCTACGGTGCCCCGGCTCATTGTGTTGCTCAACTCGGATAAGGACAACAGGGTCAGGCGACAGGCGGCGCGCGCGCTGGGGCTGATCGGCGACCGCTCGGCGCTGCCCGCGCTCGACCGCGCCCAACGAAACCCCGACCCTTACCTCAGCAGTGAAGCTTTAGAGGCCATATCTAAAATTAAAAACAATAATACCGCACGGCTTTAATAGCGCCGCCCTCGCCTTTAAGTAAAACCTCGCGCCCGGACTTGTTGACGGTCTTTTAAGTTCAGGAATAGAATTCTACGGTCGCCATAATCTTTGTTCCGGTCGAGCCAGAAAGAGGTGCCCGTTATGTCAACCACTCCGCAGTCGAAAGGATCACAGCTTGATTTAGGGAGAGCCGAGGAGCTCAAGCGAGAGCTGACAAGCTTTGTCACCGAGGGCGGTCTGAAGGATGAATACAGCAAACACCACCAGCTTTTCTTCGAGCTATCAAAGCCCGAAGACGAGCAGGACGGCGACAGCGTCCTCGACTGGTTCTTGTACGACTGGTTCGACGATCAGGGACAAAGCGTCATAGGCATCTATCTGGATACGAACCAGGAGCTGGACGAAGAAGACCGCCGCATCCTTGGCGAATGGGAAGACTCGATCAACAGCGTCTTTGAGATTCGCACGCTCGGTAAGAACTCCGTAACGCTTACAGACCTTGAGAACCAGGACGAGTTTGTCGTCAACACGATCAAGTCGTTAAAAGAGACTCCGTTCAAAAAGGGCCAGTGCATAGCGGCGCGGCTCCTGCCCTACGGCGACCGGTTCATCTTCGCGGGGTTGCAGTTCATCATGCCCGACCGCGAGACGGCAATAGAAGCGCTCCAGATGCGGCGTCAGCTCGAAGCTCTAGACTCGCCCGAAAATCTTGAGAAGGCGCAGCAAGAGCAGTGCTCGGCATTTTGTGAGTTGTTCGGCACGGAAGAATTGACGGTGTCGTCGAAAGAGCTTAACGATACGATATGCCGGTTTCAAAAGTACCTGCTCACCGAGCGGAAGGATTCTGAGACCGGCAAGACACAGGCCGAGCGCTTCCGCGAAGAGTTTGGGCGTGAGCTTAACATCCCGGACCTTCCGATATTTCCGGAAGAGATCGAAGGCGTTGGCGAGATCACGCTTCTTTGTGACGAGTTCGACGGAATAGTGCTGCTGCCGGATTTCAACAGGTTCAAACGCGTCTTCGAGACGAAAAACCTGGACAAAGACGTGCCCGATTGGCGCGAGCTATTGTGGATGTACATACAGGACCCGGACATACCGATAGTCGCGTTCGAGCGCGTCGCCGAGACAAACTCAAAGCAAGTAGAGAAAGTCCTCAGGTCGCTTCTGGAAGACAAAGATTTTTCAATCGAGCATCTTTATGCGGTGTTGCTCCATTACAAGAACCCCGTCGAAGGGCTCGAAGACCTCGAAGACGACCAGCGTTTGTGGGACCTGCTAAACGGCAACGTCGAGCCTCAAAAAGCCAGCGCCAAACCGGCCGGAGCGAAAAAGAGCGCGGCGAGCGCGTCCACGACGAAACCTGCTGCGAGCAGCAAGAAGACGGCTGCTAAAAAGAGTGCCCCCGCGAAAAAGAGTGCCCCTGCTAAAAAGCGGCCTGCTGCCAGGAAAGCAGCGCCCGCTAAAAAAGCCCGGCCTGCTAAGGCAGCGCCCGCGAAAAAAGCCGGCATGAAAAAGGCTGGCACGAAAAAGGGTGCCGGCTCTAAAGCTCGCCCAGCTGTACCGGCAAAAAATGCGAGCAAGAAGCAGAGCAGCCGGACAAGCGCAAAATCAGGTAGCGCGAAATCACGTGGCGCAAAATCTAATAGCGCAAAAAAGAGCGGTCGCAAGGCATCGGCCAAGAGGCGATGAATCTCCCGGAGTCTACGCGGGCCTTTCTTGACGAGAGGCCTCGCTCAGGAACTTCGCCTGTCAGCGAATCGCTCGCGCTGCTTGAAAGGTTCGCCAAACGCGCGGGCATATTCGAGCTAGGCGACCTGACACCTGAACGAGTCCGCGACTTTCTCGCGCGGTGGTATATCGAAGAAGCGAGCGCGGCTAAATCTTCACCCCGACCGACAGGCGACGCGCTCAGCTTCCCCGCCCCGCTCGACCTGCTCGATTCGCTCAAAGCCTTTTTCAACTGGGCTGCAAGCGCCGCGCCCGATCTTGAGCTTGCGCCGCGCCTCAAGGTGATTGCGGAACTTGCGGAGACTCTCCCGCGCGCGTTCGAGATAAACAGCGCGCTCTCGCTCTGGGCAGCCGAACGACGCGGCACGGTTCAGTTCCCGGAGTTCCTTACGTCGTTTGAAGAAGGCGGCCACAGCCAGTACGACCTGGACGCGCCGGGCGAGGCTGGCGCAATCGAGGGATATTTTCGCGTGCTGAGAATCGAAGGGGCGCTCATCGAAGCCGAAGAGGTGATCTCAGAGCAGAAGCTCTGGCCCGTGCGAATACCCGGAGCCCTGGCTGGGCTGATCGAGCCGGGTTATATAATAAACTTCGAGGTGTTACGCTCGGGAGAGGGCTGGCAGGTCACGGATTGCGGCCTCGCCTATCCGCCCGCTACAGAGATGTAAGGCAGGCGTCACCTTCTTTGATTTAATTATTCTCGCTCGGTATACTTGCTGAGACTGCTACACCGTCATTAGTTTGAACGCGGGGTAAAAATTATACATGGCTGAGGGAAAGTATAAGCAGGCCCCAGACACGCCTGAACGGCTGCGGCGTTTGTATGAGCTTGCCTTGACGGTCGCCGGAAACCCGGTTCAAGTCTTCGATCACGTCGTGCGAATAATCGCGGAGCTATTCGGCGTGCGGGTTGCTCTGATCGAGCGGCTTGAGGGCGATAAGATCATCACGCTCTCGATGTACATTGACGGCAAGGTGCTGCACGAGGGCGTCTTCGACCTGGCCGGCACGCCCTGCGAGAACGTGAGGGCAAGCCGCGCGTTTTGCGCTTTCAATAACGTCGCAGAGCAATTTCCGGATGACGCCTTCTTGCGAGAGCAGGGCCTCTCTTCATACATAGGCCTGCCCGTCATCAGCAGCGAAGGCGAGGTGATCGCGGTCATCAACGCGATGAGCGACCGGCCAATCCATTTTACAGACGACGACAAGCTCTTTCTCGAAGCGATGGTATCGAGGGTCCGGCTTGAACTTGAGCGGGCAAAGCAGGCGACCGAGTCTCAAATCGTTGGGATGCTGCTTGAGGTCTCGCAAGAGATTTCGAAGCTCCGAGGCGTGGACGAGACGCTCCAACTTTTGACCGAGCGCGCAAAAGAGTTGCTCAACGTAGACGTGGCGGCCATCGCCACGCTGGACGATAAAGAAGGAAATACGAGCTGGAAAGCCATAGTCGGATTTAGGACCGACGTTTATCGCGACACGAAGTTTGCCCCCGGAAAAGGGACCGCAGGGCGCGCGATTGCCGCTCGCCGCACGCTGGTCCTGGAAGGCATCGGCGAGAACCCCGACCTGCCTCCCGAAGAGTTCCCTATCCAAACGGCCGA
Organism: uncultured Clostridia bacterium; assembly: GCA_964615905.1. Classification (GTDB taxonomy): domain Bacteria; phylum Acidobacteriota; class Blastocatellia; order UBA7656; family UBA7656; genus DATLMR01. The sequence goes on from CAZTUB010000026.1 coordinate 54,763, forward strand.
GAATGTGCGAAACGCGCTTGGCGTGCCGATGCTCGCTCAGGACCGCGTGCTGGGCGTGTTGATCGCAGGCTATAGAAGCAACGTGCGTATAACCGAGCAGCAAATCAGGATCGCCGAAGCGCTTGCCGGGCAGGCAATCATATCGCTTGAAAACGCGAGGCTCTTTACCGAGCTCGGAAGAGCCAACGAGCGGTTGCTCGAAATAGACCGGTTGAAGACGGAGATGATCCAGGAGTTGTCGACCCCTGTCATCCCGATCTGGGATCGAATTCTGCTTGCCCCTCTGATCGGGACGATGACCGCCAATCGCGCACAGCAAGTAACGACGGCGCTGCTTGAGAAAGCCGCCGAAGGTCGCGCGGAGGTGATAATACTCGACATCACCGGCGTCAGGATGATCGATACCGAGGCCGCTCAGTATTTGAGAAACACCGTGGCTTCTGCAAGAGTGCTTGGCGCGCAATCTATAATCACGGGGATAGGCGCGACCATCGCTCAAACTCTCGTGCAGCTCGGCATTACCTTCGAAGGGATCCACACGCGGCGCAAGCTCTCCGACGGCCTCCATCTCGCTCTTGAGTTGATCGGGCTGAGGACTAAGGGCTGAGGCGTCTCGCCGCTTTCTTTCTCTCCAACTCGTCGACAAGCGCCGCGAGCGGAAGCGTGTTCAGGACGTTTTCCGGTGTGAGCCAGGCTCTGCGCGCGGTCGCCATGCCGTAGCGCAAGTCTTGAAACCCGCGCGTCTGGTGCGAGTCTGTGCTTATGACTATCCCGACGCCCGATTCGACGGCTACGGCCAGCCAGTGGCTGTCGAGGTCTAGCCGGTAAGGGCTTGAGTTAAGCTCAAGCCGCACGTCGCACCTTTTGGCCGCCGCGATGATCTGTTCGAGGTCTATCTCGTAAGGCGCGCGCTCGCCAAGTATCCTCCCGGTCGGATGCGCAAACACGTTCGGGTACCCGGTCTCCATCGCGCGTATAACGCGGTCCGTTATCTGCTGCCGCTCCTGGTGAAACCCTGAGTGGATCGAACAAACGATCCAGTCTAAACGGTCAAGCACTTCTGTGGGCATGTCGAGCGAGCCGTCGGAAAGAATATCGACCTCGGCCCCCGCGAACACGCGTATGTCTTTAAACTCGCGGGCTACGGATTTGATCTCTTCGATCTCTTCCAGTAGTTCTTCGGGCGTGTTGCCGTTGGCTATCGACGACGACTTCGTGTGGTCGGTTATGGCGATGTAGTCATACCCGGTCGCCCGCGCCGCTTCTATCATCTCGCGCACAGAGTTTCGACCGTCCGACCAGGTCGTGTGCATGTGAAAATCGCCGCGAATGTCCGCGCGCTCTATCAGCCGTGGCAACCGGTTCTCGCTCGCCGCTTCGATCTCGCCCTTCCCTTCGCGTATCTCAGGCGGCACAAATTCGAGGCCGAGCTTCTTGTAAAACTCCTCTTCGGCAGCGACCTTGACCGCAGCGCCTTCCTTCGGCCTCTTCCGCGCGCGGCCGGGTTCATCTCCGCTCTTCGCCAGCCTGAAGCCTTTGAAAATATAGCCTTGAGATTCGGCCCGCGCTTCAAGCTCGCGGACGTGCTCGATTGATCCGGTTGTGCGAACAAGCGCAACCGCATGCTCGGCTTCGCCCGCGGCGTGCAGGATGACGGTGACGCCTTTCGCGGTTTGCGCTTCGATCTTGCCGGGCCGCGCCGCTTTGACCGTCTCTATCTGCGGTATCGAGGTAAAAGCCTTGATTAACGATTCGTCGGCTTCATCAAAAGGCTGGACCGCGAGTATCTCGATTGCATCGACCATCTCGCGCCCCCGTCGTATCTGGCCAACGATATCGAACCGGCCCGACCGGTTAACGCTGAGCCGTTCGATGATTGAGCCCGCAAGCTCAACTGCGTCGTTGAGCCGCATCATTCCTCGCTCGGATTCGATCCTGTCGAGCGAGCTTTTGATTCGGGCAATGGTCTTTTCGCCCAGACCCGACACGGAAGCAAGCCCGCCGCCTTCGGCAAAGGCTTTCAACTCCTCAAGCGTCTTGATGCCGAAATCCTTGAATAGCAGTTGAGAAGTCTTGAGGCCGACCCCTGAAACACGGCGAAGATCGAGCACGGTTTCGGGCACTTCTTCCTTCAGCAAATCAAAATACTCGGAAGTCCCTGTCTGGAGGATTTCACCTATCTGCGCGCTGAGCGATTTGCCTATGCCGGGTATCTTTTGAAGCTCCGCTGCCCCGCCGCGCGCAAACATCTCGGCAAGTGAGTCCCGAAGCTCCTCCACGGTCTCGGATGCAATTCGGTATGAGCGCAGCTTAAAAGGATTCTCTTCTTTGAATTCGAGCAGATCGGCTATGCGGCCCAGCACGCGAGCCACATCGCCGTTATCGAGGGCGAGTTTTCCATCGTACTTCTGGGCGGACTTTTTCATGTCATAAAGCCAGCTTGCGGACTCAGGCCTTTTCAAGCGCGGCGAACTTGGCGACGAACTTCTTCTGCCCGTAACCGGGGAAGTTGACCGTTAGCTTGGCATCTTCGCCGGACCCCTCTGCGCGCATAACGACGCCGGTTCCGTACCGCGCGTGGCGCACGCGCGAGCCTATGCGAAACTCGCCCGACGAGCGGTCCGCTTGCGGCTCGGCTCGCGCGGCCTGCCCGGCGCCGGAAGATTCGACGCGGCGTTTGAAGAAGTCCTGAACGCTGTCCACGGAGTTGTAAGTCTTGCCGCCGTAATTCGAGCTTTTCTTGACCACGCGCGGCGAATCGTCTCTGAGCGCGCGGATCGCCTCGCGGTTGTGTTGAGTCGCGGGCCGCGCCGCAAATCCAAGCCACGACGGGCCGCGCGACTGGTCCTGCATCAGCTCAAGCGGGATTTCGTTCAGGAATCGAGAAGGCTCTGCGGGGCTCTCTTCGCCAAACGTGCGGCGCTTCATGGCGTGTGAGATGTAGAGATATTTCTGCGCCCTGGTTATCGCCACGTAACAGAGGCGGCGCTCTTCTTCAAGCTCTTCCTCGCTTGCCGCCGCGCGCGAATGCGGGAACAGACCTTCTTCCATCCCGACAATAAAGACTACGGGGAACTCAAGCCCCTTTGCCGCGTGCATCGTCATAAGCGTCACGCGCGCGTCGCTTTTGTACTGGTCGGTATCAGAGACGAGCGCGGCGTGGTCTATAAAATCGCGCAGCGTCTCGCCGTGTTCTTCGGCCTCGACAGACGCCGTCACAAGCTCCTCGATATTGAGCAAGCGGCCTTCGGCTTCCTCGCTCTTCTCTTCTTGCAGCCAGCGCACGTAGCCGGTCTCAAGCGTCGCCGCTTTGACCACGTCCGAAAGCGGCTCGCCTCGCTCGACGCGCTCTATCAGGTGCGCGATTATCTGTTTGAACGTGTCGAGCGCAGCGCCTGCTCGCGGCCCGACCGATTGCTGGTCGACGGCCAGGGCCAGCGTCTCCCAAAGCGAGACGCCCAGGTCTTTTTGCTGGCGATAGAGCGAATCCATAGTCGTCTTGCCGATGCCGCGCGGCGGCGAGTTGATTATCCGCCCAAGCGCGATGTCGTCGTTTGGATTAAGCGCAAGCTTGAGGTAAGAGATTATGTCTTTTACTTCTGCCCGGTCGTAAAACGAGAACCCGCCGACGATGTTGTAAGGGATGCCTCGTCGCCTGAGCGCTTCTTCAAAAAGCCGGGACTGCGAGTTGGTGCGGTACAACACGGCCGCGCGCATGGCGGGCGACTCGCGCAGGTGCTCTTGAATCTTTTCGGCGACGAATGACGACTCGCCGTCGCCGTCGTAAGACTGGTAGTAGCGAATCTTGTCGCCTTTTCCAAGCTCCTCTGTAGCAAACAGCGTCTTTGGCAATCGCTGCTGGTTGCGCTCGATCACTCGGTTTGCGGCGTCGAGTATGGTTTGAGTCGAGCGGTAATTCTGCTCCAGCTTGATTGTCTTCGTGCCTTCAAAGTCGTGTTGGAAGCCGAGTATTATGTTGAAGTCCGAGCCGCGCCAGCTATAGACCGACTGGTCTATATCGCCGACGACGCAAAGGCTGCGATCCTCCCAGAAGGTCTCCGGGTCGATTGTCTTGCGGTCGAGCGTCGCCGCGCCGACCGTGATCAACCGCGCAAGCTCGTACTGTATGCCGTTGGTGTCTTGAAACTCGTCTATCATGACGTGGCGAAATCGCTGGTGATAATACGAGCGGACTTCCTCGACCTGGCGCAATAGCTCGACGGTCTTTATCAGCAGGTCGTCAAAGTCGAGCGCGTTCGCCTGGTGCAGCCGTTGTTCGTAGACCTTGTAGATGTGTGAAATCTTCTCCGTGCGGTCGCTCGCGTAATCGGCCTGATTGGCGTAGCCCGATGGCGTGATGCTTCGACTCTTGGCCCAGCTTATCGCCGAAAGCGCGGCCCTCGCCGTGAGCGATTTATCGTCCATGCCGAACTCTTTCATGATCGCGCGAACGACCCTCGCCTGGTCGTCTTCGTCATAGATCGTGAAGTTCCGGTTGTAGCCTGCGCCCAATCGCTCGATGTCGCGGCGCAGTATGCGAACCGCCAGCGAGTGGAAGGTCGAGATGAGCGGCGACGAAGTGCGAATCGCGGGGTCGAGCATGCGGGCCACGCGGTCTTTCATCTCCTGCGCGGCCTTGTTTGTAAAGGTGACCGCGAGTATGCGCTCAGGCCTCACGCCCGCATGCTCTATCAAGTGGACTATGCGGTGCGTGATTACGCGAGTCTTGCCCGATCCTGCGCCCGCCAGTATCAGGATCGGTCCTTCGACCGTCTCAACGGCCCTCAGTTGTTCCGGGTTGAGTGTCGTCATGTCCTACTTTATCAGGCTCTGGACGGCCTTGAATTGCGGTGAGTCGGCCGTCCGCATCATCTCAAACAGCGCCATCTCAAGGTTTGAAGGGACGGCCCCTGCTTGGGTCAAGCGAGCCAGCGCGATCTCTTTATTCTCGCGCCTGCGCGACGTGATGCAATCGACGAGCAGGTGCACTTCAAGACCGCGCGACAGGAGATCGAGCACCGTCTGTGTGACGCATATGTGAGCCTCGATGCCGCAGACGATAACCTGCTTTACATTGCGGTCGGCGAGCCGCGCCTGAAAATCGCCCGCGCCGCACGAGCTGAAACACATCTTCTCGATTGTCGGGTGCTCTGACGAAAGATGCGGGATGATCTCTTCGGCGGTGTGCTTTAAGCCCTTCGGGTACTGCTCTGTGACGATGACCGGAACTTCGAGCAATCGCGCGCCCTGTACCGCTTTAGCGATGCGCGAGGCGACATCGGCGAAGTCGGATATGACGGGTCTGAAAGCCTCTTGCATGTCGATGACCGCAAGCGCTGCCTGCTCGCGTGAAAGCTGGCTGATATGGTTCATTGCTTTGTCCCATCCGTTGTCTAAAATGCCGCGATTGTCCAAGCGAGCGGCTGTCTAGAATATAGCAGCACGCTCATGAGCGGCACAACCTTGAAGGACTTTCAGCCTGCGAGCGGGCGGATGGCTTTAAGATACTTTCAGGATTATAAACGTCAGATCATCGTGCTGCGGCGCGCTCCCGCACCATTCGGCGACTCGTTTCACGATGAAATCGCGCGTCTCTTCCGCCGACAGGTTCGCCGCGTCTTGAAGCGCGTCGAGCAATCTCTCCTCGCCAAACTCATCCCCGAATGCGTTGAGCGCCTCGGTTACGCCGTCAGTGTATGCGATCAACAGATCGCCCGCGCGGAGCTGTATGGTCTCTTGCTCGTACTGGCAGTGGTCGAACATGCCTATGATCGTCCCGCCCGTCGTCAGGCTGGAACAGTCGCTCACCGGCGGCGCTCCCGCCCGGTCTCTTGACCGAAGCAGCAGCGGCGGATTATGCCCCGCATTGACGTATGTAAGCTGTCGCGTCTTCACGTCGAGCTGCGCATAAAAGAACGTGACATAGGTCGTGCCGCCCGTCGATCTGAAAAGCAG
>CAZTUB010000027.1:0-60120 GCA_964615905.1 uncultured Clostridia bacterium
GTTAAATCCCAGGTCGGTCGTCATCTGATGGAATGGAGATTAATTTACCTCCGTGCCTGTATGTGTAGATAACCAGTTGAAGGCGGCCTGACACACCGAGTTTACCGAAGATCGAGGTCAAATGGTGACTAACGGTCGCTTCGGTGATAAGTAAAATCCGCGCAATCTCTTTATTCCTTAGCCCCTCGGACACAAGATTGACAATCTGTTGCTCACGCGGCGTGAGCGCAGACGAGTTGTGAGTTTCGAAGTCGTCATCCTTTCCGTGCGGGGTTTTGAATAGATCATTTATCAACCTTTCCGTAATCAACGGCCCGGGGCTGATTTCTCCGGCGTTCACCTTATTGATGGCGTTTATCAGAGCTGCGGAGGTTTCCTGTTTCATGACCAGCCCTTTCGCGCCCAGGTCGATCACCAAGCGGTGCACCTGCAGGTCGAACGATTCTGTGAGAATAATCAGCCGCGATGTGCTGGCCGCTTCAAGTATCCGAGCGATTATACCGTATCCCGTATCCGAGATCACTTTCAGGTCCAGTAGTATAATGTCCAGCTGCTCTTTGTTAGCGATCACCAGGGCGTCGGCATACGACCCGGCTTCGGCAACAACCGAAAATCCATATGTGTTGCTCAGGATCAAACGAATCCCCTCGCGCACCAGCCCACACCCTTCTACAAGCAGAATCCGTATTGAGGAAGTTTCAAGCATGACATTGAAGATTTGGTCTTTCACTCCAAAAAATGAGGGGCTGCCTGTTGGGACTACCCGCCACCGCGACCCGCTCTAACGATTTGCCGCATACTCTATCCCGCGCCCATTGTGTTGAGAATTGGTTTCATGCCCTAACAGTGAAAGCGAGTACCCTAAAATTTCACAACCGGCAAAATTCTGACGATTTACTGTCGTAAAACCGGCGTCTAACGTGCCGCTTCACGCGGGCTTTATTGAAGAACGCAACCAACAGTGTTAAATATAGGGCTAGATTGCGCGAACTTGTGTGCGTCAACAGGTTTATAAGATATAGAGCAGGTTGTAACATCCTCTTGGCAGAAACCCGGACGGGCGCGGGATTTACAGGCAAATGCGAGGATTACTCAATAAAGACACGGCTGGGATGGCCTTAGCGGCCTGTCTCCTGTTTGCCGATCCTGGCTATCTGATGCCCGGGTCTAGAACCGAGGCGAAGGTCAGACCGAAAAATGCGAGCCTGACAACTTCAGGCCGCCTTTTAGCAGGCAAACAGGTGGAGCGGTCTATTCTGCCAGGCAGCAAGCACCTTTATGCGCTGCGGCTTAACTCCGGCCAGTACCTGCGGGCGAGCATTGACAGAAAGCAAGTCGATTTACTGATAAGTGTTTTTGGGGCCGGTCGTAGTCAGTTATCGGCAATAAACAGCAGGCGTTTTGGCTCCACATCTGTCTCCTGGGTGGTCGGTGCTTCTGGCGTATACGAACTTGAAGTGCAAGCAGCTACGGCAAAAGGCCCCGCCGGACGCTATAGATTAAGTCTGGAAATTCATGACGCCGCGACTCCCGAAGACCACGACGCCATTGCCGCCGAGAAGCTTTTCGCAGAAGCTGAGCGACTGGTCGGCGAGCGCAAGCTTAATTCTCTCCCTTCCGCCATCGCAAAGTACGAAGAGGCCATAGCCCATTGGCGCAACGCCGGCAGGCTTGAGGAGGTTGCTGTTACATTAAGAAATATAGGCGAGGCTTACCTATTACTGGCGCGCAATGATCAAGCGCTTGAGTTCTATAACCAGGCATTGCAATTGAGCCAGCTCACAGGGGATCGCCAGCTTGAGATCGAATCGCTCAACAGTATCGGTTTTATCCAGAATGAAAAAGGCGCGCCCAATATAGCGCGTGATTACTGTAACCGCGCACTTTCGCTCAGCCAGGACGTGAATTATAGCGAGGGCGAAGCGCGGGCCCTGAACAACCTGGGCCTCACTCACTATAACAGCGGCGACATGCGGCAAGCCTTGACTCTCTTTAAACAAGCGCTCGCAATCTGGCCAACGGCTAATGACCGCGCAGGTCAAGCAGAGACTTTGCTTCATGTAGGCTATGCATATGACGACCTCGGCGAAACTAGAAGGGCGATGGGCTATTTCAACCAATCCCTGAGCCTGGCCAGGAAAACGAAGGATTATAGAACCCAAATCCTCTCACTGGCTGTTCTCGGCCTCGCCTACACGTGGTCGGGAGAAAAGAATAGGGCGTTTGACGCGTTTAAGGAAGCGATAGAGATTGCGCAGTTGATCGGCGATCGGTTTAGCCATGCGGTCAGCCTGAATGGTATCGCATACTACTACGATGACCTGGGGAAGGACGAGGCGGCGTTGAACAATTATAATCAGGCCGCCCTGATCTTCAATGAGATCGGCAATCATAGCTATGAAGCCTTTACCCTCGGATATGCCGCGCATATATATTTTGCGCTCGGCGATACGACCCAGGCACTCGAGTGTTACAAGCGTCAGCTAGAGATAAGCAAAAGCTTGCCGAACCCACGCATGGAAGCTTACAGCCTCCGCGACATTGGAGCTGTCCATGCCTCGTTAGAGAACTGGCAGGAGGCGCTGAGCCTTTACGAATCAGCGCTCGTACTCAGTAAGCAGGTCGCAGACCTCCGGGGGCAGGCTTACATATTAAACCGGATGGGGCTCATTCATAACCAGTTCCAGCGATGGGACTTGGCGCAGGCCTGCTTTGACGAAGCCCTACAACTTCTGCGGAGTGTGGAGGATCAAAGCGGCGAGATATTGACGCTCTATAACATTGCGCGACTGAGAAGGGACGCCGGCGAACTTGAGCAGGCAAGCGCAGCCATTCAAAACGCGTTGCAACTGATTGAACGCATGCGGGCAAACGTCATCAGCGACGACCTGCGCGCATCCTACCTTGCGTCAGTGTATCAATGTTACGAGCTGTACATCGACGTACTCATGCAGATGCACAAACAAGAGCCCACTTCTGGATATGACGCAGCCGCTTTCATTGTCAGCGAGCGCGGGCGTGCCAGAAGCTTGCTTGACATGTTAATGGAGTCGCGCGCAGACATCCGGCAGGGGATCGACCCCGGCCTCCTACAGAAAAGGCGCTCGCTGCAACAGTTGCTTAATGCGAAGGCTGAACGTCATACAAGACTGCTGGTCGAAAGGCAACCGTCTGAGTCTGCTTCCCAGAGTGATGGAAAGAGAGAAGACAAAGATGTCGCCACCCTCGCGAAAGAGATCGAAGAATTAACCATACGTTTCCACGACGTCGAAGCTGAGATTAAAATCAAAAGCCCCCGGTATGCAACATTGACTCAGCCTGAACCTCTTTCGCTGACCCAACTTCAGAAGTTACTCGACCGTAATACGGTCCTGCTGGAGTACTCGCTCGGCGAGAAACGCAGTTATGTCTGGGTTGTAACACGACAATCACTGAATACTTACGAGTTGCCGCCGTCGAACGAGATAGAGGCAGCCGCGCGGGAATTCGGCCGACTGATCACCGCGCGGGAAACAGATGTTGTCGGTGAAACCTTCGTGGTTAGGGAAAAACGGGTGAACGAGGCGGATGCTCAATTAAATATCACCGCACACCGTCTGAGCCGTATGACGCTCGAACCGGTTGCTTCGCACCTCGGAACAAGCCGCATCGTCATAGTAGCCGACGGCGCGCTCCAATCTATCCCGTTCGCCGCACTACCCGATCCGCGAGACCCCTCGGGCCAAGCTCCGCTTGTAGTCACACACGAGCTTTCTAACTTGCCATCTCTCTCGACGCTGGAGGTACTCAGAAAAGAGTTGAGACGCAGGAAGAGGGCACCCAGAACTCTAGCGGTCCTCGCGGACCCGGTTTACGAAGTAGATGATGGACGGATCAAACGAAATCAGAAAACGAGGTTCAACGGCCATGTAACCGAGCAAAAAGGGCCCTTAGCTTTTGCGGAACCATTTACCGAGCCGCGAGACACAGCTGTAGCCGGGGGCTTCAAGCGGTTGCCTTTTTCGCGGAGAGAGGCACAAGAGATCTCCAGGCTGGTCCACCCGCGCAAACGAAAACTGGCGCTCGACTTTGGGGCCAGCCGACGAATGGCCCTTGGCTCTGAACTGAGTCGGTATCGCATGATCCACTTTGCCGCTCATGGATTCTTGAACGATGAGCATCCGGAATTGTCGGGGATCGTGCTCTCTCTGGTTAACGAGTACGGCGATAAACAAGACGGGTTTCTGCGGCTCAACGAAATATATAACCTGAAACTCAAAGCAGACCTGGTGGTCTTGAGCGCGTGCCAGACCGCGCTTGGCAAATATGTCAAAGGCGAAGGGATCGTAGGCCTGACGCGCGGCTTTATGTATTCGGGCGCGGCGCGGGTTTCTGCCACGTTATGGAAGGTAGACGACAACGCTACGTCTCTTTTGATGAGGCGGTTTTACAACGAGATGCTGAAGGGCAAGCGGCTCAGGCCGCCGGCGGCGCTCCGAGCTGCTCAAATTCATATGATGAAACAGCCGCAATGGAGTTCACCCTACTTCTGGGCGGCGTTTATCATGCACGGGGAATGGAGATAGCGATTCCATGATTCTAAAGGTTAACATCTAACCCGGGGCGATGGGGAATTAGAGAATGAGTTTGAGACTGGTGTCAATAAAACCGCATGGTGATAATGGCCAGCGGTGTAATAGCTCTTTGCTGGCAAAATCCTCTAGCTGTGACTGAAGCTGGGCATAGATGACAAAAGATCACGAAGAATTTGAAAAGTTCCTCAGCCGACTTTATCCTGACCGGTCATCTATAGAGGCCGCTTACAAAAAAATGCGGTTTAAGGTCGTGAGATATTTTAGCTTCAAACGGTGCTTCGATCCTGAGAATCTGGCTGATGAGACCATACGCCGGCTCAGTGATAACCTCTTGCAAGAGGGCGCGGAGTCGATTGAAAAGCCTTCCAGCTATCTATATGCCGTTGCCAGGAACGTCTACAGGGAGGATGTGAGGGATAACATTCGACGCGAGCGGATGCTTAAAGCTCTTGAAGAACTCTGGCTGACGACCTTCGGTGAGCACGAAGATTGTCGAAGATGGTGTTTACAGCAACTTGCTCCAGAGAAGGCGAAATTAATCATCCAGTATTATCTGGATGAGGAAGAGAGAACCGAGTTGATCCAATCGAGAGGGCGTAGTCTTGGATGGTTAAGAGTGCAGATTCATCGTATCAAGGCCGAATTGAGAAGTTGTAACGAGGAATGTTTGAAACGGAAGTGGGACGCGAAATAAGTAAGGGGTTCTAATCACATAAGAATTAAAAGAGCTGAAACGTGAAGCCAAGAACCGAACAAGAAGACATGCTGGTCCGGTACCTCCTCGGCGCGCTGACGGCTGAGGAGGAGAACCGCATTGAGGAGCAGTTTTTCGCCGACGATGAGTTCTTTGAGGAACTTCTCGTGGTCGAAGATGCGTTGATGGATGCGTACGTGCAGGGCGAGCTTGACGAAGACGAGAGGGCGGAATTTAAGAACTACATCACGTCTTCGCCTCAAAAGTTGAGCGACCTAGGCTTTACAAGAGGTCTGTTAGAGGATGCTGCTTCCATGCGCGACACCGTTAAATACAAAGAGAAGATCATTGCACGCCGGTCACTCGTGCCGACTCACTTCCTACAGAGGTTTCCCTTATATGCTTTAACAGCCTTTCTGGTTCTATGCGGGCTTTGCGCTTACCTCATATTTTTGACATCAGACCTTCGCGGCAAGGTTGACCGCCTGGGAGGCGAAGTCAGCGCCCTGCAAGACGCGCGGCGCCAGCCCGGCAACGGCGGGTCAACCTACCCCTCGAATATCGTTGCGACGCTCGAGCTGTCGATGACAAACGCCTCCAGAGGTGCCGGCGCTATGCCGACCGTCGAACTGTCGCAGGAGGCACAACAGCTTAGAATAATCACCGGTGTCGGCAACGACCCGCGCCAGCAAGGTTATCTTGTAACGGTCTCCACCCCCGAAGGAGGTGATGTCTGGCGAGGCATAGCACTCTCGTCCGATCAGATCGACCCCGACCGGCTCAGTATATTCATCCCGGCCGAGAGATTCAAAAACGAGGTCTACACTCTGAAGCTTGAAAGGATAGATCGGGATAATCAACTACACTATATCGGGGAGTACTCCTTTCGCGTTAAGCGCTGAGGCGGCCCGGTCTTTAGTCGAGTTTTAACCAAACGGGACTCCTGTAAAATGGCTGCATCCAATCGTGACTATGCCTACTTTCTCCACGCCGCGCACTATCTAGCCGTTCTCACAGAAGCTGATGAGCTATACGACAAAGGCGGTACGGCCCACGATTCAGGTTTAGCGATGTTTGACCAGGAGTGGGCGAGCATCCGGGCGGGATATGCCTGGGCCGAGAGCAATCAGCAGGATGATGAAGCGCTCCGGCTCTGTAGCGGCTACCCGCGCGAGGGGGCATACCTGCTGGAACTGCGCCAGCATCCAACTGATCGGGTTCGCTGGCTTGAGACGGCGCTGTCAGCGGCTCGGCAACTGGGAGACCCCGCTGCCGAAGCAACGCACCTGTCTAATCTTGGAATTGCTATCGCCTTATTGAGTGAAACCCGGCGCGCAATCACTTACTACGAGCAAGCGTTGGAGATTTGCCGGAAATCCGATACCACGGTCAGAATGGAAGCCATTTTGACCAATTTAGGACTCGAATACATTTTCATAGGGAAGCTGGACGAAGCACTCGAATGCCACAAACAGGCGCTCGCGACGAGCAAGAACAAAGGGAACCGCCGCGGCGAAGGATTCGCGCTGCAACACATCGGTGTGGTCTACCTTGCCAGGGGCGAGGTCAAGCGCGCCATCGAGCATTTCGACAAGGCGCTCCTCATCTGCAACGAGATCGTGATCCCGCGCAGCCAGAGCAATATCCTGGGCAATCTGGGCCTGGCCTATGCCCGTTTGGGAGATATGAAACGCGCGGTCGAATACTACGAAAAGGCGCTGGCCATAAGCCACACCATCGGAGACGACAGGACCAAAGGGCTCGCGGTAGGGAATTTGGGCAATGCCTACTACCGCCTGGGCGATTTCCGTCGCGCCATTGAATATCACGAGGAAGCTCTGAAAATCAGTCGCGCTAACAACGACCGCTATAATGAAGCGCGCGACCTGTGCAACCTGGGATTGAGCTATTATGCGTTGAATGAAAAAGAACGAGCCGTAGAGTTTTACACCGAGCAGTTGTCTATCACTCGCGGGGCTGGGGATATGGGCGGTGAGGCCCTTGCGCTAAACAATCTCGGCGTCGTCCATTTAGACGCTGGCGAAATTGAGCTGGCGCTCGATTCTTATGAAAAAGCGCTGGCACTCTACAGGCTTCTCGGAGACCGTTACAGAATAGGCAGTACGGTTGCGAATGTCGGGCTGGCTTATTCAGAGCTAAAAGAGCATCACCGCGCCATCCTACATTACGAGCAAGCATTGGAAATATGTCGAAGCACTGACAATCCATCAGACGAGGCGATAGTATTAGGCCATCTCGGAGCCTCTTACGTTCAAGTTGGAGATAACGCGCAGGCGATAAGGTCGTACGAAGATCAAATAGCGATTGCTCGCCAGATACAAGCTCAGAGCCTTGAAGCGAGCGCCCTGGAAAATTTGAGCGAGATCCTGGCCGGTTTAATGTGTTATGATGAGGCCATATCGCGCGCCGAAGCCGCGCTTGAAATATGCCGACAGGTTGACCAACCCACCGTCGAACGAATAAAGACTAAATTGTCTGAATGGCTTCAAAGGACAGAGAACTCGCCCGACCAGCCAGCAGCCGGAACAAAGTAATATGACTGCTGGCGAGAAAATGAAGACTGAAAGGGGCAGCGTATTCTCAGCCATTTGCGAGGCTACGACGTAAGATGAAGCGACAACGGGAAAAAGTTGACATGCAGACCGGCAGACCCGCCCAGGCTACCCTCGCCCGTCAGCGCCACGCCGCCTACTATAATTCGGTGCTCAATGACGCAAACAAGCTTTTCTTACAGGGCGGGGAAGCGGTCGCAGAAGGGTTGGCCTTATTCGATCTTGAGTCGCGCAATATTGAAGCTGGACAGGCCTGGGCTGCTTTGGAAGCTGAAAATGATATCGAGGCTGCCGAACTATGCATCAATTACGCGGTTGTCGGGGCGCAAGTGATGTCATTACGCCAGAGTTCCCGCGACTGCATTCGATGGCAAGAGGCGGCATTGTATATGGCGCGCCACCTGAAGGTAAGAACGCGTGAGGGGGTGCTTTTGAACACCCTGGGTGTGGCCTACTCCGATCTGGGGGATGCCCGGCGCGCCGCTCAATATCACGAGCAATCTCTTGCGATAGCGCGAGACATAGCTGACCGGCAGGGCGAAAGCAGCGCACTGGGCAATCTCGGAGTCGATTACTCAGACCTGGGTGACACGCGGCGGGCCATAGAATTCTACGAGCAGCAGCTTGTCATCGTGCGGGAGATGGGCAGGAGGCGAAACGAGGGCATTACCCTTGGCAACCTGGGGTTGGCCTACGCTTCTCTGGGTGAAGTAAGCCAGGCGATAAGATGCCACGAGGAGCATTTGAAAATAGCGCGAGCGATCGGCGACCGGCGGGGTGAAGGCGCGGCGCTCGGGCACCTTGGCGCGGCCCGCGCGGCCCTGGGCGATACAACGCAGGCCATCGGCCTTTATGAGCAGCGAATCGTCATCGCGCGTGAGATTGGCGACCGGCGGGGCGAAGGGATCACCCTTGGCAACCTGGGATTAGCTTACGCCTCGCTTGGCGAGTTTCACCGAGCGGTCGAGATATACGAGCAGCAACTCGGTATCGTGCGAAGTTTAGGAGACCAGCGGAGCGAAGGCAACGCGCTCGGAAACCTTGGCATAGCTTACAAGAATCTCGGAGAGCTGGAGACCGCGCTTGAGTTCTACAATCAACAGCTTGCCATAGTGCGAAGGATCGGCGACCGGCGTGGCGAAGGTAATGCGTTTTTCAACCTGAGTCTTGCGCTAGAACAGCTAGGGGAGCGCCAAGAGGCGATTGTTAACGCCGAAGAAGCGTTGAAGATCCTTGATCAGCTTGAAAGCCCATACACCGAAATGGTGCGAATGCAAATAATGGAATGGCGCGGGCAGCCTTGACGAGCGTTTTTATAATTAGCGCCTCTATAATCAAGATCTCTTGCGATGCGGCTAAAGCTTCCGAGCCGCGCAGACGCCCGCTCTATCTTCCCCCTCCCCTTCTTGAGCCTGTGTCGCTACACAAACCCATACCTTTGTGGCGACATCCAACGCCCACCCGCTTGCCTGAGCCGGGTTCAGCGTCATTTTGAGATTAGGCGCGCGGTTAAATACCACGAAGACCCTGGCTTGTCGTAATATGGTGTCATTTACCTTGCAGGCTGCGCCATTCTCCCGAAGGGATGAAGGCGGCCCAAAAGTACGGATGGCGGTAATCTTTCAGCGCCATCTCCTGGCCTGTATCGCCTGTCTCACGCCGCCCGGCCTGTGCTCCAGCGGGTGGCGTCATCTCGCCGCGCAGCATCGCAAGTTGGACGGCGCGCATAGCCGCCACCCGACCTTCGCCCGCCTTCAAACGCTTGTAATAAGCCACCATCAGGGCACGTGTTGCCTCGTCCGACACTTTCCACAGCGAAATGATTTGAGTCTCGCTCCCGGCTAACACCAACGCGCGACGCAGGCCATAGACCCCTTCGCCGTTCTTCGCGTCCCCCAGTCCTGTCTTGCAAGCCGACAGTACAACAAGCTTGGTGCCCAGCAAATTCAATCCAGCCATCTCCTGCGCCGTCACTACGCCGTTTTCGCCTGGCCCGCTAAGGCCCTGCTTGACACCTGCCATAATCAACCCGGACCGCAGCATTGGATTCAAAAGATGATTACCAGGCTTCGACGCATCGGCAGGCCCCGCAGGCGTCTCTCTGTCGGGGTTAGCCGATACCGGTGCAGGTTGGAAAAAGCCGTGCGTAGCGATATGTAAGAGCAAGGGGCGGTTTACCTTCTTTAGATTCGCTTCGGTCGCTTCGTCCTCTGTGTACCCCTTTACGTTCGCCATCAGGTGGATAATCTCAATAGCTTCCTGCGCCGTGCCGGGAAGGTTGATGAAGCATCTCCGGGTCAAATCATACGGGTTGTCGATAGCTACGCCCTGGGGGCAGTCTTCTACAGTGCGAGTGAGGTCAAACGCCGGATTGGCTATTACTGTAGCGACAGATTCGGGTAAAAGCGGGTCCTGCAAACGCAATAACTCACGGCCCGAAGTCAGGTAGCTCAAATCATATTCCTCAATAAGGTAACGACCGCTGTCGTCATTTAACGCCGCGAACTGTACGAGGTTCAGATTCCCGTCGGGCACAAGAAGTACTCGCCTTCGCTTATCAAGGAGTGAAGTGATGGGGGCAAAGAGCTTCTTGTAAAGGGCGTTGCCGGCCCGCCTTATCTGTCTATCGTTAGCGTGCTGTCCAAAAAGCTCGAGCCATTCAAAGATCTGGTTATCTATTGATTGCGCGTCGCCCAGCTCTACAAACCCGGGTTCGGGGCTGTCGTGTGTGACCACGTATGCCGCATATCTCGTGGAACCGAACCTGTTCTTATAATGTATGGCCGCAGGGTTGTAAGGGCGGTAGGCGATAAACTCTACCAGTGCGGCTTCGGGTGGCAAGGCAGCTTGCACCGCTTCTATTGTGACAGGTTGAGTCTGATTACGGAATTCTGTGCTGTGTTTACTCAGCTCGGCTTCGAGCTGCTGAACCTCCTGTTCCAGCCTCCGGAACTCTGGCTCAAAATTGCGAGGCGCATTCGTTTTAGGCATCGCCTCGCCCTGGGCCGCGCTCCGGAAGACAAGGTTTGCCCAATGCGCGCTGGCTTCGGCGAGCTTGGCAAGTAGGACTTGATCTTCAGGTTTAGCGCGACGGCGCAGCGACGCAATCTGGTCTGAAAAGACATCCAGCGCGCGCCCTTTTCGACGTAGTACCGTAGTTAGAGCCAGCCGTTTAGCCTGAACATTGTCTGGAGCAGCCCCCAGATGCAAAGAGACAATGGCATCCGTGCTCTTATTGAAGGTCAGAAGAAGCTGGCTCTTCTGTCGCTCTGAGCCGCTGACTAGAAAATTCCTGATGTTCTTCTCGGCTCGCTCCGCGGCAAGGGTCCGCAACCGCACAGCCGCCGGCAGATCGCCTTGTGCCTGGAGAGTATCCGCTAGCCCTTCGAGAGCTAGAATGGTCTCAGGGTGCTCGTGCCCCAACAACTTTTCTCGCGTCGTTACAGCTTCCTGGCCAAACGACACCGCCCGGGTGTAATCCTTCTGGAGCCGGTATGTCTCGGCCAGGTTGAGACGCAAGAAAGAGTCCGAGAGGTCATTTGTGGTGCCGTTTTTTATCTTGATAGCCAGAGCCTCATTTAGTAGCCTCTGAGCTTTTACGTATTCACCGTTTTGGAGATTCATCCGTGCCGGGATGATTAGCGTCGCCCACGACAAGATCGTCAGTTTCCCGTATATCTTTTCGACGACTTTTTGCGATTCCAGAAAATAGTGCTCTGCCTGGTCGTACTGCTCTTTGCTCCGATAAAGCATGCCCATGCCGAAATAGACATTCAAAACGGACAATGAATCCTGTCCGGCAATCTCAGTTCCTATCGCCAGAGCCTCTCGATACAGCTTCAGCGCGCGATCATACTCGCCCCTGTCGCGACAGAGATCGGCAAGTTTGATCTTTAGCTCGCCCACCTGAATACTGGCGGCACCAAAGATACTGGTTCTAATCTCTATCGCTTCAAGGTATTTCTCCTCGGGCTTTACCTGTTCGCCTCTTGCTTTTTCGAGATCGCCCAGGCTCACAAGCAGGTCTGCGGTGCCAGGATGCCTCACGCCGAAATGCTCTTTTTGCACATTGAGAGCATTCGTGTAATACGTCTCGGCATTCTTATAATCTGCCCTGTTGGCAAAAAAATCCGCCAACAACTTGAGTATCTGTATAACCATTGGGCTTCCGGTCGCTTGCTTGGCGCTCGCCAGCGCCTCCTTGTATGTCTGCTCCGCGCGGATAAAATCCCCTGAATAACCGTACATTTCCGCCAGGATCATCTGCTTAAGGAGTCTCATCGCAAGAGGACCGGCTTCAAGCTCGTCCCTGGCCAGTGAGTCCACCAGGAGATTTATGCCTTTTTTCAGTTCTTCCTCGTTAAAACTTAGCATGTAGAGAGACGCCAGAACGGTAGCGCGGGACGATTCGAGCAGCTTTGACCTGTCCTGCTTTTCATAAATCTTTACAGCCCTGGCCCTCTGCGGCCCAAGCCCGGAAAGATCGCCTTTAAGCCCATAGATCATGATAGAGGAGTAAAGCGCCTCGGCCACTTCGATGTGTTCCAACCCATAATACTTTTCCACTATCTCCAGCTGCCGGCGAAGTAATGTTTCGGCGCGGTTGTAGTTATTACCCGACATATTTACTAGTGCCGTATATTGAGAATTTTTGGCTACCTCTATGTCATCGGGCCCGTATCTCCTTTCATACAGGGCCAGGATGCGCTCGGCATGAGTTATGGCAAGCGTATAACGGCCTAGTTGCCGATACACCTCGGCCAAAAAGTGAAGTGAATGTCTCAGTTCGAGCGAGTCCTTGTCGTGTGCTTCACGAATAGCCAGCGCTTTCTTGAAACAATCTTCTGCCAGAGCGAAATCGGCTTTCGACAAATAGAGCGACCCCAGCATCTCCAGCAGTTGAGCGGACTCGTTCGAGCCGGGGTTAGTATAAGACAACGCCTCTTGCAACAAGGCTATTCCGCGAGCGAATTGACCTTGTAGTCCGTATTCCGCGCCGAAAAGTCCGATGCCGAATCCCCTTAAGCGATCCTCTCGCTTGAGGTTTCCGACTATAGTCCTAAGCTCACTAATTATTTCTTCGGCTCGGTCATAGCTTCTACGCTTTATGTAGAAGCGCCCCAGGTCGAGGAGGGGACCGGTCAGGGATATGTGAGCTGGAGTAAGTTTCGATCCGGGCGGAAGGTTTCTCCTGAATATACTGAGAACCCGCAAGTAGTAGCTTTCTGCCAGAGTGAACTTACCTGCGCCCTGAAAGACTTCCGCCAGCCTGCTTGACAGTTGAGCAACTGTGGCGGAGTAAGGAGACTCTTTTTCGTAAAAAGCCAGAGCCTTCTGTAAATGGTGTTCAGCCTGGCCGAAATCTTCCTTGCGTGTGTAGAGGTCCCCCAGATATTTGGAGACATCGGCGGCCCCTTCCGGGTATTGAGCCGTGATCCTGAGCGATTCCAGTAAAAGAGGTTCAGCGCCCTCGCAGTTGTTCTCAGCCAGGTATGACTTTCCGAGCAAATACACTGCTTTAAGAAGCTCCGCGTCAGTCGACTTATTGGCTCTGTGCCAGGCTACCGCTCGTTGCAAAAACGGTCCGGCCTTGGCGTATTCTTCGCGGTTGTAAAGCAAACTCCCCAAGTTGATCAAAACCGATCCAGTAACCGGGTGTTCGGGTACCTGTTTCTCGCAAATTTCCAGGGCTTGTCTGAAATTTTCCTCGGCCCTTTCTGAGTCTTTCTGCTTCTCGTCGTTGCGCGCGGCGTAAATCTGGCCCAACAGATTGAGCGTCATTGCGCGTATCGATAGAAACCCGGTCTGCTTATTCTCCCGTATCTCATCCGGCACGCGTTTCATCAACTCCAAACCGTCACGACTCAGCTCCTCGGCCAAGTCGAATTTATTCTCCGTATAGGCCAGGAAAGATTGCCCATACTTGACGAGTGTAAGATTTGATATGACCATGATTGGCAGCTGATGGTAGAAACTCGACTTGTCACAAATTTCCAGGGCCGTTTGAAGCTTCTCAGATGCGCGGGCAAACGCCTTTTGCTCCAAATACAATCCTCCCAACTCGTTGAGCAGGTAGACATAGTCCGAGCTTTCCGAACCGCCTTTGGAGTTTGCGGCCATCTCAAGCGCGCGGAGATAGTGTGTCTCCGCATTTGAGAATCGGCTCTGTGCTCTATAGAGACTAGCTAAGGTCTGGTGGGCGATCATCCTGCTGTCGGTTGGGGCAGCCTTCGAGCTCTCCAACAATTTGACGGCGCGATACAGGGGAAGCTCGGCTTTGGCGGGCTTGCCTTGTGATAGATAAAATCTACCCAGTTTGTAAAGCGTATAACCAACCGACAGGCCAGCCTTGCCTTCCTCCCTTTCCAGGTGAGGGAGTACCTTCTCGTACGCCTGCAACGCCAGTTCGTTCTTCTCTTGTGCTTCATAGGCCGAGGCCAGGAGGTACAGCGGGCGAGAAATGTAAGGTTCCCCCGGCACCCTCTGGCGGAGGGATACAGCCTCTTTTAACAACGGCTCAGCCTCTGCCGCCCGGCCTTTTTGCATCAGTTCGCTGGCACGATTTTCGGTTGCGGTAGCAGCTATCAAGGCCTGCTGCTGTTCGATCTTAAGAATGTCGTTACTCTGCGCCCGCCTCAGTTCTTTGACCTGCACCTTGTAAACGCCTATTTGTGCATTGTCGTTTAGGCTGCTGATGGCTAACTGATAATTACCTGCCCGGGCAGCTATGTAGGATAATGACTCGGAGCCGCGCTCGCCATTGGGTGTGTCTAGTCGCAGTAGCTCGCCCCCGTCGGGCCCGTTAAAGGCCAGAACGACATCGATCCCCATCTGTTCTACCATAAGGTGAAGGTACTGACCTTCTCCAACGACAACCTGATATTGATGACGCTCCCCGCCTTTCAATTCGCGCTTTATGACCTTGTTCAATTTGAGGGGCTCGGGGCCGTTCGATGCGCCGCTTGCGCTGTAAGACAATACCAACTGCGATAAGCTGCATATCACAACTGATGCTGTCAAAAGAAGAACCAAGGAAAACCGTGATGGGTACATGTTTCTTTACTCCTATCTGGTTGAACATGGAACGAGAATCCCGGTCAGCGAAATTCCGAACTTTTACTTATCGGCTGTCCTTCCTGTCTCAACGGTCGGATGAACTCAAACAAAAGCAGGATCGCGGCGATTCTTTATAAGAATCTTCTCGACTCAACCGCAGCATATTTCCACGCTCCGTTACGCCCGGCTTCGGCTTATTTGAAAGGCAACCTCAACGTAATGAGCATGGTCGCGGCCGTTTTTACTTCTCTTCGAAAGACGATCTGCGGAGGCGGGTCGTCTTGAGTCAAGTCCTCTTCCGAGTCTTCGGTGCTTCTCGAGGCACTCGTGTCTCCGTTTGCCTCAAGCTCTCTTAGTGTCCGCGCCATACCGACGCCCCCTCTCATGTCGGCTCGGGCATGTAACGGTTGCCAGCGCCGCTCCCAATCGGCCACCAGCTCTGGCGACAACTTCATCGCACTCCGACCAAGCTCCCGGGGCAATTCACGGTCTAAGGGCAAGTGCGAGAGGATGATCGTGTAGGTCTCATATTCCTGCGCCTGGCCTGAATCGCTGCGCCTGATGCGGAAAGGCCGAATCGGGTCGGGAAGCGTAACGGTCTTCCCGGTCAGAAGACGGTTGTCACCCTCGTAGGTTGCAAGAGTTGGGAAAATCAGGCGCGGGTTTCTCAAACTCCCTCCGCCAAACTGCTCGCGGTTGATGACGTAAAGGTAAGCCGCGCGATTCTGCGGCGTTGCGCCCGCTCCTTCAGGTTCGGGCAAATACTCAATACTAATTTGTATGAAATCCTCGTCGCTGAGCGGGGTGTCGTCTGAAATGCGTGTAACGACGACTTCGCGCTCTTGCTGATTCCACATCATTCGTTCTTTGAATACCGCGGGGTCCTTGATTTCGGTCTCGGTCGCCAGACGGACACGCCAGAAGGTGACGCCAAGCGTCATGTAGGTCTTGCCTTGAGAGGGCGACCCTACGGGGAATGAGACTTCGGCCGCTTTCGTGTTCCTGTCAGGCGGCTGCATGGCTCGCCCGTTCCGAATTCCAGGCCGGACCGCAGGGTTCGCGGGCCGCTTGGAGCTATAGCTATAGCGCGTGCCCTTTTGACTGGGTCGAGCTCTGCGGCTACGTGTTATCTCTGCGGCCTGGATGTCGCCACGCTCTGTCAGCCCGTCCTGGGGCGCGGTCGGCGCAGAAAAGATCGTCTGCGAAAAAATCACCCACAATACGAGGCAAACTGAAAGTTGTTTCCGCTGCCGTTTCATGTGATTGAGACCTCCATGACGCTTAATTGCGCGTCACTTCCAATCCTTGTGCCTCAGACTCAGCTGGTGAATCATGATCTCATCGCGCCCTTTGAGAGTAACCTGAGACAGTGTTTCGTCGGCGTCGGCCTGGGCGGATGCGTGTTCATTCATGAATTGCCGCAACAGTGCTTGCTGCGTGCCGTCGCTGATCTTCAAATCGCTCTTGCTCGATTGTTTGACCAGCTCATTGAGACGAGGGACGGGCTGTAACGCCCAGACAATCCAGATTTTTTCATTTCCGTGCTCTAACCCGGTCGGAGCTGTAAACTCGTTCTCTACGCTTACAACCTTCTCGTCGGTCTTTAACCAGGGGTTTGATTGATGAGTTTTGCGGGTCGGGAAAAGGGTGTGCCAGGTCCCGCTGGTACCCTGATTAAAGATATATAACGCGCCCGCCTGCGCCGGGACGAAATGGATTCGGAACTTGTCGCCCGTATCGAACGATTCACTTCCGTCGGCGCGAATAGTCTTACCGTCACGTTCTCTAACGACGGTCAGCCAGTAGGTTAGGGCGCGCTCCGGCCTTGAGTCTGGAATCGGACCGGGGGGCGTTATTGTTATCGCGTTGCCAGGCGTCGGCCGGACCGGATTCTGAGTGGGCCATAACACTACTGCGAGAATGACAACCAATAAGATGGAGGCAGCGATAAGCCATCGCCTGTTTGGGATTAACCCGCCTGTCGAGCCGGCTCTTGCCCTGGACGACGGCTGCCCGCTTAGCACGGCCGATGCGGCGGCTGCATTATCCGCGGTCAGAGCCCGCAGCAGTTCATTACCAAACTCAAACGCCTCTGGCCTTCGAGAGGGATCGAGTGAAAGAGCACGAAGAATCACCCGCGCCGCCTCCGGCCACTGGGGTAGTAGAGCCTGCGGCGTTCTTTCGGAAACTTCTCGCTGCCAGCGGCATAAGCTCAACAGAAATTCTTTGGGTGCCATTTCACCAGACGCGAAAAGAGGTCGCCCCGTCAGCAATTCATAAGCGGTCACAGCGAGCGCGTAAACATCGCTGGCCGATGTGACGTCGTGCCCGCTCAGTTGTTCGGGTGAAAGATAAGGCGGTGTGCCGGGTATCTGGTCCAATCGGGTGCTCGTCCCCAGAACCCTCACAATCCCAAAATCTATGACTTTTAAAGGGAACTCACGGTCATTGTCGGACAAGACGAAGTTTCCAGGCTTAATGTCACGGTGCACCAGCCCTGCTTCATGCAGCGCTGCAACGCCCTGCGCGGCCTGTTGCATAATTGCCGCCACACGCAAAGGCTCCAAGCCGCCTTCGGCCGCCAGGATTTTGCTTAGATCAGAGCCTTCAACATACTTCATTACAAGGTAGGGGGCGCCTTTCGGCAACTCTCCGGCATCGACAAGCCGTACTACATTTGGGTGGTCGATCCTGGCGAGTGCTTCTTTTTCGTGCCGAAACTTCTCCACTATCCAGCGATTCTTCAGCGCGTCTTCTTTCAGGACTTTAACTGCTACAGTCCAACCGAGGCGATGATCCTTCGCCTTGTAGACGTTCCCCATCCCGCCATCGGTGATCTCCGCCAGAATCTCGTACCTGTCATTCAATAGGTCGCCGACGGATAGCAATTGCATTCCGTGCCTCCTTATCTCACTAGCTACCAGAACCTCCAGGCCGAGCTCAAATGCGCCGCCGTTGAGGAAATCACCCGCCGTTTGATCAGCCGCCAGCAATGACTCGGCCTCCCGCCGTAACCCTTCGTCTTCTATGCCCACCCGTGTGAGGAACTCTCGACGGTCGCTCTCACTCATCGGCAACGCCGCGTTATAAATATCTTCCACTTTTTGCCATCGTTCAGTACTCAGTCGCCTGCGAAGTTGAATGGTCTCGCTTGCGTCGTTAAACAAGTTAATTGCCCTCCTACTGAACTAACGCGACATTGGCCCCTCAAACCCGCCAATTGTAATACCGGCTACGGAGTCCTCTTCTTTTTGCTGGAATTGGCGGCAATTTATCACTATCCTGAACTCTACACAAGGAGTCAGGAACATGAATTCGGTGCGCGGGATTACAGAACTATTGCTCGCGTTAGAACGCGGCGACCAGAGGGCGCTCGAGCTGCTACTGCCGTTAGTGGAGAAAGAGCTGCGCCGCCTCGCCAGTGCCTACCTGCGGCGAGAAAAAAAAATTGCTTTACTGCAAACGACAATACTGATCGATGATGCCTACTTGAAGGTAGTCGATCAGAAAAGAGTTCGCTGGCAGAACCGAAACCATTTCTTCGCCATCGCGGCTACGTGCATGCGGCGAATCTTGCTAGATTATGTAAAATCCGAAACGCGCGACAAGCGCGGCGGAGACGCTTTACATCTGCCGTTCACGGACGCGCCTTTTATCCACGTTGAAAAATCTGCCGAACTGTTGCGCCTCGACGAGGCGTTACAAGCCCTGGAAAAGCAAGATGCGCATAAAGCGCAGATAGTGGAAATGCGCTATTTCGGCGGATATACGGTTAAAGAGATAGCCACATTTTTGGAAACCAGCGAAAGAACAATCGAACGCGAATGGAGTATGGCTCGCGCCTGGCTTAGACGGGAACTCGATTCGGGCGAGACACCGTCGCTGGCAGACGCGTCATAAGCGGCGACTGAATCCTCCGTTCATTGCGCGAGCGCTGGTTTTTATACCTATCGTTTTGAATGCTCTCAAAAAAAATTGAGCTCACCTAAGAAGGTATGTCGCCTCCGGGCCGACAATATCAGCTTTACCTCTCCCCGGCGCTATGGCCGTAGCTGACATTCTTATCCCAATCATCCCTGGGGTAATAATTCTTAGCGTGTCCATCTTGATAACCGCCTCTACAAACCTCCCCTGGGCTTTCGAGACAATTGCCCCGGGAAAATCATCTTTGTATGAGCAGTTGCGCCGATCTCCCAACGCGAGGTTGGCCCCCGGCGCGGTAGGCGATACAAAAACAATGTATTCATTGCCCTCGCAGCCTGTGCTCGCGTTAAGGTCGCTGTCAAGAAACAGCCCTATCCCTCCCATATAATCTCCGGCGAACTCCAGAAGAAAGTATAGATTTTCCCTGTCATTACTCACCGAGATATTCACAAAATCTTCCCCCTGAAAATACTGTCCATAGGGATTAAATGGGCCGTCGCCTACCGGGTCCTCAAGCAGCGGCTTTAACCCGGCCCACTCGTGAGGATGTCCATCTACAACGATCGCCGGCGTGGGAGTCGAAGGGTTGACCTTGATAGGCCACCCGTTCGACAGGTCGTCTCCAGGACCGTTTCGGACGAATATCTGAAACTCGCCGACACCCAGTGTGAGCGGGATGGCCTCAATGCGGGTGCTAGTGACACCCTGCAAGACATTATTTGGCACAACGCAATTGTTTATTCGAAGGCAACCGTTTGCGCCGGTCACGATCACCTGAACACTATTTACGTCAAAATTATCTCCCTCAATCGTTACGAAGAATTGCTGCCCGGCGACGGGGTCCCCGAGGGAAACCAGGTTGCTGATCTGAGGAACAGCTTCCATCCACAGGCCGGTTGTCCCGACTGCCAACCCTACAAATAGCACAACCGTTCCTACTGAAAGCGCCTTCAGATAACCTCGACCGCGCGCGGCAGTCTTCTTGTCAGGCACCAGGTCACGCCCCTCAACGGACTCCGGCTGCCTGTCATCACCGGTCTTTTCATCAGGAGCTGTAGCGTAGGCCTGGAGGTCGGCGTCGGCGTCGACAAGCTCCTGTTGTAGAGGTCTCACATCGGCTAAGAATCGGTACCCGCGCTTTGGGACCGTTTCGATGTACTCGGCCTTCGTCGGTTTGTCGCCCAGCGCCTTTCTTATAATAGATATGTAAAGCGAGAGATTGCCTTCTTCGACGAAGCTCTCAGGCCAGAGGCTTTTTAACATTTCCTGCTTCTCTATAAGCTGGCCGCTATGCTGGATAAGAAAAAGAAGGGTGTCGAACGCTTTTGGCGGAATCGATATAGACTCGCCTTCTTTCCAGAGACGGCGCTCGTGTGCGTCCAGTCGAAAAGGACCAAACTCGTATAAACCATTGACCTGATTACTCATAAGCAGCTTAAGGAACTCCTAAGAAAAACCTAAGAACTTCTAAAGGATTTTTCACCCAGGCGTCCTGTAATCTCGTCTCGATCAAGGGTATTGATGGTGGCGGATTGTCCCGAAACCAAACTCTCAGACGGATACGGTTATCTAAATATGACCCGGCAAATATTGTAGTAGAACTTACCGGTCATTAAAAGGAGATACCTTTATCAAACAGGAGTAACGGGTTTGACCGCTTTCGCCCGCGTCGGTTCCGACCCTGAGGAATGCCGCGGCATTCAAGCTGGATAAGACGCTTGAT
Organism: uncultured Clostridia bacterium; assembly: GCA_964615905.1. Taxonomy (GTDB): domain Bacteria; phylum Acidobacteriota; class Blastocatellia; order UBA7656; family UBA7656; genus DATLMR01. Next base: position 20,545 of record CAZTUB010000027.1, read on the forward strand.
CCTCGACGTGGAAATCTTAATTTAGGTGGTAAATAAATGAAAAACTCAGTAGTTGTAGCGAAAAAAAGTCTTATAGTTTGTTTAACGCTTTTGACCTTTTGTCAGGTTTTCTTTGTGCCCGCTGCATACGCCAGCCGCCCGTTTGGCACGTATCTCGGCCAGTTTAACACTGTCGCCGCGTTCTCCAACGGCGGTGGTTGTTTATCAAATTGCACCAGCACGATTAATGGAGTCTATATCGGCGAAAAATGGCAGTGTGTAGAGTATGTCAGAAGATATTACTACACGATCTTTAACACGGATTTAGCATCCCTATACCTCGGCAACGCGGAGTTTTGGTACGCAAACGGTCCGCGGATGGGTTTGACTCAGTATGTCAACGGGGGCGAACAACGAGTATCGCCACAGCCGGGCGATATTCTATGCTCAGAAGGCGGCACTAATGGACACATTGCAATCGTTAAGGGGGCTTCAAACGGCAAGGTCTATACCGTTCAGCAGAATTTTCAAAATGAACCCTCTGATACCGATAAAGCATTAACTCTCACCATCAATAACGGCCGGTATGTAATCGGCAACATGGACAGCAACCTGCCCGTCACGGGGTGGCTCCGTAAGCAGCGTCAAATGGGGAACTCCAATGTGAAGTGGCATCCCGATGGGACTCTGCTGCGAGACAACACCGGGACTGTATGGCTGATAGAAGACGGTGAAAGGCGGGGCGTCCCGGACGATTTTACCTTCGCGAAGTACGGCTTCTCGTGGTGGCGGATCATAAACGCATCCCCCGATGAGATTTCGTGCTTCAGGGTTGGGCCGAGCTTACAGCCGACGCGGAAACTCTTGAGAAGTTCAGGAGGGGCGATCTATTTGAAAACTGATAGGGGCCAAAAGAGACTCTTTGCCTCGATGGACGTCTTTAACGGGTTGGGCTATAGCATGGACCAGGTCACGTTAAACGCCGATGCCGAAATAGCCGCATGCCCAGATGATCCGCGAGAGCCGGTAACGTACTCGCCTCTGCCTAATGGCACGCTGATCCAGGTCGTGCCTAATGGGGCAGTATACGTGATAAGCAACAGCAAGAAGAGGAGACTAGACCTCTCCGTATCTGATTTCCAGAACGCAGGGTGGGGGTTTGATCAGGTAGTGCGTGTTTCGGCAACGGCCTTTGATAGTATCCCTGAACTGTCGCCGATTAATAGCACTCATCTAAACCAATGCGCTTTTGCGGTCTACACGGCGGGCGTTGTAGAAGCGAACCCCAGTTTTGAGAGCGCCGCTTCCATATCGCCAAATACCGCGGTCGTAAATCAGGCTATGAGCGTTACGACCACTGTAAGGAATCTGGGAGGGGCAGCCAGTGACCTGATCGTAGATACGGAAATCTACAACTCGTCTAACCAGCGCGTCCATCAGAGTTTTACCGAGTACCAGTCTTTCGGTTCCAACCAGACCAAGACCTTCACATCGAGCCCCTGGACGCCAACCTTAGCCGGGCAATATACGATCAAGACGGCTGTCTTCAATAACAGTTGGACGGTTAATTATTACTGGAATGATAGCACCGCAACTTTCAGCGTGGGGAGCGGCTCGACGCCCGCTACCAATTACACAGTAGATATATGGTGGCCTGCGGGCGGCTCTCAAGTCACTGGGACGCAGCCGTTTCAGGCTATAGTAAGTGGCCTTAGCTTGTCGGAATATAACCTGTTCTGGCAGGTGGACGGCGGGCAACTGAACCTTATGATGGATAACTTTCAAAATTATCCCCATAAGGAATCCCTTGTAGATTTGAGCGGATGGACGTGGCGAGGCACCGGCCCGTACACGATTAATTTCGTAGCCAGGGATGCGAGCGGCAACACCCTTGCCCAACGAGCTGTAAACATATCCGTTGTTCATTAGCAGAAAGACAGAGGGGCCGGTTTGTTATCTCGGCAGCGGTCGCGTCTCGGAAGAGGCCGAACCAATGCCGGTAGATAGGCCGGTCCCTTCAACATGTGGACGCGCGAGTATTTTCAGGAAGTTGCTTTGGGACTATAAAGCGCAAGAGAACACCTCCGCGCCAATGAGTATTTGTCCTTAAAGCAACTCGCCTGCGAACAGGAGAATTATGATGGATATAGGCACGAAAACTCGCGCACTCGACGGCTTGGCGGCAAGTACGCTGGCCGTACTGTTAACCGTGGCCAGCCTCGTGCAACAAGCCTACCCGTACCCATGCGCTTCGAGCATGGCACCCAACCAGGAGACAGCCAACACAATTCTTAGCAATAGCTACAACGACTGGAAAACAAGATACCTGACCTCTGACGGTGCGGGAGGTTTTCTCCGCGTGCGCCGGCCCGAGGACGGCAACGACACCGTCTCGGAAGGTATCGCCTACGGGATGATTCTCGCCGTATACCACGACGACAGGCCTACATTCGACAGCCTCTGGGGATATGCGCAGAGCCACTTCGGCCACAATCAAAACGGCCTGATGCCATGGCATCTCAACGCTGGCAATACCCTTTATAGCCCGAATGACTCGAACTCAGCTTCTGACGCTGACCAGGACATGGCCTTTGCTCTAATCGCCGCCGATAAGAGGTGGGGCGGCTATGCAGCGGCCGCCACGAGCCTCATCAACAAGATCATCACGCACGATGTCGAGAGCGGTACTTTTGTGCTAAAGCCAGGCGATGGCTGGGGCGGTGCAAATGATCCTCACCCCATTGTGAATCCGTCCTACTTCGCTCCCGCCTTCTACAAAGTCTTTAAGGCTTATACGCAAGACACGCGCTGGGATCAGGTGGTTGCGAAGTGCTACGAAATCATTGGCAGCATCAACTCCAGTTCGGGGGCCGGGTCTACCGGGTTGCTGCCCAACTGGGCCACCCCATCCGGCACTCCCTTAGACTCTGCCTATTACTCTTTTCAGAACAGCTACGACTACACGTATGATGCGTGCCGCGTGCCGTGGAGGCTTGCACACGATGCCGCCTGGTACTGTGATCAAAGAGCGATAAACCAACTGGCCAAGCTCAACGCCTTCTTCAAGGGGGTGGGTCCAGCCAATATCAAAGATGGATACAGGCTTGACGGTAGCCTTATCGGGTCGTTTCACAACGCCGCATTTATAGGCCCCGCGGCTTCCGGCGCTATCGTAGACGGTGACGCGGCGTATAAGGCGGCGATGTGGAACGAGACTGTATCCAGGCCCTTTGAGAACTACTATAACGATTCTCTAAGGCTTCTATCGCTTCTGTGGATGAGCGGAAAGATGACAAACCCAATGGAGGTGAGCAGCCTACCGGGAAAGCTCGTCCTGGATGACTTTGAATCAGGTAATACAAACAAGTGGATTTCATTCAGTGACGGCGGATCGACGATGAACCGCAGCATCAACTCCCCAGGGGCCGTTGGCAATAACGCGATGAGAGTTGATTATAGCATCGTCTCCTGGGCAGGAGTATCGCAAGGGTTCACCGCACCGCAGAACTGGGCTGGCTATAACACCTTTGACTTCTGGCTCGAAGGCGGTGGTTCCGGCAACACGATTCGCCTGGAAGTGTCAGACAACCGCGCGGCCGGGAGCTCAACCGATACTTCGGAGCGGTTCGAGTACAAGATTGTGGACGATTGGACCGGGTGGAGAAAGTTCTCCATCGCGCTGGCGTCGTTCCAGCGGCGCCCGGACTGGCAGCCAACCGGAGCGCCCAACGACGGGCTCACTCTTTCACAGGTCTGGGGCTTTAACCTTTCGCCGATTAGTGGCGCAGGCAGATTCCATCTGGATCAGGTAGAGCTGGTTACAAGAACTTATTCGGTGCTCGATGATTTTGAAGGGGGAAACACCGACAAGTGGGTGAGCTTCAACGGGCCTGGCTCGACGATAAACCGCTACATCGTGTCACCCGGCGCAAGAGGGGGCACCGCTATGAGAGTAGATTACGGCGTAGCATCGTGGGCGGGTGTTTCTCAGGGCTACCCGGTGCCTCAGGATTGGAGTGCCTACCAGGCGTTTGAATTCTGGTACTACGGCGGTAACAGTGGCAACACGATTCGCCTGGAAGTGTCAGACAACCGCGCGCCAGGGAGCGCGATAGATACGTCTGAGCGGTTCGAGTATAAGTTCAGCGACACCTTTTCAGGGTGGAGATACCTCAGCGTACCCTGGGGCAGCTTCGCGCGGCGCGCCGATTGGCAGCCAGCCGGGGCGCCCAACGACGGGCTCACCCTCACGCAGGTATGGGGGTTCAACTTCTCCCCCATCAGCGGCGGCGGCTTTTTCCAATTAGATCAGGTTCAGCTTATGAAGTAAGGTCTTAGCCCGGCAGAACCTCATCGGGTTCTGCCGGGAATCCTGGTTTACCTGGGAGCGACGGCATAACCCTAGATCAAATTTGCTCAACTCACCCCTGGTTGTTTCCGCCGGCCGTGCCGCAACAGGTCAAGATCGAGCTGGAGCAGCCTACTGGCTAGCTTTATCGGAAATGTTTCAGAAGCTGCCGGGTCGCTGACTTTCCGGGCGATTACGTCGCCCGGTTGCACATCGAGTTCGATAGAAGAGATGGAGAACATGCACATAGTTTATGAGAAATATAAAAGGCGAGGGTTTCAGATTGTAAGTCTTATCTAGATAGAACGCTGGCGCTTATTCGGTTTAAACTGATCGACAGCACACGTCGTCGTACCGACGCAGCATGGAGAATGTCAATTGCAACAATTTTTTTGTAAGGGCGAGTGTATCAGTCGCAAATATGGATCAGACTCGTTTTAGGTGAGTCCGATAACGCCCCTAACATAATAGGATGGTATGAGGTTATCGGACTCAGATGCCTATCGCTCTTCATGTGACTTGCACCTTCTAAAAGCTAGACATTCCGGCACATCCGCCTCCGTTTTAGCTCCTTCTGAGGCTGGATCCCAAGCTCAACTTTTGACTTCTCTTCTCTTGGTTGAGCATCTTCCCCTCTAGAGCCACTCGTGCCATGGCTCGCTTCTGCCGTTTGCTGATTCGTACCATTTCAGAGCCACTGGCTCCCGTTTCGTCCCGCTCCAGAGCCATCTTATAATACGGGCTACCTGGGTTTAAGCAGTTGTAATAGTTCGTGTTAGGTATCATTGAGCTACCCGTAGCATACAATATAGGGAGCCATTCGATGCGTTTCTAAAGGTGGCCCGCAATGGCTCCCTATCGCCGTTGCGTTGGTCTTGGAGCCACCTGGCCCTAACTTCTAGTTCTTAATTGTATTAACCGATAGTGCATTTCCTAGCCAAAATGTGAACATTTCTCATTATTCCGCCCCTTTTCTGCCTTTCGATCTAACTTATTGAAATACTGCTGACCTGCTTATGCGACTAAGACACTCTCTTAAGGCTGTAGCTCTTACCCCTGATGCGGATAGTTCTCCTTTGTCAGGATCCCCGCGAAAACTCTGTAATAGCTTTCATTGAAGCTTTCTTTTTCATCCTTGATTAGTTTAATCCAATACCCTTGGGCCCTTACCATGGCGTAGCACCGATAATACTAAGAGCAGAATTAGAGTACCCGCAGAAACTATAAGACCGACTGTGTCATACCACTGGCGCACATAGATCAATTTGGCTGGAGCGTCAATGAAAGTAAGCATAAAGAAAGGAGTAGCCGCATATACAATCCCATCGTCTTCTCTCTTCCAGTTAGGGAAATAGGTTGCCTCAACGAGCACCGGCGCATGACCTTCGCTGACCGAATCTGCACTAATGGCAATATCGGTCTGATTAATCGCACCTTGAATGTTTATGCCAGCAGCGCCCGCAGGAATTTTCCCGTGATCCAAAATGCTCTTGATTTCTCCCCATTCTCGGCGAATAGCACTAGTTTGATAGTGATGCCGTGGGAATAAAGACTCTAATACATCACCGGGAGGGAGCGATTGGCGTTCTACGATACGAGCCATTGGAAAATCACCAATCGCCGCTCGCATTCGCGCAAAGAGTGGGGCATCACTCGAAAGTAGAACGAGCGTCCTACTGCGTGAAATCTCGCGTAGCTTATCAAAAGCCAGGTCCTGGTCATCACAATCATAGGTATCTAAAACTATCGCCCCGAAATGATCTAGATTCTTGATACGGTCAATTTTTCTTTCAGTCGAGCGGGCAAGAACCACATCAAACCAGGAATCTGCGAACTGTTCTTCAGCAAGTCTGACAAAGTCATATTCATTTTGCCGGCGCTGCTTAACAGAAAATTCGCTGACCACTAATGCTGGCTTGTATTGAAGGAACCTTATCCGAGGCAGCGGCTGATCCCTCAGTTGAAATACAGTCCAATTACCAAAGTCGTATGACTGTCCCACTTCTTGTTGCCGAGCCAGATGACCCTTGATCGACGGGGTAAATATTACTAAATACCTGACGCCTATGAACCGTGCGCGCCGCAAATGCTGTGAAAGAGGTTGGTCTAAGAAGTCGAGGTCGTCGGCAAGCACAGAGCTCAGGCCAAAGTTATCCGGGTACGCTGAAAAGCTATTGACGACGGCATTAAAGAAAATGGCGTTAGGTGAAGCCTCGCGGAAAACCACGCTTAAGGTTTCATTCCCTTGCGCGCCTAAATAGGAATTCAAGGACCTGCCTTCAAATGCCGCTTCAATAGAAGAGGCACGGGGCACTTCGACCAAATAGCGACCGTCACGGTGCGCTTCAGCGAAACCGAGTATATCATTCAGTATTCTCTCATCTTCGATTTGATAAAAGGCTCCATCATAAGGCTGTGTTCTTAAAGACGCATAAAGCCCGGTCAGAAGAATTGCTGCCAGGCAGAAGGTGGTAATCTGGGCAGACTTAATCCCCATATTTCGCTTTTGCCTGAGATATCGGTCTCCACCACCGGCACCAAAAATAATTCTTGTGACAAACGAACGCATCTTAATAAAGACAGGAGCGACCGCTTGCCCTACCGGGATAGCGAGCAAGAAATTAACAGTAGCTATAAATCGCGGAGCCTGAAAAGGGAGCCAGCGCGGGGACATAGTTGCACCCAGAAACGTCACACAGGCCAAGGCTATACAGCCTATCAAAAACGGCTGCATAAAAGGTGTCGGAGTTTTGATCCATCTTGCCACCCCGGCTATGCCTGCCAGGTACCATAGCCACAAGGGGGAAGCAATGAGCACGTTGAGCGGTACAGTGTGCGGCCTGGTTACAAAGTACTCATATTCTGTTAATAGAGGAACGACCCAAAAAAGGGTGAGCAGAAGAGCAGCGATGGGAGAGAGAACATGCGCAACCAGGGCCACTCGCGTCTCTCGTCTTTTGTTGGAATCTGCCTGCTTTATATATCCCAATATATCAGTTGCCAGCATTCCGAACACGAATATGATTGCAGTTACCCCGTTGAAGAAGTTGGCAAGGACCGTTAGTGCTAGTAATACAGAAGCCAGCGAAAAACGTAACGCGCTTTTATAGCAATTCACATAAACCAGATACCAAAAAATGAGTAATATGAACCCTAAGGGTTGGGTATAAAGGCCTATCAAGAAAGTGCTGTCATAGCTCAGTCCTATTTGATGAAATCGCAAGTCCAGAAGCAACGGGATGACCGCAATCGCCGAGCAGTTCGCCACTAACTTGCTTTCACCCGAAAGCCTGAAAGCCAGCATCCATATAGCGACTGGCAACAAGAATATGGATAGGCCCAAAACGAACTTGAAACTTAAAGCATGAGAAAAAAGCCCGATGTTGTGTAGCAGTGCCACACACCAGTAAAAGAGCGGAGGATAAAAATTAGGCAGTGGCATGCCTGAAAAATAGGTAGTTGTCCAACCGAATGTATCAGGAAAGATTGAGGTGCTGTAAATTTGACTGATTGCAAAATGACCTGTACCGTCCCAAGCTCGCGGCCGAGCTCCCTTCCATAACTTAACCCAAACCTCAAGGTTAAATAGGACAGGGAGGATAGTGACAACAGCTCCGTAAACGAGCGGGCCCGGTCGTTTAAGATTCGCCAGGTTAACCGCTTGCTTCAGGTCTTTAGACTTTGAATTACTCTCTCGATTGATGAGTTTGTCGGGCGGGTTATCAGCTTTTTTCATCGCTAGCTCATAAACTTGCGGACTTTAGCTGAACGTATCGCGACCGCTCAGATGTACGGGCAGTTGTACTGATATATTAGTTTCAAATTCCAAGCCTCGATTCCATCAGCCTTACACGGTAAGCGACCCTACTACGACTGCTGATCTGCCAATCGTTAGACACCTGGATTAATAATAAGTGATTATCCGGTACGTTATCATAATCTTTGGGGAGCGAGACTCTTGCTCGGTGATCGATTCAACGAGTTTAGTCCAATTACCGCGCTCATCAAACTCATAAGAGAACTTATGCTCTGCGCTGAGTACCCCCTCGCTTCCGTAAAAGAGCAACCCGGTCCGGTTGCCTTGATTGTCGTAAGTCCAGACGGTTTTACTATAAGGCTCGCCCTGAGCGCCATAGTTGATTGTTTCAACCAGGTTCCCTCTTTCGTTATAGACAAAAGTTGTTTTAGACCGCGGAGTATCTTTATCCAGCAGAGTTGATGATTCAATCAAGTCTCCGTCTTTATCATATTTATATAGACTCCTGTAGATCAACTCCCCTTTAGCATTAAAGGTGGTTTCTTCAACCGTATTGTCTACATCCGTGTACCTGAATCGAGATGTCATCGAGACCGAGCCGCCGCCATCAAAAACAGTGGACTCGCTGATCTTGCCCTGGCTGTTATAAAGGTAAAGACGCTTGCTTGAATAAGAACCGTCCGGGTTATATGTGACCCTTTCGATCAAGTTCCCTGCCTGGTTATAGAGCGAGGTGCCGCCGGCTTTTCTCGGTCCCTCTGCACCATCCTTCCCAGGCACGGACCATTCTACTTTTACGGATCGAACCGGGCCGAGCAGGTGATCTCTTACCGTGTCTGGCTTGATTTTTCCCGACCCTGTCGCGTGGCTTTGAATTATTACCAGGCCACCAGCACAAAGCAGACATAGAAAAATAACTGGAAATATTTGCTTCATGAAACAAGATCCTCCGACAGAACTGGTTTGCATAAAGGGGCTTCAGAGCGCCTCTTGTCGCCTCCCGTAAGGTGCGCTCTGACCCGCCTCAGTCTTCTTTACCAGTAAAACATATTTTATACCCCGCCCGACCGCTCCGCACACTTTCTGTTCGTATACTTTATCCCCCGCTTTATCTGTTTGGCATCCTTCGGATCATCGCCATAAGAGCGTGTGCCGGTATCGGCGTTGGTGAAGATTTCGAACAGACTCCCCGGTGTTCCCCAGGATGGCCTGGATGTGCCTGCTTTCACTTGTGCCCAGCCAGCCAGACGCAATGCCTGCGTCTTGTTCAGACCGAGTTCTCTGGCTACAGCGCCAAAGTTGAAATTACCGTAATCAGCGTATTGTGGACCTTGTTGCTTGTAGTCCCACGGGCCTTTATTTCTTACTTTCTGGTAAAGCCATTCCGCAAGCTCCGCGAACGCGATGGCGTCATACCGTCCGCCATGCCTTGCTATGACTTTCTCCTTTTCAGCCCGAGTCTCCAATATGTTGCCGGCCACGGTAGAAGTATCTCGTGGTCTATCAGGAGTTTCCGGGCATGGTTTATTCTTTGGGTCATCCGGCTGAGGGGTGCTGCTGGTCCCGCTGCCGCTACTCCCGCCGGATGTGCCGGTGAAATCGTATGACGGCACCCCCGGTTGTGTGATAACTACGCCGGGAGGGATCGGCGGAAATCCAGCTCCTGCCGGCACATTAATTGACTCTGGCGGCACGCTCGGAGGGGGTGGACTAGAGCCGCCGGGAGGAGGCGCAGAAGTATCATCTAATCCCAGAGGATCAACCCTGTTTACCGGGTCATTACGCACATAGCTGTATCTATTCCAGCTTTGCGGATCGCTTGAGTTGCTGCTGCCTCTGTATGGGTCGAATTGCATAAATCTACCCGCGCTCGGGGAGTAGTTCCGGTTCAGGGCGTAATCCAGCCCTGTCTCACCATCACGCTCGTAGGTATTAAACTTGTGCTCTTGACCGAGTCCGCTCGTAGCAAACTCTTCCCCAAAAGGCAGATGGGATTGTCTTCCAACTATTGTGCCCGAAGAATCCATAACCAGGCGCTTGCTCAGGCGGTCACTAAGGTAGTATTCGGTAGCCCCCCCTGCTTCTTTTGCTATCATCCTAGAGCCGCTGTAAATGTACTCACCAATGGCCGCCCCCGTGCCTGCATCGTACTCGGCCAGTTGTTGAGTCCCTTCCCAAACATAATGCACGGTCGATGTCCCCAAGGTCTTCTTCACGCGTCGATTATGATGATCATAACCGTACTGGCCACCGGCCCCCTGATCCACGCTGATAAGTCTGTTCTCACCATCGTATTGGTATGTGTGCTGCCCATCCGAAGTCACATTTCCTGCGGCGTCATAACTATATTGTGCGTTTGTGGTGCCGTTAGTGATCACATTTATCCTGTTCGTAGGCACCCCACCTGAAGTAGCCAACGAAGCGCTCTGAAGCTGCGCGCCACCGTTATTAGTGTCAGCAACGGCGGTGCGGTTGCCCCAACGATCGTAGCTGAACTGACGACCTACGCTAACTCCATTCTGCGCCTGCGTGGAGATAGCAAGTCTGCCGAGTAGATCGTAACTGTAGGTTGCGCTCTCGGGTTGGCCTCCGATATTGCCGCTAACGCTCGTCAAGCTATCGACGTTGCCCGTCTGGCTGCCTGCTCCCATCTGCCCGGCCTGCGCCTGATAGTTGTAATTGAGATTCAATAATGGCGTTCCAGCAACGGAAGCACTCTGTGCCGTCATCTGCAACCGCAACGGGTCATAGTTATAAGTTTCCGCCACCCCATTACCAAGCGTAAGCCCTGTCATATACCCGGCGGAGTTATAACCTGACACTGTTAGGTATGTCTTTGCTGCACTGGTAATGGTCTTAACCCTTCCGGCAGTATCGTAGTTGAAATTCAGTGACCGCAGCGAAGGGTAGGTCATGCTTGACCGCTGCCAGTTAGTGTTATACCCATAGCTTATTGTGTAGGGCTTGCCATCTATAGTTCGGGTTACGGATGTCAGACGCCTTGCCGTGTTGTAAGTGTAACTCTCCTGATAGTCTCCTGTACTGACCGACAGGAGCAGCCCGTTGGTATTGCTGGTCTGGCTCGTATCGTAAGTAAAAGTTACATACGGAGTTGCTGCCACGCCCGGCGCACTCAGCAGGTTGTATTCAATATATTTCAACCTTCTCAGCGAGTCGTAGCTGTATTTTGTTAATACTCCCCGTGCATCCTTGCTCGATGCTAATGCGCCAAAGTCTGTATAACCATGTTTGGTGCTCCACATCTGGCCAGAGGGATCGGCGATAGTAGCGTTCTGCTCAGGGATTCTTTCGTAAATCAACTGACTAAGTGAATCGTATTTATAGGCGCGGATCTGCCCGCCTTGATTAACTTCGGTTAGGTTGTTAAGCAGGTCGTATTTGTAAGTTGTCTCCTGCGATAGCGCCCCTGATTGGTCTTGCTCCGTGACTTTCACCTGACGGCCTAGCCCGTCAGTCTCACTCTTTGTTATGCGGCCCACCTGATCGATGCTAGTAACTGTGGGACCGCTGTATATCGTTTGGATCGTATTACCGTCCGGAAGCGTCGCTAATTTGACCAGCCCTAACGGGTCGTATTCATAAACCGTTTCCGGCCCGGGCTGACTACCGGCAAGGAAGGGATTGGTTTTCTTTCGCACCCGCCCCATCTCGTCATAGGTGAGGTCAACCTGACCGCCGGCCGGGTTTTTTGTTACCACAGTCCTCCCCCACCCATCGAAAATGTGGGTAGTCGTTCCCATCCCGGCTCTTGTAATAGAGCTTTTCATCAATGAATCATCATAGACTCTTGTTTCTAAGGGGTTGCCCGGCACATTAACCAGCGTTGGCCTCAAGGCAGCGTCATAGCTGAAGCTGCCTTTTTTCTTGCCAGTGAAAGGGTCGAGGTAGCTCGTCGGCAAGCCGGTGTTAAAATCATAAACGAATCGGTCTGTGATATTTACTCCCGATGGATCACCCGTCTTTATCTCGTAGGGGTCTGACCAGTAGTCTGTTTCCACATAGTTGTAGGTCTTCTGCTTGCAACAAGACAACTGGTTCTCTACAACATTGCCGAAGATATCGTACCTGGCCCGCCTTATTCGAGAAGGAGTGGACTGAAGATCAGCCCATTCGCTCGTCGCGGTTACGTTACCTCTGACGGTAACACTGGGCCCGTATCCAGTTGAGTGGCCAGCCGCTTTCTGCCAGTTGTAGTATTCCAGCATGCCTCCCGTTTGAGCGTAGTCATCATATGTATAAGCGGTCTTAGCTATGACTACATCGTCAGAGTCAACATTGTTTTCTCTTCCATCATAAATCTTGATTTCAGTAACGAGGTTGCGCAAGTAATTGTCGATATAGGACTGGTCGGTCTTGTATGTGAAGTTGGTCCTCCTTCTAACCTGCCACGCCCCGTTCACCTTAAAGCCATACTCGCGCCTGTTTGTCACGTTGCCATAAAGGTCATAATCAAAATCCATCTTCGTGGCGGCGCCCGTCTCATCCTGGCTGATTACGGAAGACAATTCGGTCGAGCCGTCTGCAATCGTTGCATAATCGCGTAGCCTCTTACTGTAAGTTGTGCCGCCCTGGAGGATCTCGGACTCAACCAGACGCCCATTCGCCGGTGAAACTGGATCAGTAGAGCGAGTCAGCTTCAAAGTTGTTCCATCCGGGCGCAATATACTGTAACTCGCGGTCATAGCCACAGGGTCGAGATTGCTAGAGTAATTATAGACGCCTCCCGGGCTCTCCGACCGCTGTGTGAAAGCCGGAGTGTCTGCAAGCGCAGTTCCTCCTGACGTGGGATAATCGAAGGTTACACTGGCGCTTTCAACCCCGTCACTAATCACCCCATTAGCATCCACACTCATCTGTCGCCTCCCCGATACAGTGTGAATCATGCCATAGTCGGAGTAATTGAATAGGTACCCTGTTTGTGTGGCCGGAAAATAGATATGCTTCAACGTTTCGATAGAGCCGGCCGGCGCATTCTCGACATTCAATCCTACGAAATTATAGCTGAGTTGCCTGCTCTCATAGTCAAACTGTGCTACGGTCCTTGTAACGGGAGTCTGGCTAGTACCACCAAGCCCCGGAGCGGTGATAGAGATCAGTTTGCCGGATGCGTCATAGTTAAATTTGACGGTCCTGCCCTTAGTATCCATAACATAGTCAATCGCCAGCGGATTACTGAATCCGTATTTGTAAACTATTCGGGTGTAATTGCCATTGCTGTCGGAAATCTGCGTGGGAAGTAGCCTGTTATTGTAGACGTCGATAAATACCCTTGTGCCATCCGCATAATACAACCTGCCGCCCTGGGTCGCGTTCCCAACATAAGTGATGCGGCTGCCATCCTTTGTGTGATAGGTTGCAGAGGTCGAGGAGTTGCCTGAACCCAAATAGTGACGCGTTCCATCCGCAGCTATTAGCACGTACTTTGTATCAGCGGCGGTGCCGTAAGTAACAATACGACCGAACCCAAAAGAGAATCCTACAGACGGCCACCCGGTAATAGGGTTGAAGGTAATAGAATTCCCATGTCGAAACCAGACACGACTGTTGTATCTGAGATTGAGCTTGACCTCGCCCCCTCTGCCACTAAGCCCTTCTATGGGCACCGTGAATCCAAAATTATTACTTTCCGGGATAACAAGACCCAAGGAAGTGCCCTCGATCGCCGAGTTGGTCGGTGTTCCTATGAGGTTGCGAGGCTCGCTCCACATCTCGTTAAATGCAACGTCCGGGGAGCTGCTTGAGCTTTGGGCAAGAACAACTGGAGAAAGTCGCTCGAGCAAAGAGGGAGTTATCTTGCTCGCAGTCGAGTTTGAATCACCTATGCCCTTTTGATCTTCCTCCCACTGGGCATCAGTCTGCGAAGCACGGCGGCCAGGTCTGATTAACAAAGACATGGTTGCTTCAGCAGTTCCGGCGCGGCACGTTATAGTCGCATAGCCCGGTTTAATAAACACCGCGCGTCCTGATTCATCTATCTGAACTTTTGAAGAGTCGGACGACTCCCAGGAGAATACAGCCCCTTGAACGGTTTCCTCATATCTATTCAAGCCCTCTGCCGTCACCATTAGAGATTGGTTTTCATAGCCAACGAATTTAGGTGGAGTTATGCGTATGCTTGCAACAGAGGCCAGCCTTTCTTCTATTGTCTCTTGCCTTGCTTCTTCCGTGTGCGAGTTGACTACAGGCATAGCCCAACTGGTTGAGAGAGCAGATATAAAGTGTAATATGGCCAAGCTAGGGCCGGGCCACATGAACAATATGGCGATGATAAGAAGGCTAAACAGCTTTCTCTGAAAACTCTGCCGATAAGAAATGGAACCAGATGAACTCTTAAACCTGTTAGAAAGTCTAGTTTTTCGAAGCATAGCATTTCTCCAAATAGATAAGATATACCGTGGGAATTCACGGTATAGAGAGCCGAAAAATAGAAATTTTCTGTGCTGGGATAGAGAGAAAGATATAATGCCCCGGTTCGTTCGTTTCAAAACCGACTTGTAGATACAGGCGATTTAGAAATGCAAGCGACGCCTTACAGCATTGGAGCTGCAAGCTTTATACATCTTTATAATGCCCTGCAAACAGACAAATACTCTATAGTAAGGCCAATTACTTGACAAGAAAATTCAACAGTGCCCGTAAAAAATGCATATAGGCCACGCGCTAATCTTCAGTCTACAGTTAGGACGCTGCCGGTTCATAAACTACATATTTATGGCCAGGCATGATGGGTTTATTGCGTTTGCCCCGCACGACGAAACAGCAGCGGCACTCTTCTTATATTAAATAAGCCCGCCTGAAGTAAAGAAATCTATAACACTGCCTGAAACTTCAAATCATCCAAATCTTGCACTAATCGCGTGCGTTGTCAGATTCCCGTAGCCAGACCGCATACGCTCGGGCTGGCTAATTCCCTGAATTTCAACCTTGCGGAGCGTCGAAACTCTTTCTGTAATCGTCGCCATCCATGACTACAGTCTGGCACATCTGATACAGGCGACTCCTCAGGCGCACGCCTATTCGGTCTTCCAGCGTCTCGCCCTCGGTCCCGCCTCGCTCATCCAGATAATTGCTCGTAAAGATGGTCAGCTTCCTGTCATTGTATCGAGTCCGGATGATATGAAGCATCGTGTCACGCACCCACTCGGTCGGTTTCGACGAGCCAAGCTCATCGAGCACGAGCACTTCGGCATCAACTACGGGAGCGAGGATATCCAGCTCGGATGCTTGAGTGTTCGGGTTGTATGTCGACTGAATCTCTTTTAGCAAAGCTCCAAAGTCATAGAACAAGCACTGCACACCATTGTCGATAAGCCCGCGCAAGACGGCTATCGCCAGGTGCGTCTTTCCTACCCCGCAACTTCCCATAAACAACAGGCCGCGCCCATCGCCTGGATAGTTCTCGACGAGCCGGTAGGCATAATTGAATGCCCGAAGCTGTGTAGCATTCCCCCTCACAGGCTTGTAGTTTGAGAGTGTGCACCCGTCGTAGAGTCGAGGAATGTTCGCAACCCTGATCAGCCCAGCCTTTCGCTCTTTCCCACGACAACGACACGGGCGGACTCCCTTGGCCGGCACAAACTCCCAGGTGGTCCCCGAACAGAATGAGCATACCGCAGGCTCTGTTCTCGCCGAGTTGTTGTAGGATTGGGTAGTTCCCTCTCCGGTCTCTCCAGGAACTACAAATAGGTGTTGCGCATTCCCATTAGCAATCATTACCTTTCCTCCCTGAGTTTTGAGTAACCCTGCAGGCCCTAGTCAAAGCTTCGGCCTTGGAACGGACTTTCGGCTCATCATCCTTCAACAAAAACCCTCCCGCTTCGACGCTCATCTCTGCAAGAGTCAGGTCAATGTCCTGGCCCTGAGTGGCAAGCAGCGCGACACAGCTCTCGGCCAACTCACTGATCTCCTGGTCTGAGAGCAAGCGTGGCGTGATCCCGGTAGCGATATGTTTCCCGACCCTACGGCTGTCAAGGCAAGCACGCCCTCCACCTGCAGACCGCAGGTCCTTCAGCAACCCATAGTTTCGCAACACGTCATATGCTTCGCGCTGAACTACTCGGGCAACTTTGGGTAGCCCACGTTTTTCAAGCCATTCGCGAGTTCTCTCGTGTTCAATGGAAGCGGCTCGCGCCGCTGCTGCTCGGAGCGAAGGTTCAAGAGCAGCACCGACATGTTGGATTATTTGCTCCAGGCTCAACGCTGGCAATATCCCGGAATCTACCTTCTCCGACTGCTTTGGCCCCGCGCTGTTTTTTTGCGCGGAAGAATCTATGTCTGAAACTTTGTCTGGATTACCGAAGGTTTCCTTAAAGGCTGTTTCGCCCGGTGAAGCACCACGATCATCGGGTGAAGCAGGTGTAAACGGCAAAATTTTTCTAGTTCTTGATTCGGGCCGGGTTCCTATCGAGGAGACCGCTCGGTTGAGAAAGATCCTTATGCCTGCGCCGTTCTTTCCGGCAAAATACCCGATGATTCCCTGCTGGCGCATCCACGAGAGCGATTTGTTGAGTGTCGCGCTTGAAACTCCTGCCAATTCACACAGGACCGTCCAGGCCGTCACTCGCCCGTCATCCCTAATTTCTGCTTCAAACCTAAGAACCCCGAATCTTTCCCAATACCCCGCCGGTGCTCCGACCAACCTGAGGTATATCTTGGACATCAAGGGCGTGACCTTATCTGCATCAGGCGACGTGAGGGCTTCGATGATGTCATCATCAATCTGTTTGAATTTTCTTCGGTACTCGTTCTGGGCGAGCTCCGTTTTCCTAATAAATTTAGCACTACACGCTTGTTGTGCGGACATAGCCGATCACCTCATATTAATGCTTGACAGCGACGGCCGGTATTCCCATAATCGGTATCGGACACAAAAATACCGACTCGCCATCAAGCGGGTTGAGCTTTAGACCTGAAACGTTGGCCGTCAAACCTCTTCGTTTCAGGTCTCTCTTTTGAGCCTGTAATTCTACTCTAGCCCTATAAACCTCACATGTCTTACACCAAAATCGTTTTCTTGAGAAGCCTGTAATATTTTCTTCACCCTGAAATATTTAGTTCAGGGTGAAGAAAATTCTTCAGGGTGAAATATTTAGTTCAGGGTGAAGAAAATTCTTCAGGGTGAAATTATTTCTTCACCCTGAAATTATTTCTTCACCCTGAAGAAATAATTTCAGGGTGAAAAATATTCTTCTAGGGTCTAAGAACTACAACCCATTTCAATTGAGGTCGTTATGGAAAGTATGTGGGGTTAGATGAAAAAAGGTATAAGGAAGCCGAAAGGGATGTCTATATTGATATAAGCTTCACGCGTAGCTTGATCCCCAGCCGGTTTGCAGGGTGATATTCTTCGATTCTTACCACAAAACCGCGTATTTGCAGACTCTTAAGTGTCAACTGACAACCCCTGGGGGTCAGACTAGCAGCCTCGGCGAGCTTTGGTATTGATATGTAGCAGTCGGTATTGCCTTGATCTAAACTTGCGCCGAGCAGATACCTCAGCACATTAGCCTCGCCTTTGCTAAGCCGATATGTCAGCTTGAGTTTATCTACGTAGATCGAAGTTTCCGGCTTGCAAAGCTGAGAATGGTCACCCAACTCAAAGGGTTCCGTAGGCTCAGGCTGTGGAATGGTATCAAAGGAGGCAGGTTCGATAAACTCTGGGGCTCTAGAACCTATAACAGCATCCTCTAAGTGGAGAGTTATGTCCTGACTCGATGATTCGCCGACCGAGTCGTCAATTGGGGTTGAAGAAGTCTCTCCGCTCTCGGGAAGGGAAGCGCTTTCTGCCGCACCTAACTTGGTCTGGTCGGTTGGTCTCTCTGATATTTCCGTTGCAGGTGATTCCAGAGGCGGCTCGGTCACCGGAGCAACTGGCTCCTGACGTTGTTGATCTAATTCACTGAAAAGCCTATCAAAATAACTATTATCGACAGGAGGCGCATCTTTCTTAGGGAAGACGAATTTATATTTCCCGGGACTCCTTTTGTTTGGTTCCTCCTCAGGCACTGGTTTCAGGATAGCCATTTACGGATGTCTCCTATCGGGTGGCCGATTTACTGCCCTTGTCTTTGATCGGCAGCACGTTTTTTCCTGCCGAACGAGTGTTCAGCCGGTCGAGGATCTCGTCGGTCAGCTCCCCATAGACGATGGCGCCTCGCGAGTTCGGTGCGTAAAGTTGTACCGGTTTATTGTAGGAAGGAGACTCGGCTATCTTGACATTACTGTGAATCAGCGTGTCAAAAACGAGGTCACCAAACTTCTCCTTCAGCATTTCGTGCGACGCAGCGGAAACCGTAGTTCGCGTGTCAAACATCGTCGAAACGATACCAAGTATTTCCAATCTGGGGTTGAGCCCGCGAACCTGTTTGAAAGTATGCATCAGATACTGAAGCCCATCCTGCGCGAGAGGATGGGCCGAAACCGGGATCAGCATATGAGTTGAGGCGAGGAGCGCGGTGGTCAAAATCTGCCCAAGAGTGGGAGGCGTATCTATAATAACGTATGTGTATTCAGTATTTAGCCTGTCAAGATGTGTTCGGAGCCGGCTGATGGCAATGGAGGGTTCCTTTTCAAAATTGGAAAACTTAATGGAGGAGGGAACAAGGTCTAAGTGCTCTAATTCGGTTTCGACTACGGCGCGTTCGAGACTTATCGCTTCATTTGATCCTAATTCGACCATAACATCCCCGATCGAAATACTCACCTTTTCGTAGGGGAGGAAATGGGCCGTTGCATTCGCTTGAGGATCGGCATCGATCAGAAGAGTCTGGTGCCCCCTCTGGGCTAATTCTGAAGCTACCGCCGTTGCCGTTGCACTTTTGCCGACGCCGCCCTTCTGGTTAGCTACGACGATGACTGCTTCCATTCGATCCCTCCTTCAGATGCTCCAGGTCTTTGATATCGATTAAAGTTACTCGCTCATCAAGCCCAAATTTTTCACCCTTCAAGGCTCCTTTCTTTAGGAGCCGCGATACCTTGTTCCGCGAGACCTTGAGATAGTCGGCGGCTTCGATCAGCGATAGTTTTCCTTCAGGAAGCTTGGGCTCTTTTCTAGGTCTTTTATGCATCATTCCGGTTCGATATGGACCAATATGTCACAAAGCGCCATTATCCGATCTTTTGGGTCATTGTCAACTAAAAACAGGCGTGTAGCAGGCTATATAGTATTATCGCTGCTTATCATACAATATGTTGTATCGGTGAATCTCACTCTATTCAGACAAGCACAGGCTACGTAGCCAAATACGAAATAGCCCATTCTGGCTATTTGAGAATGTGTTGTTGAAAGACCCAGGCTCATTCCAAATTGACGAGTTGGTCTCTCGCGTTAACGGTGCTGTAACGGACCCTATAAATTTCTTGGGATCATATTTAAGACAAGAATTTTCCTCCCTGGCTCTCAATTGCAAAAGAAACCTATCGAGTAATAAAGCGCTTTGTCTCAAATGTTTAACATGTTTCACGGTTCGTTAGTGCTATTTCCGATAATCATGGTTTTCAGAATCATACTTTGAATAGGGTATCTGGAAAGATCTACAATTAGAAGCCTAATGATCTACAAATTCAGCCTCAAGAAGAGTACTTTCGAAATACCGGTCAAATCCTGGCAAAGGCATCAATGAGCGCCAATTCGCTCCTTTTGAA
The DNA here is from genome assembly GCA_964615905.1 of uncultured Clostridia bacterium. Taxonomy (GTDB): domain Bacteria; phylum Acidobacteriota; class Blastocatellia; order UBA7656; family UBA7656; genus DATLMR01. Next base: position 40,293 of record CAZTUB010000027.1, read on the forward strand.
CCGACTGCCACCTCATCCTTCGACAGGCCCCCAGGATTGCTTTCTTGAAAAGCGCCCTGCGACTGCGAAGGTTCCGTACTCGCTAGCATCTCGTCAATGTTAGCCTGCCTCAAGCGGATAGGCGACTGCGCTTCTACTCGAATTCAGCAACAAAGCGGTGTATCAACCCTGGGCCAGGCGTACAGGCGAGATTGAGGCGAGGTCTAAGTATCATATCTCGGAGGTCGGTGTGGGTGAGCTTATAGTTGATGAACTCACAAGCGACCTCGCCAAGAGCTCAGACTCCCAGTTCAGCATAAATGTAATCAGCCTATTGCTTATTATTGAAATCCCTGAAACAATACGCTCCCATCTCGGTCGTGTATTCGTAACTACTCATTTGAAACAATTCAATGCGGATAGACATTAAGAGTGAATGATTAATCTTTTTGAACGATTGAATCAGGGCGTTTTGGGGATCCTGGTCGATCAGGTATTTGAGTTCAACCGTGTTCTAGCACGAAAGGAGAATAAATAATGCCCAAAAAAAAAGAGTGGACCGTGATGTTTTATTTCGCAAGTGACAATCCGCTAGCTCCCGGCATTGTACCACAACTGAAGGCTCTCAAAAACGCAGGGTATCACCCTGAAGTCAATGTCGTCGTGTATTTTGACCCGCAGCCTTCTGGAACGCCGACACATATTTTTGATGTCAACGCAATTTACAAACTGGAAGAGGGCAACCCGAGAATAGGGTTCACTCCGAACGACCCTTACGTTCGAAATTTGATGCTAGACAAGCTATGGGGCGGGGAAGTGAACAGGGTTGGAACCTCAATTAGAGCATTGATCCAAGAATTGTGGGTTGATTCGGGCTCCACTTATAACCTGCCTAAGCCCCCTCAAGAGTCACCGACCAAAAGTAAGGGCAAAATAGGCCATGGCTCCAATACAGAGCCGGGACCTGAAAACTCCTTAGGGTCTTTCCTGAAATTTTGCGCCAGAAAGTATAAGGCTAAACATTACATGCTCTTCATTCTCGGGCATGGGGTAATCGTGGGTAATGATGTGTTTCTGTATGACGAACACGGTGCCACGAATTCTATTACGTTAAAACAGTTGGGCGATTTGCTCCAACAATTCAAAGATGATACTCCAAGGGCCGAATTGGAGTTAATCAGCTTTCATAGCTGCTCGATGAGCGGCCTGGAAGTAGCGTTTCAATTGCAAGGCAAGGCAAAATACATGCTGGCATCACAGGGTCCCGCTTTTGTGGGCAACTGGCCATATACCCAAATACTTGTGCGCCTCTTCAATGATGTAGGAAAGAGGCCCGCATACAATAGTGATATAGACATTGAAAAAATGGTCATACAAATTTTCGACTATGTGTTGCACAACAGCACGGATTTTATACTCGCGGGCCATTCTTTCGATGTGGCCTTGTGCGACCTGCGTAAAATGTCAGCTATAGAAAAGCCGCTCCAAGGTTTGTCCCAGGCGCTTATCGAAGGACTAAAGGATGGAATGGTAACTAACTGCATCCTGCTGGCACACTTGCAATCACAGAGTCACTGGGAGGATAACTATACTGACTTTTATGACTTCTGCTTCTGCCTTTACAGATACTGTGAACAGTTTGGCAAAGCGACCGGGAACATGGGGCCTTACAAGGACATTTCTGACCAGTGCGACCTAGTAATGAACGCCTTGAGGAAAAAGAATGCTGACTATCCCGACAATCCGATTGTCCTTGCGGAATTTGCCGGACCCGCTTCTCAATATTCACATGGGCTCTCCATTTTTTTTCCCTGGACTCGGCCAATAGAGGACAAGACCATCATGCAAGAATATGAAACCAGTTATGAGTTCAGGCGGACAAACTGGTTTAAGTTCCTCGATAGATACTGGGGGCCTAAACAGTATGGCGACTCTTTTGAAGGGTCCACCATGCGTAAACCGGTCCATGATGAGTTTGACCCGAAGGCAATACCCGTAGAGTTGACAGGGCGTAAAAAATTACGTGCTGAATTACGCGAAGATATGTTCAGTCGGATGTTCAATGCCTATGGCTTGGCCATCCCAGAAGAGGCGCTTGTGAAGACGCATCCACTCCATCCATTGGGGGGCATCTGCACCTGTGGCTCTATGAAGAACTATTTCTATGACACACGCAAGCAAAGCGAGAGACGTAAGGGTGAGCAACGGCCAATCACTTTTCCTGCAAGCAAGTCGTTCTTCGCCAGGCGTACGCCCGGGGGTTGATAACAGACCCTGGCTCAAAGCCAACGCAGTCCTCGGCGGTTTAGGTCTGGTTAGCAGATAAATAGAAAGGACTCACGCGTTATAAGCTTGGCGAAACCGCTACGCAATATCTCGATCCTATTGGTTCTCTGGCTTTGCTTTGCCCCTAATCTACAGGAGTGGTCAAAGTCAGAGGCCAGCACTCAATCAAAAGACCCCGTCGATGAGGCTGAGGCGCTGCTCGCGCTCAGTGAGCAGCAGCACTACGATAACCATGTGCTGGCCCTCCAGACCGCACAACAGGCGCTTCTGATTTGGCAATCGCTTGGTGACGATGACGGCATAGCCCGTACCTATGCCCAAATCGGCGACTGTTACTTTGCCCAGAATGATTTGCCCGGAGCCGTACAAAATTATGAAGAAGCACTTCAAATATGGCGTGATCTGAATAATCCACAGCAGCAAGCCGGGATTCTAATTCAGCTGAGCTATGTGGAAATCCGCAAAGGAGAGTGGTCAAATTCCATTCTCCTATTCAGCCAGGCGCAAAGTTTGATCGATGAAGAGAATGAACCCTTTAAGATGGGACAGATCGCCAACGGGCTGGGACATATCTTCAACGAAAATGGGTTGCCGGAAAGTGCGCTCATCCAGTACAAGCGCGCGTTGGATTACCTCGGGAAAACGTCAGACACCAGCGACGATATGGTGACAATCTGGGCTCTCGGGAGCACTTACCATCTCCTGGGTAACTACCCTGAAGCTTTGACCCACCTCCGTCAGGCGCTTGCCAGCGAGGCGCCGGATAGTCTTTTCGCCGCTCTTTGCAACGAATACCTGGGAAGAGTTTATATTTCGATGGGAGAACATGCGGTCGCTCTAGAATGCTTGCAATCTGCACTGACCGCTTATACACGGGCCGGAAACCCTCTGGAAGAAGCCCGCGTGCTCGGGTTGATGGGGCAGGTCTATCAGCAGCAAAGAAAGCCCGAAAGTGCGCGGCGGCACTACCGACAAGCCCTGGCATCGTTTGGCGGCCTCTCCGACCGGATCAATCAAGCTGCTATCTATTACGCGCTGGGCCGATTGGAGTTAAAGACCAGGAATTACGACGCTGCGGAAGATTATCTGCGCCAGTCGCTTGAAGTGACCGAGAACATCCGCCGAGTTTCCACTAGCACCGACCTGACGGCCGCGTTTTCCGCTTCGGTTTATGCCCGTTACGAGAGTTACATTGAATGTTTGATGCACAAGCACCAGGCTCAACAGACAAAGGATCTCGCCGTTCGCGCTTTCGAGATTAGCGAATTGGCGCGCGGGCGTTCATTGGCAGAAGTGTTACGGGTGACTGAAACAAACCTTACGCCCGGCCTCGACCCACAATTGGCGGCTCAAGAAAAGGCGCTCCGCCAATCGCTCCGGCTCAAAGAAGAAGCCAAGGTGGCGCTACTGTCCACGTCCAACAAGAGAGCAGAGCTTGACGCATTGGAGGTAGAGCTGGCGCGACTAGAACAGGAACACAAACAGGTCATCGAAACGATAGAGGCGCTCTCTCCTTCTTACAAGCAACTTACGAGGCCCGTAGCGTGGGACCTGAGGCGTATCCAGGAGCAGGTTATAACCGATGACCAAACAGTGCTTTTGGAATACTGCCTGGGTTCAGAAGCAAGCTATGTATGGGTAGTAACCCGCGATAGCATCAAGAGCTACAACCTGCCCTCGCGGGAACTTATTACTGATATGGTACAGAAAACATATAAATTGTTGGCATCTCCGACCAACCCTGACAATCCAAAGGAGGTAATTGAGGCGGTTCAAGGATTGGGCCGGATGATTCTGTCTCCTGTCGCCGCAGAATTGAACAAGGACCGAATCATAATAGTCGCTGACGGCGCTCTCCATTACATCCCGTTTCAAGTTTTGCCAACGCCGCAGGCCCCTTATGAACCGCTCGTCTCCAATTACGAGATTATCAATGCCCCATCAGCCTCCATCTTGGGGGAGTTACGCAAAGAAGCTGAGCGGCGGCAACCGGCAAAATTGTTAGCGGCTTTTGGCGATCCGGTGTTCGAAACGAATTATGGACAGCGCAAGGACAAGGCTGAAAGCGAGAATCAAACCGCCGGGCAGGCACTGGGAATTGCGCGCTGGCACCAAGCTCTGCGCGACATCGAACTAAAAGGAGACTCTTTTGATCCTTCTCGAATCCAGCCTCTATTTTCTGCCAAGGGGGAGCTGACCAACCTGCGCGAGGTGGCCTCTGGGGGCGAGACTTTCGTAGCTTCGGACTTCATCGCCACCCGAGAACTGCTACTCAACATGGATTTGACACAATACGCGATTCTTCATTTCGCTACTCACGGCTTGATTGACCCAAAGCGGCCGGAGAATTCCTGCCTCGTGCTTTCGACAGTTGACCTTGCCGGGAAGCCTCAGAACGGATTTGTGGGGCTGCAAGACATATATGGTCTGCGTGCGCCGGTTGATCTGGTCGTTCTGAGCGCATGCCAGACAGCGCTTGGCAAAGACGTTCGCGGCGAAGGCCTATTGGGTCTCACTCGTGGATTCATGTACGCGGGTGCATCGAGCGTGGTGGCAAGCCTATGGAAGGTGGATGACGAAGCGACTGCTGAGTTAATGCGTCAATTCTACACTAACCTGCTACAGAACGGGATGACTCCGGCGGCGGCTCTGGGTGGGGCGCAAAATAGCATCCGACAAAGACCTGAATGGCAGGCGCCTTTCTATTGGGCTGGCTTTACCCTGCAAGGCGAATACACGAGAGTCATTAAGGCTCAATCCGCTAACCAAGCTACGACATCGTACCGAAATTTAATAATTGGCGCCGCGTTTATCTTGCTGGCTGCCATTGCTTTATGGCACCGCCAGCGTAGACTTCGACCACAACAAGAGAGCAGGTAGTTATTCGACTACGAAGATATACCTCCCGGCGATACGCTGCTCCGAGCCGTCGGGTTTAATAGCGAATAGCTTCAGAGCATATTGCCCTTGCGGAAGCTGCTTTGCAGGAATTACCACGCGGACGGATTGGGCGTCTTGCTCGGCTACCTCCACAGATTTAGCCTCTCCGTTATCGTCTTCTAACTCGACACGGTAGCGCGCCGGGGGGGCCGACGGCTGAGGTATCGTCAAAAAGATTTTCAGGTCGTCAGCCTCGGGCGGGAGCTTTACTTTAGCAGCCTGAGACCCTTCAGCGCGGTTGGTATTACTGATTGTCAAAGCGAGCGTGGTGAAGGTTCTTGGTGATGCGGGAAACAAGAAGTAATAGATAGGACCGGCTAGCATTGCTACAAACGCAACCGCAGCAGCTGAGCGAAGCGCCCACGGTTGGCTACTCCAAACAGCCTGGAGGCGCTTCGTCCAGGTTTGCTCATCCGGAGTCTTGTCCGTAGCCGTCTTGGATGCAGCATTGTCTTCATCAACAAGGCGTAAAAGTGCGGTTGCCATAACGACGCGCTCTCGCCTTGGCCCGGGGATCAGGTAATTGCTCTCAAAGCGTTGCCGCTGTTCCGCCGTGAGTTTATGGTGCAAGTAGGCGTCTATCAATTGATCTTCTACCACCTCGAGCTGAGTCAGCCCGCTCTCTTCGTCAAAGCAGTTATAAAAGCATTCCTCTTCGAACCGCTCCATATCCTCTTCCGGCAGTTCCTTTAACAGATAAGCGATGATACGTTCGTCATTCATTGTTTAGTGCAACCAGGGAAATTTAAGAGCTGCCTCAAAATCATCTCAGCCCTCTTAATATAATATGATCCAAATTACGAGTTTGTTGCGTGTCAACACGGTGGCTTCAATCTTCATGCGACCGTTCCTTGAGACATTCCATCAAACTTTTACGCAGGCGCGTCACCCGGACCCGGAGGGCTTCTGAACTTGTATCCTCCGCTTCGGCTATTTGGCGGCGATGCTCGCTACGCGCTCGGCCTCGCATGTCGTGGTAGTACGTGAGGAGCAGCTCCTGGTCCTTAACGGCCAACCGCTCGAAACAGGGCTTCAATTTACTGTAAATTCTTTCTACATGCTCGGAGGCGGCATTGCTAATGTCATTGACGAACGTCTGAAAAGCTAAATTTTCGCGTAGCCTCCAACGCAATCTTTCTTTGGCGATATTGCGGGCGATGCCGATGCAGAAAGTCTCGACTTTGGGGACGACCGCACCCGCAGCCATCTTCATTGCCGCTCGATCGATGGTCGCATCTGCGCCGCTCTCCGGGTCGGGGTCGCCTTGCAGCCTGAAAATGCCGGCAAGCCTCTTATGCAATCGTATACAATAGAGACCTGCTTCCTCAGGATCAAGCGAGAGCCGGCTTAAAAATCGCGCAAACTCCTCTGGAGTCACTTTGTACCGCTTCTTTGAATTATCTCGCTGAGCATCTGTCATTTCGAACTCTATCAAGCCTGATACGTAAACCTACGGTACGGTCGTATCTCCTTCGTATGATGCGTATTTGAAATGAGCGAAAACGATAGAAATCAGCGCGATACTTATCACAAATTGCACTTGTAATAACTTGTTTACATACGGTATTTTGCGTATTGAATGGCTGGTAGCACCTGTCAGGTTCGCCCCGCTGGGCCGACTGCCAACCTGCCCTATCGGCTCTTTTTCTCACTCATTAGGAATTGCTATGACCTTGATCCTTCAACCGTAAGGATACGTCAAGCAAGCGGACTAATCAATTTCCTTACTCGATCCCGTACGCTTTATTCCACCCGCAGCCTAACTTCGCAAGACAGGTTCAATAAGTACCCTTGGGAATCGCGGTATGTCAACCCTGTTCCCATCGGGTCTTGTGCCCCCTGATCTGTGAGCCGCCAAATAACCATGTAATGTTCCTGTCATAATTGACATTACTAGGTGAGTACACAAGGTGACCGATTGCTGATCCGGCCAGCGTTTGAATAAGAGAACGGCTCAATACAATCAAGAAAAAAAAGCCTTATGGGCGGGCACGATAGAGACTGCCTGACGTGATCGTATCTTTCCAGTCAAATCAAGGGTCCACGTCGGGTTATCTATCCAAATGGAGAGGTCACAATGAGTAAAGCTCAGCCATAATACTTACGCCCTTTATACCCAATCGGTGACCGGAATAGTCCAGTTCGCTTTTCAAAGCTGTCAGTAAGAAAGGACCCTTTTCCATGAGTTTAAGTCTAAGATCAACGACCATACTCCTCTTATTATTTATTACCGGTTGCTCTGTAGATAAACCTAAAATTCCGAGGGTGATTAGCACCTCCAGTGTTGAGTATTCGATCGATGACCTTAAAGATCACCGCAGCAAATACGAGACCGCGATCCTCAGCAGAGATGAAGATAATGCGAGACATTGGCGAGACACTATGATCAGCCTGATTCGCCGCGACATTGAATCATTTTATCGCGAATATGAAATCAAACTTGCGAGCAGTCGCCGTGATTTTGCAACCGGAGTCGATGTAACTTCGCTTGTTGGCGTAACAGCGGCAACAATAACGAATGGGGCTCGTCCGAAAACAATTATCTCAGCCCTCGTATCCTTCATCCAGGGCGGGCACGGCAAAATTGATCAGAATACTTTCAGGGATAAGACGATTGACGTCATAATCCAAAAAATGAGGGCGAGCCGCACCCGCGTGGATACCGAAATATTACGGAAGATGTCAAGCCTTGGTCCGAGACAATACACATTTGCTGAGGCTGAGAAAGATTTGCGGGACCTGTTCTGGTCAGGAACACTCCTCGGGGGATTTCTAGAGTTAGCTATTGATGCTGGCAATGATGCCAAGGATGCTCAAAGGGAAAAGGAAGAAGTCACCGACGAAAGAATTATTATCCCGAGAGTCACTCCCGACCAGCGCAGGCTTGCCTCTAGGATCAGAGAGAAGCGCGAAGCCCTTGAGGGCGCCTTTGCCAGCAACCCCACTTCAGAGACCGGCAAGGCAGCAGTACAGGAGGCGATCAAGGCGATAAACGAAATCCGTCAGAAGACCGCCGTGGCAGGAACGTCTCCCCAGTTGCTATCAACGGATGCGAATCCCGATGATGTATTCCTTCAATTAAGAGCTGAAACCGAAAAAGCCATTGCGAAGCCCGAAATTTTGCCGATTATCGCCAAAGCGTTGGGCGTGGATTAGGAAAGGTAGGGAACTCAAGAATGGAAAAAGATTATTTGATTGACGGCGACAATAAGTTGAACGAGCAAGAAGATAGCTTGAATTTTGCCCAGGACCTTGCAGCTGCATTAGTAACGAAATACAAGGCAATAGATGCAGACCCCAAGATCAACTTACAACATCCAAACGTCGCTACACTAACCTCACTCGCGATAGGCGGCAAAGTGAAGCCAATAAAGCTGGTCAAAGTTAGCGATCTATCAACCCCAGCCGGATTAAAAGCAATAGCAGGTTTAGTTCTGGTTTTCACTGGAGAGGTTTATATTAATGGCAAACTTGCTTCTATTAATGCGTATCGTTAGCGCCAGGCAGAGTTAATACCGCCATAGGTAAGGTCACCGATTCGGTAGAGGGGATTTCTGGTATGACAGGTTCACCGTTCCAAGCCATACCCTGTGGTGTTTATGTGATTGGAAGTGGATTAATCGATTCACATCTGGAAAACAAGGTTTTTAACTCTCCATCAGGGACCGGAGTTGCGCTTCTGGTTAAAAGTTCTGACAAGTCCTTGGTGAAAATCGAAGATTCGCAAAGCACGATGGATCAATTCGTGGATAACACAGGCAAGGACATGCTTAAAACTTTGACCGGTGAGCCAATTATGAGCCGCTGGTTAAGTCCAACCATTCAATCTCCATTTACTAGCGCGATCGCCGAATTCTCTACCAGAGCAACACCGGATCTCGCCGCCACTAAGATAAACCTGAGGGGGACAATAAGAGCCTGGATGTCCGAGGGCGAAGATATCAGAGAGCTTAAGGATTATACGTTTGTTTTGGGCCCGCTCGGCTTTGATGGAAAGGATATAAGCATTGTCCACATAGGCCCTTCCACCATAAACGAAGGCTGTTCGTTTTCAGTCAAATTTCGACTTAGAGGAGTAACAAGGGATCTTATCAACTATATAAACATAGTGGACTCAGAGGGTGAGCCCTTGAGTTTTATCGGGGGATTTACGGAAGCTCCCGATGGCATATATATCGAGAATTGCTTGATCGCACAGATACAGTCGGCGACTATCCGGATTGGCTTTTGGAAGAACCTTGAAATTGTTGATCTGCCATTCGAGGGAGAGGTGGGATTAGGGATTCCTGTTATTGAAATTTAATAATTCCTAAGCCCTGTTATGCGCTTCACGGGCGATGATCTTCTGAGTGATGACCCTGTTTTTCGTTCTTGTTCGCCTATAACGAGGCCCGGATCGACATTTTTATTTCCGGGCTGAAAGACTTGCTCGGTCCAGATCAAAGGGTAATCAAGAAAATGGATTATTCGTACATCTAGGACCGGCTGTACAATGAAAAGCAAGGGGCGCTTCGCGACGAATGGAGGTGCAGGCATGAGAGATGATCATAAGGATGAAGATAACAAAGACGAGGAAGCCAAACCAGAAGCGACCGTGATTACGCCCGGCGGGCCGCGCGCACGGCACCTTGTTCATAAAGTTGAGCCAGGTGAGGCTGTTACCAACGATAAAGAAGGTAATCCAATTATAGTTCGCCGGCGGGATAAACTCTCACAAGCTTAGGAAAGGAAGTGCGCTATGACGACTGACATCGTATTGACTCCAGGCGGGTTCCGCCCGAGATCACTCGTCCATTCTGTAAAAGAAGGAGAAGCTCTGCTTGTAGTTAATGATCTGGTTAAAAAGCTAGATCTTTCGAGCAACTCGATGATCGATATATCAGAGGTTTCCGTAGCGGAAGAAGAGGTCTCTGCCTTTAGAAGCGGCTGGATAACCAATGCATATTGGAATAACGGGACAGGAAACCCGATCACGAGGTTTACAACTACGTGGACAGTTCCCGACGATCCGACTGATCAAGAAGGACAGACCATCTTTCTTTTTAATGGGGTCCAGAACTACGGCAAGAATTACGGCATCCTCCAACCAGTGCTCCAGTGGGGCCCATCTGCTGCCGAAGGCGGGCCTTATTGGGCTGTGGCGAGTTGGTATGTTACATCGAGTGGACAGGCCTTCCACACCGACCTTATTCAGGTTTATCCAGGGGACAGACTGGTTGGGGTTATGACGCTCGTCGGCAGATCTGGCAGTCTTTTCAGTTACAATTGCGAGTTCGAAGGGATCAGTGGCACAAGTCTCCCCGTCCAAGACATCGCTGAACTCTTGTGGTGTAACGAAACGCTCGAAGCTTACAACATTACTCAATGTTCAAATTATCCGGCTTCGAACATGACGGCTATGACCTCGATCGGCATTCAAACCGGAGACGTAAGGCCACACTTAATCTGGACCCCCATCAACAATATGCAAGAGTGCGGGCAACATACGGATGTGGTAAGCAACTCACCTGATAACGGTGAGGTTCATATCTATTACCGGTAGCGGAGAGGAACCTTCGACTCCGAGCGTATGCTGACTGCGCGAACCGTCCTGGATGGCCTTAGGGCAGGCTGTTTGAGCCGTACACGACCGTTCTGCGCATATCAATGACCATCGGGCGAGCGGATCGAGCCCCGACCGCGCCTGGACGGTCGGGGCATGGACCAAGCGGCATTTGACGAGCTGGTGTGCTGGCTCGACCCCGATCCTGATGTAGCGGAACAAAAGTATGAGCTTATCCGCCACAGGCTGATAAGAATAGTCACTGGCAGGGGGTCATTTCAATTGGTCAAGCAATGAGTCAGCGTGAGCAACCAGCAGAGCGTGCATCTGGTAACGGCCATGACCAACTGACTCCATCAGCCCATGTCCAACTAGTGTCCGGACAATTGGCAGCGGGTCTTCGACTCCCCATTGATTTTTTAACGCTTTCAAATTGAAAGTGGCAGGCCTCGGCACAAACGGGCCGAGGAAGGCGAAGCACTTCCGTGTATAGTCATCGAGCAAGTCTGTGCTCTTTTGCAACAAGGCTTGAACCGTAGGTCGAACCCCTTGTTCCTCGCGATCAGCAGGAGCTATCGACTCGATAATGGCGGCCCCATCCTGTATATCCTTCAAAAACTGCCTCAGTTTCTTAGCATTCAGGCCCATCATCAATTCGGTGTTTATCAGTCTGCCAGCTACATGCAAGGCGAGAGGAAGGCATTCGAGGGCCTGTACAAGCTCGCGGCATTCCTCGGGATACTTTTTCACGGCCGGTGGGCTAAGGGTGCGAAGCAAGCGGAGACCGTCTTCTTCCGTAAGCACAGGGAGCACATAAATCGCTTCCGGAACCGGATTCAGACCAATCGCGACTTCTGTACTTTCGCGAGTGGTGATTAGAGTAACGCACTTATCGCCAGCAGCCTTCAAAAATGGGATGGCATGATCTGCCACCCACACGTCATCGAGTATGAGTAACATCCTCTTATCCTGAAGCAGAAAACCAAGCTTCTTGCTCGCTTCGTCAACGGTAGGGGCTCGCAGCAGTTCGTCCGTGCCGAGGGCGCGCCCCCAGTTGGCCATCTCCGACATCAAGTCAGGCTTAAGACCTTTGGGCTTCAAAGTCAGAGAAGCCCAGAGGATGCCGTCGGGGAATGATTTGGCGACATCGGGGTCACGTCCGATGACGCCGACAAGCGTCGTCTTCCCTACGCCCGGCCACCCTCGCACTATCACAAAGCGGCTCTTGGGCTTTCCATCGCTTATACCCAGAAGCGACTTGACGCGTTCAAGCGCATCCTCGCGTCCAATAAATACGGAAACTGGAAAAGGGGGAGCTACCCCACGAGGTTTGGGGAAGAGGCGGTCACGAATAAACTCGAATACCGGATCGCCTAACTCGACTCTTACGTTCGCATTATCGCCGACTATGACGATGGACTCTAATATGTCTCTGGCCGCTATCTTCTTAGAGCCCTCTCTAGGGGCGGGCTCTCCAGATGCGTAATCCACCCTTTGAAGTATACCGTTAAAGATAGCCTCTGTTATTACTATGCGGTCGGCCTCGGTAAAAGTATCGTCAGCAAGGCGCCGTAAAGAGCGCTCCAATCTATTTTGTCTCGCCATAATCCCTCTCCTTCTACCTGGCATAGCGTTCATCAGGATCGAGACTTACGTTCTAACCAATACCCGGCGTATGCAATGTGACCAATAATCATCCGAAATTTCATTTGACTAGGAGCGCAGATCAGCAAAAGAAAGACTTTTCATTTACGGCTCGATATCATATTAGCATCTAGCATTTCGCTCAACTATTTTCTTGCCAGACACCCAGGGATTCTTTTGTGGAAGACCTGATCCACAAGATAAATAACGCAAGCCTGTATTCGTTAGGCACTAAATACCGAGCTTACAGTATTGATGAAATTATTTGCCCATATCGATCACTCATTAATTGAGAGGCACCGTTTAAGACCAGGCGTCCAGCGCGAGTCGAGACTCGAAGTGCGAGGGTATAGCGAGGCCACATCTCCTCGACCCGCCCAAGACAGCCAGGACTGGTTTTCATCGTGACGACCGGGTGTGACAGGAGTAGCGCTACGCATTGTCAACACTCCCTACGGGGAGTTTCAATGCGACCCAAAGGGTCTTCTGCCACACCCGGTCGTCACGATGCTCTGAAACCCGACAGGAAATGGACATATCACTGGTCGCTGCCTAAACCGGACTTTGAGTATAGGCCAGCGCACCGGTCGCTCTGCTTCGACCTGGCCACAAGGTAGCCTGTCTAGTCATCTCGCCCGGAGCGCATTAGACTGCTACGGGGGCATCAGTCGCCCACGTGCGCGAGTTCCATATGTCCTGCGCTGGTCTTTGGAATTTATGTTTCATCTTAAAGATACTTACCTGCGCCGTGCGGGCAGGGATCGAAATGCTATTAGATGGCAAAAGGAGTTGTATCAGCGCGGGCACGAACATAGTCATTATGCGCCCAGATTATTTTACCAGGCGCTGGCCAATGTCGGTGTTCAACCTGAGGAGTATGCCGGCTTTGATGCGGAATCGGCCATAATCTAAGACTCAAGATCAATCCTCAGAGAGTAAAAGCTGATGACCTACGCACAGCTAGCCTATTTGCGTCATGCTATCCATTATCAGGAGATCGCTCAACTAGTCAGCAGCCTGTACAACGAGAGTGGGGCTAATTTCGCACCGGCATTGTCACTGTTCGATGCGGAATGGGCGAACATACGCGCCGCACAACAATGGGCCGAGGCCAACCTTAAAAAAGATCGTGCCGCCGCCGAATTATGTAGTTCTATCGCCACCGGCGCAGCGTATATGCTGAGCTTGCGATTACACCCTGCGGAACAGATCGAGTGGGCAGAAGCAGGGTTGGCGGGCGCTCGACGTAGCCGGGATTTCAGCACCGCAGGCCGGCACCTGGCCACCCTCGGCCACGCCTATAACGCGCTGGGTGATAACCGTCGCGCGATCAATTATCATAAGCGCGCCTTGAGAGTCTCCCTGAAGATTGGCAACCGCCAAAACGAAGCGGAAGACCTGTACGCTCTCGGTATGGCGTATGCCGGGCTGGGCAAGTTAAAGCGGGCAATAGAGCTTTATGAACAGGCACAAACGATCTTGCGCAAACTTGGCGACCTCCGCATTGAAGCCGCTGTTTTGGGTAACCTCGGCAATGCTTATGATGAGAAGGGAGATGCACGTCGCTCAATCAAATATCACCGGGAGGCCCTGCGCATAGCCCGGAAATTTGGTGATCGACACGCACAGGCACAGAGCCTGAACAATCTCGGCTCGGCCTATGAAGCGATGGGCGAATGGCGTCGTGCGGCTAAACATCACCAGGAAGCTGTGGCGATCTCCAGAGAGTTCGGCGATTATCTCGGCACCGCTCAGGCTCTGGGCAATCTGGGGACCGTATATCTGAGTTGGGGGCAGGAGCGGCGCGCTATTGCATGCCATGATGAGGCGCTGAAGCTGTTTCAAAATATGGGTGACCGCAGAGGGGAGTCGGCCGCACTGGACAATCTCGGGATTTGCTACTATCTGCTTGGGGATGCGGCCCGTGCCGTCGAGTATCACAAACAATCTCTTTCACTCAGCCAACAGACCGAAGACCTGCTTGGCGAGGGGAACGCTCTCGGGAATCTAGGGCTCGCTTATGAAATGCTGGGCGACTTTGCGCAGGCTATTGACCATCACAAGCGATCATTGTTGCTCTCTCGACGAATTGGCAGCCGCCGTTCGGAGGCACAGGACCTTTGCAATCTCGGCGAGGCCTTTCTGTCGGCAGGTCAGATTCGCCGCGCTACGCGAGCTATCAAGCAATCGCTGGCTATTGCCCGTGAACTTGGCTGCCGCGAGGTAGAGGCAGAGACCTTGCGCCTTCTCGGCGCCACGCGTGATGCGCTCGGGTATACGGCAGAAGCCATCCAACTTTACCAGCAATCGCTGGCCATTCAACGTAGGCTCGGCGGTCGTCGTTATCTGGTTAAGGTGCTTTTGCAACTCTCTAAAGCCCTCAAAAACACCGGGAAACGCTCGAAGGCGTGGACCTATGAAAAGAATGCTCTTCAAATAATGAAGACGATCAGCGACCCGGAACCAGGCATGGAATAGTTCGAGGTGGACCGACCTCTTGGGATTTTTCTGCTGCAAGTAGTTCCGATACCCAAGCCGCCGCCGCCAGATCAACGCTCCTTGGAATAAATTATAAGATTATCCAAAAGCCCTTTCTGGTACGGGTTATTAACTTCGATTGAGAAACTCGGGTATCTATCCAGGAAATTCATGATCGCCCGTTCCCTATTCGGGTTCAATTCGATTATCTTTTCCCACAGCCTGTTTTTGTCGCTTTGGTAAATTCTGCGAACCTCGGTGTTTTTAAGTAGGTAAGAGGTCAACAAGTCTTTGAAACCATCTTTACTGGGAATGAGTTCGCCCCTATTATCCCGTAAGAAAGTCTCTGCGATTAAAAAGCCCTGACCTCCATCTTCTCTGATTGGTGAGACTTCGTTTGTGTCAGGCTGGTGGCTCGGTTGCCTTGCCGGTCGTCCCGTATTTGAGTTGTCCGACTCTTTCGTGTCCACGTCGTTGGGCGAAACCAAATTCCTCAACATAAAGAAAACCATCGCTGCGAGTATACAAACAAGGATTGCCATTACAGCTTTTTTATTCCCGGCCTTCCCGGCCGGTTCGACTGAGCGCTGATCTGGCTTCGGGGAGATTTTTTGAGTCGATGCTCTGGCAACGACTTCGGGTTCGTTTGAGCCGGCAAGAGGATGGTCGTAACTCGGTGCTTCTTTGGCCCCGTCGAGCCTCCTTCTCAACTCTTCGATCTCCTCATTCCTTCGTCTGAGTTGCTTGTCTAACGAGTCAACTTTCCCTTCAAGTGCTCTGATCTTCTCTTCCGCCTTTTGCGCAACTGACTTAGTCTCGATCTGGGATCTCGGTGATAATTTGACCACGCCATAAGTTTCGAAAATCTCTCTGATGACTACAGGAGCGCTCTGCGGGTGCAAGCTATATACGGGGTTGGCTCCTGCATCGGGTATGTGGTCGGACAACTCGACATTCTTGAAATGATTTTCAGTTATCACTTTTCTTATCGTTTGCGACTTGGCGTCCAGGTACGGGCCTACTTCATTCAGATTATATGGTTTGAACGCAACTTTCCCTGAAGTCTCGTGTAATTCCAGAAGTATATTTTCCGCAATAAGAGTGTCCCATATTTTCCTCATGACCTGGTTGCGTAACAGGTCCAGGTCTTGAAAGTAGTAGTCGATAAAATCGATAGAAATACCGAGGCAGCTTCCGGGTCTTCCGTTGGTGACCGATGTCAAAAGCTCATACTTGACAAAAGTATATGCCGTGATATTGCCGGACTTCTTAACGACCAGTATCCAGTCAGTTTCTGTGTTGGTGTAATAACTGGAATAGGCACTGGTGATTACCCCTAAATCCGGATACACCTTGAACCCGTCCTCGAGTGAGCCGAAAAAGAAGATGTTGCCAACAAAATTTTCCATCGTCGGAAGTTTGAATTCCTAGCTACGTCTACCAAATTTTCCACCAGGGCCTGCCTTCAACGCATTCGTGAATTTCGCGCCAAAGTCTTTGCGGGTAATGTTCAGGGGAGGCGGCAAAAACCAATCTGCCTGCCGCATCCTGCGTAAAAGTTCCTGCCGAGAACGCGACGAACGGGATTCGTTTGAAACCGCTTGTTTTCAAGACGTCTTTCAGCCGGGCAAAAGCAGCGCTTTGGTAGAGCGCGTTTTTGTACTCCGATTCAATCGGCTTTCCGTTTCGGATGAAAGGCTGTAGGTCGCTCTTATTGCAGACGATGATGACTCTATCTCGGCGGGCCGAAATTCGCTCCCTGGTCAACAGGGCTATCTTGTCAGCATAGTTCTTCCGGTCCTGATCTGAATTAAACATGTTGAGCTCGAAGAAAAATAGGAAGACCTTTCGATAGCCGCTGCTCAAGATTTGATTAAAGTATGCGGGGTATGCTCTGGTCGGGTCCTCGGCATCAAAAAAGTGTTCGCCCGGCGCTTCGAGGAATTGACAGAACTTGTTGCCTTGATAGGTCACATCCAACAACAAGAAGTTAATGGTCCCTGTCGCGACCGGAGCGAATTGCGTGTCTCGCCTTAATCTTTCAAACGTATCGATAGTCTTCCTATATTCCGATTTGTCCGTCCTGAAGTTTTCGCTCGGCCTGATCTCATACCTGCTGATGTAATTGCACAAACGGATCAAGGTGACGGTCTTGCCGACGCTCCTCGGCCCGAAGAGCACAACAAGCGGACCGGATATGTCGTTTATACGGATATGTTGCAAGTCGACCTGGGTTTCCGGGTTAGCGCTGATCGGCGCAACTAATTCCGGCGCGGTTTCGGTTCTGAAGTCATTTTCACTATTTGGCATGGAATGTCTCCTGACACATCGGTGAAGTTCGATTTATGAAAGCTGCATCTATTTATTCCAGATCCGGGAGAACGCCAAAGTACCAGAATAAGAAGCAAGCCAGGTCCAGGATGAGGGCAATAAATATTGCCCACCAGAATCGCGCCTTATTTACATTTTCACCTCCGAAAAACTCTCCCCATGAATAGGCGATATCTTCCGATTCGATGCTGACCGGCACGGCCGGTAGCTTCTCAATCGAGAGGTTGGCATGGGCCTGGATCAAAGGCTCTAAAAAGAGCTGGTCGATGTATTCGCGCGACTTTGAATAGATTGAGTAACTCCCCCTCAATCCCTGTACAAGCTCCCGTTCACTTCTGGCGTGAAAGTTGGCGATCAGGTCGTCCAGGTTTTTCTGCGTCTTCTGGTACTCTTCCTTGCCTAGAAATATATTCAATTGATTGATTTTATCGTCAATCGTTGAGAGCTTCGCCCTGGTGATCTCTCTCACCTGGTCCGACATTAACCCCGCATACTGCCTACGCCCGTTCAGGTCCGTTGGTGGATTTGAAGGCATATCAATCTCTTGACCCAGCAAGGTTTCAATCCTGTTGACGATAGAGTCGGTCTTCTCGCCGTGACCTGGGTTATTGGGGTTTTGAATCTCATTTTTCATGTTTACGATCTCCCCTTCAATAACGCTGTTGAATTTTGTCTTGGCCGCGTTAAACGCGGCGGCGCTCTTGTCCTCTATCAGGTCCAGCTGGTTTTTGACATTTGCCAACTCTCTTTGCCTCTGGTCGTTTATAGTCATCACGTAATAGATGTTGTGCGTGTTAGCCATGAGAATGGAGAACCACAGGATCACAAAACCAATTGCGCCAAACGCAAGTTTGATAGAACGGTTGGATACATAGCCCCTGCTTAGACTGGTCTTGACCAGCCCCAGGCAAAAAGAAGCGGTTGCGAGCGCGGAAAAAGCCAGGATATAGCAAAGGATTTTTGACGCTTCTAAAGTCCTGGCGAGCGATTCACCACACGCCCAGATGCTCGCGGTTAAGAAGATCAGATAAAGCAGCAAAGAGATTTTCCTGTTTGCTGACCATGGCTCATCTAACGGAGTGCCGAAAAGCGCCATTATGATAATCTCCCTCCAAATTTTCGGTGTTATACATTACGGTTCCCGGTTGAAAATGGCAGGCCCGCGCCGTTTTCGGGCAAGAGAGAGCCCGAACGGCGCTGGTAAGTGCTCTTACAAAGCTCCGCACAGCTTGATCTGCCCTGGTTTATACAGTCTCTTGAGGGGCGTATGGGGCGGCGCCCTGCCCTTAGAAATATCTCATTTCATAAAAGCCTTCGTTACTGGCGCGCGCCCCTTTACCAACCGAGATTTGTTCTGCTTACTTCTTTGCTTTTGGCGAGCCGTCGCGCAGGGTGTCCTTCGCTTTCGGCTTTCTCGGAGGCTTGAAAGCGACCGCCTGTTGCGAATCGCTCTGGTCTCCTCTTACCATAGGGGGTATTCCAACCCTTACCTTCTTGATCTTCCCGGCCTGCCCTTGCGTTTCGGCTCCAGCCCCGACTTTTTGACCTGCCATTGATTACTCTCCTTTCGTGCATAAAGCTTTTTGGCTTTATTAAAGCCTTTCGATTATTTAGTGACGTAACGATCCAAATAATTTCACCGATCTGGTAGAAATATGACATGAGGGGCAAATTCTTGTCATAACCGCGAGGTCTGTATCCGAAGAAGTCCACCCTGACTGCGCTTTGTGAAGGTCTATCCGCCCGTATTTTTCGGACGACCGGCTCAGTCAAGTGCAGCGCGGCCGGTAGTTTGCTCAACTCCTGGTTTTTCGATGACTCACATTGGCATGATCTCCCTGGATAAATATGTTTTTTACCGCATCTCTCTCCACGGTAATTACTGAGCCAGCCTTTTGCGGTCGCGGGCTTTTGGCGGGCCTTCGTGGTTTGGAAGGCGTCAATGTTTGCGCGACGAATGGTGACCGCGTGTCTGCGCCCTTACGCACTCTCAAATGCGGCATTCTCACCTTGGAAACTTTTAGCATAGTCAAATCCGCCTTGGCTGCCTCGAATGCGCCGTCTACGGAATTTCCTGAAGCCAGCTCTCGATAAAACGACGCGGCGAAGACAACCGCGTTCTTGTCCCAAACCTCGCCTCTGGTGCCTATCGTGAAATCTACCGTTTCAGCAATTGTGTCCAATTGGGCCTCCGAATAGCAGGCATTTAACAGAACTATACGGACCCCCCTGGCCGTTTTTAGCAATTCTCTCAGCATCGACCTGCTCACAAGGGTTCTACGCCCCACGCTGTTTTGTAAGACGAGACCCTTCGAGTTTGCGTGGCCGCTATAGTGGATTATCTCCGGCTCGTGCCTTGCGAGGGCTTCTCTAAGATCCGCGGGTTGTACGGCCAATTCGCAGGCCAGTTCAAACGAGTCTCTGAGCTTGCTGGCTAGGAGGCTCTTTCTGATCTGCCGGAATTCTTCATCGAGCGTGGGGCGGTAGCCCACATCGCGGGGATCCGATGCAAGGAATAGAATCTTTATCTTCTTTTGCATGCTTTAACCTTTCGCTTTCCTGTTCTGTCGCCTGTTAAATCCCAGGTCGGTCGTCATCTGATGGAATGGAGATTAATTTACCTCCGTG
>CAZTUB010000028.1:0-49779 GCA_964615905.1 uncultured Clostridia bacterium
CAATCGTGCCGACGTTTACGTGCGGCTTGCTTCTGTCAAACTTCTCCTTCGCCATATCTCTCCTGTAGTCAGCCTGTAGCTAGCTTTTCATTATTCCTTGAAATTTAGTATTCAATTTTAGAAGCGTGGAGCCGGCGATGGGGATTGAACCCATGACCTCATCCTTACCAAGGATGCGCTCTACCACTGAGCTACGCCGGCAGCCTGTAAAGGCTCGCAACGGTAATTAATGGAGCGGGCGACGGGACTCGAACCCGCAACACCTAGCTTGGAAGGCTAGTGCGCTACCATTGCGCTACGCCCGCACCTGAGCGATGGTGCTGGGGGTAGGATTCGAACCTACGTAGACCCGAAGGTCGCGGGGTTTACAGCCCCGTGCCATTAGCCACTCGACCACCCCAGCACGCCGTAGCGGCCCGCCTGCTCTATTGCGCCGCTACCGAACCCTCAAATATCTTTAATAGAGCCGAAAAAAAACGCACCTGCGCTTTCACTTCTAATCGAAAACGGTCATTTTAGCGGACTCTTAAAGACTACGCAAGCGGATTGAAGAAAAGTCCTGCGCACCGCTTTGTCAAAACCGTTCGGGCTTCCGGAGGTTTCCAACCGGGCTGAGCGCTCTAGCCGTGGGTCAGGTAAAGCTCTGTCTCTGATGTCGCCTCTGCTGGCATATTCAATCAATCGGTCACTCTTAAAACCTCGGCTTTTTTGCGACCACCGGTTCGCCTTTTGCCGAGTCGATACTACAGTAATATTTCCGGTCGCGGGGCTAAGATTTTGCTTGACAATTTTCGGTTATTTTCGTATAAGTTCGGTGTATTATCTAGCCCCCATAAGCAGGGAGATACATCCGAGAGGTGTGTACAGGTGATGACCCTTCAGCAAGCTCTTCAGTCGAACGTAAGACTCCAGCTTGGACCAAAAGTGTCTACCTTCGGTGGGTGGTGCAGACACGACAAAGTCTTTCTTGACGGCCAGGTAATCGGTCGAATCCAGACCAGACGCGGCAAAGGTCGCTTTGAGATCATCACAATCGCCAACAATGTCTATATCCCCGGTTACGATATAGATTGGCTCGTAAAGCGAGAAGGGAGACGGAATGGTTTTAACACCGCGACAACGCGAAGTGTTTGATTATCTCAGCCGTTTCGCACAAGCACACGGGTACGCGCCTACGATAGCGGAGATTCGGGCG
Organism: uncultured Clostridia bacterium; assembly: GCA_964615905.1. GTDB lineage: Bacteria > Acidobacteriota > Blastocatellia > UBA7656 > UBA7656 > DATLMR01. The sequence goes on from CAZTUB010000028.1 coordinate 1,196, forward strand.
CATCTGGGGCTCAGCTCGCCCGCGACCGTGCACCAGCTGCTTTCGGCGCTCGAGCGCGAAGGGCTGATCCGGCGCATCCCTCACGCCAGCCGTGGTATCGAGATCGTCAAGCAGAAAGAGACCGAGCAGGCCTGTGAGATACCGCTGCTCGGGGTTGTAGCAGCGGGGCAGCCCATAGAGGCGATACTGAATCAAGAGATAGTCTGCATCCCGCCCGACCTGCTTGGCCGGGGGCGCACATTTGCGCTCCGCGTGCGCGGCGACTCTATGATCGACGAGCACATCGCGGACGGCGATTTCATAATAGTTGAGTCGCGTCAGACGGCAGATAACGGCCAGACCGTCGTCGCGCTTGTTGACGGCAACGACACGACCGTCAAACGTTTCTACAGGGAAGGCAAACAGGTTCGCCTGGAGGCCGCCAATCCCAACTACCAACCGATCATCAGACCCTCTGAAAGCGTTAGCATTCAGGGCATAGTCATAGGCGTTATTCGGAAGTATCATCACTAACCGCGAGCGCCCAGGACTCTTCTTTTCGAGCATACCCAGGGTTTAGGGAGACAACCGACCTCAATGAGCAAAGTTTCAGGGGCCAAAGCTTCTATGGCTCATAAGGAGAGGTGTGTCGAAAGCAATCGAAACTAAAATCTAAAGGAGCGAACCACATGTCAGCAGAAGTCAAACCCATACCGGATGGATACCACACAGTAACCCCGTCACTTATCATCAACGGGGTCACGGAGGCGATAGAGTTCTACAAGAAGGCATTCGGGGCCGAGGAGCTTTTCCGCATGCCCACGCCGGACGGAAAGATCGCACACGCCGAGATCAAGATTGGTGACAGCATCATCTTTCTCTGCGACGAGTTCAAAGAGATGGGATCGAAATCGCCGCAGACCCTCGGCGGCAGCCCCACATCGTTTTGCCTCTACGTTGAAGACGCGGACGCAGGGTTTGCCCGCGCGGTCGAAGCGGGGGCCACGCCAATTATGCCGGTCGAGGAGGCGTTCTGGGGAGACCGGTTCGGTATGGTGACGGACCCGTACGGTCATGCCTGGGGGCTCATGACGCACGTCAAGGATTTGACGCCTGAAGAGATCGCTCGCGCTTCGGCCGAATACTTTAACAAGGCGAACGCCGCCAGCTAGAGCCGATTACCGGCGTCCCGGCAATACAATCCGCTATTGCCGGGCAATAACAGCTTCGGGAGGAAACGATGAGAAACTTGAATATTAGAAGGTCCATGTTGGCAACTGTGATGGGCTGTCTGTTAACGATGCTCTCGTTCGGAGTCTGCGCGCAGGATAAGCAGAAGCCGCAGGGCGCACCCGCGACGGACCCGCAGGAGATGATGAAGAAGTACCAGGAGGCAGCGACTCCCGGCGCGGGGCACAAAGCGCTCGACCACTTCGTCGGCAGCTGGGACCTCGTGTTGAAGATGTGGTGGGAAGGGCCTGACAAAACTCCCGCCGAGACTACTGGAACGGCCGAGATCAAGTGGATCATGGGTGGTCGTTATCTCCAGGAGAACATGACCTGTCAGATGATGGGCCAGACTCATCAAGGGACAGGCGTCACCGGTTACGACAACTTCAAAAAGAAGTATGTCACGTCGTTCATAGACAACATGAGCACGGCACTTATCACAAGCGAAGGCACCATGGACGCTTCGGGCAAAGTGCTGACCTCTTACGGCAAGATGGACGACCCCGTAACAGGGGAACGGGACAAAGCGATCAAGTATGTCTCTCGCATCATCAGCAAAGATAAACACGTCTTTGAGATATATGATCTGGTGGGGACTCCCAACGAGTTCAAAGCCATGGAGATGACCTACACACGGAAGAATCTCGCGAGTAAGAAGTAGAGTAAACATAGCGCCCCCTTATCACAGCCCCCTCCCCCGGTTCGCGGTCTTGCCTGGTTGCAAGACCGCGAAGCCCGGCTTAAACGACCTTGCCATCTCTCACCCCCTGGCCCGCGAATTACACGCCCGGGTTTTACGCTGAAAGATTTGCTGCTATCATCTTCCGGTCGATCAAGAGGCCCACACAGTGGTGGGCGGTAATGGAGAACAGATGAAGATTCTCAAGCAAAACCAAAGAATCTGAGCGGGTCGAATAGAGTCCCGGTTCGGGATTCTAGAAGCCCTGTCAATATATAGGCTCGGAAGCAGCCCGCCAGTGATCGTCTAGCCGCCGGTTGACGAGGCGACTTGCTTTCTTGAGCCTGAAGAAAGCGAGTGACTCGTCAACATGAAAAAAAAGATTTCGTGTCTCGCCGCGCTTTGCGGCATCCTCCTAGCCCTGGGAAACAGCGCGTCGGCGCAAAACTCACCCCCAAACCCTCCCGTAACCGCGACCAGCTCGAAAGCGGGTAAACCGTCGGACGCGGAGACGAACAGATCGACAGGCGAAGTCGAGCTGCTAAAACGCCGTGTCGAAGAGATCGAGAACCAGAACCGCCTGCTGTTAGAGATGGTCACGGAGCTAAAGGCCGAGCTAAAGGCGAAGCTCGACGCGTCCGCGACTTCCGATAAGCTGACCGAGAAGCGGGCCGCGACGACGGTGGCTTCCGCCAACTCGCCCACACCGGACCCGCGCCCTTCTTCCGAACCCAATCAAGCCGACAAGAACGAGCCCGCGCGATGGTCAGAGCTTATCAGCGAAGGAAACAAGTTCAAGCTCTACGGGTTTCTTCGCCTTGACCTGGACTTCGATAGCCAGCGACCGAACAGCCCTCAAACCCCGCTCTTCATAACTTCTCCTGACCCGCTCGCGGGCGGCGCGGAGAAAGGCAACTTCTCCATGCACCCGCGACTGACGCGCATCGGCATAGACTACACGGGGCCGCGCATCGCGACGCTTGGAGACGCAAGGCTGTCGGGTCGGCTTGAGACGGACTTTGAAAACGGCGGGTCCGAGTCTCGCCAGATCATACGCATACGCCACGCGTTCCTGCGGCTGGACTGGAAAGAGTTTTCGCTGCTCGCCGGTCAGACCTGGGACGTAGTCTCTCCGCTCTTCCCCACCGTCAACAACGACACGCTTCAATGGAACGCCGGGAACGTAGGAGACCGTCGCCCGCAACTGCGCGCCGCGTATGAGCCGAAGGCGGGAGATGGAAAATTCTCTTTCATCGGCGGCATAGGGCTCACAAGCGCAATCGACGCGGTCGACCTCGACGCCAACGGTTTTCGAGACGGCGAAGAATCCCAGCTTCCAGACGTTCAAGCGCGCGCGGGCTATTCCTACCCTGTCGGCAAAGACAGGAGCGCGAGCTTCGGGGTCTCGGCCTTTTATGGATTTCTTGAGACAACGCGTCCCGTCGCGGGTCGCACGGATTTTAACAGCCAGCTTATCAACATCGATTTCACGATTCCCTTCGCGAGCGTATTCGCGGTGCGGGGCGAGGGCTGGTGGGGACGCAATATGAGCGACGTGCGAGGCGGCGCGGGCCAAGGCGTAAACGCGGCGACGGGTCGCGAGATACGCGGGCGCGGCGGCTGGTCCGAAGCGAATATCAAGGTCTCAAGATACTACTCAATCAATCCGGGCTTCTCGACAGATGACCCCGTAGACGCCGACCTGCCGACCGGAGGGCGCACGCGAAACCAGGCCTTCTATGTGGCAAATCGAATCACGCCCGGCGGTAATTTCTTGTTCGGGGCCGACTACCTGCGCTGGCGAACAAGCTTCAAAGGGTTTCGGCGCGGCGTCGATAACCGCGTGAACCTGTTTCTCCAGTACAGCTTTTAAGCTCGGAGATTCGGCAACCGTTTAAGGAGAAAGTATGAAAAGATCGATTCATAACGCTTTGAAAAATGTCGCGGCATCTGCGATTGCGATTGGCTTGCTCATAGCTTCCGTACCGAACGCTCTAGCCTCGACACCGCGCGAGCGGCGTTTCGAGTTTGAATACAAGGCAACGATCAAAGAGATTCCCGCGGGGGCAAAGAGGGTCGATCTCTGGATACCCGTCCCGCATAACAACCCATTCCAGAAGATCACGGAGGTAGAGATCGAGTCCCCGCATCCCTACAAGCTCTACACGTCCGACTACGGGAACAGAGTCCTGCACATAAGGCTGTCGAATCCCGCGCAGACTGGCTTCACGGTGACGATGCGCATGAATGCCACGCGCAAGGAGCATATCCAGCAGAGGCTGCGGCAGGCCAACTACACGGCCGCCAAAGCAGGGCGCGACCCGCACATGCGGCGCTGGCTCGAACCGGACCGGCTTGTGCCGATTGACGGTAAGATAAAGCAGTGGGCGAAGGAGGTCGTCGATGAAGCGGGGGCGAAGACCGATCTTGAGAAGGCGCGGGCCATCTACAACCACATCGTCGCCACTGTGAAGTACGACAAGAGCGGTCAGGGCTGGGGGCGCGGCGACATATACTTTGCGTGCGATGAGCGGCGCGGCAACTGCACAGACTTCCACGCCATCTTCATCGGCTACTGCCGCGCGCTTGGCATCCCCGCGAGGTTTGCAATCGGGTTCCCCCTGCCTGCCGAGAGGGGAGCGGGCCAGGTGAGCGGGTATCACTGCTGGGCGGAGTTCTATGTGAAGGAGATCGGGTGGATACCCATCGACGCTTCGGAAGCGGCAAAGGACCCGGCAAAGCGCGAATACTTTTTCGGCGCGCACGACGAGAACCGCGTCGAGTTCACAATAGGCCGCGACCTGATACTGAACCCGAAACAGTCGGGCGAGCCTCTTAACTATTTCATCTATCCTTATGCAGAGGTTGACGGCAAGCCCTTCGCCGCTATAGATAAGAGCTTCACCTATCGCGACCTGGCGGCTTCGCCGACTCGCGGCAGTCAATAGTGAGGTACGGTCATGAAAAGATACTGGTTATTGTCGTTGATAACGCTTGCCGTCGCCGCTCCGACCCTTGCGCGACAAGAGCTTCCGCCGATACGAAACTTCCTGCGCGTCAACGAGCAGTTTTGCACCGGCGGCCAGCCGAGGCTTGAGCATCTGGCCAAGCTCAAGGAGGAAGGGGTCAAGGCGATCATCAACCTGCGCCAGCCGAGCGAGCACCGCGCGAGCGAAGAGGAAGCGGCGGCCAAACAACTCGGCTTGCGGTACTACAACATCCCCGTAGCCTACGGCGACCCGAAAGAAGAGCAGGTCACGGAGTTTCTCAAGCTGACGGATGACCCGGAGAACCGCCCGGCCTTCATCCACTGCACGGCGGCGATTCGAGTCGGCGCGTTCTGGATGATACGGCTCGCGCTTCGAGACAACTTGACAATCGAAGCGGCCGAGAAGGAGGCCGAGAAAGTCGGCCTCCGCGAGGCTCCTCACCTTACGGAGTTCGCTCGCAAATATATCGAGAAGCATAAAAAGAGATAGGCGAGCGGGTTTGTGATTCTCGATATTTTCGACATTGCCGACAGGCTTGCGCAAAATTCGCGCGTAGAACTTCGACCGTCCTGAAGACTGTGCTCGCCTGAGCTGTTGACGGATTATCCTGGCCAGCTTTCACGTATGAGGGGCTGAAGGCTCGCAGACCGACAGCCCTGCATTCAACAGGTTCAATGAGTGTCAAGCATTTGCTCGAAAGAGTCGAGGAGCGGGTTCGCCACTGGCGCGTTGGTGTTGAAGAGACGCTGGAGACAGAAAGCTCCTTCATAGTATTCGGCACTCGCGGCAATCAGCCAGTCGTACTGAAGGTGGTGCGCCAGCCGGGCGACGAATGGCGATGCGGCGAGGTGTTGAACGCATTCAACGGGAGAGCGATAGTACGGGCTTATGAGTATACCGAAGGCGCGGTACTGCTCGAAAAGCTAAGTCCCGGTACCCCGCTTGCTTCAATAGCCATGGGCGGTCGGGATGAGGAAGCAACGGAAATTCTCGCCGAAGTGATCGAGCGTATGAACCACCCGGTCGAACGATTGGACGCATTTGTTACCGTAAGAGATTGGGGTGAGGGGTTTCAGCGCTATCTGGCGAGCGGCGATAAACAGATCCCAAACAGCACTGTCGAACAGGGCCGGAAATTGTACGCGGAGCTTTGCGCGTCTCAACGAGAGGCCAGGCTGCTCCACGGCGACCTTCAGCACTACAACGTCCTTTTTGATTACGACCGGGGCTGGGTAGCAATAGACCCCAAAGGCGTAGTCGGTGAAACCGAGTATGAAATCGGGGCCAGTCTTCGCAACCCCTATGAGAAACCGGAATTGTTCGCTTCAGCGGATGCGGTCGAGAGAAGGCTGAGGTGTTATGAAGCCAGGTTGAAGCTTGACACTGACCGGGCATTGCGTTGGGGCTTTGCCCAGGCGGTTCTATCGACAATCTGGTCGGTTGAGGACGGATTCGCAGTTGATGACAGGAACCCTTCGATCATGTTGGCCAACGTGATCCGAGCAATGCTGGGCTAGCTCGGCGTGCGCCTCTTCAGGCGTGCTGGGCCACAGTTCAATAACTGCCGCGCAAGAAGGCGCAAACGGGCAATAGAGAGCGGCTCTCGGTGCGGGCTAGAAAGCGGGATGGATAATTTATTCGAGAGAGTTTACCTGGAGCCGGTGGAGGGATTCGAACCCACGACATCCTGATTACAAATCAGGCGCTCTGGCCAGCTGAGCTACACCGGCTTACAACTTCTTAGCCTTAAGTGACTTCCCCAAACAACCAATGCTTTGGCGAGTGCGTTTGACCTTCTGATTGCACACTAATTTGGGTACTGCACAAGTGCTCATTTTTACCAATCGTGCGGTCAAAGTCAAGCCAGGGGGAAGAAATGAACATAGGAGATTTGTTTGAACGCTTTGTCCGCGAAAAGATATACCTTAACAACGTAACCCCTAAAACTGTTTCCTTCTACAAGCAGAGCTTCATAGCCTATAAACAGGCCGTAGGCGAAGTATTGCCGGATAGGTTCATCCTCAATGACTTTGTGATCCGTCTACGGGAGCGGGGGATGTCCCCAGGAGGCGCTAATGTGTATATCAGGGGGATTCATTCGTTCTGCTGGGTCAATGTGGATACGTATTATCTGTAGCTTCTTGAAAAGTCCCGCTAAGGACTTCCCCTATTTGCAACCAGGGTACTATTCTCGCAAGCCCTAAAGATTGTAACAGCACATTAGCCGAGCAGAAAAAACGAAACACAGGCGGCTAGGTTTATCTTATTATTCGCCCAGAAAACCTAAATCGGGTGTCTTTCTAAATTGTACAAAAACCAATGATTTCGAGGGATGAGCTTTTGCGAGAACATCCCCCCAAACCAGAGGTCATTGCAAAAGCTTTTTATGTGGTTATTTGTAGCGTAGCCTACTGGTCAAATCTGTCAAATCCGAGTTATCCACAAGGAGGTAGATAAACTGTTAGCTAGCCACCAGCGGAAGAACTGCAATAACATCTTGCTTCTGTAATTCGTTGGCGACCGGCTATATCAAACTCTGACTTACCTGGGATACAATGAGCAAACTGCCCAGAGGTACACTTAATCTCACAATGACCCCAATTAGTTTTTACCCAACACTCTCCACCGCAGGATTTTTCGCCCTTTTTAGCTGGCGGTCCACCTGGGACACAACGACAATGCGGGGCTTTACTGCAGTCTGCCTTGTATCCTGCCGGACACTTAATCCTGCATAATTCATAACCCTTGCATTCTTCGCCGCAAGCTTCTTGTGCGGCACTAATTGTTAAGTATGAACTTCCACAAAGAAAGACAACTAAAACAATCAGAATCGAAAGCCTTGCTGCGGTTGACTTGGACATGACATCCCTCCTGGGAATGTTTATTACTCAGGCGCTCTATCCGCAAAGGTACTCCTCGGCTATATGGAATGTCAATCACTTTACAAACCAGTAAGTTTTCTATATAAAACCACTCGGTTCTGTTACTAGCATCTCATAGAATTATAACTTGCCATTTCCTAGTTCATTACGATTGGGAGCGTAATACTAAAGAATCCTATGCAAAATAAGAAGGCTATAGCTTTCACAATTACAGTAACAGAGCTAGACTGGGAGATGGAATTGAGTGGTTGGCGATGTCCGGCGCTTAAAATCCCAGGTGCAAAGATAGATGCTGTTTTCGTTTCAGGTAATCGGGCGGACAGTTCATGGTATGAAGTGAATTATGATCTTAATGTTATTCGTTGGGTACGCCCAAAGCATCCCTTACAAGCCACCATCTTAATAGTGCTAACAGAGGAATTATCAACCAAAGAGTTGACCCTTAGGTGGAAAAAGCTCGCTATTACTCTTCCACTTGTCAGTTCTATTATCGTAGCAATGATTGCTGGAACCTTTTCATATATTCTTTCTTTACGTACTCAACAAACTAATATTCCAGATGCAACAACACTAACTCCCACTTGTGCTGAGAAGGTAAAGATAATTGTCCCAGTTGATAATGCGACGCTTCCTATAGAAGTAAATGTTAAGGGGACATACCAAAATTTAGAACAGGGACAGAAGATTTATGTGATGATTTACCCGACAAATATTGGAAGATACTACCCTCAACCGAACGCCGTTCTTGTGCAATCTAATAATAATTGGAGTTGTGAGGTTTTGATTGGGCTCAATCATGATGTGGGAAGAATATTCTTAATCCATGCTGTGCTCGCTGATAAAGAGGCCCAGAATGTGCTGGATATGTATGTTAATCATATTAAGGATGGAAATGATTCTCCTGGAATGTTGGAATTACCAAAAGGTGCTCAGATATGCTCCTCTGTAAGAATCAATAGAAAGTAGGCATTGGATTTGTTAGGTATCTGTACTCAGTATGGCACAACTGAGAATGGCCAGCTGAGCTACACCGGCTTCCTTACAGGATCGACCAGCGCGGAGAGAAGATATTAATCAACGCTTTAAGTTATTGCAGGCGCGATGAGGCTGCGCGTTGGCCAGACACGCATCGCTTTGCTATGATGACGCTATGCGAGGATTCGCCTTTGCGGTGGCGCGCCGCATCTTAATATTGATCCCCGTGCTCTGGGCTGTCGTCACGCTCGTCTTTCTCTTACTCCACATCGTTCCTGGCAACCCCGCGGAAAACCTCGTCGGCGAAAACGCGACGGTCGAACAACTCCAGGCCGCCGAAGCTCAGCTTGGCCTCGATAAGCCGCTGATAACTCAATACAAAGATTACTGGGTCGGGCTGATGAAAGGCGATTGGGGAGAAAACCCCGTCACCAAGGAGCCTGTGCTCGCGCGCATCGCGTCTCGATACCCTGCGACGATCAAGCTCACGATTGCCGCCATGGTGATAGCTACGATCATATCTATACCGTTAGGCGTAACGGCGGCCACACATCGCGGCAGCGCGATAGACAGCGGCTCCACGCTTCTCGCGCTCCTGGGCATCTCGCTCCCAAGCTTCGCGCTCGGCCCCTTGCTCATACTCATATTCTCGGTCAACCTTGGCATCACGCCCGTCTCAGGCGCGGGCGGGATTGATAACATCATCCTCCCCGCGCTTACGCTAGGCGCGGGGCTTTCGGCTGTGCTCACACGCATAGTCCGCTCAAGCGTTCTCGAAGAGCTTGGGGAGGATTATGTCCGCACCGCCCGCGCAAAAGGCTTGCCCGAAAGAAGGGTCATCTACAAACACGTTCTGAAAAACGGGCTCATCCCCGTAGTGACCGTGCTTGGGCTTCAGTTCGGCGTGCTGCTTGCCGGAGCCATTATCACCGAGCGTGTCTTTTCCTGGCCCGGCGTGGGGAGCCTTTTAGTAGACAGCATCAGCGAGCGCGATTACAAGCTGACGCAGGGGTGCATACTGGTCATCGCCGCGACATACGTTCTTGTAAATACCGCGACCGATCTCGCTTATCGGTTTCTCGATCCACGGATAAAGCTCGATTAAAGGACAAGTCTCGATCAGATGAACCGCGTGACAAAATTCGGATTCGTAGTAGCAGGCGCGCTCGTGCTTATGGCTGTGCTGTCGCCCGTCCTCGCGTCGTGGGACAAGGTGCAGAGCCAGGACCTCGTGGCACGACTCGAAGCGCCCGACGCGGCGCACCCGATGGGGCGCGACCAGCTTGGGCGTGACCTTATGGCCCGCATCATTTATGGGGCCAGGGTCTCGATGCTTGTCGGGCTTTCGGTGGTCACAATCTCATCACTCGTAGGGGTGGCTATAGGGTCCATAGCCGGGTATATCGGCGGGTGGACGGACCGTATAATTTCAGGCTTCTTCTTCAACGTCTTCCTCTCGTTTCCGGGGATACTTCTAGCCATAGCGATGGTGGCTTTTCTAGGGCCAAGCATAAAGAACCTTATCATCGCTCTGTCGGTTATAGGCTGGGTCGGCTACGCGCGTCTGATGCGCGCTCAGACGCTCAAGGTCCGCGAGTATGATTACGTCACGGCCGCTCGCGCGATGGGGGCGAGCAACTTCAGAATCCTGCTCAAACACATTCTGCCAAATTCGATTCAGCCGCTGATCGTGCAGGCGTCGCTCGGCATGGCGGGCGCGATACTGGCCGAAGCCGGGTTGAGCTTTTTAGGGCTGGGCGTGCCCGAACCGATCCCTTCCTGGGGTAAGATGATCGACGACTCGCGCGAGTTCTGGTTCACGGCTCCGCACCTGTTCATCTTTCCCGGCCTGATGATCGCGCTAGCCGTCCTGTCGTTCAACTTTATCGGAGACGGCCTTCGCGAGCGGCTGGACCCGCGCCAGCGGCCCCGCTAGCTAATCTCGAACGACTAATCCTGAAACGCTTCCTTGTTGACCACGTAAGGCATCCTCGAAGGGTCGCCCCCATACCCGCCTTCTAAAACGTCGATCACCGCCTGAACGGCGCGACCGGCCATGCCGACCTGCGGGTCGAGCGAAAGACGGCTCTCCCCTGTCCCGCTTGCGAAGTGATGGTAAAGCCTCAGCCGGTCCTTTAGCCGTGGGTCGCGAAGAAAGCTATCTTCCGGCAGCGGCTCTTGCTCAAAGACATCGAGCGCAGCCCCCGCGATCCTTTCATCTATCAACGCCTCGTAAAGCGCGCGCTCGTCAACCACAGGGCCGCGCGCGGTGTTTATCAGATAAGCCGTCGGCTTCATACGGTCGAATGCTGCTTCGTTCATCATATGAAACGTCGATGCGCCGTCTTCGTCAGAGTGCGCGAGCGGGACGTGAAGGCTCACATAATCGGCTTCCTCAAGCGCCTCTTCAAATGAGACGTACTGCACGTGCGCAAGCCTCCGCGAAAAACCCGCTTCGTATCTCAACCGCATCTCGCGCGTAGCGAACTCGACAAAGCGCGCGTCGCGCGACGAACGGCTGTAAAGCAGCAGGTCCGTGTCGAGGCCGATGCACTTTTTGGCGAAAGCCTTGCCTATGCGCCCCGCGCCGATGACCGCGACGGTCTTGCCTGTCACTTCGCGGCCAAGAAACGGCTGGGAGGGATGCCACGCGCCCCAGCGATTCTCTTCGACAAGCGCCTCCGAAGACCGGAGCTTTCTTGAGATCGAGCCGAGCATGAAGAGCGCGAACTCGGCGGTCGCTTCCGTCAGCACGTCGGCAGTGTTGGTTACGGGGATACGGTGGCGGTTTGCCGAGGCTAGGTCGATGTTATCAAGGCCGACCGCGTACTGTGCCACGACGCGCAACGTCGCCGCGCCCGCTTGAAAGACCTCTTCGTCGATGGAGTCGCGAAGCGTTGTGATAAGCGCATCCACGCCCGCGCGCACCTTTTCGACCAGGACCGCCTTCGGAGGCGGCTCGGCGTCGGGGTAAACCTCTACCTCGTAGCCGCGCTCGCGCAACAGGTCGAACGCGGCGTCGCCTATGTCGGCCGTGGCGTAGATTCTCATTTTGTCTGTATACACTATATTGGAGCCAGCCTCCAGTCGGATCGCTATTAGTTGTATAATTTCTCGGTCCTCATCTCACTTTTTACTTGACATGAATTTAGACTCTGCTTACTATGCACCTAACACCGGAAAGGAGGTGGTCCAAAGCAATGATAAGTTTCAGACCAGGTGAGGTGGCTGAGGCCTGAGCGTGGCCAGTCGCGAGCGCGCGGCTGACTTTACAGTTGTATCTTTGCTGAAAGCAGGAGCAGCACGCTCATTCATTGATTTGCGGGAAGGCCACAGGCCAATCCCAACAGTCCACCGCAGGCCCCGACGCAGAGTGCCGATTCTTTACTCGGAACCACGTCGGGGCCTCTTGCTTTTTGAGTAAACAGTGACAAGTGACAAGTGACAAGATAAGGACGACTGGAGCTTGTTAGGTCCTTCCTTCTTGTCACTTGTCACTGTTTACTTGTCACCCTCCCCAATGGCTTGCCCAAGCCCGTCTGAGCAGAGTAAAGTAGCATCGGCTTGAGTCCCGCGCTTTGTTCTTAGAAAAATACTCGGAGGTCTTTGTCAAATGTCGACCGAAACCGTCAACACCGCCAATCCCCCCAACGAGTACCCCGACATAGTCGGAGCCAAACCTGAAAACCCGTACCTCGCATCGTTTCGACCCTATATCCCGGCCGGAGTCGATATAAGAGAGTTGACGCCGCTGCCGCTCATAATCGGCACGTTGCTGGGAATGGTATTTGGCGCGTCATCGCTTTACCTCGTCTTGAAGGTCGGGCTCACGGTAAGCGCGTCGATCCCTGTCGCGGTCATCTCTATCACGCTCTTTCGCGCGCTTTCAAAGATCGGAGTGAGAAACGCGACCATACTTGAGAACAACATCGTGCAGACGGCGGGCTCTGCGGGCGAGTCGATAGCGTTCGGTGTGGGCGTGACGATGCCGGCCATCCTGATCCTCGGCTTTGACCTCGAATTCACGCGAGTGATGCTCGTCGCGGTGCTCGGCGGGCTGCTCGGCATATTGATGATGATCCCGCTTCGCCGCGCGCTGATCGTTCAGCAGCACGGCATATTGAAATACCCCGAAGGGACCGCCTGCGCGGAGGTGCTCAAAGCGGGCGCGTCGGAAGAGTCGAGGGCCGTGTCGACGGAAGCGGCAAAGGAGGAAAGCGGGTCTGCTGTCGGCGCGAAGGCGATATTCACGGGCTTCGGCATAGGGCTGCTCTATCAGGTGCTGATGGACTCGTTCAAGACCTGGAAGAAAGAGCCGACGCAGGTATTCGGCCGCCCGTTTGAAGCAGGCTCGGTAGCGGCAGAGATCTCGCCCGCGCTGCTCGGCGTCGGCTATATCATCGGCCCGCGCATCGCTTCGATTATGGCGGCGGGCGGCGTGCTTTCGTTCCTCGTGCTGATCCCGGCTATAAAGTATTTCGGCAGCGGCATACCGGGCGTGCTGCCTCCGGGCACCATGCCCATAAGCGAGATGGGGCCGATGGACATTTATAGCGCATACGTGCTCTACATCGGCGCTGGAGCGGTGGCGGCGGGCGGAATCATCAGCCTTATCCGGTCGATGCCGACGATATGGCACGGGCTAAAAGGCGGGCTGAGCGATCTGAGAGGCGGGCAGGCCGCCGCCTCGCGCGTCCCGCGCACTGACCAGGATATTCCGATGAAGTACGTCCTCGGCGGCATCGGGGCGCTTTTAATCTTTATACTGCTCGCTCGCACGCTCCATATGAACCTGCTCGGCGCTATCTTGATAATACTGTTCGGGTTCATGTTCGTAACCGTCTCGTCGCGGCTTACGGGCGAGATAGGCTCATCATCAAACCCGATTTCAGGCATGACCGTGGCAACGCTGCTGCTTACGTGTCTGGTCTTTCTCGTAGTCGGGTGGACAGGGCCTATCTATTACGTCACGGCGCTGTCCGTCGGTGCGATAGTCTGTATCGCGGCATCAAACGGCGGGACGACCTCGCAGGATTTGAAGACAGGCTTTCTTGTCGGCGCGACTCCGCGCCGCCAGCAGATCGCCATACTTATTGGCGCGCTCGCCTCTGCGCTGGTCCTTGGACCGATACTTTTGCAGTTGAATGATGCGGCAACGGTTTACGTGAGCGGCAATTCGATAGAGCAGGCGCAGGCGGGCGGCGCGACACAGGTCGATCAGGGGGTCGCTTCTACCCTGCCGCCTTACGCGGGGGAACTGAAGCCGGGGCAGACAGGCAGCTACCGCGTGCTTACGGTGGGCGAGGGAGGACAGCAGGTCGAGGGGCTTGAGACGGGCGAGTACCTTGTAAACGAATCGGGTCAGGTTGCCTTCAGGCTCAGACGCAACTTCCCGCCAGAGCTACGAGCCGACGCATCTGCTTATACCGGCAGAGAGAAACTCAGGGGGCCGCAAGCGACGGGCGACCAGACCGAGTACAACATTTGGCAAAAGTTAGATAACACGGGCGGCCCCGCCGGCAAGTACCTTGTCAACGATCAGGGGGTGCCCGTCTATCTTGTGGACCCGGGCATCAACGGCAGCCACACCGTCAGACCCGACGGCACCACGGTTGAAAAGTTCCGCGCGCCCAAAGCGACATTGATGTCATACATCATCAAAGGGATTCTCGACCGGCAGCTCCCCTGGGGGCTTGTCCTGCTGGGCGTGATGATAGCGATAGTGCTGGAGATGTCGGGCATCCCGTCTCTCGCGTTTGCGGTCGGCGTATACCTGCCGCTATCGGCATCGAGCCCGATATTCTTTGGCGGCATGGTCCGATGGCTAGTTGACCGCCGCCTGCGAAAGAAGCTTGCGCACAAGAATCTGACCGAAGACGAGCTTGTGGCCGAAGGCGACAAGAGCCCCGGCGTGCTCATGGCATCGGGCTACATCGCTGGCGGCGCGCTCGCCTCGATCTTTATCGCGTTTATGGCGGGCGTGCTCACAAACTTCAACACGAGGGTCGAGGAATGGTCTACATTGAACAACCCGTTTTATAGCGGCGATTCTTCGGACCTGCTCTCGGTCATCCCATTTATTGTGCTGATGGTAATACTTTACCTGGCGGGTCGAGAAGCGATACTGGCGAGCCGTCGAAAGACATAACCCAAACAGAAGAGGGGGCGCTTTGCAATCGCCCCCTCTATCGTCCACATCCTATATTTTTCTCTACCAGAATTTTACTTTCTTCAAGGGCTTGAAAGCCTTCCTGATCGGCTTCCCTTTGATTATGTACATCGGCACTGAATCGCCTTTCGACTCGACGTAGGCGCGGCGAGCCGGTCTTCTAGACCTGCCGGGTCGATCTTCGTCCTGGGTCTCGGACCCGATAGCCTGCCCGGCATCGTGCGCGTTGGCCTTGGCCTGCAACTCTTGATCGCGCTCGACCGGCGCTGATTTCGACGCGTCCGGTTCCTTCTCGGCATTCGACGCCGGAACAGCAGGGGTGACAAGGCTTGCCTCGTTTGTCTGCTGGGCCGAAGTCACGGACTGTCTGGTCGTCGAGTCGGCAATGTTTGACAGCGCGCTTCCGATCAACCAGCCCGACCCGACGCCAATCATTATGGCAATCAGGAAGCCGATAAGCGTGGCGATATTTCGATTACCCTCGTCGAACACGACGGGACGCGCCGACACTTTTCGGTTCTTGTGGCTCTCGGGAACCCTCACCTTCAAAGGCTTGCGTATTTTCTCACCTGCTTCCACTTTTTTCATAATCGTAATAAGTCCTATCTGCAAATAACCTCAAACGTTGGTTTGGCAACTGCCGTGCCAGCCCTAACTAGCCTGTTTTTTAAACCCGTCCGCGCATGATATGGAAAGTTATGATACAGGGCGGGCCCATTATCATACTTTTGCGGGCGCTGCTCATCGTTTGCCAATGCCTGGGCTTTGTTGCCAAGCCCGGTAATGATTCGATATTATCCTTTTGAGCGACAGTAGAGTCGATAAAGATGATAAAAACGATAGAATGGACAGACGAGGGCGTCGTTATGATAGACCAGCGACGCTTGCCCGCCGAAGAACTTTACCCGATTTTCAAAACTCACGAAGAGGTAGCGCAGGCCATAGAAGAGATGGTCGTGCGCGGCGCGCCGGCAATCGGCGTTGCGGCGGCGATGGGAGTAGCCTGCGGAGCCAAAGAATCTAAAGCTGAATCGCTCGAAGAGTTCGAGCGCGATCTTGAGCGCGTGTGCGAACGCATCGCCCGCACGCGCCCGACCGCCGTGAACCTTTTCTGGGGAGTCGAGCGTATGCGGTGGGCCTTCAATCGCGCGCGGCGCGAAGGCGCTTCGGTCGAGGAGGTGAAACAGCTCCTTATCAACGAAGCGATCCGAGTCCACGACGAAGACATCGAAAACAACCGCGCGATGGGCCGGTTCGGCGCTGAGCTTATACCGGACAACTCGACGGTGCTGACGCACTGCAACGCGGGCGCGCTTGCGACCGCGGGGTTCGGCACGGCGCTTGGTGTCATTCGCGCGGCGGTCGAATCGGGCAAGCGCGTGCGCGTCATTGCCGACGAAACGCGACCGTTTCTACAGGGCGCGCGTCTGACGGCCTGGGAGCTTGCGAAAGATAACATACCGGTCACGCTTATAACGGACGGCATGGCGGGCCATTTCTTAAAGTCGGGCGAGGTCGATTGCGTCGTCGTGGGCGCGGACCGCATCGCCGCCAACGGCGATGTCGCAAACAAGATCGGCACCTACATGGTCGCGGTGGCCGCGCACGAAAACAACGTACCGTTCTATGTCGCCGCGCCGCTATCGACGGTCGATCTCGATCTGAACTCAGGCGACCAGATACCTATTGAGACTCGCTCGGCAAGCGAGGTCACCCATTTTCGCGGCGAGCCGACCGCGCCCGAAGGGATCGAAGTAGCGAACCCGGCTTTCGACGTGACGCCACACAGGTACATCTCGGCGATTATCACAGACCGAGGCGTCGCGCGCGAACCCTACGACACGAGCCTCAAAGCCTTGTTCGAGGCGGCTAAGAAGTAGCTCGCATCCCGAAAGAAAGTGGCGCTTCTCATTTAAGACATATGCAACTAGAACACAGAATCGGACAGTTACTGATAATAGACCTGCCCGGAACCACGCTAGACTCGGAAACGCGCGAGATTCTGGAGGCGATACAGCCGGGCGGCGTGCTTCTAGGCGACCGCAATATCGAAAGCGCGCAACAGGTCGTAGAACTGACATCGGCCATTCGCTCGATAGTAGGGGTTCCGCCGGTTATAGCTGTCGACCAGGAAGGCGGGCAGGTCGACAGGCTAAGGCCGATCTATTCGCAGATGCCCTCGGCAGATCTTTTGCGAGCCTCAAGCGATGTCTCAATCGCTGACCGCCTGGGCGAGATCACAGCAGAGGCGCTCAGGACACTCGGCTTCAACTTGAACTTCGCCCCGGTTCTCGACATAGCCTTTGATGATTCCGCGCCCAACGGGTTGAAGGGCCGGTACCTGGGCAACTCCACGGCCCAGATCATACGCCTCGCAGGTTCATACCTCGAAGGTCTACAGCGCGGCGGGGTGATCGGGATAGGCAAGCACTTCCCCGGTCTTGGCGGGGCGAAGGAAGACCCGCGCGAGCGGCTGCCACAGGTTGACCGCTCGCGCGACGATATTCTGCGGCACGACCTTCTGCCTTACACGGAGCTTTTCAGCAAGATCAACGCGCGGCTTAACGGGGTTATCGTAGGGCACGCGCATTACCCCGCGTTTGACGGCCCGGCTGCGCTCCCCGCTTCGCTGTCGAAAAACATTGTGACGGGACTTTTGCGCGAAGAGCTTCAATTTAAGGGCATAGTGATCGCGGACGACCTCGCGCAGGGCGCGGTCACATCCTCGCGCGATCTGAGCGAGGCGGCGGTCCTTGGGATCGAGGCCGGAAACGATATGGTCATAGTGCTGGGCGGCCCGAACCGCGCGCAGACGGCCTGGCGAGCGATGGTGCAGGCGGCGCGCGACGGGCGAATAGCGAAGACGCACATCAGCCGCGCTTTCGACCATATCGCGAGGGTGAAATCTATGACCTCGCCGCCTCACGGTCAAAACGAGCTTACGGTATCGCGGCTGCGCGAGCGCATCGCGGAGCTGAACCTGTTGCTTCAACATACAAGATAAGTATACGGGGTCGATCAGCTGCGATTGAAAGGCGGAAGACTACAACGGGCAGACCTGCTTCGCGCGCTCATCGCGCTCCTCTTTCTGCTGCCGATGCTCGCCGCCGTCACGGGGTGTCGTCGCGGCGGCGAGCCGGGGACGCTTGTCATGGCAATCGAGTCCCCGCCTCGCGGTTTCGATCCGCGCTTCTCTTCCGGCAACGGCATCTCTGCCCGAACGATGCAGTTGATCTACGACACGCTCGTCGTCAAAGGCACGAACTTCGACCTGGTCCCTTCGCTCGCCGAGAGCTTCGAAGAATCGACAGACCAGCAGACCTTCACCTTTCGCCTGCGCCCCGGCGTGGTCTTTCATGACGGCAAGCCGCTCACGTCCGCAGACGTTAAATATACGTTCGACTCAATCATCTCGCCCGCGACCAAATCGCCTCTTATGGGAGGCTTCAGCAAAGTCGCTTCGATAGACACGCCCGACCCGCTGACGGTCATATTCCGCATGCGCGAGCCGTTCTACACTTTCATGGGAAACCTCCCGGCCATCGGGATAATCCCGGAAGGCGCTGGCGGAGAGTTGATAAGTGCTCCCGTCGGCACCGGGCCTTTCAGGTTCGTCTCTTATGCGGAGGGCGACGGCATAAGGCTCGAAGCGAACCAGAATTACTGGGGCGGCCCGCCGAATATACCGCGACTGCGGATAAAGGTAGTAACAGACAACAGCACGCGGCAGGCGGAGCTGATGAGCGGCGATGTCGACCTTGCATACAACGCTCAGTTCGACCCTGAAACCATCCGCGCGCTGACGAACCGCAGCGACATTCGCGTGGTTATGAAAGAGGGCGCAGGCGTCGATTATATGGGCGTCAACGTCACGTCGAATTCGCCGCTCTCGAATCCAAAGCTGCGTCAGGCCGTATCCTACGCGATTGACCGCGAGGTGATAATCGAGCGGCTTCTCAGAAGACAGGCGCGCGAGGCCGACGCGATTATGCCGCCCGAACACTGGGCTTTCAACCCGAACGTCACGCATTACGAGTACAACCCTGAGCGCGCGCGCCAGTTGCTCGACGAAGCCGGCGCGGTCGACCCCGACGGCGACGGGCCTCAGACCAGGTTCAGCATCACCCTGATGACGCAGACCACTCAGCTTTCGCGCAATATCGCTTCGATCATACAGGACCAGCTTCGCCGCGTAGGGATTCACCTGAACCTGGAATCGCTCGAATTCGCGACCTTCATGGACCGTATAGGCAAGCTGCAATTCGATCTCTACTTTCTCCGGGCTATCGGGTTCAACCAGAGCACGGACGTATTTCAATTCGTATATCACAGCCGCTACCAGAACCCTGAATTTAACGACGCGATTGGCAAGCTCCGAGCGGCGAACGACCCGGCGGCGATGCAGCCTCTGTTCGCAAATATCGCAGGGATTCTCGCGCGGCGCGACTACTGCCCCAACGGCGAAGTCGACCGCCTGGCCGAGCAGGCGGCGGGCCTGTCGAACCAGCAGGGCGCGGCTCAGAAAAAGCAGATATATCTGAAGATTTCATCTTTGCTGACGGACAGGGGCGGCCAGAACCGCATGCGTTATTGCAACCCGCAGGTCGATCAGGGGATAGCCGAAGCCGAGCGCGCCGTCGAGCGCCCAGCAAAGATCGATCTGTACGGGCGGCTTCAAAAGACTATCTCAGACGAGCTGCCGCAAATTTATCTCTGGTACCCCGCAAACGTTTTGGTAGCGCGTTCGCGGGTCGGCGGTATCGAGATAGAGCCTTCGGGGTCGTGGTTCTTCATCAGCAAGCTCACTCTTGAGGAAGGTAACAAGTAAACAGTGACAAGTGACAAGAAAGAGAAAAGAGCCAGAGCCACCTCATGCCTCTCTTGTCACTTGTCACTTGTCACTGTTTACTTATGAAAAGCGATAGCGGCAAGGCCCGCGATCATCACGCCTTTGCAGGGCTGACACGCAGCACGATCATCATCGGTCTGGTAAGCCTGATGTCCGACATCAGCTCGGAGATGGTCTACCCCATTCTGCCTATCTTTCTGACGCAAACGCTCGCCGCGCCCGCGACCGTGGTCGGCCTCGTCGAAGGCATAGCGGTCGGGACCGCGAGCATGGTCAGCGGGTTTTCGGGCTGGCTTTCAGACAGGCTAGGTCGGCGCAAGCCCGTGGCCTTCGCGGGCTACGCGCTGACGGCAGCGTCAAAGCCGCTCATCGCGTTCGCACAATCCTGGCCGCTGGTGCTCGGCGCGCGGTTCGCAGACCGATTCGGCAAAGGGATAAGGGGCGCGCCGCGAGACGCGCTGCTTGCTGAGACGGCAAGCGCTCATCATCGAGGCCGCGCATTCGGGTTCGAGCGAGCGATGGACTATTCGGGCGCGATACTCGGACCGCTTCTCGCCTTCGCGCTTGTAGAAGGCGCGTTTGTCGGTGTGCGAACGATCTTCTTTCTCTCTTTCATTCCCGCGACTGTGGCCGCGCTTTTGATACTCGCGGTCCGCGAGCCAAAACCCGATCCGTCCAGGACGCCAAAGAGCATAAGACTTTCGCTCGCCGGTACGACTCATCTGTACAGGCGCGTGCTTGTGATCGCAGGCGTATTCGGGCTGGCAAATTCGGCAAACGCCTTCTTGATCCTTCGGGCACGCGAGCTTGGGCTCGACTCGGGACGGGCTATACTCGCATACGCGCTATACAACGCCGTTGCCGCGCTGCTGGCGATGCCCGCCGGGGCGGCGAGCGACCGTCTTGGCCGCCGCAACCTCTTGATCGCCGGTTACACGATCTATGCGGGGGTTTACGTCGGATTCGCGTTTGCAAAAGAGGCGTGGATGATCTGGCCGCTGTTTGCAATCTATGGTATCTTTCCGGCCCTGACGGATGGAGTGGCGAAAGCGCTCGCGGTCGATACAGCGGGAACGGCAGGCAGGGCGACGGCCATCGGAATCTATTCGACCGTCATCGGGGTGACACAGATCATTGCAAGCTATGCGGGCGGTATGCTCTGGGACAGGGCAGGCTCGTGGGCAACTTTTTATCTCGGCGCGGGACTCGCTTCCATAGCGGCGCTGCTTCTGTTACTGCTGATACCGGCCCGATTACAACACGAATCTGCGTTTTGAATCCGCCGCCGGTCAGGGTTCGTAGATAAGACCGTAAACCAGCTTCCTCAGGAGGAGACGATGATGCTAAGCACCATGCAGGACCGCCCTTTGAATATCAGCCTGATCTTCAACCACGGCAGGCAGGTCTACGCCAATAGCGAGGTGGCGACGTTCACGGGCGAAGGCTCGCGCCGCGCAAGCTTCGCCGAAGTGGCAAATCGCGCGGAGCGGTTGGCCGCCGCGCTCACCAGGCTCGGCATAAAGCAGGGGGACCGCGTCGGCACTTTTTGCTGGAACACACAAGAACATATCGAAGCCTACATGGCTATACCTGCTATGGGCGCTGTGCTGCACACGCTAAACATAAGGCTCTTTCCCGAACAGCTCGTTTATGTCGCCAACCACGCCGAAGACCGCGTCGTCATCGTAGACGATTCGCTCGTGCCGCTGCTTGCCCGCGTCGCAAAAGAGCTGAAGACGGTCGAGCATTTTATAGTCACGGGTCCGGGCGACGCGTCGGCGCTCGGGTCTGTCCTTCGCTACGAAGAGCTGCTTGCCGCCGAAGAGCCGGGGTTTGCGTGGCCCGACGTGGACGAGCGACAGGCGGCGGCGATGTGCTACACGAGTGGGACGACCGGAAACCCAAAGGGCGTGGTCTACAGCCACCGCTCCACCTTCCTGCACTCGTTCGGCGCGTGTTCGGGCTCGATCTTCGGCTTTAACGAACGCGACAAGATACTGCCGATAGTCCCGATGTTTCATGCGAACGCTTGGGGGCTTCCATACGCCGGGTGGCTCGCGGGAGCGAGCTTCGTTATGCCGGGGCGCTTCCTCCAGGCGGAACCGCTCTGCCGGATGATAAAACAGGAGCGCCCGACATTTTCCGGCGCTGTGCCGACAATCTGGAACGACATTCTGCGACATTCGGAGAGCAACGATGTAGATTTTTCATCATTCAGGATGATCGTGTGCGGCGGCTCGGCCGTGCCGCGCAGCCTGATGGAGAGGTTCCAGCAGCGCCACAACCTGCGAATCATTCAAGCGTGGGGCATGACGGAGACGAGCCCGCTCGGCGCAATCGCTTACCCGCCCGCCGGAAGCGACGTCGATGAAGAGATGGACTGGAGATCGAAGACCGGCCGGGTCGCGCCCGGTGTCGAGCTTCGCGTCGTTGACGGTGACCGCGTGCTGCCGTGGGACGGCGCATCCGTAGGCGAGATTCAGGTTCGCGGTCCCTGGGTCACGGGCGCTTACTACGGCGACCCGACGCCTGAGAAGTTCGACGACGGATGGCTGCGCACGGGCGACGTTGGCACTGTCGACAGCAGCGGCTTTATTCAGATAACGGACCGCGCTAAAGATGTGATTAAATCGGGCGGCGAGTGGATATCGACGGTCGAGCTTGAGAATGCCATCATGGCTCACCCCGAAATCGTCGAGGCTGCGGTCATCGGCGTGCCGGACGAGCGATGGGACGAGCGCCCGCTCGCTTGCGTTGTGCTAAGGGAAGGCTCGGAGTTGACAGCCGATCATCTCCGCGCATTCCTCGCGGAACGCGTCGCGAGGTGGTGGGTGCCGGAGCGGTGGAGTTTTATAAAAGAGGTTCCCAAGACGAGCGTGGGCAAGTTCGATAAGAAAGTGCTTCGCGCGCGACGCGAAGAAGGCGCGCTTGTGATAATAGACGCGGGCTCGATTGCCGCCCGGTAGCTAGGGAGCGTAAACCGTGAACCCTAAACCGTGACAAGAAAGACCAGAGTCGAGTTTCATCGGTCTCTCCCATCTTGTCACGGTTTAGGGTTCACGGTTTACGATTTAATATGATGAGACGCATATTCCACCTATCCGCACACGGGCAGCTAGCCGCGTTCTGGCTTGCGCTCATACTGGCGACCCCGCTTGCCGCTCTCACCGTGTCGGCCCAAACGCGCGAGGCGCGCGACGGCGGTCACTCTACACCTTCAGCGCCCAAACGCCCCGTGCATACGTATTCGATAGTCGCGCGCGACGCAGCGACGGGCGAGATGGGCGTAGCGGTTCAGTCTCACTGGTTTTCGGTCGGGACCGGTGTGGCGTGGGCCGAGGCGGGTGTGGGAGCCGTGGCGACCCAATCGTTCATCGATCCGAGTTATGGCAAGCTCGGGCTTGATCTGATGCGCGCGGGCAAGAGCGCGCCCGATGCGTTGAAGTCGCTGCTCGCCGGGGACGAAGCGCGCGACGTCAGGCAGGTGGCGATGATTGATCGCGAGGGCAGAGTCCTCGCTCATACAGGGGCGAAGAACATACCGGCTGCCGGGCACAGCTTAGGCAAGGACTACTCTGTGCAGGCCAACCTTATGCTTAATGAAAAGGTATGGCCGGCGATGGCGCGCGCGTTCGAATCGACAAAAGGCGATCTGGCAGAGCGTATGATGGCGGCCCTCGAAGCGGCACAGGCCGAAGGCGGCGACATACGGGGCAAGCAGTCGGCGGCTTTGATAGTCGTCAAGGAAAGATCGACCGGGCGACCGTGGCTGGATCGAGTCTTTGACTTGAGGGTAGACGACCATACCGACCCTCTGAAAGAATTGCGGCGGTTGCTTTTGACGGCGCGCGCCTATAATCATATGAACGCAGGCGATCTGGCCGTCGAGCACAAGGACAACGAAGCTGCCCTTCGCGAGTACTCGGCCGCCGCGCGGCTCGTTCCCGATAACGCCGAGATGATCTACTGGCACGCAATCGCGCTCGTCAATATGAACCGCGTAGACGAGTCGCTGCCGCTTTTCAAGAAGGTCTTTCGTATGGATAAAAACTGGGCTACGCTCACGCCGCGACTTGTAAAACCGGGGCTGATCCCGGACAACCCGGCGCTGATCGAGCGCATAGTGAAGCTCGCAGACGAAAGTAACAGGTGACAAGTAAACAGTGACAGCAAGGAGACTGACTAGCTTCTCATCTGGTCTGACTTGTCACGGTTTACGGTTGACGGTTCACGCGTAAAAGGAGGTTTGTGTATGTCGGATGCATGGGATGATAGGAAGAAGGCGATGGAGGAGGAATACTTCCGTCGCAAGGACCAGGAAGCCATAGAGAAGCTTCGGCAAGAGCGCGCTCTCGCCGAAGCGCAGACCGGTGCGCTCAAGTGCCCCAGGTGCGACGGCACGCTTTCAGAGATAACATTTGAAGACGTGCAGATTGATCGCTGCTCAAGCTGTAGCGGCGTCTGGCTCGACGCGGGCGAGCTTGAGCGTTTGACAGACAAGGAAGAAGAGACGGGGTGGCTCTCCCGCCTGCGCCGCAACTTTTCGGGCGACTAGCAATCAGCGCGCATGTGGAGTGCGGTGACAGGCTCAGCGCACTCTACCTTCCTTCATCAGAACCGCGATTGCCCTCGATCTACCAATCATAAGGTCGACATTCGGCCCGCATCCGATCCTCTGACCGATTTTTTTCACCCCTTCCCACACCCGATTTATTATGCCTTGACATCTTAGGCATCACCGTCTTAGTATGCCTAAACAATTTAGGCTTCGGCGGGTCAGCCGGTCGGACCTTATTGCGGAAATCTCAGGAGGTGTATGTGACGAACCAGAAGGCGGACCTGCTGCAAGGGACACTCGACCTGCTTATCCTCAAGGCGCTCACCCTGGGGCCTCTGCACGGCTACGGCGTGATTCGGCGCATACGCCAGATGTCGGAAGAGATGCTCAAGGTCGAACAGGGCGCGCTCTACCCGGCGCTTTATCGAATAGAGCAAAAGGGGTGGGTGAGTTCAAACTGGGGCGTGAATGAGACGGGTCGCAGGGCCAAGTTCTACAAGCTAACGGCAGCGGGCCGCAAGCAGCTTGCAGTCGAAGAGGCAAGCTGGGATCTGCTCGCGCTGGCAATCGCGAAGGTGCGGCAAGCGACATAGGAGGCGGCGCGATGGAGCGGCTCAACATTCTCAAAGCACGGCTGCGCGCCCTTGTGCGGCGCGACTCGGTCATCGAAGACATTGAAGAAGAGATGCGCGCGCATGTCGAGATGGAGACGCAAGATAACATCGAGCGCGGGATGGGGCCGGAGGAGGCGCGGGCGCAGGCGCTGAGGAGCTTCGGCAATCTTGGGCGAATCAGGGATCTGGCCTATGAAGTTCGAGGAGGTGGTATGTTAGAGACTCTTTGGCAGGACCTTCGTTTCGGTGCGCGCGTGCTCGTCAAGCAACCCGCGTTCACGCTCGTAGCCGTCGTGACGCTGGCGCTCGGCATCGGTGCTAACACGGCGCTCTTCTCCGTCATAAACGCGGTGCTTCTGAGCCCGCTTCCCTTCCCGGAACCGGACCGCATCATCGATCTTTTGGAGACCTACCAGCCCGACGGCACGAGCACCCTTTCGGTCCCGAACCTGCGCGACTGGCAGGAGCAGAATACCGTGTTTGAAGGTATCGCGGCATACGTGCCCGGCATCTTCAACCTGGAAGCGGGCGACAGCCCGCAGCGGCTGGTGGGGCTGAGGGTAGAGGCCCACTACTTCGACGTGCTCGGAATAAAGCCGCAGCTCGGGCGCACCTTCTTCAAAGGTGAGGATGAGCCGGGGCGCGACCGCGTCGTCGTCTTCAGCGACGCGCTCTGGCGTAACAGCTTTGGCGCCGACCCTGGCGTCATCAATAAGACGATCCCGCTCAACGGGCAGAGCTACACCGTGGTCGGGGTAATGCCGCCATCTTTGAGCTCGGTATCCCGCTCGCAGCTCTGGGCTCCACTCGTCTTTGCAGAGGGTGAGAAGACTGCGCGCGGCAGCCACGACTACTACGCGGTCGGGCGGCTGAAGCCAGGCGTAACGCTCGAACAGGCCAGCGAGCAGATGAATGTAATCGCGGCTCGGATCGCGCAGCAGAACCCTGAGACACAGACGGGGCGCGGCGCGCGATTGAGCAGGCATGAGGAAGGGATAGTGGGCCGCGTGCGCCAGCCTTTGCTCGTGCTTATGGGCGCGGTCGGCTTCGTGCTTTTGATCGCCTGCACGAACGTGGCGAACTTGTTACTGGCGCGAGCCGCCGGTCGCCACCGCGAAACGGCCCTGCGCGTCGCGCTCGGCGCGGGCCGCTTGCGGCTCGTGCGGCAGTTCCTCACGGAAAGCGTGCTGCTGTCGGTTACGGGGGGCGCTGTCGGCGTCGCGGTCGCCTGGCTAGGACTCGACCTGCTCGGCAATCTTGTCTTCGCCTTCCTCCCGCGTTCGAACGAGATCAAGCTCGACCTGCGCGTGCTGGGGTTCACACTGCTCATCTCCGTGCTGACCGGCGTCATCTTCGGCGCGGCCCCGGCGGCGCAGGCGCTAAAGACCAATGTGCAGGAGGCGCTCAGGGACGGCGGCAAAGGCTCGGCTGCCGCTGGCAACTGGATGCGCAACATCCTCGTCGTGACAGAGATCGCAGCCGCATTCGTGCTGCTCATTGGCGCGGGGCTGCTGATAAAAAGTTTCGCTAGATTACAGGCAGTCGATCCCGGTCTCAAGGCCGAGAACGTCTTGACAGCAAAACTGTCGCTGCCGCCCGAGAGGTACACTGAAGCCGACGACCTCAAGCGATTCTACGAGCAGGTCATCGAGCGCGTGGCGGCGCTGCCCGGCGTCGAGGCAGCCGGGCTAACCTCGCACTTACCTGTCCAGCAGTTCGGGACTAACGGTTACCTTCGCGTTGAGGGGAAAACCTACCCGCCGAACCAGGAGCCCATCGTCGAGTTGCGCGTCGTCAGCACCGACTACTTCCGCGTGATGGGTGTCGCGCTCGTGCGCGGTCGCGCCTTTGATGAGCGCGACACAAAGGAATCGCCGGTCGGAGTCGTAATCAACGAGACGATGGCGCGGACCATCTGGCCGGGTGAAGACCCCGTAGGCAAGCGCGTCTTCGGCCGACCCGTCCGGTCTGACTGGGTTCCCGTGATCGGGGTGGTGGCCGACGTAAAAAATCTGGGCCTCACCGAAGAACCGGTCCCGGAGTTCTACTTCAGCTATAAGCAAAGCTTCACAGGCATGCTGCGCAACATGACGCTGGCCGTGCGCTCTGAGCTGGAGCCCGCTTCGCTTGGGCCTGCCCTGCGGCGCGAGGTGCAGGCGGTCGATCCCGCGCAGCCGGTCTTTGCCATCCAGACCATGCGCGCAGTCCTCGACTCGACCGTCGCGGACCGGCGGCTGAACATGACGCTGCTCGGCGTGTTGGCGGCGCTCTCGCTCGTCCTGGCCGTAATCGGCGTATACGGGGTGATGTCATATACGGTCGCGCAGCACACGCGCGAGATCGGCATCAGGATGGCGCTCGGCGCGCAAGGCTCCGACATTCTGAGGCTGATCGTCGGGCGCGGGATGTTGCTTGCGGGCATAGGCATCGCGGCAGGCGTTGCCGGGTCGCTCGTGCTCACTCGCTTTATCGCTTCAATGCTCTTCGGCGTCACGGCGACCGACGCGTTTACCTTCGCGCTCATCACGGCGCTGCTCGCGTCGGTCGCGCTCGTCGCCTGCTTCGTCCCGGCTCGGCGCGCGACCAGGGTCGATCCGATGATCGCATTACGGTTTGAATGAGCCGGGCGAAAAAAGGATAAATCCGATCTCACACTTGCTTCCGTAGAAACGCATGAAAACGGAGGTAATCTGAGATGAAGAGGTCTGAAAACGCATCGGCCGAAGACCGCGCGCTCGGTCTTGTCGCGGCATTCTATTACTCGATTGTGATCGCGGCGCTCGCGATAGGGCTTTACGGTTTCTTCTCGCTGTTCTGGCTCGCGACGAGCGCGTTCGAGCAGACAGGGTTTGCGGCAACTCGCCTGTTTTGATCTGGCGCTCGCGCCCGCGTAGCTCAAGCCTGTAAGGTTGAAACGCCAGCGGGCGCGGTGCTAGACTGCCTTTGATGAGTTCCCCACAAAGCGCGAATAAGATCGAAGCAGGCAGTATTGCGTGGACGCTGTCGCGCAGGCTCGGCATGGTCGTAGTCCTCGCGCTGGCTTTCTTCTTGAGCGCGACGCTTACGATCTACACGCTGTTTCGCAGCGGCGATACGCGCGTGCCAAACGTAGTGGGAAAGACAGAGGTCGAAGCCAAAACGCTCGCCGAACAGGCCGGTCTCAAGGTCAAGATTCAAAAACGCAGCGACACCGCTATCCCCGCCAACACCGTCATCGAAACAAGACCGGGCCCGAACTCTTCCGTCAAAAAAGATTCGGGCGTCACGATAGTCGTCTCAAGCGGCCCGCCTCAAACGAGCGGCCAGCTCAGAGGGCTGCCATGGTTGCGATAGCCCCTTCAATCCTATCGGCAGATTTCGGTCGCCTCGCCGAAGAGATCGAAGCGGCAGAGCGCGGCGGGGCCGGGCTGATTCACGTAGACGTGATGGACGGCCATTTCGTCCCTAACATCACCATCGGCCCGCTTGTAGTAAAGGCCGCGCGCCGGGCCACAAGCCTCCCGCTCGACTGCCATCTGATGATCGAAGACCCGGACCGTTACATCGAAGAGTTCGCCCGCGCGGGCGCCTCGATGATCTCCGTACATGTCGAAGCGGTCACGCACCTGCACCGGACGCTTTCTGCGATAAGCGAGCTAGGGTGCAAGCCGGGCGTGGTCTTAAACCCCGCCACTCCGCTCGCGTCGATTGAAGAAGCGCTCCCCTTTGTCGATTACGTGCTCGTCATGTCTGTCAACCCCGGGTTCGGCGGGCAATCCTTCATCAGCACTGCGCTTGACAAGATAAGTCGGCTGCGGGGTATGATTGATAGTCGCGGCCTCGACGTACGCATAGAAGTAGACGGCGGAATAGACCTGCACAACATAGCGGAAGTGGTGCGTATGGGCGCGGAGTGGATCGTCGCAGGCACGGCCGTGTTTGGCAAGGGCAAGCCTGAAGAGGCTATACGGGCGCTCCGCCAAAAAGCGTTAGAGCCGCTTACAGTTTAACCCGTGCTTGCTTGAATCGAATCAATCGAAAAATCAGTAAAGGAGTCGGCCGCCCGCTTTACGGCTCTATCGAAGCGGTGGCTTTGAAGGTGGTATTTATGAAGGCAGTAAAGTTTTTTATTTTAGCGCTGGCGCTCGCGCTCCCCTTTTCGGCCTGCGGCGGCAAGCCCAAGACGCAGGTCACGCTTGAAGAGGCCAAGGCCGGACGCGATCAGGAGCTCTTTCGCGAAGCAATACAGGCCATCAACAAGGGGCGCTTCGACGAGGGCCGCATACTGTTGAACACCATGATCAACACCTATGCCGAAAGCCCTATGCTTAGAGTCGCCAAGCTCGCCATAGCTGACTCCTTCTATCTGGAGGGCGGCTCGAAGAACCTCGCGCAGGCGGAAGTCGAGTACCGCGACTGGCTGCAATTCTTCCCCGACGACGCGCTCGCAGACGACACCATGCTCAAGATGGCAGAGATACACCTGCGTCAGGTCATGGCCCCGGACCGCGACACGACCCATTCAAAGCTCGCCGAGCGGCAGCTTAAAGAGATGCTCCGCCGCTACCCGAACACGGATAAGAAAGAACAGGCCGCCGCGCTCACAAACCAGGTTCAAGAGAACCTCGCTATGCACGAGTTGATCGTTGCGCGCTTCTATTACAAGCGGCGCGAATCGGCGCAGGCGGCGCAGATGCGCACCGAAGAGATTTTGAGCAAGTACCCGAACTTCTCGCGCTTCGACGAAGCGCTGTGGCTGCACGCTAAAGCGATGGCCGATCAGGAAGACACAGAGACCGCCGCGCAGGATTTGACGCGGCTCGTCGCCACTTACCCCTTCTCCGAGTACCGCAAGCCGGCCGAAGCGTTGCTGAAACAATGGGGCAAACCCGTCCCGGAGCCCGACCCCGCGAAGATCGCCGCAGGGCCTGCCGAAGGCAAAGGCATCACCTCGCGCATGGTCAACTTCGTGTTCGGGCCAAAGATAGAGACTTCCGGTAAGGGCGTGATTATCGACCGTGAGCTGTCAACAGACGAGATTGTCGCGAACGCGCGCGAGATAAGCGGCGCGCCGGATTTGACCGGGAACACCACGCCGGGCGCGGCCACTACTTCAAACTCGCCCGACGCGCGACCGCGCAGGGCAACAGGCGCGGGCCAGGATGTCGAGGTCAAGCCTGCCGACGGCACGGCTTCAAAAGAGTCTTCAAAGAAAGACAAGGACAAGAAAGAGAACAAGAAGAAGAACGACGGCGGCTCAAAGCTGCTGCGTAACCCCTAGCACCGTGTTGCCTGCGATCTCATGAATTCGAGTCATGAGGTCGCAGGCAACTGGCAACGATATGAAAGTTCTCGTCATTGGCGGTTCAGGTTATATCGGCGGCCATGCAGTGGAAGAACTGGTCGGGCGGGGGCACGAAGTCTCTGTCTTTGCGCGAGGCCAGACGCGCTCGCGATTCAGTGAAGACGTTCGGCTCATCAAAGGCGACCGTCACAACCCGGATGACCTCTCCAAGCTACGCTCACACGGCTTTGAAGCCGTAATCGACATAAACGCCTACACGCGCGAAGAGACCCAGGCAGCGATAAATACTTTTGACGGTCGGCTGTCACGCTTTGTCCACCTCAGCACAGCGTCTGTCTATCAAATTACTGATCGGATGCCGCTCGTCGAAAGCGACCCGCTCGTGACCGACCCCGGCTCGACTTACTCTTATAACAAAGCCGAATGCGAGCGCGCGCTCCGTTGGGCTTACACGAAAAACGGCTTCCCTTTTGTGACCGTCAGGCCCGGCGTCGTCTTCGGCCCTCGTGACAACAAGTCGCGCGAGAACTATTACCTCAAACGGATGATCGCAGGCGATCCCGTAATAGTCGCCGATAGCGGGTCGTTGCCGATCTTCGCCGTCTACGTGAAAGACCTTGCGGTATCGCTTGCCAACGCGCTCACGGCCACAGGCGCTGAGGGCAACGCCTACCACATTATGCAATCCGAGCTTGTGCCGATAAACGCGCACATAGCCAACATCGCGCGCCTCGCGGGGACAGATGTTGCGGTGACTGAGATTCCGTCGCGGCTTCTTGAGAGAGTCGGGTTCAACGTGCATCAAATCCCTTATTACATTGGCGGAAGGCTTGTCATATGCG
The DNA here is from genome assembly GCA_964615905.1 of uncultured Clostridia bacterium. Lineage (GTDB taxonomy): Bacteria > Acidobacteriota > Blastocatellia > UBA7656 > UBA7656 > DATLMR01. Next base: position 32,247 of record CAZTUB010000028.1, read on the forward strand.
ACACGCGAGCCGCAAGAGACGACCTCGCTTTTTCTCCGACCCCGTACCTCCGAGCGCTCAAAGATACGATCACATACTTTCTGGAACACGATCCTGAGAATCATCCTACAATCGAAGACAGGTTCCCCCCTGTCCTGCCGCGCTCGCGCGAGCGCGCCCTGACGGAGAAGTACCGCGCCGCTATTCGAGCTCTTGAAGACAACCTGACCGACGACTGGCTCGACGAAGCGATAACAGGGCTTTCTCAACAGTGACAGGCCACGAGTGACCAATGGCAAAAAAGAGCTGAAGGTTCTCATAATCGCGGGCGAAGCATCCGGCGACAAGCACGGCGCGGCGCTTGCCCGCGCGCTCAGACGGCTTTATCCCCAAACAAATTTCGAGATGTTCGGCGCGGGCGGCGACGAGATGCGCAGCGCAGGGGTCGATACGCTCGTCGATGCCAAAGACGTTGCCATCATCGGCATCCCTGAGATAGCGCGCGCGCTGGGGCGGCTCTATGCCGCCTATAGGAAGCTGATTACAACAGCGCGTACTAGAAAGCCCGACGTAGTGGTTCTTATCGACTGGCCCGATTTCAACATGCGTGTCGCGCGAGCGCTAAACCGCGACGGGTTCAAGATCGTCTACTACATAAGCCCGCAGGTCTGGGCGTGGCGAAAGTACAGGGTCCGCGCGCTTCGCAGGGACGTTGACCGTATGCTGGTCATACTCCCTTTTGAAGAGGAGTTCTACAAAAACTCCGGCATAGAGGTCGAGTATGTCGGCCACCCGCTCGCCGAATCGGTCGCGGTCACGGCCACGCGCGAAGCGTTCGCCGCCAGACACGGCCTCGACCCTGCGCGCCCAATCGTCGCGCTCCTGCCGGGGAGCCGCAAGAAAGAGGTTTACTATCACACCCCCGCGCTGCTCGATGCGGCGGCGCGGCTTGGCCGTATGAACACGGGCGTCTTCCCTCTCGTTCCGCAGTTTGTGGTGCCGCTCGCTTCGACGATAGATCGAAGCGAGATTGAAACGCATATCGAGCAAGCCGAGGCGCGCAACGGCGCGAAGGTCGACGTTCGCATCGTGGAGCGCGATCTATACAACGCGCTGGGTCATTCCGAGATCGCTGTGGTCGCCAGCGGGACGGCGACGGTCGAGGCGGCGCTTGTCGGCACGCCTATGGTGATCGTTTACCGTGGCTCGCAGTTGAACTGGCGATTGATTCGACCGCTTATCCACCTAGACACTTTCGGCATGGTCAATCTGATAGCGGGCCATAAGGTCGCGCCTGAGCTTATGCAAAAGGATGTGACGGGCGAGCGCATAGCGCGCGAGGTCGAAGCGATGCTTTCGGATGCTCAACGCCTTGCCCGCGTGCGCAAAGAGCTTGCGACCGTGGCCGAAAAGCTCCGGTCGGGCAGAACGGATACTACCGACCGCGCCGCGCGGTCAGTAGTAGAGATGGCCTTGCAGCGATGACCTGTTACCGGGACGCGGTTTGAGAGAGGCGACAATCGAAAATCTCGCGCTCTATGGCGACAAGCCTGAGCACGATGGTCTGAATCTCGCGCTCGGCTTTTATCACATCAGGCGACGGCACACCCGGAGAATGGGAGCCGGGCGCGGTTTGAACGTAATTCTCCAGCTCTCCGAGCGAACGGCGCAGCTGCGCCAGCTCGTCTTCCAGCTCTTGAAGCTTCGTATCGTTCGCGCTCATCTTTTTTGAAGTATGTCGAGCGGCGCTCGCAGGCGGCAAGCCATCTCTTCACCGCCTGCTAGCGGCGCTAGATTTTAGTGGCTTGACGTAGCCGACTTTGAATCGCGCAACTGTTTGGCGCGGTCGTGCGCCTGCTTGACCTGCTGGTAATGGCTCTCGATTACCGAGCGAATGTTGGCGGGCAGATCGGCTTCGAGCGCGCTCTTGAATGCGCTGACGGCGGAATCTTCGCCTCTCTCGACTTCGTTGAGTATCGACTGGTCGTCCATGCCCGTGAGAGTGCCTTTAATGTCCATCCACACGCGATGGATGACGGCTGCTGTCGAGCCTGTGTTCTCAGGATCGCCGCCGAGCCGTAAGACCTCTTGTTGAAGATCGCCGACACACCTGGCGCGCTCCTGGCTTGTTTGTAAAAAGAACTCTTTGAGCTGGGGGTTCTTGACGTTTTCAGCGGCTTCGACGAAACCGTTCTGCCCGTCGCGGCAAGTTTCTATGAGGCTATTGAGATGAGAAATCACGTCGTTGTTATTCACAGAGATCACCCTCCTGACTTGATCTTGAGTTCGGAGGATCATGCTCACGTGCGTCCAAACAACTCACAATCAAGTATGACCCCCAAAGGATTATGTGTCAACGCGGTCACATTCCGTCGATCCGGGTGATTGTGTTGAAGGTGAACAACCGGCCGTGCATCAAGCGAGCGCCCTCGCCTGTCGGACCATCTCGACCATGCGTGAGCGAACCTCTTCTGTTGTCTGGACGGGGGCCGCGAAATCGAGCCTGATATGCTTGTGGCCTTCGCCGCGCGCGGCCACGATGTCAAAGCCGAGGCTGTCTACGTGAATCATCTCCGCGCGGTCAGCTTCCACACCGGCGAGCTTCGACGCATAGAGCCTTACGGCGTCCGCGTGGTCTTCATTCATGTGATCGCAGATCATCCTGACCGACGAACCAATCGGGTCAAGCTCACCTGCGCTCTCGCTTCCGGCGACCTCCGCTCCGTCCACCCAGTAGATTTCGCCGAACCCGCCGATAAAGCGGACGGCCCTCACCTTTATCTGAAAGAGCGAAAAGTCGTGCACGCCGAAATAGCTCTCGGAGGCCGGGAGCCTGTCGAGATACCGGCGGCGAGCGTCGGCTTGAAAAGGGGCGGGAACAGGGATGCAGTATCCGAGCAAAGTGGCACGCGCCGCCGCCTGAGGATCGGCGGCCGTCGAGTCGCTCACAAGCAAGCTGGCCCGCGCGTCCGCTCGTAAATTGCGCGTGTGTTCGGCAAGCTCGCTTATCAAGATTATCGGCTCGCCGGAAGCCGCAAGAGCATACGGCGTCACGGAGCCGAACGGCCAGCCCTCGACCTTTTTCGATAACGTCGCAAGCATCCCGTCACGCTCGCGTGCGACCAGCGAGCGAACCTCTTCACCTTGTTTGCTCATAATCTCCTGTCGGTGGCCACTCGCCACCATTCACCTTTGCGGTCGATAAGGCCGTGGATAGACCGCCACGCTTGTGTTGCCCTGTTTGTCCACGGCTTGAACGCCGAACAGGTAGTTATCTTTCGACACTTTCTTGACGGTGTAGCGCGTGACGTTGCCCGCGTAAACCTTGTGCTGCCAGACGGGTGATGTAGTTTCGCGCCAGACTATCTGGTAACCGGCTATGTCGGGCTCTTTGTTTGCCTCCCACCTGAGCGTGGTATCGTTTTCGAGCTGGGTGGTTTCAACTTCGACGTTGGCCGGGGCAGCCGGAGCGAGGGCGAGGCTTGCGAGCGCCGCCGCGTTTACACGCGTGACTTGCGCGACATAATTGAAGTCGACGAACTCTGGCAGGTCGCCGTACTGCACGCCGTTTTCAACGCGGACCAGTTGATGCTGGTGGCGGAAATCTTCATTGGGCTCGGACATACGCACGGCCGCGAACCCACGGTCCAGAAAAGGCGAGTGGTCGCCTCCGCGCAGGTAACGGTCCTTGCGGTAGATGATACTGACGCGAAAGCCGGGCACATAACGCTCGCCGATCTCTTTGATGTGGCGGGCAAGCTGGCGCGCGGGCGAATCGTTCTCGCCGCCCGTCTGCAAAAGCGTGCGAAGCTCGGCAGACATCTCGCGCGCAGGCTGCACGCCTTCTGCGAACAACCGCACCGTCTTGTTATCGACGCGCCCGTCGTCTGCGCGCGAGCTGCCGATAATATCGTTTGTTATCATACCGGCGACATTCAGTTTCTTCTGCTTCGCCATCTCTGCCCAGTGAGTCGAGCCGTTCAACCCCTGCTCCTCGGCCGCCACCGCTATAAAGACAAGGGTCGCGTCAAACTCGTACTTAGACATCACGCGAGCCATCTCCATCACGGCCGCTGTCCCCGACGCGTCGTCATTGGCCCCGGGCGCAAAACTGGTCGCGTCCATGATGTCGCCCACCCGCGAATCGTAATGGCCGCTGACGACATACATGCGGTCGCGCGACTCCGGCTGTCGGCCCGGAAGCGTTGCCACGACGTTTACAATCTTGACAGCATTCGGGATTCGATTGGCGGGCTGCTGAGTAAACTCGTCGAACTCGACCTGCAAGCGCCCGCCCGCATCGCGGCTGTAGCGCTCGAACTCCGACTTAATCCACCGCCGGGCTGCGCCTATGCCGCGAGTCTCGCTCTCGGTTTCAGACAGCGTGTGGCGCGTGTGAAAGCTGACAAGCTTTCTGATAATCGCTTCGATGTTCGACGCGGAAATCTCACGCGTTATCTTTTGAATGACGGGATTGATTGCCGTGGGGCGCTCGCTCGCCTGCCTGCGCTGCGCTTTAAGAGGCGAGGCTGGAAACAACAGAACCAAAAGAAGGATTGTCAAAACAGGTTTGCTCGTCATAATTAGCCCTCGGTCTATTTTTATCCGAAACCCTTAAGATCGCAAACCGCGAACCGTGAATCGTGACAAGATAGGGCAGGCGCGCTGGTTTTCTCTCTCATCACGGTTTACGATTCACGCCTGGGAGGAGTGATGACTAAAGAGGCCCTTGCCCGGTTCAAGAACGAGGAGTACATAAATTTCGAAAGTTACCGTAAGAACGGCGCTCCGGTAGCCACGCCGCTGTGGTTTGCAGAGCAGGACGGCGTGCTATACGTCTACACTCTTGCAAGCGCATACAAAGTCAAGCGTGTGCGCAACAACCCGCGCGTGCGCGTCGTCCCTTCGACAATGAGCGGCAAGCCGAAGGGCGAGTGGGTCGAAGCCACGGCGCGCGTGGTCGGTCCTGATGAAGAGGCCAGAGGGCATTCCCTGCTCAATAAGAAATACGGATGGAAGAAACGGCTCGGCGACCTCTTCAGCAAGCTCAGAAAAAGAGAGCGCGTCGTGATGGCCATTGAGTTTAAGTAAACAGCGATGAGAGGAGTAAACAGTGACAAGTGACGAGTGACAAGAAAGAGGGGACGGTCAAGTTTAATCCCGATCTCTCTTGTCACTCGTCACTTGTCACTTGTCACTATTAAATGGTGCCCCCGGCGCGATTCCAACGCGCGACCTTCCGCTTAGGAGGCGGACGCTCTATGCAGCTGAGCTACGGGAGCACACAAGCTTTAGGGTAACAGATAGGCTTTTGGACTGTCCAGGCACGAGCCTTTTGCTCTAGTCGTCATACTGGAGCAGCGAAGAGACTTTGTAATCGCCCAGGCGATTGCGCCCGTTCAGAAAAGTCAATTCGACGACGAAGGCGAGCCCCGCTACCTCGCCGCCGAGCCGCTCTACCAGATCAATGACTGCCCGCGCCGTGCCCCCTGTCGCAAGCAGATCGTCCGCGATCAGGACGCGATTGCCCGCGCCTATTGCGTCCTTGTGAATCTCAAGTGTGTCGGTCCCGTATTCAAGCTCGTAAGAGACCGATTCGGTGGCGGCGGGAAGCTTGCGCGGTTTTCTGACAGGCACAAACCCGGCCCCAAGCCTGTATGCGAGAGCGGGCGCGAAGATAAACCCGCGAGCCTCTATCCCGATGACCGTGTCGATGGGGCGGTCGACAAACTCCGTCAGGCGGTCGATTGTCGTGCGCAGCCCGTAGGGCTCTTTTAGCAGCGTAGTAATATCGTAAAACTGTATCCCTGGCTTCGGGAAGTCAGGAACGGTGCGGATCATTTTCTTAAGATTATCCAAGGGAAGGTCTCCTCGTCAGAATTTGACATCGAACCCGTTGAAGCTCCCGCTCACGGGAAGCTCACTCTCCGCTACGGAGGTCACGCGACCTGATGAAGGTCCGACCCGAAGATGATTGCGAAAATCATCCATAGCCGAGCTTGATCCTTCGGCGATTGCCTCAACCGACCCGTCGGGCAGGTTGCGCACCCATCCGGCGACGCCTGAGCGACGCGCAGCCGTGACTGTGAAATAGCGGAAGCCCACGCCCTGCACGCGACCTTTTATTATAAAACGTCGGGCAATCATTATACGCAACCTGACCCGGACTCAGCGGCCGAGAAAGTGAGATAAGGTAGCAGGAATCCGCGCCGTTTACAACGCCGCCTCTCAAGCTGTAGTTGAAACTGTTTATGCAAAAAATGTATGATGCCTCCGTTACTCGCAATTGCATTCTGCGAACGGACCAACGGACGCGGTGATTCATCATTCGATTTTAGTATCCACTCAAAACGGCCGGGAGCCGTCACTTTTAAGGAGAAAAGAATGCCAACGAAAAAGGCTAGTAAAAAATCTTCTGCAAGCTCTGGGGGGTCTAAATCTGCTGCCAAGAAATCGAGCAGCAAACAGTCAACGAGTAAGAAAGGCGGCGCTAAAAAAGGCGGCGCCAGGAAAACTTCAGCCGCCACAAAACAGATAAAGAAGACGGCGGTGAAGGTGCTGGCTGGCGCGGCTGCCGGGGCGGTTCGCGCAATCATCCCCCCGCTTGAAGAGGCCGCGGGCACGGGCGAAAAGGCCGCCGGGATAAAGAATCAAGGCGGACAAAAAGGCGCTAAATCCGGCGCGAAGTCTGGTGCAAAGTCTGGTGCGAAGTCCGGCACAAAGTCTGGCAAGTGAGTCGCCGATCCCGACTCGTCACACTGGCCGCCGATAAATAATCCGACCGGCCTGGCACTCCAACTGTCAGGCCGCAACACACCGCAAGGGTGAGTCATGGGCGATAAAGATAAAAGCTCGGCCGGCTCGAACAAGGATGCGGGTAATGAGAGCCTGCCTGTCCTGGTTGGGCGATTGGGCGAAGATATACTAACGCTAATCGACACCAAACTGGGCCTGCTGAAAATCGAGGTCAAAGAAGACCTGACGGCCTACCTACGCGGCAGCGCCGCTATGGGCGCAGGTGTAATCGTAATTGTGATCGGGTTCTCGCTGCTCAACGTAGCATTGGCCTTCGTGGTCTCGTCTTTATTCGATAAGACGCAGATGAGCCAGCCAATCAAGTACGCTCTCGGTTTTATCATAACCGGCCTGTTCTATCTAATCATTGGCGCAGCCGTCGTCATAAGCGCTAAGAACCGTTTGGCGAAACAAGACCTCGCGCCTGAGCGAAGCATAAACGAGTTGAAGAAGGACAAGAAGTGGATCGAAAGAGAGTTTTAACGCCAGGGTCGTCTGGCCGCAAGTGACAATCAGAAGATAAGGGGATAAGGTGGCTAAAGAAAAAGGCGCGAGCCCGCGTAAAGCGTCTGGGGCAGCAGAAGATAGAGAGCCCGGCAAGGAGGAGCTCCAGCGCCAGATGATGGAGGCGCGGGAATCTATTTCACAGACCGTTGACGAGATAAAAGAGACGGTCGAAGACCAGTACGAGTCTGTAAAGAAGACCGTCACGGGCGTGTTCGATCTGCGTGAGCAGTTTCAGAGCGAGCCGGTTTTGTGGAGCGTAGGCGCGCTTTCGGCGGGCTTCGCGCTAGGCTACTCGCTCGGCTACGCGCACAAGAACACGGCCTCATCCAGGGGCAAGCGGTCCGAAGTAGCGGCGTTTGCCGATAGCCTTGTTGACGAGCTATCTAAGGTGGGAAACAACCTCGTCATGCCGTCGTTGAACGCGAAGATCAAGGAGTTGTTCGGCTTCGACTTCTCAGATTTGTTAGAAGAGATCAGCGAAACGAAAAAAGCGCCCGGCAGGAAGAAGACGACCCGAAAAGGCGGCGCGAAAAAAAGAGCCGCGACAAAGCCGCGAGCGAAGAAGAAAGCCGCCGCTTCATAAATGAAAAGCGAGAGCCAGTATGCTCTCGCTAAAACGGTGAATATAAAAGTCGGGGCGATTGGATTCGAACCAACGACCTCTCGGTCCCGAAACAAGTTCAAAACTCATCGGTTAAATCCGGTGTTGTTCTATCTGATTCCATTTAATGCGGGTTGCAGCCAGCGTGCGTATCGGTCTTCTACCATACAATACCAGGCAGTTCCTTTAATTCCGGTCACAAATCGGTCACAACGTGTCGAATCTGCGACATTTGAGTTATGAGTTCAGAATTGAGGCTATATAAGGTTTCTTGTAGAAAACTCTTTGCTGCTCATCATCGGCACGGTTGCTGGTCTGGGCCAATGTTCATTTAGCCAGTTACGGAAGGCCCGCGCATCAAATTCACTTCCTGGTCAATGACATCGGTATGGCCTTCTTCTTCGTGATCGCCGCTTCCTCGTTTCATTTATTACCCTGCCAGGGCCCTAGGTTGTTGAATCGCACCCTTTTCTGAAATCCTACTTAATTGGAGTCTAGTGAGAGTTGCACTCCACTAAGACTGGGTGGCTAATTCCTGGTTTACTTAGCGCTGTTCCGGCTTCAGCAATCCACAATGATTAACAAAGATTGAGCGGGGGAGTGGAATAGCGGGAGGGCAAGCAGGTTCAATTCCTGATTCAATCTCCAGCAAATTAACATGAAAATCATAAGATCGAGATCAAGAGAGACAATGATATCTTGAGTTCCTGTTGATTCGGATAGCTCTTATTTGTTGCTGATTTCTATAATAGATGTTCAGATAGAACACTCAAAGAAACTCGGCATCACGCCCGCGACTTTAGTATGGTATTAGACTATGGACACAGGTAGAGTAAGGGCATCAGGAGATGACAGCCCCGAAACTATAAGCCGTTTTCGCAATTGGTTCGCTGACCGGTTAGGGGTGGGGGAAGAGCGCAAAGAACACATCTATATCGACCTCTCAAAATCGGCCACGCTATTCGACCCCGCTTACTGGCTCCAAATAATTTTTGCGGCGGGCATCGCGACTTTGGGGCTGATACTGAACAGCCCGGCGGTGATCATAGGCGCGATGCTGATCTCTCCGCTGATGGGACCAATACTTGCCGCAGGACTCGCGCTCGCGTCGGGCGATGTCATTTTAGGACTGCGCGCTGTCGTAAATCTCGCCCTGAGCTGTGCCGTGGCCGCGCTGTTTGCGATACTACTTGTCACCCTGCTGCCCTTTAAAGAAATGACGGGTGAGATCGCAGCCCGGACGCAGCCCAACACTCTCGACCTCGTAGTCGCCCTCTTCTCCGGCGCTATCGGTTCAATAGCGACCTCGAAGGAGGTCAAAGGCGTTGTTACTTCGATTCCCGGCGTCGCCATCGCGGTCGCCTTGATGCCCCCTCTCTGCGTCGTCGGTTACGGCATCGGCATCGCTCTTAGCGTGAGCGGATCTGACGGAATGCGTATAGCGAGCGGCGGCGGGTTGCTCTTTTTTACAAACCTCGTCGCAATCACCTTCATGGCAATGATCGTGTTTCTCGCGCTGCACATAGACACCCAGGAGGTAAAGGTGCGAGTCGGAGAGTGGCGCTCACAAGATAAAGAGAGCGCATGGGTCAGAAGAGCCTTCGGGCTGTTTCCCGTGTCGGACAGGCTCAAGAAGATCGGCAGCCTTCCAGTCCGCTTCCTGATGATTCTGATCCCCCTCTTGATAATACTGATCCCCCTGAGCCGGACCTTTAGCAAGCTGAAGCAAGAGATCGCACACCAGCAGAGAGAGAACCAGGTCCGGCAGGTGGCAGGTGACTTGTGGCGACAGAATTTCGCGAGCCTTGAAAGTGGGGAACCTCGCTCATACATAGACCACCTCTCCGTGTCAGAGCAGGAGGGAAGGCTCGCCCTCTACCTCCGCGTCTTCACTAGCAGGCCTTGTACGGGTACCGAGAAAGCAGAATACACACGCCTTGTCTCGGCGAAGCTGGCGACGCCACCACAGGCCATAGCTTTACAACTTGTAGAAATCCCGACCGCATCGGGCGAGATCGCCAGGGTCCGCGACCAGAAGCCCGTCGAAGCTCCCCCATCGGTCAGTGATTTGCAAGCCGACTTCTTGCGCGGGATTGAATCGTCGCTCCAAGGCCTGCGGCTGCCAGAGCCCGCGCGCCTCATCGACTACAAGGTTATTACGAGCACGGACGACCCAATCGATATCGTTGCTGCCTACCTGAGTGACCGCGAGATCGGGGCGGACGCTCAATCGCTCATCGCTGAAGACATTAGATCCCGGCTTAATTCCCCTTCGGCCAGAGTGACGCTTGTCTGGGTAGAGGAATCTATAGGCTCGGTCACGTTCGGCAGAAATCAAGCGTTGATTACGGCAGCGGGCGCGGCCCTGCTTGACCGTGCGGCCGCGATCCTGAAGCAACATCCAGTCCTCACCCTTCAGGTTGGCATGGGGGCGGATGGCAATGAACGAGAGGGTATGGCTGACCAGCGGGCGCAGACCATCGCGCAATACCTAGAATCTAAATGGGGGGTCGACAGAGGGAGGATGGCCTTGAATCCCACAGCTGATGTGGGGAGGAGTGCAACAATCATTATGAAGATGCCCTGATATGATAATCAAACTCCATTGGCGATCATGCCGCAGCGCTGAAGTTCGCGCATAACCGTCGGGTAAATTGGTGGAAGGACTAAGGCGGTAATCCAAGCCTAGCTTTTATCGTCCTTTCTGATCGGTCGTAGTCATTATGAGAATCATCATTGTCGGTGGCGGTGAAATCGGGTTCCATCTGGCTCGCGAGCTGGCTAGCCTTTACGATGTTATTGTGATTGAGGAGGGAACGGGCGTGGTGAGCCGCTTCGCTTCTCTCGACCTGCAGGTCATATCCGGCAACCCTACTCACCCGGAAAGCCTGCGCGCCGCCCGCCTCGAAGAGAGTGACACGTTTATCGCTTGCAGCGAATCCGACGAGTTGAACCTCATTGCCTGCCTTGCGGCCAAGCAGGTTGCGGGGTCGCAGACGGTCTGCTTTGTGTCGAAAGAATCCTATTACAACTCCTTCACCAGCATTGACGGCGAGGAGCCGGTTCTGGCCATCGACCGCGTGATCTGGCCGCAGTACATGCTCGCGTCAGAGATCGCAAGGATTGTTCTTGTTCCGAGGGCAATCGACGTTGAGTTTTTCGCGGGCGGGCGAGTCTGGCTGCTGGAGTACCGCTTGCGACCGACCTCTCCCCTGCTCGGAAGACCGCTTGAGGAACTCCACTTGCCAAAAGGGGTGCTGGCCGTAGCCGTGACGGCGGGCGAGCGAATGTCGATCCCGACCGGGAGCACGATGCTACAGGAGGGCAACAAGGTCGTCTTCATGGGCCAGGAAAAAGCGTTGCTACAGCTACAGCAGGACTTCATCCCGGACACCCAGCGAAAGGTACGCGATGTTACTATCATCGGCGGGGGAACTGTCGGTTTGGCGATAGCGAAACTATTGCGACATAGGACCGACTTGCGTTTAAAGATTATTGAGGCATCGGTTGAGCGATGTAACACCCTGGCTGTCGAGTTGCCCTCCGCCCTCGTGCTGCACGGTGACGGTACGGATTTGGAATTGCTTGAGAGCGAGCAGATAATCCGGTCTGACGTTCTGGTTTCGGTCACCACGAATGACGAGAAAAACCTGCTGGCGTCGCTGTTGGCAAAACAGATGAAGATCCCCAAGATCATAACCCGTGTCGGAAAGCCCGCGAACTTGCGCCTGTTTGAGAGCGTCGGGATTGACGTGCCTCTCAACATGCATGTGACGGCGATGCAGACCGTCATCGACTCACTTCAGAAGACCAAAGCGCAGTTGCTTTCAACCATTGAACAGGGGAAAGGCGATGTGTTGGAAATCGTCGTCCCCGATTCTTTCCGCCGCACCAAGCTGAAGGATATGCCCAGAATCGATGGGGCGATAGTTGGCGCCATTATCCGTAGTAATCAGGCTATTGTGCCGCATGGAGAAAATGAGGTCAAAGCGGGCGACCGACTTCTCGTCGTCTGCACGGAAGAAGCTCGCAAGGCGGTGCGCCGGTATTTTTAATACAGAAAAATGCGTCTTGCCCTCGTCGCTCATATAGTAGGTTTAATCCTTCGATACTTCGGCCTGATACTAGTCCTGCCGCTTGCGGTCGATTGTCTATACGGTAATTGGTGGGAGTCTCTAGGCTTCGCCATCGCGGCTATGAGCGCCAGCCTTGCGGGCGAAATGATGCGGAGGCTGCATCGTGGCGGGGCTGACCTGATCCGGGTCGAGGGATTGGCGGTGGTAACGACGGTATGGCTTGTCGTAGCCGTATTCGGGGCCATCCCATACTTGTGGAGCGGACTGGGCGCGATCGATTCGCTGTTTGAATCCATGTCGGGATTCACGACCACGGGAGCGACCATAATGCAGGATTTCAGCCTCTACTCCCGTGGAATCTTCTTTTGGCGCAGCCTGACGCAATGGCTTGGTGGCCTGGGTGTGATAGCTCTGTTTATAGCCGTGATGCCAAAGCTGGCAGTTGCGGGCCGCCAGCTCTTCTTTGCTGAAGCCCCAGGTCCGGCCGAAGAGAAGCTGACTCCACGCATACGCCATACGGCTATCGCGCTGTGGAAAATCTATGGCGGCCTGACCTTGCTACAAATTGTTTTACTGAAGGCCGTGGGGCTGACCTTCTACGACGCGGTTTGTAACTCGCTGACTACGCTTGCTGCGGGCGGGTTCTCGCCGCATCCGGCAAGCATAGCAGGCTACCAGAACCCCGCGGCCGAATGGATAATCATACTCTTCATGTTTTTGGCCGGCGCGAACTTCTCGCTGCAATATTATGCTCTGAAAGGCTCCCCAAAAAGCTTGCTGCGAGATGAAGAATTTAGAGCGTATGCTGGAATAATTCTCATCGCCACGCTGCTGTTGAGCCTTGCGTTATATCAGTTATCTATGAGCCCGCAGGTCGCTAATTTGAGGGTAGGAACTTCGGACAGCCCGCTTTCAGCCCCGTCACCGCTGACGCTGCTGCGCCAAGCGGCCTTTCAGGTAGTTTCGATACTGACCACAACCGGTTTTGCCACGGACGACTTCAACCTGTGGAACGACCAGGCAAAGGTGATCTTACTTATACTGATGTTCATAGGGGGGTGCGCCGGGTCGGCAGCCGGAGGGCCAAAAGTAGTCCGGGTAATTCTGGTCCTTAAGTACGCCTTAGCCGAATTGTTCAGGGCGGTACATCCGCAGGCAGTCAAACCCATACGGCTGAACAACCGCGTCGTATCGGCGGAGATCATGAGATCGATCACGGCTTTTTTGCTGCTTTACCTACTCATGTTCGCTGTGAGCGTGATGATAGTCGCCTCGTTCGGCTCTGATTTGATTACCGCCATCACGGCCAGCATAGCCACTTTGGGCAACATCGGCCCCGGATTTAACGCGGCGGGGCCGATGGCCAATTTTGGCCACTTCCACCCCGTGGTAAAGGTAGTGCTATTCATCAACATGTGGGTGGGGAGACTAGAAGTCATGACCGTGCTGGTGCTCCTGCAGCCGCAGGTCTGGAAATCGCTGCGAACCAGGGAGTGAGGAATATCCCCGGCTAAGATCCGGCCACTCGTCTGAGTGTTATCACCTACGCCCTGTGAGGGATCACACGGGTGTCTGCATCGACCCGATCGCCTAAACTGATATTGAATACACCCTTGCAAGACGGGACGGGAAGCGTGACCGCCTGTGGATGCCCGCTCGGAAATTACGCTGAGATAAGAACTCTTTGGGGAAATCCATCAAAATGAGAAACAGTCTAATCTGTTATGCACTCATCATCGTCTCGGCGGGCTCCTTTCTTGTGAGTGGCAGCGCGTCGATCAATCCGGCAATTGTTCGGGCAGTCGCTGCCGCAAATCAGGTTGGCAAAGAGTCTGACAAAAAGATCGTACTCTCGACCCGGTTAGTCAACACGGTTGTCACGGTAACCGACTCTTACGGGAGGCTTATAACCGGGCTTAACAAGGACCAGTTTGAAATTTACGACGACAAGGTGAAGCAGGATATCGCCCACTTTTCCGACGAGGACGCGCCCGTCTCGCTCGGCATCGTCTATGACGTTTCCGGCTCGATGAAGCAGCGCATAGGCCGCGCGCTCAAGTCGCTCGGGCGGTTTGTCGAGACTTCACACGATGACGATGACGTATTCCTGATGGCCTTTAATGACCGCCCGATCCTTGTCCAAGACTTCACTACCTCGGCTGATCGCGTACTCGGGCGCCTCCTGCTAGTATCGCCGAAAAAGTCTACAGCCCTCTATGATGCGGTATACCTTGCGGTCGAAAAGGTCAACCAGGGGCGACACGCAAAGAAGGCGCTGCTGGTGATCTCAGATGGACAGGACAACCATAGCCGGTACAGCTACAAGGAGCTTCGCAATCGTGTGAAAGAGGCCGACGTGTTGATCTATGCGATAGGGATAACTGACCCGTACAACGACAGCTTCGCAGGCTATGGGCGCTCATTACTGGAAGAGATCGCGAGGATGACCGGCGGGCGAGCCTTCTTTCCCCTCGGAAACAACGAATCGGAGCTTATGGAAATCTGCACCCGAATAGCGCTCGAGCTTCGCCATCAGTACGGCATCGGGTTCTACCCGAGCGACACGTCGAACAAAGCCAGATGGCATAAGTTAAAGATCAAAGTTAAGCCGCCGAAGGGGTTCGGTCGCCTGTCTCTCACTTATAAACTAGGCTACCCATCCTTTGATCGTTAGCCGTGAATTTCCAGAGGTTTCTATCGGTTGCGCCACCATCACAAAATCAACCTCGATATAAGTGTAATCACCCACTAAGCTTGAGGGTTTACACAGATGTGCCAGCCTGTCTGAGTGTCTACACTAAAGATATAGCTCCTGTCAGGGGTCAGGCGACCTCACACTTGAAGCTATATTTCATGAAAAACTCTACGAAAGGAGTAAATGTCATGCTTTGGATGATCTTCGCAATCCTTCTTTTTTTATGGCTGCTCGGGTTGATCCTGGATGTGGCTGGAGGGCTGATCCATCTCCTGCTGCTTGCCGCGGCAATAGTGCTGATCTTCAACTTTATCGGTGGCCGTAGGTCTATAGTGTGACCTGTACGCTTCGACTAAACTATAAAGCACCGAGGGTGCCCGCAACATTGAGTCTTAACGAATTACTTTCGCCATCCCGGAGAGTCAACTATTCCTGATGTATCTGCTGCCACAACAGTCGCCCCACTCAAACCCACCGCGAGATTTTGACGCAACCGTCATATGGCGCACGTTCGTCGGTTTGGCAGAGTCGGTCCTGGCCAGATTGCCCTACGTCATAGTCGGCGTCATAGTCTTCGTCGCGTTTCTTATCCTCGCGCGCGTAGCGAAAAACGTTCTTCGCAGAATGGGAGAGCGGACACGGTTCGATGTCATGCTCGCCTACCTGCTCAGCAGGGTCGCCTCGGGCGTAATCATAATAGTTGGCTTCTTCGCGTCGGCTACGGTAATTTTCCCGACTCTCACTCCGGGAAACCTTGTGGCAGGGCTAGGAATCACGTCAGTCGCCATCGGTTTTGCCTTTAAGGACATCCTACAGAACTTCTTCGCTGGAATTCTAATACTTTGGCGGAGGCCGTTTCGCGTTGGCGACCAGATTCGCACGAACGGTCATGAGGGCACGGTCGAAGAGATTAACATCCGCTCAACGCGTCTCAAGACCTATGATGGGGAGCGGGCCGTGCTGCCCAACGGCGATGTTTATATGAGCGCGATCTTGGTAAGGACGGCGTACAAGAAGCGCCGCGTCCAGTTCACAGTCGGCGTAGGTTACCTGGACTCTATCGAGGAGGCGCGGACGACGATTCATGGCGTGCTCGCCAAAACTCAGGGAGTGCTCGGCGACCCAGGCCCGTGGGTCTATGTGTCGGACCTCGCCCCCTCCTCAGTTAACTTCAACGTCTATTTCTGGGTCGAGTCAGAACAGGCGAACGTGCTTGCCGTAAGCGACCGCGTGGCGACAGGCATCAAGCTCGCGCTTGACAGGGCCGGCATTGACATACCGTATCCTCACACGGTGGTACTATTTCATGACACGACGGGCACACGGGAAGGGGATGTTTCCCGCTTTGCTTTGTCACATCAAACCCAAACCCGCCAGGAAGGTGCGCCTCCGTAAAGGGGTGATCAAGCAGGGTTACTTGGCTACGGATTTTGCCCGGGGTTCTGAGTGAAATCACTTACGCCACGTGTGGGATGCTACGGATGTATAAAGGGCTCGCGCGGCTCATAATAGTCAAGTATCCCGATTGGTGGACGTTGAAAGAGTGCCGCCTCACGGTTGCGGCGGTCACTCAAATAGATGGGAGGAGTGATAACCCTATAACCATAGACTCAAGAGCTTTATGCTTGAGTTGGAGGAGTGAAATGACTAACCCTAAACCCGACCCTAAGCCATGGACTCATTTGTGGCAAACCTGTCTCGCCTTCGTAATTATAGTGCTTTTCATCTGGATGGCGATGAAGATACTTAATCCAGGCGCTCGGATGACGCCTGACAATCCCCCAGACACTTCTGCTCCGGTGCGCGTGGCCAAGGTTGCCAACCTGCCTGCGCAGGTTAGCGAATTCGCGAGCTTTATACGCGAAAACAGTGCGCATGACAGAATGGGACTGGAACACAATTATACGCGCGATGGCATCCGCCGACTCGCGGATGCGCTGGTCGGCATTGTGGATCAACGGAAAATCGGCAGCCCAGGCATCAAAGACAAAATCGCTGAGCTTCGCAGGTACGCGGAACAGTTACAGGAAGACCCGCATTCCAGCAAACACGCGGATACGGTGCGTGAGGCATTCACCCTGGCGTCAGATTTAATTTCTTCGATAGACCGGCAAATCGCGCCTGGCCTGAACGTTGATGTGGGAGATGTCCGCCAGGCGGCTCAAGCGATAGACCCTGACAAACTTATCCTGGATCAAAAGGCTGAAGTCGAGACATTCTTTAAGAGAACGAGCCTCTTGCTGAGTGAAATGGGTCAACACAAGGTCTGAACATCAGACGGCAAGTTAGGCTGTGCTCGGTGATGGAAAGGCTGTCCGTATAGGCGAAAGAGATATAACATGGAACCGAAAGATAATGAGGCGAAGCGCATAGAACCCGATAGATCAAACCTGAAAAGGATTGGCGCAGCGGTATTCATAGCGATTGCCGTCTTCATGCTCGGATATGTGCCCTCTTGGATGAGCGCCCGCGATGCTCGGGAGCAGAATGTAAAGCTAGATTATGAATTGAAATTAGCAGACTTGCGCGGCAGGCTCGGGATGGCTAGTTACGAAGCCAACCGGAACAACTATGCCAGCGCGGCGCAATTCTCGACAGAGTTCTTCAGCCGCATGCGAGAGGCAATCGACAGCACCGAAGACGAGAAAGTAAGACAGAAACTCGAATCAATGCTTGCGCGCAGGGATGAAATCATTTCCAACCTGGCGCAGGCTGACCCGGCGGTAAAAGAAAAACTTGCCGGGATGTACGCAGAACTCTTTCACGTCACCAAAACGGCCGCGACTGCTACGTAACGTTAGATGACAGGACGAGTCATTTCGATGACACCGCGTCTCTTCCTGCCAAAGTCGGGATTAACGGCCCCGCTTATTTGTGTTA
>CAZTUB010000029.1:0-38353 GCA_964615905.1 uncultured Clostridia bacterium
ACTGGAGGCCGGAACCTCTACTTTTGAACTGTAAACTTGACGGGGGAGCTTACGATTGCATAAGGATAATGCAGCGCTTGATTCCTTATGACCTCAACCAAAAGTGAGCGACCGCCGAAAATATTCACTAAACCTGGGCTTCTAGGAATAGGAATACCAAGAACAAGGTATTAACCAAATTCTTGCGTCGGGAGAGGGAGGTAGTGAAGGGGCAGGTGAGATTAAAAACGGCGAAGCCGCATATGTATACTTATGAGAAGTCTAGGTTCAAGTCCATAGTGAGGATAGACCCTGAACAGTTACAGTGGCTGAAAGAGAATAAGGGTAATTTAAAAACGGTCGCTGGGTTTCTTGACTTAATAGTTAACACTTATAGGTCCGCTAAGCAGACTTCAGGGGCAAAACAAAAACCGCCGACATTTTAATATCGGCGGTAGAGTGTTTCCTCAAGAGTGCTGTGCGGCTAAGGTATATTACCTATATGTAATCAGCCACAGTTACAAGGTCGCCTTTTCGTAGCTTTCCCTTTAGGGTGCGGCCTTTTCTGTGACCTCTGTGATTTCAATATCTCTCGAATCCAGGTAGCAATAATCGCATCAATTTCGCGGTTTGCCGTACCAGATTTTATGTCCTGGCCCTTTTCATCTGCCGGCTGTTGTTCCGCGTTCGGCCCATCTTGTTCGCCAGTTGTTTGGTGTGACCTCGGAGTGCAGGTCCAAAAATTTATCGAAAACGTAAGTGTATTCTTGTTACCACCAAGCAAAAGGCAAATTGCAATGAGAATCAAGACGCTTACTAGGAACCAACGCCGTTGGTTCCAAGTGTCCTGATTACGCACTGTCTATCTGCTCCTTATATTCTACCCTCATAATTCACTCTCCTTTTGTAGTTTGCAGAGTTAGCAAAAACACAAGGCGTAAAGTGCGAGATAAAGGTTCCATGGCTAAGTCATAGGCACCTCCTTATTCGGGTAAATTTCAAACAGCACTCTCGCACTTGTATAATATGCTTGACAAATATCTAAAGCAAGAAAAAAGTGGCACGAACCTTCTAACAAGAATACCGCCCCTTTTAACCCCGCGAGCGAAGTATGGTGGCGGTATTCGGGAGACTATTCCATTCCGGCTTAATGGTAAGAGGTGAAGATGAGATTGGAATGAAAGCGGCTAGATACTTCCATCAATTCCTATCACCTTATCAATACTAAAGTATTCAGTTCGCGGGCCATAGTCTCTTAAATATACTGTTGCTTCAAACATATCGTCTCCCACTTCAGTGACAATATAGTAAAGATCTTGTTTATGTCGGTTATTAATGTAGATACCATCTGGATTCTTTTCTATGTTCACTTCCTTGCCAATAATGTTCTGGAGTATGTTCCTCTTCGATAGCATAGGCACCTCTTTCGTATTGATGAGTAGTCCTTTGTATTTCTTTCTAATTGGTTTGTCAATTACAAAAGCCTGTGGATAACTCCCATTGACCATTCCTGTAGATCTGCCATGATTTAAGCAGTAACGCTTCCTATATGCCCTCCACTTCGTTTGTTAAACAAAAAAAGGTAGGACGATACTTCGAGAATCTACTTGATCCGGTGTTTATAGAAATGGGCTTCAAAGTCTATGACTCCGACCACCTGAAGTACCAGCAAAAGAAAGGCTGGGATAAGGAACTGGAAATCAAGGGCGTAAGAAGCAAGGTCGAACTAAAATACGATGCTATGAGCGAGCAGACCGGGAATGTATTTATAGACCTTGATAGTATCCGTAAGTCTGCTGCTGCGATATGGATTATAGGATTGCCTGAAGGCTCTAGAATTGGCGTATATGCCACGTTTCTATCTGATCTGGCTCCATATGCGGAAAGCTATCCTATCAAGCGTCCTGGTGGCGAATTCTCACTCTCAGGGGCATTGATCCCAAAGGCTACGTTTATATTCCTGCCGTTCGTTAAGAAGTTTAAAACCATTAATCTCAACTAAAATGAAGATACTATACATGCATTTGCTGAAGGGGAAGCCTGCCTATTTTGAAGCGGCTCGGCAAATTGTTTATGCTCGGATTTCCTATCGCGGTAGAGGATTACAAGAGGGTCAACTATGCCATTCTTTTAGTGAAGTAAAAGCCCAACAGAAAGCCAGTAAGAAGTTTCGCAAGGATAAAGGTTGGTGGAGAAAGGGAGACGAAAAAAACTACCATTACATACCACTGTTTCTTAATTAACTCGCTCGCAATAAGGTTGCGGCCTAATTAACAAGAAATATATGAAATATAGATTTGTAGTAGAAAAAAGCGAAGACGCTAACAACGAGGATGTTGGCAACTTTGGTAGAAGTATGTTGAGGATTGCACACCAGGAAGTGTTTTCAGCGGATATTGACGCTGATGAAATGGTAGAGCTAATGCAGGTTTTATGGCATCTTGCCAATAAGAGAACTAAATAACTCCCACCTCTTTGAAAGAATCTGCACTCGTTCAACAAGTCCTCTCATACCTCAGGCTCAAAGGCCACAAAGTATTTCGGATGAACTCTGGCCGGATATTAACTGGGGAGCAGAAAAACCGATTGATTCAGCTTGCTCCTTCAGGTTGTCCTGACATCATCGGCTGGCAGAAAGGCACCGGGAAGTTTATTGGGGTGGAATGTAAAGTGGGTAAGAATCGGCGCACCGCCCTTCAGGAGCAGTTTGCCAAAGATATGGTGGCCGATGGTTGTATCTACATCTTGGCCTATGATCTCAAAGATGTAGAATCAGAACTCTAAGACTTACTTTTTCTTCTGTGCTAACGCACTTCCCGCCGCGCTTTTTGAATCTTTACTGGTTCGACCGTCACGCAGCACCTTTGAAGCCGCCGATGCCGCTCTGGATGATGTAGTTTCACGGGAAGCCTTGCTCTGAGTTAGAGCACTCCCGGCAGCGGTCTTGGAAGCCTTACCAGATGACGGATTATCTAACACTCTTGATGCAGCCTTTGCAGCGTTCGGACTGGTCCCTTTTTTCACCTAATTACTCCTCCCATAACTTAGATGCCAGTGATTTTACATCACCTCAAATGAATTATGAACTAGCCAAATAGCAATGTTTAATCAACCAAAGGCAAGACTACAACGCACCAGAGTTACTTTTGAAGACTACCGCTATCAGCTTTATGTAAACGGGAAGAAAGTAGAGCGGATAGAAGCTCCATATCATATCTGGAGAAAATACCACTTAGCAGAGAAGAAGTTTGATTTAATTCGCGCAAGGGTTGAGGCAGCAACGGCAAGAGGAGAGAAGCCTGATCTTAAAGTTCTCATCAAGTATTACGATGCAGTCAAAGATTATATGAACGCCAAAATTGAACTGGAAATCTACTACTATGGAACCGATACCCCTAAAGTCAAACACGGTCTACAAGCCCATATCTGAGCGCAGTCAGCAAGTCTGTCCTGCTTGTTCTGGCAAGGGGTACGTTGAAGTGATAGAGCAGCGGGTTATTTCAATTGGAAAGGAGGAACGATGAAGTTACCGAAAGGTGTGTATCAACGCAATAAAAGCAGCCCTCAGCTTTGGATCTCTTATAATGACGAGTTTGGGAAGCAGATAAAAGAGTCAGCCCATACTACTGACCCTACCTTAGCTGAGCAGTACAGAAACAAGAGACTCAATCAGGTTGCCGAGCGGAAGCTGATGCCGACCCGGAAGTTTGAATCCATCACCGTAGCAGAGATTCTGGACTTCTGGTGGGAGCGTCACGCCAAGCGCCGCAACAACAAGTTCTCGTATCTTCTGCCGCGCCTTGATAAGTTTCGCAAGCTCAGGGCTCGCAACCTCACCCCGGAGATGGTGCAGGATTTTCTTGATGAACTCTTGAAAACCCTGTCGCCAGCTTCAGTCAATCACTACCGGACCATCATCAATTCCGCTTTCAATTTCGCAATCAAGTGGAAGAAGTACGACGACAACCCGGTAAGGCCCATTCCACAAATCCCCGAGCGCGAAGCTAGGGACCGCTTTGTGGAGGTGGCGGAACTGGCCTCGCTCATTGAGCAATGCCAGAAGCTCAAAGACTTCGAGCTACAAGCGTTCATCATCCTCGCCGCCTGTACGGGGCTGAGGAAGGGCGCGATTATGCCAAGAAAGTGGGAAGAAGTAAGAGTGGATGATGAGTTCCCTTACATCCATATGCCGAAGAAGGACAGCAAGAATCGGCGCTCAAGCAGACTTCCCTTGCCTGCCTTGTGCATCTACGCGCTCAAGCAGCTTCCGAGCTACGGCAAGGATGAATATCTTTTCCCGGCACGTCCCACCGGCAGACACAAGGACAAAGAGGAGCTATTAAAGCCTCACGCCTGGGATATGGGTAAGCGGTTCCAAAAGGTCTGCAAACTCGCAGGGATCACAAACCTGAGAATCCACGACCTCAGACACTTCGCCACCACGATGCTGTTTATTGAGGGGGTTCCTGACGCGATTATCCGCAAGATGACTGGTCACAGATCAGAGGAGCTTGAACGCTATAAGCATTTCTCTGAGACCTTCCAGCAGCAAACGACAGGGCTGATAGACGACAAGCTTTCAAGTGAACTCTCCCGCCGTTTAGGTACAAATCTAGGTACACCCGCCGAAAAAGAAGAAAGCCACCCCGAAGGATGGCTTTCAACCCCTGACGAATCAGGACTTAATGGCGGAGCCGACGGGACTCGAACCCGCGACCTCCGACGTGACAGGCCGGCGTTCTAACCAACTGAACTACGACTCCGCGCTGAAATTCAATTTTCGCTCTGC
Organism: uncultured Clostridia bacterium; assembly: GCA_964615905.1. Classification (GTDB taxonomy): domain Bacteria; phylum Acidobacteriota; class Blastocatellia; order UBA7656; family UBA7656; genus DATLMR01. Next base: position 4,769 of record CAZTUB010000029.1, read on the forward strand.
TTCCAAGAGCACCTAAAACCTGGTGGGCGGTACTGGGCTCGAACCAGTGCCTCCCGGTTTGTAAGGCTCAAGCAGCTAAACTTCCTCAAACAACGAAAGATGAGTATAGACGAAACTACAAGACCTTTGCAAGGAAGCAGTGCAGGAAAGTCTACGGTTGTCTATTGAAGTTTATGCGTGACTGAGGACAACTCTGGGGAGAAAAACCCAGATCTTTATTTGTGGTATAAGCGTCCTGAGTCTTCCCCCCTTAATCCTAAAAGAACAGATTTGAGGCAACCCTATTCAACGCGCTGAAACTTGTTTCGTCGTCGCTTTTTAAGCTGTCGAGGGATAATAAAAACAGTCAGAACTATCAATGCGGTAAATGAGCAAGAAATCCATATCGGTGAAAGCACCCACAACCACGACCAATCAATTTCCCCAATGAGCTTGAGCGTGATAAACACGATTGTTAGCAAGCCCGCAAATCCGACTCCGCCCCTTGACCTTGAACTATTGTCGCTCATAAATCTCCATCAGCCTTGTCAGTCAATACATTACTTTTCCATGCTCACATCGAAGACGAAGATACTAGAAACACTCTGACAAGTTACAGTATGTAGTAATTGACATTCCACGAAGGCGAGTTATAGATTAGCGCGCATTATGACTAAGGCAGAGAAAATAGGGATCATCGTTTCAACAGCAGCCCTCGCGGTATCTATTATTTCTCCGATTGCTACTTTTTTATGGCTTGATCCTAAAATAAAGGAGTTTAATGACAGGGGGAGGCTTCAAGTTATTGGTGAATTTACCAAATACAAAATGTCCACCCTTATACCTAATCAGAGAGTCGTTGATCTGGATTCTTCCTATCAGGCAAATCTTCTGAATATTGGGAAGATGCCAGCCAAGGAGATACAGATAGTCGTTCAATATAACGAAAATCCTCCTACAGGGGACTTTTTCACTTTCGAGCCCCATTGCAATATGAGGTCCGCAATGTGGGGAACCAATTCTTTATTACTTTAAAACGACCACTAACACCGCGAGATTCGCTGAAACTCACTTTAAACAAAATACCCACTCTCGTAACAGTATCTACAGAGACAGGAGAGTCAAACATTCTAGATACCAGAGCGGTTTCTTGGATGTATGATCCTTTTAAGCGTTTGTCAGACGAGGATTGGGCAAAAATGAGGGAAGTGATAAATAAATACCCTAAAGGCACCCCAATTTCGGAAATACTCAAAAAGGAACGCGAGAAGTCCCAAAGTAAATTAACCCTCCCCTGACACTTATCCACACCCACAACTGGACGTGTATAACGTGCGGTAAGATCGCACGAGAAGATGACCGGGCAATGTTTCACTCAGGCCGCTACAAACCAGAAGGTCAATACAGGTCAGTTCAATTCGATTTAGTAAACGTCAATTGCCAATGTCGAGCCTGTAACAGATATAATCACGGAAGGTATGGAGATTATGCCGAGGCGATTATTAGATAATATAGAATCGAGGAATTTAACGCCTTGGTAGAGCGAAGCAGAAAAACAAAATCTTGGACAGAGAAAGAACTATTGACCCTCATAGTAGCGATCAACAATCCTGCCAACTACACAAGAATTTATAACAAGCTATTGGACCAGCCCTAATAGCTTACTTTCTACATACCACAAGGCTCGACAGTGGTTACTTTGTAGGGAGTAACACAGCCGTTCGAGAGTATCTGTCCCTGACAGTTTCTGCAATAAGCGCCACACTGCACCGTATATGTGGAATCAGTGTAGTAAAACGTTGTGATAATTGAGTTGGCCGCAAGGCTGGTTGAAGTGGGAGCCGGGAGCGCACTCACTGAAAAGAAGAACATCGCAGTCGCAAAGCACGTTACCAAGACGCGGTTCCTCAGGAATCTTCTGAAGGTCTTGAACATAACGAATCTCCTTTCACGTTAATGCTGCCAAAGAACTATGTGATAAATGCTACTGTAGTATACATCTCCCCCAACGTCAATCAGTAATCAATGTTCCCGTTCTGTGGATAAGTGGCCTTTTCAATTAATGTGTATGTTCTACAAATAAGGTATGTACAAAGAAAACAAGAGATTGATAAAGCCCTCGTTCTTATGCCCCGCGATATGCACTGGAAGCTAAAGTCAAAGCTCGCCGTCAAAGGTCAATCCCTTTGCTGGGGGTGTTTCGAGCAGACAGGGGAGTAAAAAAAGTGGTGTTTTTACTACTTTGCCATGGTCTCTGGGGATGAAGCTGGGGATAATATTTGAAACGTTATTTGAAGCATCGGTAAGGTGGTGAAATAACTGGTGGGCGGTACTGGGCTCGAACCAGTGACCCCCGGTTTGTAAGACCGATGCTCTACCGCTGAGCTAACCGCCCCAAAGGCAAAACAGTAATCTAGCAATCCGTTTTGCCCCCTGTCAACTTAAAGATAGAAAGCTCTCGTGGCCGGGACTCGGAGGCGACCGAGCCTATCTCGGCGGAAGTCAGATGAAAAGCCCGGCGTGCTTCTGGCGCGGATGGTGATAAACCTGTGAACTAAGCCTGGCAGCGCCGCGTAAGTCTCTTACTGCACTCAAACGAAAGGGACACGTTATGAGACGAATCATTGCCGTCGCTCTGCTGGCGGTTCTGGCTTCGAGTGTGACACCTGCTCAGGCGGATGAGTTTACCCGCGAGCAACTGCTCGAAGATTTTCAAGTCATGCGGCTGGCGCTCGAAGAAGGACACAGCGGCATCTACCGTTATACCAGCAAGGCGGAGATGGACCGCATCTTCGCCAAGGCCGCGAAATCGCTCGACCGCCCGATGGATGCTTTTGATTTTTACAGAGTAACTGCCCCGGTCGTCGCGGCGATCAAGTGTGGCCACACGAGCGTGTCGCTCCCTGACTCGCTGCGGCAAGAGCTAAACAACAAGACCCCGTTGCTTCCTTTGCAAGTGCGAGTGCTCGACAAAAGGGTTTACGTGCTCCGCGATTTTTCGACTGCCGACCGTCATCTGGCCGGGCGGGAGATTCGATCAATCAACGGCGTTCCGGCCTCGCGAATCGTTGACACAATGCTTGCCGCGATCCCTGCAGACGGCGACGTGGTGGCTTCAAGGCAGCACCGGATAAGCGGCTGGCGGTTTTGCGGCAGCCTCGTGAGCTTGCTAGGCATCAAGGCTCCTTACACGCTCTCGCTGAGGGACGCAAAGACAAAGCGCGACTCGAAAGCGAGGCTTGAAGGGATCGAACTGCCAAAATTGCTTGAGGCTTCAAAAGCGCAATATCCGCAGGATCAGCCGCCGGAGCGCGCGGGCGAGTTCAAGCTTCTCGACGACGGGAAGATCGGCGTGATGACGATCTACGGGTTCGGCGGCACAATCGATGCCGAAAAAAAGAAGGGGCTGAGAGACCTTTATAAAGAGTCTTTCGCGGAGATCGAGGCCAGAGGCTCAAAGGCGCTTATCATAGACCTCAGGAATAACGGCGGCGGTGAGGATGAGCTTGGGAAGCTGCTGCTATCGTATCTCGTCGACAAGCCTTTCAAATATTACGACGACCTAATTGTCAACGCGATGAACTTCAGCTTCTGGAAGTACACAGGCATAAAAGAGCAGCCGCCGGCCGACAGGTTTAAGCTCGGCGCGGACGGGAAGTATCACGCGGTTACTCATCCGAACTGGGGCATCAACCAGCCGAACAAGCCCACCTTCACCGGCAAGGTCTTCGTGCTGATGAACGGCGGCAGTTTTTCTACCACATCCGAGTTTATATCCCAGGCGCATTTCAACAAGCGGGCCGTCTTCATCGGCGAAGAGTCCGCAGGCGGCTACTACGGAAACAGCTCCGGCTTTATGCCGCTCGTGACGCTGCCCAACACAAAACTCGGCGTTCGCGTCCCGCTGATGACTTATTACATGGCTGTGAGCGGTTATAAAGCCGCATCGCGCGGCTTAGCCCCAGACTACCCGGTCGAGTACTCAATCGAAGATTTGCTTGCCGGAAAAGATAAAGAGATGGCGCTCGCGCTCGGTCTTGCGCGAAAGCAATGAGACGACTTATACCTGAGGGCCGATAAAGCAACGAACCCGTGGTCATTGGTCTATATTGATAAGGAGAGAAATTATGAAAGTGCGTTTCGTCCAATTTAGAAATCTGGTCTTATTCGTTATAACGGTTCTCGCGCTCGGCGCTGCCACAGAGGCCGTTGCCCAAGACAAGGCGGCGAAGATCGACGAGCTGATGAAGGCCTATCACAGCTACCGCCAGTTTAACGGCGCGGTGCTGGTCGCTGAAAACGGCAAGGTCATGCTGAAAAAGGGTTATGGCCTGGCAAACATGGAGTGGAATATCCCAGTCGAGCCCGACACCAAGTTCCGTCTGGGCTCGATCACAAAGCAGTTCACATCCATGCTGATCCTGCAACTTGTACAGGAGGGCAAGATCAAGCTGGAAGGCAAGCTCACGGATTACCTGCCCGATTACCGCAAGGATACAGGCGACCGCATCACCATACATCACCTCCTGAATCACACATCAGGCATACCGAGCTACACAGGGCTGCCGAACTTCTTCAAAGAGAGTAGCCGCGACCCTTACAGCGTCTCCGACTTCATAAAGAAGTTCGCCAGCGGCGACCTGGATTTCGAGCCAGGCACGAAGTGGAATTACAACAACTCCGGCTACTTCGTGCTGGGGGCGATAATCGAACGCGTCACCGGGAAGCCTTACGAGCAGGTTCTGAAGGAGCGAATACTCGACCCGCTCGGCATGAAGAACACGGGCTACGACCACCACGAAACGATCCTCGCCAAGCGCGCGTCGGGCTATCAGAAGAGTATCGACGGGTACGTAAACGCTGCCTACCTCGATATGTCGCTGCCCTACGCGGCCGGCTCGCTCTATTCGACCGTCGAAGACCTGTATCTGTGGGACCAGGCGCTCTACACCAACAAACTGATCTCGGCTGAACTCAAAGAAGCGATGTTTAAGCCGGGACTGAACAACTACGCATACGGCTGGGTCGTGACAAAACCGCAGCTCGCGCCAGGGGAGCCGATCACAATCATACGCCACGGCGGCGGCATCAACGGCTTCAATACGCTGATTGTCCGCCAGCCCGAAACGAAGAGCCTGATCGTGCTGCTCAACAACACCGGCGGCACAAAGCTAGACGAGATTGCGCAGAAGATCGTCGCGGTGCTTTACAACAAACCCTACAAGGCGCCGCTGCGAGACATCGCCGAGACGCTTTACAAGACCATAGTTGAGCGCGACGTGGTCGCGGCAATCAAGCAGTATCGCGAGCTGAAAGCAACCGCGCAGGACGCTTACGACTTCAGCCCGCCGCAGCTTAACGACCTCGGTTATAAACTGCTCCAGACGAAGCGCGTCAAGGACGCGATTGAGATCTTTAAACTAAATGTCGAGATGTTTCCGCAGGCGTTCAACACCTACGACAGCCTCGCGGAAGCCTATATGCTCAACGGCGACAAAGACCTCGCAATCCAGAACTATAAGAAATCGCTCGATCTCAACCCGAAAAACGCGGGCGCTACGGCGGCGCTGAAGAAGCTCGAAGGCAAGTAACAGACACGGTTAACCGTGCAACGGGCCTCGGCGCGGACGTAGTGACGCGGGGTAATCGGCAACCTGAAACCCGAACGGCTTCAGGTTGCCGATTTATATTTTCAGGCGGTGTCAGTTTTACTGCGCGGGCTCTGCGTGTGGGACTGCGCGGAGGTACTCGTAGATAGCTCTGAGGTCGTCATCGGTAAGCTTCGCAAACGACGGCCAGGGCATCACTTGAAGTAGCGGGCCGAACTGCGGGTGGCGATTCTTGAAGTCTCTGCCCGTGCGCATCACCTCGACAAACTGGTCGAAGGTCAGGTTCGCGGGCAGTCCTGTCTGGCTGTCAGGCGTTATGTTTGCCGACGTAAAGGGGCCGAACTGGGCCCCGCCCGCGAGGTAATTGGCGGTGTTCACCATTTCAGGCTGGCCGAAGAAGGGGTTGCCTCCGGGCGCATACTCAGGGCTCGTGTGGCAGCCGCTGCAAAAGATATTTACGAGGTAGCTGCCTTCGCCAACGGTCTTGCGGTCCTTCCCGGTAAGGTTGAGCGCCACAGGCGCTATGGCAAGCCCCCGCTTCCATGTCTTATTGGGCAGCCCCGTGCTGTCTTCGGGCACGGCCTCCTGCTCTTCCATCTGAGCCTTCCCAATCAATGTCGCGCTCAAGACCAATGCGCAAAGCACGACGCTTATCATGATCTTTCGTTTCATAGTCAAAGCTCCTTTCTTAAAAACCGTATCGCCGGTTTTATTGCTCTCACTTACTAAGGCGTAAAAGCGAGCGCAAATCGGGCAGCTTCAGAATATTTTTTTGTCTAACGGATTAATCTTCGAGCAGGCGCAGGCGGAGCGCGGACCGCCCGCCTACGCTTGTGTAAAAGCTGTAGGCGGTAAAGGCCGCGCAGACCGCGAGTGCGAAGATCGTGTTGCCGGCGTACCAGGCGGAAAAGTCCGTGGTGTAAAGGTAGAACAACCCCATGAAGTAGAAGAACTGGGTCGAGACCATCGCTAGCAGCCCGAACCGGGCGACGAGAAATGCAAGCAGCGCAGCGACGGCCGCGTTGAGAATAAAATCGAATGGTGATGCAAATCCTCTTGCTATACCCGGCAGCATAAAAAGCGCCCACAGCCCCAGGGTCGCCAGCCAGTTTTTGCGCAGGAGCAATGTCAGCAGCAGCAGCAGCAGTACATACGCCATGCCGTGCAATAGCGACATGAATAGCTGCCAGCCAAAGAAGTTCAGCCCGATCTGCCGCGCGCCGAGCAGCGCGTAATCTATCCCGTTAGTGCGCACAAGGCCCGCCTGCCCAAAAACGGTCGGAAGCCAGCATTCGAATATCACGATGAAGGCGTGGCTTAAGAGCCCCGTGATCACGCCGATAAAGATGTCACGCCCGACCATCGGGTCGCGCCAGTTCCCGGCAAGCAACCGGCTCCACGAGATGATTCTGTGAGGCGTCCGCCGCCGCACGTAAGGTTCCAGGGCTACATAAAAGACCCAGATTATGCTCGTCTGCATCAGCGCCCCGGCTATCGCGAACCAGAACAGGCGCAGCTCCCCGGCGAAAGTCGGGACGTGGCTCGCGCCGATAAGCCAGCCCAACAGGCTCAATGTGAAGATGACTCCGGCAAGCCGGAATGCGCCCTTGCGGTCGGAGCGACCAAGCCGCAGATTCCTTTTCGCCAGAAGCCCCGCAACCAGGATTACCGTCATGAATACGACGAAGATGGTCGCGAAGAACCTTGTGCTTGCAGCGCTCGCCGAGGGCGTTTGCAAACCGGCGGTCTCTTCCCACTCGCCGATGATCTCAAAATAGACGGGGCGCTCGCCCAGGCTTGCCGCTTCGATGCGCACGCGGGTTTCAGGCTGAGCCGGAAAGACCCCTTCCCATGCCGCGCGCATGTCACCGTACACAGGAGGCACGCGTTGCGGCTCGGTTGTGTTGAAATCATCAATAGCCAATCCCGCCTGGTCAAACAGGCTGCGCCAGTCGGGCGCGGGCGGCACGCTCTGCGCCTTGCCGCCAGTCTCCACAACCGACGGCGCGGCTGTAAATCTGAGCAGGCGGCCTTCCATGTCTGTGACCACGTGAATCATGCCGGAAACGTACGGCGACGGGTCGTCGGGCGTCACGGTGACATTAGTCCTCGGTTCGAGGTGGACAGGGCTCTGGCGGTGCCAGAACTGGATCGCTGCGGGCTGAGTGTTTTTTAACCTCTGCCATAGCTCAGGTGACTTGTCATGATCGTACACGTAATTGAGATAATCATAGTCGATCTCAAAGTTATAAGCAGTATCGACCGCAGGCTGGACGTAGCCCAATCTTCTGGCAATCTCGCTCGCCCGCTCGGCAAGCGCGTCGGGCGACTTTTTCGGAGCGACGATGCGAAGCAGCGAGGACTTTTCCGAGGCAACGCTAAGAAAGACGAGCACAAAAACTACTGCGGCCAAACAGAGCACTGCCGTCGCGGGGCGTAAAACCCCTTCTTTCGGCGCGGCGGCTACCATTTCGGGCGAGGGCGTTTCGCCCGCAGCGATTGCTGCCGCGAGCGGATCACCTCCCGGCAGGGCCGCCGCTACTTGCGCGGCCGAAACGGGCCTGTCTTTCGGGTCTTTCTCAAGGCAGCGCAGTATTATGCGCTCGACCAGCGGGTCAACGTCTTTGACAAGGCTCGACATGCTCGCGGGCGTGGACGACTCCTGTAGCTTGATAAGCTCTTCGAGACTTGAAGCGGTGAAGACCTTCTTGCCGGTGAAGATTTCATAGAGCGTGACGCCGAGCGAGTAGATGTCGCTTTTGACGGTGACTTCCCTCCCGGCAAGCTGTTCGGGCGACATGTATGCAGGGGTTCCCGAACGTATATCGTACCCCTGAATCTCTTCCGACAGTCGGGCCAGCCCGAAATCTGTGATGCGCGCTCTACCGCGACCGTCGAGCATGACGTTGGCCGGTTTGAGGTCGCGGTGCAACACGCCTTCTTCGTGCGCGGCTGCCAGCCCCGCGCAGAGCTGGCGCGCAATCTCGACCGCCTTGTCCTCAGGCAAGCGGCCAATGCGACGCAGCAGGCCGCTCAAGTCTTCGCCGTCTATGTATTCCATCGAGAGGAAGTGAAGGCCATCGACTTCGCCTATGTCGAAGACGCGGCAGACATTCGGGTGCGAGACTTTGCGCGCCGTTCGCACCTCCGCGTGAAAGCGCGAGAGCGCGTCGCGGCTCTTCGAGAGTTTTTCGGGCAAGAATTTTAAGGCGACGGGCTGCGCGAGCTTCAGGTCGTCTGCGCGATAGACCTCACCCATCCCGCCCTTTCCCAAAAGCCCAAGTATGCGGTAGCGTTCGGCTAAAATAGCGCCGGGGATGAAGCGGACATCTTTGCCTTCGAGCCTGGCCTGCGGGAATAACCTCGCCGCGTCGTGGACAAGGGTGGTGATAAACTTTCCGGTCAGCTGTTGATGCTCAAGCATCAACTCGATCTCTGCGCGTAGCTCCGTGTCGTCGCCGCACGCGTCGTCGAGAAAGGACGCGCGCTCTTGCGGGCTTCGGTCAACGGCGGCCTCGAAGAGTTCCTCTATCTTTTTCCAGCGTTCCGGGGTCATAAATTTATAATGCGAATCACCGAGCCATCTCTGCGTGCAGCCACGCTTCGGCGGTCCGCAGGTGCCGCCTGACCGTAGAAACCGAAATCTGCTCGACTTCGCCTATCTCTTCGATGCCGAGCCCGGCGAAATAGCGCAGCTCGATAATGCGGCCCTTGGCAGGGTCGAACTCCGACAGCGATTCAAGCGCCTCGTCGAGCGCGACAAGCTCGCGCGCGCGCTCCGGCGAGAAGACTGCGGCCTCTTCGAGCGACACCTCGCGCGCATTGCCTCCGCGTTTTGCCGCAGTGTGTTTGCGAGCATGATCTACGAGTATCTGGCGCATCAGCCTCGCTGCGACCCCGAAAAAATGAGCGCGGTTCTGCCACTGGAATTCGCCCTGCCCGACCAGCCGCATGAAAGCTTCGTGGACGAGAGCCGTGCCTTGAAGCGTGTGGTCCTTGCGCTCGCCGCGAAGATAGTGGTTTGCCAGCCTTCGCAACTCGTCGTATATGAGCGGCGTGAGCTTTTCAAGCGCCGCGCGGTCTCCGTTGCGCCAGTCTTGAAGCAGCCGCGTCACTTCATGAGTTGAGTGTGTGTCCATAGAATCTCTCACCCTATCGACCGCCGTTTGCGCCGGACGCGGTGAGAGATTAGTCACTTGTTTGCGTTCAGTCAATGAATTACCAGAGGTCAGACCGCACGGTCGGCTTCGGCCGACCATACCTGCAAGCCGATGATGGAAAAGATAAACCCCAGAAGCTCGAAAGCAAGGCGAATGCGATTGCCGAATTTCCACTCTTCGATCCCCTCGATGATCTGAGCGAAAGGCAAATCCCCTGCCGATGCGTGTCTGCTCATACTCCCGATCAGCGGCGCGAGGTAGAGTATCAGCGACAGGCTGACCGCGAAGGCGATCAGCGCCGAAAGCGCCAGCCATTTGCGGGACCGCTTCGCCCATCTCCATGCCGCGCAGGCCCCCGCAAGCGCTGTCAGGGAGAAGAACGGGTTGAGGTAGAAGAAAGGCAACCCGCCTTTTTGCGGGATCGCGTTCCAGGCCTGTACCGACTCCGGCGGCGACGACAGCCATTTGGGAATAAGCCTCGCCTCGTTAAAAAGCTGACCGCCGAACCACGTCCCCCACAAGGTCACCGAGGCTATCAAGAGCGCGCTGGCCACTCGTTTTCTCATAAATTGCCCCCGATCAATTTCAAGATAGATAGAACCTGAGAACGGCGTTCTGCTCGATATGGCTGTATTCCAGCAGGATCAATCTGATCAGCGCGAAGATGGTCGCGCCAAAGGCGCTCAAGGCAAGAGCAAAACAGGCGACGATAAGAACGTTCAACGCCGGCGACTTTCCCTTTTCCAGTCTTTCCATTTCAACCTCTCATTTCTTCACAGATTCGCTTCACCGTGTAATGCGCAAATCGAAGGTCGAATCGGTCATCTCCCACAGTTTTCATGAGCCAGTTCAATCAAAATGACTGGTCAGCCGGTCAATCAAATTGCGCGATTAGCCCGCTAATGCTCACTCGTTCAGGCTACCGAGCATCATTTTTTTCAAAAAAAGCTCTTTTGTTTAAGGGCACGTTTTTTGCCTTTATGGTGGGCGCAGAGTCAAATCTGCGTTCAAGGTAACAGGTTAATCAGATCAAGATTCTCCACCGGAGATGTGAATGAACAGATTAAGGCGCTCTCCAATACTCGCCTGGCTCTCCAGTTTCGCACTGGGCCTGATGCTGCTCCCAGGCCTCTCACACATTGGCGCGGTCAGCGCGCAAGTCGACGAGCGCGTAAGGCAGAACGAAGATGCCCCTGCAGGCAGGTTTGCTGAAAATCTCTCGGCTTCGGAGAAGGTCTCCCCGGACCTGAAAGAGATGGCCTCCGATTCGGAAGTGCAGCTAAACTCCAGGGTCTCGCCCAAGAGCATCGTCAGGGTCGTCGTCCAGCTCAAAGGCAAGCCCCGCGCGTCGTTAAACGCGCTCCTCAACAGCGCGGAAGTAAAGGTGAAGAAATCCTACGCGAACTTTGACTCGCGTCTGGTCGAGCTGCCGCTCGGCACTGTCAAAGAGATCGCATCGTACAAGGAGGTCGCTTACGTCTCGCTCGACAGGGACGCCCAGATGCTCGGCCACATTGAACGGACGAGTGGCGCTGAAGAGATGCGCAAGGTAAGCGGGAACAAGGATTTTGACGGAAGGGGGATCGGCATAGCCGTTCTCGATTCGAGCATTTTCAATTCTCACAAGTCATTCCTGGGCGACGACGGGAAGAAACGCGTTGTCGTCGATGTCGATTTCACAGGCATGGGAATGAACACTGACGACCCCTACGGTCATGGCACTCACGTCGCAAGCATCGCGGCCGGTGGCGATAAAGACATCTCCGGCACCTACAGAGGCATAGCGCCGGGCGCAAAGCTGATAAACTTGCGCGTGCTCGACAATCAGGGCAAGGGCAGGACATCGGGCCTGCTCGCCGCGCTCGACTGGGTGATGACGAATCGCAATGTTCACAACATACGCGTTGTGAATATGAGCCTGGGCCAGCTTGCAATCGACTCTTACAAGAACGACCCCCTGTGCCTCGCCGTCCGCCGCCTCGTCGATGCGGGCATAGTCGTCGTGGCGGCGGCGGGCAACAGCGGAAAGGACAGCGCGGGTCGGAAGACATACGGCCACATACACGCGCCCGGCAACGAGCCCTCCGCGATCACGGTCGGGGCGACAAACACGTTCGGCACAGACAATCGCAGTGACGACCAGGTTGCAACCTACAGCTCGCGCGGGCCTACGCGCAGCTACCAGACCGACGCGGTCGGCCTGAAACACTATGACAACATCATAAAGCCAGACCTCGCCGCTCCCGGAAACAAGGTCATAGCGGCTCAGTCAAAGGATAATCTTCTCATCTCGGCGAACCCGCAGCTGGATGCCGACAAGACCAATGACGACAATAGAGACATGATGTATTTGAGCGGGACCTCGATGGCTACGCCTGTCGTGGCGGGGGCTGCTGCATTGATGTTGCAGGCCAACCCGAAGCTCACCCCGAACATGGTTAAAGCCATCCTTATGTACACGGCCCAGCCGCTTCGCGGGTTCAACACGTTCGAGCAGGGCGCGGGGCAGGTCAACATTCAAGGCGCTGTCGCTATGGCCAGGCTCGTCCGAACAGACCTGACCTGGACGACCACGCCGGTCGGCACGCCTATGCTGACTTCGACATCGCTCCCGGCTCCTCAATCTACGATTGCCGGGTACACATTCGCCTGGGCGCAGGGCGTCATCTTGAACCGGACATACGCCACGGGCGAGAACCTTTTGAAGCAGTACCAGGGTGTCTACGGGACGGGGATATTGCTCGCAGACGGGATACTGCTGGCGGACGGAATATTGCTGGCCGATTCGACGAAGATGACAGGCGGTCTGGCTTTCGGGGAGAGTATCCTGACGAGCAACGGGATATTGCTCGCGGACGGCGTGCCTGTTATGGGCGTCAACATGCTTTTTGGCGACGGGATACTGCTCGCGGACGGAATACTGCTCGCGGACGGCATCCTTCTCGCAGACGGTATCTTGCTTGCAGACGGCATCCTTCTCGCAGATACCTTCGCTCAATCCAACAGAGCGCTGATAAACGGCGACGAAGGACCGGGTATGGCTCCTGAATAATCGACTTGCCCCTCGCAATGAGCAGCGAAGGCGCGAAAGAGTTGCGCCTTCGCTGCACCTTTATGGCCCCCGCGACGATTAACTTTCTGGATGACTCAAAATGGTTTTAATACCCACGGACCAGAAATTCGGGTCGGCCATGCGCAATCAGCGCTCGGCGGTGGATGATCCTGTGAGAATCGACCTCCTGACTCAGGGGCAGGAAGCCGAAGCGCTCGAATTCTTGAGCGCGCGCCCGCTTCATTCGGTCTTCCTTGCCGGCTTCATACGCGACAACGGGCTGGTTAGCCCACAAAATCGCGGCTCGTTTTACGCCTGTCGTGACAGGCAGGGTCGGCTCCAGGGGATCGCGCTGATGGGCCACGCGATCTTGATCGAAGCGCGGACCGATGCATCTCTTGCCGCCTTCGCCCGGCTGGCTCGCGGCTTCGCGTCTGCGCAGATGCTGCTGGGCGAACAGGAGAAGGTCGAGCGATTCTGGAGCCATTACGCGGAAGCCAGTCAGGCCCCGCAATCTGCTCGCCGCATGCTCTTGCTCGAAAAGCGGTGGCCTATCGCCGATTCCGAACCGGTGGACGGGCTTCGCTTCGCACTCCTTTCAGACATAGACAATGTTCTCGCCGTCAACGCGCAGATGGCGCTCGACGAGTCAGGCCATAACCCGATGAATATCGACCCGGCGGGCTTTCGCGCGCGCGCCGCGCGTCGTATCGAGCAGAACCGCGTGTGGGTATGGACAGAAGGCGACAGGCTTGTCTTTAAGACAGAGGTCGTAGCCGAGACGCCCGACTGCATCTATATCGAGGGCGTCTACGTCGATCCTCAAGCTCGCCGCAAGGGATACGGGACCAGATGTTTCTCGCAACTGTCGCGCAGCCTGCTCGCGCGAGCCGGTTCCATCTGCCTCCTCGTTGGCGAGCGGAATTACAATGCGCGGAGATTCTACGAGAGCGCCGGGTACACGCAGCATAGCTTTTATGACTGTCTCTTTCTGGGCGGGAAGAACTAGAACCGGGCTGGTGATAATTGGCGAACGAGGGTAGGTAATGACGAGGGGTTTGAAAAGAAAGGGTGATCTTTACCAGATCGGCGTGGTGATGGCGGGCTTGCTGTTATGGCTTGCCGCGGCTTGTGATATCTCGATCAATTATCGCTTGCGCGAGCAGGTGATGTTTCTCGCGCTTGTGCTGCTGACGGTCATAGTAGGCCGCTTTATCCACACTTTCCACCTGCCGTCGGGTTCAAAGTTCACGACCGAGCGCGTCAGCTTCAGCCTTGCAGACGCGATTGTCTTACTAATCGCCTGCTCGCTTGGCCCCACTCCGGCAGTCTTTGCAGCGGGCGTCGAGGGTTTCACTTCATCGCGCCGAACGAGCAAGCGGCTGTCGAGCATTCTCTTCTCGTCGAGCATGATGAGCATAGGCGCGGCGGTTGCCGCCGCCACGCTCGGAGCGGTCTTTCATTACGGATTCGATAGCGCAAAGTCGTGGCGCGAGCAGGAGCTTTTAGCCGTCGCGGTCGCGCTGCTTGCCGCGAGCATCACGCAGATTCTCACAAACATCGCATTGCTTTCTACGCTGCTGGCGCTGCGCCATAACAGGGAGATCACTTATCACTGGAAAGATTTTCTCGTCACCGCCCCGATGTTCTTCCCTACCAGCACCGCGTCGACACTTATGTATGTCGGGCTTCAGTATCACCTGTTGATGCTTGCGATAATCGGCGGCCCTGTAATGCTTGCGCTCTATTTCGCGCACCGCCAGTACCGCAACGGCGTTCAGGCGCGCATCAAGATCATGGAAAAGGCGCACCGCGAAACTATCGAGGCGCTGGCCGTAGCGATAAACGCAAAAGACGAGGTGACGCACGAGCACGTCGTTCGCGTGCAGATTTACGCGGCGGGCGTTGCGCGCATCCTCGGCTGCTCCGAACAGGAGGTGGAAGCCCTCAAAGCGGGCGCGCTGCTCCACGACATCGGAAAGATTGCCGTGCCCGATTACATAATAAACAAACCGGGCAAGCTCACAGCGGCCGAGTTTGAGAAGATGAAGATTCACACCATCGCGGGAGCGCAGATTCTGAGCCGCGTAGAGTTCCCTTACCCTGTAGTCCCGGTCGTGCGCTCGCACCACGAGCGATGGGACGGGCGCGGCTACCCGGACGGGCTGTGCGGAGAGGATATTCCCCTGACGGCGCGCATACTGACGGTCGTCGATTGCTTTGACGCTGTTCGAGAAGACCGCCAGTACCGCAAAGGCATGACGCGCGACGAGGCGATTGACCTGATCTTGAAAGGGAGCGGGACCCAGTACGACCCGAACGTGGTCGCGACATTCATCGCGCACCTGCCGGAATTTGAAGCGGAGATACAGGCGCATAAGGGTACGCCCTTGCCGACGTTCGGCATAGAGCCGACCGAAGCCCTTTCTGAAGCCGCGCGGCTTGTCCCCCCTGCGGCGGGGCTGGCAGAAGACGAGCAGGGAGAATCGGCAAGACCGTTCGCGATCAACAGAGACTTGAAGGCGCTGAGCGCATTTGCCCAGGCCGTCATGAATACGCGCACAGAGCAGGACGTTCTCAAAGTATTCCTTGAGAACCTGCGATCAGTCGTCGAGTTCGATTCCTGCGCGATAACGATCACCTTGCCTGAAAGCGGCCAGAACCTTGTGACGCACGCGGCGGGCGAACACGCGCATCTGCTAAAGGGCAGGTTAATCGCGCTCGGCGAGGGCGTCACCGGCTGGGCCATCGCCAACGGAAAGCCCCTTTGCAACACCGACCCGAAACTCGACCTGCCGCCTCATACGGCCGAGCGCTTCGCCCGCTATCGCACGCTCGCCGTCTTCCCTGTCATAAAGGGCGAAGAGAAGTTCGGAGCTGTTTCGCTCTACTCCGCCGCTTTTGGCAAGTACACCGCCGCACAACAGGAGGTGATACAAGAAGCCGCCGGCCTGCTTGCGTGCGCACTCTCAGCCAGATCATTTTCGGCCTCACCTGAGCTTGCGCAGCCCGCAGTTAAAATCGACAACGAGCCGATAGACGACATAGCAGGCGGAGCGACAGGCGGCGAGATGGTTATGACAAAGACCGGATCATTGAAGCTGCGAGACGTGGCGCTGGAATCCGATCTGCCGCAATAGATTTACTACCCCTCCTATTTGAACTGCGTGCTTGACATCGGGCGAGTGATAGTTTAAGAGTTGGTGTCACTCGATCTCCAGGATGCCCCAGAAACGAGGAAGTAGTGCCCGTTAACGATCTCGCGCGCGACTCCGAACCTTCAAGCATCTATAAGCGGCTGATTGCCGGAACCGAGAGCGGTCATCGCCTCTTCTCGGCCCACTGGGAGCTGACATACAGGTGTAACGAGCGGTGCTCGCATTGCTACCTGGACGTTCTCCCGCCGAACGCGGAAGCGCCGGGCGAGTTGACGACCGAAGAGTGTCTTTGCGTCATTGACGAGCTTGCAGGGCTCGGTGTCATGAACCTGCTGTTTTCAGGCGGCGAGATCCTTGCGCGTCACGATTTTTTTCAGATCGCCGAGTACGCCCGGTTAAAGCGGCTCCTGCTAAGGCTCTTCACAAACGGCATCCTGATCACGCCGCAGGTGGCCGACCGTATAGCCGCGCTCCATCCTTACTCGGTCGAAATCAGCCTGTACAGCTCGACGCCTGAGACGCACGACCGCATCACGGGCATCGCGCGGTCGTGGGAATTGACGACGCGCGCGCTGGGGCTGCTTCGCGACCGTGGCGTGCGCACGAAGATGAAAGTCCCGCTCATGCGCGAGAACATCCGCGAGATGCGACAGATGGCCGCGCTCGCCGCAGAGCTTGGCGCGCAGTTCCGCTACGATACCACCATAACGTCTAAAGACGACGGCGACCGCTCGCCTCTAAAGCACCGGCTGAGCTACGAAGACCTTGTCGTGCTGTTTCGAGAGATACTCGACGCTAAGGCGTGGACAGCGCGGCGCGTCTCGCTCGACGCGCGAACCTGCGGCATAGGGCTCAACGCGCTTGCGATAGACCCTTACGGCAACGTATTCCCCTGCGTGCAGACACGCGAGCTTGCGGGCAACTGGCGCGAGCAGTCTCTCAAGACCATTTGGGAAGAATCGGCTGTCTGGAGCGCGGTCGGCAGCCTGACCGTAAACGAATTGCCGGTTTGCCGCGAGTGCGAGCTGCTCAACCTGTGCGTTCGGTGTCACGGGCTTGCGCAGGTCGAAGATGGAGACTTGCGCGGGCCCGCGCTTGCGAACTGCCGCGAGGCGCTTGCGCGACGGCAGGTGTTAATCGAAAAAGACGCGCTGCCTGCCGATTATCCGATACCTCCGCACCTGCGAGAGTACGCGCGGGCGCGCGGCGCGCAAGTGCCGACGGACCAAGCCTGGTACCAAAACTTTATTCCGGCATCGGCCTTGAGCATCCTTCACCGCAGCGACGCGAGCGCAGAAGGAGGCAGAGGGCAGATGGCTTCCGGGGAGATCGATTCATGAGTGACCAGAAAAACCGCTCGCCTTTGCCCACAGGCGAAACCATTAGCGACCCAACCTTGTCGCAGGAGAAAGGTACGGCGAAGAAGGCTTATGAAAGGCCGGATGTCGTATATCGCGCGCCGCTTGAAGCGATGGCATCGGTCTGCTCGCCTTCGCCGCCCAGCAAGAGCAATCCGGGCCTGTGCCCCTCCGGCCCTATCTCCAGCTAGAGTTCATCACGCGAAATCTGATGAGTGTATCCGACCTCGACCCGCAGACAATAGCGCGAACGGCGAATGCTCTGATAGACGATCACCTTCGCGCCGGAAGCGTCATCTCTTTCACGCTCGCTACTTCGAGCATGTGGCCTGAGATGTCGCCGGGCGACAGAGTCACCGTGCGCGCGGCGCGAATCGACCGGTTGCGGCTAGGCGACATCCTCGTTCGCAGGGAGCGAGATAGCTGGATAGCACACCGGTTGATCGCTCGCACATCGGGCGGCGACAGGGCGCTTCTCGTGACTAAAGGCGATAACGCCCTGACGGCAGACGCCCCCTGGAGCGCGGCCCGGATAATCGGCGTGGTCGTCGCGGTCGAGCGGGCCGAGCGGGAACCGGCGCGCCAGTTGGCGAAAGCAAGGCGGCGGGCGCTGTTGATTGCTCTGCTGTCGCGCGGTCAGCTGCTGGTAAATCGCGTAGGGCCGAAACGCCTCCGCCGTATTCTCATAAAGGTTTCGCGTGCCGGTTTAAGACTCGCCTCGGGTTTTGCGCGATGAAGGGCTGAAGCTATGTCAACCACGTCCGCAGAGAGCATACTGGTTCAATTGATCCGCGCGGCATTTCCCTTCGGTGAAAGCGAAGAGAGGCTGCCCGACTTTGACAACCTCGACTGGCCGAGCTTAGTTGAAACGGCGGCCCAACACGGCCTCGCCCCCCTCGCTTTCGCGGCTCTCAAAAAATGCGGACTCCTGAAAGTCGCCCCGCCTGTCGCGGTTGAAACGCTGCGGCTCGCATACGTGCGCGCGTCGGTCGGCAACCGGCTCGCTTTTGATGAGCTGTCAGTATTGCTCGACTGTTTCGAGCGAGCGAAGACCGACGTGGTTATTCTCAAGGGCGGCGCGCTCGCCCAGACGCTTTATGACGAGATAGCGTTGCGCCCGATGGGCGACCTCGATCTGTTGATACACCGCCAGGCGATTGTCGAGGTAGAAGCTGCGCTCATCAAACAGGGCTACCACGCTTCGTCAGAGATCACGCACCACTTCTCGGACGAGTTCTCGGCGGAACGTACCTTTTTGCGGATGGGCAAAAGACCTTCTCAGATCGACCTCCACTGGCACGTTTTCACGACCGCCTACTACTTCGAGCGCGTGCCAATCGAATGGTTCTGGCAGCGTACGGTGGAAATCGGTGTGAACAACCGCCGCGCGCTCACATTCTCGCCCGCCGCGCAGCTCCTTTATCTGTCGTCGCACTTCATGCTCCATCAATACCGCAGGCTCATCTGGTCATACGACCTGGCGCTGTTGATCGGTCGCTTTGAATCGAGTATCGACTGGGAAGAGGTCATCGAAGCGGCAGCCTCGTTTGGACTATCGCAGGTCGTCAGCGAAGCGCTGGCGGAAGTGCGCGAGCGATGGGGCGTTTCCGTGCCCTATGCCGAGCGGCGGTTACGCGCTGCTCAAACGGCGTGGAAAGACCGTGTGATGTTCGCGGCGCTCGCACTGCCTTCGGGCGGCGAGATAGGGTTTGTGAGCGGGCTGAGTATGCAGGGCATCCGCAAGAAGCTCGCCTTCGGCCTGCGCCTCGTGTTCCCGTCGCCGGGCTATATGCGAACACGTTTCCAGATTCGCAGCCGTCCGTCGCTGCTGTTCTGTTATTTATGGCGAGCGGCCAGAAGCGGCTGGCTGATCGGGCGCGGAAGCCTCTTGCTGCTCCGCGCGGCCATAAGCTCGCGGTCTCCCGGCGCGTAATATGACGAAGATGAGTCGTAACGAAGACCCTGTGCGGATCGACATCGCGGGCATCGCGGTAGCGGTCGAGATCGAGGATGACGAGATGCGCGCGGCCCTCTGCGAGCGTTACGCGGAGTTCATCATTGCTCGCGCAGAGCCGCAGGTTACTGTCACCGTGAAAGTCGCGGCAGGAGCGCGTTTCGTCCCTTTGAGGTCCGGGCCGTGGATCATAGAGCTTGATGAAAAAGGCGACCGTCTCAATTATCGCTCGCACTTTGACTCAGGGTGGATGGAGATTGAAGCTGGCAAGGCTTTTTTAGAGATCGCGCCGGAGGCAGACATCGAGAACTTCCTGCGAGTGCTCTACGCGCGGCTATGCCTCAGAGAAGGCGGGTTGCTGTTGCACGCGGCGGGGGTAGTTCGAGATGAAGCGGGCTTCGTCTTTTTCGGCCCGTCGGGAAGCGGCAAGACGACGACCGCGCGGCTCTCGCCCGGCCATACGATTTTGAGCGACGATCTGGTCATTGTTAAGATTGACGATGGCGGCGTTCGAGTTCACGGCGTCCCTTTTCGCGGAGACTTCGCCGATGCGCCGCGCGTAAACAGACGGGCAGACTTGCGCGGCCTCTTCACGCTGGTCAAAGCTGCTGAGCACGCGGTCAGCCCGCTGCCGCCGCCCGAAGCCATAGCGCGCCTGCTTTCGTGCGTGCCCTTTGTGATGACCGACGCCCGGCGAGCGAGGCGCGCGATGGAGATCGGCTTGCAGATTACCGAGCGCGTCCCTGTGCGCGCTTTACATTTTCGACTCGATTCCGGTTTCTGGGGTCTACTCAATGAATTCTAAATACCCGTCGCTCGATCCGCAGGTGGCGATACAGACGGTCGATAACCTGGCCGTGATGGTGCTGGCCGACAGCGGCGAAGTCCTTGTGCTAAACGCTGTCGGCACGCGCATAATCGAGCTGATGGACGGCAAACGGAGCCTGGATGAGATCGCAGCCGTGATCGAATCGGAATACGCGACGACGGTCGAGGAGGCCCGCCGCGATCTCGAATCATTCCTTAAAACACTCCTCGATACGGGCGCGGTTGCTTTCGAGCCCGGAGCATGATGCTCACCTGAGCCGCGTCGTCGGATCGCCAAACAGAACCCAGGTTCGCCGAACGTCTCTGTCGTTGATGGCGGCCCTGGCCCTGGCGGTCGCTTCTCCGAGCGTTATGGGTGAAGCATTGTTTGAGAAGATAAGCTGGAACAACTCCTGATTCATTAGCATCTGCTCGGCGGGCGAAGCCATACCCGAAGAGGCCCACACCGCGACGGCTCCCCCGCCGGGCGCGATCATCAAGCTTTCGGCGAGCGAAGCCGAGCCGGGGTCGATAAAGTACCCGTTCAAGCAGGTCATCATCACAAAGACCGGCAACCGGTCGCCGTTATCGAGATTTTCCGCGTCGGCCGAAGTGAGCACAAAATCTTTCCAGATTGTCGCGCTGCCGTGGCCGCCATAGTTGACGACCTTCTGACCGCGCTCGATGGCCGCAATCAACCGCGACCTTGCAGTCGCGGCGTCCGTCTCGTCGCGGTTGATCTGTTCGGCTGTGACGTATGATGGGAGCAGCGACTTCAACTGATCGCTTGCGCCTCTGAAGTCAAAGCCCGTGTTGCTGTCGGCATACAACAAGACCTCGTTCGACGAAGCAGCCTCGTCATAGCCGATGATCTTTGCAACCATCGCCGAAAGCTCTTCGGGAGTGCGCGCGGGCAGCCTGCCGATCTGCACCTCGGCCGACCCGCCGCCTCCGAACTCCACGAACCACTCGTCCGATGCCGTCTCCATCGCGGTCGTCTCAACTGTTTTCGTCGGCACAAAGTCGAGGTCGCCCAGCCCCGTATAATTCTTAGGATCGCGGCTGGCGCTCCCGACCAGCAGAGCAAACCGGGGGGGCCGATCCCAGCTCGTCGCCGCAAAAGCGAGAAAGTCTCGGATCGCCTGCGGGCTCTTTTGCCCGTAGCTGAACTCGTCAAAAACATCTTCGACATTTACAACCGCGACTGAAAGCCCCTGCCCCTCGCGATGCGACTTCAGCGGCTCGCTACCGGCGACGAAATCTTTATGAGCGATCATCACAAGGTCAGCCCCGTTGGCCGGGCTTCTCAAGCTTGACGGGCTATTGAGCGATACCGCGTACGGGGTTTTCATCCTGGATTCGGTCAGGGCCAGCAGAGTTCTCTGCCCGGCTGTCGAGGGAGAGACCTTGACCGAGAAGACCCCTTTTTGCTGGACGATCTGCCCCTGAACCTCTTGAACCGAACCGGGGTTGGTGACATCCAGAACGCGGATCGCGCCGCCGGTAAACCCGCCTATCGTCGTCTGCAATTTGCCCTGCACGGTCAACCGCAGCGAGTCATCGTCGGCGGTAAAGTTGCGCCAGTAAGAGATGCGAATATGATCGACGAAGCTATAGTCGCTGTCGCCGCCTTCGCCTGCGAGCTTTACCTGATTCTGGCCTTCCTTGAGCAGCCCTTGAGGGACGCTCAATCTGGCAACGCCGGGCGATTGGTCCTCGAAGGCGAGCGTCCCCACGTCCACGCCGTTGAGATGCACGCGAACACGATGCGAAACCAGCGTTGCCCCTTGCAAAGCCACTTCGAGCGTAGCGGGCGAAGCGGCTGAAAGGTCCGGTCGCTGCAATGTGAGCGGCTGATCGACAGGCGCGGGCGAGACGGTTGCGCCAAAGAAGTTCTCTTTATCGCCGTTTTTAAGCGAGAAGAAAAAGAGCGATCTCTCCTTTCGCTCGACGGTGTGGAGAAAATTGCGCGCGCTCGACGGCGTTGCCCCGCCGCTGCTTTGCGTGATCCGCAAGCCCGGTTCCGGCCCCGCTACGAGCCAGTAAACTCGCGTGTCGGTAAATGCCGCGTCAAGCCCCACACCATAAAACTCTATGGCTGCCGACGAATCGAACCTGCCGCCCTTGCCTGTCACGACTTTGATGGGCACTTGCTCTCCGTCTACGTACAGTTGTAAGAAACCTGTGGCCAGTGCCGGGCCGAAACCTGCGGCGATCATCTCAGGCTGCGTCACGCGATACCAGCCTTCGTTACGGATCGAGAGCTTCAAAGCGATCTTTGAGGCAAGCTCCGCCTGGGCCAACATCTGCTGCGGCGATTGGAGCGCGAGCACCGCCGTGCGTTGCAAAGGCGCGCTCGCTTGAGAGCCGTGGCCAGTTAGCGACAGGGCTTCGGCGGCGGTCGATTGCGTCGTCGATTGCGTCTTGGAAATCTGTCTTGGCGGAGGGCCACCGGCGAGATTTGTTGCGAAAGGGCCGTGCCATTTGCTTTGACCTTTTAGGTCGATCTCTTCGAGCCAGTAAGTATCGGCCGCCTTGCGGTATTGAGCGCGGTCCCACCACTGGTAAGAACGGCCCGCGCCGAGCGTTACGCCAGCGCCTGCCACAAGAGCCGAGCCCGGTATCATCTGCTCAGTTACCGGCACGCGATTCCCGAACTCTTCGCGATAGAGCCGGAATCCGAGATTGTCTAATTCGATGCCCGTCTCCCATTGCAACCAGACTCCGCCGTCATAGGCAGTGGCGGTGAACCGCGCGAGATCGACCGAGGTCAACACGCCCTGCGTTACCGCAAGCTCGCACAGCGGCCCGAAGAGAAAGGTTGATCGCGCTTGCGTCGTGTTTCCCGTCTCGTCTACGAACTGCGCGCGGGTGCCGTTGCCCGATGCGGGGGTGGCAGTGACCGGGATTCTCTGCCCCGACGAGGTCGGCGTCACGTTGACTCTGTAGGACATTACCGCCGTCGCCCCGGCGGCAACCGTCCCCGGATTCCAGATTATATTGCCCGTGCCGCCGACGGCCGGTTCGGAGACGACACTGCCTTGCGAAACAAGATCATTGCCCGCGTAAGTCGCGCCTCCGCCGGGGATGTTTGCGGTCACGCGATTTGCCGGGACGTTGGAGAACGTAATAGCCCTTGAAGTCGGGTTTACAACCCGCACGGTGACCGTAAACCTCGATGTCTGGCCCACGGCGGGCGGGTTAGGCCCCACGCTTGCGAAAGTGAGCAGTTGCTCTACGTAAGGCTTGACGGGGGCCGCGCCGCCGTCGGTCGGCAGATAGATTCGGAAGGAGTTGGCAACGGGGTTAGCCGCGGGAGTCTCGGTTGTCGACTGAGAGTTTGTAACATAAATATTCCCATAATTGCCGTTCTGCTGACCGCTCGAAATGTAGCTGTTGATAGTGACTACCGCCGCCCATATCCCGTAATCGACAGCGGTCGAGTCGGTCGTCCAACCGGAGAAGTTATCTCGTCGCCAGTCGTCGTTGCCCGACATGGCGCTGCTTGTGAAACTCCGCGTGAATGCTCCCGTCCGGCTTGTGAACGTCACAGCACCTGTGTTCCCGCTGTTGCTGTCGAAGTCGAAATCGTTTTTGTAACACGAACAGCCCGACGTCGCGTACGGGTAGAGATTGTATGAGCGCGAATTCGTGCCGCTGTTTGGAGGATTCACGCCCACCGGGACTATCGAGTCGACGTAGACATTGAGCTCTGTGCCGCCCGCTCCCGAAGTGCCGTCGTGCGCGCGTATTCCGATAGCGTTGATGTCGTTGCCGCCCGTCACATCCGATGACATATTGACGCGAAGCTCCCAGTGGCCCGCAAATATAGAGGCGGTCGAGTTGAACAGATTTACCCACTGGTTATCCGAACCCGAAGGGTTTGACGAATTGCCGTTGAGCGTCGCGCGCGTCGTGCCTGTCGGGTCCACGAGCGTGTATGTGACCGTTGAGTTATACCCGTCCCTGTCGCGGTCGCGCCCGTTGTTATCTTCCGAGCCTCCTCCAAGCCCTATGTCCGGGTCGAATATCTCTACCGTAAGCCGTGATAAGGCCGACGGTACTTCGATGTAGAACCTGTAATAAGTATCAAGCTCGTCTTCGTCCGAGACATAATCGCCGTTGGAAGAGCCTGCGTTGCTGCCCTGTATCGTAAGCAGAGAGGCAGAGCCGGTTGACGCTTGAGGGACGACCGACCGGCCACTCGATTCCGGGGCACGCCCGCCGGGCAGAGACGACGGAAGCGTCGATGAGGGGTTGCCCGATTCGGTCGCGCTCTGGTCGCCGGCGCGCTGGCCCCGCTGGAGTGAGGGGTCGTTTGCGCTACCAACATTTTGAGCAACGAAGCCGATTAAGACAATCGGTATTACCCACAGCAGCCGTACCGGTTTATAAAAAGTAATCCTTGCGGACGCAAGTCGTCTCATAAGCTCATCTCCACTATCTTCACACGCTTTTCGCAAGAAGAAATTCGATTTTCGGATGTCGTACCAAAGGGCCTGGGAAGCGACAGAAGTCTGCCTGCTCTGTTTTAAAGTTACCGGGGCTCTGGCGGGCTTTAGCGATTAGATATTTTGAGCAATAAGATATATCACGAGGTTTAAATATAAACAACTCCTGAAATAAAGAACCCTCGACCCGCGCTTCAAGTTATAATGCGCCAATGAACTCATCTGAATCGACCCGCGTTCAGACCTCTGCCGTCGCCGCTTCGCTCAAGCGGTCCGTAGTTATGGGCGGCCTGGGCTTCTGCCTGGCCAGCCTGTGTGTCTTTGCCACCGTAGCATTTGGCGAGCGGTGGATGTACAGCCGCCTCGGCTTTCTCGGCGCTTATGCGGCCTGGACTGCCCTTTTCATCCTGCTCGGAGGCGGGGCGCTGGCCCTCTCGATAGCCAGGTCAGTGTCGGTGCCAAAGTTTTATGCCATATTCAGCGCGGCCTTCTTTGCATACGCTATCGGCTGGGTCGGCGCATATTACCTGCTGCGAGACGGGGCCGGGGAATGGCTCGGCTCGCTTGCCGGGTCCGTCCTGATGAGCCTGGTTATCGCCGCAGGGTTCAAAGTCATGCGGTCTGCGCTTCTATTCTCTGTCGTGCTTTTCGTCGCAAACTCTGTCGGGTATTTTGTCGGGTTGGCGCTCAACAATCTGATTCGCGGAGAGGCGGGGATGTTACTGTGGGGCGCGGCATTCGGGCTGGCGCTCGGAGCAGGTCTCGGCGCAGTCCTTCACCTTGCCGTGACTCGCCGCGCGCAAGATTGATAAACCCGGCAAGGCTCTCTCAAACCGGCGCGGTCTGTCTGCTTGACTTCGACATTTCCATGCGATAAACCTCGCTTGGGACAGTTTGCAAAGAGGGTGAAACATATGGCCGATCAGGGCGAAGGCGCAAAGCCAAATTCAGACATAGAGGCTGAGCACAACCTCATACAGATCAACCAGGACTGGGTCCGGGCGGCGATCCAGAAAGACACTTCGACTCTTGACAGGCTTATGGACGACCACTGCATCTTCACAGATGCTTTGACCGGCGACGATAAAGCTCAGTTCATAGCCGACATAGCTAAGGGCGATCTACAGATATACTCGCTCGACCGGGAAAACGTCGAAGTCCGCGTATACGGGTCTACGGGAGTGATGACCGCGCTCGACATGGCCGACTGGCTCTATCACGGGCGGCATATCCAGGGGCCTTACCGAACGACGCACGTCTATGCGGAGCGCGATGGCGTCTGGCAGATCGTGGCTATTCATTCGAGCCCCATCGATTTCAAGTGATTTGAGTCGGAGTAGTCTTTAAACAGATTTTCGCCTGGTCACCTTAGAGGTCGGCGCGGCCCCGCCGTACCCTGTCCTGAAACTTTAAAGACGATTTGAAAGCGAGGAGCAATCATGGCTATAGCCACACAGATAGATGTAAGGGTGATCGCAAAAGACGGCAAGTACCTGGGTGATGATATAGGCGGTGCGCTGGTGACTATCCACGATGTTCAGACGGGCGAGCTGCTGGCTCGCGGCACGACCAGCGGCGGATCAGGCGAAGCGGACCTTATGACCATATGTCTGACCCGCGCGCAGGTCTTGCCCGTGACCGACGCTTCAGTCTTTACCGCATCGCTCGATCTGGAAGAGCCGCGCTTGATCCGCGTGACCGCATACGGCCCGCTCGCGGCGCAGCAATCGGCAAACACGGTCTCTCTTACGCAGTGGGTCTATCCCGGCATGAACATAACAGGGGGCGAGAAAGGCGGCGGGTTCCTTTTGGAGATACCCGGCCTGGTGGCCCAGATACTCAATCCCCCCACGCACTTCTTGCCTCAGACCGCGCCAGAGTCAATCGAGATCAGAGCCAACGTGACCATGATGTGCGGTTGTCCAATCGGTAAAGGCCACCCGCCGTGGCATCCTGACCAGTTCGCCGTGACGGCCTTCATCGACCAGGGAGAAACCGGCTCTATATCGCTTCCGCTTTATTATCAAGCAGACGCGCCGCTCGGCGTGCCGAGCCAGTTTGCCAATACCTGGTCCGTGCCGAAGAATCAAACCGCGAAGCCGCAGATTTATGAGATAACGGTCGCTGCCTTTCAACAGAGGACCGGCAACACTGGAGTTGACAAAGCGACGGTGATAATTCCGCCCGCGCCTCCGCCCGCTGACGGCAATCAGCAGAGCTGAGCGGACGGCGTGGGGATGCTTTAGCCGCCCGGCCTGTCTCGACAGAGGCGTAATATTTTTCACTCAAGGGTCGTTTATGCGTAAGCCGGAGATGTGACCGGCTCGACCCCGCCAACAGGAGAGCAATATGAGTGAAACGAACCTCCCTGTCACCTCGCGGGAATACAAGTTGATGCTCAACACGGATCGCTTTAAGGACCGCGATCAGGGCTCAAAAGTGTTTTTGGAGCTGATAGACTTCCTGATAAAAAAAGAGGGGGGAACCGTCATCGAGAGGCAGGATAAAGAGGAGAGACGGCGAACATCCTACCTCGATACGCCCGACCTGGCATTGCGTCAGAAAGGATTCGCCTTGAGATTGAGAGAGGAATCCAGGTACGGCTTCAAGATCAATCTCAAGTACCGCGCCTCGGACCGTTACATCTCCGCCGCACAGGATGTGTCGAGCCCACTGTCGAACGATACAAAGTTCGAGGAAGATATACTCCCGCCGTTTATCAGCAAGTTCTCACACTCGACTTCAATCGGAACCGAAACCCGGACCGACCTGAGCAGCATAAGAGAAGTGATCGCCTTATTCCCAGGCGTAGCGAGGCTCGGCATCGACCACGACGCGCCGGTTAAAACGGTCAACGGCTTCGTGGCCGAAGAGGTCATCCGAAAGCTCTGCAAGTTTCAATTCAAGGAGGCTCCGACAATCAAGGCCAGCTTGAGCTTCTGGTACCTGGCCAGAGCCGAGAACGACTGGCCGCTGGTGGCCGAGTTCTCTTTCAACTACGAAATGCTCGGTCGGCCCGATAGGGATAGACCCGACGGCTACCCTGCGCATGTGGTCGAAGGCGCGAATGGCTTCTTTAAAGCTTTGCAAAGCCAAACGGGCTGGCTCGACATGAACGGAACGACGAAGACTGCCTTCGCGCTCGAACTCTTATAGCTGAAAAACAGCCCGGCGTTGCCGAACCCGTCGGGTTGACGTATCGTATGGCCCCAGAGAGGTAAAAGGAATGTTCTGTTCTTCGTGTGGCACGAATGTGACGCCGGGCTTGAGCTACTGCAACCGTTGCGGGACGGAGTTGAGCGCGAAAGACCGAAAAGGGGATAAACTCTCCGACACCGCGCTCGACTCGCTCGTGTGGGCCATCGCCGTTGTGACGATTGTCGGGATCGGCGCAGTCATAGGGTTGATGGCGGTTATGAAAAACGTCGTCCACTTCTCCGACACGCTGATAACTGTCTTCACATCGTTGACTTTCCTTACCTTCATGGGAGTCGACGCCGTATTCATCTGGGTTCTGCTGCGGTCGATGCTGGGCGGCAAAAAAGTTGGCGGCCTAAACCGAATCAAGGAGCTAACGACCAAAGAGATTGGCGAGGCAAAGGTGCGCTCGCTCGCAGAGCCTGCGATGACCGTGACCGAGCACACCACACGCACCCTGGACGCGGCGGAGCGCCAGCTTAAAAGCGAATAGCGCCGCGACCGGCACAACTCACCCCTACCCACATATCAGCGCAGCCAGATATTCATGTTGATGCGGGCAGCCTTCCCTTTCGTGTAGCCAGCCTGGATAATAGAGCGTATCTATCCTTACGCGAGTCTATATCTTTGAAGGAGGGCAGGATGAGGAAAGGTTTTATCGTTACAACCCTGATACTGCTGGCGGCTGTCTCCGCCGACGCGCAGGAGTGGGCCAAGCAGCGTCTGGAAAAGTCGCCGCGCCATCAGGAATGGGTGCAGGTCAAGCACGGCAACCGCACAGTCAACTCTTTTATCGTGTACCCTGAGGTCAAGAGCAAAGCCACGGCCGTGATAGTCATACACGAGATCATGGGGTTGACCGACTGGGTGCGCAGCGTGGCCGACCAGCTTGCCGAAGCCGGGTACATAGCCATAGCGCCGGACTTCCTATCAGGCGCAGGGCCGAACGGGCGCGGGACGAGCGACTTCGCCGACCGGAGCGCGGTCGGGCAGGCCATACGCGACCTGCCGCCCGACCAGATTACCGCCGACCTTAACGCAGTGGCTGGCTATTTAGCCAAGCTCCCGGCGGGTAACGGCAAGATTACGGTTGGAGGCTTTTGCTGGGGCGGAAGCCAGACTTTTCGATATGCGACAAACAACCCGAATCTGAAGGCGGCCTTCGTCTTTTACGGCAGCGGGCCGGATAACAAAGAGGACCCGGCAAAGACAAAAGCCGAGATTGCAAGGATCAAGGCTCCCGTCTATGGGTTCTACGGCGGCAACGACGCGCGCGTGAACGCCACGATACCAAGGAGCGTGGAATTGATGAAAGAGGCAGGCAAAGTCTACGAGCCTGTCACATACGAAGGAGCCGGGCACGGCTTTATGCGGGCGGGCGAAGACCCCGCCGATACCAACGAAGCGAACAAGAAAGCGCGCAACGAGGCATGGGCGCGGTGGAAAGCCATACTAAAGAAGATCTAACGACGCAGGGGCAGCCGTCGACGGCTGCCCCCTATAACTCGCGGCCGGCCGCTTGAATCACTCCGAGCGGAGCGCGACCATCGGGTCTACTCTTATAGCTCGCCGCGCGGGAACGACGCTGGCTATCAGCGCCACACTCGCGAGCAGCGACGGTATGGCTATGAATACTGACAGGTCGGTTGCGTTAACGCCGAAAAGCAGTGTCGCCATGAACTGTGTCAGGAAATATGCCCCGACCAGACCCATCCCGATTCCGATTGCGGTCAAAACGAGCCCCTGCCCGACTACGAGCTTCATCACGTCCGCCGGTCGAGCCCCCAGCGCCATGCGAATGCCGATCTCGTGCGTGCGCTGAGTGACCGAATAGCTTATCACCCCGTAAAGACCGACAGCCGCGAGCAACAGCGCCACCCCGGCGAAGACCGCCAGCAAGAGCATGTTAAATCGGCGCGGCGCTACAGACTCGCTCATCACCTGCTCCAAAGTCCTCATATCCGAAAGCGGCTGGTCCTTGTCGACTTCGCCGATTGCGCTGCGAATCGCGGCGGTCATCGCTTCGGGGTTCGACTCTGTCCGCACGACGAACGTGCCGCCGGGGATTGCGCCTTGATAATAAGGCCAGTACATCTCTTGCCTCGGCTCGGCGTCGAGCCCACGGTTCTTGACGCTGCCGACTATGCCGATGATCGTCCGCCACGGGCCTTCGCCCACGCGCACGCGCTGGCCCAACGCGTCTTCATCCGGCCAGAATTGCCGCGCCATCTCCTCGTTGATCACCACGACATCGGGCGTCCCGTAGGTGTCCCCGTTTGCGAAATCCCGCCCGCGAATCAAGGGGATGCTCATCGCGTTAAAGTAGCCGGGAGTCACAAGGCACGTGTTGGCATTGTACCCCTGGCCCGGCGGCAGCGGCGGGCGGCCTTCAATCGAAAAGTACCTTGAGCCGAACCCCTGACCGAGCGGCAGATTCGAAGCGACACCCGCCGACTTGACTCCGGGCAAGGCCGACACGCGTTCGAGCGATTGCTGGAAGAAGGCCGCAATCTGCTGCCCCTTTTCGTACTTCGAGCGCGACAGCGTTACATTAACCGCAACCGCGTTCTCAGGGTTGAACCCCGGGTTGACATCGAGCAATTTTACGAAGCTCTTCATCATCAACCCTGCGGCGATCAAAAGAATCAGGCATATGGCTACTTCGGCTATGACCAGCGCGCTGCGCACGCGGTTGCCGCCGCCAGCGCTTGAGCTGCGCCCGCCTTCTTTGAGGGCCTCGTTCAGGTGCGGTCTTGAGGCGTGCAAGGCGGGCACAATCCCCATAACAAGCCCCGTGATAAAAGCTACGGCAAGCGTGAAAGCCAGCACGCGACCGTCAAGGCTTATCTCGGCCGTGCGAGGGACCGCGCCGGGGCTTATGGCCAGCAAAATATCGACCCACCAGAGCGCGAGCAGCAGGCCTAACACGGCCCCCGCCAGCGACAGCAGCAGGCTTTCCGTCAGCAGTTGCCGGACGATTCGGAAGCGGCTAGCGCCGAGCGCCGAACGTATCGCAATCTCTTTTTGCCGCGAGGTAGACCGCGCCAGTTGAAGGTTCGCAACGTTTGCGCATGCAATCAGCAGCACGAACGCGACCGCGCCGAAGATTATCCAGAGCGCGGACCGCGAGCTTCCAACCACCTCTTCATAAAGCCCAAAGACGTTCACGCTGTGGCCGGTGTTGACCTGGTGCTGCTGTTCGAGGTTAGAAGCGATTGTCTGCATCTCGGCTCGTGCCTGGTCTATCGGCACGTCAGGCTTGAGGCGAGCTATGACCAGGAGAGAGTGGCTGCCACGGTTGCTCAATTCCCTCTCGGAGAGGGTGAGCGGAATCCAGGCGGCGACCTCCGCTTCTGGGTATGAGAACCTGGCCGGCATCACTCCGACGACCGTGTAGCTTTTGTCGTTTATCGTCACGGTCCTGTTGATGATGTTCGGATCGCCGCCAAAGCGGCTCTGCCACAGGCCGTGGCTTATGACGACCACGCTGTTTTTGTCCGCGCGGTCTTCATCCGACAAGAATGTGCGACCTAGCCCCGGCTTTGCGCGCAGCACCGAAAAGAAGCCGGGGTGAACAGCCGCCGCCGGGATCTTCTCCGGCTCGCTCGCGCCTGCGAGCGTGATGTCTGTCGGCTGGTAAGCGGCCATCTCTTCAAACACGGTGTTCTGCGCTCGCCAATCGTGAAAATCGGGCGCTGAGACGGGGTTGCGCTCGCGGCCGAGCGCCACGCGTTTCTCCCAGACCATGACGATATTGTCAGGCTGCTCAAAGGGGAGAGGTCGAAGCAGCACCCCGTTGATCACGCTGAAGATGGCCGTGTTTGCGCCGATGCCTAGACATAGCGCGAGCACCGCAACGGCTGTGAAGGCAGGTTTCTTTGCGAGGCTTCGTAGCCCGTATCGCACGTCTTGCCATAGCTTGTCCATATTTTCACCTCCGAAAGACCGCTTGAGAGAAGAACCGCCAGCGCGTCGTCACCGAATAAGATTTGATACGAAACTCGGATTAGAGTAACCAACTGGCGTGCCACAGCGTGGTATTGAGCCAAAGTCTTGAAAAATTTAAGCCTGGCGGGCCTCTCCACCTAACGGTCGGGGCCAGGTGTTCGATTGCGGGATGTCATTTTCCCACGAGCGCAAATCCACTTGCGAAATTAAGAGTATTGCTCGTTCATGGATCACAGACGAACTTCAGGGCCGATAGCGCCGTACTCCGACTCAGTGGTCGAATCGAAAGAGGGGGTTCTGATGAGAACAAAGATCGCGTTAGCTCTTTTCACCCTGCTGCTATCTCTGTGCGCGCCGGTGGCAAGCCGAACAGCGCCGCCTCGACAGCAGATCGCCGTCAGCGTCACCAAAGGCACCCTTTTTCAAAACGTCGTCGCCGTCCTGGAGAAAAAATATTACGACAAGCAATTCAGGACCGAGCTGTTGCCGAAGCTTGTCTCTCAGTACGCCGAGCGTGCCAGCGGCGCGACGACACTGCGTGAGCAGCGCGACATAGTCCAGGAGTTTTTGAGCCACATACCCGCGTCGCACCTTGGGCTTTTATCCGCGCGAACCCATCGCCGCTTGATGGATGATCTGATGAGCAAGGCCTACCCGACCTTCGGGTTCCAGCTTATGGAGATCAAAGGAAAGTTCTACACATTCTTTTTGCTTGAAGGAGGGCCGGGCGAGCGCGCGGGACTGCTTTCGTGGGATCGCGTCGTTTCGATAGACGGCACGCCCGTAGACAAGTCGCCCCGCCTCGACTGGCGCTCTGACGATGCATACATTCCCGATGAATTAGACCCGCCGGTCCACTTCGTCGTGGCCGCTCAAGGAGACACGATTAACCTCAAGGTCGAGCGCCAGCGCGGCAAATTCCTGAACGTCACGGTCAAGGCCGAAGACTACTCCGCGTTCGCGGCGGCGAAGGCGAGCGCGAAGGTTTTTAAGACGGGCGACCGCAGCTTCGGGTACCTGCATTTCTGGTACGTGCACATGACGGGCGTGCCCGAACTCTTGAAAGAGAAACTCGAAGGCGAGTTCGGCAGTTGTGACGGGGTGGTAATCGACCTGCGCGGGCGCGGCGGCAACGGCCTTGCCATATCGAAGATCATCGAGGTACTTCGCGCCGATTATTCTACGAAGCGCAGGCCGTTAATTGCCCTTGTCGACAGGCAATCGAGGAGCGCGAAAGACGTTCTGGCCTACGAGATGAAGAAGAGGGGGATCGCGCGGGTTGTCGGCGAGCGCACGGCCGGGGCGGTCATCCCCGCTAGCTTTGCGGATGTCGGCCACGAAACGATCTTGATGTTTCCGAGCTTCAAGCTTTCCGTCTACACTGACCTTCTGGAATTGAAGCCTGTCGAGCCGGACGTTCCGGTCGAAAGAGCCGGGCCGCTCAGCGCCGGGAACGATCCCATCCTGAAAGCGGGACTCGCCGAAGCGTTAAGGCTTCTGAAAGAACCGGGCAAAAAAGCGGCGGCGAATCAGGGGCGAAGTAGCTGACCGTTTGAAGCTATGAAGGCTTGCGTCTGGCCCGGCCGGGCTTTGCGGCTGGAGCAGGCTGTTTCTCGGTCAGCCTTCTCTGGGTCGCGCCCAGTTTCCATTGCCCGTTTTCAAGGCGCATATTGACCCTACCTGCCATGTCCATCACGCCGTCGCCGCCGATAAAAGAGAGAGTCGCTTTGTTGCCGGAGATAAAGCCGCCCGTCACCTTCAGGTCTTGCACTTCCGAAAAGGCGCGAGAGAGCTCAAACAGACCGTTTTTGAACTCTGCCCTCTTTTTGGGGTCTTCAAAACCGGGCGTTCTTTTCAGCTCTTCTTCAACCTCCTCGGGAGAGCGCAGGCGGTTGCCGCCTGAAGCCCCTA
>CAZTUB010000030.1:0-33972 GCA_964615905.1 uncultured Clostridia bacterium
ACGGATTGAGACGCGTAGCCATTGTCGGCACAGGTCAGACGAAGTGCAAGGAGCGGCGCGATGATGTAAGCTTCCCCGGCTTGATCTACGAAGCCGCGAGCCGCGCGCTCGACGATGCGGGCGTGACGATAAACGACATCGACGCGGTCGTCTTCGGCAGCGCGCCAGAACTCTTTGAGGGCGTGAACCATCCTGAACAGTGGTGCTCGGATGCGGCGGGCGCTTTTCTAAAACCGAGCATGCGAATACACACGGGCGGCACGGTCGGCGCGTCCACAGGCATCGGCGCGTTCTATTACATCGCATCGGGCATGTTCGATACGGTGCTTGCAGTGACCGGCGACAAGCTCTCTGAGAGCCCCGTACAGCTTGGGCTCTCGACAGTCTACGATCCGATTCTGGGCCGCCAGTTCGCTTGCGGCGCGCCGTCGGCGGTAGCGTTGCAGTCGCGCCAGTACATGGACAAGTACGGAGTGACCGAAGAGCAAGCCGCGCTCGTAGCAGTCAAGAACCGCAAAAACGCGCTGCTCAACCCCTACGCTCAGTTGCGTATCCCAAACATCTCGGTTGAGATGGTGATGAGCTCGATGGTGCTCTCATCGCCGATCAAGCTGCTCGACTCGTGCCCCGCCTCCGACGGCGCGTGCGCGATGGTGCTTACGAGCGAGGAGCGCGCAGAAAAGCTCAACCCACTCCCGGCATGGATAAAAGCGGTCGCAAGCTTTAACGAAGGCGTCTATTATCCGGGCCGCAATTTTGCCGACCCGCTCGCGCTCATGGAAGCGGCGAAAAAGGTTTATAAGACGGCCGGGATCACAGACCCGCGCCGCGAGCTGGACGTTGCCGAATTGTACGACGCCTTCTCTTTTCAAGAGATGCTCTGGTCCGAAGCCTTGTTCTTCTGTGAGCGCGGCGAAGGCGGAAAGCTTGTTGAATCAAACGCTACACAGATGACAGGCGATCTGCCGATCAACCCGTCGGGCGGCGTGCTTTCAACAAACACTATCGGGGCTACGGCGATGATGCGACAGGCCGAAGCCGCTATGCAGGTCATGAACCGCGCGGGCGAGCACCAGATCGAAGGCGCGCGAACGGCGCTCGCACACGGCTGGGGAGGCGGCATACAGTTTCACACTTTGATGATCGTCAGCAGCGAGAAATAGACGAGATGATATTAGAAGGCGATATAACCATTCCGTATAAATGGACGACGGGGCCGACCACGGGGAGGTTCCTTGCAGAGCTCCGCGATAATCGAAGGCTCGTCGGCGCGAGGTGCGGCGGGTGTCAAAAGGTTTATGTTCCGCCTCCCGATGTATGCGGCAAATGTTTCAAGCCGGTGTCTGACTGGGTCGAGCTTTCAGGCGAGGGCGTCATCGCGGCCGTGTCTACGGTGCATCGCAATATGCCATGGAGCCCGCGACCAGCGCCGTACACGCTTGCACTTGTACGACTTGACGGAGCAGACACCAGCCTGCTGCATCTTGCGCGCGAAGGGTTGAAGAAGGGCGATAGAGTGAAACCACTATTCAGGGCAGACCGCGTGGGGTCGCTCCTCGATATTGAACTATTCGTGCCGCTACAGGAGATCGAGTGATCGTATGGCAGAAGAAGAGGCAGCCCCGGTCGATCTGGTGAAAGAGGTTCGGGGCAACGTATCGATACCTTATCGCTGGTCCTACGGGCAGGCGTTGTCGAGATTCTTCGAGGAATCGCGCGACAACAAGCGGCTGATGGGAACAGTTTGCCCACGCTGCCGGGCCGTCATCGTTCCAGCGGCGCGTATATGCACTCGTTGCTTTACAGAGACAAGCGAGTGGGTCGAAGTGAGCGACCACGGAGTTTTGGAGACATACACGACAGTCCACCTCCCCTTCCCCGGCCAGCCGACCGAACCACCTTACACGTACGGCTTGATAATGCTCGACGGCGCGAGCACATATTTTTCACACCTGATTGACGAGCCCGAACAGGCGCTCGCTTGCGGGATGCGTGTGGAGGCGGTCTGGTCCGAAAATAGGCGCGGCGACCTCTTTGACATTCTCCACTTCAAAAGAGAGCGCGCCGGGTAGTATCATTTTTCGCTTGTGTGTGGACCCCTATTACGAAACGGCACTGTCGAGACGAAAACTGTTATGAGACGGATAACCTTGTTTGCGATAGTTTTTATTCTTTCGCTGTCGATCCTGGCCTGCGTCGAAAACCCGGATAAGGAAGAGAACCAGGAAGGCGCGGCGAATACAAACTCTGCCGAGCAGGCGGCGAAGGATCCTGACGCAACGTCCTCAGCCGGTAGCGAAGACGGCCAGGGAGACGGGACGCCGCCGATCATAAAGGCGGCCTCAGACGGCGATACCATTATGGTCACTTCGTTGATTGATACGGGAACCGATGTTAATACGCGCAACAGGTTTGGAGTCACGCCGCTTATGGCGGCATCGGCGAAAGGCCACCTCGAAACGATCAACGTCTTGCTCGCGCAGGGAGCGGACGTGAAGGCGAAGGATAACAAGGGGCTGACCGCGCGCGACTATGCGGCCAACAACTCGAAGTACGTGGTGGTCGAGCTGCTCAATGCGCACGGCGGCGACCAGTGAGCGACACATCCAACTGATATGAAACTGGGTGCAGTCGAGAACAAAGCGCGAATGGCGATGGCACTGTTTGTCGTCGCGCTTCTGCTTGCGGCAGGCATGAGCCTCGCGCTGTACTGGCAGTCACAGCGCGAACTCGCGGCGGAGAGAGCCAGGCAATTAAAGCTTGAGGCGGCGCTGGTCGCCGCTCGTCTGGGCAGCGATGTATCCGAATCGGCCTTGAGACAGGTTCTGATTTCAAGCGGCATCCTGGCCGCCGCAACTGTCGTGACACCCGAAGGACAGGCAAGAACACAGGTCGCGACCATCGACCGCTTGCCGCCCGACGACCTGCTCGCGCCACCCGATACTTCAGGCGACGCCGGTGTGGTTCGCACGACCCGTGGGTTCGACATAATTGACGTGCCGCTCGACAACGGCGATAGACTGCTGATGGCAAAGCCCGCCGCAACAAGCGCGTCACCTTTTCTCGTCTACATTTTCAGCTATCAGATCATCGCCCTAATCTTCGGTCTTGGGATAATCTTTCTAGTCGTCCGCTGGCTGCTCAAACCGTACCGCCGCATCCTCGAAGCCGCAAAAGGCAGCCCCGTCCGCGTATCGTCCGCGATGGGCGAAACCGAGTTTGTAGTCGATACTTTCCAGGCGCTCGTCAGCCAGTTGCAGGACAAGGAGAGAGAGCTTGCCGTGTTGCACGACCTTGAGCGGATGCGCGCAGACAAATCCGAAAGGTTCAGCGAGCGGCTGATTGCGAATATTCCGAGCGGGCTTGTGGCGATGAATTCGCGAGGACTCGTTACGTCGGCCAACGCATACGCCCGCGAGATCTTTGGCGAGGCCAGGCCCGCCGCTCAGGCGAACGCTTCACACGGCAGGACCGGCGGGCTTCAAGAGCTTTCGGTAGACTACAGGGCGTTTTTTGTTGGCGCGCCTCGAATCATACCGATGGTGAGCGAGTGCCTTTCAAACGGCAAGCCCGTCAGGCGTGGCGAGGTAGAGCTGACATACCCCGACGGGCGAAATCTTCGCCTCGGTTTGAGCATATCGCCCATCACCGATGACGACCAGACAATCGAGGGCGCGCTCTGCATGATGACAGACATTACGGAGGTCACGGACCTGCGCGAGAGGATGAAGTTGCAAGAGAACCTCGCGAACCTCGGCGAGATGGCGGCTGGCCTCGCCCACGAGTTCAAAAACTCGCTCGCCACGATTCACGGCTATGCTCAGTTGCTCGAAGCTCAGAGCGATTCGACCTTCTCGGCGGCGGATAAAAGCAAGGCGCTTGATGCCATGCTAGGCGAAGTCAGGCTGCTTGCACGCCTTGTTACCGACTTTCTAAACTTTGCGCGGCCTCAACAACTGGCGATGGCTGAAGTAGACATGGCGGAGATCATAAATGACTGCGCGCAAGAGCTTCGCCCGCAACTTCTGGAGTCGGGGATCGAGCTTCATATCAAGGGTAGTTTTGCGCGTCTGGCGGGCGACGAGACGATGTTGCGGAGAGCGTTTTCTAACTTGCTCAGAAACGCCGTAGAAGCCATCGACCCGCACGGCGGCGAGCGGGTGATTGAGATTACCGCCTCGATTGACGGCAAACCGGGCCGCTATGCTCACATAACGATCCGTGACACAGGCGGCGGCATCGCGCTCGGAGATTTGTCTAGAATCTTTATACCCTTCTACACCACCAAGTCGCGCGGGTACGGCATCGGCCTCGCAATAGTCCAGAAGATTCTGGTCGCGCACGGAGGCGATGTCTCTGTGGAACGAAGCGATTCGTCGGGCACAACCTTTCATTGCCGCTTGCCGCTCGACCCGCCCCTGTCTATGAAAGAAAACTCTCAGGCCGTGGATTAAAGTTACAGGCAATCTTCCCTTCTCCCGCTCACATATCGCTAAAGCAAGCCGATAAAAGGCCATACCCCAGGTCAAGACAGGGTTTTGCTGTGGCAAGGCAATTGCACTTGTCTATCGTCGGGCAAAGGTTTGCCGCAAGGCGCCGACCCGTCTTTATTGCAGCGCCGAGTCTATTGAACGGTAAATGCACTTATATCAAGGTTCGATTAGTCTGTCGCAAGACTGCTTTGGCGGAGCCTGAGAGTCTGCTCCGTCAACGCGGGCGATTCGCGGTTGTGGCATCCATGAGCTGATAACGTTCGGATGCCTCTTGAGCGGGTCGCCCGCCTTTTTTCTTCCTTTCACTTTTTTCCAGCTTTCACCCTCACGGTTTCCTCGCCTTCCAACATCCTGATAGAATCTAGACCAGCCAGGGAGAGCAAACATTGAAACTCGGCGTCATCTCGGACACTCACGGGCTTTTCGACACGGCCATCCCGTCAATCTTTTCTGGGGTGGATTTGATCGTTCACGCTGGAGACATCGGCAAGATCGAGATAATCAATAAGCTTGAGTCGATAGCGCCCGTCATCGCAGTTGAAGGAAACAACGACTGGTTCTCGAAATTCCCGACCGAGCGCGTCGAACAGATAGCAGGGCGGCAAGTCCTGGTCAGGCACATCTTCGGTGAGCTTCACCAGCTAGACGAATCGCATAGATCGATGGTCGAACGACTCGAACCCGACATTGTGATCTTCGGCCATTCGCACAGGCCCTACAAAGAGATGCTTGGACAGACGGTGTTGTTTAACCCCGGCAGCGCGGGGCCGCGCCGCTTCTCGCTTCCTCGCACGGTCGGCTTAATCCTAATTCATGAGTCGGGACTTGAAACCGACATCATCCCTCTCGACTGATTAGCTATGACAGGCAGAAAAGACTATCCGGGTCTGGAAAAAAGAAGGTCACGCGTCCCGCTCAACGCCGAGGGCCAGCCGATTGACAAGCACCTTGACCGCGTCTCCTTCATCATGGATGACCTGATGCGCGTGCCCGGGACCAACCTGAGGTTCGGGCTCGACCCGATAATCAGCCTGCTCGTCCCGTTCGCGGGCGATGTCGTCGGCACGCTCGTTTCGGCTTATGTCGTCCTGGTCTCTGTGCGGTACGGTTTGCCCAAGATCGTCATAACCCGCATGGTCTTTAATATCGGGATCGACTACGTGATCGGCACTCTGCCTTTTGTCGGCGACCTGTTCGACTTCGTCTGGAAGTCCAACGACAAGAACATGGCCCTGCTCAACAAGTACGCATCGGGCGAGGGCAAGTCCTTCTGGAGCGACTGGGCCTGGGTCCTGGTCCTTCTGGGCGGACTCGGCCTGCTTGTCTTCGGCTTTCTTGCAGTAGTTGTTTATGCTCTCTATCGAATCGGGTTCAGCCTGGTTTGACGCTTCAAGTCAAACGCCTGCGCGTTTACACCTCGACCACGACCGGGATTATCATCGGGCGACGGCCCGTGCTTTTCTGGATGAACCGCTTGAGCGCCAGGCGAATCTTCTCTTTGATGACCCCGTGGTCGATACGTTCTTCGTGATTCGCCGTATTGACGGTCTCCTCCGCGATTCGCTTCAACTCTTCTACAACGCCGCTCGAATCCTCCGAGTCGATAAAGCCGCGAGTGACGATCTCTATATCCGATTCGATCACGCCTGAGGTCGGGTTGATCGCGACAATCGCTACGACTATGCCGTCATAAGAGAGGTGCTTGCGGTCACGTACGACTATGTCTTCGACCTGTCCGAGAGTGCCGTCGATGAACGTGCGTCCCACGATCTCGGAAGCGGTGATCGAAGCCCGCCTGCCGTCAAGCTCCAACACGTCGCCGTTTTCAATCGTTACGATATTTCGAGGCTCGACAACGCCGAGCGTAGCCGCCCACTCTTTATGCCTGTAGAGCTGACGCAGTTCGCCGTGGATAGGGACAAGAAACTTTGGCCGAACGGCCTCGATCAAGATTCTCAAATCGTCCTGGCTGCCGTGGCCCGATACGTGTATGCGCGCGAGCGTGCTGTCGATGACACGCGCGCCGCGCTTGTAACAATGCGAGATCAATCGCGAGATTGAAGGCTCGTTGCCGGGTATCTGCCGCGCGGATAACACGACAAGATCGCCCTCGGATACCGCAAGGTTCTTGTGCTGGTCTGTGGCCATGCGCGTCATGGCTGACATGGGGTCGCCCTGGCATCCTGCCACGAGCAACACAAGCTGGTCCTCATCGATGTGGCGAGCCTGCGCGGGCGTGATAAATATATCGTCGGGCACATCAAGCTGACGAAGGCTGTCGGCTGTCTCGACATTACGGACCATGCTCCTGCCAAGCAGCGCCACCTTTCGCCCGTACTCCTGGGCCATGTCGAGCACTATCTGGATTCTATGGACGGACGAGGTGAAGCAACTGATGACGAGCCGGCCGGTCGCCTTCTCAAAAATATCCTCAAAAGCGGGTAAGACCGCGCGCTCTGAAAGCGTGCGGCCTGGGCGCTCGGCATTCGTCGAGTCCGCGAGAAGCGCAAGCACACCCTTGTCGCCAAGCTCTGTGAGCCGTTTGAGATCAATCGTTGGTCCGACGACAGGCGTATCATCGACCTTGAAATCTCCCGAATGTATGACCACGCCTACCGGGGTCGTAATCGCTACCGCCGTGCACGAAGTAAGGCTGTGCGATACGTGGATCCATTCGACCTCGAAGTTGTCGAACTTGACCGAGTCTCGCGGCTCGACTGCATGAAGCTCCGTCGAATCTGAAATGCCGTGTTCTTCTAGCTTGCGCTCGACTAGCGCGAGCGTGAAATGTGTGCCGTAGACGGGAACGTTGACCTCTCTAAGAAGGAAAGGGACAGCGCCGATGTGATCTTCGTGCCCGTGGGTCAGGATGATCGCCACAATCTCGTCGCGGTAGCTTTCGATAAAAGAGAAATCGGGAATCAGTATATCGACTCCCGGAAGGTCGTCGTCAGGGAAGCCCATCCCCGCGTCAATTATTATCGTCTCGCCGCCGCATCGCATCGCCATCATGTTCATACCGAACACGCCGACGCCGCCAAGCGGAATGATCTCCAGTGTCTGATTCTCCATAGTTGGTCCCACTCGTTAAAAAGTATAGCAAGCCCCGCGCACTTGCCGACAATCCTTTTTCATTCGTTGTATAAGCTCCTGTAAAGCGACCCGAACTCGTCGAGCGAGAGCGTCTCGGCCCGCCGCTTCGGGTCGATCCCCGCCGCTTCGATGGCTTCGAGGTAAGGCCGTTCGGGCTTCAGAATGGAGGCCGCCGCTTTCATATTATTCGCGAGCGTCTTTCGACGTTGAGCAAACGCCGCGCTTACGACCGCGATAAATCTCAGCTCGTCGCTTACTTCGACCGCAGGGCGCTCGCGAGAGACGAGCCGGACTACGGACGATAGAACCTTCGGCGCGGGCTTGAATGCCGAAGGCGGCACGTCGAACAGCTTCGTCGCCTGGCAGTAGAGTTGAACGAGCACGCTCAGGTAACCGTATTCCCGCCCGCCCGGCGGGGCGGTGATACGATCAACAACCTCCTTCTGAAGCATCAACGTCATATCAACTATGTGCTTATGAGCCTGTATCAATCTGGTTATGATTGGCGTCGAGATGTAATAAGGCAGGTTCGCCACAACGCGCACGCGCCGTAGCGGAGCGGCGGGGGTCAGCTTTAACTCCTCAAGCTTTTCGCCGATGAATCTCTGCCAGTCGATGGCGAGCGCGTCACGATGAATGATTGAAAGATGGGGGTCATCAAAGGAACGGCTGAGCTCCTCGACGAGCCTCGCATCCAGCTCAACGGCGACGACATGACCGCTGCGCGCGGCAAGCAGCCGCGTCAGCGCGCCTGTGCCCGGTCCTATCTCGATGATCAGGTCGTCTACGGTCGGCGCGACAGACTCGACTATCCTCTGCGAAACGCGCGTGTCAACAAGGAAGTTTTGGCCCAGACTCTTTTTTGCGGTAATCAATGTGGTTTTGCCTGACCGATCAGGCCCGGGTATCCCGTAAGCTCAAAGTAATCACCGGCGTCCGCCGTCTCTACGTCGAGAAGTTGAAACTTCATACCGCCGCATTCAAACTGTGATGATGCGCTCGTAATATCATAACGCGATTTTGGAGTGATAAAAGTCAGCTTGTCTAGCGACTCAATCTCGTCAAGCGAGCCGGGCAGAAAGATAACGCTCACCGCTCGCTCGCTCGTGAGCCATTGGGCAAACTCGCTCCCCTCAAGGTTTTTCAGGTCTTCGGTTAAGGATGACGAGCTTAATGAATCGACCGAGCCGGAATCATCTACCATCATGGTATATAGAAACTCTCTGTGCCTTTTTCGACTCGCGCAAAACCCGAACACCTGCCGGTTCACCTCCTGGTTGCTCCCGAAGACGACGGCATCATGGCTTGAGGCAAGCTCAAGAAAAGAGTTGGAAGGCATCCACTGGCCGACCCCTTCATTTTCGCACAAAACGACGCCGTGGAGGAATGGCAACCCTTGCCGCACAAATTTCAAATAGGCTTCATTGAGCTTCCTGGCTTCGCCCTCACACAGTCCGACCTCAACGCTTATACCTGCTTCTCTCAATTGCTCGATGCCCCGACCGCCGACACGCGGGTCAGGGTCGCCCATCGCGATTACGGCGCGCGTTATCCCCGCCTCGATCAAAGCGTCTGTGCAAGGCGGGGTGCGCCCGTGGTGACAGCATGGTTCGAGGCTGCAATAGAGCGTGGCTCCACGCGCCATAGCCCCTGCGCTCTCGACCGCATATACTTCGGCGTGCTTGAGCAGGTCGTAGCGATGCCACCCCTCCCCCACTACGCGGTCATCTTTCACAAGGAGCGCCCCGACCATAGGGTTCGGGCTTACAAGCCCGCGCCCCTGCCGCGCAAGCTCTAGCGCTCTTTTCATGTAGTCGCTGTCATTCATAGAAAGGTTCGCGCGCAGATGGTGACGCTAGAATTTATACCTCGCCTTGAGCGGCGTCTCGTACCCTTCCAGTTTGAGGTTCTCAAGCTTCAGCGTTGGCGACGCGGTGAAGCCGAGCCCGTGGTCTTCGCCGCGCGCAAGTTTAGCGTGCCCTGCCGCCGCGATCATCGCAGCATTATCCGTAGTCAGCACAGGGCTCGGATGATAAACGGGCGCGCCGAAATCTTCCGAGGCAAGCCGCGCCTTGAGCGCGCTATTACAGGCGACGCCGCCGCCGAGAATTATGGTCTTTGGCTTGTGCCGCCTCACCGCCTCTTTGAGACGCGCGACCAGTGATTTAACGACCTTATCTTGGAAGCTGGCGGCAAGGTCTCTTATCTGCCCGCCCGGCACGCCGCCTGTTTCTATAGGCGCGATCCGATTCTCTTTGATATAGCGCAACACTGCCGTCTTCAACCCGCTGAAGCTAAAATCGAGATTTGGCGAATCCATCCGAGGAAGCGTAAAGACGAGGCTTGCAGCACTGGCATCACCGCTTTGAGCAAGACTGTCGATCACGGGCCCGCCTGGGTATCCGAGCCCAAGGAGCTTTGCGACTTTGTCATACGCTTCGCCCGCCGCGTCGTCCCTTGTCCGTCCGAGCACAGCGTATTGCCCTTCTTCCGGGATCAGAAAAAGAGTCGTGTGGCCGCCCGAAACTATCAGGGCTACGGCCGGGTACTGGACCGGCGGGTTCTCGAAGACAACGGAATAGACGTGGCCCTCGATATGGTTCACTCCGACGAGCGGCTTTCCGGTGGCGAATGCCAGAGACTTTGCAAAGCTCACGCCCACAAGCAGCGAGCCGATAAGCCCCGGCCCCTTCGTAACTACGATACCGTCGATGTCGTCGAGAACAACTCCGGCTTCGACCAGCGCAGACCCGACGACAGGCGCGACGCGGTCGAGGTGCTCACGCGAAGCGATCTCAGGGACGACGCCGCCGAACGGGGCGTGTGTCGCCACCTGCGAAGCTATTACGTTTGAGCGAATCCGGCGACCGTCTTCGACGACTGCCGACGCGGTCTCATCGCACGAGCTTTCTATGCCTAATACGAGCATGAAGAATTATTCTACACGACCCTGTGAGGATGACGAAGCCGGTCGCCCCGACTCTTTGGCAAATCAAGCGGCAATGCTTATAATCCACAGCGCAGAACCTGAATGATTGGAGCGCACATGAAAGCAGCCGTTGTTAATGAGTACAAGGAACCGCTCAGGATAGAAGAGCGAGAGACGCCCGAACCCGGACCCGACGAAGTGTTGATCCGGGTTGAGGCCAGCGGCGTCTGCCATTCGGACCTTCACCTTGCTGAAGGCGACTGGCAGCGGCTGAAGAAGATAACAAAGATGCCTTTGATCCCCGGCCACGAAGTGGTTGGCCGCGTGGTCAAAAAAGGCGGCGACGTAACCGAGCTTGAGGTCGGTGACCGCGTGGGAGTGGCGTGGGTACATTGGACTTGCGG
Organism: uncultured Clostridia bacterium; assembly: GCA_964615905.1. Classification (GTDB taxonomy): domain Bacteria; phylum Acidobacteriota; class Blastocatellia; order UBA7656; family UBA7656; genus DATLMR01. Next base: position 10,920 of record CAZTUB010000030.1, read on the forward strand.
CGAGTGCGAAGCCTGCCGCGATGGGCTTGAGAATCTCTGCCCAAATCAAACGATAACGGGTTGCACTGTCGACGGCGGGTACGCTGAGTTTATGAAAGCAAAGGCGACACACGCGCTGAGAGTCCCGGCAGAGCTTACCGCCGAAGAGGCAGCGCCGCTATTCTGCGCGGGCGTGACTGTATACAGGGCGATAAAGAAGGCGGGGATCGGGCCCGGCCAGCGCGTGGCGATATTCGGGATAGGGGGCCTCGGCCACCTGGCCGTGCAGATCGCAAAGGCGTTCGGGGTTGAAGTCATAGCGGTTGACATTACGGACGAAAAGCTTGAGCTGGCTCGGTCGCTCGGCGCTGACCGGATGGTTAAAGATTCGGCAGGCAGCGCGGCGAAAGAGATTCGGGCGATGGGAGGCGCGCACGTGGCCATCGTCACCGCAGCGGCAAGGGCCGCTTATGACACGGCGTTTCGCGCGCTCAAGCCGACGGGCACGCTCGTCGTGGTCGGCCTGCCTTCTGAACCGCTCGCCTTCTCCGCTTCCGCGATGTCTTCGGGCGAAACCCACATAGTCGCGTCGTCCGTCGGCACGCGCGAGGATTTGAGGGAGGTGCTTGAGATGGCCGCAAGAGGCAAGGTCAAATGCCTTGTCGAGCCGCGCAGCCTCGAAGAGATAAACGAAGTTTTCGGGGAGATGAAAAAGGCAACGATCACGGGCCGAGTCGTGTTGAAGTTCTAGGGGCAGGAACAGACCCTGCCCCCAAAGAGATTATCAGTCAACAAGCTTGACACTTGTCATCTTGTCGCCCGCGCGAATCTGCCTCGCCGCATCCATGCCGTCAACAACTCGCCCAAAGACCGCGTAGTTCATGTCGAGGAAAGCCGCCGGCCCAAGCGTGATATAGAACTGGCTCGATGCGCTGTTCGGGTCCGACGACCTGGCCATCGCAACCGCCCCGGCTTCGCCGTGTTTCAGCTCGGGCGAAACCTCTAACGGGATGCGACGCTCGCGGCTTGAACCGGGCTCGATATAGCCGCCCGTGCCGTTGCCTTTCGGGTCGCCTCCCTGGATCACAAACCCGGGCTCGTAACGGTGAAAGGCAAGCCCGTCATAAAATCCCTTCTCGACCAGGTCTATAAAATTGCCCGCCGTCTTTGGAGCTTTGTCTTCGTAAAGCTCGATGGTGATGTTACCTTTGCCTGTCTCAATTATCGCTTTGCGGTTTGCCACTGTCTTCTCCCTCCTTGTTTAATCAAGCCAATAACTCTAGCACCCGCTAATCCGGCAGACAAGTTGCCCCCGTTCGCTGCTGGCGTGTATACTGCTCGGCTTCCGCGAACAGGGAGATTATGAACGTCACACACCTTTATTGCTCTTCTTGCGACAAGCGGCACGAGGCAGCCAGGCTGCAAAACCTCTGCGATTGCGGCAAGCCGTTGATGGTTGCGTATGACCTGGAGGCGGCAGCCCGCACGCTCGCCAAGGATTCGCTCAAAACGCGCGAGGCGACTCTCTGGCGGTACAAAGAAGTCCTGCCCGTCGCGCTCGAAGCCAACCGCCTGACACTCGGTGAAGGCATGACTCCGCTGCTTAAAGCGGAGCGGCTTGGCAAACAACTTGGCATGTCGCGGCTTTACATAAAGGACGAAGGCTTAAACCCGACGGCTTCATTCAAGGCGCGGGGCATGGCCGTCGCCGTCTCTATGGCAAAAGAGCTCGGAGCGAAAAAACTTGCTGTCCCCTCAGCCGGAAACGCTGCCGGAGCCCTCGCCGCTTATGCAGCGAAAGCGGGGCTCGAAGCTCACATATTTATGCCGCGCGATACGCCCGTAGCTAACATAATCGAATGCCGCCAGACTGGCGCGCACGTGACTCTGATCGACGGGCTGATTACAGATTGCGGGCGCATAGTCGGCGAGCGAAAAGAGGCCGAAGGCTGGTTCGACGTTTCAACATTGAAAGAGCCTTACCGCGTCGAAGGCAAAAAGACCATGGGGTACGAGCTGGCCGAACAGTTCGACTGGCAGTTGCCCGATGTGATCCTTTACCCGACAGGCGGCGGCACAGGGCTCATAGGGATGTGGAAAGCCTTTGACGAGATGGAAAGGCTCGGCTGGATTGGCGACCACAGGCCTCGCATGGTCACTGTCCAGGCAGCCGGGTGCGCGCCCGTGGTTAAAGGGTTCGCGGCCGGTTTGCGGACGGGCGCTGAGATAACAGACGCGCACACAATCGCGTCCGGCCTCCGCGTGCCGAAAGCGATTGGCGATTTTCTGATGCTCGATATACTTCGCAAAAGCGGCGGGACTGCCGTGGCCGTCGAAGACGACGAATTGATTCGCGCGGTCAAAGAGATCGGCGCTCTGGAAGGGCTGTTTGCCGCGCCGGAAGGCGGGGCATGCCTTCCCGCTCTGCGGCGATTGATCGACCGTGGCGAGGTCGGACCCGACGAGCGCGTTGTGATCTTCAACACGGGTTCGGGGCTGAAGTACCTGAACGCATTCGAGCAAGAGTGAGAGCTACCCGCCACCTCGCGGCGTTACGAACTCGTTTAGCTTTGCTTCAACCTGGCCGCGAATCTCCTTTAAATCGGCTTCGGTCGCGGCTTCAAAACGCATTACGAGCACGGGCTGTGTATTTGAAGCGCGCACCAGCCCCCAGCCGTGAGGGAATATGATTCGCGCGCCGTCGATGTCGATTACCTCGTGCGTCTTCTTGAACTCTTCTGTCAGCCTTCTAACGATGTCGAACTTCTGGTCGTCCGGGCAGTCGAACCTTATCTCAGGCGTCGAAACCGTTTTCGGCAGACCTTCAAGCAGGCCGGAAACAGGCCCATCGGTTTTCGAAAGAATCTCAAGCAGCCTTGCTCCGGCATAGGTTGCGTCGTCATAGCCAAAATAGCGATCCGCGAAGAAGATATGTCCGCTCATCTCGCCCGCCAGCGCCGCATTCGTCTCCTTCATCTTTGCTTTGATGATCGAATGCCCCACCTTCCACATGACAGGGTTGCCGCCGCGCTGGCGTATGTCGTCAAAGAGCGACTGTGAGCATTTCACCTCCGCGATAAAGGTCGCGCCTTTCTGCTCATTCAAGATGGCACGAGAGAATATGACCATTAACTGGTCGCCCCAGATAAGCTCGCCCTTTTCATCGACAACGCCTATGCGGTCCGCATCGCCGTCAAACGCCACAGCGAGGTCCGCCTCGTGCTCGCTGACCGCCGCAACGGCATCAGCCATGTTCTCTATCACAGTCGGGTCGGGGTGGTGATTCGGGAAGCGGCTGTCAGGGTCGCAATATAACTCTATGACATCGCAGCCAAGCTGCCTGTACAGAGGCGGCGCAATTATGCCGCCCATCCCGTTACCGGCATCTATGACGACCTTGATTCTACGCTCGCCCATCTTTATGTTCGATGCAATGTGCTCGCGGTAGGGGGTCGAGATGTCCCGCTCGCGCCGCGACCCCGTACCGGTTGCGAACTTGCCCGAAAGCGCGATCTGTTTTATCTCTGCGATCTGAGAGCCGTAGATTGTGCTCTTTCCGAGGCATATCTTAAAGCCGTTATAGTCGGCAGGGTTATGGCTCCCGGTAATCATGATCCCTGAGTCCACATCCTCCGTGAAAAGCGAGAAGTAGAGCATAGGCGTCGGTACCATCCCGATGTCGAGCACGTCGCAGCCCGTCTCGTTAAGACCGCGCGCTATCAGGTCGCGGAACCGGGGCGAGCTTTCGCGGGCATCCCACCCCAGGCTTGCTTTGCGCGCGCCGTTCGCCCTGTAAAATGTCCCTATCGCGCGCCCAAGCGTCGATACCGCTTCGTCTGTCAGGTCCTTGCCTACGATTCCCCGTATATCGTATTCACGAAAAATGTGTTCGTTCATTCTCCATCCTCCCGTAGATGATTTTGTCCTAGCAAACCGCCTACGGCAACCCGGCGGCTTATTAAAGCCGGGGCTTTGTTGCAAATGTGTGGTCTTTTGGCTGTGGAGGCGGACTTCATTGATTGTATGTCTGCGGTAATGTTAAAGTATTAGTCCCTTATTGGGAACTTTTACCCCTCGCGAATGTAATTTAGCTTGTGATGCCCAAACTCAGGAGGAGTGTGTAGTATGACTAAGAAGATCCTCGCGTTGGCCATGTGTCTGCTGATCGTCCAGACCACTCTGGCGATGGGACGGGCCTCCGCATTCAATACCAGTTTTAATAACTTTATATCCGCTTCAAGCGCGCTTGCTATCCAAACCGGAAGGGTTGAAGGTACGGTCAGCGACCCTACGGGCGCAAAAGTCGCAAGGGCGCAGGTGAGATTGTCCGACGCGACCGGCGCGATGGTGGCCGAAGCGACTACGGACAACGAGGGGCGCTTCGCCTTTAACGACATAGCACCCGGAATCTATTTCTTATCGGTAGACGCCGACGGGTTCGTATTGAGGGACCGGCTGTCAATCGACATTAAAGCAGGCCAGGGTAAAAAGATCGACGTGCGGCTCGAAGTCGCTGCCATCTCGGAACAGGTAGAGGTTTCGAGCACCGATCCCATCTACACCCAGTTGAGACAGATAAAGCTGAGCGGCGAGGTAGCCTCGCTGAAGAACGTGGTATTGAAGCGCGACGCCGCGACAATAACCTTTAAGGACGGTCAGATATTCTTCCTCGCTCCTGTCGAAGGGCGGGTCACCGGGGCCGTATTTATCGGCGACGGGGAGTTTCAGATCACACCCCCGCTCGAAATCGAGAAGAAACAGATCAGCCATCTGACCGGAACCGGCTCGTTGACCGAGCAGTTCTCAAAGATCGTCTTCCGGTTTACGGACAAGACCCACGAGGAGTTGAAAAAGCAGATAGCGGTTTCGCAAGGCCAGGCAGCGTCAAACGCCCAGGAAGCCTACGACGAAGTTAAGAACAAGCTTCGCCGTGGCAATTTCGCATACAACCTGGACGGCCGCATACTGACCGATTTGACCATGCCCAACCCGCAGGGGATATTCCACGCCTATTTCAGCGGCAAGAAGTACGGCGACTGGGTCTTTGGCGTAGACCCCATGGGCGGCCCAATCGTTGCTCCTGAAGAGGTCTTCCTGATAAACACCACGCAGGGCAATTTCGGCATATGGGGCGCATTCCATATCAACCAGCATTACCGCAGCCCGCTCGTCTTTGACGAAGACCACAGGCTGTTTGACATCCTCCATTACAACATCGACTCGACGATAAAAGGCAAGCACCTGGAGGCCACGGCCAGAGCCAGGATAAAGACGCTTGTTGATGGAACGCGGGTGTTGCCGCTCGATCTTTACAGGACCATAAAGGTCTCCAAAGTCACAGACGCGAGCGGCCGCGACCTGAAGTTTATCCGCGAAGAGAAGAATGAAGACCGCGACTTTTTTGTGATCCTGCCTGAGCCGCTAAAGAAGGACCAGGAGTTCGAATTGGTCTTTACATACGGCGGCGAAGAGGTCGTGCTCGATTCCGGGGGCGGAAACTTTGCCCTCAATCCGGGCGCGCGCAGCAACTGGTACCCGAACAACGCCGTAACATCGTTCGGCGACCGCAGCACGTTTGAGCTGACCTTCAGGACAGCCAAAGGGCTTGTGATGGTCGCCACGGGTCAGCCGCTCGAAGAGAAGACCGAAGGCGACACGACCATCACGCGGTGGAAGAGCGACGTATCGCTCCAGGTGGCGGGTTTCAATTTCGGCAAGTTTAAGAAGACCGTCGTGCAAGATGAAAAGACCAAGTTTGCCTTCGAGTCTTACGCCAACCGCGAGCTTCCCGACGAACTCAAACAACTCCAGAGCAACATAAATATGGCGGAGGCCGACGGCGGCTCGACCGCGACCACATTGCAGTCGCTCAACACCACGAGCCTGATGGACAAGGCGCGCGCCGAGGCGCAGGTATCTGTGCAGTTGTTCTCGAACGTATTCGGCAACCTGCCCTACGGGCGCGTGGCCATTACGCAACAGCCGTTTCCAAACTTCGGGCAGGCGTGGCCGATGCTTGTTTACCTCCCGTGGACGGCCTACCTCGACCAGACGCACCGCCACCAGCTTGGTATGACCGCCGCCGCAGGTCAATTCAGGACTCTCAGCGCGCACGAAGTCGCGCACCAGTGGTGGGGCCACCTTCTTGGCTGGAACTCTTACCGCGACCAGTGGATGAGCGAGGGCTTCGCACAGTTCTCCGCGTCGCTCTACGCGCAGGTAGTTTACAAAGACCCTGAGCTTATAAGGTTCTGGAAAGAAGAGCGCGAACAGATCATGGCAAAGAACCGCCAGGGCAAGAAGCCTTCCGAGGTCGGGTCTGTCTACATGGGCCTCCGGCTGAATACGGCGAAGACGGGCTTTAACGTGTACCAGTCGGTCGCCTATCCCAAGGGCGGTTTTATTCTTCACATGATCCGAATGATGATGTGGGAGCCCAAGACGAGGGACCAGCGGTTTATCACGATGATGCAGGACTTTGTCAAGACGCACTACAACAGCGATGTCTCGACACAGGACTTCCAGCGCGCGGTCGAGAAGCATATGACCAAGGATATGGACCTTGACGGCGACGGCAAGATGAACTGGTTCTTCAAGCAGTACGTCTTCGGCACATACATCCCCGACTACAAGCTCGAATATCGCATCGAAGGCGGCGAAGGCGGGCAGGCGGTGCTGGTTGGCAAGGTCACGCAGAGCAATGTCGACGACACGTTCAAGATGCGGGTTCCGCTTTACGCGGACATCGACGGGCGCGTCATCCGGCTAGGTGTGCTTTCGCTCTTCGGCAACAGCTCTACGGACGAGTTCCGCGTGCCGCTTCCGAAGAAGCCAAAGAAGGTCATGCTGAACTACTTTGAAGACGTGCTTGCGACGACCAGCGGCAGCTAGCGATTCGCATCTGTGAGGCGAGAGCGGGCGCAAGATTAATTACAATTTTGTGCCCGCTTTTCTTTGTTCATTTCTGGACATTCTAATCCCAGAAGCGCAAAATAGAAGAAAGCCTGGTCGGTTGAGTGTTCGAGAAAACCTATATTTTTACCAATTTTTCTCGGCCGAGGCGATGGCATAGTATTTGGTAATAATCCTGTGAGGGCATTGGCCTATTTCTCAGGAGCGAGCAATGATCAGACTACAGAATATCGAGAAGGTATATGAATCGGGTATCGTAAAGACCTACGTGCTCAGAAGGATTAATCTTGAGATCAACCAGGGTGAATTCGTTTCGATCATGGGGCCGTCGGGCGCGGGCAAATCGACACTGCTCCACCTGATCGGCATGCACGACAACGTCTGGAACGGCGAGTACTATTTTCTGGACCAGGCCGTTCACCGGCTTGGGAAAAAAGAGCGCGCAGAGCTGCGCAACAAGAACATGGGGTTTGTCTTTCAGAGTTACCATCTGCTCGATCACCTGACCGTCTATGAGAACCTCGATATTCCGCTCTCGTACCGCAACATCAAAAAGGCGGAGCGGGAGTCGATAGTCTGCGACGTGCTCGACCGGTTCCACATAGTCGGCAAAAAGGACCTCTACCCGAACCAGTTGTCAGGCGGCCAGCAACAGCTTGTCGGCATAGCCCGCGCGATCATCGCGAACCCTGTCCTTATCCTCGCGGACGAGCCTACGGGCAATCTCCATTCGGACCAGGGCCGCGAGATTATGGGGATGTTCAAGATGCTGAACGAGAGCGGGACGACCATCATTCAGGTCACGCACTCGGAGGAGAACGCGGGCTACGGCAACCGCATAGTCCGGCTCAGAGACGGGTGGCTTGTTAACGATTGATTGAAGTGTCCGGTTTTGGGATTTTACTTCCCAGAACTGGAGAATTTTTTAGCCGGGAGCCTGAAAGCTCCGAACGCAAGTTCTTATATTTCACTATTTAATAAAGCCATAGGGATGGCACGAAACTTCCCTATAAGATATCGGAGGAAGCAATGGATATACCGCGTAAATCAAAAGCTCGCAGCCGCCAGATGAAGAGGATCGCCTATGCGCTGGTGGCGGCAGTAGCGCTTGCTGGCATCACGGTCGCCGTGTCCCGTATGAAACCGGCGGCCCCTAGCGTAGAGCGTGGGACGCTTTACATGGATACGGTAAAGCGCGGCAATATGCTGAGGCAGGTGCGCGGGCTTGGCACACTTATCCCGGAAGACATACGCTGGATACCGACCGCGTCAGAAGGGCGCGTCGAGCGGATACTTGTCAAAGCGGGCGCGGTTGTCTCGGCCGACACGGTTCTGCTTGAGCTGAGCAACCCGCAGCTCGAACAGGAGGCCGTTGAGGCCGAAACGCAGCTTCAAGGAGCCCTCGCCGAATACACGAGTCTCAAGGTCAGGCTTCAAAGCCAGCTTCTTGATCAAAAAGCCTCTGCGGCGACCATTCGCGCCGACTACAGCACGGCAAAGCTCCAGGCAGAGGTCAACGAGGAGCTTGCGAAGAAAGGGCTGATCGCAGACCTCAGCAACAAGGTGTCAAAGGTGCGCGCCGAAGAGCTTGAGACGCGAAACGATATTGAAGAGAAGCGGCTCGGCATAAACGCGGAAGCGACAAAGGCACAGTTGGCCGTACAGCAGGCGCGCGTAGACCAGCTCAAGGCGCTCGCGCAGCTTAGAAGGCAACGCGTCGACCAGCTCCGAGTTCGCGCAGGGCTCGACGGCGTAGTCCAGCAGCTGCCTGTCGAAGTCGGCCAGCAGGTAACGCCGGGCACCAACCTCGCAAGGGTTGCAGACCCCGGGCGGCTGAAGGCTGAATTGAGGATTGCCGAGACACAGGCGAAAGACATCATGATAGGACAGCCGGTTTCCGTTGATACGCGTAACGGGATCATTGCCGGCACAGTTGCCAGAATCGACCCGGCGGTGCAAAACGGCACCGTCACCGTAGACGTAGGGCTCACAGGCGAGCTGCCCAAAGGCGCGCGCCCTGATCTGAGCGTCGATGGAACCATAGAGCTTGAACGACTTGACCAGGTGCTATACGTAGGCCGTCCCGTCCACGGTCAGGAGAACAGCCTCGTCGGCATGTTCAAGGTAGACCCGGATGGCAAGGGCGCGACCCGCGTGACAGTCAAGTTCGGGCGCAGCTCTGTCAATCACATCGAGATTATCGATGGCCTGAAAGAAGGCGATCAGGTCGTTCTGTCGGACACGTCTGCATATGATAGCTCCGACCGAATCCAGTTTAACTAGACGAGTGAATCATTCCCTTAGGAGATATTTTGATGACATCCACTAAACAACCGCTCATCCGCCTGGAAGGTGTTACAAAGGTATTTTTTACCGACGAGGTAGAGACGCACGCTCTGGCCGGTGTTCACCTGGACATAAACAAGGGCGAGTATGTGTCGATAGCCGGGCCGTCGGGCTGCGGCAAGTCAACGCTGCTTTCGATCCTGGGTCTACTGGATTCGCCTTCGGACGGCAACTACTGGCTCAACGGCCAGCCGGTCGCAGACCTTCCGCTTGGCGAGCGGGCTCGCATACGCAACCGCGAAGTCGGCTTTATATTCCAGAGCTTCAACCTCATAGGCGACCTGACGGTCTTTGAGAACGTCGAGCTGCCGTTGACCTATCGCGGGATGAAGGCCGCCGAGCGCAAGAAACGCGTAAACGACGCCCTTGAGCGCGTCGGCATGGCGCACAGGGCCAAGCACCTGCCAAGCCAGCTATCGGGCGGTCAGCAGCAGCGCGTGGCCGTTGCCCGCGCGGTCGCAGGCGACCCGGCAATCCTGCTTGCTGACGAGCCTACGGGGAACCTCGACTCGTCAAACGGCGAGGCCGTCATGGAGTTGCTCAGGGAGCTTCATCAAGCCGGAGCGACTATCTGCATGGTTACGCACGACCAGCGATACGCACGCCACGCCGACAAGACTATACACCTGTTTGACGGGCGCGTAGTCGAAGAAGCGGACGACCCGAAGGCGGAAGCCGAGCTTCGCGAGAGCGGTTATAACGTAGTCTAAGGGCAGTGGTCGGTGGTCAGGGTCAGGGGTCAGTTCTCAGGAGCGGACAGTACGTTCTCATTGACCTCTTCTCTGATCGCCGACCGCTACTCGTTGATCCCTGCCACCGACCACCGACCACTGGCCACTGACCACTCCCATCAAAGCTAGTCTCTACCCCAGGCTCAGGGTAAAATGTAGCTAGTTGCGAGTCGACCTTATATGAAAACACAGGAACCATTTGCTCCAAGCGTGCTGGTCGCTGATGACCAGCCGGACGTTCTGGAAGCGCTGCGGCTGCTGTTAAAGGGCGAAGGCTACCAGATACAGGCAGTCACATCGCCGGCAGCGATTTTGCAGACCTTACAGGACAAGGACTTTGATGTCCTGCTGATGGACCTCAACTACACGCGCGATACGACATCCGGCCAGGAAGGGCTGGACCTGCTCTCGCGCATCCGTACGATTGACAACACCTTGCCTGTGGTCGTTATGACCGCCTGGGGGAGCGTCAATCTGGCGGTCGAGGCGATGAGGCGCGGGGCGCGCGATTTTATCCAGAAGCCCTGGGATAATGCGCGGCTGCTCTCTATCGTGAGCACGCAGGTCGAGCTTGGGCAGGCGCTCAGAAAAGGCCAGCGGCTCGAAGCCGAAAACCGTATTCTGCGAGACGACGACCGACCGCTCATGATCGCCGAATCGCCCGCGATGAAGAATGTCTTGCAGGTCATCTCACGAATCGGCCCTTCGGAAGCGAACGTACTGATTACCGGCGAGAACGGCACGGGCAAAGGGGTCGTAGCTCGCGCGATCCACGCGCTGTCGGAACGCTCCTCAAAGCCAATGGTGACGGTCAATATCGGCGGGTTGTCCGAAGGCGTTTTTGAAAGCGAGTTATTCGGCCACGTCAAAGGGGCCTTTACGGATGCGAAAGCAGACCGCGTGGGCCGCTTCGAGCTGGCCGAGGGCGGGACGCTCTTTCTAGACGAGATCGCCAACCTGCCGCTCAGCCAGCAGCCCAAACTGCTTCGCGTGCTTGAGACTAGAGAGTTCGAGCGAGTCGGCTCGTCAAAGACGCGGCGGGCTAACGTGCGGATAGTTTCGGCCACAAACGCGGACATACACGAAGAGGTGAGCGCGGGCCGCTTTCGTCAAGACCTGCTCTTTCGTTTAAACACTATCGAGATCAGGCTCGCGCCCTTGCGCGACCGCCGCGAAGACATACCTGCGCTGGCCGTACACTTTCTGCGTCAGCACGTCCAGCGTTATCGAAAGAATCTCACAGGCTACAGCAACCCCGCTATGCAGGCGCTGCTCAGGCATCCCTGGCCCGGTAACGTGCGCGAGCTGGATCATACGATTGAGCGCGCGGTCTTGATGGCCCAAGGCCCGAATGTCGAAGCGCCCGATCTGGGGCTCGTTACGGGCCGCGAGGTTTCGCGAAGGCTTGAAGACATGAGCCTTGAAGAGGTCGAGGGGTTCCTTATACAGAGGACGCTGGCCCAATGCGACGGCAACGTGAGCAAAGCCGCCGAAAAGCTTGGACTGAGCCGGAGCGCCCTCTACCGCAGGCTCCAGCGGTTCGGGCTTTAGTCTGAAGAGAGTCACACAGAGCTTTAAGCTATGGCGTTGAGGTACCTAAAACTGCGCGAGGCCGACGAGACGCTGAAAGGCAAGGGGCCACAAATGCTCAACCGGCGGCGGCGTTACCCTCACGACCTCCGCGTGCTCTTTCTCGCGCTCGCATCCGGTTTCCCAGGCGTCGTCGTGGCCATGCTCTTGCTCTGGCTCGGAAGTTTCACGCCGAAGGTCCAATGGACTCTCTCCGTGCTCATCATAGGTTTCTGGCTGAGCTTCTCGGTGGCAGTCAGAGAGAGGGTCAAGTTCCCGCTACAGACGCTCTCGAATCTTCTGGCCGCGCTGCGAGAGGGCGACTTTTCGATACGCGCCCGCGAGGCCCGTCCCGAAGACGCGCTCGGCGAAGCTATGCTCGAAGTCAATTCGCTCAGCGAGATTTTGCGAGAGCAGCGATTGGGCGCGCTCGAAGCCACTGCGCTGCTCAGAACCGTGATGGCCGAGATCGAGGTGGCCATCTTTGCCTTTGACAGCGACGAAAAGCTGAGACTTGTCAACAGAGCGGGCGAGCGATTACTGGCCCAGCCGCTCGAACGATTGATAGGAAGAAGCGCAGACGACCTGGGCTTATCCGAATGCCTCGACGGCGAGACGATCAGGACATTGCAGATCTCTTTTCCCGGCAGCACAGGCCGTTGGGAGGTTCGCCGGTCGGTCTTCCGCGAGCACGGCGTCGGCCATCAACTGCTCGTCTTGTCGGACCTGAGCCGCGCGCTCAGAGAGGAAGAGCGGCAGGCGTGGCAACGCCTTGTGCGGGTTCTCGGCCACGAGCTTAATAACTCGCTTGCCCCGATCAAGTCGATAGCGGGGAGCCTTGAGAGCCTCCTTGCCCGCGAGCCAAAGCCGTCAGACTGGAGAGAGGACATGGAGCGCGGTCTGAGCGTGATCGCGTCGCGGGCGGGCGCGTTGAGCCGCTTCCTTGAAGCTTATTCAAAACTTGCCCGGCTGCCACAGCCGAGGTTCCAGGCGTTAAAGATAGGCGAGCTTGTCGAGCGCGTCGTCAATCTCGAATCAAGGGCTAATATCAAACTCGTTCCGGGGCCTGAGATGACTATCAGCGCGGACGGCGACCAGCTCGAACAGCTCTTGATAAACCTTGTCCATAACGCCGTCGATGCCGCCTCAGAGACTGGCGGCGGCGTGATGGTCGGATGGGCGCGGTCCGACGGCCATATCGAGGTGTGGGTGCAGGATGAAGGGCCGGGGCTATCGAATACGTCGAACCTGTTTGTCCCTTTCTTCACAACAAAGCCCGGCGGGTCGGGGATCGGGCTTGTGCTCAGCCGCCAGATCGCCGAGGCGCACGGAGGCACGCTGGCCCTGCAAAACAGAAAGGCCGGTCACGGGTGCGAAGCCCGTCTGCGATTGCCGATTTAACTTTCCTTCTCTTCCATCCTCAACACCGCGTTCGCCACCTTACGGACTCTCCTCAGAGATTGTATTATTGAGTTTTGCCTTATGAGAGTTTTTGCAATCGGCGATCTACATTTGGAGGGCGGAACAGGTAAGACCATGGACCGGTTCGGTGAGAACTGGCGCAACCACGACAGAAAGATATTTGAAGGATGGGAGAAAATCGCGAGCCCGGATGATCTGTTGCTGCTGGTCGGGGATATTAGCTGGGCGATGCGCTTTGAGCAGGCGAGGCCCGACCTGGAACGGATCGGGGCGATGAAGGGCACAAAGGTGATGCTCAAAGGAAATCATGATTACTGGTGGACTTCAAAAACGAAGATGGCCCGTGCGCTCGATCCCTCGGTAAAGATTTTGCAAGCCGATTCGACTGTAATCAACCGCGTGGGCATCGCAGGGACTCGCGGGTGGATGTGCCCGAACGATCCGCATTTTCAAGAAGAGGACGAACGGATTTATGAGCGCGAGGTGGCGCGGCTTCGACAGGCGATAGAGTCGCTCGAAGCTCGGCGCGGCGACTATGACTGCTCGATAGTCGCCCTGCACTACCCCCCAGTGAACGAGCGCCATGAACCGAGCGGGTTTTCTGAGTTGATAGAGCAGTTCGCGCCCGATGCCTGCGTTTACGGCCATCTGCACGGCGAGGGGATAAGAACAGGCATCACTGGCATCCACGGTAAGACGGCCTATTATCTGGTTAGCGCCGATAGCGTCGATTTCATACCGGCGCGTATCGATAAGACTTTTTCGGGAGGAACTGGTGAAAGCGATTAGCGTGTTGTGTTGTCTCGCACTTCTATCACTGTCGATTGACGGAACCCATGCACAGGAGCGCATCGAATCCCGCGCGGAGCGAACGGGCTACAAGGAGACATCACGGTATCAAGACGTGATGGAATTCATCACCGCTTTGCAGCGTGTAAGCACAAACGTAAAGACGGAATCGTTCGCAACCACTGGCGAGGGCAGAGCTTTGCCACTCGTCATCTTGTCGAACCCGGCAGTCCTGAGCCCGCGCGAAGCCGCATCGAGCGGCAAGCCGGTGGTCTTCATAATGGCAAACATTCACGCGGGCGAAGTAGAGGGCAAAGAGGCCGCGCAGCACCTGATGCGCGATGTTGCGACTGGGGCGCTCAAGCCGCTGCTCGACAAAGTGGTTCTGCTCGTAGCGCCGATCTACAACGCCGACGGCAACGAGAAGATCGACATCAATAACCGCACGCATCAACACGGTCCCGTTGGCGTTGGCACACGCGAAAACGCTCAGAAGCTCGATTTGAACCGCGACTTCATGAAGCTCGATAGCCCCGAAGCGCGCGGGCTTGTCGAGGGCGTGTTGAACCGCTGGGACCCCCACGTCATAATCGACCTCCACACGACAAACGGGTCCTATCACGGCTACGCGCTCACATACGCGCCGTCGCTCAATCCAAACACAGATGCGCGGATAACCTCCTACTTGCGCGACAAGCTGCTTCCGAGCGTCACGCGCCAGCTTCATACGAATCATAAATACAGGACTTACTATTACGGAAATTTTGCGGATGAGAAGGACCCAAGAAAAGAGTTTTATACTGACCAGCCGAAGGAGCCGAAGGTGTGGACGACGTTCGACCATCGCCCGCGATTCGGCAATAACTATATCGGGTTGCGTAACCGCATAGCGATTCTGAGCGAAGCTTATTCGTATCTCGACTTTCGAACGCGCGTCGATGTGACCGACAAGTTCGTGCGCGCCGTCTTGCAGCAGATCGCCGCAAAGCCCACAGAAGTGATTAACCTGACCCGCGAAGCCGACTCTTTCGCCAAGCAAAAAGGAACTACATTCGGCAACGAGCAGGGGTTCGGCGTCGCTTTCGACCTGAAGAAAACGCCCGCGCCGGTCGCGATCCTTGTCGGTTCGGTCACGCGCGAGATAGACCCGCAAACGAACAAGCCGATGCTTAAAGCCACAAATGAAGCTCGCCCCGTAAAGATGACCGAGTACGGCGCATTTCAAACCACACGGAGAATCAAGCCGCCCGCCGCTTACTGCATCCCGCGCGACCAGTCGGAGATTATCAAGATGCTGGAACGTCACGGAATAGTCGTCGAAGAGATAAAGCAAGATGCGACGGTTGAGGTTGAAAGGTATCTTGTAAGAGAGACGGCGAGGGCGGAACGCTCATTCCAGGGGCACAGGGAAGTCAAGCTCTCAGCCACCCCGGAAAAAACGCGGCAGGAGTTAAAGAAAGGCTCTTTCATCGTCTCGATGAACCAGCCAAAGGCGGCCTTGATCTTCTACCTGCTTGAGCCTGAAAGCGACGACGGGCTAGCTAACTGGAATTTCTTCGACAAGTTGCTCGAAGGCGCTTCGCCAAAAGGGCAGCAGGTTCACTTCCCCGTTTTGAGGGTCCTCGATTCGACAAGCCTGCCGCCGACTCTCCTCAAAAACTGACAAGCCACAAGCGATAGGCGCACCATATTGCGCGCCTATCGCTTGTGGACTATCTGCACGCGGGCTTCGACTTCGGTCGCTTCGAAATAGCGCGCCGTCGTTGAAGCGCCCGATAGCAAGTGCTGCATCAACTCCCGCTCATCTACAACCGTGGCGGTCTTCCCTTCGAGGATGATAAACATCTTCGAGCTTTTGCCCGCTTGCCGCGACTTGCCCGACGAAGCTCGCTTCCTTCTCGGAGCTGCACCGGCGCGCTCGATTGCCTTGGTTGCCGTAGCCTCCTGCGCGTTTGACTGTCTTGTTGCCGATAGCTCTCTGCCTACAGATGATGTGTTATTAACTTTCTTTGCCATAATAGCCGGTCTGCTTGTCCTGCTCTCTCTCTTTAATAAGGTATCGCCTGATCGTTTAATCGGCTTTCGTCGTTTGGGTTTTCTCTTAACCGCCTTGCCGACGAGCGTTGAAATCTTCTCTTTTATCTCTCTCTTTCTAACTGTTCCTGGTTTGATTATTTCAATTGTCGCAGGCCGCTCGGGAGGCTTTAACGCGGGCAGCGGAACCAAGGTTTTTACCGGGCTCTTTTGCGGCTGGCTCTTAAGTTTGACCGGGATAGGGGCTCTGGCCTTTTTCAAGGTATCCTGGCTGCCAACCGTGGCGACGAATTTAAGGCCGCGTTTTGGAAACTGGATGGCGATGGGGGTACGACCCCGCTCGGTGAGATAAGAGTTTATATCTTTTGCGGCCTCCTCGGTCCTGGGCATCACTTCGTTGCGCAACTCTTCACAGCGCGTGTTGTACCGGCAGTTGGCATAGCAGGCCAGCAGGTTCTTCATGCACCCGTATCGCTTGCACTCTATAGTGACGTGAGATACCGCCATCAGAAAAGGCCTTATAGGCCCGGACCGGCTACGATTTGCCGGTCCGGGCATGTGGCACGAAGAAACCCCGATTGCTCGTGCCGCAAGCTAATATCGAGAAAGCGCCGATTATGCGCTTATCCGAACGTTCCTGAGATGATCGATCAAGTCGCTGGCGTTCGAGCGGTTCAACTGCTCCGGCTCACACTTGAAAAGCGCCATCGATTCCAATTGCGCGTCGAGCGACTTGGCTTTGGCAATCGCATAGATGGCCGAAAGCTGTTTCTCCGTCACCCTATCGCCGTTCTTCTCACCCTTCGAAGGCTGGCTCGCACGCGCAGCCGCGCCCTTTTTGGCATGCCCTCGCGTGTAGAGCGAGCGCGCAAGTCCAAATTTCACCGCCGCCCGCTTCAACGCGTCGTGCTCGGCCCCCTTAATGCCTCTTTCGTCGAGCGCAGAGTCTACGCCCACGCCGCAGCGCGTCACGCCTTTTATTGTAATTGCAGCAGTTACAGCAACCAGATCGCCGATCACCGTTACGTCTATGACTTCATGGGACCAGTCCGGGCAGACCCTGTCGAGTATGTCTGCAGCCGTGTGCCAATCGATATAATCGACCCAGCGCTCTTCGCCCGTGTTGTCCCTCCAACCGATTCGCTGTCTCACAAGAGAATCGGGAACAGGCTCGGAAAGACTGGCAAGTATCGCTTCAAATCCATTATCTTCAATAATTGCACTGCTCATATCATGCCTCCGCTCTCATCGCTCTCTTTCCTGGCGAGTTAAAATATAGCACAGAGGCTTCGGTTGTTGCAAGTATGAAACGCAGTCTCACGATTAAATTTTACCCGGTGAATTCTAAGGATAATGGAAGGTAAAGCTGGAACTGCAGGGTGGATTGTTGTAAGATTGGACCCGCTTCGGCTGATCCAATCAATCGCTTTGCCGAAATCCACAACGCCAATAGTTCTCGTAGATTAAAGACGAGGGGATAAAAATTGGGCTCACCCCAGGACTCTTTAGAGCTTAGGACGCGTGATCAAGACTGGGTGGCGCTAATCGGTCAGATCGCGGACGGGGATTCCTCTGCCCTGACGACACTCTACGACACGACAAGCCGTTTAATCTTCGGGCTGGTCCTCAGGATATTAAACGACAGGTCCGCCTCCGAAGAGGTTCTGCTTGATGTCTATACGCAGGTCTGGCGGCAGGCGGCAAGCTACGACCGAAAGCGTGGAGCGCCGCTGGCCTGGATTACGACCATCGCCCGAAGCCGCGCGATTGACCGGCTCCGTTCGGGCCGCGTGGAGCAACAGAGTAAGGAGCCGCTTGAAACTATCGGAGAATTAAGCGCAGGCAGCCTGAGCCCGGAAGAGGCGACCGTAAATTCCGAGCGGCAGAAACTTGTACGCCGCGCTCTCAACTCTCTCTCTGCCGAGCAGCGGGAGGTGATTGAGCTGGCATATTTTTCAGGCTTGAGCCACAGCGAGATCGCCTTGCGGTTGAGCCAGCCGCTAGGGACGGTCAAGACCCGCACACGGCTTGGCATGATGAAGCTGCGCGAGATGCTAACACCAGTGCTCGGAGGGCAGCCATGACTCACAGCGCAGCGGAAGACAATTTAAGAGAGACGGCGGCGCTTTATGCGCTCGGCGCTCTCAGTCAAAGCGAGGCCCGCGCTTTTGAAGATCACCTGGCCGCAGACCAGTGCGAAGTCTGTCTGAAAGAGCTCGAAGCCTTCGACGCGCTGACGCTTGAGATCGGGCTGAGCGTTGATGAAGCGGTCCCGCCGCCACAGCTCCGCGAGACGTTGATGGAGCGGGTTGCGCACAAGGCTACTACTTCGACAGAAGCCCCTTCGCGCGGGGATGAAGGGTCTATGCTTTCGATTCACGGCGATGATATGGAGTGGACCGAAGCCGGGCCTGGGATACTCGTCAAAGAATTATATGTCGACGAAGCGCGAGGTGTGACGACATCGCTTGTTAAGATGCTTCCGGGGACGAGCCTGCCTGTCCACAGGCACACAGGGGCGGAGCAGTTTTTTATTATTGAAGGCGATTGCACCGTACACGGCGAGGTGCTCAGGCAGGGTGATTATCACAGGGCCGCGCCCGGCACGATTCATTATAGAACTTATACAGATCAGGGGACGTTGTTTCTATTGATCGCGCCGAGCAAGTACGAATATCTGGATCAGACTTGAAGCCAAACTTGATCGCAGCAGCCGGAAGGAACAGGGCAATTGAAGCACGAAACTACAGGTGAGTATAATCAGGAGACGGCGGCGCTATATGCGCTTGGAGCGCTCAGTCAGCACGAAGCGAGATCGTTTGAGGCTCACCTGATTGAAGGATGCCCTGTCTGCCAGACAGAATTGACCCTGTTTGAGGAAGTGACCGAGTCGCTCGCATTGAGCCAGGAAGAAGTTGCGCCTCCGCCGTACCTGCGAGACGTTCTGACAGCGAGGATCGCTCGCGAAGATGATAAGAGCACGGGCAACGTCACCCCTTTTGAGCCTCGAATATCTGAAGCGCCCGCGATTTCACAATCGGCGCGCAGCGGTATCGGGTCATATATTTTATGGGGGCTGGCGGCTTCGCTCATTGTCGCAGCGATGGCATCATTTCTCGCGTGGCGACAGGCGAAAGCCGAAAGCGAGTCTTTAAGGCAGGAGCTAGCCACAGCGCAGACGCGCTCGCCTGCCGAGGCTCCTCGCATACTTAACCTGGAAGGCCAGTCGCCTGCCGCTGGCTCATCCGCAAAGATTTACTGGGATGTTGAAGCAAGCAAGTGGGCAGTTACGGCCAAGCTGCCGCCGCCGCCCGAGGGCAAAGTCTACCAGCTATGGCTTGTGAAGCCCGAAGCAAAGATAAGCGCGGGGCTTATCGACGTTGATAGAAACGGTCACGGTTTTAAAGTCGTAGACGTGCCGGCAAATGTGAGCGACCTCGACGCCGTTGCCATCACCCTCGAACCGCAAGGCGGTTCCTCGCAACCTACAATGCCAATCTTCGCGGTCGGCAAAGTGAGCTAGAGGGAATACGGGCGGGGGCTTTCCCTACTCTTACGACGCGCCCGGATTCCAATTCTTCCTGTCAAGCCAGCCGAGCCCGTCTTTGATCTTGGAAGTCTTTTTTGTGTGCGGGTCGTAGATAAACATTCCCCTTACGGTTATCGTGATTATTGGCACGCCGCAGCGGTCGGCCACGCGCATATCTTCATAGGCAGGGCGCGGGTCTATGTGGTTGGGATGCGTGTGAACGATGGCGACTATATCCGGCTGCCACGCGAATGTGAACCGCTGATACTCGTTTGTCCTGCCCATCACCTTTGGAACGTAGCCGCCGTCCTTGTCGCGAAGGATCAGCAAGAAACCTTCTACATGACTCGTGCCGCTCCCCGATTGACGCCACGCTTCGCCAAACCCTTTGATCACATCTTGATTTATGAGCGAGAGATCGAACGCTTTGAAAATCCGTACAGGCCGCAAGGCAAGGGCATGTGACGACTCCTTTGTGGGCGCAACCTCTTCGTTCAAGTCGTCAGCCTCTGCGGGATTATCGCTCGCGGGCAGCCAGTCAAAAGTGAACGGGAGGTCTAATTGCGAGTTGTTAACCAGTGCTGCTTCGCTGTTCTCGGCAGCGAATAAAATCGCAAAAACCGTAAAGAAAATACGAGAAAATGAACGGAACTGAAGGCACTTCATGACACACCTCCACTTGCAAGCGCCGCAGGAAACGGTCGCCGCTTTATCGTCCGGCATATGCGAGGACTGCGCGGTAGTTGAGTTTACCCGCCCGGTGCCGAGAAGATACTGCCGCCTTCTAGCAACCGGGCAAGCGCCTTTGTCGAGATAAAATCACGATAAATATATGCAAGAAGAGATTCGAGGGTATAGCAAATGTGATGGAGCGGCAGATTCCTGTGACAGGCGCGCAAGGATAAGGTGCAAGTCGGCCAGACCCTTCCCGACCTGGAAGAGTAAGAGGCGCGACGTTCACTGAAGCCTTTCAATTCTATTTCACGGTGCGATCAGTTCTTTGGTTGCGGGATCTCCAGATGATAGCCTGGGTCGAGCGGCGGAGTGATGAACTTTTTCACGCGCTTGTCTGCGCGAACCGCCTTTTCAAATGCAGCCTTATTTGCTATCGAAGAAGGCCCGACATCAAAGACGCAAAGCACGTTGGGGTCTGCGGCATGATGAGAGACTTTTGTAGGCCCGATTGCTATTATCTTCGCCTCCATCGCCGCCTTTATCTCGATAGGGGTCTTCTTGGGATTCTTTGCCTTCTTGGCTTTCACATACTCGTCAATCACAGAATCGCCCGCCGCCGCGTAGAGCTTCTTCTGCGCGGCAACACTCGTAGACTCTATGTTATTGAATATGACCCTCGCCTGGTCAGCCGGCGTGCGAGAAGTGGAAGAGATCGTGGCGCTGCTTAACCCTGCGGCTTGCAATATGTCCTCCAGCACCTTCAGTGAAAAGTTAGTAACGTTTGCTTTCTTGGCGTTGCTGCCAAAGTTGATCTGAACCGCCATGAGTGGTCTCCTTACCTGCTGTCATAAATCGCAGGGTGGCTTATACCATCGAGGTATTTTACGGTCAAGAAAATTCGTAACGCAGGATACTGAACAGCATGTGCGGCCTGGTTTTGTGCCGAGGTGATCTTGCTTACCCCTCTGGACAATGATACTATGCGCGGCTTTAAAAACTTTTCGCATGGCATAAGGAGTTCGCATGTCGACTCAGGTCTGTATCAATCTCATCGAAAGCGATACGGCTGTTAGGACACCCGTCAACAGCGTGACACAGTTTCTGTACTCAGCGCCGGAAGGCTATTACTGGAAATATGCAAGCGGGCCGACTGGCATCAAGGTGACGAACGAAGAGAATTACGTAGGTGCCAAATACACTTCGATCACCTCGTTTATGGTCACGTGTTCCGGCAATTTTGGGTCGGGCCAGCTAGTCTTTAACCTGATAGAAGAAGACAATGACACAGTCGCACAGCAGATAAAGGTGACGATCTTATCCTAGCGCGTGCAAAGTGTCCGCCTGTTCAGGGATATAGAATAATCTGGCTTTAAGCGGCAGGACCAGGAAAACCTTCTGTGCCACCTCA
Source organism: uncultured Clostridia bacterium (assembly GCA_964615905.1). Lineage (GTDB taxonomy): Bacteria > Acidobacteriota > Blastocatellia > UBA7656 > UBA7656 > DATLMR01. The sequence goes on from CAZTUB010000030.1 coordinate 32,314, forward strand.
TACTATCTTGTAAATCATTGGACCGGCATGTGCGCTGAGTCTGACCCTGTCAGTGACATACGTCTCACTGGAACCGGTGTGGACGTCAGTGATTATGAAGTACATGGCAAGTGGACCTCCTTTAGCAATCGTAGTGTGGGTGTATGGCATTCCTGAGCGGGCGGCCTTTCCCGCGGGCCTGCGTTCTAAGTTTATAGACGAACACCAAGTAAAGATGCTGATGGATAGAGTCTGGTCGTACGGTAAACGTTGCGCTTCAGGCTATAGAGTTTAATTGAATGGTAACTATTTTATAGACCAGAACAAGATCAAATTCTATCCTGGCTTCAACCGGAGTCTCTTAAGTGCCTTGTAGTATGCTCGGTGACACTGGTTCCAGAGGGCGCAGACTCGGGCCAATCGGCAGATTGCGTCAATTCGTCTTCTCTTTTCTTCCCGGCAGGCTCCAAAATCCTTCCTGTCTCTTTCTGCGGTAACTCTCGCATCCTGAGTTCAACGAGCTTCTTACTTACTACTAAGCCGTTAAATATTAGCCCTAGCCCGACGAATAATGGTATCACCCCGGCAACCCAAAGACGGCTCAATATCTCCTCAGTACCGTCAGATATCCTGCCGCCTAGTATGATCCCCTGCATAAAAACAAACAGGAAGATGGCCGCCGCGATGCCAGCGCTCGCAGTTATGACCCCGGCCTTGATCTCTTTATACCTTCTCTCTTCTAAGATGGTATCGCTCTGACGCTCCTGTTTACGCCTGTCTCGTTCTTCTGACGGAAGGAGCATCTCAGCAACCCAGGTCTTGTTCCAATCAAACTTCTCGCCCGTCTCGCGGGTGGTGATTACCTGCCGGACTGCATACAAATTCGCTCCACAAGATTTGCAAAACTTCAATTCATCGCTCTGATTTAAGCCGCATTGCGGGCAGAACATAGGTTGCTCCTTTTAAATTCTAAAAGAATACGAAGATTATAGCTTCTTTGTTTTGGTAATTACTACGGCTGGCCTGCTTTAAATAAGAAGACCGAGAGCTATAAGGCAGAACAAGTACACAAATAAGGAGTAAGACAAAAAACGAGAGCTAAGAAAAATGTGCCTGCGGTCAGGGGAGGCAACCATACGCATCTTGATGCGTTGAAAGTGAAATGGATAGTGTTACTCTGGCCTCCTTGCTTGGGCATAGCAGATTAGATCAAATAATGAGATATGCACATCCTAGCGAGCAGCATCAATTTGAAGCTATGCGGAAGTTAGAGCAATACAATCTCAATAAAATGATGGATGCTTTAGATCAAAGTGGCGATGAGTGGGGTCAAAAACGGATACAGTAGGCTTTCCCTCTTAAATTTAACTCTTCAAAATGCCCCTAAATTATTGAAGTGAAAGAGGCGGCAATCGGAATCGAACCGATGAATAAAGGTTTTGCAGGACTACGAAAACCTTTACTACGATGTTCTACCAGCTTGTAACTGCTTGTATCTGCATGACTTCACTACAAAACCTTACAAGCAAAAACAAGTGCTTCTATGCAAGTAGTCCCTACATATTTCCCTACACTGATTCGGCATCGTTAGTAGAAAGGTCAGAAGATTCGCTGTTGACATTGAGGCGTAAGCTTCCCCTGTTCGTGAACATTTCAAAAGTAGAGTTTTCTAGGCACAAT
>CAZTUB010000031.1:0-22946 GCA_964615905.1 uncultured Clostridia bacterium
CACTCTCGAATCTTCTGGTTCGTTCCGCTCTACCTAGTTTTCAAAGATCCCTTGTCGCTCTTTGTCGCCTATTCAGCCGTAAGAGCAACTTACTTAATATACATTAAGTAAGTGCCTGCTGTCAACCCCTGAAACCCACCCTCTATCAGACAGGATTCGGGTCAACAGGCGAACCTTTCAAAGATAACTCAAAAACCCTCGGTCTGTCAAATACGGCTCCAGGAGCCATTTTCAAGGGAGGGACATTTGAGGTCTGCTAAGATCGATTCTTATTCTAGCTGCGCGGTTACTATCAAGTCAACCGGCCTCTTACGACGTTCTCAAGACTCAAGAATTGCTGGCGGAGGGGACAGGACTCGAACCTGCAAGGGCTTTCGCCCGGCGGTTTTCAAGACCGCTTCCTTACCATTAGGATACCCCTCCGGCCTCTAGCACCTGTAGAGTATAGGCGATGCCAAGTCGTATTTTCAAGACAGCCAGACCTTTAACCTGTGACCGTTTTGCTTAAAAGCAGGACTCGGATAGGCAAAAAAATAACGGAAGAGTCACTCGGGAGAGTTTCCCTTCCGTTTTCTGCGTCCCTTCAATGGTTGTGTCCCTCAACCAGAGAAGAAGAGGAGGTTATTTGACAGCCACAATCCAAATTCCCTCATGGTTGCCGAGTTGACCGCAAGATAGCATATCTATTATTGCTAAAGAACTCGGATACCCGTGAAAGCAAAAAATTGTATCCGCCGGCGATATATCAAACTTCGGTTTCATGGGGCCCCTCTTTTCAACCTAAGCTCTTTATTTTAAACCATTACCGCGTCCTTTGCCGGTCAGATACCTGTAGTTTATTAAGCTTTGCCGGTCAGCATAGCAATAATTAATTTGAACAACTCCCCGGATCATCGGGCATCTAAGCGACCGCTATCGAGGGGTTATAAAGGAGCTATACGCAGGTTTCACGCTTGTGTTAGCTCACAATCCTTCTGTGGGTTATCCGGTTATGCTATTATGCGCCAAGTGATTGACTGGTCGGGTTAACACGGCCTTACCCCGCAACGGTCCAGAGCAGGGTTGATTAGCAAAGAGCAGCTCGTCTGATGACGCGGAACGTCTGAAGCTGTTAAGAGGGTCACATTATGAAAGTCTCTCCAGGGCTAAAGCAGGCTGGGTCGCTCATTATATCGATAATATTGCTTGTGACGGTGGCTCAGCCGTTCAGGGTCGCCGCTGAAACCTTCCAGGACGCAGACGAAGAGGAAGCCGTCAATTTCGATAACCTGCTGCCGGCCGACACTTATGGGGTTTATGGTGAGGTGCGCAATATCGGGCAGCAAGTAAAATCGGGCGGCATTACTGACCTGCTCGACCCGTTGATGCCTTTGATAGGCCAGCTGCCAAGAGAGCTCTCCGAAATAATCGACCTTGTAACAGAGCACGCAAGCGCTCTGGCTCGTTCGCGCCTGATGTTTGCGGCAATGCCGGTAAAGCAGGGGCTGCCGCAGGTTGTCTTTGCGGTTGAGCTTGCTTCGGTCGACGCAGCAAAGGAGTTCGAGCCGCACTTCAAAAAGGTGATCGCCTCGGTCTTCCTGCCGAATGACCGGCGCGGCGCAGAGAGGGGGACCGACAGCGCGCGACCTGCGCCGCCGTTTCCTTTCTTTTTAAAGCAGGCGGGCAACCTCATACTCGTTAGCGACGCGCCCTTTACGATCAAAGCCCTCAGAGGCGAAGGCGATAGGCTTCTTTCAAACGATGCTAACTTTAGAGATGCGCGAGGCCAGTTTTCAAATGAGACTGTCTTTTTCTATTTCGATATGAAGCTCTCGCGCCAGCAGGTAAAACAGAGGCTCGAACAGGTTGAGCAAACGCTGGAAGTCGAGACTAAAAAGCTAGCTGAAACGCGCCCGCCCGAGCCTTCTTCGCAGACCGCGCGCGCTATTGCGCCGGAAGCTCGCGTACCCGATAGCGAGACCGCCGAAACCGGCAGGGCAGAAGTTCAGATGAGGGAGATGAGGGAGCGGCCCCAATCGGACCGGATTTCTGGTCCTTCTCAATCGTCAAGGCATCTAGACCTTGTCGGCAACCTTATCGGAGCGATATTCGGCCTCGGGTATTCAGGCCAGCAATCCTATGACTCGCTCGCCGTCGCCCTGGCAATCGAAAGCGACATGCTCGTTTTACGCGCGCTGATTGCCAACACTGCGGGCGCGCAATCGAGCGTAGTCCCTTTCTTTCCGTTCATGATCTTTGGCTCGGCTCAGCCGCTCGCGTCGGCCAGCTATCTGCCTGACGACACCGATATAGTTATTGCAGGGTCGCTCGACCTGCCACAGATGTACGTGACATCTCAAGGAACTTTCGGCATCTTCGGCACGCCGCCTGAGCCTGTATCTAGAAACCACAGGCGACCCGACACCTTCGAGTCTCGCGTTGCTGCCTTTGAAAAGAAGCACAAGATCAAGATTAAAGAGGAAGTCCTGCCGGCGTTTGGCAGCGAGGTGACTATTGCCCTTCCGGCCAAGATGTTTCTTGGCCTGTCCGCCGCCAGATCGCCCGCCCCGCAACAGCCGGAGCGAGGCCCTGTGATGCTCGTCTCCGTCCTGAATAAAGAGGCGCTCGAAGTGCGCGCCGCTCCCGTGCTTGAGCTGCTGGGATTAAAGGCTCCTGTTGAGAAGGTAAAGCTCGAACGACTTGGCTCCACACAGATCAATATTTACAGCAAAGTCTCTTTCGCCTTCGTCGATAATTACATAGTGCTTGCGCCTGACGCAGCGGATGTTCGGCGCGTTATCGTTGCCCACACCGAAAGCAAGACGCTCGCCTCGAACCGCGATTTTCACAGCTACACGCGATGGCAGCCGCGCAACCAGCTCGGTCAAATTTACCTGTCGAGCGAGATCATGAAAGGCCTGATTTCCGACCTGATGAACGAGATGAGAAGGGATGAAAAAGCAAAACTCTTTTTCGAGCAGCTGAACCCCGCGCCCGAACCGATCACCTACGCAATCAGCCAGGAAGGCAACGGAACGCGCCACGAGGCGCGCCTTTCAAAGCAACTGGTGACACTCTTTTTCGCCGCCATCTTGAGAGGGCCGAGCCATTCTGTTATCACCAGCAACGAATCGATAGCCGCGTCTCTGCTCGGTCACATACAGGAATGCCAGGCGCAGTATTTCGCAACGCACAAAAGGTACGGCACGCTTGAAGAGCTTATGAGCGAAGGGTTGCTCGAACACGCGGTTATCGACGGATACGGCTATAAGTTCGAGATCGTCGCAAACGGGGATAGGTACGAAGCGACGGCCACGCCTTTAAACTACGGGGTGACGGGAAGGCTTTCGTTCTTCACGGATCAAACTAATGCGTTGAGATCGGTCGACAACGGGGGCAAACCCGCGACCGCCGCCGATAAACTCCAACAAGAGCTTGATAAATAACCCTGACCGGTGTCGATGATGTGAAAGCAGGCTAAAGCGGCGCTCGCGTCCGTCTCAGGCGATCTTTCTCAGGCCCCAGCGGTATAAGACCTTCATCAAGGTCTTGAATCTCGCCTGCCACGCTTCGGTGTAAGGGAACCACCACCAGTTGCTCTTTAGCGGGAAGAGGTCCCAGTTGACGTGTTTCATGCGGACGAACTCAAACAATCCCGCGCTCCCGTGCGTAACCCCCATGCCGCTTTCCTTGACTCCGAACCACGGGGTTTGCGCCGCGCCGTGGGTGTATACGGCGTCATTGATAAGCACGGAGCCCGCTTCGATCTTTCGAGCGATGCGCCGCCCGCGCTCGTTGCTCGCGGTCCAGACGGAAGCGAGCAGCCCGTAACGACTGTTATTGGCCTGGTGGATCGCTTCTTCCTCATCCTTGACGACCATGATCGGGAGGACCGGCCCGAAGGTCTCTTCGGTCATGATCTTCATCGAGTCGTTCACCCCGACAAGGACTGTCGGCTCGAAGAAGTACCCGCCGAGGTCTTCGCGGCGGCGAGCGCCTGTCAAGACGCGCGCACCGCGAGCCACAGCGTCGGCCACCTGCTCGCTTACGATGCTCAACTGGGTTTCGTTTGAAAGCGGACCTATGTCGGTCGAGCAATCGTTTGAAGGCGGGCCTACGCGCAGCTTCTTCACCTGTTCGACCACGGCCGCGATAAACTTTTCCGCGATTGGCTCGACCACATAAAGCCGCTCGACCGATGCGCAGACCTGGCCGCAATTGAGGAACGCGCCCCAGACCGCGCCCTTGACGGTTCGCTCAAACGGCGCGTCTTCGCAAACTATCATGGGGTCTTTGCCGCCAAGCTCAAGAACTACCGGAAGAAGCCTGCGCGCGGCAGACTCCGCGATCTTCTTTCCCGTGCGGACAGAGCCGGTGAAAAAGAGCTTGTCCACGCGCGCATCTACAAGCGCAGCGCCGGTCGAGCCGTCGCCTTGAACTACTTCGACTACGCCTTCGGGAAAACCCGCCGCCGCAAACAGGCGCTTTATCGCGTCGCCTGTCAACGGGGTAAACTCCGAGGGCTTGACCACAACGGTGTTCCCGGCCATGACGGCCATGACGATCTCCCCGACGGGGATCGAAAAAGGGAAATTCCACGGGCTTATAACGCCGACCACGCCTAACGGCTCGTATGTTATCACCGACCGTTTGTTGCGAAAGACGGCTATAGAGAACTTCTCATCCTTGAGCACGCGCTCGGTCTTTGCCGCGAAATGGCTCATCAGGTCCGAGACCATGAAGACCTCTGTCGAGAGCGCCTCGAAAGGCGGCTTGCCCGTCTCGTCCGATATGATGTTGATGATCTCGTTCTGGCGGTCGTAAAGCGCGCGGCGCAATTTAAGGACGTAGCGCGCCCGGTTGCGGTATGACAGGCCCGCCCAGGCGGGCTGCGCAGCGCGCGCGCGCTCAACCGCCTGTTCCACTTCCACCGGCGTCGCAATGCGGAACCGGCCAAGCTCTTCGAGCGTCGCCGGGTTTACCGAGACTATCTCGCGCGTATCGGTCGTCAGCCTCGCAGTCATAACGCCTCCTTGAGTGACAAGTGACAAGTGACGAGTGACAAGAGAGAACAAACCGTCGTCTCACCCCATCTCTTTCTTGTCACTCGTCACTTGTCACTTGTCACTGTGTACGGTTCACAACGAATCTATACAAATCGCCGGGTAAGTCAAGCGCGAGGTCCGGCGACTCGTTCAACAGGCGCTCGCGGCTTGAGCCGCCCCACAGCGCGGCGGCGGTCTGCGTGCCCGCCGATTTGCCCATAATTATATCGGCGGGGCTGTCGCCTATGACCATCGTGCGCCGAGGGTCAGCGCCAAGCGCCGTGACCGCCTCAAGCACGCCGTCGGGCGCAGGCTTTGGTCGTTTCACATCATCCCCCCAGACGGTGGAGCTTATGTAACGCCGCAGCCCCGTGATGTCAAGCTCAAGCTCGCCAGCGCGGCGCGGCTTGAGCGAAACAACGCCGAGGCTTGCGCCCCTGTCACTCAAGCGGTCGAGCAGCTCGGTTATCCCGTCAAACGGCGTCAGATGGTGGTGATGGTTGGCGTAATAGTGCTCTTCAAAGCTGACAAGCATCTCTTCGAGCAGTTCTTCGGAATAGCGGCGCAAGACCTCTTGCGGGGTGGTGTTCCAGAAGTCGCGAAACTCCGAGTCGTCGATCTCAAGCCCCGTATGCAGTCTTATCGTGTGGCCGAACGCTTCGCGATAAGCTGGCTCGGAGTGGGCCAGCGTCCCGTCAAAATCGAAGATAAAACAATCTATTTCCATAGAGAGCGGCCGCCGCTATTTCTTGCCGCGCTCGCGGTTGAACTCCGAGGTCGGGAACCACGCCGGGAGCGAGTCCGAATCGGCCACGCGCAGGCCTATAAGCAAGCCCGCGACGGCGGTCGTACGCGCGCCGTCCCAGTTCCAATCGCTGCGCACGGTATCGTTGGGCTGGTGATAATCGGTCTTGAGCCACCGGCGGACGCGCGCTATCAATTCCGTCGGGTTGCCGTCGGGCGCGCCCATAAGCATGAGCGCAGGCACCCCCGCTTTGACAAAGACAAAATGGTCCGACCGGTAAAAGGCCCGCTCTTCAGGCATCGGGTCCGGCATGACGCGATTGCCCATAGCGCCGACCACGCTTTCAAATATCGGCCCAAGCGTCGAATGCTCCGCGCCGAACCCGACTACGTTTTTTACAGGGCCGTAGACCTCCGTCCCTATCCCGTCATAATTGATATTCGCGGCAACCTTCTCGACAGGCCACGTAGGGTTGTTGACCCAGTGCGTCGCGCCGAGCAGCCCGTACTCTTCGCCCGTCACCGCCAGAAAGATTATAGAGCGGCGCGGGCGCTTTGGTGATTTCGCAAACCCTTCGGCTACCGCCATGATCTGCGCGACCCCGAGCGCGTTGTCTGCCGCGCCAGCGTAGACCTCTCCCTTCGCGCCCAGCCCGTATGCGTCATAGTGAGCCGTGTAGACGACCGCCTCTTCTTTAAGCTTCGCGTCCGAGCCTTCGAGCAGCCCGGCCACGTTGCTCCCGACGCTCTCTTCGCGCTTCACGCGTATGTTGATCGACCCCTGCTTGCCGAGCGAGCGCGACGATTTCTCGCCGCGCGCGGCTTTCGCTTTAGCCTCGGCGTAGGTCGTGCCGGTCCCCGCGAAAAGCTTTTCCGCCCCCTCGTCGCTGATCATCAGGATGGGCGGGAGTTTGAAGGGCAGCCCCTTCTGACCTGCAAGCTGGACCTGGCGGCGGCTGAGGTAATTCGAGATCAAAGAAAAAGGCTCGGTTTCCGTACCAATGTCTGCCAGGATCACGCCCGCTATTCCGCGACCGATCAACCCGCCAAAGATCATCTGAGGGCTGGCCACTTTTTCCCAGACCGCCTTATCGACGTTGGCGGGCGGGCGCGTCAACGCGACGACGATCTTTCCCTTGAGGTCGAGCCCCGCCAGGTCGTCGCGGTTAAGCGACGTGGCCACAACGCCGTAGCTTATAAAGACCAGCTCGCCCTCTGCATCAACTTTATCCGAAGTAAAGGGCGGCGAGATTACATAGTCGGGGCCGAAGTTAAGCTGCTGGTCGCCCGCTTTGAAAGAGGTTTCGGGAAGCAATTGCTGACTTTCAAACTTTATCGGTTGCAGGTAAGTGCCCGACTCGCCGAGCGGCTTGAGTCCAAGCCGCGCAAAGCGGTCCGCTATATAACGCGCCGCCCGCTCGCCGCCGGGCGTGGCGGTCCCGCGCCCTTCCATCTCGCGAGCGGCGAGCGCGGTGGTGATTTCGCGTATCGTCTCCGTCTTTACGCGCGAGGCGTGCTCGCGCTCTGCCGCCGTTAGCGGGGCGACAGGTTTGGCGGGTGCGGTCTTGGTGGCCTGCCCCTGCCAGGCCATAACGGAGGGCTGCGCGAACAAGGTCAACAGCAGCAGCCCCAGCACGATTGGTTTGAAATTCGATCTCATTAATTCTCCATTAGAAGTGGACGCTAAAACCGGCTACGGACCGGCGGCTACTGCTCACTGAATTCGCCCATGACGCGGAATTTGTCATAGCGGCGCGTCAACCGCTCGTCGGTCGTAAGCGACTGGACCGAAGCGAGGGCGTCGGAAAGATGCCTGCTCAAGGTCTCGGCCATCTCTTTATGATTGGCGTGCGCGCCGCCCTTCGGTTCCGGGATTATGTGGTCGATCAAGCCGAACTGTAAGAGGTCGGGCGCGGTCAACCGCAAGGCCCGCGCGGCCTGTTCGGCGTAGCTCGCGTCGCGCCAGAGGATCGATGCGCAGCCCTCGGGGGTGATGACGGAGTAGACAGCGTTTTCGAGCATCAAGACGCGGTCGCCCACGCCTATCGCAAGCGCGCCGCCCGAACCGCCTTCGCCTGTCACGGTCACGATTATGGGCACGCGCAGCTTGGCCATCTCGCGCAGGTTGTAGGCTATGGCCTCGGCCTGCCCGCGCTCCTCGGCGTCGATGCCGGGGTAAGCGCCCGGCGTGTCGATAAATGTAAAGACGGGGCGTTGGAACTTTTCGGCCAGCTTCATGACGCGCAGCGCCTTGCGATAGCCTTCGGGTTTAGGCATGCCGAAGTTTCGCTGCTGGCGCTGCTTGGTTGTGCGCCCTTTCTGATGGCCTATCACCACGCACGGGTGGCCTTCGAACCTTGCAAGGCCCGTGATGATCGCGGGGTCGTCGCCGAACCTGCGGTCGCCGTGGATCTCTGCGAAGTCCGTAAAGACCATCTCGATGTAATCGAGCGTGTATGGCCTTTCCGGGTGGCGCGCAAGCTTGACGCGCTCCCACGCGCCGGGCGGCGGCGGCTCGGCCGTCAGGTTGGAAGATTCCGACTCCTGAATCCGCCGGTGAATCTCGTCAACCTGCTCATCCTCGCCCGATGCTGCCTTCATTTTTTTCTCAGCCATAGTTTAACCAGTTGCCGGTGACCTGCGACCGGGCTCAATCCACCGCCCGGCGTCATTATCTGATTTTAAATCAAAGTCGCTTTCCTTGACACTCCTCGCGCGCCACTGTTAAATTCGGCCCGGCGTTCGGGCGGCGCACGCGCGGCCGCTCATAATAACAGGAGGAAGGTAATGGCGACGTTCAATGGTATAGAAGTTCCCGCCGACGGTCAAAAGATTACGGTCGAAGCCGGAAAGCTCGTTGTGCCGGACAGGCCGGTCATCCCCTTTATCGAAGGCGACGGAACGGGCCGCGACATCTGGGCTGCGTCCGAGCGCGTCTTTGACGCGGCGGTCGAGCGGGCTTACGGCTCAAGCCGGAAGGTCGTGTGGTACGAGATATTCGCTGGCGAAAAAGCGTTCAACCGTTTTGGCGAATGGCTGCCCGAAGACTCGATCAAGGCAATCGCCGAGTATGTCGTCGCAATCAAAGGGCCGCTTACGACGCCCGTAGGCGGCGGCATCCGCAGCCTTAACGTAACGCTCAGGCAGGTGCTCGACCTCTACGCGTGCGTGCGCCCTGTCCGCTATTTCGACGGCGTGCCTTCGCCTGTCAAGCGCCCTGAAAACCTCGACGTGGTCATCTTCCGCGAAAACACCGAGGACGTTTATGCGGGGGTCGAGTTTGTTTCAGGCAGCGAACGCGCGCTTGAGCTGCTGGCCACCATCAACGGCAAGTACGGCTATAACGTCCGAACAGACAGCGGCATCGGGATCAAGCCGATCTCGCCTACGGGGTCGAAGCGCCTGGTCCGCCGCGCCATACAGTACGCGCTCGATTTCAACCATACTTCTGTAACGCTCGTTCATAAAGGCAACATCATGAAGTTCACCGAAGGCGCGTTCCGCGACTGGGGCTACGAGCTTGCCAAAGAGGAGTTTCGCGGCCAGGTAGTCACGGAGCGCGAGACCTGGATACTGGAAAACCGCGAGAAGAACGAACGTATTTCCGAAGAAGAGAACGCGCGCATGATCGAGCCGGGGTTCGAGCAGATGTCTGAAAAACAGCGAGCCGCGCTCGTAGAAGAGATCAAACAGACGCTCGCAGCCATCTGGGAAACGCACGGGCGGGGCGAGTGGAAAAAGAAGCTGCTCGTCAAAGACCGCATCGCCGATTCTATGTTTCAGCAGATACTGATCCGGCCCGAAGAGTACTCGGTCCTTGCCACGCCGAACCTCAACGGCGATTACCTTTCCGACGCGTGCGCCGCGCAGGTCGGCGGGCTCGGCATGGCCCCCGGAGCGAACATAGGCGACCAGGCGGCGGTCTTTGAAGCGACGCACGGGACCGCGCCTAAGTACGCGGACAAAGATCAGGTCAACCCCTCGTCGGTCATACTTTCGGGCGTGATGATGTTCAATCACATGGGCTGGCGAGAAGCCGGTGAAACGATAGTCAACGCGCTTACCAAAGCCATACAGCAGAAGCGCGTCACATACGACCTGCACCGCCAGATGGAAGGCGCGACCAAGCTTAAGACGAGCGAGTTTGCCTCCGCCATGATCGAGAATATGTGACATCTCAGAAAGCGAGGGGGCGTGAGGCCCGCGCCCTCTTTGTCGGTTTATGTTAAAGAGCACCTTCTGTCACATACCCGGTATAAGCGCGTCGACCGAGCAGCACCTGTGGTCGTCCGGGATACAGTGCTGGGAAGAGGCCGCGCGAGCCGCCACCATAAGATTGCCGCGCAAGAAGATAGGCGCGATTGGCCATCACATCGAGCGGTCTTTCGAGTCGCTTGAAAAGAATGACCCGCAGTACTTTGCCGCGCTGCTCCCGGCGAACCAGCACTGGCGGTTCTTTCCCGACTTTCAGCAGTCCATAGCATACCTCGACATCGAAACGACCGGGCTCGGCTATTCGGATTCGATCACGACCATCGTTGTATACGACGGGCAATCGACTTCGCATTACGTGCAGAACCAGAACCTGTACGACTTTACCAAAGACATCACACGCTACAACGTGCTTGTGACCTACAACGGCAAATGCTTCGACATACCCTTCATCGAGCGGTACTTCGGGGTTCGCATGGACCAGGCTCACATCGACCTGAGGTATGTGCTCAAAAGCCTGGGGTATTCGGGCGGGTTAAAGGGGTGCGAGCGCCAGATGGGTATCGACAGGAAAGACCTGAGCGACGTGGACGGCTATTTCGCCGTGCTGCTCTGGGACGATTTCAAGAAGAACCGGAACCCGAAGGCGCTCGAAACCTTGCTGGCCTATAACACACAGGACGTTATCAATCTCGAAACGCTTATGGTCATGGCCTATAACCTGAAGCTCGAACAGACACCGTTCCGGTTGAGCCACCGCCTCAAGCTGCCCGCGCCTCCGCCGTCAGCCTTTCAAGCCGACAGGGAGACGATAAACCGCATACAGCGCAACATATCCTGGAGCGCCTTCGCTTCGAGGTTTTAATTTACAATTTTATTTGCGTCATTCCTCGAAAGTGATCGTTCTCATCTTCGGAGACGAACATGAGAAGCTCAAACACGATTCGAAACCTGATGAGCGCCTTGCTGGTGGTGCTCGTCGTCCTGCTCGCGCCCCGCGCCGCCGGGGCCGACGAGGTATTGACCGTCGTCACGGGCCGGGTCATCGACCGGGTGGACTGCAAAGCCGACGCTGGTCAGAGCTATGCGCTTTACGTGCCGTCGAGCTACTCGCCGGAAAAGCGCTGGCCCGTTTTGTACTGCTTCGACCCGATGGCGCGCGGGCGCGCTCCGGTCGAGCAGTTCCGCGAGGCGGCCGAAAAGTACGGCTACATCGTCGCCGGGTCGAACAATTCGCGGAACGGGCCGAACCAGAACCCTGTCGGCGCTTTCATGGCTATGTGGAAAGATACGCACGCCCGGTTTGTGATAGACGATAAGCGTGTCTACACGACAGGCTTTTCCGGCGGCGCGCGCGTGGCAACCCGCGTGGCGATCCTGTGCAAAGGCTGCGTCGCGGGGGTCATCGCCTGCGGCGCGGGATTCCCGCCGGATATGCAGCCGGGGCAGGCGTCTATGGAAACCCGCTTTGTCTATTACGCCGCGCTAGGCATAGACGATTACAACTTTCCAGAGCTAAAGCAGCTTGACGAGACGCTCGACTCGCTTGCAATCCCGCATCTGGTAAAGACTTTCAACGGCGCTCACCAGTGGCCGCCCGCCGCCGCCTGCACAGAGGCAATCGAATGGATGGAGGTGCAGGCGATAAAATCGAACAGGCGCGGCAAGGATGAAACCCTAATCGCCGCGCTCTTCGATAAGAGGATGGCAAGGGCTGAAGCATACGAGAGAGCGGGCAGCCCTTACGACGCTTTCCTCGACTATTCTGCAATCCCGGCAGAGTTCGGCACGTTAAAAGATACCACTGCCGCCCAGCGTGAAGCCGCGCGGCTCAAGGGATCGAAAGAGGTAGCGCGAGCCGTAAAAGACGAGAAGGAGCAGTTAAAAAAACAGCGCGAGTTTGCCGCACAGATCAAGAACGCGGGCATAAGGTATTTCGAAGCGTCGAGCCAGAAAGACCTTCAGGGGCGAACCATCGCCCTTGGCGAGATCAGGATGATCGTGGCCGGTCTTCAAAAGAGGGCTGATGCCGCCCAGGACAGCGGCGAGCGAAGAATAGCGAGACGCGCGCTGCGGCAGATGCTTGCGGAGCTTTTCGAATCGGCCGAGTTTTTATACTACAACCAGCCTGAGCTTGCCGTGGTAAACCTCGAAGTGGCCTCGGAGGTCAGCCCCAACAACCCTTCGCCGCTGTACGCGCTGGCCCGCGCATACTCGCGCAAAGGCGAAAAGAAGCAGGCGATTGACGCGCTCAGGCGAGCAATCGAAAAAGGCTTCAAAGACGCGGCCAGGATAGAAAACGAGAAAGACCTCGATTCTCTGAGGCAGGAAGCCGGATATAAAAAGCTGCTCGACAACCTGAAAGAAGTGACAAGTGACAAGTGACGAGTGACAAGAGGGAGGAACTTTCCGACCGATCCTTTTCTCTATCTTGTCACTCGTCACTTGTCACTTGTCACTCACCTTTGTAACCTTTCAGGCTCCTCAATCGTGTTACAGGTAGAACGACTTGAAGGAGCTTTGATATGCAACGACCTGAGCAAGATTTTGACGCAATTGTAATAGGCGGGGGTCTGGCCGGGCTGGCCGCAGCGACGATCCTGGCGCGTGCGGGTAAGCGCGTGCGCCTGTTCGAGCAAGCGCACGAGGCGGGAGGCCGCGCTCGCACAAAGACACAGAGCGGCTTTTATCTGAACATAGGCCCGCACGCTCTTTACAGGGGCGGGCGCGGCATCAAGGTGCTCAGAGAGCTTGGCATAGAGCCCGAAGGCCATCTTCCTCCATTGTCCGGCTCTTTCGCCGTGAGCCGTGGCGTCAAGCACACATTCCCTTCGGGCTTCGTCTCGCTCGTCACCACAAGCCTGTTCGGGCTGGCCGAAAAGATAGAGACGGCGCGGTTTCTCGGCTCAATCGCCAAGATAGACGCCGCACAGGTCTCAAGCGTAAGCCTTCGCGACTGGCTCAACCAGAAGATCGCTCACGAATCCGTGCGCGAGCTGTTGCTCTCGGTCTTTCGCGTCACGACATACGCCAATGCGCCCGACCTGATGAGCGCGGGCGCGGCCCTGGCGCAATTGCAGATGTCGCTTGCGACCGGAGTGCTCTACCTCGACGGCGGCTGGCAACGCCTGGTCGATGCGCTCGCCGAAGCGGCCCGCGCGAGCGGCGTCGTTATCGAGACCTCCGCCAGAGTCGAAGCGGTCGAGCGCAACGGCCTGGGTGCAGTTGAGTCTGTGCGGCTGGCGGACGGTCGCCAGGTTCGCGCTGCCGCCGTCATCATCGCCGCGAGCCCGCAGGCGGCCAGCTCGCTTGTCAGGAGAAGCGAGACGACCTCGCTAAAGCGATGGGCCGACGAGGCCATCCCTGTCAAGGCGGCCTGTCTCGACCTCGCGCTCGACGCCCTGCCAATACCGCGCGCGACGTTTGCGCTTGGCATTGACCGGCCGTTATACCTTTCAGTCCACTCGGCTTCTGCGCGGCTTGCGCCCGAAGGCGGCGCGTTGATCCACCTTGCGAAGTACCTCGCGCCCGGCCAGGACGGCTCGGACGCAGAAGCAGAGCTTGAGCAGTTGATGGAGCTTTTACAGCCCGGCTGGCGTGAGCGCGTCGTATATCGCAGGTTCTTGCCCGATATGATCGTCGCGCACAGGCTTACGACCGCAAACGAAGGCGGGACCGAAGGGCGGCCTGAACCTGAAGTCGCGGATGTGCCGGGCCTGTTTATAGCTGGGGACTGGGTTGGCCACGAAGGGTTGCTCGCCGATGCCAGTCTCGCGTCGGCAAAAGCGGCGGCAGAGCGCGTCATCGCTGCTCGCCCCAAACCGATAGCAATCGCGGTCTGAGCG
The DNA here is from genome assembly GCA_964615905.1 of uncultured Clostridia bacterium. Classification (GTDB taxonomy): domain Bacteria; phylum Acidobacteriota; class Blastocatellia; order UBA7656; family UBA7656; genus DATLMR01. Next base: position 13,826 of record CAZTUB010000031.1, read on the forward strand.
TAGTGCGAAAAGCTTATGATGATAACCCCCGATGTTTATGAATCCGACCGCAGAGTGTTGTGGGGGATGTGTTATCGCATGACGGGCAACGCGGCTGACGCGGACGACCTTGTCCAGGAGACGTTCGTCCGGGCCATAGAGCGCCCGCCCCGCCGCCTCGACGAGCCGCTTCGCCCGTGGCTCGTGCGCGTGGCGATGAACCTCAGCCGAGACCACCTGCGCGCGCGGCGGCGCAGGGGCTATAAGGGGCCGTGGCTGCCTTCGCCCGTCCCGACCGGCGAGCTGTGCGAATCTCAAGAGGCGCTGGCTTCATACGAGCCGCCCGCGCCTCCCGATCAATCGCCCGCCGCTCGTTACGACCTGGTCGAGAGCGTCTCGTTCGCCTTTCTTCTCGCGCTCGAAGCGCTGTCGCCCTCGCAGCGAGCGGTCCTGTTGTTGCGCGACGTATTCGATTATTCGACCGAAGAGTCGGCCGCCGCGCTCGGCCTTACCGAGGCCAACGTCAAGGTGCTGCTTTTGCGCGCGCGCCGAAAGCTCGGCGATTACGACAAACAACGGATCAGGATCGACGCCACCCGCCGCGAGGCGACGCGCCACGCGCTTGAAGAGTTTCTCGTATGTCTATCGACAGGTGACACGGAGAAGCTCGAACGACTGCTTTCCGAAGACGCGCTGAGCCTCTCGGACGGCGGCGGAGAGGTGGCGGCGGCGCTCAGGCCCGTGCGGGGCCGTCGAAACGTGCTGCGGCTTTTCACAGGCCTCGCCAAAAAAACGAAAGGCGTGCCGCGCGTCATGGTCGGCGACCTCAACGGTCTTCCGGCGGTCGTCGTCGAGCTTGGCGCGAGGGGCAAAGGCTTTGCCACGCGGTTCACGCTTCACCTTGAGCTTGACCATGCGGGCCTCATCAACCGGCTGGGCATCGTGCTCGCGCCGTCAAAACTGACAGCCATCGGCGGTCAGCGGTCAGCGGCCGGTGGCCAGTAAACAGGGCATGGAAATACCTTGTTTGCTGTTGAGCGCCGACCACCGACTGCTGACCCTCGACAGTCCCCGCCCTCGTAGTTAATAATCGAAACCGTAGCTTATTCTAAACCGGACCTGTGGGCGCACACTCTGAGGTTATGATATACACCTGTCCAGAGTTTCCCTATTTGCTCGTCTATCCGCACGCGTCAGAGGCGAAGCCTAAAACAGACTCTCATCTTTAGCTTCACGGTGACAAAGGCTGCGCCGGGAGTCACGTATGGTCGAATCTGCTAACGAACAAAACTGGTTATCCGCGCGATTGAAACGGTGGCTGTTAAAAGGCCACGTAAAAGAGATGGAAGGCCCGCACGAGCGAGAAGGGCAGCACCACACGCACCCCTGGTGGCAAGTGATGTGCTTGACCGGGGTCGATTACTTTTCAACGCTCGGCTACCAGCCGGGCATAGCCTTTCTCGCCGCCGGAGCGTTATCGCCGCTGGCAACGCTTGTGCTCGTACTGCTGACGATATTCGGCGCGCTGCCCATGTACCACCGCGTCGCGGAGCAGAGCCCGCACGGCGACGGCTCGATCTCTATGCTCGAAGACCTGCTTCCGAGGTGGAAGGGGAAGCTGTTCGTTCTGGCGCTGCTCGGCTTCGTGGCCACAAGCTTTGTCATCACCATCACGCTTTCGGCGGCCGACGCGACCGCGCACATACTTGAAAACCCCTACGCGCCGTCGTTTCTTCACCACCGGATAGGGGTGACGCTCTTTTTGATCGCGGCGCTGGCGGCGGTCTTTTTGAAAGGCTTCAAAGAGGCGATTGGCATCGCCGTGCTGCTGGTGGCGATCTTCATACTGCTTAACCTGGTCGTACTGGGCACGGGGCTTTACGAGCTGGCGACTCACCCCTACGAGCTGGTCGATTGGAAGAACGCGCTCTTTGGTCAATACCCGAATCCGCTGCTGATGATCGGGATGGCGTTCTATTTCTTCCCGAAGCTCGCGCTCGGATTATCAGGATTTGAGACGGGCGTTGTCGTCATGCCGCTTGTCGAAGGTGATAAAAAAGACACCTACGACAGACCGGCCGGGCGCATACAAAATACCAAAAAGATGCTCACGACCGCCGCTCTCATCATGAGCGTGCTGCTTTTATCGAGCAGCATCGTGACGACGACCCTCATCCCGGCCGAAGAGTTTCGGCCCGAAACGGAATTTCACGAGGCGGGAAAAGCGAGCGGGCGCGCGCTCGCTTACGTGGCCCACACGTACCTCGGAGACCTGTTCGGCACGGCCTACGACCTGAGCACGATTCTGATCCTGTGGTTCGCCGGCTCATCGGCGATGGCGGGTCTTTTGAACATAGTGCCGCGCTACCTGCCCCGCTACGGCATGGCGCCGAACTGGGCCAAGGCGACGCGCCCGCTCGTGCTGGTATTTACGGCCATCTGCTTTCTGGTGACGATCCTGTTCAAGGCCGACGTAAACGCGCAGGGCGGCGCGTATGCGACGGGGGTTCTGGCGCTGATGACCTCGGCGGCCATCGCGGTGACGCTTTCGGTCTGGGGCAGGGGGTGGACAGCGTGGGCCTTTGCGCTCATATCGCTAGTCTTCATCTATACCACGGGCGTCAACATATTCGAGCAGCCCGAAGGGCTCAAGATCGCTTCACTCTTTATCATCGGCATCATCGTGACTTCGCTGGTATCGAGGGTCTATCGCACGACCGAGCTTCGCGTGGAGAAGATAGAGCTTGATGCGACGGCGCAGGCGCTGATAAACGAAGCGGCGCGCGGCGAGATTCGCATCATCGCCAACCGCTGCGACAAGGGGAACGCGCTCGAATACCAGGCCAAAGAGAAGGAGAAGCGCGAAGACAATCACATCCCCGTAACCGACCCTGTCCTATTTTTTGAAGTGAAGCCGGGCGACGCCTCCGAGTTTTCCGGCATGCTGAAGGTCAAAGGGCACAGGGTTGACGGCTACCGCGTGCTGCGCACCGAAAGCCCTGCGGTCCCGAACGCCATCGCCGCTTTTCTGCTCCACCTGCGCAACAAGACCGGCAAGATACCGCACGTCTACTTCGGGTGGAGCGAGGGCAACCCGTTATCTTACCTGCTCAAGTATGTCGCCTTTGGCGAAGGCGACACGGCCCCCGTGACGCACGAGGTCCTGCGCCAGGCCGAAGAAGACCCGGAACGCCGCCCCTCCGTCCACGTCGGCGGCTAGCGAGGTTATGGAAGCCAGGATACAACCTTCGCGGCGCACCTTTTCCGATAGGCTCCTGCGCCCTTTTCAAGAGTTCGCAACCGTGTCGGCATCGAGCGGAATACTGCTGCTCGCGTGCACTGTGGCGGCGCTCGCCTGGGCCAATTCACCGTGGTCGGAAAGTTACGCGGGGCTGTGGCAGACAAAGCTTACGGCAGGCTTTGGCAGTTTCGCTCTCTCAAAGCCGTTGATACTTTGGATCAACGACGGGTTGATGGCGGTCTTCTTTTTCGTGGTCGGCCTTGAGATCAAGCGCGAAATGCTTGTCGGCGAGCTGTCGTCCGTAAAACAGGCCGCGCTTCCTATGGCGGGGGCGCTTGGCGGGATGATCGTGCCTGCTCTCATCTACACGGCCTTCAACGCAGGCGGCGAAGGCGCTCGCGGCTGGGGAATACCTATGGCCACCGACATAGCCTTCGCGCTCGGCGCGCTCGCTCTGCTCGGCGACCGCGTGCCGCTTTCGCTCAAAGTCTATCTGACGGCGCTTGCCATCGTCGACGACATAGGCGCGGTGCTGGTCATAGCCGTCTTCTACACGTCCGCGATATGGTGGGCGAGCCTTGCGGCGGGCTTCCTGTTGCTTGCAATTATGATCGGCGCAAACCTCGCGGGCTTTCGCCACCCGCTCGTTTACATACTGCTCGGCATTGCCGTGTGGATAGCGTTCTTAAAGTCGGGCGTTCACGCGACGGTCGCAGGCGTGCTGATGGCCATGACGATACCGAGTCGCAGCCGCATAGACGCGCCTGAGTTTCTTGAGTACGGGCGCGGCGCTTTGAACGAATTCGAGCGAGCCGCCGAAAGCAACAAGGAGTTGCTGACCAACCAGGACCAGCAAGCGGCTATACACCTGCTGGAAAACGCGTGCGAGCTTGCGGCGACGCCGCTTCAGCGGATGGAGCACGGTCTACACCCCTGGGTCACATTTTTTATTATGCCCGTCTTCGCGCTCGCAAACGCAGGCGTAACGCTCGACGGCCGCCTGGCTTCATTACTGCTCACTCCCGTCAGCCTGGGCGTGATAGCTGGACTGGTCCTTGGCAAACAGATCGGCATAACTCTCTTTTCATGGCTCGCCGTGCGGGCGGGGTTTGCGGCCCTGCCCGAACAGGTCACCTGGAGACAGATTTACGGGGTCGCCTGGCTTGCCGGCATAGGGTTTACGATGTCTCTTTTCATCGCAAACCTCGCCTTTGGCGATAGCGCCTTCTTATCCGAAGCCAAGCTGGGAATCCTGGCCGCTTCACTCATCGCGGGCGTGACGGGATGGTTCCTGCTCAGGCATACGCCCCCGGCGGGCGAAAATTCAAAATCTAAAATTGATGAATAGACGATTCGCCCTCCGTGATATAGAATTCTGGTTCGAACAAGCGAGGTATCAATATGAAATACAGAGCTCTCTTGATAACCCTTCTGGCGACCGGCGCGCTTTTATTCGCGGGCGTGTTGCCGCAATCAAGCTCGCGGGCGGACCACGGAACAGAGGCGGAGACGGCGCTTCCCGGAACCTGGGCCATAAACTTTATCGCGCCCGTCTCTCCGAAGGGCAATAACTTCGGCCAGCCGCACCGCCACAGGTTCACCTTCTCTAACACAGACGGGCAGAAGACAGTCTTTGCGCGCGAAGTAGAGAACCTGCGCGTGCCGGGAGCGTGGCGGGGGGCGGGTGAAGACTTCAGCGCCACCTTTGAGTTCACCTGTCCCGACGGCGTCACCTGCGGCACTATCGTCATGCGCGGGCGCATCGATTCGGAAACGCGGCTGAGCGGGCGCATCTTTATAATCTGGGACGAGCCCGACGAGACTACGCCTACGGGGCTCGACACCGTCGCGGGCACTTTTACAGGGGAACGGTGTTCGGGCAATAACTCAAACTCTGTCCGCCCGCAACACGACACGGGCGGGTGCGACGGACAGTAACTCCGCTCCGACCGGAAGTAAATTCGGGGGTTTTATGCAATCAAACAGACGAGCCTGGATCGCGCGATCTATCTTGTCGGTCATAGCGGTGGCGACATTCAATCTCGCCCCGCCCGCGGCCGACGCCAAGAAGCTGTGGAAGAATTCGTGGGTCGTAACGATAACCGCGCCCGATTCTGTCGCGGGCAATCACTTCGGCACACAGACATACACAATCGTAGCGAGAAAATTCGACGAGCCGCCCTCGCCTCTCCCCTTGCGAAAACTGACCGCGACCACCCAATCGGCGACCGGCCAGCCAATCGCCGTGCAGGGGGTGTGGCGGCAGACCGGCAAGAAATTCTCGCTCACCTTCGAGATGCCCTGCGAGGCGGGCGTGACGTGCGGCACTGTGATACTGAGGGGCAAGTTCAACTCTAAGACGACCATGACAGGCAAAGCTTATGTCGCCTGGGACACGCGCGACAACGACAACGTAGCCAGGTACGAAACCGTCAACGGCTCGTTCGAGGGCGTTAAGGAGTAATCAAAAGAGATAATCGAGTGGCCGCCTGGCTAGCCACAAATCACCCGGAGGGATAATGGCAAGAAAGAAGATCACGGTCGTCGGCGCAGGAAACGTCGGAGCGACGGCGGCGCAGCGGCTCGCGGACAAAGAACTGGGCGATATAGTCCTGGTCGATATAGTTGAAGGCATGCCGCAGGGCAAGGCGCTCGACCTGGCCGAAGCCGCGCCGGTTGAGGGGTACGATTCCCGACTCGTCGGCACGAACGGGTACAAAGAGACGGCTAATTCCGACATAGTCATAATCACATCCGGGCTTGCGCGCAAGCCCGGCATGAGCCGCGACGACCTGCTGCGCACAAACGCGGATATAGTCGGGTCGGTCACCGAACAGGTCATGAAGTATTCGACCAACCCGATCTTGATAATCGTCTCGAACCCGCTCGACGCCATGTGCCACGTTGCGCTCAAGCGGTCGGGGCTCCCGAAGGAACGCGTCATAGGTATGGCGGGCGTTCTGGATTCTGCCCGGATGAGGTGCTTCATCGCAGAGGCGCTCAACGTCTCCGTAGAAAACGTCAATGCGTTCGTCCTCGGCGGTCACGGCGATACAATGGTTCCGCTTCCGCGCTACTCTACGGTCGCGGGCATCCCGCTCCCGGACCTCCTGCCCAAAGACAAGATCGACGCGATAGTGACTCGCACGGCAAACGGCGGCGCGGAGATCGTTAGCCTGCTCAAGACGGGCTCGGCCTATTACGCTCCGTCGGCGGCGGCGGTCGAGATGACCGAGGCGATCCTGAAAGACAAGAAGAAGATACTTCCCTGCGCCGCCTATCTCGAAGGCGAGTACGGGATAAACGGCCTTTATGTCGGCGTGCCTGTGAAACTGGGCGAGCGCGGAATCGAAGAGATCATACAGATCAACCTGACGACCGAAGAACGCTCTGCCCTGCACAGGTCGGCGGCAGCGGTTCAGGAACTCGTGGACGTGATGGCCCGCTAAATCTACACGACTGATGAGCGAGGACTGAGTACGGGCGCAGCCGCTCAGTCCTCGCTACTAAAGATCGAGCCAGCCGAGTTTGTTCGATCTGCCGGGCGGCTCTATCTGATCTTCAAGCGGGTTAAGACAGTTGTCGCAGTTGCCGCACGCTTCGCCCTCCAGTTCGCTCTCCGGCTCGTCGCCAAAATAGTCGAGCAGCATCTTCCACCGGCACGCCGCGCCCTGCGCATAAAGCATCACCCGTTCTAGCTTCTCGCGGTCCTTCTCGCCCCTCTCTTTGTAATGGCGCGAAATATCTTCAAGCTCGGCCGGGCCGAGCCCCGCTTTTAAGAGCCTGTACTTTGCGCCGCGCACCTGTTTAACCAGCTTCATCTCTTTCATCGCGGAAAGGATCACGCGGACTTTGGTTTTCGCTACTTCTGACGCGCCCTCCTGCACAAGCGCGAGCGCGGCGAGCTCCCGGTCTGCTTTCAGACGCGCGAGCGCTTCGTAGACTTCCAAAATCTCAGACGAGCGCGGGTACCTGCCGCCCATGAAAAAGAGCTGCGTGCGCCGGTCGTCCAGCTGGTAAAGCAGTATGCAACGCGAAGGCGCGCCGTCGCGCCCCGCGCGGCCCGATTCCTGATAATATGCCTCCATCGAGCCGGGAAAGCTGTAATGAATCACAAACCTTATGTCCGGTTTATCGATCCCCATGCCGAAAGCGTTCGTGGCGACTATGGCCTTTAACTCGTCTTTCATGAACCGGTCCTGCGTCTCGCGCCGCTCGCGCGCGCCGAGCTTGCCGTGGTACTGGTCGACGGCAAACCCCGCGCTTTTCAAAAACTCCGTCGCCGCTTCGACCTGCTTGATCGTGGCGGCGTAGATTATCCCTGTCCCTTCGATCTCTTTGAGCAACCGCGCCAGGTGCTGTCGCTTTTCGGCGTCGTTTGTCGCGCGCACTACCTCATAGTGAAGATTGGGTCTGTGCAGCCCCAGGTTGAAGACGCGCATGCGCGGCGAGCCGAGCTGCTTCTTGATGTCCGAGATGACTTCGTCGGTCGCAGTCGCGGTCAGCGCGAGAATCGGCGGGCTGCCAAGCTCTTTTACGGCCCGTTTCAGGTCGAGATATGAGGGGCGAAAATCGTGGCCCCATTGCGACAGGCAGTGCGCTTCGTCGATAACAAAAACGTCGATCTTGTTCTTTGCAAGCGTGTCGAGAAACGCCTGGTCCGCTAACTGCTCAGGGGTCGTGAAGATGAACTCCGACTGGTCCGCGATGATGCGCTCAAGGCTGTCGCTTTTCTCCTCGGCGGTCAGCGCGCTGTTGACCTGCGCCACGTCCAGCCCCAGCTCCCGGAGCTTCTCGACCTGGTCTTTCATCAAAGCGATCAAAGGCGAAACGACCACGGTCGTTCCTTCGAGGTGGAGCGCGGGCAACTGGTAGCATAAAGACTTGCCCGCGCCCGTTGACATCACCGCGAGCGTGTCGTTGCCTTCCATAACAGACCGTATCACGTCCTCCTGACCGGGCCTGAATCTCTTCATCCCGAACGTCTCGCGAAGGCTCTGTTTCAACTCCGGCAGCTTTGCCGTCACACCCATATCGGTTCTCCTTTAAGCGTCGATTAAGAGACAGAGCAAGCGGCGTGCCCGCGCGCGACCGCTTGCGCCGCCTCGGATTTGGTTTTAAAGTGGATTCGTCGGGCGTACGGTTTCGTGTTAGAATGAGATTCCCTCCCCTTAAACACGCGGAATGATCAGATTCATCGATTCAAAACTTCGACCTCCTGACCTGAGGCCCGGATTGATCGAGCGCGCGCACCTCGTAGCGCGTCTGCGGGAAAATCTCGGCTTGAGCGCCACCTTTATCTGCGCCGGTCCCGGCTGGGGAAAGACCACCGCCGCCGCCGAGATGATCCGGACAGTTAACCGCCCGACGGTCTGGTTTGACATAGAGTCGTCAGACAGGGACATGTCTGTCTTTTTTCAGTACCTTGTGCGCGGGCTGAGACAAGTGTCCGAAGGGTTTGGCCGCAGCACGCTTGAGATGGTCACTTCAGGGTCGGGCACGCGGGCGGAGCAACTGGCCGACCTCTTTCTTTACGAGTTGTCAGAGCAGATCGACGACGAGATAATCATCGTGCTCGACAACATCCACCACATCTTTGCCAGTGATTGGAGCACGCCGCTCATCGACCGCGTGCTGCAACTGCTGCCGCAAAACATCCACGTGATGATGCTTGCGCGGACCGCTCCCGCCTTCACCTTCTCGCGCATGCGCAGCAAGCAGAGCATGGACCAGATCGACGACCGGGCGCTGGCCTTCACGCGCGCCGAGGCGGTAGAGCTGCTCGAAGGCGCGCTCGACGACCCGGCCGCGATTGACGCGCTGCTGGCGTGGACTCAAGGGTGGGTGGCCGGGTTGCAGATCATTCGCCACGCGCTCGAAGCCGAAGCCGCGCTGCGCGAC
>CAZTUB010000032.1:0-20817 GCA_964615905.1 uncultured Clostridia bacterium
AGAGTAGGTAGCTGCCGGGTTTATCTCTTACCTAAGAAAGCTCACTCTTGATCAGAGTGAGCTTTCTCGCTTTATATACCTTCCATTCCTTCTTGCCAGAGTTGGTGACCGAATGACAAAAGGTAAGCCCTTCGGACCGACACACAAAGCAGGCCTTTCCCTTTTGCACATATGTTTGTCGATTTCGTTTTAGCGCGTTCCTGGTTTATAATCTGTGAGTCCGTTTGCCGGGGTGGTGGAATGGCAGACACAGAGGACTTAGTTATTTGAGCACGTCAGAAGGAAACGCTGGCGTGAATGGGGTCAAAGTCGGTGAACCCTTAACAGGTAATGCTGATGGCAACGCCGAGCTAAGGCTAGGAAAGAACTTTTGAACGGTCATGAGAAGGTATTCAGATTCTCAGCTAGTTGCAGCAGTTCAGAGTTCAACCTCGATAAGGCAAGTCTTGATCAAACTAGGACTGGTCGAAGCGGGTGGAAATTATTCGATTATTAAACGTCGAATCCAAAGTCTGGCGGTTAGCACTTCACACTTTCAGGGGCAAGGATGGAGACGAGGGAATAGTAATCCCGTTGTTTCTACCAAGCCTGTTTCGGAGATTTTGCAAAGGGGTTCCCACTTCCAAAGCTACAAGCTGAAGAAGCGCCTTTTTGCAGAAGGGTTGAAAATAGGAAAATGTGAAGGCTGTCAAAACATTGAATGGTTGGGACGAGCTATACCGCTTGAACTCGATCACATCAACGGGGACTCGACAGACAATCGAATAGAAAACCTGCGAATTCTTTGTCCGAATTGCCATGCACTTACAAACACTTATCGAGGCAAGAAACTAGCAAAGTGTAGAGACGAGACGGCTCCCTCCTAAACATCACTTGTGATGCACGGAGAAGGCATCGTCCAGACCACAAACTGCTTGCGCAGGTAGCGAAAGCTATAGTGGTAAGAAAATCCTCTGGGCCAAAAGCCCGTGCGGGTTCGAGTCCCGCCCTCGGCATCTCTTATTTCCAACAGGATACGGTTATTGATCGACCCTCGCCCAGATTCAACCCCTTTCGCATGACCGCCCGGTGGCGAATAGTGCTGCTTGTTGTTTTAGCCGTAGCCGCCCTGCTCCTCGGTTTTGTCTTTACCCGGAACCTGATCGATTTCCCGATCTATTACATCTCAGGCACGTCGCTCAGGCAGGGGAGGCGAAACATCTACTCTCCGATGTTTTCGGGCGGCCCCGGCATGGCTTACAGGTATCCGACATTTTTTCTGCTCGTGGCCCTGCCGCTGTCGATGATCCCTTACAAGGTCGCGGCATTTATCTGGTATACGCTCTCTCTCGTCAAGATCGCGGGCTGCGTTTCGGTCATGAAAAAAGTGACCGGGGAGCTGTCATCGCTAAAGCCTGTCTGGATTATCGCTTTTTTTGCCGTCGCTCAATACTTTGTGATGAACCTGCGTTACGGAAACGCGCAGCTCGTGGTCGTCTTTCTGATGTTCGCTTCGCTCTATCTTGCGCTTAAGCGAAGCGACGTACCTGCATCCGTATTGATGGCGCTCTCGATCTCAATAAAGCTCACTCCGGTTTTGATTCTGCCTTATTTCGCGTTAAAACGGCGCTGGCGTTTTTTGATCCTTACCGCCGCATTCCTTATCCCTATAAATCTAGCTCCGGCCGCTTATTTTGGGTTTGAACAGAACCTCGATCTGTTAAAGACCTGGTACAGAGAGGTAGTCCTTGACCAGGACTTTCACGAGTTGAACGGACCGATAAACCTCTCTCTCAAAGGCCAGTTCCGCCGCTACCTGACCGATGTCGATTACTCGCAAAGAGTCCTGGGCGACACGCGGTATGCTTCGATAAACGCCGTTTCGCTTCCGCCTCGCCTCGCCGACAGGGTATGGGCCGCGACCGCTCTGGCAATCTATCTGACAGTCTGCTCGCTCATCTTTTTTTTAGGGCGTTACGACGAGCCTGAAAAAGAGCGCCTCGATTCAAGGATTTCCGAGCGCGAGTTGTTGGAGACAGGTCTTATGATCTGCCTCATGTTGTTTGTGGGGCCGCTGACATCGAAGATCTATTATATCGCGATGCTCTGGCCCGTGGTCTGTCTCGCCTGTTTTGCGTGGACGCGCGCGTCTGACGCTGCCACTTTCGCCCGGCGCGCGCTGGTGATTATCGCGGTGGTCAACTCTGTCTTACCCCTGCTACCCGGACGCTCGACTCAGAGGATGCTTCTTGTGGTTGGGGTCGATTTTTATATGAACTGCTTGCTGATGGCTGCTCTGGGTTTCGCTCTGATCTCTCACCGGCGGGCGCTTCAAGCGAGATACGGCGAACGGCGAATGCAAGCCCTGTCAGAAGCCAGAACGTCATGACGACCTCGCCGTCCCCGAAGTTAAAGTGCACAAGCGAGCTGAAGTTGAACGCTACGAGCGCACCGAGTCCTCCGAGCGCGATTCCCCATATTTGAGAATGGTTCTCGGCGCGCGCCCGCTTTCCCATCGCGTAAATCTCAATCCCCAGGATCGTCATAAACGCGACGTAGAAGGCAAGCGCGGGCAGCCCCCACCACGTCGCCACCTGTATAGGGGTGGAGTGGAAGTGGCCCGGAGGCAGTCGCCCACCGTCATACAGGCCCAGCGTCTCTTTTAGCTTTCCTTCGCTTCCTTTGCCTATGCCGACAACCGGGTGAGTTTTGATGAGCCCCATAGCTTCGCCCCATACTTCAAGGCGGTAAGCGGTGCTGCCTTCCTGCGGGTCGAAGATTGACGCCCCGCGCGACCTTTCAAGGGTCACGAGCGCCACGGGGGCAAGTATGAGGATAGCGAGCCCGGCTACAGCTATTGTGCGGCGGTTGAAAGTCGACGCGGCCATCACGGCGGCAGCTATGGCAAGGCCGGCCATAGTTGCGCGCGTGGATGTCAATATCAACGCGGTCGAGATCGCTATGGCGGCGAAGCCTAGAAATAGCGCCTGGCCGGACCTTTTGTTCGGCGTGGCTATCAGCAGCCCTATCGCAAAAGCGGCGATCAACTGAAGGACTTCAGCATAAGTCTCATAGTGGCTGTAAAAGCCTGATATGCGGAAGCTTCGGCCCGGCGAGCCTGTCAGCCCGAGCCGCTCGACCCCCGCGCCCTCGGCTTTCTTGATTAACTGCCTGGATACGTAAAGATCGCCTATTGTCTCGCTTCGCTGGAATTGTATCTTCAGCCTGCCGCGCTGCGAATCGACGACGCGCGATATATCGTCAAGCGTCTTGATCTTCTGGTCGTCGGCCTGAAGAATCACGTCCCCGACGCGCAGCCCGCCCCTTGCGAACGAGCTATCGGCGCTGATGCTGTCAATGCGCACGCCCCGCCCGATTGCTATTTGACGGGCGCTGTAGGCTACGTTTATCAAACACGACGCGATCAGCGTCAACCCTAGCAGCGTCGCCAGCCGCAGGCTCCTGACTTTTGTGCAGACAAAATAGAAGGCCAGAAAGAAGGCAGGGCTTCTCAGCCCCTTTATGCTGACATATGGGACATAGGAGAAGAAGGAGGAGACTACCGCGCAAGCGAAGAACCCGAACAGCGCCACATCGATTGGCGTGCGCGATTGCTTGAAGTCGCGGGTCGCGGCCAGCTGGACGCCCCAGGCCACAAGCCCCAGAAGATATGAGCCCTGCGTAAGGGCTATCGAGTGCGGGGCGAAGGCCGCGTACAGAAACAGCGAGAATATGATAATGCTTTCGGTCACATTATATATCCGCTGATTTCGCGGGGCAGGCAGGCCCAGGACGGTAAAATTTATCAAGCTTGTCAACCTCTGCAATCGCAATCCTGACAAATACCCAAACGGCTTCGGCAGGTGATTATTCTATGATGTAGGTGTAAGCAAATCAATGCTGACGCGACTTTTCCTGTAGCCGAACAAAGCGGCGAAGGTTTTCGTAAAACTACCGGAGAAGGTCTGATTGAATCATCGGAGCCCTTTCAAAAATCTGCGCACCAGTACAAGCTTGATTCTGCTGCGCCTTTATTGTAGCCTCAAGTAAGGCTTTCACGACAAAATCCTTTCGATCCGGAAAGCATTTGTCGAGGCGGCTGGTTTAGTCGGAGGTAGTTAAGATGTCTACATACAATAGCGATAAGAGCACGAGCGGGTCCCGCTCAAACCCTGCGGCCGAGGCGGTCAGAGAAGCATTTGCCGCGCTCCCTTTCGAGTCGAAGCTAACGACGCTGCTCAAGATCGAGCTCGATCTCGTAGGCGACGTTGCCGAATCGATTGCCAACGCCGCGTCAAAGGCTTTTGACGATTTTGCGCGCTCTTGCCGCACATCTACGGCGCAGGAGCCGGCCCAGCCGGTTACGACCGATACCGGGGCATAATCGGGCTCTCGGAGTTCGCACAGTTTTAACTTCGCCGGGCCTTTTTGAACGAGGGCGGTTTGCCCGATCTATTGGGTAGGATTTCTCATGAGCGAGAGTATCGAGTTAAAAGATCCGCTTTTCAAGCTGATAGTCAGATTCAACAACGGCGAGAAGGTGCAGCACATCGTCAGCGACCCGGTTGCCGCGCATATGATTACGCCTGACACTCGGTATGCCGTCATAACCTCTTTCTCTTGCCAGAACCCTTCCGAGTGCACGGACATAACCCTGGTCAACCTGCGCGATGTGACCTTTATAAAGACCGAGCGAGTCACGCTCGACCAGTTGACCTCAGACCGCAGGATGGCGGGCATTCGCTCGACCGATCCCACAAGCGCGGACGATAAGCTGCCGAAAGTGCTGGCGACGATAAAGTTTATTTGAGCCGCGCTCGACCTCAAACCCGAATCCTGAGATCACGCCGTGTTTGGTCGCATCAGCGTCACGGGCAGAATTCTGCCTGTGACGCTCGTGCGGTCGCCGAAAGATAGGAGGGCACAGCATTGAAGCGTGTGGCTGTCATCGCGGGCGACGGTATAGGCCCGGAGGTTATACGAGAGGCCGTAAAGACGATAGAGGTTGCGCGCTCGCTTTTCGGGTTCGAGCTTGAGTTGACCGAGTTTGACTGGGGCGCGGACAAGTACCTCACGACAGGCATAAGCATGCCCGAAGGCGGCCTGGAGATGCTCGCCTCGGACTTCGACGCGATACTTGCCGGGGCGTTTGGCGACCCGCGCGTGCCGGATAACAGACACGCCGCGGACATCCTTCTCGGCATCAGGTTCGGCCTCGACCTCTATATAAACCTTCGCCCCATCAAACTTCTCGACGCAAGGCTGTGCCCGCTAAAAGACCGCCAGCCCGGTGACGTCGATTTTATCGTCTTTCGCGAAAACACGGAGGGGCTCTATACCTTCATGGGCGGCAACTTTAAGAAAGGCACTGCCGATGAGATAGCCGTTCAAGAAGAGATCAACACTCGCAAGGGCGTCGAGCGCATAATCGTAGCCGCTTTCGAATACGCTCGCAGCCAGGCGAGAAAGCGCGTGACGATGAGCGACAAGTCGAACGTGCTCACGTACGGCCACGACCTGTGGCAGCGAACCTTCAAAGAGGTCGCCGCCGGTTACCCGGAGATCGAGGCCAACCACCTTTACGTTGACGTGCTGGCGATGTGGATGGTGCTCGACCCCGCGCGCTTCGACGTTATCGTGACAAATAACCTGTTTGGCGACATCGTGACGGACCTTGGCGCAGCCTTGCAGGGCGGGCTCGGCATGGCTGCTTCGGGCAACATCCACCCCGGGCGCGTTTCGCTCTTTGAGCCGGTTCATGGGAGCGCGCCGCAATTCGCGGGCAAGAATATCTCGAACCCCGTTGCGGCTGTGCTCACGGCCGGGATGATGCTCGATTACCTCGGGTTTAAGGAGGCGGCTGCTCGGGTAGAGCGCGCCGTCGAAAAATCGGTCGTGCGCGGCGAGACGACAAAAGACATAGGCGGAGAGCTGTCGACGACAGAAGCGGGCGATGCAATCAGAAAATATCTCCGCGAGCCCGAATAGATCGAAGAGGCTTATAGACCCGCGCAGGGTGTATCAAGACAACCGGCCGTGCCCGTTGTTCTTTGCGCGCTCTTGAGTTTCAACCCTGTGGGCAAACTCCGAGAGCGCGTCGGTCAGAAACGACTTGAGCCGCGTGAGTCTCAGCCTGGTGGATGTGATTTCGAGCAACCGCTGTTTCGACCCCGCGTCGATTGGGAGCAGCGAAGCCATGACGAGCGACAGGGCTTCGGGGTCATCGGGCAGGTCCTGGCTCGACATGGAGTTCGACTCGTCGAGCACCTGCGCAAGGTCCAAAAACTTCCTTCCGATCTCGCTCACCTCGTCATAAAGCGGCGACGGCTCGGTGTCGGGCTCAAGGTCATCCGTAAAGGGCTCGACGCGCGCGATCAGAAACGGCACGACCTGATTGAAACCGAGAATCCTGTAACGCACAAGCCCCGTCGAGACAAGGTTCATGCGGCCCTCGCTCATCGGCATGACCGCATTGATCTTTGCCAGACAACCTATGCTCCCTATCTCCGGCGGCGTCTCGCGGCCAATCGCCGCCGCGTCGTGATAAGAGAGGCCGAACGTCCCGCCGTTGTCGATAGCGTATTGCATCATCTGTTTGTAGCGGTCTTCGAAGATATGAAGCGGCATGACTGCGCCGGGGAAAAGCACCGTTGCCAGCGGAAAGACAGGCAGATCGTTCAGACGATCAGGGTTATCAAATTCCATATGGCCGATTATAGCACCGGCTCTTTGAATCGATAAATCATGCGCGCGAGCGTTCGGGAGTGAATTATTGACTGAGCATAGTGCCTATGATACTTTCGAGACTCATGATAACGGGGTTCAACACAGACGTTGCGTACGACGGGCAGGTCTATCACGTGCAGACGGAAGACCGAGGCCGTCAGCATCCCGTTCTCGTTTCACTGGTTTACATAGGCGGCACAATCGTCGCTAAAAAGTCTACGCCTTATTCGGAACAGCTCGATCAAGGCGCGACCGAAGGCATGATAGCTTCGCTCCTGAAGAAGCAGCATCAGGTGATTATAGCGGCGATAAAGGCCGGGAGAATCGAAGACCTGATACGCCATTCGGCTAAAGAGCAAGACCGCGAGAAACCGAAGGCCGTGAACCCGGTCGCCGCTCAGGCCAAGCCAAAAGCCGCGAGCGGAAGCCTCAAGTCGGCCAGCGGGGCGCTATCGCGCCGGTCGAGCGGGCTGCTTGGCAACCGCAGAAGCGCTCGCCCGTCGGCCAGCGCTTCTCTGCTTTCCGGGCCGACGGGCGGCTTGAGCAATCGCGCGGACCGTTCGAACTCCGCGCAGTTGACCGCGCCGAAGCCGCAGCCGTCTACGCCCGCGAGCAAGGGGCGGACCGGCGGCTTGAACCTCGACGCCGTGATCTCCGATTATCTAAAGCGCAGCGCGGAGCAGGAAAAACTTGAGATAAAGGTCATAACGCCGAACGGGTTTACGGCCGGAGAGAGCATAGTCTTACGTGTTCAAATTTCGCATGCTTCAAAGCCCGACCTCGACGCCACTGTGACGGTCAAGATTATCGGGACGGCATTCAAGCCACAGGTCTATGTCGGTCGCTGCGGCGCGGACGGCGTGGCCAGCTTCAACCTGGCGCTCCCGGCCTTCAGCGCGGGGACCGCCGCCATCGTCATCGAAGCGCAATCGAGCCACGGGCGCGGCGAGCTAAAGCACCTGATTCGCAGGTCCTGATTGGGAGGGCGCAGTTGACCATCACCTTGAACGGAGAGCAAAGCGAGATCGACGCCCGCGCGGCTGTGAGTGACCTGATAACGACTTTAGGGTTGAAGCCGGAACGAATCGCTGTCGAGATTAACGGCCAGATAGTTCGACGGTCTAACTGGGAGTCGACAACCTTGGTTGAAGGCGACAAGGTAGAGATTGTACACTTTGTAGGGGGCGGAGCGCGGTAGTCGCGGCGGTCGCCCGAATTTTTGCCTCAAACCGAAAGGCTCCTGGAAAGTAAAATGTCAGATTCAGCTGTAACAGACCCCTTTATCATTGCCGGTCACGAATTCAAATCGCGTCTGATCCTGGGATCGGGAAAGTACGAAAGCTTCGAGCTGATGGCAAGATCGCTCGAAGCCGCCGGGGCGGACATGGTCACGGTCGCGGTTCGCCGTGTAAACCTCAGCGACAGATCGAAAGAGTCGCTGCTCGATCACATAGACACGAAAAAGTATCACATCCTGCCCAACACGGCCGCCTGCTACACGGCCGAGGAGGCGATTCGCACTGCTATGCTCGCGCGCGAAGTGCTCGACACGCCCTGGGTGAAGCTCGAAGTGATCGGCGACGAAAAGACGCTATTCCCGGACAACCAGGGATTGCTTGAGGCCACGCGCGCGCTCGTTCGCGAAGGGTTCATCGTCCTGCCCTACTTCAATGACGATCTGATCGTCGCGCGACGCCTTGTCGACGCGGGCGCTGCTGCCGTCATGCCGCTCGCCGCGCCGATAGGGAGCGGGCTTGGAATCCAGAACCTTACGAACCTGCGCATACTCAGGGAGCAGATCACCGAGGTGCCGTTGATCGTCGACGCCGGTGTCGGGACCGCTTCCGACGCGACGCTCGCGATGGAGATGGGCGTCGACGGCATCCTTATGAATACCGCGATAGCCGAAGCGCGCAACCCGCTTGCTATGGCCGAAGCGATGAAGCTGGGCGTCAGGGCAGGCCGACTCGCATATCAGGCCGGCCGCATCGCTCGAAAGCTTTACGCGTCGGCTTCAAGCCCCGTAGACGGGTTATCGAAATAACAGATGGGCTGTGACATCTCGCTGGAAAAAGAGTTTATAGCTTCGGGCTACCGCTTTATCGCAGGGGCGGATGAGGTAGGGCGCGGCGCGCTCGCCGGGCCGGTTGTCGCCGCTTCGGTCATCTTGAACTTTGATGACGTGCCCGAAGGGATCAACGATTCAAAGAAGCTCACACGACTCCAGCGCGAGCGGCTGGCGGACGAGATTCGCGCGCGCGCGCTGGCCTACTCAGTGGCGCGAGTCGAGCACGACGAGATCGACCGCATAAACATTCACCGCGCATCATTACTCGCGATGACGCGGGCAGCAAAAGCATTGCAACCCTGTGCCGACTATGTTTTAATAGACGGGAAATTCAAGCTCCCCGAACTTGACTGCCCTCAAACAGCAATTATCAAAGGTGACGGGCTTTCGGCCTCAATCGCAGCCGCCTCGATACTGGCAAAGGTGGCGCGCGACGGCTGGATGAGGGAATATGACGAGCGGTATCCGGGCTACGGTTTCGCATCACACGTCGGGTACACCACGCGCCTTCATCAAGAGGCCATCGTGCGATTGGGACCTTCGGCCATTCACCGCCGGACCTTCAACGGCGTACATTCGGTTCAAACCGAGTTGGACTTGAGGGTAGAAGACACACCACTGTCGTCGCTTTAGAACCACTGGCACCCCACGGTTTGCCCCCCGGCAAATTCAGAAGAGACCTGTAAGGCGGTCGCCTCGTTTGAGGTGCGCTTGGAGAGGCGCTATGTCATTAAACAAATCAAAGGCTCTGCGCACGGCGGAGAAGTACGTTCTTCAAGGCAAATTGCCTGCTGCAATTGATGAATACCGCAAGGTGGTTGTAGCCGACCCAAGCGATTTGACGACGATCAACACTCTGGGCGACCTGTACGTTCGCGCTGGAAAGATTCAAGACGCAATCGCAAACTTTTCGCGCATCGCAGACAGCTACCGCGAGAGCGGGTTCACGCTCAAAGCAATCGCGATGCTCAAGAAGATCTCTAAGCTCGACCCGACAAACGTCGAGACTTCGATGAAGCTCGCAAACCTCTACTCGCAGCAGGGGCTTCTCGTCGAGGCCCGCCAGCAATATCTTCAGGTCGCAGACGCGTTCGCGCGCGGCGGCCAGACCCGCAAGGCGCTTGACGCTTATCAAAAGATAGCCGACCTCGACCCTTCAAATACTTCCGTCCGCATGAAGCTTGGCGAGATATATTCGCGCGAAGGGATGATGGACCAGGCGCACGACGCTTTCATAATGAGCGGCGCGGAGTTCCTCCGCAAAGGCGACATCGAACAGGCGTTAAATGCAAACCTCAAAGCCATAGCCATAAACGCAGAAAGCCGCCAGGGGCTGACCGCGATTGCCACCATCTACACGCAGCAGGGGCAGGCCGACCGCGCGATCAATCTACTTTGCGACGCGTTTGAAAAGAACCCCGGCGACGTCGAATTGCTGACGATACTCGGCCGGACATACCTGTCGGCAGGGCTTATGGACGATGCCGAGCGGACATTCCTGAGCCTGGTCGAGCTTGACCGCAACCGCTATCACTACCTGCTCGAAGTGGGCCGC
Organism: uncultured Clostridia bacterium; assembly: GCA_964615905.1. Taxonomy (GTDB): domain Bacteria; phylum Acidobacteriota; class Blastocatellia; order UBA7656; family UBA7656; genus DATLMR01. The sequence continues at coordinate 10,329 of CAZTUB010000032.1, forward strand.
CGCTTCCTTCAGATAGGCGACCTCGACCGCGCCGCCGAACAGATCGACGGATGCCTCGAAGTCCTCATAGCGAAGCGCGAAGAGGACAAGGCGATAGATTTTCTGCGCCGCGTGCTCGATAAGGACATGAACCACATCGGCTCGCTCAAGCGGCTGGCCCAGATCTTCCTCCGCATACGCGAGGACCACAACCTTATCTCCACGCTCAACTCGCTTACGGAAGCCGCGATGCGCAAAGGGAGCGACGAAGAGGCCATAGCCGCTTTGAAGGAGCTTGTGCGGCTTGAGCCCGATGAGCCGATACACCTGCAACGGCTATACAACCTGGGCGTGCGCGACATTGTCGAAGCGGACGAGCCGGACGTTGTCCGCGCGACAGGGCCGCTCGATTACGAATCGGCTGCCTTTGACGACGCGTTTGTGATACGCCAGATTTCAGAAGCCGAGATACTTGCGGGACACGGCCAGGTGGATCACGCAGTGGCCATGCTGAAAGAGATTTTGAATCACACGCCCGACAACGTGCAGATTCACATGAAGCTCAAGGATATATACCTCCGCGCAGGTATTATGGAAAACGCCGCGCAGGAGTGCCTCGAGCTCGCGCGCATTTACGAAGCGCGTGGAGAAGGGGGGCGTGCGAACGATTTCGTCGCCGAAGCCCGCCAGCTAAACCCTTCGGTCGAAACTGACGAAGCCATAGACGGTGAGAATAAGGACGAGGGCTGGAAAGACGACGAGAAGTCGTTTGCCTTTGCGAGCAACTACGACGAAGCTTTCGGCGGTGCGCTTCTAAACAACGACAGCGGGTTTGAAGTGCGGGAGGACGCAAGCGGGTTCGACTTGAGCCGGTATCAAACAGGCAAGCTGACCGACCACGCGGGGTTTGTAACGGTACCCGAAGATATGCAGCCGCGAAAGCAGTATGATAAGCCGCAAGCGACGCCCGCTTCGGGGCAAGGCTTCCGCTACAGCGACACGCTCGTCGGCGGCGCGCAGGAACCGGACGACGTGTCGAAGATGGTATTTAACGCGACGGGCGATCTGCCTTCAGACACGATGCCCAGAGTGCTTCGCGACGAGCTTGAGGGCATAGATTTTTACATCGCTCAGGGGTATGTCGAAATCGCGCGCGACACGCTCGACAGGCTCCTTGACGAGAACGGCGAGCATCCCGAAATCGTTGCGCGGTACAGGCGGCTCGGCGTGAACGTCTTTGAGAAGTCCGGCCAGCCCGCGCCTGAGCTGGACGCAAGCGAAACAGTCGAGCCAGACGAGAGCAGGGCGGAGGATTCGGTAGAGCCGGAGTGGGGATTCGCGGTCAAGGAAGAATCTTATACAGACGAAGCGGTTCAGCAGGTCGAGGCCGCGCGCCCCGAAGTTGATGAGCCTGAGTTTGCGGCTGACGCTTCGTTCGACCAGTTCAAAGTTGAGGTCGTGGCTGACCCTCAGAAGAGCGAAGAAGATGCCGAGCCTTTCTGGATTCATAAAGAGACGGGACCGCTTGAAGGCGACCTCATGGTGCAGTTCAACACGAGCGAATTGCAGAAAGAGCTGCTGAAACAAATCAACACGAGCGACTTGTTGAACGACACGCCTTTTGATCTGGCGCGCACACCGACGGGTGGTCTTCTGAAACCCGCGCCGGAACCGGTTGGAACGGGCGACTTGATCGCTTCGATTGTCTCTGACATAGACGCTTCTTTTGAAAACATCACGCAAGAGTCGCAGCCTGCAACGCCGGAGCCTGCGCAGCTTGAAGCTGCACAGCCTGACCTCGCGCCGGTCGATGCCGAGCCGGTCGAAGCCGCGCAGGTTGAAGTCGAGCCGGTTGAAGCTGCTCCGGTTGAGGCTCAAGAGCCGGAAGCCGAACAGCTTGAGGCCGAAACGGAGGTTGTCGCAGAGAGCCTCGACGAGCTTTACGAACTCGACTCTGTCCGTGAAGTCGAAGAGTCTGCGCTTGCCGAAGACGAAACGGATGATGTTACGACAGGGGCGAGCGAAGGGTGGGACGCGAGCGAGCTCATGAATTTGAGCGACACGCTCGATTATGAAGCAAGCGAAGCGACTGAAGAAGCCGCAATCGAGGGAGCTTCTACTGGAGACTATTCAATCCAGGGCGAGCTGGGCGAGATAATCGAAGAGCTGAAGGAGAACACGGGCGATCTTCAGCCTTTGATGGATTACGAGACTCATTACAGCCTCGGCCTCGCCTATAAGGACATGGACCTGCACGATGACGCGATTGAGCAATTCCAGATGGCTTATAAGATGGCGACCGTCCAGGAGCTTCAGGGCGACTACATACAGTGCTGTCATATGCTCGGCGTATGTTTCAACCGAAAGTCTATGCCGAAGGTGGCGGTGATGTGGTTCCAGCGCGGGCTCAATGTCCCGGACCGCAGCGAGGACGAGTACCAGGCCCTAAGGTTCGAGATCGGGTTGTGCTACGAGCAGATGGATGAGCTCGATAAGGCTATCGACACCTTCATGGAAGTTTACGGCATCGACGTAAACTACAGACAGGTAGGCGAAAAGATAAAGCAGTTGCAGGCAGCAAAGGGCGCATGATAAGGTCAGTGCTGGGGGCTCAGGCGTAACTCTTAAGCCTCGGCCCTCAGCACTGATTTAACATGTCTGCAAAACTCACCATAATATTCTTCATTCTGATCTGCTTTGAGATAGGCGCGCTGCTGATCCTGCTTCCGTGGATAAGCTACCCTTCCTGGAGCGAGAATTACCTGCTTTATATGATCGCCGACAGGCTGAACTGGCCGGGCCTTGCGGGCGCTGTCAGAAGCGGCTATGTTCGCGGCGCAGTCACTGGACTTGGCGTCCTCAACATCCTGCTCGGAGTCTGGGAAGTGGTCAATTTTCGAAAGACTGTGCGCGCTTTTCAGGTAGAATGGCAAGGTGCTGAACCTGATCCCAGACTGCCGGGCCCCGTTGCTGTACCTGATAACCGACCGGCAGATGTTACGGCGCAAGAACGTTGAGCCGAGCCTTGCCAATCTCATCAGCTTCATCGAAAAAGCGATAAGGGCCGGGGTAGACCTGATACAGGTTCGCGAGCGTGACCTGTGCGCTCGCGATCAGTTCGCGGTCGCCTCGAAAGCCGTAAAGACGGCGGAAGGTTTTGGAGCGCGAGTGCTTGTAAATGACCGGGCCGACCTCGCGCTGGCTGCGGGAGCGGGTGTTCATCTGACGACCAGGTCGATTGGGCCGGCGGTCGTGCGAAAGGCTTTCGGCTCGCGGTTACTCGTGGGCGCGTCCACTCACTCGCTTGCGGAAGCCGAACGAGCCGAGCGTGAAGGCGCGGACTTCGTGGTCTTCGGGCCGGTCTTTGAGACTGAGAGCAAGCTTGCTTACGGCCCGCCCGTTGGCACGCGAGCGCTCAGCGAAACCGTGAGCAAACTTTCGATCCCTGTGCTTGCGCTCGGAGGGATCAAGCTCTCAAATTTCCAGCAGGCAATCGACGCGGGGGCGGCAGGAATCGCGGCGATCTCGCTCTTTACAAGCGCCGACGATCTTGAGAAGACTGTGCGCGCGATCAAGACGGCCGGGCGCGCAGGCTGAAAGAGATTGAGCATGAAAAGAGAAGCGATGCGGCAAACCGTTCTGGTAATTGCGGGCTTCGACCCGTCGGCGGGCGCGGGGGTCCTGGCCGACACAAAAACAATCGCGGCTTTTGGCTGCTACGGTGTCGTGGCCGTCACAAGCATCACTTTACAAAACACGCAGGGCGTATACGGCGCTTATCACCAGTCGAGCCAGTGCGTGCTGGGCCAGCTCGACCCGCTCTATGACGACTTCGAGATAGCGGCTGTAAAGACCGGGATGCTGCCGACCTCGGAAGTGATCGAGGCGGTGGCCGAGAGCATCTCTTCGCGGTCGATCAGCCCCGTGGTAGTTGATCCTGTAGTCAGAAGCACAAGCGGGTATGACCTGATCGACGATGCCGCGCTCGAAAGCCTTGTAAAGACCCTGTTCCCCCTGGCCTCGGTCGTCACCCCGAACGCCGCCGAGGTAGAACGCATAACCGGGATCAGGATAAAGGACCGCGAGACGATGGAGCGAGCGGCGCAGTCGATAATCTCTTTAGGGCCGCGCGCCGTTCTGGTCAAAGGCGGCGATATGGATACCGAGCAGGCAAACGACCTGCTGCTCGATGGCGAGGGGGCGGTTCTCTTTAGCTCCGAGCGAATAAGATCGACGAGCACGCACGGGACCGGCTGCACGCTCGCGTCGGCGCTGGCCTGTCTGCTTGCGCGAGGATATAGCCTGCGCGAGGCCGTGCCGGTTGCCAAACGATACCTGGTCGAGGCCATTCGCTCGGCTCCGGGGCTTGGGCGCGGGCACGGTCCGCTCAACCATTTTCCTCCGGGATTCAGGTTTGAATAAACGCGAGAACCCTTTTATGCTCTGCCCGGTCGGAGGCGAAAATGGTCTGTTATCTCACTTACGCCTTTGCTATACTTTCGGCGCTTTGAGCGATTGAGTTTCCTCTGCATTTAAAAAAATACGGAAACAACACATTCACGACTCTAAAGCTCTGATGTTCAGGCCATAGCTTTGCTTAAGAGTAGGGTTGGGAAGCGATATGCAATCGGGCGCAGTAGAGTGGACTGTTGCGGAGTTGCTAAACCGATGCTCACGGCGTCCCCCGGATGACGTAGCCTGGCGAGAATTTGTGCGCCGCTATAACGCGACGATAAAGCTCCACGTAGTAAAGACCTTTCACCAGAAGGCCACACAGGCGGCCGACCGCAAACCGCAATTCACGGAAGATGTGATTGACGACCTGGTTCAAGCCGTCTACGTGAGGCTTATCGAAGATCAAAACCGCGCCCTGAGCCGGTTCACGGGCGAATACGAGAACTCCATATACCAATACCTGGCGATGATCTCGATCAACGTCGTGCGCGATCACTTTCGGGAGGTACACGCGCAGAAGCGGCCTAAGGTCAGCTTTTCGCTCGACGAGATTCTCGACAGCGGCAGCGGAATGCTTGACGAGAAGATAAGGCATATGGAAGGGCAGGCTTCGAGCTCTTCGACAACCCTCGGCTTTGAAGAAGTCGAGCGTGCACTGAACAAATCGGTCAGCAAAAAGAACCGTGACAGGGACATCCTCATCTTCAAGCTGCGGTTTTACGAAGGGCTGACGCTTGACGAGATAACAAAGGCGCTGGGGCTAGATATTTCACCCGTGAGCGTAGGCTCGATCCTTAATAGAATACTGAAGAAGATAAGACCGCTGCTCGATCAGGGCGGCAGAAGAACGTGACAGGTAAACAGTGACAAGTGACAAGTGACAAGATGGAGGGACCGACCAAACTCCATATCTATCCATCTTGTCACTTGTCACTTGTCACTGTTTACCCTCCCAAGATTTCGCTTGCTCCGTCTTTCAGCAGTTGTTCGGCCAATCGCTGTCCTATCGATTGCGAGTCACTGGCCGGGCCGCTAAGTTCACCTCTCAGTATTTGAGAGCCGTCCGGGCTTGCCACCAGCGACTTGAGCCGGAGCCCGTCGCCTTCGATCCGCGCGAGCGCGGCTATCGGGACAAGACACCCGCCGCCCAGCCCTTTGAGCAACGCCCGTTCGGCCTCGCAGCAATGCCGTGTAGCCTCGTGATTGAGTGCGCGAACTATATCTTCGATCTTCGAATCACCGGCGCGAGTCTCTATGGCGAGCGCGCCCTGGCCTACAGCCGGGAGCATCAACTCTTCATCCAGATACTCTGTTATGCGGTCGCCGAAGCCCAGCCTGCGCAGCCCTGCCGATGCCAGTACCAACGCATCGTAATCGCCTGCATCCAGCTTGCGCAGCCTCGTATCGACGTTTCCGCGCACGGGTTCGAGTCGCAGATCGGGCCGGAGCGCGCGTATCTGCGCCTGACGGCGCAGGCTGCTTGTGCCTACGATTGCCGATTGCGGCAGGCTGTGAAATCCGCCGCCCGCCTGTCGCGCAACAAGCGCGTCACGCACGTCTTCGCGCTCGCATATCGCGCCTATCGCCAGACCCGACGGCAGCTCCGTCGGCAAATCCTTCAGGCTGTGGACAGCAAGGTCGATCTCTCTTTCGAGCATCGCTTCTTCAAGCTCTTTGGTGAATAGCCCCTTGCCCTGCTCCCCAAGCTTTGGCAATGATACATCCTGAACCCTGTCGCCCTTTGTCGAGATGATCGTGATCTCGACCGTAAGCCCTGTGTGCGCTCTCTCGATCTGAGATTTGACCCAGTTAGTTTGCCAGAGCGCAAGCTTGCTGCCGCGCGTCCCGATTACGATTCTATCAGTCAAGATATTCCTGCCCGGTTGAATTTTGAATGCTCAGTCGATACGAACCATCTTCCGCAACTCGTCAAGCACGTCGGTCGAATCCCCATTGCGCGCAGCAGACCGCATGTGGAGTATGACCGGGTGCGACAGCTTGTTGACGAGCGCGGGGATCAATACTTCCTGGATCACCGCTTCCTGCTCCGCGCTCAATGCGCCCATGCGTTTCCGGCTCCGCCTGTACTCGCTAAGCGCGATGTGCGAGATCAACTCCTTTACCTCCGCGATGCTCGGACCTATATCGAGCGAACGAAGCTGCGCGAGGAACGTCTGGACCTCAGTTTCGATAATCGAGTCGGCCACCTGCGCCTCGCGGTGGCGCTCGCGCAGGTTGTTCTCGACCACGGATTGCAGGTCGTCAATATCGAAATGAAACGCGTTGTCGAGATTGGCGATGCCGGGATCGATGTTGCGCGGGACCGATATGTCGATGAAAAGCACGGGGCCACGGCGGCGAGATTTCAGCGCGCGCCGAGTCTCTTCGGGCCTTATCACATAATCGGGCGCGCCGGTCGAGCAGAGCACTATGTCGGAGGACTGGAGCACGTCGTAAAGGACCTCGAAGTTTACAGCGCCGCCGCCAAACTCGCGCGCGATCTCTTCGGCCCGCTCCGCGGTGCGGTTTGTTACTATGAGGCGGCTGGTGCCTGAGTCCATAAGGCTGCGCGCGGCAAGCTGGCCCATCTCTCCCGCGCCTACGAGCAGGACCGTCTTATCCGAAAGGTCGCCGAATATCTTTTGCGCAAGCCCGACCGCGACCGAGCTTATCGAGACGGGGTTTTGGGCTATGCCCGTCTCCGTGCGGACGCGCTTGGCGACCGATAGAGTCTTGTGCATCAACTGGCTCAGCACGCGCCCGATGGTCCCTGCGCTGACTGCTGTCTGGTATGCGTCCTTGACCTGTCCGAGTATTTGCGATTCGCCGACGACCATCGAGTCGAGGCTTGAAGCGACGCGGAAAAGGTGTTTGATAGCGTCCCTGTTAGCGTGCCTGTAAAGGTGAACGTCGAGCGCCGCCGACGGTATCTTATGAAAGTCGCAGAGGAAGCCCGTCAGGCGATTGATGCCGTTTTCAGCGCCCGCGGGCGACGACGCGATCATCTCGACGCGGTTGCAGGTTGAGACTATCAGCCCCTCGTCGATGACCTCCTGGTCGACGAGTTTCGCCAGCGCTTCCGTAAGGTCTGGCGGGTCGAAAGCCACGCGCTCGCGCACCTCGACGGGCGCTGTCTTGTGGCTCAGTCCTATGAGTACTATGTCCATCAATCCGACTTTTATGGGACCATCCAAAATTTCAGGCTAACTGAAGGCGTGCGGGCTTCCAAGATAGCTCACCCCGACAAGGCTGAAGACCACAAGCATAAAGCTTATGATCGAGGCGAGCGCCGCCGTGCGGCCTCCCCACCCGGCGTTGATTCTCGATTGAATAATCAGCAGGTATATCAGCCAGGAGAAGATCGAGAATATCTCAAGCCCCGTGCCGTGCCAGTAAACGCCGTCGCGCGCCGCCTGCCACCCGATCCCGGCGGCGATGCCGAACGTCAACAGGACGAACCCGATTGACATCGACTTGAAACTGATTGCATCACAGGTGTCGAGCGAGGGGAGTCTGTAAAAGACCGTGCCGAACCGTTTGAGCTTGAGCTCGCGCTCCTGGATTATGTACATCAACCCCGCGCCAAAAGTTATAAAGAAAGAGGCGTAGGCGAGCAGGATCAACCCCGCGTGTAGAGGGAATAGGAACCGCTCCAGCGTCGTGTCCGTCCCGACGGGGCGGCCGGGCACGCCGGGCGTTATCGCCGCAACGGTCGCAAGCGTCAGGACTATCGGGAAGATAAACGCCTTTAGCGCAGGGGCGTGATACCAGCGGTGCGCTATCAAGTATGAGACGACCAGCCCCCAGGCAAGAAACGCGCACATCTCTTGAGTGCCGACGAGCGGGTAACGCCCGGCTCGTATGCCTTGCAGCAGGAGCCAGCTAGTGTGCGCGCCAAAAGCTACGGCCAGCGATACAAGCGTTAATCGCTCGATCACTGGCCGTCGGGTAGTAAGCGCAAAGATAGACTGCACTACAGATATAGCGTAGCCTAATAAAATGACGATCCACAACAGGTCCATAGGGCCGGCTCCGGTGACTCATTTCACCACGACTATTCTACAGCCGGTCGGGCCCCGTGGCAATCAAGCATACTAAAACGAGTGGATCTTAAGCAGCCCTTTCTTGTCAACGAGCGTAATCCTTTTACGCCCGACTTCGATCAGCTTGTCCTGCTTCAGCTCGCCGATTGCGTTTGTGACCGTCTCGCGGTAAACGCCAAGCATATCGGCCATCTCCTGATGCGTGTAGCCGACGACCTGGTTGGAATCGTTCGCAAGTCTCACCAGCAGCGCCGCGACCCTCGCGGTTACAGGCTGAAAAGCGGCCTGTTCGTGCCGGGTTTCGGCGTCGATCAGGCGGGGCCCGATCTGCCGCGCCAGGTTCAAGCCTATCACAGGAAAATTCGTCGCGATGGTTTCAAAGTCCGACGCGCTCATGTAGACCACTTCGGTGTCTTCGGCCGCTTCGGCGTGCGCGCCGAGCATGCTCTGGCCAATCGCGGGCATGTCACCGAACATGGTCCCCGGCTCGACCTGCTTGATGTGGAACCGCTGGCCGAGCGACGACGTGCGATAGATGTCGGCCGAGCCCTTTCTTACAAGACACAGCATCGACTCTGCTTTGTCGGTTGGGTAGATCTTCTCGCCTTCTTCGAACTTCTTTTTCGGCAGCCGCCGTTTGATGAAGGCCTCGAACTCTGTGCTGATTTCTCCCGTAAGGTCGCCGATCTGAAGGTATCCCACCTTCGGGGCTAAACTCAATGCGGCCAGCGATCTGATCTTTTCGCTTGGGCCCTTGGTTCTTCTCTTCTTCTTGGAGCTGCGAAGCTTTGATTTCTTCGCACCAGCCCCCTTTGCCTCTGAACTCACTTTGGTTGACGCGTACATTTATCCACTCACCTCTTTCACCTGGGAAACGTCTATGAATTTAATAATCGCCACTGCGTTCCTGCGCTTAGCGGCTAGCAGGCAGCGGCAGGTCTGATTGCGGGCGGAGCTTCTTGCGGCGTAACGCCACAATTGGTGTGGCATTCGTTCGCTTGTTGTCGTGAGGCAATGTGCACTCAACGTATTTATTAACTCCACCTCTTTTAGCTGTGGGTATACTGGTAGCCCCTCCACTTCATACTATACAAGCTTGCGTCATTGAACGTCATGTTGGTAACAGAAAGGTAACAACAGTTGCATCCGCTTCAGTTAAAAAATAAACAGACTTTGATGACGATAATTTTGTAACCGCGCGGTCACACAGATTGGGGCAGGTTCTTTTTTCTTCGGGCCGCCGTTCTCCTGTAAAGCGCGATCAGCAACAGGCAGAAGACCGCCGACAGAATCGAAGGGAGGTAGAAGAGCCATTTGTTACCGAGATGATTCATCGCAAGCCCGGAGGCGGTCGGCCCGACCAGGCTGCCTATGCCGAACGCCAGCGAGAAGAGGGAAGTGGCCGCGCCAAGTCGTTCTTTTGAAACGAGCCCTCCGATCATCGCAAGCCCGATGGGGTAAAGGCTCCCGGCGAGCGCGCCGACAAGCGCGCCGGTTATCAAAAACGAGTGCCACTCGGCGTGTATCGTCATTACCGCAAATATGATTGAAAGCCACATGGCGCAAACAAGCAGCGTCCTCCGCTTGCCGAACCTGTCCGCCGCCCGCCCGATAGGGACCTGGCTGATGAGCGTTCCCACGATGACGGCCGTGATGATTATCCCCATCTTGTCTTCTGCGATCTTCAGGTCTTTCAAGTAGAGCGGGATGAGGGTGACAAGCGAACTCATCATGTAACCGTAGATCGATCCGGCGGCGATAGGAACTGCGATTCTCGAAAGCAGCCCCCCGGCTGGTACTTCCACGTGATGATGCGAGGCAGCTGTTTTGGGTATCAACGCCGCTGCAAGCACCGCTGCAAACAGGCTGAGCCCGAAGCATACGTAGAAAGGAAGCTGCGGCTGCAGGTTAAAAAGCAGCGTTCCGGCAACAGGCCCAAGCGCCCAACCTACGCCGACTGAAAGAGCGTAGTAGCTCATCCGCCGCGCTCGCTCGCCCGGCGCGCTCAGCTG
>CAZTUB010000033.1:0-12308 GCA_964615905.1 uncultured Clostridia bacterium
TCGACCACGCGCGGCAGACCGCCCGTGATGTCCTTGGTCTTGGTGGTCTCGCGCGGAATCTTCGCGATGATGTCGCCCGGCGCCACGCGCACGTGCTCTTTCTCTTCCTGCGGCTTCGAGGCGGCCCCGCCCTTCTTCTTCTTCCAGTCGTCGTAATCGGCGACTAAGAGGTTTGCGCGAACGGGCATCTGGTACGTCCTGAGCACGCGGTTCTTGTCGTCGCGGATTTCGATGCGGGGCTGCCGCTTCTCGTCCGGCGAGTCCATGACGACCAGATGAGAAAGACCCGTCACTTCGTCAACCTCTTCGCGGACGGTCACGCCCTCGACGAGGTCTTTGAAGTTCACTGTCCCCGCGTCTTCCGTGAGGATCGCAAAGGTGTAAGGATCCCACTCGGCCAGCTCCTGACCTTCTTCGACCCTCTGGCCGTCGGTCACCTTGAGCGTTGCGCCGTAGACGATCTGGTAACGGCTGGCTTCGCGACCGCGCTCGTCGATCAGGACGATTGAGCCGACGCGGTTCATCGCTATCAGGTCGCCGTCACGGTTGCGAACGGTCTTGAGGTCTTCAAACTTCACAGTGCCCGCCGTTCGGGCTTCGTGCTTGGTGACTTCGCTGACACCGCCCGCGACGCCGCCGATGTGGAACGTGCGCATAGTGAGCTGCGTGCCGGGCTCGCCGATTGACTGTGCGGCGATGACGCCTACGGCCTCGCCAAGCTCGACCATGCGGCCAGTGGCTAGGTTTCTGCCGTAGCAGCGTATGCAGACGCCGCGACGCGATTCGCAGGTCAAAACCGAGCGAATCTTGACTCGCTCGATCCCGCCCGCGCGCTGAATCTGTGCCGCGAGGTCCTCGTTGATCTCGTCGTTGCTCTCAACTATCACGTCGCCCGTGATCGGGTCTGTAACGTCTTCGAGCGCCACGCGGCCTATGATGCGGTCGCGCAATGATTCGATCTCCTCGCCGCCTTCGATGATCGCCGTGGCCCAGATGCCCTTGATCGTGCCGCAATCTTCTTCGCTGATGATCATGTCCTGCGCCACGTCGACAAGTCGGCGGGTCAGGTAGCCAGAGTCGGCGGTCTTGAGCGCGGTGTCGGCCAATCCCTTTCGCGCGCCGTGGGTCGAGATGAAGTACTGCAAGACGTTCAGCCCTTCGCGGAAGTTCGCCCGTATAGGCGTTTCGATGATCTCGCCCGAAGGCTTGGCCATCAAACCGCGCATACCGGCAAGCTGGCGAATCTGCTGCTTCGAGCCTCGCGCGCCGCTATCGGCCATGACGAGGATCGGGTTGAGCGTGCCGGTCTCGGACTCGCGGCGGTTCATCTCCACGAACATCGCCTCAGCGACTCTTTCAGTCACCGCAGACCATATCGCTATGACCTTGTTATACCGCTCGCCGTTGGTGATGATGCCTTCCTTGTACTGGTTCTCGATCTCGACAACGTCGTTTTGCGCCTGCTGAACGAGGTCCACTTTCGAGGGCGGCGTCACGAGGTCATCGACGCTTATCGAGATGCCCGCCTTCGTCGCGTAGAGGAAGCCGAGCTCTTTGACCTTGTCGAGCATGCGCACGGTCTCCAGGTGGCCCAGCCGCAGGTGGCAGTAGTTGACAAGCAGGCCGAGACCTTTCTTCTTGAGCGTGCCGTTGATGTAAGGCATGTCCGCAGGCATGTGCTCGTTGAAGATCACGCGGCCGACCGTCGTATCGATGACTCGGTTTTCGACGCTGCGAACCGCCGCGCGCATTATGTCTTGATCGTCGCGCTCCTGTTCAAGGTCGATCAGATCGCCCGTGAACATGAGCTTGATAGGGGTCTGCGTGTGCACCTGATCGGCGCTCAGCGCGAGCAGCACGTCGTCGGTCGAAGCGAACTTGCGACCGGCGAACACGTCGTCTTTCTTATCCTTCGTCAGGTAGAAGCACCCCAGAACGATGTCCTGCGTCGGGACGGCGATGGGCTGCCCGTTCGCGGGCGAGAGGATGTTGTTTGACGCAAGCATCAACACGCTCGCCTCGACCTGAGCCTCAGGCGAAAGCGGTATGTGGACGGCCATCTGGTCGCCGTCAAAATCTGCGTTGAACGCCGTGCAGACGAGCGGGTGAATCTTGATCGCCTTGCCTTCGACAAGCACGGGCTCGAACGCCTGGATGCCGAGGCGGTGAAGCGTGGGCGCGCGGTTCAAAAGAACCGGGTGCTCGCGGATAACCTCTTCGAGTATGTCCCAGACCACGGACTCCTGGCGCTCGACCATCTCCTTGGCCTGCTTGATCGTCGCGGCGTACTGCTTCTTCTCAAGCAGGTTGTAGATAAACGGCTTGAAAAGCTCAAGCGCCATCTTCTTGGGCAGCCCGCACTGGTGCAGCTTCAGCTCCGGGCCGACCACGATGACCGAGCGACCAGAATAATCAACGCGCTTGCCGAGAAGGTTCTGGCGGAAGCGGCCCTGTTTGCCCTTGAGCGTGTCCGACAGCGACTTGAGCGGGCGGTTGTTCGCGCCCCTCAGCACACGCCCCCTGCGACCGTTATCAAACAATGCGTCCACGGCTTCCTGAAGCATGCGCTTTTCGTTTCGCACGATGACTTCGGGCGCTTTCAGCTCGATAAGCTTCGACAAACGGTTGTTGCGGTTGATGACGCGGCGATAGAGGTCGTTCAGATCGCTAGTCGCAAAGCGGCCACCGTCGAGCGGCACAAGCGGGCGAAGCTCCGGCGGTATGACAGGGATCACGTCGAGGATCATCCAGCTCGGCTGGTTGCCCGAACGGCGGAACGCGTCGACCACCTTGAGCCGCTTCGAGTACTTCAGCTTCTTCTGCTGCGAGGTCTCTTCCTTCATGCGACCGCGCATCTCGACGGCCAGCTCGTCAACATCGACCCTTTGCAGAAGCTCCTTGATCGCCTCCGCGCCCATCTTGGCCGTGAAGCGACCGGGGTACTCCTGGACCAGCTGGCGGTATCGCTCGTCTGTTATCAGCTCTTTCTCTTTCAGATCGGGCACGTCGCCCGTGTCGATGATGATGTACGACTCGAAGTAGAGCACCTTCTCAAGCTCGCGCAGCGGTATGTCGAGCAGGTGGCCAATGCGCGACGGCAGCCCTTTGAAGAACCACACGTGCGAGCAGGGCGAGGCAAGCTTGATGTGACCGAGCCGCTCGCGCCGCACCTTCGACTGTGTGACTTCGACGCCGCACTTGTCGCAAACCACGCCCCTGTGCTTCATCCTTTTGTACTTGCCGCACAGGCACTCCCAATCCGTCACGGGACCGAAGATCTTGGCGCAGAATAGCCCGTCACGCTCGGGCTTGAAGGTTCTGTAGTTTATAGTCTCTGGCTTGGTCACTTCTCCGTGAGACCAGGAAAGAATCTTTTCGGGAGAAGCCAGACTGATTCTTATAGCCTCAAAGTCAGGTGCCAGGTTTGTCTTCTCTTGATGTGTCCTAAACATTTTTCTGCTACCTTCCTCTGTTAAGAGGACTGAGGAGCGGAGGAGCGGAGGAGCGACTCTTTCGCCCCGTCGCCACTCCCCGCCGCACGGTCCTACTCGGTTACCAATTCTTCGCTGCGGCGCATCAGCTCTACGTCGAGACAAAGCGATTGAAGCTCGCGTATCAAGACGTTGAACGATTCGGGCACGCCTGGATCGAAGTCGGCCTCACCCTTGACGATTGCTTCGTATATCTTCGACCTTCCGGCAACGTCATCGGACTTCGCGGTCAGCAACTCTTGAAGGATGTGCGCGGCGCCGTATGCTTCGAGCGCCCACACCTCCATCTCTCCGAATCGCTGTCCGCCGAACTGCGCCTTACCACCCAGCGGCTGCTGCGTGATAAGCGAGTACGGCCCGATGCTGCGAGCGTGTATCTTGTCGTCGACCAGGTGCGAGAGCTTCATTATATAGATGTAGCCCACGGTCACCTTCTGCTCGAAAGGCTCGCCCGTCATGCCGTCAAACAGCACGGTCTTGCCCGACCCCGGAAGCCCCGCGTATTCGAGCAGCCGACGGATGTCTTGCTCGCGCGCGCCGTCAAATACGGGCGACGCGAAAGGAACGCCGTCTATCAGGTGGCGCGCGTGCTCGACGACCTCGTCATCAGGCATCGCCGCGAAACGCTCCTGGAGGTCTGAGCTGGCGAAGACATCTTTGTAGACCTTGCGAATCTGCTCGGCGCGCTTGCCGTTTGAAAGGATGTCGCCGAGCTGCTGGCCTATCTCTTTCGAGGCCCATCCGAGATGCGTTTCGAGAATCTGGCCTACGTTCATACGCGACGGGACGCCGAGCGGGTTCAAGACGATCTCGACCGGCGTGCCGTCCGGGAGGTACGGCATATCCTCTTCGGGAAGTATGCGCGCGATGACGCCCTTATTACCGTGACGGCCCGCCATCTTATCGCCTACGGAAAGCTTGCGCTTCATAGCGATAAAGACCTTGACCATCTTGATAACACCCGGCGGCAGCTCGTCGCCCTTCTTGAGCTTCTCGACGTTCTCCTGGTGAAGCTGTTTTTGGACGCTGATCTGGCGCTCGGTTCTGCGCTCGATCTCGGCTATCTCGGATTGGATGTCGAGGCGCGTGCTGGCGACTTCGATCTTGCGCAGCGCGCCCGACTCGATTCCTTCAAGCTCTTCGCGCGTAAGCCGCGTCCCCTTTGCGAGAAGCTTTTTGTTCTTGTAGACGAGGTCTTCCGCGAGCTTCTGGCCTTCGAGCAGCTCGTAGATTCGCTTGTTGCGCTCGTCTTCGAGAATGCGAATCTCGTCGCGGAGATTCTTCTCAAGCTTCTCTTCTTCGGCGTGCTCAATAAACATCGAACGCTCGTCTTTTTCAGCGCCCTTGCGCGTGAAGACCTTTACGTCGACGACCGTGCCGTCGATGCCTGGCGGGCAGGTGAGACTTGCGTCGCGCACGTCTCCGGCCTTCTCGCCGAAGATGGCCCGGAGCAGTTTCTCTTCCGCAGTAAGCTGAGTCTCGCCCTTGGGCGTGACCTTGCCGACGAGGATAGAGCCCGGCTTGACGTTCGCGCCGATGCGTATGATGCCCGACTCATCAAGGTCCCTGAGCGCGGACTCCGATACGTTCGGAATGTCGCGGGTGATCTCTTCGGGTCCGAGCTTGGTATCGCGAGCTTCGACTTCGAGCTCTTCGATGTGAATCGATGTGAACGAGTCTTCTTTGACGAGCTTCTCGGAGACGAGAATCGCGTCTTCAAAGTTGTACCCGCGCCACGGCATGAAGGCCACGAGCACGTTGCGGCCGAGCGCAAGCTCGCCCCCTTGAGTGCAGGGGCCGTCGGCGATCACGTCGCCCTTCTTGACCTGCTGCCCTTCGCGGACGATGGGCTTCTGGTTGATGCAGGTGTTCTGATTCGACCGCTTGAACTTCGTAAGCTGGTAGATGTCGGCGTTGATCTCGCGAGAGGTCGTGCCGCCCGCGATGCCGTGCGCTGCTCGGATGATTATTCGCTCGGAGTCCACGGAGTCGACCACGCCGTCGCGGCGCGCGATGACGACCGCACCCGAATCCTGAGCGGTCACGCGCTCCATGCCTGTGCCGACGAGCGGCGCCTGCGCGCGCAGGAGCGGAACCGACTGGCGCTGCATGTTCGATCCCATAAGAGCGCGGTTCGCGTCGTCGTTTTCAAGAAACGGGATCAACGACGCCGCGACCGACACGAGCTGCTTGGGGCTTACGTCAAGAAACTCCAGCTCCTCGCGGTCCGAGAACTTGAACTCGCCCGCCTTGCGGCTCGCCGTGCGCTCCTGCGTGATGCGGCCCTGACGGTCGACTTCGACCGAAGCCTGGCCGATTGTGTAGCGGTCCTCTTCCCAGGCCGACAGGTAGAAGGGGTAAGGCTCGTACTCGGCCGTCTGGCCGTTCGCGAGTTTCTTGTTGGCCTTATCCACCTCATCCTTTGGCAGGTGATCGCCGACGTTGAAGTCAGTATCACCCGCGGAAGCGATCCGCACGTAGTCGATGACGCGCCCGTCTTCGACCTTGCGATAAGGCGACTCGATAAAGCCGAACTCGTTGATCCGCGCAAAACAGGAGAGCGACGAGATCAGGCCGATGTTCGGGCCTTCCGGCGTCTCAATCGGACAGATTCGCCCGTAGTGAGTCGGGTGAACGTCGCGCACCTCAAACCCGGCGCGCTCGCGACTCAACCCGCCCGGCCCAAGGGCCGAAAGCCTGCGCTTGTGCGTGATCTCCGACAGCGGGTTCGTCTGGTCCATAAACTGAGACAACTGAGACGAGCCGAAGAACTCGCGCACGGCCGCAGTGACGGGCTTGGCGTTTATCAGGTCGCGCGGCATGGCCGTCTGCATCTCCTGATGTATCGACATCTTCTCTTTGATGGCGCGTTCCATGCGAACCAGACCGATGCGGAACTGGTTCTCAAGCAGCTCGCCCACGGCGCGCACGCGGCGGTTGCCGAGGTGGTCGATGTCGTCGGGCTCGCCTATGCCTTTGCGCATCTTCAAGACGTACGCGATCACGTCTACGAAATCGGTGGTCGAAAGTGTCTGCTGATCTATGCGCTCGCGTTCGGGCTTGCCCATCTTGATGTTGAACTTCAAACGTCCCACGCGCGAGAAATCGAACTTGCGCTCGTCAAAGAACATGCCGCGAAACAGGTTCCACGCCGTCAGTATCGTCGGCGGGTCGCCCGGTCTCATCTTGCGATAGATCTCAAGGATGGCGTCGCGCGGGGTCTTGACGCTGTCTTTCTTCAAGGTCTGGCTGATGACGGTTCCGACATCGTCGCGCTCGGGGAAGAATATCTCGACCTCCGTGACGCCCGACTCGATGATCTGCTGCCACTCGCGCGCGCCAAGCTCCGTGTTGGCCTCGGCGATGACCTCGCCCGTATCAGTGTTGATAACGTCGTCGGAAAGAAATGCGCCCTCGATCTCTTGAGGATCGACCGGCACCGCCTTGACCTTCAACTTTACAAGCGTGTCGATGTCGCGTCGAGAGAGCTTCTTTGCGTTCGAGCCGCCGCGAACGAGGACTTCGCCCGACTTGTCTTCGACATTTTCGGCAAGCCGAAGCCCCACAAGCCCCGAGGAAGGCTCGAACTGCAACCGCCCGTCTTTAAGCTCCGCCCTGTAGGGGGTGTAGAACATGCGAAGCACTTCGGCGTCGGAAAAGCTCGACCGCTTGATCTCGTCTTCAAGCTGCGAATCCGACCCGATGCGGTCCAGGTCGATCTTCGACATCAAACCGAGCGCGCGCAAAAAGACTGTGCCCAGGAATTTGCGCTTGCGGTCTATGCGAACGTAGAGCAAGTTCTTCGTGTCGTACTCGAACTCGACCCACGACCCGCGATACGGGATGACCTTGGCCAGAAAGTATGTGTTGTTGTTCGCCTTCTCGTAAAAGACGCCGGGCGAGCGGTGCAGCTGGCTGACGATCACGCGCTCCGTGCCGTTGATGATAAAGGTCCCGTTATCGGTCATCAGCGGTATCTCGCCAAAGAAGACCTCTTCCTCCTTGATGTCGCGTATAGACTTCTGGCCGGTGTCTTCATCCGTGTCCCAGACGGTCAGGCGAATCTTGACCTTGAGCGGCACGGCATAGGTCATGGACTTTTCCTGGCACTCTTTTTCAGAATGCTTGTGCTGTAGCGTCACGGGCTCGCCGCAGTTGTCGCAAAGCACAGGCGACACGGTGTTTTGCGTGCCGCACTGCGGGCAGACAACGTCTTCGGCCGCGTAGGGGTTTACCTTGAGGATCGCGCCGCACGACCGGCAGTTAGTCCTCAAGTGGTAGAGTCCTTCCAGTTGACCGCATTTGCACTGCCAGTTGCCAATCGAGTATTCGACGAAGTCAAGCTGCGAGGTCTCGCGGAAGTCGGTTATCG
Organism: uncultured Clostridia bacterium; assembly: GCA_964615905.1. Classification (GTDB taxonomy): domain Bacteria; phylum Acidobacteriota; class Blastocatellia; order UBA7656; family UBA7656; genus DATLMR01. Next base: position 7,864 of record CAZTUB010000033.1, read on the forward strand.
GAAAGACCGACCTGAAGACGGCTTGCAATCCGCTATTCTCGCGCTCGGCAGGCAGCAGGTCCATCTGTAGGAAACGATTATAAGATTGTCTTTGGACCTCGATCAGGTTCGGGATTCGGATGGCCGTCTTGATCCGAGAAAAGTCAAACCGCTCGCGGCCTATGCTGTTAACATTATTCGTTTGTGCTGACATATCTCTCCTCGACTAGTAGGCAAGAAAAAGCTTGCAGCGGGTTACACGCGTCCTGGCTTTATTAGGAGAAGCTTGTCCACGCAAAACGGGATAATTCACGCGAGGAAATCTCTCTAAAGCTGGATGGGCTAGGACCCACTGCAAGCTTATTGAATATTGAAGACAGAAAGGCGAAGCACGGCCGGAGACACCTCCACCAGCCGCGAGCTTCGCGTATTTTTGAAAACCAAATGGTCTCTGTTATAGCCGTCTTCCCAAAATCGCTATCGCACTAAACTGTAATTCTTACATAGAAGCAAGAAACCGGTCAAGGGCAGTTGGACCGACAGCCCGCCCGCGTGTGAGCGAGCGGCTCGAAAAGGCCCGCTCGCCCGCACTCAGACAGCGATCTCCCGACGCTACGACTCGAACACTTGAAGCTACTTGAGTTCGACGGTCGCGCCTGCGTCGGTAAGCTTCTTCCTGATCGATTCAGCTTCGTCCTTGGCCACGGCCTCTTTAACGGGCTTGGGCGCGGCTTCGACCAGGTCCTTGGCTTCCTTGAGGCCGAGGGCCGTGATCTCGCGGACGACCTTGATGATCCCGATCTTCTTGCCGGGGTCGGCCATCCCTGTGAGAACCACGTCAAACTCGTCCTTCTCTTCAACAGCCGGGGCGGCGGCAGCGCCCGCAGCCGGAGCGGCGGCCACGGCAGCGGCGGCAGCCGACACGCCGAAAGTCTCTTCCATCATCTTCACAAGCTGCGACGCTTCGAGCAGCGAGAGATCCTTAATCTGATCGACAATTCCCTGAAGTTTATCTGCTGACATAACTATTCGTGTCCTCCTGAATACGTTTCCTTAAAGAACGGCTGCCTTCGCGGTGCATCTCCGCATTTGGCGCGCCTCCCCAGCCGCTTCACTGACCGTAAGCAAGCCGGCCAATCTCAAATTGCGATAGACCGGCGCGAGCTTCCACAAACCCGACCGGCCTTAAAATCCAAAATTCCTACGCGCCCTCTTTTTGAGCCCGAACCTGATCGACGACGATTGTCAGGTTGCGCGCCACACCGGCGGTCACGACCGCAAGCCGCTGAGCGCTGCTGTTGATCAAGAACATGACCTTCGAGATCAACTCTTCCTTTGAAGGCAGGTTTGAAAGCGCTTCGATGTCTTTTACTTCGATGACGCGCCCTTCGACAATGCCTGCCTTGAAGGTAAAGACGGGGCTCTCTTTCGCCCATTTCGTCAGGACCTTTGCAAGCGTGACCGGGTCGTCCTTTGACAGCGCGACGGCGGTCGACTGCGTGAACTGGTCCTTGACCGCTTCCATCGGCGTGCCTTCGGCGGCGCGGATGGCCAGGGTGTTTTTGACCACGCGATAAGAGAGGTTCGCCTGGCGCAGCTCGCGGCGCAGACGCTCGTCGTCGGCCACCTTTATCCCCTGAAACCCTACGATCAAGGCGTTTGGCGACTCCTGGAACTCGCGGCGCAAAATCTCAATCTCTTCGTTCTTCTGTTGCTTTGTCTTCACGGTTCTACCCCATTCATAAAAGACCGGCCGCCCTCTAGAATTCGCCGGTGTTGAGCTTTATGCCAGGCCCCATGGTCGATGAGATCGTGGCGTTCTTGACGTATTTGCCTTTGGCAGCGGCGGGCTTTGCGCGCACGACCGCGTCGATCAACGCGCGAGCGTTTTCAGTCAGCCGCTCGGCGTCAAAGCTCACCTTGCCCACGGGAGCATGTATCACACCCGTCTTGTCAACGCGGAACTCGACCTTCCCGGCCTTCGTCTCGCGCACCGCGCGCGCGACATCGGGGGTGACCGTCCCTGTCTTAGGGTTAGGCATAAGACCGCGCGGGCCGAGCACCTTTCCGAGCTGCCCGACGGACCTCATCATGTCCGGCGTAGCGATCAGCGCGTCGAAGTCGAGCCAGCCGCCCTTTATGCGGTTGACTATGTCGTCGCCGCCCGCTTCGTTTGCGCCAGCTTCGAGCGCCTCGGCTATCTTGTCCGGGGTCGAGGCGATCACGACGACGCGTTTATCTTTGCCGAGCCCGTGCGGCAGAACAATCGTTCCGCGCACCATCTGATCGGCCTTTCGGGGATCGACGCCGAGCGTCATACCCACTTCGACCGTCTCATCAAACTTTGCGTAGGCGACCTTTTTCGCAAGCTCAATCGCTTCGGCGACTGTGTACAAACGGTTGTTGTCGACTTGCTCGGCAGCCGCTGTATATTTCTTACCTGCCATCTTTACACTCTCCTCAGGTGGTTAACGTGACGTGCCTCGGTAAAGCCTCGCCACTCCCTTCTTGCTGCTAATGCCGATGCCGGTCACTGTTCAAACGCAGGCAAGCCCGTACGACTCAAATTTGAGCCGACCCTGCTGCAAGCCTGAAGGAACCCTGTTGACCGGCCGTGTAATCAGCCTGTATCGCCAGGCTAATCCGTCACCTCAAGCCCCATGTTGCGGGCCGTCCCTTCAATCGTACGCATGGCCGACTCGACCGATGTCGTGTTCAAATCGGGCATCTTCGTGCGGGCGATCTCTTCGATCTGCGAGCGGCTTATGCGCCCGATCTTGTCGCGGTTGGGTCGCGCAGAGCCCTTGTCAATCCCGGCGGCTTTCTTGAGCAGGTCTGCGGCCGGGGGCGTCTTGGTTATAAAAGTAAAGGAGCGGTCGGCATAGACCGTTATGACGACAGGGATATTCATGTCGCCGATGCTTGCGGTCTTGGCGTTGAACGCCTTGCAGAACTCCATGATATTGACGCCGTGCTGGCCGAGCGCCGGGCCGATGGGAGGCGCGGGGTTAGCTTTCCCCGCAGGAACTTGCAGCTTTATATACGCAGTTATCTTCTTTGCCATAATTGGGTCTTTTGCGAGCCGGCGCCCCCCGCAGGGCTTGCTTGTGGCTCTCCCCTTCCTTTTATTTCAGGGCCGGGCGTTAAAGCTTCCCGGCGGTTCAAAGTTACTCTTCTTCAGAGAAGGTCAGCTTCTCCACGTCCAGAAAATTTAGCTCGACCGGCGTAGACCGCCCGAATATGGTGACCATCACCTTGAGCACGCCTTTGTCGGGGTTTATCTCCTCGACCTGGCCCGTAAACCCGCTGAACGGCCCGGATAGTATGCGAACGTGCTCGCTGTGAGTGAAGGTATGCTTCGGCTTCGGTTTCTCGGCGGCTTCGGTCACGTGATGCACGATCTGGTCGACTTCGTCAGGCGTAAGCGGGGTCGGCTTTTGACCGCCGACAAAGCCCGTCACCTTCGGGGTCGACTTGATGATATGCCAGACCTTTTCGCTCACGTCGCCCTTCTCGTCCGTCTCGATCTCAACAAGCACATAGCCGGGAAAGAACATGCGCGATGTCTCGACGCGCTTTGACCCGCGCATCTCGACGACCGTCTCCGTAGGCACAAGCACCTGCGTGATCTGATCCTGCATATCATAAGCCTGAATACGAGAGGTGAGCGACTCGCGCACCTTCTTCTCATACCCGGAGTATGTGTGGATTATGAACCAGCTTCTAGCCATAAATGAGGTTGGCCTAACCTTTCGGCACAGCGTTTTGCAGGTAGTCGAACCCCATTGTCACAAGTTGGTCGACGCCCCACAGGTAAAATCCAAAAAAGATCACCGCGATAATTACAACGAGCGTTGTGCTCCACACCTCGTTGCGTGTCGGCCAGGTGGTCTTTCGCATCTCTAGTTTGACGTCGTGGTAGAACTGGCTTATGCGCCCGCCAAACCCTGCGCGGGGCAGCCGCGCAGGCCGCTCTGCGACCTCTTTGCCGCCCTCAACGTCTTCGCCGGACTCGGTCCGCAATGCTCTCCCCTCATCTTCGGGGTACTCTGTTACTCGACTCATTACTCCACCTGACTTTCTTTGGCAGGGGTACCAGGATTCGAACCCGGCCTTACGGTTTTGGAGACCGCCGTGCTAGCCGCTGACACTATACCCCTGTTTGAAACCCGACCTACTTACTTGGTCTCTTTATGCGGCTTGTGCGCTCTGCAGTTATTGCAGAACTTCTTGAACTCAAGCCGATCCGGCGTCTTCTTCTTGTTCTTGGTCGTGTTATAGTTACGGTGCTTACACTCTGTGCACTGCAAGACAATGTTATCTCTAGCCATAATCCCTCAACTGCGAAACATGCATTATAGCAGCCGGGTCCCGCTCGCGCACCTCAACCCGGTCTTGAAAAATTGTGAGCCCTACTCAACGATTTCAGAGACGGTGCCCGCCCCCACGGTGCGGCCCCCCTCCCT
>CAZTUB010000034.1:0-5917 GCA_964615905.1 uncultured Clostridia bacterium
ATGCGGCGAATGCGGGCGAGCCGGCAGACGAAGCATCGTTTTTTAATCGATACATTCCCACGCAGATGAAATCTCTTGAGGTGGTCGCGGCCGAGCACAAGGCCGACGAGGGCGCAGCCCCGATAAAAGCGGTGAAAGAGACGCCCGCAGAACCGGTGTCGCACGAAGGCGCTGCGCTCGTGGTCTGGTCGCTGGTAGCCTGTCTGGTTCTGGGCATCATCGCCATATTCGTATTCCTGCCGCTTCGTTCAAAAGAGGCGATTCCCGGCGCACAGCCGCCACACGCCGAGGTTGCAAGCTCTCGCCCCGCAAACGAAACCGGTCAAGACGCGGGCGGCGAAAGCAGCGAAGCGGACGTAGAGAGCGAGGGCGAGGAAGATACGGAGACGGCTCAAGCTCCACCGGCCTCTCCGCCTGAAGCGTCGAGCGATAGTTTAAACAACGACCCCGTGATCGAAGATGACGACGCACCCGCGTCCAACAGAGACTCCGATGTTAGAAGGCGCGGCCAGCCGCTCGCCGGTCGCGCAGTCGCACGAACCGGTCCCGGAAGAGAGTCCGGCCCGCGTGAGAGCGCAGCCGATAGAAGCCGCTTGCTCAGACGCGCCCGCTTGCTTGAAGAATCGGGAAATCTCGAACGAGCAGAGAACCAGTACAGGTATATCCTTGACCGCTTCCCTAACGAGCCGGAGGGCAGGCTTGGCCTGCGCAGAGTCGAGGCGCGAAAGTTCCAGGCCCGCCGCGAAGAGACGACCAGGGCGAGCCGCGCAAACCGCGAGGCTGGCTTGAGCAGCTTCAGATCGGGCAACTACGCCGATGCCGCGACGAAGCTGAATCAGGCGGTGAACGCGGGGTTGAGAGACACGCCGGTACTTTATGCCCTCGCCAGCTCATACCTGAAACTCAATCGAATCACTGAAGCGCGAGCGGCGTTCGAGCGTTGTCTCGCGGGCAACCCTAACTACGCGCCCGCGCTTGTCGGCCTTGCCCGCGCGCACATCGCCGTGGGAAGAAAAGACCAGGCGGTCGCGTTGCTGAGGCGCGCGCTGGAACTCGGCGGCGGCGCTGAATACTCGCCCGGCCGGATAAGGGAGATGATCAACAACCTGAACGGCAATGCTTCGAGCAGGACTCGATAGTGAAGGCTACGAATCGACCTTTTGACTTCCGTACTGGTTGGGCTCAAGGGATCGTGTCGTGTGCTCGGTGACGCTTGAGACGGACGCGGGCGGCTGCGCAAGCTGATACTGCGGAGGCGGGACGATGACAGGGCGTTGCTGGGACGGTTGAGGTTCCCGCGCCGAAATAGATATAAGCCTCGATAGCTGTACCATCAGAAATGCTATCGTGCTCGCGATGATAAACATTCCTATTCCCATCAACGGCAGCAGGTGAGGCGGCCTCATGCCTAGGGCAACAAGCGGGATTCCAAGCGCGAGGACGGCTGAGACGCCGCCGATTGCCATCACTGCGAGCCCCCAGAAAAGCCCCATCAGCCCTGAAGGAAGCCCCGCTTTGCCACTACTCTTCGCCTGATTCGCCTCCAGGCTGGCTCCGCACCGCTTACAGTAGCTCAATCCTGCCGTCGATTGAGTACCGCACGTTGAACAGTACATAGATTCTCTCCGTCCGAGCAGGTCCAAGTTGTTCTACGGAATAATAATCTCACAAGTTCAAGGCGGGTCAAACCATAACCGTGCCGCCTAGAGCTTCGCGCGCGGCCACGACAGCTTATTAATTAAGAAGAATTAAGCTGCGTTCGAGCGCGGTATTCCGCTATAAGTTAAAGCAGGCTGCACCCGGGCCCTGGGAAAAATGGAAGGCGAGGAATATCTCAAATGAAATCATCAATCTTGAAGTCGTGTGGTTTTGCTCTTATCGTACTCCTGCTGGCTGGCGACCGCGCCTTTTCTCAAGCGCAGGCCGCGTCGCCTGCGATGCAGGAAGCCAACGCGCTCTTTCAAACTCAGAAGTGGGAAGAGGCTTCCAGGGCTTACGAGGCGATAACCCGCGAACAACCGTCGAATGCTTTGGCCTGGTCGAGGCTTGGGATGTCGCTACATTCGACCGGCAAATTTGACCGCGCAATCGCAGCTTTTCATAAAGCCGTGGCCATAGGCAATAACCCGTTTGTCATGTACAACCTCGCTTGCTCTTACGCCAGACAGGGCGATAAGGAGAAGTCCTTCGAGTGGCTAGACAAATCAGTAAACGCGGGATTTCCTCAAGTCACAAGGCTTGACAACGACACTGACCTCGCCGCTTTGCGAAGCGACGCCCGTTTTGAAGAGGTGAAAAAGATTGCGATCAGGAACGCGACGCCTTGCCTTGCCCTGCCCGAACACAAACAGTTCGACTTTTGGGTCGGCGAGTGGGACGTGATGATACAGGACCGGGTCGTCGGGACCAACACGGTCGAGCGTGTCGTCTCCGGGTGCATAATACTTGAGAACTGGGCCGCCACGCAGGGCGGGACAGGAAAGAGTTTTAACTACTACGACCCGAACACGGGTAAGTGGCATCAGGACTGGGTCGGCAGCGGCGGCGGGGTTCTACATCTTTCGGGCGAGTACAAGGACGGGGCAATGCGGTACGAAGGTGCGACAATCGCGCGCAACGGAAGCAAGACTCTTGAGCGGCTCACGTTCTTCAACCTCGGGCCTGACCGCGTGCGCCAATTCTGGGAACAGTCTACGGACGGCGGGAAGACCTGGTCGGTCGCCTTTGACGGGATGTACGTCAGACGAAAAAAATAAACGGTGAGAATTCACAGTGACCCGAAATATCTGTTTTGGCCCGGTACTGGTTCTGACCCTACCAGCCTGCCTGGGGCTTGCACAGTCAACGGCCGGTTTGACTGCCGACAAGGTAAAGCAGACCGAGATGATCGTCTCATACGAAATGTCGCGCCAGAGCATTCCGGGTCTATCGATCCCTCAAAAATAGTGGCCCGTGACCGTCCGTCAACTGCTCGATCACCGGAGCGGCATACGCGCGTACAGGAGCGACGAGGAGACTGTAAGCACACGCCACTACGCGAGCATCGAAGACGCCCTCGACGGGTTCAAGGATGACCCGCTCGTCTTCGTAATAGATGCTGTGCGGCCCACGGAGACCGGACACTGACCGGGCGGCGCGTTTACTCAAACCCGCTCGTTTAATACCTTTACAACTTTTTGCAATTCGTCACGCCTTTCAGCAACAAAAGCATTTCCTTCAATACCGGGTTGCGATAGACTATCAACCTGCCCGGCTCGCCCGTGACAAATAAAATCATGCAGCTCTATTTTTATCGCAGATCGTGAATACTTCCGGTATACAGTCGCGCGAACTGAGGGGTTGTAAATCCGTTTATTCGGGAAGACCTGTGAACGAGGAGAAACCTGTTTTGTACGAGTTCGGTCGCTTTCGGCTTGACGCTTTGAAACGAATCCTGACGCGCGACGACCAGCCCGTGCAGCTTACCTCAAAAGCCTTCGACACGCTCCAGCTTCTTGTAGAGAATCGAGATAGGATTCTCGAAAAGCGCGAGATGATAAAGGCGCTGTGGCCCAACACCTTTGTCGAAGAGATAAACTTGACGGTCCATATTTCGTCCCTTCGCAAAGCGCTCGGCGAGCGACCGAGCGAGCACGCGTACATCGTGACGGTCCCGGGTCGCGGCTACAGGTTTGTGGCCACCGTAAAAGAAGTGAAGGCTGAGGAAGCCGCCGCTCGCAACGGCGCGGGCGAACCGGCAATCGCTTTCAAGTCAATCGCGGTCTTGCCGTTCAAATACATCGGGGCCGATGACGGGAACGAATATCTTAGCGTCGGGCTGGCGAGCGCATTGATAACGCGCCTGAGCAATATAAAGAGATTGCTTGTACGCCCAATGTCTACCGTCTTGAAGCACGCCAACTCAAACGGCCATTACCTGGACGCGAGCCGCGAGCTTGGCATAGAGGTTCTGCTCGGCGGCGACATACAGAAGGTCGGGTCGAGGGTTCGCATCCATGCGCACCTGCTACGCGTGACCGACGAAGTGATCCTGTGGGCGGATACCTTCGAGGATGAGGCGACAAACATCTTCGCTGTGCAGGATTCAATATCGGCGCAGGTGCAAGCGGCGCTCGCCATGAAACCGAACGAAGATGAGAACAGCTCTCTTGTCAAAGATCAGGCGATAAACCCGGAAGCCTACAGGCTATACATCAAAGGCCGCTACTTCTGGGAAAAGAGGCAAAAGACGCATATCGATAAGGCTATCGAGTGCTTCAAACAGGCCATAGAGATTGAGCCGGGCTACGGCTCGGCTTACGTGGGGCTTGCCGATTCATACGTCATGCTCGGCGAGTATCTCTACCTTTCGCCGCGAGAAGCCTTTCCGCTTGCCAAGACGGCGGCGCTGCGCGTGCTCGAAATCGATGAGTCGATAGCCGAAGCGCACGCGACGCTGGCTGAAATCCTGTGGTTCTATGACTGGAACACCGAAGAAGCCGAAAACGAATACCGCCGCGCACTGAGACTGAAACCGGCTTATGCAATCGCGCGCCACTGGTACGCGTGGTTCTTGATGGTGAACGAAAGATTCGAGGAAGCTCACGCCGAGATCGACCTCGCGCTCGATCTCGACCCGTATTCGCTGTCTGTCCATACGTCGCGCGGCATGGTCTTTTACTACTCAGGTCACTGCCAGAAGGCTGTCGAGTCGCATCGCGAAGCGCTCGACATGGACCCCTCATTTGTACACGGTCGCTACTATCTGGGGATGGCTCTCGCCGATTGCGGGGAGATTGAAGCGGCGATCCGCGAGTTTGAAGGTCTGCGCGCGGCAGAACCGATTGCCCAGACGCTTGCGATGCTCGGTTATGTCTACGGCCTTTCAGGAAACGATATGCAGGCCTTGAAGATCATCGACGCGCTGAAAGAGATTTCCAAGCGACGGTATGTGTCCGCTTATAACATCGCGACCGTTTACGCCGGGATGAACAGGCGGAACGATGTCTTCAAATTTCTCGAAAGGGCAATTCAGGAGCGGTCCGCCTGGATGGTCTTTCTAAAGACAGACCCTGTCTTCAAACGCGTCAGAGATGACCGCCGGTTTGTTAATATAATCGGCCGGATGAGCCCGCACGGCATTTAATAAAATTTAATCTCGCCTCAACGATTTTTAATCCCCTTTCAATCTAATCTTACACCGATCAGCGTCGCCGCCTGCGTCTTTGCTCGACGCGGAGCCCGTGCAGAGCGACACAAACCTGGGAGATAACCAGGAAGCAAAGCATAGGACCGTAAAACAGAAGACGCCCCTATCGGCGTAAGCATGCGCGCAAGTCCTATCGATTAGAGATTCTCGATCAAGTTCGGGTGAAGGGTGTGCCGACTTAAACACGCAAAATGCTCCAGTCCAAAATTTAAGGAGGCACAAAAGTGCTTATGAAGCGATTACGACGCATGAAGAAGCTCGCCACGGTGGCGGCTCTTTTCCTTCTGACGATGCAGTTTCAATTGCTGGCCGCGCCGATTGCCAATGCGCAGGTCACAACAGGAAACCTGCAAGGGATTGTCACAGACCCGACCGGCGCTGTCCTTTCGGGGGCGACGGTCAAAGTTACCAACGCCGATACGGGGATCTCTCAAACGGCTACGACCAATGATGAGGGGTTCTTCCGTGTCACAAACCTTATCCCTGGCGACAACTATCGCATAGAAGTCACCGCGCAGGGCTTTTCGGTAAGGACGCTTGAGAGAGTCCCCGTGAGACTCGGCGTAGAAAACAACGCCAATGTCCAGGTGAGCGAGGCTCAGGCGGCAGGCGAGACGGTCGATGTGTCAGCCGGTTCGCAAATTATCGAGAGCGCGCAGAGCCAGCTTTCGGCCAACTACACGCCGGAACAGCTGACGCAGCTTCCTTACGTCGGCTCGATTGACAACC
>CAZTUB010000035.1:0-4544 GCA_964615905.1 uncultured Clostridia bacterium
CAATCGTGCCGACGTTTACGTGCGGCTTGCTTCTGTCAAACTTCTCCTTCGCCATGTCTATCTTGCTCCTTTTTCCGCGAACCGATTTCGACGGCCCGCCTGAGATGGAAAATTAAACTATCTAGCGGTGCCCTGCACCTTTGCTATTATCTCTTCACGCACGCTGCGCGGCGCTTCCTCGTACTGGTGGAAGTGCATGGTGTAAGTGGCGCGACCCTGCGTCATCGAGCGCATATCGGTCGAGTAGCCGAACATCTCCGACAGCGGGACCATCGCGGTTATCACCTGCGTTCCGGGCCGCGAATCCATCCGCTCGATCCTTCCACGGCGAGAGTTGATGTCGCCTGTGATCGAGCCCATGTACTCTTCCGGCGCGACCACTTCAACCTTCATGATCGGCTCAAGCAGGACGGGCGAGGCTTTCTTGGCCGCGTCCTTAAACGCCATAGAGCCCGCGATCTTGAAGGCCATCTCCGACGAGTCGACATCGTGATAGCTGCCGAAATGTAGCGTCGCCTTCACGTCGACCATCTCGTACCCGGCAAGCACGCCGCCTTCGAGGGCTTCCTTGATCCCCTCTTCGACCGGCTTTATATACTCGCGCGGGATGACGCCGCCGACGATTGCGTTGACGAACTCGAAACCTCCGCCCGGCTCAAGCGGCTCAAGCTTGATCTCGGCGTGGCCGTACTGGCCGCGACCGCCTGTCTGGCGAACGAACTTGCCGACCCCTTCGCTCCCTTTGCGAATCGTCTCGCGGTAAGCCACCTGCGGGCGACCGACGTTGGCTTCGACGCCGAACTCGCGCTTCAGGCGATCAACGATGATCTCAAGGTGAAGCTCGCCCATCCCGCTGATGATCGTCTGGCCCGTCTCCTGGTCCGTAGCGACCTTAAAGCTCGGGTCTTCCGCCGCGAGCCGCTGAAGCCCTATGCCCAGCTTCTCTTGATCCTGGCGAGTCTTCGGCTCGATTGCCTGAGCGATAACGGGAGCCGGGAATTCGAGCGCCTCAAGGATAACGGGTCGCGACTCTTCGCAGATCGTGTCGCCCGTGGTGACCTGTTTGAGGCCCGCCACCGCAACGATCTCGCCTGCCGCCGCCGACTCGATGTCCTCGCGCTTGTTTGCGTGCATGCGCATGATTCGACCGACGCGCTCTTTATTGTCTTTTGTGCTGTTGAGCGTGTAGGAACCCGACTTGAGCGTGCCGGAGTATATGCGGACGAACGAGAGCTGGCCGATATGCTTGTCGGCCATGATCTTAAAGACCAGGCCCGAGAAAGGCTCTGTCGCATCGGGCTTCCGCTCTTCCTCCTCGCTCGACTTGGGGTTCACGCCGATGACCGCCGGAACGTCGAGCGGGCTCGGCAGGTAATCGACAATCGCGTCGAGAAGCGGCTGCACGCCCTTGTTCTTGAACGCTGTCCCTGCGACCACCGGTACGAGCTTGAGCGCGATAGTCTCGCGCCTTAGCGCCGCGCGAATCTCGTCTTCGGTCACGGCTTCGCCGCCCAGGTACTTTTCAGCGATCTGGTCGTCGGCGTCCGCGAGGGCTTCGACCATGCGGTCGCGAGCGGCTTCCGCTTCATCTTTGATGTCGGCGGGGATATCTACCACGTCGGGAGCAGCGCCCTTATCTTCGGCGCTGTAGAGTATCGCTTTCATCGTGACCAGATCGACTACGCCTCGGAACTGGTCTTCCGCGCCTATCGGGTACTGTATGGCCACGGGGTTCGCGCTCAACCGGTCGCGCATGGTCTGGATCGCGTTGTCGAAGTTGGCTCCGGGGCGATCCATCTTGTTCATGAAAGCGATGCGAGGGACGTTATACTTGTCCGCCTGACGCCAGACGGTTTCCGATTGCGGCTGCACGCCCGCGACCGCGTCGAAGACGGCGACCGCGCCGTCAAGCACGCGCAAAGAACGCTCGACCTCGATTGTGAAATCGACGTGGCCGGGCGTATCGATTATGTTGATACGGTAGTCCTGGTCGTTGCGCTCCCAAAAGCATGTGGTTGCCGCAGACGTAATGGTGATGCCGCGCTCCTGCTCCTGCTCCATCCAGTCCATGACGGCGGTGCCTTCGTGGACTTCGCCGATCTTGTACGACACGCCTGTGTAGTAAAGTATGCGCTCGGTCGTCGTCGTCTTACCGGCGTCGATGTGAGCCATGATCCCGATGTTGCGGTATCTCTGTAGTGGTACGTTAACCTGCTTAGACATAATCTCTCACTGCCCTGACTACCACCGGTAATGGGCGAACGCCTTGTTGGCGTCGGCCATGCGGTGTGTGTCATCCTTCTTCTTGACCGCGTTGCCGCGATTGTTGGCGGCATCCAAAATCTCGCCCGCCAGACGGTCCGTCATGGTCTTCTCGCCGCGCCCGCGCGAATATTGAATAAGCCAGCGGATGGCCAGGCTGTTGCCGCGCGTTTTCTGATCGACTTCAATCGGGACCTGGTATGTCGAGCCGCCCACGCGGCGCGATTTAACCTCGACGCGGGGCTTGACGTTATCCATCGCCCTTTTGAATATCTTCAGCGGCTCTTCCTGGGTCTTGTCCTGGATCTGGGTCATCGCCCCGTAAAAGATATTCTCGGCCACGGCCTTCTTGCCGTCCCACATCAGCGAGTTGATGAACTTCGTCACCATCATCGAGTTGTAAAGCGGGTCCGGCAAAACTTCGCGCTTCGCTGCTACTCTTCTTCTTGGCATATCTTTCCTAAGTTAACGGTCTCTATTTTTTCTTAGGCGCTGCTGCCTCTTTGGGCCGTTTCGCGCCGTACTTCGAGCGGCTCTGCTTGCGGTTTTGAACGCCTACGGAATCGAGCGTGCCGCGCACGACGTGATAACGCACGCCGGGCAGGTCCTTCACGCGGCCTCCGCGTATGAGCACAATCGAGTGCTCTTGAAGGTTGTGACCGATTCCGGGGATGTATGTCGTGACCTCTATGCTGTTGGTCAAACGGACGCGAGCCACCTTGCGCAAAGCCGAGTTCGGCTTCTTCGGCGTCTGCGTGTAGACGCGCGTGCAGACGCCGCGTTTTTGCGGGCTTGAATTCAAAGCCGGGCTCGATGTCTTGTACTTAACTGCCTGTCGTCCCTTGCGGACTAACTGATTAAGTGTCGGCACGCTCTCACTCCTTCTCATACCCTGATGGGTAAAAACCAAAAATAGAGAGCGCACGATAACAAAACGGCGTTTGTCATCGCGCGTTTAACCCCGCAGGGTCGGTCAAAGCTGTAGTTGGGGATGTTCTGAAAGTTGTTGCGGATTCGGCCTCCCCGTGGCCTAACTTTTCTGTGGCGTGATCTCAGGTTTACTGCTTTGTGAATTCGGGCTGACGGCGCAATCTCCGCTGCCTTTTACGCCACAATAACGTTTATTCCGCGTCCGGTTCAATTACGAAGGCGTCTCCGCACACTCAGAACCATTAAAGCGCCTTCGTCCAAACGATAGACTATACCTACGACGAGAATCTTTGTCAACCCCGGCACAAAAGGGTCCCGACAGCAGGCCAAAAATGCTTGCCGCGTAAGACCGGGCCGCGCGGCCGAGCAGGGTTCTCCAAAAATCCGACCCGGAGCGCGGCGACAATCCGCCGCCTGTTTTCGCCTTCAGGTGTCGCGACAGCTCATAAAAGAAAAGGGATGGAGCACAAACTCCATCCCTTTCGATTTCGAGCCGGAGGCCGGTTGTTAATCCCCGGCTTCTTTAGCCTCGGCCTGCGGCGTGAGATCGACGCCCGACGGTATCTCGCCCGCCTCGTAATCGATCTCTTCTTCCTCCTGCGTCTGGTCCGGCTCAAGGCGTATGTTGCGGTAGTGATCCATCCCGGTCCCGGCAGGGATCAACCGCCCCATGATGACGTTCTCCTTGAGGCCGCGCAGGTAATCGACCTTGCCGCTGATCGCCGCCTCCGTAAGCACCCTCGTGGTCTCCTGGAACGAGGCCGCAGAGATAAACGATTCCGTAGAAAGCGACGCCTTGGTGATGCCAAGCAGAAGCGGCTCGGCCTGCGCCGGCTGCCCGTCTTCGCTAATCACTCGCTCGTTTTCGTCCTGGAACCGGAAGCGGTCAACCATGTCTTCGAGCAGGAACTCTGTGTCGCCAACGTCTTTGACCCTCACCCAGCGAAGCATCTGACGAACGATGACCTCGATGTGTTTGTCGTTGATGTTGACGCCCTGCAGGCGGTAGACCTCCTGGATTTCGTTGACGAGGTACCGCTGCAACTCTTCGATACCGCGAACGGCAAGGATGTCGTGCGGGTTGAGCGGGCCGTCCATCAACGGCTCGCCCGCGCGCACCATATCGCCTTCCTGCACGTTGATGTGGACGCCGCGCGGGATCGAGTATTCGCGCTTCTCGCCGTCCGGCGCTTCGACTATGACGCGGCGCAGCCCCTTAACAATCGGGCCGAACCGAACCGTGCCGTCGATCTCCGTCATCACAGCGGTTTCGCGCGGCTTGCGAGCCTCGAACAGTTCGACCACGCGCGGCAGACCGCCCGTGATGTCCTTGGTCTTGGTGGTCTCGCGCG